>NZ_QAJI01000009.1 GCF_003852495.1 Taibaiella sp. KBW10 | reverse complement strand
TATCAAGAAAATGTACAAAGTCCTACAAGTAAACAATAAAACGGAAGCCATCGCTAAGTATATCAGGGGTGAAATAAAATGACAAAACGCAAGCTCATATTACACCTTATCTCTATTATCATGCCTTGAGTATATCTTATTATATTTTGCTTAGACGCCCTTTGGATATCTTGTGTCCTTTCTTTGCACCCAAAACTTTTCTAAATAAACGGTGCTTCTCAAGTTTTGTCGATAAAAGGGCAAAAAATCTCTTCTTTTTACTTATAGTTACCTGCTAATAGCTACTGGAAGTTCATTTAGTAGTATGCAGAAATCTATCTTATTGTTTGATTGTTTATGTAAAAAAGCCACAATCACCCTACGGGGTGATTGTGGCTTTCGATTAAATATTTGAATTTTGTATTGTTCTCAGCCCTGCAAAAAATGTTTAAAGGTTTCAAACTGAAAAATGGCATAACAACTCATATAAATTAAGTTAATTGAGAGGTAAAATACTCCTCAAGCCATTTGTTTCACGGAAAGTCATTCTAAAGCACAGAAATGAAGAAAGCCATTTCTTCATTTTTTTTAATAGCATTTCATTTTTTCTGTAACTATTTAAATTACAATATATTAACCTAAGTATTAATCAAATATTCCTAATCATTTTCTATGCTAATTTTATGAAAACGATTTTCCTTAATAAGTTAATTAGCCTACTTCTCTTCCTGGCCATTATTCCCTTATCCAGGTTAAGCGCGCAAAACTGTGGTGCAGCCAACACCATTTATGGCATGTCCGCCAGTGATCAGCGTACGTTAGTTCGTATTGATACAGCTACCGGATTAGCCACCACCATAGGAGATGTTTTTGGTGGCGGTGCTGCGGCTACTCACCCTGTACTGCAAACGAGTGCTATGGCTGTTGATCCTACCACCGGTATCATCTGGTTTAGTACACGAGTCCCGGCCAATATCTATTCTTACACGCCCGGAGCCGCTAACCCATATGGTACGACGACTTCGTCTTTTGGTCTGTCCGCAACTGTCAATAAAGCAGCCTATAACCCTGCAGACGGGAATATTTATTTTCACCTAGGTAATACCATCAATGCCTTATACCGGTTTAACCCCGCTACTCCTACGGTAGCTCCTGTATTAATAGGAAACCTGGCCTTAACCGGCGTTACCACCACGGCTGCCAGCTTTAGTGGTGGTGATATTGCTTTCGATGGCTTGGGTATCGGTACACCTGGTGACACACAATTATATATAAATCTTGTCAATAGTAGCGGTGTCGTTGTCGCAACTGTTCCGGTAAATGCCAATGGCACTTATAGTGTACTCAATATTCCCGAAGGCAGCTTTACGACACAATTAAGCAGTACACAAGGCGAAGCCGGGCAAGCTGCCCCTGCTCAGCTGTTGCCTGCCGGTTGGGTCGCTACAGGCGAAAGTTTTACGGGTGTCAACGATTCCGTAGTGGGAGGTGGTTTAGCAGTTACTGCCGGTACATCCATACTGAATTATAATCCAGCTTTATTAACCATCGCTCCCGGCGCAACCTCGGCGGGTACCGGAACCACCACCTTTAAATATGCTACTATAGATGCCGCCGGCAAAAAAGATTTTACACCGGCAGCGTATACCGTAACCTGGAGTATTCCTTTGCCCACACAACTGTTGACGTTTACCGGCAGCGCCGCTAAAGATCGTGGTTTTATCCTGGATTGGACGAGTGGAAAAGAAGAACAGTTAAGCCATTTTGCAGTAGAGCGCAGCAAAGACGGAATGGTGTTTGAAACAATTGCTACGGTGACGCCTACAGGCAGCAACAGTACTTACCATTATACCGATAATCAGGTAAAAGGCAGGATGCAATATTATCGTTTACGCATTGTAGATGTTGACCACAAAGAGGCCTATAGCAAAGTATTGTCCCTGAGTAATGAATGCGGGCAGACACTGAGTATTTATCCTAATCCGGTACAGGATAAGGTAAGGATTGAAGGCTTAACGGCTGTACAAACACTGGTACAAATCTTTAATGCCGAAGGCAGACTGATGGTTGAGCAGACAGTTAAAGCAACAAATACGGAATTGAATATTGCTGATCTGGCTGATGGCGTATATCATTTTCTGATTACTTCAGAGGGCCGATCACAAACAATGAAAGTGATCAAAAGAAAATAAGATATCTCTTAACTTTTAGTATAAAACCAAATCCCAGGTTCCTCAACGAACCGGGGATTTATGCTGCTGATGTAAGGAGTATTTCATCTGTATTTTTAAAACGTAAACCTATGAATCAAACAGAGACCATTTTATATGAATATGAGGAGTTTTTAAAAAAATTAATGGTACATATTCTTTCAATAGATAGGAAGATCTTCCACAATCCTCTTAAAATCTTTCATAGTGAAGCAAAAGATGCGATTAGAAGGAGTTTAGCTATAGACCGAAAGAATATCAACTACTTTATCATTAAATCTAAATTGGCCGAGCTTACTAAAATCTATGAGGAAAACATCAGATCGGAATTAGAAAACGAAAACGACCTGTAAGTATCCTGATTTTGTACCGTTATAATAAACCAAAAATAATAGATAGAACTGTTACCGGCAAAGCCTGCCAAAATCCTCTTTTGTCGATTATACTTTTTATCAAAACACACTAAAAACCACCTTTAAAAAATGGAAAAAATATTTTTATTGTTATCGCTAATTTTTACGCTCAATGCGAAAGCCCAAAATAATTCGGATAGTGCCGTTATTAAATTGCTGCATATGGGTGAAATCACCGACATAAAACAACCCGTTACCATACCAATTGAGGTATGGGGAGATATGATTTTGATTAAAGCTTCGGTTAATGGCGTCGAAGTTTTTTTTGTGTGGGACAATGGATTCGCATCATCTGCAATTGACCAAAAAATCGCTTCAAAAGTTAACTTAAGACCCGCTGCGGAAAAAATTGATGCAGGTGGCGTTGATGGAAATAATAATAATGTAAACCTAGATCTGAAGCTGGCCGATAATGTCTTTATTGGTAAATTGAATGTGAAAGGTTCTGCATTTACGATTATTGATTTTGAAAAAATGATTGGCCCAAATGCAAAGCCTGTCGGTATTATCGGAAGTTCTATTATCTGCAAACTAAACTGGAAATTTGATTTTGATAAAAATCTGGTAACTATTTCGCAAAAACCTTTTGAAAATGCAGGTGTGCATTTGCCTTTTGAATTAGATATTTACAACTCCTCTGGAATAGTTTTTGGGATCAATGGGCAAATGGGCTATGCACAGATCGATTTTGGATCCAATAATGCTGATGTCAGCATAACCCTAAATGCACTTCCATTTTTTGCCAATATACCCAAAGTGGTTACTGTAGGGAGCTTAACCTCATCAGTAACTGGAAAAGCTATAATTGATACCAGTTACACTATTAAAGATTTTGCATACCGTATTGGCGATACTGCCACCTATTTGTCACATCAGTTCAAATTAAACTTTTCTAATTCTGAGGGTGGTCTTAAATTGGGAAACCGCTTTTTCAGGCATTATAACTGTATTATTAACAATACTACGAAACTAATTATCCTTAGCAAAAGGAAAACCCCAATCAATACAATTCCTGAGAAAAATTTTGGTGCCACCCTGACGCTTCAACAGGGAAAAATCATTGTAAATTCAATTTCAACCAATCCAAATATTAAACGCAATCCACAACTGAAACTGATGGATGAAATTGTAAATATAAATGGCAAAAAATCGGCTGCGTTTAAAGATTACATGCAATTACGTAATTATCAAATGGAATTATTGAAAAATGATAAGCAGATGATCATAAAGCGTGCGGATGGTAAGGTCTTTATTCTGAAGCCCGAGCTCGATATATATGAATAATGGATACCGCAGCTAATGGATATATTCTAAAGTATGACCAGTCCCGAAAAAGTGATACAGGATTATAAAAGTTAGCTGCAGGCAGATGGATCATAATCTAAAATCCTTATTTAATCCATTCCATAAAGTCCTCCTTTCTGCTTTCTGCAACAGGTATACCCTTTCCATTTAAAAGGGATAAATAGCCATTTCGCCCTTTATGATATTTCTTTATGAAATCCAGGTTCACGATATAAGAATTATGCACCCTGAAAAAAGATTGAACCGGCAGGCTCTCTTCAATTTCTTTCAGCTTTTTTGAGGCCGTAATTTTCGTTCCATTGCTAAGCCAGACATCGGTATAATTCCCCTTTGCTTCACTAAACATTATATCGGAGGTTTCCACAAATTCCATGCCTTCAGTAGTATATATGATCAATTTATTTTTTTGCATGGAATGGCTTTGAAGCCGTAATAATATTTTGTCAATTAAATCGGGGGAGTTGGTTCTATTGTTTGTTCTTTTAACCTTATTCACCGCTTCTATAACCTGATTTATTTGCAGCGGCTTTAATAAATAATCGACGGCACTGCATCTAAAAGCATCCACGGCGAAAGTATTAAATGCTGTAGTGAATATCACTTCAAATGACCTGTCATCTATGCTGCGCAGTATGTCAAATCCACTTCCGAGTTTTATTTCTACATCTAAAAACACCAGGTCAGGTTTGAGCTCTTTTAAACGCGTGATGGAATCCGGGACATTATCAATTATCGCCATGATTTCTATACCGGCAATATTGTCCAGTAAAATTTGCTTCAAATATTGCTGACAGGATATTTCATCTTCAATTATAACTACTTTCATCTTTCAATAATTCATTTAGATTAAGGGGATATGATATGAAAATTGTTGTTCCTGCCACTTGATCCATTTCATTTAGAACATCTGAAGTGTGCATCATAATTTTCCCATCAAAAAGGCGATTTAAAATAGCCACTCTTTTTTCAATAACATTACTACTCGTTAAAGCACGGGTAAAAAGATTGGCTTGCAACTCGCGGCTTTTCAATCTTCCGATACCATTGTCTTTAATCCATATTGCTACCGTTTCTTTCACTTGTTTCACAAAAATATGAATTTTTCCTTTCCCATCAGGCAAGTGCCTGATCCCGTGCCTGATGGCATTTTCCACTATGGGCTGCAGAAGCATTGCAGGAATTAATATCCTCGATTCAGGAATCGAGGTTTCTTTTTCAATGTGGTAACTAAAAGAATCATGAAACCGGATAAGCTCTACATTCAAGTATTCTGACAGATAGCTGAGTTCTTTATCCAGGGAGACAAACGTTTCTGTTCCCATTTCAAAAGTCAGGCGCACCAGATTTGAAAAGGAATCAACCAGTAAATCTCCTTTTTCCAGATTACCAGAGCTGTAATACTGCTTAATCGCCGCTATACTGTTAAAAATAAAATGTGGATTTAACTGCCCCTGCAAGGCCATCTGCTCGAGGCGCAATAAATTTTTCCTGATGGCAAGTTCAGATTTATCTCGACTTCTTATCCGCTTTATTACAATAAACGTAATGATAACCATTAGAGAGATTCCTGCAAACAATAACAGAAAGAAAAACCACCAGGTTCGATAAAAAGGAGCCGGGTTATAGAAGAACTGAGTGCAATAAATACCATCTCCCCAATTGGGCGAAAGCCCCCTGATCGTTATTTCAAATTTACCGTATGGCAAGGTTGGAAAATAAAGTTGATTTCCCTCTATTGTTGTCCACTCCTGATGTTTATCGAGCCGGTATTGAAACACCGGTTTTAGCCCACCCGAAAATTCGACTATATCAAAGTCAATAGAAAGGGGTTTATCTTTAAGCCGGATGATATTATTGGAAGGTAGCAAAACATCATCCCCATTCTGAATTTTATTAAAAATAATCGCTGCCGTGTCCCGTTTTTTCAAAACATCACTTTCATCAAAGTAATTAATCCCTTCAATAGTACCTACCCAAACCCTACCCTTATAGATATCAATGCAATTAACTTGGTTGCTCTTTAACCCGGTCTCGTAGGAAATGTATTTTACAATATTATGGGGTGGAAACAAAGAAATCGCAAACAGACCATTATCTGTGCCCACCCAAAGAAGCGTATCGGAAGCTTTAAGGCATGAAATCCGGTTACATTGCAAGCCATTTTTCAATCCGATTATTTTTGTGATCGTATCATTTTTCAAGGCTATTAATTCTGCATCGCTATTAGCCACCCATAGCTGTTCATCTATAGTAGCACAAAGCGCCATGATGTGTTTTTTAAAATGTGGATTATCTGGCAGTACAGGATAGGACTGCTTGTCAGGATGGCAAACCAAAAGTCCCTTCAGCGTTCCGGCATAAATAAGATTATTAATTTTTGCAAGGGTTACTATTCTTTGATCGTACAAAAATGTGTCTTCCACTTGAAAACTTTTCTTGTTCAAGCGAAAAATACCACCATAAGCCCCAATCAATAGATGTGTAGCATCTTCTTCCAGCACCGCTTTTGTATATATGTTATGCGTTTTTTGCATTTTTCCGCCAAGATTTTTTCTTAAGGAAATATATCCGGAACAGCCCAACCATTCATGGCTTTCGTTTTGTTCCAGGAATAAATAGCGTGAGTACGGAGCGTCTTTATCTATAATTGCCTTTTCAATTTTATAGCCCTCCTTACCATCGGTAAAATCGGCCTTTATATGAACAACCTTATCGGTAGTACAATACATCCCATTATCCGTCCCCTTAATGAAAATCACAGAAGGGTGTTCTAACTTAGTATCTATAGATTTTATCGGTGTTTTTAAAAACCGGTAAATACCCTGGCCTATAGATCCAAACCACAGTGATCCATCTTTAGCCAATATAAAACTACCTATTTTAGTGCCTTGAAGAAATTGGTCTTCGACTTTTCCGGTGCTTATATTAATCTTGTACATACCGCGATCGGAGGAAACAAATAATTTATCCTTAAACAGCAGTTTGCGATCAAAAGAAAACTGTATTCTGGGAAATTTACGGATGACTGAAAATACAGGCAGCCCATTATTAAAGTAGTTGCTAAAATTGCCTGTAGCCGTATTATATAGAAATGTAGTAGTAAAATCCAGCATTCCTTCCGGTTTAAAAGGCATATAGCCTTCCCGATCAAATTGCTTGCCATTCCAGTGATAAAATTCATTCCCGATCTCAGGAACAGAAGCCATTAATTCTTTATCGCTGTTCAGCCAGATATAAACATCACTATTACCTATATTGTATCCCCCAATTTCATGGATTCTTGAAATTTTATTTTCTTTGGAAATAGCGATAAACATTCCGCGACCAACAATCCAGACCGTACCCTGGCGATCAGCATATATATGATGTGGCCTCTCGGTTATCGCCAACTTATGTAATAATGAGTCATTCTCCGGGTTGAATATCTGACCATCTTTCATATAGCAAATAGCGTTTGCAAAGGGTAGAAACCAGATTCTGCCCTGATCGTCTTCCTCAATACCCAATATTTCATTATCCGGTAATCCGTCACGGGTAGTATACATTTTGAAGTCATAGCCGTTGTAACGCATCAGCCCATTTTCCGATCCGATCCAAATGTATCCCTTGCTGTCCTGAAAAAGGATGTAGCCGGTTGTTGCAGCGAAACCTTGTTCCCAACGGTAGTTTGTAATATTATATTCCTGCGCGGACAAGTCTTTTGGCCAATGAATAAGGAAAAATAATACAAGAAAAAATCTAAGATATAATAACATATAACAATAGCGGCGGCTTTAAATTCAATCCTAATAATATCAAAACTATCTCAAAATTTATGAGACAACTCTTATAGTTAATAATTTATCCGGCAGATCGTAAAATGCAACCGGCACAAAATGATCTTATGTATTATAGAAAATAGCTGATGAAACATTTGGCGCTTCGGGATGTATACATTGACATGCCCTATCTATACATAGAAAGTACGTGATGGTACATTGTAGCTATGCCCGATTTACCTTAAGGCATACATTCGTTTCATAATAAATCACAATTAAAGGTAAAATTCTAGTATTATTCCTTGTGAACAGCACAATACTAAGATTTGAATTAAAATATCATTGCCCTAATGCTAATTAACAATACGCCATTGACACACATATAGAGACACATATATTCGGTCCATAAAACCTTATCAACTATTCTTTATTCACTCCTTAAAATAAATGCCTATAGAAACCGCCACGAAAATTTACCCCTAAACCCATATTACCAATGAAAAATCTTCACTAACAGGTTGTTCCACTTGAGATAAATAGTGGCTACAGCACAAAATCATCCTTAAAATGAAAAAGATAAATAAGCTTTTTTTATTAACCAGTTTGCTCTGCTCCGGAAGCAGCTACCTTGCACAAGGGCAGGCAAATGACTGGATCATTCCTCCAAGTACACACATGCATTTTTCCGATTGCTGTAATTTCGTGTCTACTTTACCGGCCAGCTCAGGCATTAATTTTTGTGGTTCAGGTCCAAGCTATCAATGGGACCAATATGCAGGAGTCGTTTCCGATGCGAATGGAAATGGTATTGCTTTTGTGAATGCCTGTGGCGCTTATAATCCTAATACCGGGGCCAATATCGGCAGCAGTAGCTCCTCTCCGTATTCCTTTGCGATACCAGGCTTGTGTAACCAGTATTACTCCCTAAGATGGAGCCCGGTAGGTGTAGGCGGCTTTAGACACCAAGAGCTCTTCTTCCGTCAGCAGGATGGCACAAACCTTGCTGCCATTACAGAAACCAACGTTATTTCAGGCTACTCTAATAGTACCAGCACGCCTATTGCCATCGCTCCCTTGGAAACCAATGGCAACCGTAAGGTCTATGTAACCAACGACCTAAATCAGCTGATTTCTATAAATGTAGCTCCAGACGGCACGGTAGGTGCTGCGGTTGCATTAGCAACAATTCCAGGCGGCATCTGGGATATGGAAGTAGCACCTAACAAAAAAAAAATAGTCCTAAATCACTCCAGCTATATAACCGTTTTTGATTTAGTGACCAACACAGAATCAGTTCCACTTGGAGGCACTTTCCCCTCCACTACCAAATTTTCCGGTATAGAATATGTGCCCGGTACCAATAGCGGCGACCGTGTTTATTTCAGCTACCATCAAAGTCCGAGTGCATTGTACTTTAGCGTTGAAGGCCTTGGCTATGTCAACTTAAGTGCACCCACTGTACTCAATGATGCACTGGCCTATATCCCGAGCACTTTGTCAAAGAGCGGGTTTGGATTTACAGACATTGAGCTGGGCAAGAACGGATATCTCTATTTTGCCTATCATCCCGGTTGGGGTTCCCATTGGTTGGTAAACGGCAATGTAGGCACGCTATATTCCACCTACCCTAACGTTCCAAGCTTTTTTGTACCGGTATCGCCGGCCACAACGGTCAGCTCCATCGATTTAAATAACTCAGGCTTTATTATTCAGAAACAAATAGACGGAGAGGACTACAGAAACTATACTTTGTCTATCCCTACTTTTACGGTTAATGGCCAAAGCCCGAATGCTCAAAATATTACTGAAATAACATTGTGCGAAAATGATTCCCTCAGACTCTTTACCTATGAAACCGGCTATTTTTCCAGTTATGACATATCTATTGAGAAAGGAAACATCGTGGGACCAAACTTCACGCCCGGACTTGGAACCTATAATGCGAACGCCATTCCGGGAGCAAAAATGCGGGACACTATTGTCTTGAATGGGGGATATGCTTCTTTTCTGTCCGGTTATTCAGGGGGGCTTAAGATTACGTATACGGTTCGCAACAATTGCGGCACCCAATCGTTTACACAAATTGTCAACCTTAAACGGATCGGTCTGGCTGTCGATTTTAAATTGTTTGGCCCTTCAGGATGTCCTGTACAAAACCAGGTGACGAATATCAGTCAGCTAGCCAATTCGAGTCCTTATACCCAGCCGGCAACAAGTGTTTTTTGTAAAGATGGTTGGCTAGGAGCGTTCTCTGCTGGTATACAGCAATCTACCTTTACACCAACGGCGGGACTAACTATCCAAAGTTATTTCTTATCCGTACACCAGGTTGATAATAATGGCGACTCTATTGGCCCGGCGCTTGGATCGCTCACACAGGCAACGCCTTTTAATAACTACAATTTTAATTCGCTCATTCCAGGCTGGTTTTATACTAATTACAATACGATAAAAAACAATGCCTATTTCAAAGTGACCTTAGGTGCAAACACCACTCCCTGTGGCCTTATAAAACGGTACTCCTACTTCCGGATTATTGATGGTGGCCCGGGTGGAAATTTCTGGAGCAAGGTTCAACCAGGTTTATTGCCAGGTGGCCAGGAATCCGAAAGTGCGCAGGTTTTCCCCAATCCGGCCAAAGGCAAGATAAATCTTAGCTGGTATGCTGCCGAACATCCTGAAAGCAATGCCCGGATACAGCTAAGCAATACTTTGGGTAAAACCGTATTACAACAGGTGCTGACACAGCAGGAAGGCCACAATGAAGCCCTTGTAGATGTTTCCCGATTGGCTCCGGGTATTTACTACTACCAATTGGAAGCAGGTGGAAAAATCTTTAAAGGTAAAGTCACGCTGTTGTAAATTCAATTGCATAATATAACAAGCAATGATTAGCACCGTTTCAATCTGAAGCCCGCTTCCTCATCACAATTAGGTTACTTCTTTTATGTATCAAAGTAAAAGAGGTAACCTAATTTTTTATGCCTTATTCTTAGACACAAGTTATTGTTCCTGCCCATTTATCAAACCATAATCACCCTATATCAGCCACATAAACCCATTTTAGAAAAGCAAATGATTGCCAAATTTCCATTACCCGATTTATTGTTTTTAATATAGAATAAATTGCCGCCGGACAAAGCAAGTATGAAACCTATGCGGCATCAACTCTAACAACAAGCCCGGGCCAAAATCATTTCTATAAATCCCAAATACCGGCACTGCGCTCCAATGCGATTAATGCAGCGGCATAGCCGTAAAGAGACTGGTAGTAATTCTGTTGTACTTCGTTATAAGTACGCTGGGCATTCAAAACCTCCAACAGAGCAGTTTCTCCTCTTTTATAACTATACATCTTGCCGGCAAGCACCTTGTCGGATTCCAGCAACAGACCCTTTTCATACTGGGCCACCTGTTTTTCTGCGGCCTTATAGTTCAGGTAAGCTTGTGTTACCTCTGTTTGGATCTGCAATAAAATCTGCTCATACTGCACTTCCGATTGTTGGATAGCATAATTATCGGCTTTGATTGCTCCCTTGTATAGATTAGAAAATTTCAGAGGAATGGATATTCCGGCATTAAGGGAACGATAGGCAGGCGTAGGAGCGGTTTCGTTGGTTGCTTCGCCTGCATACTGTATACCTGCAGAAATACCCAGATCAAGGCGCCGGTTGGCCTTCGTTAACAGCAGGCTCTTCTCCGCGACCGTTTTTGCATTTTGTGCAACTATGGCATCGGCCCGGATTACCTGGGCTTCATTAATCAGCGCAGCTAGTGAAAAATCACGGTGCAAGGGTTTAAGGTTTCCTGATGGGAACAAGAACGTGTCTGCCTGACGACTACCTGTATTAAGCCTTAGCTGTACCAGCGTGACCTTCCACTCTGCTTCGCTTTGGAATAAACGATTAAGCAGGTTGCCGGCTTCTAACCGGGATTGGCGGGCATCTATGTCAGTGATCACGCCCAATTTGAATCGAATGGAATCAGCATCTGCCAGTTGTTTCATCGTGGCGTAGGAGTTTTCCAATACACGGAACAGGTTGTATTGCTGTATGGCATTGAAATAATCCATGGCGGCATCGGCACGGAGGTTGCGAAAAAAATCCTGCAGCAAGGCATTACTTAAGGACACTTGGCTGCCGGCAAGGTCTATTCTTGCCCTGCGTTTGCCGCCCAGTTCTACGGTTGTGCTAATACCCGCACTGTATCCTCTCCCCAAATGCATGGTAGATTGCTGGTTATCGTAGCTACCGATACTTAGTTCGGGATCAGGAAAAACTTTAGCACTTTCCATACCGGCGGCTGCAATGCGCACATTGTACTGCGCTGCCACATAGTTCAGGTTTTGTTTTCCAACCAGGCTCAGGTACTGGTCAAGGGTTATCGCTTTTCTTGCAAAAGAAGTATCCGTCTGTGCCTGACTGCACCAAGTATTCAGCAGTAACAATGACAGGCAAACAAAGTATATATATCGACGTGTATTAATCATTATTTCATTTTTGAGGGTTAAATATCATCTTTATCACCGTCCAAGGTCTGTACGGTATAATCTTGTTTGCCCCATTTGCGTTCTATCAGGTAGTACAATGCAGGCAATACGAAGAGTGTAATTGCTGTAGCCACAAATAATCCGTAAACGATCACCGTAGCCAGGGGACGCTGCACATCGGAACCAATGCCGGTGGCCAGCGAGGCAGGTAATAAGCCCAGAGCGGCAACCGTTGCGGTCATGAGTACCGGACGAAACCGGTGTTTAGCCCCTTCCATTACCGCTATCGACAGTTCGTATCCTTTTTTTCTCAGGTCATTAATATGCGAAACAAGGATCACCCCGTTTTGGATCGCTACTCCGAACAGTGCAATGAAACCCACTGCGGAAGAGACATTAAGCGTCATGCCCCGGATATTCAGGGCCAACATGCCTCCGAATATGGCAAGCGGTACAATAGAAAGCACCAGCCCAGCCTGCCGGAATTTCCCAAAGGCACTGTACAACAAGAGGAACATAATCGCCAATGCCAGCGGTACAATGACCATCAGCTTGGCATATGCCCTGTTCTGGTTTTCAAATTGCCCTCCCCATTTGATGGCATAGGTGCTGTGGTCATATTTGATATTACTTTCGATTTTGGACTGCGCTTCCTTTAAGAAAGAATTCAGGTCATTGCCCCGCAGGTTCAGTTTTACGGTCAGGTGGCGTTTATTCATTTCCCGGGTAATGGTGCTTTCTCCGGTAGCCGTCTTTACCACCGCGATTTGCGACAAGGGTATTTTAGCGCCGGTTTGGGAAGTCAACATCAGGTTAGCGATCTTTTCCGGTGTATTGCGACTGTCTTCATCATACCGGCAGATCACATCATACACTTTGTTGCCCACGAATACCTGGGAAACCGCTTTGCCGCCGATAGCGACTTCAATCAGTTCACTTACGTCGTTCACATTAAGCCCATACCGGGCTACCGCATCCCTGTCGACGGAGATCTGCAGCTGTGGTAACGGGGGCTCCTGGTCGATGGCCAAGTCTGCCGCTCCTTTTATTTTTTTGAGCGTACTTAATACAGCTTCTGCAATACGGCGGGTCTCTTTAAAATCGTCTCCGTATATCTTTACGACCAATTCACTATGTGCCCCTGCGATTTTATCCATTACACCATCGATCATGGGTTGGCTAAAGCCTACGGTATAGCCCGGCATAGCGGCATATTCCCGCGACAGGTCGCTGATCAGGTCGGCTTTCGTTCTTCCTTGTCGCCACTGTCCGTAAGGTTTTAAGCCAATACTGCATTCAAAATGAGAAGCAGTCCAGGGATCGGTGCCATCATCATTACGCCCGGCCTGTACCATCATATAAGTGACCTCTTCATATTTCATGGTATGCGCCCTAAGGCTATCGCTCATTTCCCTTGATTTCTCTAAAGACAGACCCGGTGGTAATTGTACCTGTACCCATATGGAGCCTTCATCCAGCGGTGGCAAAAAATCCTTACCAACCGTTGCAGACAGCACGATGGCGCCGCACAGCACGATAGCAAGAGGGATGAAAACCTGCTTAGGTTTACGCATGATCTTGCGGATACGGCTGTAGTACGATGTGGTCAACTGCTCCAGCCATTTGTTATGATAAAGCTTACGGGGCTTACGATATACGGCAAATGCCAGGCCGGGAATAAGCAATAGGGCCACCGCCAAAGCACCCAATAGTGCATAGCCTACGGTAAATGCCATAGGGGTGAATAGCTTTTTCTCTACCCGCTCAAAAGAAAACAATGGCAGATAGGCGGTAATAATGATAATGGTGGAGAACAAAATAGGTTTGGCCACGGCTACGGCTCGCTGCCCAACGGAGGTTTCCTGTAATGTTGCTCCGGGATTATCTTCGCGTTTCTTTAAAATCGTTTCCATCATGACGATAGCACCATCGACGATGATCCCAAAATCTATAGCGCCTAAGGACAGCAAATTGGCGGGTATATTGGTAAGATGCATCAGCACAAAGGCGATCAGCAGTGCCAGAGGAATGGTAAGCGCTACAATTAAAGCACCCCGCCAGTTTCCCAGAAAGACGATGAGGACAATGATCACCAGCGCCATACCTTCCAGCAGTGTATGGGAAACGGTATTTAATGTGGTATGAACAAGATTGGTACGATCAAGATAAGGTCGTATGGTTACACCTTCCGGAAGAATATTATTGTTCAGGTCATCCACCGCTTCATGAATGCCATCCAGCACTTTGGAAGGGTTTTGCCCCTTTAGCATTAAGACAATACCCTCATCTCCCTCGCTGTAGTTTACCTTTCTGTCGGTATAGCCCAATATCCCTTTACGCTCCAGATTACCGTATTTCAGCGTACCTACATCTTTGAGGAAAACAGGAACACCATCAATCGTTTTTACGACGATATTGCCCAGCCCATCTAATGTCTTTACCAGGCCGATACCGCGCACAACATAACCGAGATCTCCTCTCGGAAGCACACTGCCCCCGGTATTGGCATTGTTATTATTGATTGCCGCCTGAGCCTCCGCCAGCGAAAGGTTGTACTGCTCCAGCTTACGGGGATCAAGTGCCACCTGGTACTGTGTCGTGATTCCTCCAAAATTAGTCACATCGGCTACGCCCGACACTTGCTTAATTCGCGGAATGATGGTCCAGTTTTGCAGATCCGTTATTTCGCGCAGATCATGATTTTTGCTCTCTATGATATAGCGATAGATTTCGCCGATAGGTGAAGTCAGCGGGTCTAAACCCGGCTGCGCGCCATAAGGAAGTGCCACATCGTTCAGCCGCTCGGTAATGCGCTGCCTGGCCCAATAGTCTTCAATACCATCGTCGAAGACAATAGTAATGATAGACAGGCCAAAGGTACTTTTGCTGCGCATGACATGCATACCCGGCATACCGTTCAGTGCGCGCTCAATGGGGATCGTAATCTGTTGCTCTACTTCTTCGGCGGCTAGTCCCGGTACTTGTGTAACGACCTGAGAAGTAACATCGGCGATGTCGGGATAGGCTTCTATAGACAGCTGCGTCCAGGAGTAATACCCGAAAACGGCCAGTAGTACAAATAGCGCTGCAAGCAGCCATCGTTTATGGATGGCAGTCAATAGTAAATTTTTCATTGTTCTTTTTTTGAGGGAGTTTAACTATCTGGCATCGAGTAAATAAAACCCACCTTCTGTAACAATCCGTTCTCCGGTGTTCAGACCCGATTTGACAACAACTTTATCTCCCGAGGTACCCGCGGTTTCGATCTTACGTTTAATATATTTACCAGAAGCCGTTTCAAGGAATACGAAGCTGGCATCGGCCATTTGCAGCACCGCTTTTGCGGGGATAAGGATGGCGGTAGTGGGTGCGTCGATGAAATTTACCGTTACATACATACCGGGTTTTAAGGTATGATTTTTATTATCCGCTTCTATCAGTACTTCGACACTCCTCGTAGCCTCATCTACAATCTCATTGACATGGTATACTTTTCCTTTAATAGGTTGTTCCGGCAATGCGGCAATTTCTATAGTACATTCGTCCAATTCATGAATAAAACGGATATCCTTTTCTTTTACCTGTGCGACGATCCAGATCTTAGACAGTTCGGCTACAGTGGCTACACTGGCCGCATCATCCTTGATAAATTGGCCCAGCACAACTTTATTCTCAACCACTTCGCCTGATATGGGCGCGCGCACCACAAGCGCCTGTCCCAAGGATAATCTGTTGGGATCGGCTTTAAAGATTTTGATGCCGATGACGGCATTTTCATATTCTTTCTTTTCCACCTCATAAGCGGTCTGCGCTTCTTCCAGGTCTTTTTGTGTTCCTACCCCGTGTGCGACAAGATCTTGCTGGCGTTGCCAATTCTTTTTGGCCTGTTCCAGTTGTGATTTTTCCTGGAAAAAGATCTTTTGTGCGGTAATAAAATCGGGAGCACTGATCTCAAACAGAGGCGTTTCGGGCGTGGTTTTCATGCCCAGCCGTAGATACGATCTGGTAACTCTTCCGGGAAAAGGCGGCGCAATTTCTGCATATTGTGTAGGAATGGCTTTTACCGTACCCGCAGTGAGCATTTGAAGCCGATAGGGTTCGTTTTGAACAGAACCTATTTTTAGTTTCTTACTTAAATTGGTATTAGGCAAAATGCATATCGTATCGCCGCGCAGCACAAAGTCGTCTGCTTTGTTTTCTTTCTGATCATGCTGGCAGGAAGAGAGCGCTATAAATAATCCTGCAAGTAATGCGGCGTGAAAAGTATTGTTCATCATCTAAAGGAAATTATGATCTAATAAAAATGGCAAGTGGCACGGCCACTTAGGTACGGGTGCAAAAGTAGAACGGCTCCTGTACAGGAGCCGTTAGAGGAGCTATAGAATGTTATTAGAATTTTATTAGAGCAGGCAAAATCAGTTATGCGGTAAAGTAATCGTAAAAGTAGTGCCTTCTTTTTCCTTTGAGACCACTGAAATGTGCCCCTTGTGTAGTTCAACAATTTTCTGCGTCAGGGATAATCCGATGCCATTCCCATCGGCAAATTTTTTATTGGCGCCCCGGTAGAATGGGGTAAAAATATAAGGTAGTTCTTCAGCGCTTATCCCTACCCCTTTGTCTGCAAAGCGCAGCAGTATATTTTCCCTGTCGTAAGAAATGAAAACGGTGCTTTGAAGATCTTCGGAAAATTTGCATCCGTTTTCCATAAGATTGATGAAAGCTACTTTTAACAGGTACTCATTGCCATGTACGGAGATATCCTTATCATGATCAATTTCCTGTTCAAAAGTAATATTCACTTTGTAATGTGGTTGATTATGCAGCACATCCATACGGGCGTCTAACAAAAGCTCGTCGAGTCGGATATTTTTAAAAGAGATTTCCGTTTCATCGTAATTAGCTTTAGCCAGGTCCAGCAGACTGTTGGAAAGCCGGATCAGCTTTTGGGTATCTGTAATCGTATGGGCTATTACTGCTTGGTATTCTTCTGTATCTCTCTTTTTCTCTGCGGTCAGTTGCAGTTCAGCAAGCATAGCCGTTAAAGGGGTTCTTAATTCATGCGAGATATTGGATACAAAACGCTTTTGCGCATCGAAGGAATGTTCCAATCTGTTGAGCATTTCATTGAACGTTATGGCCAATGCTGCAATCTCATCTTTTCGGTCTCCCTCATCCACACGCAGATCGAGGTTGGTCGCGGTAATCTTCTGAACTTTCCCCACCAGGGTAGAAACCGGTTGCAAGGATTTCTTAGCAAGGAATTGGCCGGCAAGAAAAATGATGATTACGGCCACGAGTAATGCAATGATGATTGTATAACGCAGGTCGGCCAGCTTCGTCAGCCCGTATTCATCTTTTGAGGCGGCAGTAATCACATAGTGGCCGCCGTCATGTTCGTACAGAAATCCTACGACCTGTATCTCACCGATATAAAACTGTATTTCTTTCCGGGCAATAATGCTATCGATCATACCCATTGTTTCTTTTACCTTATCTATTTCGACCGCATCGTGGTATAAAAGATGAAACGCAGTATCGTAAATAGCGACTTCTTCCTGAAATAAGGCATTGGGCGCATTTTTGTAAATAAGCTGTAATACATTTGGGGTGATCTTGGTATCAAACAGAAGATTGGCTTTAGTTGCAGCCTGTTGCCGTAGCCTTTTGAAGTATTCCTCTTCGCGTGTTTCGGACGAAGAAAAATAGACCGTCAGGGCGAAGGCCAGGAGTAGCGTAGCTACCAAAGCGGTAAAGAGCAAAGTAAGCCTTGTTTTGATCTGCATGGTCAACCCTTTTTAAATATAAAACCTAAACCGGGTCGGGTATGTATGAGCTTGGTATCGAAATCGCGGTCAATCTTTTTACGGAGATAATTGATATACACGTCAATGAAGTTCGTACCCGTGTCAAAAGTGGTTGCCCATACATCCTCCGCTATTTCCACTCTGGACAAAACTCTTTCCGGATTTTGCATCATGTATTGCAGTAAGTTCAGTTCTTTGGGGGTAAGGGAGATTTCTTTGTTGTTGCGTTTTACGATCTTGGTATGCAGGTTCATTTCAAGATCAGCATATTTTAGTAAAAATCCCTGGGTATTTTTGTTACTGTTTTGTCGTTTTAATAATGCTCTTATCCGTACATGCAACTCACGGAACTCGAAGGGTTTTACCAGGTAATCATCCGCTCCGGCGTCAAAGCCTTCTACTTTATCATCTGTAGTTCCGAGGGCCGTCAGCATAATGATTGGTATACCGGGTTTTTCACTGCGGATCTCCCTGCACAGATCCAATCCATCCATTTTAGGCAGGACAATATCTGTGATAATAAGGTCAAATGCATTGTTAAGGGCTAGTTTCCTGCCGGAAATTCCGTCATAAGCCACCGTAACCGTGTAGCCGTGTTCTTCCAAGCCACGCTTGACCAGTGCGGCTATGCGCTCGTCGTCTTCAACTATCAGGAGATTAAACATGATCACAATATAAATCTCCGGTAAAGATAACAAACGGATTCGACTTGGTTTATCCCACAGGATAATCTTGTACAAGCCAAGCCGATCAGAATGCCAATGATAAACTAAGCACCTAATATTGGTTTTGGCATTTGAATCAGGATCGCGAACAACACCAATCACCGGCAACTTTCGCGCAACTTTAATAGTACTGTCCGTACCAAAATTATCAAACTACTGCTTCACAATTTTCTCAATACCTCTATTCTTATTGTGGTCAATTAATTCTAAGAAATAAATTCCCGGTGATAAAAAGGAGATATCGATCTGGCGTGCGAAAGTTTGCGTATGTACTTTTTGTCCTACAACATCATAAATATGGACTGTTTCAAATTGTTGCTTACTTTGAATGGTCAGGGTATTCACAACAGGATTGGGTACGGCTTTAAAATCCTTACCGGCCTTGAATCGCTCAGTTATTCCAGTAGGGCCACTTCCGGATAGATGCATGTTGTCCAAAAAAATATTGATACAATTATTGGCTGTTTTATACCTAAAGGCAATATAACTCTTACCGGGGCTTGGCGGAATGGGGATATTCGTTGTTTTTGCCCAAATGTCTGTCTGAAAGTTAGGACCTCTGAAATCTTGCAGCAATATTTTAGAAGTCGCCAAAGATGGGTCAGGATTACCGGAGAGCAGGTAAATACCAATCGTATCACCAATAGCCGGTGGATGGACGCTCGAAATCCAAGTTCGGATAGAATCTATTCTACCCCCAGCGGTGAAGGAAAACTGCTTTTGGCAAACAGCCCAGTTATTTGCTTGTGTCGTACTCGAATTGCAAGTGTGCATCATGGAGAAAGCCGGGCTATAGGGGTTGTGTATTGTTATATACCAGGGAAAGTCATCCGCATCAACGGTACCGAATGAGTAGGTTGTCCAGCGCAAATTTGCGGAGTTGTCAAAATTCTCATAATAAGGTAATGGGGTTATTTGGCCGTACGTGTACTTGTTCATCAATAGTAAACTAAAGATTGAAAGCACGAGTATAAAGGGTTTCATCGTTTTCATAAATAATGTCTTTTTTATTGTTCTTGGAAAAGAATGTCGCAATCGGGATAATTCCCAGATTAGGAAGACGTATGTAACAACATATATCTTAGATGCCTAAACACATTTTATTATTTTAAATGCCTGTTATTAAGGCTGAAGGATATGATATATTATTGCAATAGAAGGCGACTCCCTTCGCGTAAATAATAAAAACACATCGCCCTAATTTCAGCAGTGCAGACTTAAATAATTCTGGTAAAATATACTAATCGGAAGCTTAATCGCTTCTGGTCTTGCAGATGAAAAAGTTTTCAAATGATCGATCGGGTATAATAGAAAAGGAGCGGGTAGATACCCGCTCCCGGCTTTGTTCAAGCACTAAAAATGAAAATCTTAATATAATTATATGTCTTATTGAAGCGCTAAAAAGCGTTCCAAATGATTATTCCTTCACAATCTTCTGTGTAATCATGGCACCTTCCGGAGTAATGGTTACCTCAAAGTTGTTCATTTCTGTAGTGGTAAATCCAGCATCGGAGCACAGATTAGCTGGCACATCGGCCCGGTACCAGGCCGCAACCGGCACACCTCCGGGATTTTGTGCAAACAAAGAGCCCCCAAGCAATAAATTAATTGTCAGTACCCTTAAAAGTAGATTTTGCTTCATAAAAAGGATTGAATGATTAATAAATGGTTAGTACAAGAAAAAACGATACGGTAACAGCTCAGGTAGGCATATTGAAAACTACAAGTCGTAACCAAGGAAAAGTTGTGATAAAAAACAAATGCTGCTCACTATTCCCTAAGCTGCGATTTGTCAAATTTAGTGTGAGTTAAACACGATATTTAAAACTGGAGTACAAGTCCAATACGATTACTGAACAAGATCAATTCAGGATTATCAAGTGCCAGGCGGCGCCCAGGGAAGATACACGCTCCAAAGTTTATTGCGCTAACCGGCAAAAGCCAAGCCAATAGCCGTAATCAAGCGGTCGATCATACTGCAGCTCATCTTTCCACGAGACTTAGACCATCTGTCTATTCTATTTTTTAGGTAAAAATTGCAGTATTTTCAATTATAATACCGTACTTGTTCAATTCTGCAATACAGAAGATTGTACTTATGCAATTAACTAATAATCAAAACATTATCTTTACCTCTGAAAACTACAAGAACAGAATATGTTTGGCTTTATACCAGTAATCGAACAAGCATCAGCAAAAAGAATGCTCTTATGCTTTATAAAAAAGATTCTTTATCCAAACATATACAGGACTTCTTTTAGGAAGCGCTTGTGGATCATAAGTATACTTCTTTTAGGAGCTTCTTTTTCCTCTTTTGGAAAATCTGCCAAAGACTCGGCCACACAGGTAGTGACAAATCTTTCGGTCTTATATAAAAAGGGAACACTAAAGGAGAAAGCGTATTTAGATTCCGTAAATAGTACCCTGCGCCTGATCTTGTCTGAGGATATCGATTATACTAATAAAGAGCTGTTACAATTGTTGTCCTTTTACCGGAATGTAGTCTGGTCCGGAAAGCAGAACGAAAAATATAAACAAGAGTACTATACGATATTGAGCAATCAGGCCAAAATGGCCAGCAGGTTTGGCGAGATGCTCTACTATGGGGAAAAATTAAGGGCGGCGGAAGAAAAAAGCGGAAGCGGTCCTTCTATAACCTCTTTGATGTTTATGGCCGACTATTATAATATTAAAAATGCATACGCGCATTCTTTGTCGCTATATAAGCAGAACAGACAGTTTGTACGGAATATTCCCATACAGCTCAGGCACGAGCCAACGGATATCAGAGAAGTTGTAAGGGCCATCAATCTGACGGGCTACCTTGGAGATGCCGCTTTTAATGAGCTCGACACATTTAGCGGCAACGAGATCAGGGGCGTCATAACGGAGATTCAGAACATCCTGGAGACAAAATATAAAGATAACCATGATGCGCCGGCGCGATTAAAATACATACAATTATTAAACCTGTATAAAAAAGGCACGGCCTTACATCTTCCGGATTTGGTCCGGGCTTCAATTGAAGGGCTGGATCAATTACGGGCAGATCACAATACCCCGGATTACCTGAAAAACCATATCGAGTTTGGCGTAACCGATAATAAGATAGGCTATTTTCTGGATCATGGCCCCAACGACAGCGCCCGGCGCTATCTTAAGATTATTGAGCAACTCTACAGTAATATGCGCGATCCTTATAATGCCTACATGATTAAGAAGTATGATGCACGCCTGCTGTATAATGAGGGCCGGTATAAGGAAAGTATCGATACCCTGCGCAGGGCTATCGAATTTATGGATGTAGCGATGACCGCTACCGTAGCGGAGTCGGGCGACATGATGTATACTATGGCTAAGGTAGAGGAGCAACAAATTTTAATGGCAGAAGCCGCGGCGCAACAGAAGAAGACCGACCAGCAATTACTGTTACTCATAGCCGGTTTTCTGCTTTTACTTTTTGGCGGTATGTTTATCTTTCATAACATCCGGAAAAAACAAAAAGCGAAATTTCTTGAATTCAAGCTTAACCTTGCCCGCAACCTGCATGATGAAGCAAACCCTGCTTTATTGTATGCGAAAGCGCTGGCCAAAACGAACCGGCTTGAAGAGACCAGCGCCACCGTTAAAAGTGAACTGGAAGAGCATATAGAACATACTATGGAGCTGATCAGAAGCCTGGCGCAAGACTTGAAATCCGAAAAGCAATTTTCTATTGCCGACCTTATTACTGCAGTGAAACAGCCTTTGCAGAAGATCGCTTCTGTCAGTGGATTTCAGTTCATCATTACCGAAGAAGTGAATGTAAAAAGGTTTCTGAGCCATTACCAGTTTAGCCAATTGAAGGCGATCTTGCAGGAATGTATCCTCAATACCATAAAGCATGCTTCTTTTGACCATATAAATATCCGTTTCAGTAATCACAAAGACATTTTAAGCATCCGATACAGCGATAACGGAAGAGGATGGATCACAACAGAAGCCGGCATAGGGATAGGCATGGAGAATATTACCCAACGCATGCACAAGCTCAATGCTGACCTGGACATCAACAACCACTATCCTGATGGTTACCATATTGACTTCCAGATGAAATTACATTAAGGATGTATCAGAACGCTATTATTTATTTAAGGACGATTTAAGCATATGCACAAGGAACAATATACGGTACAATACAACCGGGTACTGGTGATCGATGATCATAAAATGGTTGCCAACGGGATTAAACTGGTGGTCGGAAAAATGTTTACGCAATTCGACATGGCTCATGAAGGCGCTACCGGTATGAGTCTTGCATTACAGCACTTCCCGGATCTTGTTATTATAGACTATACCCTCCCGGATACCACAGGTGACCTGCTGGTGCGGGAATTAAAATTTAAATTACCAAACACACGGATTCTGGCCTACTCTTTTTCTTATGCTCCGGAGGCCATACTTCGTATGCTTCAGGCCGGAGTAAATGGTTATGTGATCAAAAAAGAAGATGACGAAGAATTTATACGCAGTGTGGCACTGATTATGGAAGGCAAGGAATATTTTTGCAGAGAAGCCCGCAACCATATCATCAATCGTTTTTCTGATGCCAATGATGATCTTGCCATGAAGCATCTTATTGCCAATACAAAGTTTTCCGGTAAAGAACTGGAGCTGATCCGGCTGCTCTGCCGCCAGCAGACTGCCAAGGAAATCGGTAAACACCTTTTCCTTTCGGAACGCACGGTGGAGCAATACCGGAATAACATTTCCAAAAAAATCGGGGCAAAGAACCTGGCCGGCATTATCAAATTTGCCTTAAAAAACGGGATCGTTCAGTTGGATGATTTATAAAAAACGGGATACCCGTTTACCACACACAAAACAAAGTTTACTATTTTCGCCGGTCCCAAAAGGACCGGTTTTTTTCTGCCTTTCAGGCTATAGAACGTAGTTCTAAAAAGCAGCATAGAACGGTATGGCTTAACCTTAATTTCCCAATCGAGTCTTCCACTTCAAGAACTACTACAATTCATTGAACTATTACTAGAGTTCGATAGGCGTTTGATAAACGTTTCTACTTTGCATACGATTTATACCGCATAAATCGCTCATATATCCATCTGTTCGGTACACAAGTATAACGATTTCACGTCCGCCTTCTGGCCCTTTTTAAACCTTATTTCAATAGCCTTATTTATCTCCAAATCCCAATATAATGAAGTCAATCTTTACAACCTTAATGCTCTTCGGAAGTATCCTGTTCTTTTCCGGTGGCCCCGGAATTAGCTACGCACAAGGCGTCAACTGTACCGTTAATGCCGGTGGCAATGCAATCGTTTGCGGCGCATCTACAACACTCACCGGTGGCTTATCCGGCACTGCCGGAGCGGGAGGGCCAAGCTGGACGTTCATTTCAGGACCTACTGTACCCACCATTGCCACTCCCAACAGTTTCAATACATCTGTCACCGGTATGACGGTAAACGGCGATTATATCTTTCGGCTCAGCCATCCCTGCGGTTCAGGATTGGCCAGCTCCACGGTAACCATTACGGCACATCCGAGGCCGGCCTCTTTTACTGCCGGGCCTGACATTACGACTATTTGTGCCACAACAGGTACCACCAACCTATCGGGTGTAATCCCTGCCGGTTATACGGGCAGCTGGAGAGCGGTAAATATTTTCAGCTTTAGCAGGTTTGGAACCTTTGTGTCGACGAACGCTCAATTCAGCAGTACAACATCGGCCATACCAACCTTCTATCTGATCAACAAATCGAATCATGAAATTGATCCTGCTTATTATGCGATCCTGAGGATTACTTCTCTGGATGGTATCTGTAGTTATGAAGATTCTACCATTGTTCGTTTCATACCTAATCCACAGATCGTAGCGCCCACCACGGTTTCCAAGTGTAGGACACAACCGCTAGTTCGTGATTATCTCGACCTGCAATCCACCTCTCCGGCATTTGCCTCCGGTCATACCGGATCTGCTGGTACAGTAGCCTCCGGCACCACCGTTTCGGCAACTGTAACCAGCCAGCCGGCAGGGGCGAATCTAACTTTTGATGAAATAGAAACGAGGAGGCTATACCTGAATGGGATGTCTGTAGACGGAACCTATGTATTTACCCTTACGGTAACAAATGCTTGTGGCACCTACACTACTGCACCTATTGCTTACACTTATTCCGGCACCTCGCCCTACCCGGTCATTTTCAATCTGAATACACATCCGGAGCAATACGCTGCCTATGCAAGCACTAACAGCGCAGGAGAGATACACTGTGCCAGTAAGGTGGGCACGACCACAGCAGAAACTTTTTATTTCGACATTGACCCCCTCGATCCGGCCTCTGTGGTCACGACAGTCACCGCGGCAGGGTTCTACCCTCCGGGAGGTGCGCCGACAATCAGCGTCAGTGGCGCCGGCACCTATAACCGAATAGCTACCGTAACCCCACCTTCCGGCGGATGGCAGGCAGGAACCTATAAGTTAAACGTACAGACCTCTAATGGCTCCTGCAGCAGGACGCAACCTTACTACATTCATGTCTCTGATAATAACCGGCCAAACGTTGCGGTTGCAGACCAAAGCATCTGCTATCCGGGCACAGGCACAATCTCGGCTACCATAGCGCTCCCCGCCATTTACCAGGGGGTGGTCAACAGCAGCTATTTTCAGGATTTCAGCGGAAGTTATGGTTTTACGGTACTATCAAGGCCAGCCGGTTCTGCGGTACCGATATATACTGCCCCCAACCTGCGTTCCCTGACCAGTAGCACTACTACGATCGACAACCTGAACCGGGCCGGAGACTATGTATTCCGGATAACGGCCGCCCCTACTCCCAGCGGTATCGGACCATTCCTGGACCAGGAATATAGCTGTTCCGGCACTGCTCTTAGCGCGACGTTTACCATACATGTAGAAAACCCGATCAATGCAAACGCGGGGTCTGACCAAGCCGGGGTATGTAGCCATTCTGTTTCGCTGCTCGGCAATAATCCGGGTACCGGTACCGGAGCCTGGACACTGATACAGGCACCGGCCGGAGCCAACCCTGTTATTGCATCGGCCACCAGCTTCTCTACCTCTGCGTATAGTCTCGATTCAGTTGGGCAATACCGCTTTGCATGGAAAATCACCAGTCCATTAGGCGGTTGTATCAGTTCAGATACCGTGTCTTTCCAGGTGACTTGCCCGCTACCTGTCAGCTTAATCAGCTTTAGCGCCGACAAACAAAATAACAAAGTGGATCTGCAATGGATTACGGCATCGGAGGAAAACAACTGGGGATTTGAAATAGAAAGAAGTGCCGACAGTAAAGACTGGACGCTTATCGGGGCGGTCAGAAGCTTATCTTCCACCGGCACTACTCATTTCCAAAGTCTATACAAGTATGCCGACCTGGAACCACTTGAAGGAGATAATTTCTACCGGATCAAACAAAAGGATTATGATGGAAAATTTACTTATAGCCCGGTACGACTGGTAACATTCAGCCAGGTTGGAGCATTATCTTTATTTCCAAATCATACGCGGGAATCGGTAACCATAAAAGGATTGAAAGGTGCAGCGTCCATATCGATCTATAACACCAAGGGGCAACTAGTCTATTCCGCAAAAGGTCATGAAGGAAGTATGCTCCTTAATCTAAAACAACTACCGGCAGGCATATACATCTGCACGGTGGCAGACACAAACGGATCGCAAATTGCTAAATTGACTATTGTAAAGGAACCATAATTATTTTTACAGAAAAGATCAATACCATAGTATTGATTCACCATCCATTTTATAAAAGGCGATATCTCTACGGGGTATCGCCTTTTGTAAAATATATCGGTATTATTCCGATCGTATGGAAACATTTCTCTCTCAATACGGAACATCCCCTCTTGTTCAAATAATAAAAAAACAGGTTTTTTTACCTGATTTTTTATTACAAAAAAAATTGAATATTGCTTATAATTCATAAATAAAAGAATTATTTGTACGGTACCCGTTTTGATGAACCAGGCAGATTCAGACAAAAAATAAACATCAACAAATATTAAGAACAAGTAATAAACATTTTTATTCATCATTAAACCAAACAAAAATGGCAGACGTACTCACATTACGCGGAGAAAATGGTAAGCTTTACCAAATCCCATCAGATCAAGCAGCACAATACGTTCTTAGCAACGAACAAGCTGACCAGGTATTCTCTAAAAACAATGTTAAGCAGGTGCAGGCAGACCAACTACCTGACTTCGGTGTTTTACTTCAAATGGAATACGCAGACTAATTTAAAAGAGATATATGCATCGTAATATACGCTCAACAACACTCCATGCTTGGCTACCTGCTCCCCTTCAATCGGAGCAGGAAAACCTTGCACTGCAGCAATGGATTTGCGATGCCGTTTCAAAACGGATCAGCAATATAGATATCGCATTTACCAGCAAGGTACATGCACTTTTAGAACGCACAAGAACAAGTAATTGCCACCCCGCTATCTTCCAGTGGTACAATGGTGTAAAAGCAGCAAATAACCAGGAGATTGATTGGCCCGTTTTCATAGAGAGATGGGAGCACGCGCTGGAAGCAGCAAGTGCAAGCCAATCAAGAGCAAAGGAGCTGCAAAGTCAATATGATGTGGTCATAGACATTGCTCCTGCTCAGGATGCCATGATGCCCACCATTAAAAAAGCTATCTTAATGGCCAAAAAAGCCAATGGTACGGATTGTGAAATCGAGGTCTTGACAGATCTGGAAGAAGATTTGCAGTTTATTATCAGAGAAGGCATTAAAATTATACAAAATTTCTGGCCGGAAATGCTCGCGGAAATAAAGGTAACCCTAAAGCAACTCTTTATTTTCAAAAGCGAAAAAGTGATCGGATTTGTCGATTTCGGATCTCATGGCTCTATTTGGCTACGGGAAAGTGCGATTCGGACGCCATTACAATTTGCGGAAGAATTGATTCATGAATGCAGCCATATGCGCCTGAACGCCATGCATGCCTTAAACCCACTTTTCAGCAACCCGGACTCGGAATTATTTACGTCTCCCCTTCGCCCCGATCGTCGTCCAATGTTTGGTGTATTCCACCAAATGTTTGTATTACTAAGGCTCAAGAAATTCTTTACGAATGTACATACCCTTCCCCGGAATGGATATGATCTTTCTTTAAAGAATAATATTACAATCGACTCAAAACTGGATAAGATTCAACAAAACTTGACCGTCGGATTTGACGTGGTACAAAATCATGCTCAGCTAACCACCTCCGGTCATATATTCATGGAAGAACTTACCGCCAACAACATAGTAGCATGATTGCCGCGACGGACAGGGTTAATCTAGGCAAACTGAGCATCGATCCGTCTTTTCATCCCTTTCCCGTGACGGATTCAGAAATATGGTTGTTCAAAACGGGCAATAAAGGTTATCTGCTGAAGGACTTCGGAACCTTGTTATTACCAGCTGTAAGATACCTCACAAAAGGAACCAGTGTACATGCCTTAATGGCGGTACCCGAAGCGCAGCACCCAAACTGGAAAGAAATAGTCCTAAAACTCATTAATACCTTGGAAGAACTTGGCCTGTTGAAGGTTGAGGAAGACAATCGTGCGGACATGAGCGATTGGATGTACAGCCGTTTTGAAAAGCAATTGGCTTATTTCGATAAACATGCACCCGCAGAGCGTTCTAAATATCAGCTGTTGCAAGACATCAGGCAAGCTCATGTACTGATGCTTGGACTCGGTAGTCTGGGCACATCCGTTATCCCGCATCTTACTGCCGCCGGTATTGGAAAAATCACCGGAGTTGATATGGATGTTGTAGAGACACACAATCTTGCCCGGGCTACAATGTTTACCACATCAGATATAGGCAAGACAAAAACGGAGGTTGCTGCCGCATTTATCAGTAAGCATAAAGAGGTGACCCAATTTGACGGTATCCCGTTATTAATCGATAATGAAGATACGCTTAGAACACTGTTTACTTCTATCGCTGCTGTTGATTTAGTCATACTCACTGCTGATACGCCTACCTGGCAGATTTCGGTTTGGGTATCGCAGGTGTGTAATGAATTGCAAATCCCAATGATCCGCGGTAATCGACGCGGTATAGGCCCGCTCACTATCCCCAATGAGACGGCTTGTCCGGCCTGTGACTGGCCGCGGGTTCTGGATCAATTCCCCAACGCGGCACAAATGATTGCATTGAAAGAAAAGATGGGTCGGCCGTATTCAGGATCCTTAAGTCCTATCTTACAGGTTAGCGGCGCTTTGCTCGCTCAAGAAAGTATTCATTTCCTGGCAGGCATGGAGAGCAATGTGCAGAACGCTGTACTGACTATTGATTTTTCTTCTGTACCCTCGATTGTAAAGAAACCTTTCCTAAGGGATACCCGTTGCCGTGTTTGTGGCACTAAAGCAGCACAACATGACTGACAAGCAAAATATACCAGACCCTAAAGGTTGTTTCTTTTCCGGAGAAATGGTGGATGTTCGACCCCTATTCGATGGCATGAATGAAATTTTGCTGGGCAGAACGGCGGCGGCGGCAAATCATTTTCCCGCCAATGCGAACTCAGGCAAAAGACAAATGATTACAGGTGCTGCCTGTGGTCAAAATGAATCAGCCGTACGCCTCAGAGCGATGGGTGAATTGATCGAAAGAGTCAGCGCCTTTCAGGCAGGCTTAAATCCAATGAACCTGGTCTGTACAAGCTTTTCAGCCTTGCAACAAGACGGGGTACCCGCAATTGCGCCCTCAAGGCTGCAACAATTCCATCCAAGCCAGCAAATTCCCCCGGCTTTTCAGAATGCAGATATAAATCTGCTTTCCTGGTGTACCGGAACCGATTTAGTAAACCAAAAGAATATCTATGTACCCGCGCTCGCCGCATATTTATGCTGGACACCGTCTGAGCATGAAAGTATATTCATGAGGCCAGGAGCCACCGGCCTGGCTGCCGGCCAAAGCCAGGAAGACGCTATGATGAGGGCATTCCTGGAAGTTATTGAGCGAAGCGCCTGCATTCGATCATGGCGGGACCCGAATACGGAAATACATAAGATTTCTCTTTCAGAACAGGATACACCCTATTGGGCACTGCTTAAAGAAATGAATTTTATGGCCGATCTATTCGCGATCAAAACAGATGGGCTGCCGGATACGATGCTCGCCCTGGTGAGCAAAAAAGATGGCACTGAATTAACCATCGGTTCCGCATGTGGCCTTTCTGATACCAGATCGCTGGAAAAAGCAGTTGAAGAGGCCCTGATGTTGCAATATACCGTACGGCTGATGAGGGCCAATAAATCAGCTCTTATAGCACAACCCCGTAGTTCTTTGGAGCACGTCATACGCGGGTATCAAAACGGCCCGCTTATCAGGGACTGGTATCTAAAGCATGCACGGCAAGCCTCTGGTATTGTCTCAACCGCAACACCAAAAACCTTACACGAACTTGTCTGCGCAGCAAACGAGTGTTTTCAAAGTGAGGTTATTGCCATAAATGTAACGGACGAAGTAACCCGTAATATGGGCTGGCACGTATACCGCATCATTATACCCAATGCACCCGCTAAAGAATCTGATTCCTTTTTCCCCCAACTCGCCCCATTTCTGAATGGCGTCAATGACCATGCAGAAAGTGTAAAAGAAACAAACCTGAATATGACCCCACATCCTTTTGGATAAAATACGCAAAGACATGAAAAAGATTAAGCTTCGCAAATTTAAAGGTATGACCACCGATGCCTTTGAACATTATCGCGCCACTATCGATCAGCCGGCAATATTCGAGAACATATTAACCGATTGGCCGGCAATACAGAAATGGAATCTTAAGTATTTGGAGGAACAGTGGGGCAATACAATGGTTACGGCATGTCATCACAAGGGTGGAGAACATCGGTTTGACCGTTCAAAGCCAGTCAATATGTATCTTACTCAATTAATTGAAAACCTTTCTCAGGATGGCGCATTGCAGAAAGACTATTTTTTAAGTCAGGGATTATTTGTCAACGATCTTGAAAAAGCCGCTAACGATATTGCCACACCCGGTTTTTTCCCGAAAGAGACCTTACAGGCAACGGCATTATGGTTGGCAGCAGAAGGCACGGTGACCCATCTGCACTGGGATAGTCTACCGGTCTTACTGGGCCTTGTTAAAGGGCGAAAATCCGTAACCTTATATGATCCGGCTTTTCATGACAGCCTGTATCCGATACCGGATACAGAACCCAAACCTAATTGGAGCCAGGTCGATTTTCTGCGACCCGATCATTTACAAAATCCCGATTTTTTCGAGGTTCCTTCTCTGGAAGTAGAACTGAAAGCCGGAGAGCTCCTTTATATTCCGCAATATTGGTGGCATCATGTAACGAACCTAGACCTTTCAATTGCCGTACAATTTATGCTACAAGGCCGGCCAAATCCAGCACCATGGACTCAATTTTATGTAAACCGGCAAGCCATTAGAGCAAGACAAATCGCCACAAGGTAATAAAAGGGATTGTCGCGATCTGTTACAGATAGATAACCTTAATCCAATTACAGGAACCCATAAAGAATTAGATACTATTACTGCTAAAAATGCCGGAATAGGTCAACCATTTTTATCTGCTATTGAAGCTGCCATAAGCTGTAAGGTACGTTTGCAAAATTGCTGCAGCATTCCTTCCTCGGGAACTCCTTTTTATAGCACAATGGAATTTTACACTTATTAGCCGTTGAAATGCGATGGCAAGTGCTATATTTCCGATCACCCTCCCAGACCGTTCCACGTTTCTCCGGAGCACATCTTCTACCTGATTTCCGATAATGTAGCACCCGTTCATAAGCATCTATAAACAGACTTGCTACCGCTGTCCGGGCTAATTATGTCCAGATATTTACAATTATTAATTTAATAATGTCTTGAAGTATTATATATTTGCATTTAATTCACATTAATGTAAATTATAAGGAAAATATAGATCGTAATATTTCCACTGACTAAGTTTATCGGGAATATATATGAGAGATAGCGACCAAACCCTACGAAAAAAACAATACCCACTTAATGTTAAAAGCAGTACCAATGGAACATTATTTTGATCAGGAGATAAGGATCAAAAAAGAAAACAAGGCTCCTATAGAAGCACAAAACCATTATGATATTGTCAGAAGGTTGAAAAACTTATGGTTGTATTTTGAAAGTACGGTACTGAAACACGATCAGACCGGAAAGAGCTATAATAAACAACTTAGCCTATATGTCGCGGGCATCCCGGAAGGGGCAATTGAAATAAATACTATTTATGATTATTTAAGAATACAATTGATACCCCGTCGACATAACACTATATTATTTGAACGCTTAGCATTTGAACGAACAACCAGAAACGTTATCTCGAGAGCATTGAGCAGCAGTGTCAGTACACAAAAAGAAAAAATAAAGATCATTATCCTTATCGCAAAGCAAATAAACCAAGTATTGATCCAGGACCCCTTAAACCCAAATATAGTGAACGAATACCACGAGGTCTTTTCATTTATCAATCAGTTTTTGGCAAAGCTACTCTCTGACTTTTAAAACCGGCATTCTTTACAGGAGCAGATCTGCCTGGTAGCGGGGCAATCCCTATGCCATATACGGAAAATCTACACTTCCCCCATACGATACCTGTTATCAATGTATCCCTGCGCCAGGTAAGGTAAATCATGAAATCACTGCGCTTATACCTGCAGGTATTTAAGCAATTTCAGATGCAACTTTACTGCCATAATTCCTGAGCAAAAACACGCTTTATTCAGAGCCGGAAAGCCCTGTGATATGGCCGCATTTTACACTGTTTCCGTTCTTAAAAGCGCGTTAAATTGCGCACTTTAACTTTTCATAAGTAGCTATAGTGCTTAACTTTAGGATAACCAAAACGAATTTTATGAGAAGTATTCTGTGGTTAGTAGCCGTAATCTGTATTATCATTTGGGTATTAGGAATGGTCGGTATTGGTGGCGGAATGGGACTAGGTAACCTTATACATATCCTGCTTGCAATAGCCATTATTGTGATTCTTTACAATATTATTTCAGGAAGAAAACCAGTAGATTAACGGGCATGCTTATTTCTTCTATGTACCGTTTTTATCAATAAATATTTCATAACCATTAAAATTGTTACATATGAGCACACTACAAGATAAACTAAAAGGTAACTGGAATGTTATCAAAGGCAACCTCAAACAACAATGGGCTGATCTGACAGATGATGACCTGCTTTATGAAGAAGGAAAGGAAGATGAACTAATAGGTAAGCTTCAAAAGAAAACAGGAGAAACGAAAGATAAAATAAACGATTTTATTGATCGCATGAAGTTTGATTAATTGGTTGCTACAAGTGTTTTATCATACAAACACTACCGGCTTCTTTTAAAAAGTTAAAAGTAGTTTTAAAACATCGGTCCTTTTTAGGACATATTTATGGCATCGTTTTGTCGAATAACAAAAGGCAAACATTTCTTTTACAAAAAAATAAAGGAGGCAAATTATGAAAAGAATAGCATCAGTAAGCGCAGCATTGGCTATTTTCGGAACCACTTTCGCTTTTACAACAGCTTGTAATAAACCGAAAGACTGGAATTGTGAGTGTACCGTAAATGGCAACAAAAGTACCTCAGTCATCAAAGACAAAACATATAAAGAGGCAAAAGCAGAATGTAATAAATCCGGAAGCCTGTTGGGTGTGGATTATAACTGTAGCATTTCTGTATTTTAGTTCGCTATTAAAATAAAGTAAACAAAGAGAGACTGTCTTTAATGATGGTCTCTCTTTGTTTATTCCCTATACGAAAATGGGACGACGATTTTCAATATCCAAAGGATAACGTCCTGTCTGACCGGCACATCTTATTAAGGCCAACTTTGCTACATGGCCTGGCCTTTTTACCTGCTTCCTCAATAATCATATTTTCATTTCAAGGATTGAACACTTGCATTATATATATATTTTTTTTAGCTTTATAGCTTAAGCCCAATATATTGCTATGAAATCTTTATATACCTTTTTACTCATTTTGATTTGCGTTTCCTTAAAGGTTAAGGCGCAGGATTTTGTCTGGATGAAACAAATCGGCGGCACAGCCGATGAATATATTACAGATAAAGCATTTGACGGGAACCAGCAACTCGTTAGTGTGGGTAATGCGCATGGCATCGTAGACCTGGACCCCGGACCTAATGTATTTATGGTACAGGGCAGCAATAATAGTCCAAAAACTTTTGTCCAAAAAATGGATACGGATGGCAATATCATCTGGATCGAAACCATTGGAGGTACCGGATATATCTATACCGAAGCCTTAACGATAGATGCTGCCAATAACATTTATATTACCGGTTATTTTAGAGGCTCCATAGACTTTGATCCCGGTCCCGGACAGCAAATCCACACCAGTACCGCAGCGATCAGCTCCATCTTTTTCATGAAATTGCGAGCCAATGGCAGCCTGGAATGGGTAAAAGTATTGGAGGGCACCGCCCAAAATGTTAACCAGGGTTTTGACATCATTGTTTCTAAAGAAAATGGCATCTATGTATCCGGGACCTTTGGGAATGGTAATATAGATTTTGATCCAAGTGCCGGCATGTATCTCTTAAGCGCACCCGTGCGTCATATCTTCGTGGCCAAATATACCGTGGAAGGTACGCTCATCTGGGCCAAAAGCTATGGTGGTGACGGACCGGAAGAATCTTGTGTTATGGATACGGATTACCAGGGTAATATTTATCTCGCAGGGCAGTTTTCCACTAACTGTGACTTTGATCCCGGACCGGCCACCCAAATGCCCTATCCCAACTCGCAGGAAAAACTATATGTGCTTAAATGGGATAAAAACGGGAATTTTAAATGGGTGCGCTGTTTTGTCGGCACCGGAGGCAGCTCTTACTGCAACGATATCGACTACGATAATGAGGGTAATCTTTATGTATGCGGCGGTTTTTCAGGAACGATGGATTTCAATGATGGCGGCGATGGCGGCTTCATGACCTCTACTTCCACCTTAAGTAGTTATGTGGTCAAACTGGATACAGCAGGCGCTTACCGCTGGTCCTTTTCTTTTGAGACCAGCGAAGCGTATAGAGGCCATATCGACCCTTACAAGAACTATTATATCTGTGGGTATTACTATATGCCTAATGTAGATTTTGATCCGGGCGCGACGGTACATACGCTACCCATGACCGGTAATGTACAGTCGTATATCGCCAAATACGATTCCGGCGGGCATTTCCTTTGGGCAAGAGGAATACAATCCAGTGCGGTATCCAGAGCAAAAACACTTGCACTCGACCCCACAGGAAATATATACATGAGTGGTCAATTTAACCAATCGGCCGACTTTGATCCCGGAATAGGTGCTTATAATGCTACCGCTAACGGTGCCGATGACATTTATCTGCTCAAACTATTTCAATGCTATTTAGATCCCGGTGTTACGGTACAAAACCAAACCATAACCGCACAGGCTACTGGCGTCAGCTATCAATGGATTGATTGTAATACGGGACAAGCCATTACCGGTGCTACCAACGCCAGTTTCACACCTGTTCAGACCGGCAGCTATGCCGTAGTACTCAGCAGTATTAATGGTTGTAAAGACACCTCCAATTGCACCGCCATAAGAATCGATCCTAATAGTATAGAAGCGCGGAAACTTTCGGAACAGATACAGCTCTATCCCAATCCGGGCACAGGAACTTATCACTTAATATTACCGGAGGGCTATACGCAGTGCCAGGTTGGCGTGTATGACCTTTTAGGCAGGCTGATCCTGTCTCAGCACATCGATCAGAGAACGAGCATTCTTAACCTCAATGCACCTGCAGGCGTATACTTTATACATATCGGGCTTCAAAATGGTTTGGTCCTAAAAAGAAAGATGATACAGATAAACCCATAATGGAAAGATCAGGCTTGATATAAGGTCGAGCCTGATTATTTTACCTAAATTGCTTGGGTTTCTGCTGTTGAGCAGCGAGTACAACCAGCTCCTGAATGCGTTTTTGCCGGGTTTCGGCTCGTTTGGCAAGCACCACCCATTGTAGCATTCCTTTACGCACCGACTTGCTTAAACTTAAAAAAAATGCCATGGCTTCGGGATGGGATTTTAATGCAGCTTCCAGATCTTCAGGTATGCTGAGCAGCTCTACTTCATCTATAATATTCCAGCACCCATTTTGCTTTGCCTTTTCAATACTTACGTAGCCTGCCGGAGCAATAAGATCAGCTTCCATTAATCGCGCAACCTTCTCCTTATTGATCCTGGACCAGACACTATTGGGTTTCCGCCTGGAGAAGAACTGCATAAATGATTTTTTATCAATTGTCTTTTTAGTACTGTCAATCCAGCCAAAACAAAGGGCCTCATCAACCGCTTCGCTCCATGAAAGCGTTGGCATACCCGCGTCCTTTTTATAATACACCAACCAGACAGATTGTGCTGAAAGATGATTTTCCTGCAACCACAATCGCCAGGCTTCCCGGCTTTCCGGGCAAATTGATACAAAAGGTTTTTCCTGATTAACCATATGCTAAATTACAACCAAATGTGTTTAGGAAATCAGCAGCAGAACACTGTTGTGTTGGCCGGGTAAATAATGGGTTCATTGCACGTCATTTTTATATCTGTACTGCAATAGTACAACCACCGGATGACAACCCTATGTCAGTTGTCTAAAAGAAAGATTGCTTATATAGGTAGCAAACCAAATCAGGAAAGCGTCTTCCCCATTTTCTGCGGGTATTTGTTTATTTGATCAAGCCGTATATTTTGATCATGGAGGGTCGAAAATCCAAGCGAAACCATCATATCTTTACGTAAGCAAATGACAGGGCTTAAACGAAACGAAAAAACGGTACTAGGCCGCTAAAGACAATAATTATGTATAATTTCAAAAATGATTATTCCGAGGGAGCACATCCTAATATTCTCCACAAACTGATAGAGACAAACCTTGTACAGCAATTGGGCTATGGGGAAGACGAATATGCAGTACAGGCAAAGGATATTTTAAAACAAAAACTAAATCGCCCTGAAGCACAGATTTATTTTTTATCAGGAGGCACCCAAACCAATCTTATTGCCATTTCCTCTTTGCTAAGGGTACATGAGGCCGTGATCAGTGCGCAAACAGGGCATATCTCTGCCAATGAAACCGGGGCGATTGAAGCAACCGGACATAAGGTAATCACCATGGAAACAAAGGATGGAAAACTAAGCCCGGCCGACCTGCAAAAAGCACTACAGGACTATTCCTTAAAACCACATGTGGTCAAGCCGAGAATGGTCTACATTTCGAACGCCACGGAAATCGGGAGCATTTATACTAAGGCAGAACTGGAGCAATTATCCGCATACTGTAGTACACATGATTTATTGCTCTTCCTGGATGGCGCCAGATTAGGCCATGCTTTAATGGCCGAAAACAATGACCTTACTTTATCGGATATCGCGCGGCTTACGGATCTCTTTTATATAGGTGCGACTAAAAACGGCGCACTGCTCGGAGAGGCGCTGGTGTTTAACAAACCGGCACTGGCAAATGATTTCGACTATGTTCTAAAACAAAAAGGAGCCATGCTGGCTAAAGGACGGGTACTCGCAATTCAGTTTTTGGAACTGTTTAAAGATGACCTCTATTTCAGCCTGGCGAAACACGCCAATAGCATGGCCATGAAAATAGCCGGAGCCATTAAAGAAAAAGGATACACCTTCCTCACCGAACCAAAAACCAATCAAATTTTCCCCATATTACCCAAAACCCTTATTGCAGGGCTAAGCGAGCGATACCTATTTTACGTATGGAAAGAAATGGACGAAAACCAATCTGCCATACGCCTGATTACCTCCTGGGCAACGGATGAACATAAGGTAAATGAATTCATCCATGATTTAATACAGTTTGGATAGTTCTATCTAAAATATGCGTATGTCTTTTCCCTTCTGCTAAAACAGAAAAGATATGATTCAAAAGTGTGTGCACGGGAACCGTATTTTAAACATAGTAAAGCGCCCCTCATATGATGGGCGCTTTACTATTGCGCACCCAATTTAGGATCGCTTACTGATCATTGAAAGAGTTCTTTCAAAAACATTAAGGTATGCTGCCAGGCCCTTTTAGCCATTACCGCATTATAGTCCGGCGATTTCGGATCGGTAAACGTATGTTTGCTATGGGCGTAGGTAATTATTTGCCAGTCTGCCTTTCCATCATTCATCTCCGTCACCAGCTTATGCAGGTCTTCCGGTTGCACACTTTGGTCATCCGCAGGATTTTCAATAAGTATTTTTGTGCTCAGCGCGGCATTCTCGCGATCGGCCGATTTGGCCAACCCTCCGTGGATAGATACAATACCGACTACAGGAAAACCGGCACGGGCAGCTTCCAGAGCGCCACTTCCGCCAAAACAATAGCCGATCACAGCAATTTTATCCGGCAAAGCACCTTCTTTTTTTAATTGTTCCAAAGCCAAAAGTATCCGGTGCTGATAAGCTTTATAATCTTGTTTATACTGCCCTGCTATTTTCGAAGCGGCAGCATTATCGGAAGGGATATTTCCTACACCATAGATATCGGCAACAAAGGCGATATACCCCTGTTTGGCTAAAGCCAGCGCAGCTGCCTTGGCTTCCTCATCCGGCCCTTTCCATGCAGGAAGAATGAGCACGCCCGGCAATTTTTTACCGGCATTATTTGTGACCATTCCGGCGAGCTGTTGCGCACCATCGCTATAGCGTACCGGCTTTAATTGCTGAGCGATCGTTGTAAAACCGGCTAATATGGCTACAGCAAGACATAATATATTTCTCATATAAACTTATTTGAACGATTTACAAAATAAACGGATAAGCACGCCGGCACCCGTTTTGTTTTTATAAAGGTAATAAAACCGGGGCCAATGCCTGAAGAATTCGATAATTGATACAAGTTGCCGACATGCAATGTTAATTTTAAGGTCACCTGTTGCGGTAGCGTTTGAAATTCGTAATTTTATTTCATGAATGAAATGGAAACGCTGGCGGCCTTTTACAAAAGGCAATACGACTTTATGCCCGATAAGCTATGCAAAGAGATCTGTCATTTTAATGTATTTAAACTGGAACCCTTCAGTGGTAATCATTCCAAGCCGGTACCCTATAAAAAACGCGATTACTTCAAAATTACTTTACTCATAGGAGAAAGTACGATTGCCTATGCCGATAAAGCTATTCAGATACAAAAACAAGCTTTGATCTTTTCTAATCCGCAGATCCCCTACCGCTGGGAGCATACAGACCAGATACACCAAGGCTATTTTTGCATTTTCGACCAGTCTTTCTTCCATCATTATGGCAACCTTAATCAATATTCTGTTTTTCAACCGGAAGGAGACCATGTATTTGAGCTGAGTGATGAACAGGCGGCTATTCTGGCCGGTAATTTCGAACGGATGCTAACGGAGATTAATTCAGATTACATACACAAGTATGATTTGCTTCGGACGATCGTATATGAAATGGTTCATTTTACCTTAAGGATGCAGGCATCTGATCACTTAAACAAACATCCGCTCAATGCCGCACAACGTATTGCCACTTTGTTTTTAGAGCTCATGGAACGGCAATTTCCGATAGATGATGTACATCAGGCTTTGGGGTTGCGCTCTGCGTCTGATTATGCGGAAAAACTAAATATTCATGTGAATCATTTAAACCGGGCGCTTAAAGAAGCAACAGAAAAAACAACCTCACAGATTATTGCGGAACGCCTCTTACAAGAAGCCAAGATCCTATTAAAGCAAACGTCCTGGACGGTTTCGGAAATTGCTTATGCCTTGGGTTATACAGAGGTAACCCATTTCAATAATTTTTTCAAAAAGCACATGTCGGTCAGTCCGTTAAAATTTCGCCATGTTTGATTTTCGTAAGCTATTGTTTCTTTTTCGTTAGTCTGTACCCTTACTCCATTCTAATTTTGTATCATAAAAACAACAAAGACAAACATGCAAAAAAGAAAATTAGGCAACAGCGGTTTAGCCGTTTCTACCTTAGGCCTCGGCTGTATGGGCATGAGCTTTGGCTATGGTCCTGCTGCCGATAAACAAGAAATGATTGCGTTGATACGCGCAGCCGTAGAAAAGGGTATTACCTTTTTCGATACGGCCGAAGTATACGGCCCCTTCACCAATGAAACATTGCTGGGCGAAGCCTTGGCACCTTTCCGCGACGAGGTGGTTATTGCCACCAAATTCGGCTTTAAAGATACCGGCGATGGCAGCGGCCGATGGAATGGGCTCGACAGCCGTCCTGAGCACATCAGAGCCGTAGCAGAAGCTTCTTTAAAAAGACTAAAAGTGGAGGCGATTGATCTGTTCTATCAGCACCGTGTAGATCCCAATGTACCGATCGAGGAGGTTGCCGGTACCGTTAGCGATTTGATACAGGAAGGTAAAGTAAAATACTTCGGGCTTTCAGAGGCAGATGCACAAACAATCCGTAAAGCGCATGCAGTGCAAACAGTGGCCGCCTTGCAAAGTGAATATTCCCTCTGGTGGCGGGCACCCGAAACAGAGATCATCCCTACCCTTGAAGAACTGGGCATTGGTTTTGTGCCTTTCAGTCCCTTAGGCAGAGGCTTTTTGACCGGAAAGATTGATACGAACACTCATTTTGACCCTACGGATTTCCGTAATACCTTACCCCGTTTTTCTCAGGAAGCCCGTCAAGCAAATCAGGCTTTAATAGACCTATTAGGAACGATTGCGAGAAACAAAGATGCCAGTCCTGCACAGATTGCACTGGCCTGGCTATCGGCACAAAAGCCCTGGATTGTACCCATACCGGGCACCACAAAATTACACCGGCTGGAAGAAAATATAGACTCCGTAAATATCATACTGACGGCAGAAGATCTAAAAGAAATCGAAGAAGCCGCTTCAAAAATTACGATACAGGGCGACCGCTACCCGGAGCATTTACAAAAAATGGTTGGCAAATCGTAAGACAAATCGCTTATAGTACAAACCATGCAAAGAATCACAGACCTTCTTAAAAACAAATAAAAAAATGAATCACACAGCAACAAAAAGTACGAAAGCCTATGGTACAGAGGCGGCTGATGCCCCTTTGCAGGCAATGGATATCCAACGCAGAACAGTAACGCCTCATGATGTAGAAATTGAAATCCTCTTTAGTGGGATTTGCCACTCTGATCTGCACAGTGCCAAAAACGAATGGCACAATACAGTATACCCGATCGTGCCGGGACATGAAATCGTAGGCAGGGTAACGAGTGTAGGCAATCATGTCACGAAATTTAAAGTAGGCGATCTTGCCGCAGTAGGTTGTATGGTAGACTCCTGTCGTGAATGCGATTATTGTAAAGACGGTTTGGAACAGTTTTGTGAACCGGGCAATACCCTTACCTTCAATTCTCCCGATACACACATCGGCGGCCGAACTTATGGAGGCTATTCTGAAAGTGTAGTAGTAGATGAAAATTATGTATTGCGGGTACCGGAAAACCTGGACCTCGCCGGAACAGCGCCATTGTTATGTGCCGGTATCACTACTTATTCTCCCTTAAGGCACTGGAAAGTGGGTCCTGGTCAGAAAGTAGGTATCGTTGGCATTGGTGGCCTCGGACACATGGGTATCAAAATTGCTAAGGCTATGGGCGCACATGTGGTTGTGTTTACGACATCTTTATCCAAAACAGAAGATGCAAAACGCTTAGGTGCCGATGAGGTTGTACTGTCTACCGATGCCGCTCAAATGGCACAACATGCCAAAAGTCTTCATTTCATCCTGGACTGTGTATCTGCTCAGCATAACATTGATGCTTATCTGAATTTATTAAAAGTAGATGGCTCGCTCGCTTTGGTTGGTGCACCTATGGAACCGCTACCGGTGACTTCCTTCAGTTTAATACTGGGCAGACGAAGCTTTGCGGGATCTAATATTGGTGGGATTGCAGAAACACAGGAAATGCTGGACTTCTGTGCCCAGCACCAGATCACTGCAGATATTGAACTTATCAGGGTAGATCAAATTAATGATGCCTATGAACGCTTGCTAAAAGGCGATGTCAAATACCGTTTTGTTATTGACATGGCTTCTATAAAAAATTAACCTTAACACTTTCTGCTATACGAGGAGCAGTAGAAAGGTGTTTTATGTAAAGCGGCTTGAAATATTATGTCGGACGCAAAAAAAGGAAGATAGCAGTATCTTCCTTTTTTTATCATTTCGATTCTTATATAGTCCCTATTGTGCGCACAAGCTCACTTCTGAAAAGTTCAAAAGAACATTGCCTTAATAAGGTGCTTATACGTTGAGCAGCTGATTGATTTTCATAATAGTTTTATTCATTCTCTCCATCTCTTGTTTACCGATGTGATCTTCTACCAACTGAAAAAAAGTATTGACGACCGGGCTCACTTCCTTCATATACGCTTTCCCCTTGGCCGTAAGGCTAATGATTTTATTTCTCCGATCTAAATCATCTTCTGTCCGTACGATCAGCTCCCGCTTCTGCATATTATCCAGCAAGGAAGTAAGGCTCGCTTTATTTTTTGTAGAAATATCGGCAATCTCCTGCTGGTTCATATAATTATTCCTGGAAAGAATGGCCAGTAACCTTATCATTTCATAAGTAATGTCGAGATTCAATAAGGCCAGCTTTTTGTGGAAGTATTTACGCACGCTGATACTCAGGGTATACATCGTGTCTATGACTATTTTAGTATGTTCCATCTAGTGTATGTAGTGATCGGTTAAAGGACCACCCAGAGGGTAAAAGTAAAGAATATCGTTAGCCCTCAAACTATTTAAGATTTATTTGTGATGGCCTATGTCCCATAGCAGTGATTATTGGGTGAGGGATAAGGAAATTATAGGGATTGCATTTTTGCGCTTATCGGTGATGATAAATAATGATGCCATAGGATCATAGTCGCTACAGTACGATAGGGTCGCCAATGCTGTATCATATCAGGCAAAGCGGCACGCGGGGTTTCTTTCGGCAATTGTTTTAGCCTTTTTAATGCGTTAACGGCTGCAAGATCTCCAAAAGGAAAGATATCGGCACGCTGCAGTACGAACATCAGGTATACATCTATCGTCCAGTGTCCAATACCCTTTAGCCTGATCAATTGTGCACGGATATCTTCGTCGGCACAAACAGTCAATGCGTCCAGATCCAAATCGCCTTCCGCTATCGCCCTCGCCAGTATTCTGATATAGCTCATTTTCTGACGGCTCACATAACAAGCCCTCATGGTCTCGTCACTTAAAGCGAGTATAGCAGCGGGTGTAATGCCCCTTGTTTCTTGTCTTAATTGATGCAAAGCGGCTAATGCCGAGGCCAAAGAAACCTGCTGTTCTAAAATAATATGGACCAATGTCTCATAAGTATTGGGGCGCGTCCACATGGGTGGATATCCATAGGTTTTAATGATCATTGCCAGCCCCTCATCTCTAGCAGATAAAGTATCACATAGGTCCTTAAAATTGTGTGCAGAAAAGGTATTAAACATCAAAGGATAATTAAGAGAAGGATAATCAGGTTTTATTATTTACCATAAGGAATATTGTATCTTAGGGTTTTCTATATCCAGCAAGTAGCTTTTATGATACAGCCCTCCGGCAAATCCTACTAATTGCCCGGCGGCACCGATTACCCTATGGCAGGGAATGATAATTGAAACAGGATTTTTATTCAATGCACCTCCTACGGCCCGTACCGTTTTGGAATCGCCCATTAATTGTGCCAAGGCACCATAAGTCTTGGTTTTCCCATAGGGAATGGTGGCCAATAGCGCCCATACTTTTTTCTGAAATTCAGTACCGGTAATAGCCAGGGGAAGGTCAAATACTTTTCTTTTTTGTGCAAAATATTCTGCCAGTTGCTGCTCTGCTGCCAAAAGTATCGGATGATCATTTGCTGCCTGTGGTGGTGTTTCGAGCTTAATGCGTGAAAAGGTTTCCCCTTCCCAAAGAACCGCTACCAGCCCAAGATTACTGGCGATAAGCTTTAATCGGCCTACAGGCGTATCCATCTCTTTATAGAACATTGAACTTCCCATTTCATTTTCCATCTTATATTGATTTCCGGCACTACAGCAACCCCTATTGTCGATGACCAGGCGCTAACCTAAAATACAATTTTAATCCTAAAAGCTGCGATTTTATTATCGCGGTACACTTGTCTTTTAAAAAAGACGTTCTTAAATAAACTATTTGTATCAGAAATAATTATATTTGATATAAATAAAGATCATATGAAAATCGTAAAACTAGTTATCTACATTCTGTTCGCATTAATGTTTATTAATTCCGGGCTTAATAAATTTTTCCATTATATGCCTATGCCGGAACCGACAGAAGCACAAAAAAGTTTGTTCGCCGCTTTGATGCAACTTACCTGGTTGATTCCTTTAGTCGCTGTTGCCGAAATTATAGGCGGCGTACTTGTACTCAGCAATAAATACCGTGCTTTAGGCGCCATCATCCTTTTTCCGGTTATGGTAGGCATTTTGCTACATCACCTGGTTCTGGATCGTTCTGGAATGGCTATTGCAGCGATACTCATGGTCATTAATCTTTGGATCATATTTGACAACCGGAAGAAGTATAAACCTATGGTGAAATAAGCTCCCCCCTGAAACCTTATTATTTTACCGTAACAGGCGTACCGCTTTCCAAAATAGATGCACCCATTTTGGATGCACAAAACGAAGCAGACATAAAAAAGCCCGTCAAATCCCTGTAACAGATGAATACAGGGTTTCGACAGGCTTTTCGTTTTTTTTCAAAAGGCTGAAGAACGTAAAATCCTTAAATAGTATTGAGCGTTATTATAAAAGGAAATTCATTGCTCTATTGCCGGGCTGTGGTTTCAATTATTCTTTTACAAATTTCCCCCGTACCAGTTTCCCTGTAACGGTGATTGCTTCAATAAAGTAAAGTCCCGGACTAAGATCCGAAACGGATACAAAAGCATTATGCTCTTTTACAGAAGTAGCATTTTGTATGGTACTACCCGATACCGATACAATTTTCAGGCTGGCAATTTCTTCATTTGCCTGTACCGTTATCTTATCTTTTGCAGGATTAGGGCTGATCGACAATTGTGCCGTATAGGGCAAAGTATAGCGAACACGGAGTTCAGGCCAAAGTGCCGCATCCGGATGATCGCTGGTCGCATAAACCTGAGCCCGATAATGTACTTCTGTATTTAATTTCAGGTAAAATCCATTATTTATTCCGCCCCCATTTACAATCTCCTGCACAAGTTTGGTTACGTCTGTGGTAGAAACGCCATTCCATTGGGTATTGGTTACGGGAATTGCAGCAGAGATACCTGTTTCATAACCAGGTTTATCAGTCCAGTCAACCCTGTCTTCATTCCATGTACCGACATCTGAGCGGTCGACCAAATACACGCTTCCTTCATTTGTATTAGACAAAGGCGTACCCGGAAAATAGTTATTACCCCACATACCACTTATCGGTGCAGGATGGTATAAGCTCATGGTGGCACTGGTAATACGGGCACCCGGAGGAAGCGTACTTAAGCCGCTAAATTTAATTAATGATCTTGTCGTACTACCGGGGCATCCAACCTCATTCCATGTCCAGTCAGAAATCGTCATATATGCTTTAGAACCACTATTGATCAAATGAGGCGGTAAGGGCTGACCGGAATTATGACAAGCATCTTCCATATAGGTCAATTCAGCATCCAAACCTTCTTTAGGGCCTGGTTTTAAATTAAGGGTGTATTGCGCCTGTGCGGCTTGCACCAAAAAACTTCCGGCAAGGATACCGGTACAAAAGAGTTTACGTAAATTCATGTATTTGAGCCATTTTTATAATCTCAAAAAATGGAAAAAACTTTAGGAAGATTAAAAATTATTTTTTCATTAGATAATGAATGTAACCACGAATAAGGGAAATGGTTTTACTCATGAAAAACAATGCTTACGTTCATTTTTTCATGATAAGATGTTCAGCTTCCTTGCTTTATAAGGTAAAGGTGAAAAGTTAGAGCCTCTTTGCAAAGGGGAAATCCCTCAAATCTTATCAAAAAAGGCCAAAAATCTACAAAAAATAACAAAAAGCAGACAAAAGAAGAAAGGGAAATCCTACTTTTATCAATTGAACAAAAAAATTAACTTTAATAACTCGTTAATAACGGGTAACCCCCCTCAATTGTATAGTTTGTGAAGGACCTGAAAAATGATATTATTCCCATAAAGATAGCCTATGCTGAAGATCATGACCTGATCAGAGAAGCCATTATCACGAATCTCGAAAAAGATGGCCGGATCAAGGTAATTGTCGAAGCAGGCAACGGAGCAGACCTGATTAAGAAGATGGAAGAATGTCCGGAAGAGCCGAATGTATGCCTCTTAGATATCTCTATGCCCAAAATGGATGGATTTGAGACCATCACCGCACTAAAACATAAATGGCCTGAAATAAAGATACTTGTGATCTCTGCTTATGAGTCAGAAGGCTATAGGGTACGTATGGTTTTATGTGGGGCAGATGGCTACCTGACCAAACGCGCCAAAGCCAGCGAAATGCGCAGGGCAATAGAAGAAATTTATGATGTAGGCCTCTATAATACAGAACTCTTTTCCAAAGAATTTGTGCAGAGTGTTAAACGTAAGAAATTTGTCTTACCGGAGCTCACTGCTCTGGATATGCAATTGTTGCGTTACAGTATTGCTGATAAAACCTTCGATGAAATCTCCGGCCTGCTGGGCTATTCAGCAAAAAGCATAGAGGCACACCGGCTGAGGTTGTATAATAAAATTGGCGTCAAAACGCGCGCCGGTCTGGCCTTTTTTGCTATTAAATTTGGTTATGTAGGTATCGAATCTCAGGAAACTCCACTCTAATTTTTTAACTACTTAAAATAATAATAATGAAACGATTAAAACTTCTAGTGCTTCTGGCATTATCTTGTCTCCTTTTTCTGGATGCTAACCCTGTGTATAGCCAAAGTAGTGCCGCTCCGGTAGCCGACGATGGCCTGATTTCTAAAGAAACGGCCAACCGTATGATACAAAGCTATCTGGTGAGTGTAGGTGCCAATAACACAACCACTGCAGACACTCCCAACTTATACAGCCTGATTATGGATGCGGAAAAATTAAGAACCTACCTGAACAATCCGGATATAAAGGGTGTAAAAATTATGTTTGCCCATACCATGGATTATATCAACAGCGGGAAAGAAGGATTACCTTGCGGATTAAAAAGCGGCGCCTTAACAGTTGTCATTGCCGGATTCGATAAGGATGGTAATTATATTTACGCGCCGGGAGACAGGGTACCTGATCGTGCGAAGCCATGTCCCGTTTCCTGTCCCACGGAAGGGAGTGCTAAAGATAATCTCTTACCATAAGAAGGGTCGATGGACGGAAATTTACTGAGCAATGTGTACTGGGTAATTGTCATTACCATTGCCTTAATCGCAGTGTTCCGCTATAAATCGCTGGACTCCGCGACCAAAGTCATCTGTTGGATCATATGGTTGGGGCTGTTCAATGAAATTGCTTCAGATTTATTTTCTGTCTATTACGGAAATAATTATGTGTTCTACAATACTTATTTCTACCTGGAGTATGTTTTATTCTGCCTGTACTTCAAACGTTCTGTAGATGTGTTGCAAAAGAACAATTCGGGATTATATATTGCTGCAGGAGGTATTTTATTAGGTATTTTAAACAATATCTACCTGCAGCCTTTTTTACATACGCATAACTCAAATTTTTTATTGATCGAATGTCTCGTCATTTTGGCAACGGCACTCTATGCTATTTTAAGAATCATCATTGTAGATGATGATGACCTGAAACTGCAGCATAGGACCCATTTCTGGCTAGCCTTTACCATCATTTTCTACCAGTTTTCCGCCATTTGGAGCTGGGGCATATATCCCCTGTTGGGCAGTACAGATAAGGACAGATCACAAGTTTTCAGCACGATCATTTTATTGGTAAGTACTACTACTTACTTAAGTTATGGAATCTTGCTCTTACTTTATCCTAAAATGAGAAGAATAGATGTTTACACTTAACCTGGACACCATCCCCTTTGTTATCGCGGCTACCTTATCGACGGTCCTTTTTATTTTCTTTATGGTCGTATTTTTAATCACGTTTAAAAACCGGCAAAACAGAAAAAGCAAGGAAGCCTTAAGGGCCATCATTAATGAAAGGGAGCGCACCATGCAACTGATTTCTATAGAACTGTATGATAATATCAGTAACCTGTTACACCTTGCCCGGATTAACATCAATACGATGGAAGATGAGGATGAAGCGGTGGATATGAAAATGCTGGGTAAAATTGGAGATATTATTGATACCGTTATTATGGATACCCATCACCTGGGTCATGGACTGAATTCAAAATATATCGGCAAAAATGGTTTGGTGAATGCCCTGAAAGAAGAGATAGAATGGGTCAATAATTCTAAAAAGATTGCTTGCACCCTTCATGTAGAAGGCATTACAGATATACTCGAGGATGATGTCGAGATCATGCTCTTTCGTATTGCCCAAGAGGCGATCCAAAACAGTATTAAATATGCCCGGGCCAATGAGATCAGCATCTTCTTACGCTATGGCACCCATGACTTTGCAATGTCGCTCAGCGATAATGGTATTGGCTTTGATGTAGAACAAGCAGACTTTAAACCGGGTTTAGGAATTACCAGTATGCACGACCGCGCTAAAAATATCAACGGACTACTAACCATTCATTCCCGCACGGGCAAAGGAACCCGTATTGAGGTAGTCCTTAAAGAGCTGTAACCAATTATAAGATCCCGGAACAATGTCCTATAAAAAGACAAATCCCTTAAATCTGATGTATCTTCGTCCGCAAAAGATTCATCATACATGACCGATATACACAACCTTAGCCAACGCTGGTCCGCGCTGGAAACCATGATGACAGAACGTTTTGGAAAGTTGCCCGACATGCAGGCACTTCTTTACCTGATTGGCATCAATGAATATACCGGCCAGACACCGGAAGCCGGCTTTTCCAAAGAACAAAAACAAGACCTGATGCATGTGGCTGTTTGCACTTTGCTAAGCAAAGGCGGCTACTACTTGCCAACAGGCATAGACGAAGAAGGATGGCCGCATTTTAAAGAATTGATACCGGTACCGGAAAATACGCTGGACGGACAAGAGACCCTTTTAAAGGCCTATATTTTGCAGTATTTTGATTTGTAAGCATTAGATAGTATAAACACAGTTTGCCCGGATTCAAAGTATAAATAAGCCTAAATACTACCTTGCATGAGCCACTCTAAATTCATATCATTACTCCTTTTGTTCATTTGTTACGTCACTTCTTGTCGTAGCCAGACGAAGCCGTCGCCATTACGTATCGAAACCTCCTCGGACGCCGACCTGCATACGTATCGACAAAAATTTTGGGATAGTTTGCCCGCGCCGACAAATTATACGAATGATTACGAAGATTTATTCAGCCCTAAGGAACAAGAAAAATTAGACAGTATTATTGCGGCCTTTAGAACAGAAACGACAACCCAAATTTGCATAGTGACACTGGATACCCTATATACGTCACAAGAACAATTTAACGCTTTAGCATTACATATCGCAAATACATGGGGGATTGGTCTAAAAGGCAAAGACAATGGAATACTGATCTGTATTTCTAAAGGATACAGAATGATGCGGATCTGCAATGGTTATGGAATAGCAGCAATATTATCTGACGAGGAAACAAAAGCAATAACGGACAAATATTTCCTGCCACAATTTAAAAATGGTGCCTATTTTACCGGAACATATAATGGACTGATGACTTTAATGGATACCTTAAGGATGAAATTAAATTCAAAATAGATAAATGCTACATTAAACGGAATAAAATAGATCCCATCTTTAACATCATAAAAAAAGGATATGACCTGTCATATCCTTTTTACGTATAAATATTTTCTGCAGAAAAGTTAGGCCAGCACCACTTCCCGCACCACCGACCAGGCCTGCGCCTTATCCTGAAATAAAGCCTTTGTCTTCGCCCAGGTATCAGCAAAAAAAGCGCTGTTGCGGTATTGCTCCAGGTACTTGGGATCTTCCCAATAACTGTAGGTAAAATAAATATTGTCCTGTGCAAGGTCTTTTAATAATTCGAGGTGTGTACAGCCCTCCTGTGACCTTATCTGGCTTTTACGCGCTTCAAATAAGGACAGAAAATCAGGAATACCTTCGGGAAGGAAGGTCATTTTTACAATACGGATAATCATGAAAATTCTATAGGAATAATATTATAAATAAGCTGGTCTTTTTTAAACAGTTCCAAACCTAAAAGTTGCGCCGCGGAGCCTTCTCTGATGGCGATTTCGAGATAACCGGCACTGTTAAATAAACACAGACGCTCTCCCTGGATCACATCATTATAATTCTGGCTCAGTTGTGTGACGGGAACATTGCGCGGGATGCGGATGCTGAATTGCCGGTTCCTTCGATAGGCCTCAAATTCTTCCTGCGTAATATTCAGGACCACATTACCAAAACGATCGATATGGATCACATGGCAATCAATCTGCATATCCTTCACCATAGCCCTTAAAGGCGTGGTTTGCACCTCCGGTTCAAATACCACTGCTTTCAGCTGTTCAAAGTCAAATTGTGCCGCATGCATCTCTTGAATCAGATTTGCTACTTTACGTAACCATTCAATATAATTGGCAGAAGCTGGGGCTTCATATTTCCAAATTGCAATATCTGCACCCGGGAAGGTAAAGGTAAACATGCCATTATCTGCGCTGATAATGATCTGCCCTTCTATACGGGCAAACAAGATTTGAGCAGGATGCCGGTGCATGATATCAAACATAGAGATATGCACGGTCTCTTCCGGGAAATTGCGAAAAGCACTGTTCAACAGATAACTGCATTGCAGCAGATCATAAGGCGCAATCTCATGGGAAATATCTATCAGGCGCAGCTCAGGGTTTGACTTTAATATCAAACCCTTGGCTATAGCCACGGCATTATCTTTATTCCCAAAATCCGATATGAATGTTGCAATCATGTTCCTGTCTTCTACGATGTCTATTTTACGGTTCCTCCGCTATTCACCATTGATTTTGGTGAGATGAACACCAATTTCCCTTCCGCATCTTCTCCCATCAGGATCATACCTGCACTTTCAATACCCCGCATTTTACGAGGGGCAAGGTTCACCACAACCACAACTTGTTGTCCGATCACCTCCTCAGGTTGGTAATGCAAAGCAATACCCGAAACAATGGTTCTTGTCTCGAAACCAAGATCGACTTCCAATTGTAATAATTTATCTGCTTTTTTTACTTTTTCTGCGCTCAGGATCGTACCCACGCGCAGTTCCACTTTATCAAAATCACCAAACTCAATAACGGGTTTTAATTCCGGCGCAGCAGGTGCTGCAGGCGCCGCTTCCGGCGCTAAAATCACCGATTGTTTCGCATTGGCCTGTAATTTTTCTTTTTGCGCTTCGATCTCGGTATCTTCTATTTTCCGGAACAATAATTCCGGTGCACGTAAAGGATAGCCCTTACGCAATAAATCCATTTTACCCGCATTTTCCCAATCCAGTATTTTATCTACTACGGTCAGCATAGAACAGATTTTTTTGGCGGTAAAGGGTATAAAAGGATTCGCAAAAATGGCCAAGTTTGCCGTCAACTGTAACGCAATGTGCAGGCAGTTGTCTATTTTAGCCTGGTTGGCCATTTTCAGTTCCGGAGTCTTCGACAATGTCCAGGGTGCTACCTCCTGTAAATATTTATTTCCCTTACGGGCAATATCAATCACTTCATACAAAGCATCTCTAAATTTATAATGCTCTATAGAATGTTCTATTTTTTGTTTTGCGGCCTGGATATCGTGGATAATTGCCAGATCAAGGTCCGTTTTTTCCGCTTCGTGATACGCCGGTACTTTACCATCGCACAGTTTGTGCATCAGCACCATGGCACGGTTGATGAAGTTACCAAAGATATCGACCAATTCGCTGTTGTGGCGGGTCTGAAAATCTTTCCAGGTAAAGTCATTATCCTTTGTTTCGGGCGCATTGGCACACAAGACGTAGCGTAAAGTATCCTGCATATCCGGAAAATCCTTCAGGTATTCATCAATCCAAACCGCCCAGTTACGGGAGGTGGATACTTTATCGCCTTCAATATTTAAAAATTCATTGGCCGGTACATTTTCGGGCAAAATATACCCACCATGTGCTTTCAGCATCGCCGGGAAGATAATACAGTGAAACACGATATTATCTTTTCCGATAAAATGAACCAGTTTGGTATCTTCTTTTTTCCAATAGTCATCCCAACTCTGGGGCAGCAATTCTTTGGTGGCAGAGATATAGCCGATCGGAGCATCAAACCATACATATAAGACCTTACCATCGGCACCCTCTACGGGTACCGGCACACCCCAATTACTGTCGCGCGTCATCGCACGCGGCTGCAAACCACTATCCAGCCAGCTTTTACACTGACCATATACGTTCGATTTCCATTCGTCTTTTTTGCCTTCTACAATCCATTGGGTCAGGAATTCCTCATATTGATTCAGCGGAAAATACCAATGCTTGGTTGCCTTCTTTACAGGAGTTGCGTTACTCAAAGCACTTCTCGGATTGATCAGTTGCTCGGGCGACAAAGTACTACCGCATTTCTCACACTGATCACCATAGGCATTTTCATTGCTACAGATCGGGCAGGTACCTACAATATACCGGTCTGCCAAAAAGGTTTGCTTCTCTTCATCAAAATATTGCTCGCTTTCTCTTTCTTCAAACAAGCCCTCATCATATAGTTTTCTAAAAAAGGCCTGAGAAGTCTGGCGATGTATATCGGTTGTGGTTCTCGAGAATATGTCAAAAGAAATGCCCATTCCCGCAAAACTATCGCCGATTATTTTATGATATTTATCTACTACTTCCTGTGGGCTTACACCTTCTTTCATCGCACGGATGGCAATCGGCACGCCATGCTCATCGGTACCACAGATAAATTTAACGTCATTTTTTTTCGCACGCTGGAAACGCACGTATATATCGGAAGGCAGGTAACAACCGGCCAAATGCCCGATATGAACGGGTCCGTTGGCATAAGGTAAGGCGGCTGTAACCAGGATTCTGTTGTATTGCTGACTCATGGGTGCAAAGGTAGAATTTTATAGCTGATAATAGAAACGGAAATCGCACACTTAGCCATGCTTTTCGGTATATTTCCAGCAGCGTCCCTACTATAAATACTGTTTATACAACAATCATATCAATTTAACCTATCATTAGTCACAAAAAGGCTACTTTTGCAACCTTAATTATACCCATGTCTTCTCATCATATTATTCGTGAAAATCAGGAACCTGCGCTCATTATTGCTAATGGGGAAGCATGCAGTATGGATTTACTGAATGAACTCCTCGAATGGTCACCTTTGGTTGTAGTACTGGATAGTGCCATGGAGCGGGTTATGGAGCTGGGTATAAAAGTAGATGTACTCATCGGCGACTTTGACCGGGATTTTGATGCCCATTACTACCGGGAAAAACAGTATCCCATCGAGATCATTCATCAGGCCGATCAGGAATCGACCGATTTAGAAAAAGCGTTTCATTACTTGTTATCCCGCAATTTTACGGCGGTCAATGTCGTTTGGGCTACCGGGAAACGTGCCGACCATGCGTTTACCAATATCAGTAATATTGTTCGCTTTCGGGATCGTCTGAAGATTGTACTCTTTGACGATTATTCAAAGATTTACACCATTCCTTATACTTTTGAGAAGTGGTATGCCGCACAAACCATCATTTCGCTGATTCCGATAGGTACCGTCCATGGCATCAGCACGCAAAACCTGCTGTATCCTTTAGATAATGAAACACTTACGGTGGGCTACCGGACAGGCAGCTCCAACCGGGTAAAAGAAGATGGCTTTGTAAAAATAACCTATACAGATGGGGATTTACTGATGATGGAATGCCATGATTAAATATTAAACGCAACACAAACGCATGAAACTATTATACAATTATTTAAGCCGCTATAAAATGCTGATTTTTTTCGCATTGATTCTCGCGGCCATCAATCAGGTATTTTCTTTATTGAGCCCTTATTTCCTGGGCAACTACCTGATCAACCCTTATGCAGCCAAAGTTGCTAATTTCCGTCCGGATAATGCCAAAGGTTTCTTCAATGGCATCATGCTGGGTTTGGGATTAATTATCGGCTCGGCCATGATCTCCCGTATCGCTAAAGCTTTCCAGGATTATGTGGTGAATGTGATTATCCAGAAGTTCGGGGCCAGCCTTTATACCGATGGACTGAAGCACTCCCTGCAACTGCCTTTCCAGGAGTTTGAAGACCAAAGAAGCGGGGAAACGTTATCAGTACTTATTAAAGCGCGGGCCGATTGTGAGAAGTTCATCACGAACTTTATCAACATCTTATTTGCGACGCTTGTGGGGATTATTTTCGTGACGGTGATTGCTTACCGCCTGAGCCCCACCCTGCCACTTATCTATCTGGTAGGGGCAATTGTGTTGTCTTTACTCACCAGTTTCTTGAGTAAGCGCATCAAAGTGATTCAGAAAAACATCGTTAAGGAAACAACCTCCTTAGCAGGTAGTACTACAGAATCCTTACGCAATATCGAATTGGTGAAAAGCCTTGGCTTAACCGATCAGGAGATCAACCGTTTGAATAATAATACAAACAAGATTCTCAACCTGGAGTTAAAGAAGGTAAAGAGCATTCGTTCGATCAGTTTTATACAGGGTACTTTTGTGAACTTTCTGCAACAGTGTATCATGTTTACCCTGTTCTATTACCTGTTTTATGATAAATTAGAGATTGGTGACCTGATGATGATGCAGTTTTATTCCTTCTTCATCTTTGGGCCTTTACAGGAATTGGGTAATATTATTTTGAGCTACCGCGAAGCCGATGCCTCTTTGCAAAATTTACAGACCTTGCTGAATAAAGAAGTAGAGCAGGAGCCTTCAGATGCTGTAATGATTGACGACATCAGAACCCTTGCATTTGACAAGGTGAGCTTCAAGCACAAAAGCAGTACCCGCCCCGCTTTAGATCAGGTATCATTCAGTTCCATTAAAGGCGAAACAATTGCCTTTGTAGGGCCATCCGGTAGTGGTAAAACAACTTTAGTAAAACTGTTATTGGGCCTTTATAAACCCAGTGCCGGCGATATTCTCTACAATGATGTGGATGAAAGTAAAGTATCACTGACCAGTATCCGCAAACAATTGGGGATTGTAACGCAAGATACCCAGCTCTTTTCGGGCACCATCCGCGAGAACCTGAAGTTCGTAAAACCGGATGCAGATGATGAAGCCGTTATGGCTGCTATTCACCAGGCTTCGGGTAAAAGTATCCTGGCCAGAAGTGATAATGGCTTAGATACGGTGATCGGCGAAGGCGGATTAAAACTTTCGGGTGGGGAAAGACAACGTTTATCAATTGCACGTGCCTTATTGCGTCAGCCAAGATTGCTGATCTTTGATGAGGCCACCAGTGCTTTGGATTCGATTACTGAAAAAGAGATTTCCGAAACCATGGAGGAGATCAGCCAGGAACGCAATCAGATTACTATCCTCATCGCGCACCGTTTATCTACGGTAATGCATGCTGACCGTATTTTTGTACTGGAAAAAGGCAAGATCATTGAGCAGGGCAACCATAATGACCTGCTGGCGTTAAAAGGGCTGTATTATGCCATGTGGAGACAACAGGTAGGTGCTGCAGATTAAGTTCAACGTAAGGATATAAATACAAAATTATAAACAAGCAATTTCCCATACATAAAGATGGCCGCNNGCGGCCATCTTTATGTATGGGATCAATATATTAATTATCCTTTAACCAGATCAAAACGATCCAGGTTCATGACCCTGTTCCAAGCTGCCACAAAGTCTTTTACAAATTTATGATCAGCATCTGCGCTACCATATATTTCGGCAATGGCTCTTAGTTCCGCATTAGATCCGAATACGATGTCTGCGCGGGTAGCCGTCCATTTTAGGTCGCCGCTGGCCCGGTCTCTTCCTTCGTACAACTCCTGACCATCCGATACCGCTTTCCAGGCAGTGTTCATATCCAGCAGGTTGACAAAGAAATCGGAGGTTAATACTTCCGGACGTTTGGTGAATACACCATGAGCAGATTGGTCAAAGTTGGTATTCAGAACACGCATACCGCCCAACAGTACGGTCATTTCCGGAGCCGTAAGTGTTAATAATTGTGCTTTATCGATCAGTAATGCTTCTGTAGCCGCACCGGATCTGGATTTGCGATAATTACGGAATCCATCAGCCCTTGGCTCCAGGTAAGCGACAGAATCGACATCTGTTTGCTCCTGTGATGCATCCATGCGACCCGGTGTAAAGGGAACGGAGATATCCTGTCCCGCCGCCTTCGCTGCTTTCTCCACAGCTGCACATCCGGCCAGCACGATCAGATCGGCCAGGGATACCCTTTTACCACCAGCATTGAAATCTTTTTGAATCCCTTCCAAAGTATCCAATACTTTTTGTAATTGCGCAGGGTTATTCACCTGCCAGTACTTTTGCGGTGCCAGGCGTATGCGTGCACCATTAGCACCACCACGTTTATCAGAACCGCGGAAAGTAGAAGCCGAAGCCCAGGCCGTAGACACCAACTGAGATACGGATAAACCGGAATTTAATATCGTTTCTTTTAGTGCAGCAATTTCGACTTGCCCGATCAGTTCATGATCTACTTCCGGAATAGGATCTTGCCAGATCAATTCCTCTGCAGGGACATCCGGCCCCAGATAACGGGCGCGCGGGCCCATATCACGATGGGTCAGTTTAAACCATGCACGGGCAAAAGCATCTGCAAAAGCCTCAGGATCGTTCAAAAATTTTCTTGATATTTTCTCATACGCCGGATCAATTCTTAAAGAAAGATCGGTCGTAAGCATAGTAGGCTTTTGGCCTTTTGTTGCATCAAATGCGTGGGGAATAATATCTCCCGCATCTTTGGCCACCCATTGATGGGCACCTGCAGGGCTTTTCGTTAGTTCCCATTCAAAACCAAACAGGTTTTCAAAGAAATTATTGCTCCATTGTGTCGGTGTTTTGGTCCAGGTTACTTCCAGACCGCTGGTAATAGCATCTGCACCCTTTCCGCTCGCAAAATCACTGCTCCAGCCAAGGCCTTGCTGCTCCATACCTGCGGCTTCCGGTTCTTTACCTACATGTGTAGCCGGTGCTGCACCATGGGTTTTACCGAAGCTATGTCCACCTGCAATAAGGGCTACTGTTTCTTCATCATCCATGGCCATACGTCCGAAGGTATCCCGGATATCTTTCGCTGCGGCCATAGGATCGGGATTCCCATCGGGACCTTCCGGATTTACATAAATAAGCCCCATCTGTACCGCCGCAAGTGGTTTCTCCAGGTTGCGGGAGTGTATATCGCCATCAGCATTATCATCTGAAGAAACAACCCCATGCCGCTCTACAACACCTTCAGATCCGTGCGCATAACGCAGGTCTCCACCCAGCCAGGTCGTTTCAGAACCCCAATAGACATCAGTATCCGGTTCCCATACATCAGCACGCCCGCCTGCAAAGCCAAATGTTTTAAAGCCCATAGATTCCAAAGCAATATTACCCGTAAGGATGAGCAGGTCGGCCCAGGATATCTTGTTACCATATTTTTGTTTGATGGGCCACAACAACCTGCGTGCCTTATCCAGGCTCACATTATCGGGCCAGCTGTTTAGCGGTGCAAAACGTTGTTGTCCTGCGCCCGCACCACCACGACCATCACCTACGCGATAGGTACCAGCACTGTGCCATGCCATACGGATGAACAAAGGGCCGTAGTGCCCGAAATCGGCCGGCCACCAGTCCTGCGAATCGGTCATCAGCGCATGGAGGTCTTGTTTTACCGCTTCCAGATCAAGGCTTTTAAATGCTTCTGCATAATCAAAGTCTTCATCCATCGGATTGGATAAGGAGGAGTGCTGGCGCAGTATATTTACTTTTAGCTGCTTAGGCCACCAATCCTGGTTGCTTGTGCCGCCACCGCCAACATTATTCGTTTGCATGGCTCCCGAAAAGGGACATTTACCGGTGTTACTGGAGTTGTTTTCCATCGTTTACATTCTTTTTTTTATACGTTTAAGGATGATGTTTATTTTTTGAACTGTCCTGTAATCTGCAGTTTAATATCTTGTATGGCAAATCGTTTGATCGGATGATTTTTAAAATAATCTTCCAAAAGCCGGGTAATGGCTTCATCATGATAATCTTCGATCTTGTCTGTATCCGTGCAATACAAATGATGGTGGTTATCCACGATTGCATCATAACGCATGATATCCTTTTCCGTTTTTACTTTTTTCAGCAACTGATGTTCGGTAAGTGTATCCAACACTTTATAAACCGTTGCAACGGAGATATTAGGATAATTTTCTTTGATGTATGTAATGATATACTCTGCTGTGGGATGATTTTTCAGCTGTAGCACCGCCTCAAAAATGGCGATTCGCTGCGGGGTAATTTTTAACCCTTTTTCTTTTAATTTCTCTGAAATAAGTTGTCTCATAAATTTACTAAAGCCTCGTAAAGATAATGATTCTCTTTTAGGAATAATACCGATATGCTATCTAAAATACTTTAGGCCTTATAGTAAAAGTCTATATCAGATGTTATAGGGTAATGCGTATTTTCATGAGATTTTTACGAATGCCAAAGTTTGCATATTACACAAGGACGTCCTACTGTAGGGTCAGCAGCAAAATGAATTGCTTCTTATGAACTTGTCCTGTCCCAATGAAATTTGGAACCAAATCCTTTAGAATTATCGGTAAACTTAATGGTATTGATGCTTAGTGTCCACATATCTCCGGGTACCGCTACGGCCATAGGAAAAGTCGCATGGTATTGCATCGCGGGGGCCAGATCAAATAGCGTATTCTTGACCGCGTGCCCTTCCAATTGAATGCCCTTTACGAGGATTTTATCTAAGTTGTCTTCCAGAATGGTTCCTGCACAAATACCATTGGCCAGCAGCAGGGAGATATGATGTGTATTGGCGGAGGATTTGAAGTACAGGCATTGTTTGCTTTTATCATATACATAGAAACAAGTAAAACAATAAGGCCTGTTCTGCTCGTCGATACAACAAATGGTAGCACAGGTCTGACCAGAGATAAATAAGGCAATGTCTTCGTTTATCGGTTCCATAATATTCTGTTTAGCAATATTCAAATCTAAAATATTCTGCTTAATAAAAAAAATATCGGAAATTTGCGGCTTTATATCTAAGTATATGTTACAATTAACCAAAATATTCCCTTTCGAAACCGCACATGCCGTATTTGGCTATGAAGGCCCTTGCCGTAATATTCACGGGCATTCTTATGAATTGCATGTAACGGTAGCGGCTACGGAAAAAACAGAGGACTATATCGCACCTCCAGGCTTTCTGATTGATTTCAAAGACATTAAAAGGATTGTGAAGGCAGAGATCGTAGATTATTTTGATCATAAGCTGGTCCTGTCTAAAGGCTACCTGGCGGCACATCCGGAGATATCAGCACATGAAAACCTGATTGTCTGGGACCATGAGCCCAGCGCCGAAAATATTTTGATCTATACGCGTAAGCGCTTGCAAATTATTCTACCGGAAGGTATCGTGATCAAGTCCATGCGCTTATACGAGACCAGAACCTCTTATGCAGAGTGGATCGAAGATTAAGCTGTTTATATAATCTATATTGCCATTATCCTTTTCTTACAGGATAAAAGGATAATGGTCTTGCATGTTGTTTCATCAACGCAATTATTGTACACCACAATTTTGTTCGAAATAGCTAAGCACCTACAGATTGCCTCAATCCGGATAAAAAAAGAGGACTGCAAGCAAGATGAGCTGATATAAAGAAGAAATCTATTCTGCAGAAAGATCTGAAGTAGAATTAACCACAAAAGCAACACTCTGCTATTGTACTTAGGCATCGCAAGAATATTGCCCATTTATGCCGTTCTTCTAACCATACACGGAAAACACACTTAATAACAGATAGCCATCGCAAGGATGCAGCTTTGAGGTAGCATTAAACAAGCATTTATAGTATTGATCCTTTCCCTGCACTTTCTGATTATATCCATTATCCTATACATCATCAATACGAAAACTGATCGGTTTATGCGCCTGCAAATCACAAAAGGCAGTAACATCGGTAGGCTTTCTGATATAAACAGATGGCATCAAATTTCAATCTCTTATTTACAACTAAGTATACAAGGTCCTGATCAGCGGTATCGGCCATAAAAAACCATATCTGCAGAAAAATACATCCATTCTCTTGAGTACTCTGTTGCCATTAGTGCAATGGAGAACTTAAAACCTTGGGTGTTTACAATATCTGTTTCCCTCATGCGCATATAAGTGTGCAGATAATTAATAAAGACTAATCAGGAGTACATAAACTCACTATACCGGGCTTATATGTATTTGGTTGCAGCATATATTGTTTACTGTCTCTTGCGCTTTATGGTGATCGGTATGTGTTGGTATAGCTTGGTTCATGGTTGAGGTCTTGGTGTTTTGCGGTCTTGGTTGAGGTACATACAAAAA
>NZ_QAJI01000008.1 GCF_003852495.1 Taibaiella sp. KBW10 | reverse complement strand
TGCAACTTGCGTAAATGTCGGGGTGATACTAGGATTCACAGTAATCGTCATCGTTGTTGTATTAGCTCATTGACCGGCTGTTGGGGTAAACGTATAAGTAGTCGTTGCCGTGTTGTTTAAAGCTGGCGACCAAGTGCCGGTTACATTATTAATGGACGTCGTAGGTAAAGCTGCTAAAGTAGCACCGGAACAGATTGCTGCGACTTGTGTAAACGTTGGGTCTACACTTGCACTCACCGTAAGGGTTCCCATGATAGAATCTACCCCACAGCCGCCTGTTGTTTTCACTTTATAGTTAAAGACACCGGTAGCAGTAGGGGTCCCATTTAAAGTAAAGGTATTCGTTGCACTATTGTATGCGCCGCTAACGCCATTAGGTAAATTGCTGGCTATAGCACCTGTTGCATTCGCAATATTAAAGACAATAGGGGTAATCGCTGTACCTAAACATACTTGTGCACTACTATTAGAGCCATTGGCCACGGCAATAGATGCATAAACATTCGTCGTATTCACGGGTGCCACACAGCCATTGCTAAAATAAGTAGGTGTACCGGAAGCCGAAAAAGTGATGCCGGCACCATCAGCTGCTGCCAGGTTAGCGCGGTTATACGTAACGGTTTGACTACAAGACGGGGAAGAAACACTCAAAGTCAGGGAACGGTTTGCAGAAGAGCCATTATTCGCAAAATAACCGGAAGTTGTACTCGTATTATTTTGGAAGAGGACATACATATCTTCTCCAAGGGCACCAAACGAAATAAAGTTCGGATCGACATTCTGGCTGGTAAAGACCACTACCTTTGCATTAGCCGGTAGCACACCGCCGGTAGGCTGAAGCAATCTGCCACAACCATTTGCCGCAATAATAGCATTATTAAAAGTCGTTATTTTTGAGGCCGTAGCAGTATTCTGGATAAAACTGGTAAAGGTATTAGCAGGCCAGTCGATATCTATATTATTAACGTTAATTGCTGTAGTACCTACCTGGAAAGTAAATAATTCATTATATCCTTCATTCGTAGGAGAACAAGCATCTGCAAAGATGCTGAGTACCCTTGGGCAATTCTGTGCCTGGGCCTGCTTTACGCCTAAAAGAGCTAATATAAAAACAAATAAAATATAAGTAATTTTTCTATTCATAATCTTAAAAAAGATGTTTATTAAAAAATTTTCGCAAAAATACCTTTTATAAATTAAGTATATATTAATTTATAAAAGGTATTATAGTCATTAACAATTGACTTACTTAAAAAGCTGTAGGGCGTTTTGGGTGGTTATCTGAGCGACCGCTTCTACCTCCATCCCTTTGATCTCTGCTATTTTGTGGGCAATAAGGGGAATATAACTGCTTTCATTGCGCTTGCCCCGGTAAGGTACGGGTGCCAGGTAAGGTGCATCGGTTTCTAAAACCAGATGTTGGAGGTCCACTTGTTGCAATACTTCGGGAAGGCTGCTGTTTTTAAAGGTGACCACTCCGCCAATACCTAATTTGAAACCCAGATCAATGATCTGTTCTGCAGCGGCCAAATCGTCGCCAAAACAATGGAAAATACCACGGAGTTGCCCGTTCTGTTTTTCCCGGACAATGTCAATACAATCCTGTGTTGCATTCCGGCTATGGATCACAATAGGTAATTCCTGAGCCAAAGCCAGATCGATCTGTAAACGGAAGGCTTCTTTTTGTTCTGCAATAAAGGTTTGGTCCCAATAGTAGTCCAGCCCGATCTCCCCTATTGCCGCAAAACGATGTTTTTCCAACCACTGGGATACGATGGCTAGTTCATCCTTATAATTTTCTTTGATATAACAAGGATGAATCCCCATCATGGGGAAACAATAATCGGGATGATGCTGGCTTAGCTGCATCATCCCGTCAATTGTGGTGCTGTCGCAATTGGGCAAATATACCCTTGTGACACCTTGTGCCTTTGACCTGGCGATTATAGTATCTATATCTTCTGCAAATTGTTCGTCATACAAATGCGCGTGCGTGTCAATCATATCGATTTTTGTTTGCCATTTATAAAGTGCTTTATAAACAGGGCACGCAAAATTACAAAAATTGCAATTAGCATAATTTTCGGATTTAAGAAATGAACAAAAAAGAATAAAAAAACTTAGCAGTAGTTGTTCTGACGGAACCAGGAAAGGGCGTCTTCTATAGCAGTATCAATGCTCTGGTATTGGATATCCAGGTCTCTGGAAGCTTTGGCTCCGGAATAGTAATTGTCTAAACATAACATATAGGCAGCGGCATAATCCAGTTTTACCTGTCGTCTGGACACGGTTCGGTATAAAGATCCGATACGACCGAGGGACTGCAGTAATAGCTTAGGTGCTTTAAACATATTACCCGACTGCGCCGTCTGCGTACGCAGCTTCTGAAAAAAATCTTTGTAGGTCAGGTTATGCCCGGCAAGAAGGTAGACCTCCCCTACTTGTCCGACGAGCATGGCTTTATGAATCCCTTGGCACACATCGGTTACATGTACAAAGTTTTTGCCCCCCGGCGGGTAAACCAATACTTTCTTATTCAAACCGTGTAGGAGCAACTGCCCCGAACTGGGTTTTATATCATACTTCCCAATCATAAACGTCGGGCTTATGGTGACTGCAGGCAAACCTTGTTGCTGCACCTGCTCCTGTATATATTGCAAGGCAATGTATTTGCTATTGATATACCCCGAATTTAAATGATGCAGGCTAAAGGCGTTCAATTCTGTTCCGGGTTGTTGCAGACTACCGGGCCCGAGGGTATTGGCGGTGCTTATGTAGATCAGCTTTTTTACCTTATGTTTCAGGCAAGCCTGAGCAATAAACTTGGTGGCCTCTACATTAATGGCCTTATATTCTTCGTAAGACACGCCCCATTGTGTGGTCAGCGAAGCGGCATGTACCACATAATCGCAACCCGAAACGGCTTGGTCTACGGTTGCCTGATCGTCTATGGAACCATAACATAATCGGAAAGGCACATCGGCCAGCGCACTGAGATTGGCCGAAGACCGCACCAAAACTTTGATCTGATAACCGGCATCATACAAATACCGGACTACATTGGCCCCTAACAAACCGGATGCCCCTGTAACTAAAACGGTGTTGCCCATCTTTAATGATATTTTAGGTGAATTGTAATTCTCTCTTTACGGAAGTGGAAATCAATCTGAGTTTTGTTTCGACCGGAATCCACTGCAATATTCTGGAGGTAATCCTGTTCCATAAACCGGGAACAATCTTCGCCTGCTTCTTTAAGGTTTTACGGATGGCAGTTTGGGCTATAGCATCGGTATTGACGAGCCCCAAACGCCCCATAGCTCCTTGTGCCAGAATACGGCCCGATACATTGCAATTAGTCATAATCGCACCGGGATATACGATGCTCACCGACAAGCCCTGATCCTTCAATTCTTCTCTCAAGCCCAAAGAAAAAGAGGCAATAAAGGCTTTGGAAGCCGGATATACCGTCTTATAAGCGATTGGTGTCAGCGCGGCCATGCTGGATACATTCATAATATAACTTTCGGGCGACTGTAATAAATTGGGTAGCATTAGTTTGGTAACCTGTACGGTGGCCCGGACATTGAGCCGAATGATCCCGTCCATATCTTCGAAGCTGGAACTGGTAATGGATGCCGTACCGCCCACGCCGGCATTATTGATCAGGAAGAACACCTCGTAGCAGGCATTAATGTGGTTTATGGTTTCTTCCAACAGCACCTGATCGGTAATATCAATTTCAAAGCAGTGCGCTTTTACCGCGTATTCATACTGTATATGCCTGGCCAGGGATTGTACATTCTCTCCCGGCAATGCGATCAAAATAAGATTGTATCCCAATTGCGCACATTGCGTGCCAAATGCTTTTCCAAGGCCCTTTCCGGCACCAGTGATTAAAACAAATTTTTCCTTTTGCATGGCGTTAAAATTTAAAATGAAGAATGGTATGGGCATAACACTACAATTACCGGCAAGTGTATGGCAGCATTACTTAAAAACAGTATTATTTAATTTGGGGAAATAATCAGATTATTTTTTCCATCTTTTATGAGACCAGAGCCAATACTCGGGGGCACTGCGGATGCTTTGTTCGAGATGATCTACATATAACCTGGTGATGGCACCTTGTTCGGAGTTTTTAGCCGAAGCTTCCATAAGGATGAAGCGGGCATCCCATCCCTGCTTTTTATTGCGTTCAAAATCGACATAGAATACCGCTGCATCAGTTGCCTTCGCCAATTTTTCCGCCCCGTTAAATACTTGTGTGGACTGATGCAGCAGCTCATAGGTATAACCATTTTGTCTGCCGGGATACTGGTCGGCAATAAACAAAGTAAGATCGGCATCTGCTTTATTTCTAAGCAGGTAAGAAAGCGCTTTCTGATCGGGTAATAATAGCATACCAAACCGGGTTCTGCTATAGGCCACCACGCGACCAATCGTTTTATTGGAAAGAGGTTTATATAAAGCATTGACCTTAAAAGGCAATAATTCCGGTAAAACATTTAAGCATTCCCAATTCCCGTAATGCCCCAGCATGGCCACAATTTTCTTACCGCTTTTATGTACGGCCGCCACTTCTTCCAGATTGAGGATATTCGTTTTTTGCTGTATTTCTTTTTTTGAAATAGAAAACATTTTAAGGTTTTCCACCGCAGTCCGCGCAAAATGCCGGTAAAAATCCTTAGTAATCTTTGTTATTTCCCCATAGGTCTTTTCCGGAAAAGAACGGGAAAGATTCTGCACAATAACCGAGTAACGGTAGCGCAAAAGATAGTACGCAATTATATAGATGCTTTTTCCGAAAGTATGGTATAGAAAACCATAAGGCAAAAGACTGACCAGAAATATAGGCCCTAAAATGCTGTAATATCCGATATCGGAAAACTTGAAATGTTGTTTATTATTCATGGGATCAGTACAATTGATGTAGGTGAAACGGTATAATCATAAATCCTATAATCTTAAATAATAACGCTAAAATATTCATAGATAGCGGGATGTAAAAAAAAGATTCAAGGCAATGACCATCGGAGTACCCTTAATACTCCCCATTGGTGGTTTTGGCTATAAAACGCGAACTTACTTATTTATTTGCCCAAATCACATCAATTGTACAATTTATCTCATAAGCTTATTATTAATTTTGATGTCTTACATTTCCCGAACCCGTAATATTAACATCGGTTGTAGGGATGCCGTAATAATTTATATTACCGCTACCGGAGATTCTGGCTTTCAAACTATTAGTCGCTCTTACTGTAGCGCTACCCGAACCGGTAATGGTCACTTCTGCATCTTTGCTTTTAAAATCTTTACCATAAAAATCACCACTACCGGTAATTCTTAAGACCAAAGATTGCGTGGTGCCGGCCACGACATTTATATTGCCGCTACCGGTAATCTCGGAGTAAAAATTCGTACTCACCAGGTTATCTATATCAATATCGCCGGAACCCGTTACTTTAAGGTCAATATCATTACTGCTAAAGGACTGTGTCGCTTTTACGCTTCCCGACCCCATTACACTGATCTCTCTGTATTTAGGAATGGTAATGTATACCTTCAGCTGACTGCTGTTGGAGAGCATCGTATTGCTTTTAAGCTTCAGTTTTAAAACCCCGTTTTCTACAGTACTCTCTACAATATCAATAATATTTTGCTGCGCTTCTATTTTCACTTGTTGCACCGGGCCTTCACTTACATAGACGGCACCGGAAATACTGGTTTGTAATCTCGTAAAATTGGCCAATACTCGTTCTTCGGTTACGGTAGCGCCCTGGCCGATTACTTTTCTGCAGGAAGATAACCCGGTTAGGGCAACAAGGGACAATAGGATGACGCAAGCAGACAATATTTTTTTCATAAGATTCTATATTAAATGTTGTTTTGAAATAATTTTAAGGAAGTATTTTATAATTTGAAATGGATACCGGCTGTACCACCGATAAATAAACTGTTTACCGATTGTGCCCCTCTGAACTCCCATAAACTGCTACTGGTATAGGCTTTCTGGTAATCCATATAATTCACATAATTAAAACTGGGGCCGGCTACGATTTCCACTCTATTCCACAGTTTCAGCCCTAATAAAGCCCTGAAAGAAGATTTATAATAAGAGGTTTCCTGGAAGTTGCTGTTGGCCGTGCTGCTCAACTCAAGGTTTATCCTCAATGCGCGACTAAGGCCAAGATGCAATCCAATACCGGCTTCTAAGACATAAGGTGCATCATCTATAAAGGTATTGCCCCCGACTCCGATAATTCCATAGGTTTTTTGGCCGCCTGTTCTCAAGCCTACAATCGCATTTCCCACTTCATCTACCGTAACGCCGATCTGTTTTTCTCCGTTTTTTACAAAATTCAACATACCGATAGGATACTTACTTTCTTCTGCAATATTGATCAAACCGGCGATCTGTACGCCCCTTACCTTTTTTGCAATATTTACTAAACCGGATATTTGTGCATTGGTATTGCCTGCTACACTAGCGATGCCGGAAAGCTGCATATTATTTTGTTGCGCACTGAGATTGGCAATACCGGCAATTTGCAGGGCAGATGATTTTGCGACATTCGCAATACCGGATATTTGTGCGCCCTTACTACTTTTACTGCTATTAGCCAGTCCTGCTATTTGCACCCCTCTGGCATCAGCCGCTATTATATTGGCAAGCCCTGCAACTTGCACACCACTCGTTTTTCCACCAATAACATTCGCTAATCCGCTCACCATCACACCTTCTTCGGTACCCTTTACGATTGTGGCCAAACCAGATACAGCAACGCCTCTTTCATAAGCACTCACGCCTGCCAGGGCATGCAGTGAAAAGCTATTCCCAACTTGTGCTGCTTTCATTCCATTAGTACTTAAAGGATATACCAGCCCAATATGTATTTTTTGGTGTTCTTGTGCTTGTGCAGGAGTCGCTATTACCATACTGCATACACTAGCGATACATAAGGATTGAAAAAGGAATTGTTTAAAGTTTGTGTTCATGTTGTTGTCTTTTAATAATAAGACAACAAGTGTGCCCACTACCCCTATGCAGAAAAATATTTTTTTGAGTATCCCCTTTTAGAAAACAAAGACTTAATTATTCTTTTGGGCTCCATTTATAGCGATTGCTGCCTTTTGCCTTGATCCAAAAGGTACTGCCAAAAAATCAAGGCTATATAAATCCATGGCTAAAAATCAATGTGTCGGTCGGTCCTAAGCGATTTGTTCTGTAGGCATCGCCTATTGTTTTCATCACAGCGATAGCAAATTGCGAATGAAGTTGCGATCTTTCAACAAAATAATAATTACAATACGGCTCAAAGATTAAAGCAAGTAATGGTGGCAATATTGCGGTGCGGAGCAATCGCCTTGATGAAAACAGGCATTTTTGTTTCTTTTGCCTGGCAGCAAAAGAAAAGAAGACTATCCGGGTTCTTAAACCCGGATAGTCAGTATATTTTTTTTAAAAGATGGAGACACCCACAGTCCAACCCAACCAGCAGTTCACCCTATTGCCTAAATTAAAGGAGGGGTAATTGGTCTCCTGTATCCTGCCAAAGCCGGAATAGGTATTTTTATTTTCAAATACAAGTAAGGAAAATGCAGGCCCGGCATAGAGCTTAAACTTCGGACGCAGCTTGTATTGATACATTAGCTGATAACGCGTAAGGATGTTTTGGTCATTCCAATTACCGGCATAAACAGTATGGATAATTAATTCGTTCAGCAAGGCACTCTTCTTCCCGATCCTACTTTCATTACCAAAGCCATAGCCTATGCTCAATAATTTATGATTGGCGCGGAGTGTACCTCCTATCTGGAAGATATTATATAAGCGGTCCGAACCGGATTTATAAGAAGCGCTTAAAGATTGCCACTCATTGGTATTTATATTAAAGCTATGCTTTCCTTTTAAAATAATGTTGATAAACCCTATACTCAGCCCCTCGCTGCTATCGGCAATATTCACCACGCCTATTTGCGTTCCGGCAATGACTCTTGCATAGTTAAATAAAGAAGCAATTTGTGAACCCTGCATTTTATTACGGGTATAATTTACCGCACCGGCAATCTGTGCGCCTTCTGTATTACCAGACGTATAATTGGCAAATCCGGCAAACTGCGTCCCGCTGATCTGTTCATTTTTGTTCAGGACGCCGGCAAACTGTACGCCGTTCATATCCTTCTTATTCCAGTTGGCAAAGCCAGAGGCCTGGATCCCTTTTACGCGGTTGCTTTTGTTCAGGACACCGGTAAACTGTATTCCTCTTATATCTCCCTCGTTCCAATTGGCGAAGCCCGAAGCTTGCACGCCGGTTACTGCCGCATGGGCAGCATTGAATACGCCGCTCACCTGCACGCCCTTAACCTCACGTTTTACATAATTGTATACGCCGGCAATCTGTACGCCTTCCATATCCCGACCGACTATATTAAACAAGCCACTCAGTTGTACATAGCGCATATCTTTTTGTACAATATTGAATACAGTACCAAATTCAAAACCATCTACCCCGGCAGAATATCCGCCCAGGAGGTTAAATGAAAATTTATTAACGATCTGGCTATTGAGCCTGCTTTTGGAACTGATCCCCGGCAAGACACTGAACTGGAAGGGTTGTTTGCCGAAAAAGCTATTGAGGTTAACACTGTTGACTTTGGTTTTGGTGGATAATAAACGGCTGGCCAGCCAGTGGTTTTGTATCCCGACCACATCAACACTGTCTAAGGTATAAAACGTTTTTTTTAAAGTGATGGGCGCCTTTCCGTTAAAACTTTTGGTCACCTTCAGCACCGTATCTTCATAAGACAGCTTACTGATCACTAGTTCATAATTGGCTAAAGGTTGCCTGATATGCAGTTTAAAGTTGCCATTGGCATCAGACATAGTACCCGAAAGCACCGATTTTTCGTATATGGATGCAAATTCAATAGGCAATCCGCTTTCTGCCTCTACCAATCGGCCAGTCACAATGATCCCCTGGCTTATGGCCGTTTTAATGATGATGTGGTTATCCATCACCTGATACTTATACTGATCGCCCAGTAGTTCGTTCAAAATATTTTCAATGGATTGCTGCTGTTTATCGATCGTTACTTTCTGGCTACCGTTAATAATATCGCTGTTGTAGGAAAAGTAAAATTTGCCCTCCTGCTCCATCTTTGCCAATACATCATGAAGAGGCATATTAACAACATGAATGCTAATGCTCTTTTGTAATAAATCTTGTGCAAAAGAAGTACTACAAAAGAGCAGAAAACAAAAAGGGACTAATATTATTTTAAGTAGCTTAGGTAACAATGATGTCATAGTCAGGCGAAAATGAAGTGATACAAAGATAGCGCATGTGTCGGAAATCCTCTTTATTTAAGGATATAAACGTCGCCTTGCTTCAACAATTGTGCGTTTAAGGTCATGGCTACTTTCTGCAAAATCGGTTCTAAAGAATCAGCCTTCAGGTATTTACCCGTTATGGGTTGTCTTTCCAGCAAAGCATTACGTACTTCAATTTTGGTATCGTAGGCATCGCTAAGACCGGCCACCAATTGTGCTAAGGGTGTATTATCACACACAAAAGTATTGGTACGGTAATACTGGTACAGGCTGTTTTGGATCTGATCGACCACTGCTTTATCTTCATTGCGCTTAAAGGTGATTTTATCATTGGCCCTCAAGGTATAGGATTCCTGATTCCGCACCACTTTTACGATTCCGCTTTCTACAGCAATTTCAGTTTTCTCTTTTGTAGACAGGATATTGAAGGAGGTACCCACCACCGTTACATTAATGTCTTTCACATCAATAATAAAGGGTTTCTCTTTGTTTTTGGCAATATCAAAAAAGCCTTCTCCCTCCAGACGCACATGCCTCACTTTTTTATTAAAACCTTTTTCACAAACCAGTTTGGAATACTTGTTCAGGGTAATAGTCGAGTGATCCGGTAAAGAAATCACTTTGGCAAGGGCATCAGAAGTATACTCACGGGGACCCGTCATCTTTTGATAAACAAAAAGCCCCGATAGGACCATCAGCAAAGCAACCGAGGCGGCAATGGCATTTTTCCACCTACCCGGCCACATCCGTTTTACAGGTGCTGCCGTCTGTTGCATTTTGTGCTGCAGTACAGCCCAGGCAGTATCCACATCCGGCTCTTGCCCGGACGAAGGACTTTTGCTATGTTCCCATATGGTATATAAGCGCCGATACTCCTGCTCATTTTCCACACGTTCTGCCCTCCAGGCTTTGACCAAAGAAATCTCTTCGACACTGGCTTCGCCTACAATATATTTTATAAGTAAATCGTTCATCATAAATCCGTATTATTAAATAGGAAGGATTTTAAAATGGCTATTACCACCATAAACAGGGGTAGATAGTCTTTCAGTTCTGTTCTCAATATTTTCAAAGCCTTGCCCATCTGGTTTTCAACAGTTTTAAGGGATAAGCCCAATTTCGCGGCTATTTCTTTATAACTCAACTCATCCTGCCGGCTCAGATGAAATACTGTACGGCATTTCTCCGGGATCTTAAGCATCGCTTTTTTGATTACCCCCTGCAGTTCTTTAGTCTGCATGGCGCTCAGGGGCGACTCCGCATAAGTCGGTGCAGCACTAGTAACAAACTGGCTGTATTTTGCTTTCACTTTTTCGTGATTTAGGGTATTCATACATTGGTTATGCACTGCACGGTACAAATAGGCATTAATGTTCGTTTCGATCGTAATATGGTCCCGGTGCTGCCACAACTTCAAAAACACATCCTGTACTACTTCTTCCGATTGCATTGTATCCTCCAGTAAACCAAAGGCATACCGGTACAGGGGCTTGAACTGTTCTTTAAACAGCCCTTCAAAACCACGTTCTGTATCCCAGGACATTGGAAAGGTAGATGTCATTGTCTTATCGATAAGATGGTCATTTGATCTGATTAATACTACTTCTTCTCTATATAGACAGGTATCGGGGTCTGTACCCCTACGCTCCTGAAAAAAAAATTTAAGAAGCCTTCGCGGGGTGCTTTTTAGGGGATTACTTTTAAGGCCCAGCCTTGCTGCTTGCAATGCTCCAGCAGCCTCGGCAATACATAACTCATCCGATCCCAGGCTTTTTGACTGTCGTGCAGCACTACAATATTGCCGGGTTCTATATTAAACACAATATTTTCCAGGCAATCTTCAGGTGCGATGGCCTTATCCCAGTCGCCGGGTATCAGGCTCCACATAATGATCTTATAACCCATACTTTTCAGAATCCTGCCCTGGGAAGCCTTCATCCTGCCATAAGGAGGCCGGAAGAGATTCGAATCTATATATTGTTTGGCCCGGTTTATATTTTCTATATACGCATTGTTTTTATAAGCCGTTCCTTTTAAATGGTTGTGGGAATGATTACCCACCTTATGCCCTTCGGCCAATAGCTGTGCATACACATCAGGGTATTCCACTACGTTTTTTCCGATACAAAAGAAGGTCGCCTTAGCATTATATGCCGCCAGTTGCGCCAATACCCAGGGGGTAATGGTAGGATGAGGGCCATCGTCAAAGCTGAGGTAAATACAAGGAACTTCCTCCGTAGGAATGCCCCAGGTATAATTAGGATAAAGCCTTTGCAGCCATTTGGGAATTTTCTTTAAAAACATAGCCCTACAAATGTAAACACAAATCTGCCTACTCTGATTAACCCAGGGTAAAATTCAATCGTAAAATTCGAAAAGCCATGATTATTAAAGGGAAATGATATAATTTCGCGACCTTTATTCCAAAAAGCACACTATGTTTATTGAGCCGTTTAATTCCAAAAAATCAGGTTGGATTGAAGTTGTCTGCGGATCCATGTTCTCGGGTAAAACCGAAGAATTGATCCGGAGGCTGAAACGTGCTCAAATAGCCAACCTCAGGGTAGAAATCTTCAAACCCGCTGTAGATAACCGTTACCATGAGCACGATGTGGTCTCTCATGATGCCAATCGGGTGCGCTCCACAGCAGTTTCTTCTTCCCAAAATATACTGCTGCTGGCCGATGAGGTTGATGTTGTGGGGATAGATGAGGCACAGTTTTTTGATGAAGACATCCCGAATGTAGCGGAAACCTTAGCCCAAAAGGGCATCCGGGTAATCGTGGCAGGGCTGGATATGGACTTTTCCGGTAAGCCATTTGGGCCGATGCCCGGTTTACTGGCCATAGCAGATTATGTGACCAAACTACATGCCATTTGCGTACGCTGCGGCAATATTGCTCATTTTTCCTATCGAAAAACAGCGGATGCGCAGAAAATATTATTGGGAGAAACGGAATCTTATGAACCAAGATGCCGGAACTGTTTTTACGAGGGTAAATAAGTTATTTTTTCACCTGATTAGTCTTCACCGAAAAGGTAGCGATCACAGGATTATGATCAGAAAGATTGACATCGGGCGAGAGATATCCTTTACAGGTCAGGATATCGGCATTAAACAAAATATAATCGATCCTAAGGGTAGGAAAGATCTTCCGGTAGGTTCTGCCTAAACCCATACCCTTCGCCACAAAAGCATCCTGCAAGTTACCCTTTACTTTTTGGTACACATAAGAGCCGGGCATATCATTAAAATCGCCACAAACGATATTTGGCAGATTTGATTTATCCAAAACAGAATCGATAACATTGGCTTGCGCCGCTCTTTTGGAAGAGGCCAGCATCAGTTTTTTCAGCAAACCTTTCGTTTTATCTTCTATCTTTGCCGAGAGTTTATCGGTCCTTTTTTCCGCAAACTTTACATCCTTATCGCTAAAAGTAACGGATTGCAAATGCACGATATTCAAACGGGCAGCCGTATGCTCGTTAAGCTTTACATCTACCCCCAGCATGTTGTAATAATTAGCACTATCAAAGGCATAACGCACTTTATTACTCAAAGGAAATTTTGAAAATACCGCATGGCCTGCCTGAATGATCTCATCCGGTTTGGCACTGATGTTGATAGAACGCTTCAATAAATCCTCCTCTTTGGAAAACTCATAGTAATTATACCCTAACTGCCGCAGCAGCTCAGTATAAGGTTCATTATGATTATCATTATCAAAATAATATTCCTGCAGGCAAAGAATATCGGGATCCTGCTGTTTGATAAAATCAACGATTTTACTTTTTGATTCTTTGTTCTTCGTCCATTCACCCAAATCAAACAAGTGCACATTCCAGGTCATGATTTTCAGTTCTACCTCTTCTGTATCCATCGCATTTGCGCTAAACAGGTTATAACCAAAAGAAGATTTCGTGACAGAAAAACAAAGGATTAGTGCAATCAGAGAAATGAGCGAGCAGTATCGCCTGCGGGTAAAAAGCCAAAAGAGTACAAAAAACATATTGATCCAGACGGCAAAAATATTGGTAAAACTAAAGAAGCTAAAAAAAGACGGGCTATTGGCCACATCTTTATAGCTGGTATACATACATAAACATAGCCAAAGCACCGCCCCTATATTAAAAAACAGGGCAGTACCTCTAAAGAAAGCGGCAATCCTAAGAAATGCTTTGTTTTGCTTCAAGCCGTTTTATTTATGTTGTTGTAAAAAATCTCTTTCCGACTTGGTGAGCGATCTCAGGCCACGGTCATTTATTTTGTCCAGGATCGCATCAATATCATGATGGATCACCTCTTTATCCTCCAAAACACCTTTTTTTGCGGGCATAAAACTGCCGGTAATCCGCTTAAAAAAGGCATTGCTCCATACCCCTATTCTCATACCCGACTGCACCAGTTTAATAAATACAAATCCGGATAAAGCGCCTGTAACCAACAAACCAATCAAAGGGTAATTCTGCGTACCGGACAGCACCACTACGTTCATCACGAGGTATATCACTACCAGTATCCATAAAGGTATGGCAAGATTCTGGGTAAAGTACAATTTATATTTAGGCGCTAAAGTCAGGGCACCGATGGCAAAACCAAAGATACCGGCATCCGCCCCCACAAAAAGGCTTGCCTGACCGGTCAGGGGAAAGGCAGTTTGTAACAGGATAAAAGCCAGTCCACCCAAAATATTACTAAAAAAGAATAAAGGAACCACTTCACTTTTGCCGATCAGGTTTTGAATGACATTACCAAATACGACCAGCCAAACCATACTGGTAAAGAGTTTGAAGAAACCCAAACCGGTAAACATATAGGTCAGAATAGTCCATGGCCGGCGCAGCATGCCTTCCAAAGGTTGTATGCCGAAATGGACCAGTATCTTATCATAAAAGAACTGGGTACTTTCCATAACAGGCACCTGACCCCACATAAAAATAACAATCTTGGCGAGGTGTAACATAATGTACCCTGCGCCACAGGCAAAGACCAATCGAATCAAAGGATTGTGTTCATAATCCGATAAGATCGTTTTTCTGCTGCTCTTAGAATAATCCATAATAATTTAATGTAGTAATAAAACCTATCTTAAAAACAATTTCCCTTTACTTTTCCAAAATGCCAGAATAAAGAAGGCAAAAACCATACCCCCCAAATGCGCAAAATGCGCCACATTATCCCCAGCCGAATTCCGGATTCCAAAAAACAATTCCGCCAAAGCATACAGGGCTACAAAATATTTAGCCCGGATCGGAATCGCAAAATAGAAATTCACTATGGCATTAGGGAACATATACCCAAAGGCAAACAAAACGCCAAATACCGCTCCAGAGGCCCCTATCATGGGTGTGTTCAATATAAAATTGGGTTGATAAATCAGATTAGTAAACTGTTCCGGATACAGCTTCATCATAGCCAATACTTCCGAAAACTGGAAATGATAGACCATTAATTGGCACAACGCAGCCCCAAAACCGCTGATAAAATAAAGTAAAAGAAATTTTTTCGTACCCAGATAGTTCTCGACGGTATTCCCCATCATCCATAAGCCGAACATATTGAACAGTAAATGGGTGAAGTTGCCATGCATAAAGATATGCGTCAGTGGCTGCCAAAACCGGAAGTAGGGTGATTTCCAATAAAACAAACCCAGAATATAATCCAGATCAATATTAAATTTTTCTAAAGAAATTTTTGTCAGAAAAAGTAATACATTGATGATGATCAGGTTCTTGATTACAGGCGGTAATACCTGAAAACTCCCGGCCGGTCTTATTTGTTGTATCATATCGTAAAATAATCGCTCAAAATTAAGCAATTAAATGAAGTTTCGGGCATCTGTTAAATAAGTCAGAAAAACCAGGAACACAAATGCGTGTTTCAATTTAAATACACAATTATTTTTATCCTACTTTTGTTGATGAGTCTTACCATAGTTCTATACTTAAGGTCCATATGAAAGCATTTATCCTATCCGCAGGTTTGGGCACACGCCTTAAACCTTTTACCGACCAACATCCCAAAGCACTGGCACCTGTAAACGGCAAAAGTTTGCTGGAACTGAATATCCTGAACCTTCAGCGCTTCGGTATTTATGACGTTGTTGTCAATGTACATCATCATGCCGACCAGATCCGGCAGACCCTTTCCGATCATAACGGTTTTGGCAGCCGGGTGCAAATATCTGATGAAACCAATGAAGTTCTGGAGACGGGTGGCGGCTTGAAAAAAGCTATTCCCTTTTTTATAGAAGAAAAAGACATTCTGGTCCTGAATGTTGATATCCTCTCCGATTTTAACCTGGATAAAATGCGGCAACAACATGAAGTCTCCAAAGCAATGGTCACCCTCGCAGTGCAGAAAAGGCCCTCATCCCGCTACTTTTTATTCAAGGAAGAACACAAGCATAAACAGCTCTGCGGATGGCGCAATGCCAGTACAGAAGAGCAAAAACTCCCCTGCCCTGTAAACCAGCCCTTTGAGGATTATGCATTTAGCGGAATCCAACTCATGCAGCAATCTTTTCTGCATAAGATAACCCAACAGGGTAAATTTTCTTTGGTAGATGTATACCTTTCCCAGTGTTGCAATGAGTCGATCATCGCCTGGGACCATACCGGAGATGCCTTGCTGGATGTGGGCAAACCCGAAAGCCTGGAATTGGCTGCAACCCTTTTTAACCTTTAGTACCTTTATTATACCGCAGCAGATTTCATGAATCAAAGACAGTTATTTCAACAACACGTAGCCCCTACTTCACCCGAACCAATGGCATTGCCCATTACCAAGGCAGAGGGCGTTTATTTATACGATGATACCGGTAAAGAATATATAGACCTGATCGGAGGCATTAGTGTGTGTAATGTAGGTCACCGGCACCCGAAAGTCGTAGCCGCGATTAAAGCGCAGGCAGACCAATACCTGCATGTTATGGTTTATGGCGAGGTGATTCAGTCGCCCCAGGTACAATATGCACACCTGCTGGCACAAAATTTACCCCAGAGCCTCGATTGCGTCTACTTTACCAACTCTGGAGCCGAAGCCGTAGAAGGCGCCATGAAACTGGCCAAAAGATATACCGGCCGCAGCGAAATTATCGCGTGCCATCATAGCTATCACGGCTCTACGCAAGGTGCACTCAGCCTTTTGGGCGATGAATATTTTCGCAATGCTTATCGCCCCCTGCTCCCGCAGATCAGGCATATCTGGCATAATCGTATGGAAAGTCTGGAAGCGATCACAAGCGATACGGCTTGTATTATTCTGGAAACGGTACAGGCAGAAGGAGGCGTATTGGCCCCCGATCCGGCATGGATGAAGGCCTTGCGCAAAAAATGCGATGAGACCGGAACTTTATTGATCCTTGATGAAATACAGGTTGGTTTTGGCCGTACCGGTAGTCTTTGGGGTTTTGAACAATACGGAATCGTTCCTGATGTACTCTTATTAGGAAAAGCTTTAGGCGGTGGGATGCCTTTGGGTGCCTTTATCAGCAGCCATGAGATCATGCAATCCTTAAGCCATAACCCGATATTAGGGCATATCACCACTTTTGGCGGCCATCCGGTGAGTTGTGCTGCGGGCAAAGCTGCGTTGGAAGCCCTGCTCGAAGAGCAGATGGTCGAGCATGTGTTGGAAAAAGAACAATTATTTTTACAACAGCTGGTACATCCTAAAATTCTGGGCGTTAATAGTAAAGGGCTCATGATGGCGGTACAATTTGCCGATTTTGATATGGTGCAACAAGTCATCAAAGGTTGCCTGGCCAATGGTCTGTTTACCGATTGGTTCCTCTTTGCTTCTGATTGTATTCGCATTGTGCCACCGCTAACCATTACAGCAGCACAGATCACTGAAGCCTGTACCCGCCTTAAAAATGTACTGGACAGTATAAATTAAGCTTTTGCTAAATATGCGCGGCCCAATAGGCCTAAATTGGTTTTACAGAAAATAATTTGTAATTTTGCGACCTCGTGTGTAAACATTAGGGAAAATACAAATATCAATCATCTTAATAAATTTAACAAAATGAGCACTGTAAGCATTTCTGCTGCTGATGTAAACAAATTACGCCAAGCAACTGGCGCGGGTATGATGGACTGTCGTAAAGCGTTGACCGAAAGCGGTGGCGATTTCGAAAAAGCAATCGATTACTTACGTTTAAAAGGTCAAAAAGTAGCTGCTAACCGTAGTGATCGCGATGCGAAAGAAGGTGTAGCTATTGCTATGGCAAACCCTGAAGGTACTTATGGTATCGTATTACAGGTTTCTGCTGAGACAGATTTCGTATCTAAAAACCAAGAATTTATCGACTTCTCTAACGAAGTAGCGACAATCGCTTTAGCCAATAAACCTGCTGATGTTGATGCTTTGAAAGCATTGAAAATGGGTGATGCTACGATTGCAGACAAATTATTGGAAATGGTAGCTAAAATCGGTGAAAAAATCGATGTAATCCGTTACGAGCAAATTACAGATGATTGTGTGGTTCCATACATTCACGGTAACTACCGCATTGGTGTATTGGTAAGCTTGAACAAAGCTAAAACTGATGCCATCGCTGCTGCCGGTCGTGATGTAGCGATGCAAATCGCAGCAATGAATCCATTGGCTGTTGACGAGTCTAATATCGCTCCTGCTGTTATCGAACGTGAGAAAGCTTTGGCTATCGAACAAATCGTTGCAGAAGGTAAACCAGCTGATATGGCGGAGAAAATCGCACAAGGTAAATTGAACAAATTCTTTAAAGAAAATACATTGATCAATCAACCATTTGTAAAAGATAACGGTGTTACGATCGCTCAATACTTAGACAGTGTTGAAAAAGGTCTGATCGCTAAATCTTTCCAACGCGTTGCTTTAGGTTAATAAAAATTATTACCTCAATAATTAAAAATCCCGATTGGTGTCCAATCGGGATTTTTAATTACTTATTTTTGCATCAATAATTTTTGCAATGAATCATTCCAATCCAAGAAAAAACCCCACCCAAAACCTGAAGAAAGTTCGGGACATCGTTATGGGTATCTTATATATTTTAGTCGCTGTCGGCATGGTGCTGGCCGAAAAATACGGCTTTATCACTTTTGGTCAAACCTTCACTTATGGTTTGGCGGTTGTGCTGATCATATACGGACTGTTCCGGCTGTACAGAGCGATTGTTCAAAAAAGTATATAAGCCATGGCGATCAGATATTTTGAAGAAGAAGGGGTAAAAGCCCGTTTACAACACAAAAGACGCCTCAATACTTTCATTAAGGAGCAGGTTATTGACGTTCATCTTGATCTGAAAAAGGTTGAGATTAATTATATTTTCTGTACCGATGAAGGCCTGCTGGAAAAGAATATTGCCTTCCTGAATCATGATACCCTCACCGACATCATTACCTTCGACTTATCGGAACAGGAGGATGAGTTGCAATCAGAGATTTATATCAGTGTGGACCGCGTAGCAGACAATGCGCAGCAATTCGGGGTGTCCTATCAAAAAGAATTACACCGTGTATTATTTCACGGTATATTACATTTATGTGGTTTTAAAGATAAGAAACCAGCGGAAGCACAGGAAATGCGCCGCCAGGAAGATCTTTGTTTGAACGCATATTTTCAAGAAAAATAGCCCTTCATGAAGTTAGAAATTATATACGAAGACGACAACATCATTGCTTACAACAAACCCACCGGTCTTTTAAGTATCCCCGATCGTTTTAATGCGGAAATCCCTAACCTGTACCGGTTAGCAAAAGCCAAGTATGAAACCATCATCCCGGTGCACCGTTTGGACAGAGATACCAGCGGCATTATTTGTTTTGCCAAAAATGAAGAAAGGCATAAATATTTATCCCTTTTATTTCAGGGAAGGGAGATTGAGAAATATTATATCGCCTTGGTTAATGGCCGGCTGATCAAACCTTCGGGCAGCATAGAGTTAGCCATCACTGAAAATATGGCGAAGCGCGGTACCATGATGGTGCATAAAAGAGGAAAACCGGCACATACCGATTACGCAACCCTGCAGGAATGGAATGGCTATACCCTGCTGCGTTTGCAGATTCATACAGGCCGTACCCATCAGATCAGGGTACACTTACAACACCTGGGGCATCCTGTAGTCGCCGATCCTATTTACAGTAATGGTAAAGGATTGTATGTCTCCTCTTTAAAAAAGAACTTTAAAAATTCGGATGAATTGGGCGAAGAAAAAGCAATCCTTAATCGCCTGGCACTACATGCCGCACAATTAAAATTTGTGGATATGGAAGGTAAGGAAGTCAATATTGAAGCACCACTGCCCAAAGACATGAATGCAGCCATAAAACAGCTCAACAAATGGAGCACTTAAGGTAGGCTGCTGCACGATACAAATAAGATATTAGACAGTAGGGGTATGCTTGGTCAAGCATACCCCTACTCTTTTATAGTCAGCACATAGTGCAGAGCTAAGGTTTAAATCATTACAGATCAATACCTTGAAGAATCAAGCCTAGTGTCATTTTTCAGTCATAAAGCTTTACACAAATAGATACTTTGGGTTTTCAGTTTTACTTTTGCCATCAAATATTTATTTATGAGACTTAAATACTCTTTAGCTATTGCAGCGCTTGCGTTGTCTACAGCATCACAAGCACAGACTTGGATTCATGACACTATTACGACCGAGGCTAATTATGCAAAAAACGTTTACTATAGCCTTGCCAATGGTAGTGCAGGTACTGCCGCTTCCGATAACTGGCATATTGGATTTTCAACCAACAGATTTAGCCCGAGCATCATTTCAAACAGTGCCGACAAAGGGGTAAGACTTTATGTTATTGCTACAGATACGACAAAATTTGGTACGAACCTGACGGCTGCTTTAAACGATTCAGTTGTTGCGCATCCGATGTCTTTGTATAATTCTAACAAAACATGGGAAAATGGTGCCTTTAATCAAACAAGTGCAGCTGCTTACGGATGGGCTACCTACAATTCTTCTACACACTGGTTAGAAGGTCGTGTTGTGTTTGGTTTAATTACCGGTACGGATACGTTCCAGGTATTTGTAAGCCAAAAACAAACTACTCCGGCAGCAACAGCACCGGTATATGTGTTTAAAGTGGCCAAAATTGACGGTACGAATGCTATTACCAAAACATATAATGTAACGACAGGCTCTAACGGTAAAAACTTTGGTTATTACAACCTGACTACCGCTACATTCTTGGATAGAGAGCCTTTGGCTAATGCCTGGGATTTCATGTTCTCTAACTACAATGATGAAAACGTTGTTTTGGCCAATGCACAATACAAAGTATTTGGTGTAATCAATAATGAAAAATTAAAAGTAGCAAGAGTAGATACTGTAGCCAGCCAGTTTAATAACCTGACTTATTCTACCTATGCTTTTGATACGGTAAACAATTCTATCGGCAGAGCATGGAAAGCTTCCGGCCCTGGTGGTATTGCGATGAATGATTCCGTTACTTATTTTGTAAAAGTAACCAATGGTGATGTATGGCAATTGGTTTTCACCGCGCATAACTCTGGTGGTGCAACAACCAATCCGGGATTAGTGGCTTTGAAAAAACGTAAAGTATATACACAACCGGTTTCTATCAAAACAGTAGAAAATGCTTATGTAAGCACAATCGTTTTAGCACCAAACCCAGCACAAGGTGGCAACACTAACCTTTTGATTGATGCAAAACAAAACTTGAATAATACACAAATCTTCATTACAGACATCAATGGTCGTACGGTATACCAGGCTACCAAAAATCTGCGTAGCGGTTTCCAACAAATTCCGTTAAGCCTGAATAACCTGAGTGCCGGTCTTTATATGATCAACATTTCTGGAGAAGGTTTCAGAAATACGCAAAAATTAGTGATTCAATAATTTCAGTGTTAATAATAAATAGTATAGCAAGTCTCTCCTTTTGGAGGGACTTTTTTTTATACCTTCAATGCTACTCCTTATTACAAGCAGACCCTGCGCCACAATTAAGACGAAACGATTAACACCTCATATTCTGCACGTATATCCCATTTTAGGGTTTGTAGGGAACCTTGTTTTATCATTTGATTGTTCATGGGTATAAATAAAAGTAAAGAGCATCTCCTGAGGAGATGCTCTTTACTTTTATACTTAAATCAAGATCTGTAAACATGCCGCAATTAGCTTTTGCGCAACACAACAAAATCTGTTTAAAGGAATCTACTTATTTCTTAACCATTTTTTGGGTATAGTTAAGCTTATTATCTCTTGAAGAGACATTAATCACATAGGTACCAGAAGCCAGTTCAGGTGTATTGATTTGGTAAGCTTGTCCTTGATCCATCATACATTGATGCTCATACACGACCCTTCCGTCTATTCCGATCAGTGTGATTTTATAATCACCCTTGGCCGGTGCATTGAAGGATAAAGCATTGTTGAAAGGATTCGGGGCCACCGATATATTTACATTCTTGTTGGCTTGTACATCCACCACTCCTTTAAAAGTACTTAAGCCCCATTTCCGGTCTTTGTATTTTATATTATAGAAAGGTGGGTATGGAACATATTCGCTAAAGGCGATGTGCAGACCATCGTAATCGCTATTGAGGTCTTGCCCGGAAAAGGCCAGCACCGGCATAACATCGCAAGGTGCGTTGGATATCATATTATACGATCCAGGAACCACAGCAGGCATCGCAGTTCCATCATCAGACACGTCTACTGCTACATATTTTGATTGTGTAGTACCCGGGATGACCGCTGTATTTTGCTTTGTAATCCAACCTACGGTAAGCCCATCCTGATTTCTGTTATAGGCGATCACAGGACTGGTAGGAAATGCCCAGCCGGGACCATAAGTTACATAGCTCAGGTCGATAATTGTCGGATAGGTCCAGGTGGGCGCTACTCCTGGCCAGTCTTCATTTTTCACGACAGCATAGACCCATTCCGTAGTCATGTTAGTTGTGTGGTCATAATTACTGATGCCCAATGCAATGGCCCATCTCTGCTTACCGCCCCATTTGTCCGGACAATCGATTCTTGGTGGCGCATATTGGTTAGTACCAACCGTACCGGCTACATATTCTGCGGTAAGTCCTGTGGTAGCACCTCCAAACACATCATAAAAAGGCACGCGATATTCATACATCACGTTTAAGGTATTCGTTAAATAGGCTATTTGCAAATCCAGCCCGGTGCCGCTACCACCGTCTCCTCTGCGGATACAGACATCCGGATCGACCATATTGCCGGTATTAGGCAATAATACATTGGGGCCAAAGTTAGCACCGGACAACTCGCCGGACTTCGCATAAATACCGGTTCCCGGTACACACCAGGTTATGGCCAGACCGGAAGTAGTTGCATCTACATTAATCCTACCGAAAGTGGGAGATAAGGTAAGCAGGTTGTGGATAGATACCGGCGTCAGGCCGCTGCCATCAAAGCGGTAGATATCATAGTAATGCCCTTTTGTAGCAGGATCATACTCATCAAAATAATAGGCTGCAAGTACATAATACTCACCGCCATCTTCATAGATGACCGCATCAATATCAGAGGCGTATTTCAGGTAGATAAAATCTTCATTGATCGTATTACCGCCCAGGTCTGATCTGCGCCAGGCAATACCGCTATGAAATTCAGGGTTACCATTCACCGAAGTAGTGGGTCCGTCCCAGCTATGAATGAATAGATTCTCCTGTCCGGATACACCGTTTACTAATTGTATGGTACTGCTGCTCGCATTATCGGGGCGCATCACTGGCCCGGGTACTGCCGGTAGCTGAATATCCGGCATAATAGATGCATTTTGTGCCATAGCAGGTATGGCTGTCGCGCACAGGCTTCCTAACAGGAGGCTTGTCTGAAGTAATTTTTTGGACATAAAACTGGTGGTTTTTATTTTTTGTTAAGGATTGTATCCATATAGGATACATTTTTATCCCTAACAAGATAAATATAGAATTGCGAAATGCACTATCTTAAAAAAAGTAAAATCTAATGCAGACAAAATAATAATATGGTTACACAAAATACAATTTAGAGTCGATCCTGATAAGTCCTAAATACCTTAGGTAATACCATCAATTTCAAGGTAGTTATGAAGTCCTGTACAGACTCATTTTCAATTAAGAGCGCTTAGTCGGAACTATGAAGTAAAAAAGAGCATCCCTTGTTAGAGATGCTCTTTAATATAGCTGATCCGCTTTTCGGTTCAATTAGTATATGTTACTTGTGTCCAGATTTTTCCTGAATAACACAAAACTAATTAAAGGAGTGTGTTTATTTCTTAACCAGTTTCTGGCTATAGTTAATCCCATTTTCACGGGAAGAGATATTCATCACATAATTTCCGGCAGCCAATTCAGGCGTATTGAAGGAATAAATTTGTCCTTCACTCAGTATACAAGGTTGTTCATATACTACCTTTCCGTCCAGGCTCATCAAAGTAATCTTATAATCACCTTTAACGGTTGCCTTAAAGGATAAAGTATTGACAAAAGGATTTGGACTCACCACCAACTGGTTGTTTTCCCCTTTGTTTAAATCTACTACACCTTTAAAGGTACTGAGTGGCCAAGGTCTGCTTTTATACATCATACTGTAATTAGGCATTACAGTATTAAATTGAGAGAATGCTGTATATAAACCATCAAAACTGCTGTTCAGATTTTGCCCGGAAAAGGCCAGTACCGGTTCATGGCTGCCCAAGGTATTGGAAATCATATTGAATGATCCCGGAATAGTAGCCGGTGTGGAAAAACTATTATCGTCAACATCCATAGCCACGTACTTTATGTCGTTGGTGCCTGGGATGACTGACGTATTTTGTTTCGTCATCCAGCCAATCGTAATACGATCAGAATGATCATTATAGGCAACTACAGGATCATTGGGCTCTGGCCATGATGGCGTTGTATAGGAGGCAAAATTAACGCTTACGGTTGTCGGTGTAGCACTCCAGGCATCATTCTGAACTACTGCATAAATCCATTCGGTAACTGATGTACCGGAAATGGCGGAAGCAGATAAAGATATAGCCCATTTCTGACCATTGCCCCAAATATCCGGACAATCGATTCGTGGCGGTGCATATTTACCATTCACTGCAAAAGCCGCATATTCTGCTGTAAAACCAGCAGCAGAACCAGCCAATACGTTAAAGAACGGTACACGGTATTCGCGTACAACGGTTAAAGAATTATCTAGGACCGCCATTTGCAGATCCAATCCTGTATTACTTCCACCGTACCCTCTGCGGATACAAATATCGGGATCAACCATATTGCCTGTACCCGGCATTAATACATCCGGTCCGAAAGCCGCGCCGGATAAAGAAGCTACTTTGGCATAAATCCCTACACCAGGTACACACCAAGTAATAGCTAAGCCATAAACGGTCGCATCCACATTGATTCTTCCGAAGGTAGGTGATAAGGTAAGCAGGTTCAGGGTGCTCACCGGAATCAAACCACCCGGTTCAAACCGATAGATATCATAATAATGTCCTCTTGTGCTCGGGTCGCCGTCATTATAATAATAAGCGGCCAGTACATAATAGTCAGCGCCATCCTGATAGATAACGGCATCAATATCTGTAGCATATTTAACAACAATGTAGTCTTCATTGATCAGACTGCCGCCCGCATCTGTTCTGCGCCAGGCAATGCCATTGTTGTCATAGGAAGAAAATACATCCCAACTATGAATGTACAAATTTTCGGTTGCACCGGATGGCATCGTAACCTGTTGCAGGGTACTGCTACTGGCGTTTTGCGGACGCACAACAGGGCCTGCGAAACCGGGTAATGGATTTTCTGGCATGGAAGCTGGGTTCTGTGCCATAGATGGGGTAATTGAACTTAACGTTCCTAGCAGAAAAGCTGCTTGAAGTAGACCTTTTTTCATACGATACATACTATATATTTAAGGGGTTAGAAATTATGTTAAGAAATAATCCATTTTTAAATTTTAGAAAAAATGAATTGCAATTCGTGCAAACAGACTATAAATCAACAACTTATCGAATATACAATATAATATTTTAATTACACAATAAGTATAATTAATAATTTAGTTTTTACAGAAACATGATATTTCCAATAAGAAAACCTGTTGCCATCATGCTTATTTTTTAACCAGTTTTTGGGTATAGTCGATATTATTTTCGGGAGAAGAGACCTTCATCACATAGGTGCCGGAAGCTATTTCCGGTGTATTGAACTGATAGGTCTGTGCTTCATTCAAAATGCATTTTTGCTCATATACGACGCTACCCCCTATTCCCATCAGGCTTATTGTATAATTGCCCTTCGCAGGTGCCTGGAAAGATAAAGTGTGCTCAAATGGATTCGGGCTGATCGTAAATTGCATTCCTTTATTTTTATCGGTAGGCAGATCTACTATCCCTTTGAACGTACTTAAAGACCATGGCCTGCTCTTATAATACATACTGTAATTAGGAAATGACGGATGAAAATGTGCAAAAGCAATATAAAGCCCATCAAAATAACTATTCTCATTCTGACCGGAAAAAGCCAAAACGGCCTCGTTACCACCGGGAACATTAGAAATCATATTGTATGATCCCGGAATCGGTGCCGGTGCGGCAGTCCCGTCATCTTTAACATCCATAGCCAGGTATTTTTTATCATTCGTACCCGGTATGACCGATGTATTTTGCTGGCTCATCCAACCAACCGTAACCTTGTCTACATCCGTGTTGTAAGCAATAACGGGATCGCAGGGTTCAGGCCACATAGGTGATGTATAATTCACATAAGATACATTTACGGTTGTTGGGCTCGTCCAGCTTGGATATACTCCGGGCCAGTCTTCATTTTTCACCACAGCATAAACCCACTCTGTAATATTGGTCCCGGAAACGCTATTTGCCGCCATCGCAACAGCCCATCGCTGGCCGCCCGCCCATTTATCCGGACAATCGATCCGTGGTGGAAAGTACTTAGGCCCCGGGCTGAATGCGACATATTCTTCTGTAAATCCGGCAGAAGAGCCCGCCAATACATTAAAGAAAGGTGCCCGATACTCGCGTACAACCGTTAAGGTATTTTCCAGAAACACAATCTGCAGATCCAGGCCGGTTCCGCTTCCGCCACCGCCTCTGCGGATACAAACATCCGGATCCAGCATAGTGGCCGTACCCGGCATTAATACATCCGGTCCGAAAGCCGCGCCGGATAAGGAAGCTACTTTGGTATAAATCCCTACACCGGGTACACACCAGGTAATGGCTAAGCCATATGAAGTCGCATCTACATTAATCCTTCCGAAGGTAGCGGAAGAAGAAAGGGGGTTCATGGTGGATGCGGGTAATAAACCGCTGGCATCAAATTTATAGATATCATAATAGTGTCCTTTTGTATTTGGATCACCATCGTTATAATAATAAGCGGCCAATACATAATAAGCTCCGCCATCTTCGTAGATTACGGCATCGATATCGGTGGCATATTTTACATTAATAAAGTCTTCATTAATCAGGTTGCCGTTGTCATCTGTTCTGCGCCAGGCAATACCATTATAGTCAGCCGAAGAGTATACATCCCAACTGTGGATGTACAGGTTCTCTGTCGCACCAGACGCCCCGACAATCTTTTGCATTGTGCTGCTACTCGCATTTTGAGGCCGCATAACGGGTCCTGCGACAGTGGGTAACATGTATTCTGGCATAACGGAACTGTTTTGCGCCACAGACGGGGCGATTGTTCCCAGACTTCCCAGAAGGAAAAGGGCATTAAATAACTTTTTGGACATAAAACGGTGGTTTTTATTTTTTGTTGTTAAGTATAGTATCCATTTAGGATACATTTTTATCCCTAACAAGATAAATAATAGAATGAAGAAACGCCCTATGTCAAAAAAAGTAAACTATTATACAGGCAAAATAGTAAACAGGATACACAAAACGCAAATAGAATGGCCTAATAATACCCCTTAAACACACTGGAATAACCTCTGTTTCAGGGCGCTTAAGGACATTTATCTAGCTTTGTCCATCCCAAGTAAATGATGAATATCAGGTTTAAAAAAAGAGCATCTCTTGTTAGAGATGCTCTTTTAATACAGCCAATATGTTAGGCTGTTGCACAAAACCTTTGAAATAGGCTATTTCTTAACCATTTTCTGGGTATAATTAAGATTATTTTCGCGGGAAGATACGTTCAGCACATAAGTACCGGAAGCAATATCAGGTATGTTTAACTGATACAGTTCACCTTCAGTTAAGGTACATTGATATTCATATACTAATCTTCCTTCCATGCTCATCAGATTGATTTTGTAATCGCCCTGTGCCGGTGATGTAAAGGATAAGGTATTTACAAAAGGATTGGGACTCACCACAAACGGGCTATGGTCCCCTTTGTTTAAATCCGCTACTCCTTTAAATGTACTTAAAGGCCATGGTCTGTGTTTATACATCATGCTATAATTACCAAACACCGTATTATATTGGGAGAATGCTGTGTATAAACCGTTAAAATTGCTGTTTAAATTCTGACCGGAGAAAGCGAGTACCGGAGTAAAGGCACCAATAGTATTGGAAATCATATTATATGATCCCGGAATCACTGCAGGAGCAGAAGTTCCATTGTCCTTAACATCCACAGCCACATATTTCACGTCGTTAGTACCCGGGATAACGGTTGTATTTTGTTTCGTCATCCATCCTACTGTAATACGGTTACTTTGGTTATTATAAGCAACTACAGGATTATTCGCTTGTGCTGATCCCGTCGTATAGGAAAGATAACTAAGATTTACCGTTGATGGAAAGCTTCCTACTCCACCCCAATCGTCATTCTTAACCACCGCATAGATCCACTCTGTAACCGTAGTTCCGGATACATTATTAATCCCCATACTGATAGCCCATTTCTGACCACCACTCCATATATCAGGACAATCAATCCTCGGAGGACTTATTCTATTGGCAGATGGCGTGCTTGTTGTGTATTCTGCGGTAAACCCGGAAGACGATCCTGATAAAACATTAAAGAAAGGTACACGATACTCTCGTAAAGCAGTTAATGTATTATCTAAAAATACCATTTGCAGATCTAAACCACTTCCGCTTCCGCCCGCACCTCTGCGGATACAGATATCAGGATCTACTCTAGCGGCGGTACCGGGCATTAACACATTTGGTCCAAAAGCAGCACCAGATAAGGCAGCAGCTTTGGCGTAAATACCCACACCAGGCACACACCAGGTAATGGCCAAACCATAAACCGTAGCATCTACATTAATTCTGCCGAAGGTTGGTGATAAAGTAAGCAGGTTCATAGTACTCACTGCAACCAAACCACCCGGTTCAAACCGATAGATGTCATAATAGTGCCCTTTCGCGCCTGGATTGCCATCATCATAGTAATAAGCGGCCAAGACATAATAATCGGCACCATCCTTATAAAGGACGGCATCAATGTCATTGGCATACTTAACCGGGACAAAATTTTCATTGATTAAGCCACCTCCTGCATTGGTTCTCCGCCAGGCAATACCATTGTTAGTTGGTGACGAAAACACATCCCAACTATGGATATACAAATTCTCGGTTGCACCCGATGGCATGATAACCTGCTGCAGGGTACTGCTACTCGCATTTTGTGGCCGAATGACGGGGCCCGCAAAGCCTGGCAAAGCGGTTTCCGGCATTACAGAACTGTTCTGCGCGGTAGAAGGCGTAATTGTACTTAATGTTCCTAACAGAAAAACTGTTTGAAGTAGACCTTTTTTCATACGATACATACTATATATTTAAGGGGTTAGAAATCATGTTAAAAAATAATCCATTTTTTAAATTTTAGAAAAAATGAATTGTTATTCGTACAAATAGACTATAAATCAACAACTTACCGAATATACAATATAATATTTTAATTACACAACAAGTGGAATTAATTATTTTGCACTTTATAAAAAAATAATATGACGATCTGCTTTTTGAAACCAAAATTACCTTTGTCCATTTTGGCAACTTTTGCTGCGGAACAAAAAAACTAGTAAGGGGTTAGTCGGTTGATATAAAATGAAAACATTCATTTTCTTCGTCATCCCGAGGACAAGGGGGAGCTAAAATAAATGATAAAGAGGATTGCTCATTCCGTTTTGCTCTGTTCGGAAAGCACAAGCGCATTTATTGCCCATCCAAAGCCAAGAAAGGTCTTCTGTTGCCGGCTAAAAAAGGAAGCAAAAAAAATTTATGGTAATCGGGGATATATCAATGAGGGTAAACGAACATGTATCATTGCCTTAGACAAGGCATTAAAACCATACTTTGAAGAAAGAATGTGGGGAAGATAATAGGATCTGTAATCAGTAAAAGCTCACTAACCCTATTCTATGGTATGTGTTTGTATAGCTTGGTTTCTGGTTGAGCTATTGGTATTTTGAGGTATAGGTATAAAGCAAAAAAAAGAGCATCTCTGTTAGGGATGCTCTTTAAAATAAATATGGCGGCTAC
>NZ_QAJI01000007.1 GCF_003852495.1 Taibaiella sp. KBW10 | reverse complement strand
AACAGAGATGCTCTTTTTTTTGATTTATACCAAGACCTCAAAAATACCAATACCTCAACCAGGAACCAAGCTATACCAACACATACCATAGCCCAAACACACTCCCACTCCCATACGGTGACTTTATCTGTTCCCATCAGGCATACACTTTTCTTGTAAGGCTGGAACAGCTCCCCAAAACCTAGGATTAAGTTAGATATATACTTTATTATAAATCCCTCTGCCACAATACTTATACATTTTGTAAGTACTCCGAATTTGTTGATCATGATTGTTTTACAAATTTCCTATCTATTTACATATGTTCGCTGTCTTTATATAAAATCAATATTATGAAGACATTATATACAAAATTAGCGCTGCTCTTTATACTGCTGTTTCAGTCTTTCGCTTCTTTTGCGGTAGAGGTATTTACGGTACAGAATTCTCCCTATACCATTACAAGCGCGATTAGCTTCTATGATAGTGTGTATATTGAACCGGGGGTTGTTTTCTTATTCAGTCCTGCAGGTAAGATCTCTTTTCACGGAAGCGTTTTTGCTGACGGTAGTCCTGATGGGCTCATTACTTTTAAAGCGGCAGATACTACCGGATGGAGTAGTACCCAAACACAAAATGGGGGCTGGACGGGTTTAGAGTTTAAAGGAGTAAATGCAAAACTGAATTATTGTATCATCAGGGATATCAAAAATCAGTATAACCAGAGTGGGGTGACCTATGGCATTTTTGTAGAAAGTAAAATGGTTATGAACAATTGTAAGATTTATCATAACAACTGTAATAATCAAAGATTTATTTTCCAAAACTCCGCGAGAAATTTTGAAATGAAGTATTGCGAGTTTTATGAGAATAGGGCCACTTATTTGATCACCACAAATTTTTCTGAGGCTACTTTTAAGAATTGCAATTTTCATCATAACACCGCAGATAATTACAATGCCTTTCCGGTATACTCTGTGCTGAATTGCGATTCCCGTAAGACGACAATAATTGGTAATACTTTTTATAAAAACCAATCTACGGGCAATGCTGTTATCGCCTGTACCGGTGGGAATGGACTGATTGAAGGTAACCGGATTATTAATAACAGTAATACCGGGGCCAGTCAGCAGTGTGGTAGTGGAGATGGAGGCATTGCCATGTTCTTAACCGTATTCTCTAATAACCATTCTGATACCCTGGATTATATTGTACGCAATAATGTGATGGCCAATAATTATAACCGTAATGGCCATGGTATTGTGTATATAGCGCATGCAAAGGTAGCCTTCAACAATAATACAGTAGCCAATAACCTTGTTTCTGTAGATGGTACCGGTTTATTTGTATTTTCCAATGGCCTGACCCCTTCTTATACCAAGCTTATTGCTAAGAATAATATTTTTAGTGGTAATGCCAGTGAAAGCATCACCCAGCAAAGTATCGGGCTTTGGAACACCAATAGCGTTAAATTGGAAAATAACTGTTTCAAAGCAGCTGTTGCCAATGAAATTTATACCACGTTTGTTACCGTTTTTCCTTCTGATACCGCAAACAATATCGCTTCTAATGCAATTGGTTTCATTAACCCCACAGCTGGATTTGGGCTGGGGTATGATGCAAATAATACGAACTTTGCCTTGCAGGATCATACAATTTGTATAAATAAAGGAACCTTAGCAGGCAGCAATGCGGCCACTTATGATTATGTCGGTAATCCCCGTGTGGTCAATGTTATTGACATGGGTGCTTATGAAAACCAAAGGGAGGAGCCAAACAGCATCAATAAAATTGGAGTATCGAAAAATAGCTTACAGATTTACCCCAATCCCTGCGCTGATTTTGTAAATATTATAAATACACGCAAAGGGGCGACCTTAGTGATCCGGGATATTTTAGGCCGTATTGTATACCAGCTCAAAGATGTAAAGGATGATGTGATTAAAGTAAATACCCATAGTTTCCCTAGAGGTAATTATTATATAGAGTTAAATGATGGCACAACGAGATATAGTAATATGCTCAGTATTGCCTCATAATAAAAGCCTTATCTCTTTTTAAAAATTGAATTGTTGTTGGATATATCCAACAGCAATTCAATTTTTATTTTGCAGACTTCAAAGGGATGGATGTTCCGGATTTGGATATATTTTCTATCGAAAAGTGCCGTAAATCACATTTTGTTTTTATTTAACATAAACCGTATATTTACAATCAAATTTCTAATCCATGAATAAAAGTTATATACTCTATATACTTTTTTGTTTTTCCCTGCTTATTAGTTGTAAAAAGGATCTTCAATTACCGGTGGGCAATGGTACTGCGGTTAGCCCCGGCGCGACCAAAGAGCAAAAGCTATTGAATGTTGCTTACGGAACTTCAGATACTAATGTGATGGATGTATACCTGCCCAAAGCAAGGAATATTAATACCCCTGTGGCCATCTTGATTCATGGAGGCTCATGGAATACAGGCGATAAGTCGAGTATGAGTGCCCTACAGGATAGCCTTTTGGAAAATCACATTGCATCAATAAATATTAATTATCGATGTGCTGATACAGGAAAGATTCATTATGATAGCTTAATGCAGGATATCAAGCAGGCTGTTGAATACTGTAGTAAGAAAAGCCTGGAATGGAATATAAAAAGTCAAAAATATATTATTATCGGTATGAATACCGGAGGGCATTTAGCGCTGGCATATACGTACAGACATGATAGTAAGAAAAGAGCTGCAGCAGTCATTGCTTTGGCCGCGCCATGCGATTTGACTGATATAACCTTCCTGGATATGATGAATACTTCGGGTGATATCGGAGGGGTAGAAGCATTGGTTAATGCCGCCTATATTCCGGGACAAGCCCTACCCGGAAACTTTTGGAGTGCGAGTCCGCTTTTCTTTTTACAAAATATACCTACTTTACTGGTTCATGGTACCCTTGACAATGTAGTACCTTATAGTCAATCGGATCGGCTACATCAAGGCCTGGATGCTTCCGGCTTTCCAAATCGTTTACTGCCCATAACAGGAGCAGGCCATGATTTGGGTCTTTCCAATCCGGTTACAAGCGCAACTGTTTTCCGCGAAATGAAAAGTTGGGTTTTCCAGTTTGGAAGCTAAACAGTCCTGAATATTCTTTAGAAAAAGTAGAAAAAGAGGCATAGCAATTTCAAGTTCTATGCCTCTTTTTTTATGCCCTAAAAGCTCATACGCAGACCGATAAAGCCTCTGATACCTTGGTTTGGTGCATATACATAACTTGGGTCAAAAGTAAGCCCATAAGGGTTGTCAGGTGTAATAAGCGCGTTTCCATGTGCATCGAAGTGTACTTTTTTATCAAAAGGATCTTCACTTCTGGCAATGATAAAATCACTGCGTTTTCCCGGGGTCCAGTTTAAAAGATTTTTAATGCCTGCATATATTTCAAATTGTTTGAATCCTTTGTAGGTAAACTGAATATTCTGTAAGCTCCACCAGGGAGAATAGGCACTTCTTGGATCCGTTTTACCCAACAAAGGCAAGCGCATGGGACTGTATACATTTCCTGTATAGTCGATGACCAGTTTTAACGGCTTTATGGTATAGGAAAGTGCCCAGGTAGCGGTGAATTTTTCCGTTAGCATTTGCTGCATGGTGCTGTGGTTTTCTGTAATCGTATTAGACATTAAAGTGCCTCCTGCCAATAGTTTTAAGCCATTGTTCCAGGCTATATCTGCATTAAGGCTGATGCCTTTACTCTGGGCATAACCGTTTAAGTTATCATAAATGATTTTATTCGGATCCGTTTCATAATCCGGTACAATCCGGTTGTTGAAAAAAGTATAAAAGGCAGCAAAATCGAAGCCCATAAAAGTTCCGCTTTCGAGAAAGAATCTTTTATTGTAATTCAGATTGATATTATAGGACCGCTCGGGGTTTAGATCATTTTTGACCTCAACAGATCGGGCACCTGTCAGGGCAGCATGTTCTTCCGTAAACAAATTGACCACCCTGAAACCGGTACCGGCATTAAGCCTTATCGTGTTATTTTGGTTTACAGTCCATTTATAAGCAATCCTTGGCGTAAAGATATTTCCATGAAGCGAATTATAATCATATCTGAAACCCAAGAGCAATTTATGCATGGGATTGAAGGTAATTTCATCCTGGATAAAAATACCGGGTAGCCAGGTTTTAGACGGATTGTTACTCTGCTGCCCTATGCCTGCCGTAGCAGGAGTATTATCGTCGTAATAAGTATAGCGAAGTGCCGCACCAACGAGCCAATCGTGTTGCTGCCATTTTTTATCCCAGACCAATTGACCGAAAGAGATGTTTTGCTGCGCCTGGTAAATCGTCTTACCATAAACACTATTTTGATTATGGTTATTGTATGAAAAAGATAACATCAGCCGCTCGCGGGTAGGCAATTGATATTTTCCCAGCAGCTCCCAGCGTTTGGTGTAGATGCTTTCTCCATATACACTATCACCTCCTCTGAACGATTTATTCCAGTTCATTTCCCCGCCCCAGCGGTCTTCATATAAATACCTCCCGGCCAGGCTGAAAAACCTTGCCTCCTTTCTCTTGAAATTCCATTTTTGAAAAACAGAAATCCGATCCTGCAAGGTAACATCAGTAAAATTGTCTTTATTGTGGTCTTGCGGATTCTGATAATTAAAATAATTGACACCGGTCAATACTGCAGCCTGTTTGCCGACCTTTGTGCTGAGCGCCAGATCTGCATTATATTCCCCCCAGCTGGTGCCCATCAGATCTGCCGACCATTTGGGTGTTTGGCCACCCGGGTTTTTGGTGATGATATTAATCAGGCCACCTACCGCCTCACTACCATACAAAGAAGAGGCAGGGCCCTTTACTACTTCAATACGTTCTACAATGGCATTGGGAATACCAGATAAACCATATACCGTAGATAAGCTGCTGACAATAGGCATCCCATCAATTAAAACCATCGTATAAGGCCCTTCCAGGCCATTGATGTGTATATCACCGGTATTGCACACATTACAGTTGATCTGCGGCCTTACACCGTTTACATTTTGTAAGGCTTCAAAAATATTAGGCGTCGGATTCTTTTTGAAAAATGCAGGGGTATATACTTCTACGGGTACAGGGCTTGACAAACGCGATACTTCCTTTAAAGTACCGGTAACCACCACATCCTCTAAGGTTTGTCCCTCTTTTTCCAGGTCCAGATCCAGTCTTAAAGTATCTGCTGCCTGAAGCACCAACTTCCTGCTGATGCTTTTATACCCCTTTGCCGAAACCTGAACCTGGTATCTTCCCGGAGGGATGGCGCATAGACGATAACGTCCCTGGCTATCGGTTATACTTTGATAGGCAGTATTGTTTAAACGGATGCTTGCCTGTTCTTTGGGCACTTGGTCTGCTGTAATCAGCCCGGATATACAGGCCTGTTGTGCTTGTATGCTTTTAGTATTCAATAAGATAAAGGTTCCCGTGATGAGGGCCCGTAGGTAAATATTCATTTTCTATAAGATTATTTTATTTTTGGAATTAAAAAGTTAGGCAAAGCTAACAATTTTATTTTATAGAAATAAAATAAAATAAAAAATGCTTGATAAAGTATGTTCAAAACAGCTTTATCAAGCATTTAAATCGGAAAATGAGGTTTACTTTTTATAATCTTCGGAAACTTTTCTTTGATCCCCTATAAGACAATATTGTTTTTGGCTTGCAGGGCAGGAGGTAAGTCGGTTTCTCCCAACATTTCCCGGAGATCGATTTCAATCGTGCGGCTCATCTGAGAGATCGGAACATCATTGGCACTGCCTTCAAAAGGATTTTCTGTGCTTTCTCCTACCTGCTCCAGAGAAGTGTAGACCCAGGAAATTAAAACACTAAAAGGGATGACCAACCAGACCATATATCCATGCATAAAACCGCTGAGCCCGTCATTGAGTTTGTCAAATTCTTTGAGCATACCAAAGGGTAGTAAAAGGCAAAAAAGTTTAATGAAAAATGCATTGATCGTGGCAAACTGGCGCGGATAAGGGAAGTTTTTAATGCGCTCACTTTTTCCTTGCTGATCGTATAAATCCTTAATAGCTTTCTGCATTTCGACTAATTGAATGCTGTCTATTTCCTGTCGGTCAAAAGCGGCTTTAATCGTTTTACTTTGTAAACTTAGGATTTGTGCTGCCCGGTTTTTGGTAGAGAGGATATAAGACTGTTCTTCAGGACTAAGATACTTCGCCAGTTCTGTTTCCAGAGTTGTTTCCTGCTCGGGTATGGTATAAAATGATGCCCTGTATTCTTCATTATAAGACTTATGAGTAGTCTCCCAAGCCCTGTATTCTCTCATCTGGTAACGCAGGGCAGTAAGCCAGGCAAAGTGCCTGTAGATAAGGGTTTGAGCTGTTTTCTGATCATTCAGAAAATCCCGGCTCATGATGCCCCAGGCACGACTGCTGTTGAGTATAGCACCCCATATTTGCCGGGCTTCCCAGGTACGGCTGTAGGTCTGCGTATTTTTAAAACCCACAATAAATGCCGTCGCTGTACCCAGTAAGGCGACCACCGTCCAGGGGAGGGCAATCCATTTTTGACCCAAAAGCTGATAAGCAACGACTGGTAACACACCGATAATGATCAGTTTAAAAATATTGCGTCTGGTCCATACCAGAAACTCTTTCAGCGAGTATGATTTGCCTGCATGCATCGTTTTTGTTTTTTTGGGTTAATGTCCTGCCCCGGTCACCTTCATTTCACTAAGGTCCAGTTGCAATTCAGCCTTTCTAATCTCACTGTCGCTAAAGAGGTTTTCCCTGCGTAAGCGGAACAGCTCCATTCTCTGGGTCTTATAAAGATCCAGTAAGATATGATTAAAATGCTCTATCCTGTTATGTTCGGCAATATTACAACCAAAGGTTTCCAGCTTCTGACGGGTCATATTAAGATCCGCCTCCAGTTCATCTTTCAGTTGCTTCAAAAATTCGTTGCTTATTAAATCCTGTTCATAATGCCCCATTAATTTTTGCAATGCGGCCGAATTCAGGTTAAACCGGATACCTGCCTGCTGTTCGTTAACAGGCGCGATATGGTCAATCTCTTCGATCTTTATCCATTTTAAAATCAAAGGTAGGGTGAGCCCCTGAAAAACCAGGGTGACAAAAATAACGACGAAGGTAATAAAGACAATTACATTACGGTGTGGGAAAGGGGTTATCTTATCATCCATCATTAGGGGAATAGATAAGGCTGTAGCTAAAGAAACCACACCCCGCATACCCGCCCAACTGATGATCAGCGGCCCTTTCCAACCCGGAGAAGGGTCTTGCCGAATGCGGCTGCTCAACCAGCGCGGGATATGGGCCGCCGGGAATACCCATAAGATTCTTAATACAATAATGATGGCACTGATGATCAGCCCATATTTCACGGCTTCCCATATAGAATATTCGCCCAGGCCCTCAATGATTTCGGGTAAGGCCAATCCGATCAGAATAAAGACCAGCGCATTCATTACAAAGATCATTGTGGTCCATACCCCCAGCATATTCATGCGGGTATGTCCCGATTTAAATATCTCATGGGAACGGAAAGAGATAAATAAACCGCCACTGACGACCGCCATCACGCCTGAGAAATGAAATTGTTCGGCAGCGAGGAACAGTATATAGGGTGTCATAACAGTAAGGGCACCGTCAATAGCTGCATTGGTGGGCAGGAACCGATGAATGACGTACATAATATGCGCTCCGGCCAAACCGACCACTACACCCATACCGGCCACCAGAAAGAATTGCCCGGTTGCTTGCTGCATCGAAAATGTACCGGTGAGCACGGCGGCTAAGGCAAAGCGGAATACAATCAGAGAGGAGGCATCGTTGATCAGACTTTCTCCTTCTAGTATGGTAAGGATTCTTTTGGGTACTTTTAATCCCTTGAGTACGGTAGCTGCGGCTACAGCATCCGGTGGGGAGATGATACCGCCCAGCAAGAAGCCCAGGGCTATGGTAAAGCCCGGAATGAGGCTGCTGGAGAAATAGGCTACGATCATGGAGGTAAAGAATACCAATCCGAAAGCTAAAAGACCGATGGGGCGTTTCCATTTCCAAAAATCTTTCCAGGAAGTGTACCAGGCGGCTTCGTAAAGCAGCGGTGGGAGGAAGATGGTAAAGATGAGCTCCGGGTCGAGGGAGATTCTCGGCAAACCGGGTATGAAACTAATGCCCAGTCCGGCAATGACCAGGAAAATAGGGTAGGCTACTTTAATTTTCTGGGCCAGCATAACCAGCATAAAGACGGCAAAGAGAATCCCTAAAACAAGCAATAAGGTGTGGTGCATATAATAATTGGGTACAATGGATAATGAATGATTAATAATAATTTTTATCGTTTCTTTTTTCGGTAAGCCCCCTTGCCGCGATAAAAATATCCGACATGGGGTTTTCGGAAAAAGTTGCTGTTGCAAAAAAAACAATTTTATGCAACAATTATATCATTATCCATTATCCATTTATAATTTTCAATTATATAAACATCCCTCCGGATACTTCAATGCGCTGTGCGGTCACCCATTTGGCGTCCTCGCTGCATAAAAAGGCCACTACGGTACCTATATCATCAGGAAGGCCTACACGGCCTAAAGCCGTTTGTGAGGCCAGGAAAGCGTTCATTTCATTATTATCCCGGACGACCCCACCACCGAAATCGGTCTCGATAGCCCCCGGAGCCACGATGTTGACCCTGATCTTTCTGGCGCCCAATTCTTTGGCCTGATACTTGGTTAAGGTTTCCATAGCCCCTTTCATCGCAGCATAAGCGGCATAGCCCGGGCTACTGAAACGTGCCAGGCCTGTGGAAATATTCACAATACCACCACCATCGTTTAGAACCGGCAGTAATTTTTGGGTCAGGAAAAAAGCGCCTTTGAAGTGGATGTTCATTAAGGTGTCAAACTGCTCTTCTGTGGTTTCGGCAAAGCTGGCATGAATACCAATTCCAGCATTGTTGACTAAATAGTCGATATGATTTGTTTGGAAAACCGTATCCAATACCGATTGGAGGTTTGTTACAAATTCTTCGAAGGAACCGGAAACGGCGGTATCCAATGCCATGGCAGCGGCTTTATGGCCTTTGCTTTCGAGAAGCGCAACAACTTTATCGGCTTCTTCTTGATTACTTTTATAGGTGATGATGACGTCAAGTCCTTTGTCGGCAAGGGCTTCCGCCATATTTTTTCCTAAACCGCGGCTTCCGCCGGTGACCAATGCTACTTTGCTCATAAAAATATTGTTTTTAAAAAGCAAAGATTGCACATTCACCGCTGCTGCAATGGTGTTAGTTTCGGAATTTTAAACTTGTGCGGCTTCTTTTCGGAACATACCCGGTGTTTTGCCTTCAAACTTTTTAAAGAATTTTGAGAAATTAGAAGGGTCATAAGTCAGCATACGGGCAATATCTGCTACCGAATGTGCTGATCCGCGCAGTAATGTTTTGGCAATGTCCAGTATTTTTTGATCATAGAAGAAGCAGGGATGATGGCCTGTATATGCTTTTATGGTATCGGAAAGGTGGTTGCGGCTGATGTGTAATTCGGCGGCGATCTCATTCAATTCCAGCATCTCCGCAGCGGCGCCCGACAGGATGTCGGCCAGGTGTTGGTCAATAAAGGCTAAATAGGTTTGTGTGATGTGCTCCGGGCGGGACATACGGTTCATGGGATATGTATTTATTCTGGGTTTATTTTTCCGATCCTCAGGAACAAAGGAAAGTGGACGGTACGCACAAGATTTTTACCCCATAAGGGTTCGATCTGTTGCTGCAGGGTGTCGACGGGATTGTACTTATTGGCTTTGATAAAGTGTTTCAAGGCCGACCAGGTATTGATATAGGCGATCAATTGTTCGAGCGTCCAGTCTATAGTTATGGTAAAGTCCGGAGGTGCTATGGCTTCAAAAGGAAAAGGAATGGTCTCGTACCGTTCGTCTATATACTTTCGTTCCCAATCCCAGTATGCGCCTAAGGTATTTGCATGAAAATCTTGCATCAGCGGATCTATGGTTTCTGATATACGTATATCGCCGTATCCGATCACCGCAAGGATGGCATTGGCTTTAGCGGTTCTTTTTACTTCTGCATAAAACTGCTCGAAGTCAAACCAGTGTATGGCTTGTGCCACGGTGATGAGTGCAAAACAATGGTCGGGAAAGTGTGTATGTTCTGCAGCCTGGATGCTGTACTGCAGGTTCTCTTTATGAGCGGCGGCGGCGATTTGTGCCGTACTGATATCGGTGGCATATACCGTCGTAAAGGTTTCCGCGAGCACCGCTGCCACCTGCCCGTTACCTGTACCGCAATCCCAGGCTTTATCTTTATCCTGTACTAAAGTATTTAAGTATGCAAATAAAGCGGCGGGATACTGTGGCCGGTGTCGGGCATACAGATCGGAGGATTCAGAAAAAAGATCTTTCATGTCGTTTTTATATTGCCTTCGTTAAAAACAGCCCGCCCCATACCGCTGCAAGCCCCAAAATAATACTCAGGATAATGTAGAGTAGGGCGGTAAAAAGATGGCCGCTTTGTATCAGTTTTATATTCTCTGCAGAAAAGGTAGAAAAAGTGGTAAACCCGCCACAGAAGCCGGTAATGAGTAAAAGCCTGGTCGCATTAGAGAGTATTTGTTTATCCAGCAATCCCATAAGGAGCCCGATCGCCAGACAGCCGGACACGTTGATGATAAAGGTAGCCCAGGGAAAGTGTTGTGTCGCTTCTTTTGTGGTCCACAGGGAAACGAGGTATCGTAAAATGCTACCCAGTGCGCCGCCCAGTCCTACAAGAAGAATATTTTTCATAACAGCATGTATTGATTAGACAAAAATACTACGCTTCGTTCTAAAATGGTATTAAAATAATCGGTTCGAAATTATAGGACTTCCTAAACATATAAAATTCCCCCAATGTGGGGGATTGTATGTACGCTGCCTAAAGTGTATTTTTGTTTGGTATAAAAATGAATTGCTTAAAAATACTATCATATGAATTTAATAATCGAAAACCTGAATAAGGTATATCCTAACGGCGTAAAAGCATTGAATAATGTAAACCTGACGATAGAGAAAGGATTGTTTGGATTGCTGGGTCCGAATGGTGCCGGAAAATCGACTCTGATGCGTACCATCGCGGCTTTACAGGATCCTGATACGGGCAGCATCAAGCTGGGCGATATTGATGTGATCCATAATAAAACGGCTTTGCGCGAGCAATTGGGATACTTACCTCAGGACTTCGGTTTTTACCCGAAAGTTTCTGCCTGGGATTTATTAAATCATTTTGCCGTATTAAAAGGTATTTCCAATAAGGGCGAACGCAAAGAACTGGTATCGGCTTTATTACAACAAACGAATTTATACGAAGCTCGGAAGAGAAATGTAAGTGAATATTCGGGGGGTATGCGCCAGCGTTTCGGCATCGCACAAGCCCTGATCGGTAATCCCAGCCTGGTGATTGTGGATGAACCTACTGCCGGCCTTGATCCTATGGAGCGCAATCGTTTTCAGAATTTACTGAGTGAAATTGCGGAACAGACGATTGTGATTTTATCTACCCATATTGTAGATGATGTGAAAAACCTGTGCCGTAAGATGGTGATCATGAATCAGGGTACAATCTTATATGAAGGTAACCCTAGTGATGCGGTGCAAAAAGTAGAAGGTAAAATATGGATTAAACCGATCGAAAGCAATACTTTTTCGAGCTATAAAGAAAAATACAATGCCATCTCCTCCTCTATGGTACATGGTTCCTTAATGTTGCGTATATACAGCGAAACAGACCCGGGTAATGGCTTTGAGCTCGCTCCCGTAGGTTTAGAAGATGTATATTTCTCTGCTATTGTTAACAACGCTATAAATTAAGACCATGTTTGGAGCCATTTTTCGTTTTGAATTGAAACTGGGTTTTAAACGACCCATGATTTATGTATTCTTTACTTTATTCCTTTTATTAAGCCTCGCAATCGGATTTCAGCAAACAGGCGTGTTTAATACTTTTGAAGGCGATCGCAATATCATCTTTAACTCTGCCTATAGTGTCTCGAACCTGTTGGTGGGACTAAGTTCCAATGTGTTCGGGTTATTGAACAGTATTGTCCTCGTTTCTATTATGGCTACCGCCATACAGAAGGACTATGAATATAATACCCATGCACTTTTCTTTACCAAACCCATCTCCAAATCCAGCTACTTCTTCGGAAGGTTCCTGGCGGCTTTTGTGTTGGGTCTGTTTGTAATGTCGGGTTATATTGTCGGCTATTTCCTGGGGCTTTTACCGGGTATCGGCCATTCTATGGTGGGGCCTTTTGAGCTCATGAGTTTTTTACAGCCTTTCCTGATTTTTACGGTGCCTAATGTGTTTTTATTGGGTATTATTTTCTTCTCGCTGACTACTTTTACCCGCAAGACCTTAACGGCTTACCTGTTTTGTATCATCATGCTTGTCTTAAGAAGTATTGCAGAGGTGATGAGTGCCGATCTGGATAAAAAAACCTTGTCCGCAATCATTGAACCTTTTGGTAGTATCGCTTTTAATGTACTGACCGAATACTGGACGCCTGCAGAACAAAATAGCAATATGATCCCTTTGAAGGGCGTATTGCTCAATAATCGCCTGTTGTGGTTGGCTATTGCTATTGTTGTGACTGCTGTGAGTTATTATCGCTTTAGCTTTGCGCAGTTCTTAACTCCTTTTCGCTTATTTAAACGTAAAAATGAAGAAGCACCGGTAGTGACTAATAAGTTTCAAACCCTTGCGGATATTCCAAAGGTGACCAAAAAATACTCAGGTGCTTCGGCCTGGTCTCAGTTATGGTACTTATCAAAATTTGAATTTAGAAAAATTGCCCAAAGCACTTTCTTTATCATTATTTGTATCCTGACGATAGGGCTGATCTGGCTGATCAATCATTTTAGTGCTGCGGAAAGCCCTATGCTGCCCCTCACGCAAAATGTAATTGACTATGTAGGTGCTTATAGTTTATTGACGGTAATCTTTGTTGTATTCTTTTCTGGTACAATCATCTTCCGCGAAAAAGAAACCAAGACCGATGAGTTGGTACATGCAACTCCGGTGAGCAATGTGGTCTTGTTCTTTTCGAAGTATGTCGGACTGATGGGCGTAGTGTTACTGATGCAATTGGTAGCAATCCTTACCGGTATCTCGATACAAATGTCTCAGTCTTTCTTTCAGATTGACCTGATGCAATATTTTGTGAGTATTATTTGTTTTGGACTGGTTTCCTTCTCCATTACCATTGGTATTTGTCTGGCGATACAGGTATTCTCTCCTAATAAATACCTCGGCTTCTTTTTCTCGCTGATTCCCTTGATGCTGTTAAGCATTTTGTTTATCCAGTTGGAGTGGACCAATAAGCTTTACAATTTCGACTCTGACGGTCCCAGGTTGCCTTATTCTGCTTTAAACGGGTATGGTCCTTTAGGCCCTTGGTTCGTGTATAAAGCGTACTGGTTGAGTTTTGTGCTGGTCATCATTTTTATTGCTTTATATTTTTATGCCAGAGGTAAGGAGAGCAAAATAAAATCGAGATTCCGGTTTTCTAAAAAAGAAGTCAGGAAAGGATCTAAATGGGCTATGCTGTTCTGTGCACTGTCTTTTGTGGGCTTTGGATCCTATATTTTCTATAACACCAATATATTGAATACCTATAAAAGTGTAAAAGAGAGAACCCAGGAGTATGTGAATTATGAAAAATTGTATAAAAAATATGAACACCTGTTGCAGCCCAGGATTGTGGAAGCGAATGTAGATGTGGATATTTATCCCGATAAAGGAAGCCTGCATGTAAAAGGATTCTATTGGGCAAAGAATAAACATGCGCAGGCACTGGATACGGTTTACATTAATATTTTTGATGAAACCTCGCACTTTACTTACAAAGAAGTGGCTTTAGATAAACCGGCTACTTTAATTACAGATGATAAAATTTTTGGGATAAGGTTGTTTAAACTACAACAACCGCTATTGCCGGGCGATTCTGTGAAGATCAGTTTTGAATTTGACTACGCACCTAAAGGATTTGATAACGATGAACTGAGTACACTTGTCGTCTCAAATGGTAGCTTCTTCAATAACCAGATCATGCCGAGCCTGGGCTATAGTGATGCTGCTGAGTTATCTTCTAATAAGGAACGGAAAAAACATAATCTTCCCTCTAAATTACGCATGGCGCGGATCAATGATAGCGCAGCACATCAGAATACCTATATTTCAAATGATGCGGATTGGATTCGTTTTGAAACACAAATCAGTACCAGTGCAGACCAAACGGCGATTGCACCGGGTTATTTGGTGAAAAAATGGACCGAAAACGGGAGAAACTATTTTAAATATAAAATGGATAGCCCGATGTTGAATTTCTATGCCTATCAATCTGCCCGGTATGAGATCAGGAAGGATCGCTGGAAAGAGGTAAACATTGAGATCTATTATGATAAGGCGCATGCTTTTAATGTAGATAATATGATCCTGGCAATTAAAAATTCGCTGGATTATTATACCAAAAACTTTTCTCCTTATCAGCATAAGCAAATCCGGATTATTGAGTTCCCGAGGTTTGCCTCTTTTGCACAGTCTTTTGCCAATACGATTCCTTTTTCCGAGAATATCGGATTTACCAATCAGGTAGATACCGGCGATTGGAGCAAAATAGATTTACCTTATTACGTTACGGCGCATGAGGTGGCACATCAGTGGTGGGCGCACCAGGTGATCGGAGCCAATGTTCAGGGAAGCACTTTAATGTCGGAGACGATGGCGCAGTATAGTGCCCTCATGGTGATGGAACATCGCTATGGCAAAGACAATATGAAGAAATTCCTGAAGCATGAAATGGATCGATACCTGAGAAGCAGAACGGTAGATGGCAAGGGGGAAAAGCCGTTGATGCTGGTGGAAAACCAGCAGTATATCCACTATGAAAAAGGAAGTGTGATTATGTATGCTCTGAAAGATTATATTGGTGAAGATTCACTGAATGCTGCATTGAGAAAATATATTGCTAAAGTAGCCTTTCAGGAAGCGCCTTACACGGATGCCCTTGAGTTTGTTAATTATCTGAGAGCAGCCACTCCAGACAGCCTGAAGTATATTATCTCCGATATGTTTGAGCATATTACAATTTATGAAAACTATGTAAAATCGCTGAAAACAGAAAAACTGGCTAATGGAAAATACAAAGTAAGCCTTACCGTTGGTTGTACTAAATTCCGTTCAGATAGTATGGGGAATAACAAAAAAGTAGCTGTAAATGATTATATCGATATCGGCGTGTTTGGGGCGGTAAAACCAAAGGCCAAAGAACAATTTAATCCACTGGTGTTTTATAAAGTGAAGATGGATGCACCCGAGAAAACCTTTGAGTTTATCGTAAACGAAAAACCAATTTTTGCCGGTATAGATCCTTATAATAAATTGATTGATCGTACCCCGGATAATAATATCTGTGATTTTGGCGTGGTACCCAAAGTGCCTAACCTTTCCGAAAAAGAAGTACGCTTAAGTATCGGTTCGGGCGGTGATTAAGCATAAAAAGTATTAACAGCATATTTCTATAATTACTAAGGGCTGCGATAATCATCGCAGCCCTTAGTTTGTGTCGTCCTGTTATCTGAACGATTAAACTACGGAGAGCTATTCCTTAACGAATTTAAGACGCTCTGTTTGTCTATTTTGATTTATTTCAAGGACGTAATTGCCTGTTGCAAGACTACGGATATCAATATCGGATTTTACGGAACCTGTATGCGTAAGTTGCCCTAAAGTATTATATATCTTATATTTAATTTGTTTGTTTTTGTCAAATTTGTCAGAAAGGCCTATCCTGATATTTTGGGTTGCGGGGTTGGGAAATGCTTTAGATATGTTTAAACAATCATCCGATTTAGATAGTGAAGAACTAATAATACCGGGATCAGTAATTTCTTGGTCTTCAAAAAACAAATAAGGCTCCAAAGCTTCCATTCTTACTTTGCCAATCATCTCATTTATTGCTGTCATATCCTCCGGGTCTTCTACAAATTTATGTGCAATCATATTCCTGACTGTTTTCTCATATTCAGCGCTGTCTGCTTCCGTAAATCTGGTTTCAAAATAATAGGTAGAAGAGTCTGTTTCCATAAATGTTTCTGGCTTTGCGATTAGCGGTGCCATATAAGACATATTGTTTTTAGTACCTGTCAGCGTTTTGGAACCGCAAGAGGTGCTAATCGTAAGTTCCCATTTCAGATAATAAGGTAAAATACCAAAGTGCCACATTTTTGGGGTAGTTATATATGGCGCAGTTTCTGTATAGTAATTAAGATTGGAACTAGAGAAGCCATACCATACTTTCCAGCTATAGGTTGCTCCAGCTACAACAGGAGTGGGCCATAAACTAAAATCTTCTTTCAACCACCCCAAATTTCTTGATGCAAATACATTAGCGCCAATTGTTCCTGTATTTATAGCTTTAGAAACGGTAACAGGAGGACAACCGGCAGGAGCATAGCTATAGGATAGAACTGTTGACATATGAGGAGTATTCGGGTTGGCCTGTACTGATACACTACTGCCTGATGTGCTGCCGACAAAATTCAGGGCACCATTATCAGTACTCCAGGTTCCCCCGCTTGTTGAGGGGAGTTGTCGTATAGGTAGTGGTGCCACACATCGTATTAGGGCCGTTTATAGCAGGAATAGGATCGCTGCATATTTCGGTATGCCCTTCTTCCCCGGGGTGGCGCTGATATACTTTTACGTAATCAATTTCCATTTGCCCCAGCTCGCCATTCGCAGAAAGCGTTTTTTCCGGTATGGTCATCGCAGTAGAGAAGATCAGTTTACTTTGCGACTGGCTGTTATAAGGGTAGCCTTCTGTTACATAATACGGTACTCCGGCATTTGGAGCACAGTTGGAGGGTACTTTGACTGCATAATATTGCTGGCCACCTCCGGTATTATACGGAACAAGCACGTTTTGATAATATTTCCATATCGTGCTGACCAATGCGCCATCCAGGTAGGTTTTGATGCAGGCCGTATCCCACTCGCACACGTAGGTATGCCAGTTTTCATACTTGTGTCGGCTACCAGTAATCCAACTGCTCCAGTCCTGGTTAGGGTAACTGTTACCTATACTTTCATCATGAAGATTATATGGATTATTCGGAAACAGCGGTGCCCAGGCATGTAAATTATAAGCGTTATTTGGTTTCTTTTTACCAATATAGGGCCAGCCGGGCATGCCTTTGGGTGAGGCCGATTCGGCAAAATCTATTTCATTCATACTGGTGCCGAACCGGGTCCAGCAGGTGCTCCAGGCGCCTTTGAAAATAGGCATTTTCGGCCGGGCTTCTATCCGGCCATTATTAAAGCGCATTTTGCTGGATAGATAGCCCGAGGTATAGTTTTGGGTATAAGGGGCCATATTGCAGGTGGCGCATTGCCAGGTAGTGGGTTGCTGTATTACTTTTAATTTGGCTGTTCCCCCGTTTACGACAACGTTGGCATCCTGTATGACGGTGTTATTGCCGGGATAAGGTACCCTGCCTTCTCCCCAGTCATCTGTAGTGCCCCAGTTATTGGAATTAAACCGGTACCAGTTATTGTTGTTGAGACTGCTCCCGTCAAATCCATCATAAAAGACCAGCTTCCAGGAGCTGTGATCACATACATTGGCTCCGACGCTAAAAGTAACCGGGGGCAGTTGTGCCCATAGGGTATTGCGTAGTAAGAATAGGGTAAGGAGAGGGATAAGTTTTAGAATTGTTTTTTTCATAGGTTATTTTATCGTGTTTTTAAATTTATGGTTCATTAAAAGTGCCTTCTATTAATACGCTATCATTAGGATTATTGTAGCTAATAAACCAAGTCGGAGCAAGAGTATATGTAACCTTATTATTGTTCTTCGAAGCAATAAGTTTATTGATATTTCTTGGCGTAATCCCATATGGTATTGTATCTATATAAAAGCCTAGTATAGCAAAGTTTGGATCTTGAGATGGATTTATACTGATAATTGGCCATTCTCCGGAACTTGGAAAGAACCCTAAATAGAACCTAAGATCGAATCTGGTTGTATCATGACTTGTAAGCGTTACCATTGCTCTCCCAATAGTTGCTGTAACATTATTAGAAGAATATGTTACTCCATTTACTTTCCAGTTAGAGAATTGTTTCTTCTTTTCGGGCCGGCAGGCAAAAAAGCTTAAAGCCAGTATAAGAATGGAGATATTTTTCATTTGTTTTTGGTTTTACTAATTATTAATTAAAATTACAATATTTTATATATAAGTGCATTTTTAGTACAATTTTATTTGGTTTATGGCTCATTAAAAGTGCCCTCTACCAGTACACTATCATTGGGGTTCATATAATTTACATACCACATTCCAGGTAAGGTATACCTTATTTTTCCATTAATCCTTTCTGCTTTTAGGTACTTAATGGAATTTGTAGGAGGAACATATCCAGTAGTGTCGATATATAGGTATAACAATACTTTCCCCGAATCCTGCTCAAGGTTATCCCTGGTCAGCAAAAAGCTGTCGGTATCGGGCAATGAATTTGCGGTCATGAAGGAGAAAGAGTAAAATGTAATACTAAATCTGTTTTTACCTGAGCAGGACAATTTACCAATGGCATGACCAATGGCAACTTCTGTATTATTAGAACTGTATTCTGTTCCCTTTATTTTCCAGTTAGAGAATTGCTTTTTCTTTTCGGGCCGGCAGGCAAAAAAGATTAAAGTCAGTATTACAACAGATATTTTCGCCTTAGCGATTAGGTATTTGTTTCGCATATAAAACCAAAACTATGGTGTTTTATACGAATTCATATTACTATAGAAAAAAATATTAAGAAGATCTTATATGGGTCAGGAAAGTCTTACAGCTTCATCCGTTGTTTTAAAGATACCATTAGCCTGGCGCGTGCAGGTCATGGTAATATCGTTGATGCAAACATGGTCGGGAAGGGTGGCGCAATAATATGCTGTTTTGGCAACATCACTTGCGTGCAGGGGTTCGAAACCCAAATAGGTTTGTGCTGCTTTCTGTTCATCACCACTATAGCGTACCAAAGAAAATTCCGTATCTACCATACCCGGATTGAGTGCGGTTACTTTGATATTGTAGTTCATCAGATCGACGCGCATACCCTCTGAGAGGGCTACCACAGCATGCTTGGTTGCACAATATACATTACCGTTTGGATAAACCGATTTACCCGCAGTAGAACCAATATTGATAATATGTCCTTTCTTTAAAGCGACCATTAGCGGTGCGATATGGCGGGTCATATATAATAGGCCTTTGATATTGGTATCGATCATAGTTTCCCATTCATCAATATCTCCCTTATCAATAGTGGATAAGCCTAGTGCCAGTCCGGCATTATTAATGAGTATATCCGGTGCTTGCCACTCGGCCTGGATCTGATCGACCAATGCGGCTGTTTCTTCGCGGTTTCTCACATCAACGCAGGAAGTGTAGACGGTTGCGCCATATTGAGCAGTTAATGTTTCTTTTATTTCTTGGAGCCGATCCGCTCTTCTTCCGGTAATCCAGAGCTTATGTCCGTTTCGGGCAAATTCCTGTGCAATGGCATGTCCTATTCCTGAGGTCGCGCCGGTAATCAAAATATTCATATATCGTATTATCGTAGTAAGGTGAAATCACCTTTTTGCTCTAAGGTTTCATTAAGGGGGTCTACAGCGGCAGCATGCCAATAGTAAACACCTACATCTGCGGGCTTGCCATTAAAGGTACCATCCCATCCGCCGCTATTGAAACTATACGTTTGGAATACCAGTTGGCCGTAGCGGTTATATACTTTAAAATAGACAAGCCTTACATACCCTACACTAATCGGTTTGATGATGTCATTCCGGCCATCACCATTAGGTGTGAAGGCTCCCGGAACAATAAACCAGGGCTTGTCCACTACCGTGATGGCTACTGAATCGTCAGCGATACAGCCTGTAGCACTGGTTATGTGTAAATTATAATCATAGATACCTGCTGCCGGGAAATTGGTAGGCGTTCTGGGATCAGTTGAATTATTTAAGAAACTACCCGGTGTCCATTGGTATACAGACCCTCCGGAGCCATTCATATTAAACGGATAACCTTTTACAATCACCGTATCATTACCCGCACTGGGATTAAAATAGGGGATAATCAAGGGTTTTGTAATCGAATCCATACAACCTCTTTGCGAGCGGGAAATGAGCCGTACATTATGTACCTCTATATTGGTATTGTAGGTGTGTACTGGGTTCTGCAGTGTGGAAGTCGTACCATCACCAAAACTCCAGTTCCAGCTGATCAGGGGAGGGAGTGCCGTAGTAGATAAGTCGGTGAATTGTATCGGAGACCCCTGACACAGGTTGCCGTCAAATCTGAAATCTGCATAATGCGGTGGGAAAATCTTTACGATCCGGGTAATACTATCTGTACAGGTCTTGCCTTTATTGACTACAAGCTTGACCACATACACACCCGTATCCGGGTAGGTAAAACTAGGGGAGAAAGCTATTGATGTATCTGCATTGGTATTGGGTACGCCAAAATCCCAGAAATAAGTATCTCCGCCTACGCTGTTATTGGTAAACGTAACCGTTCTGTTGGTATCACATTTTATAATATAAGTGCCTAATTCATCACTTAATTGCGGAATATTGGCAATGACTGTTCTTGAACAGTTAGTGACGACAAACTGTAAATCCCTGCTTACGGTATTGATTACCGATCCGTTACGCCATTCCTTTACACAAACCGTCAGTACATATCTTCCTACATTGATAGGCGCACCGGACAATATCCCCGAAACCGGATCTATTGCTAAAACAGGATTAGCCGATAAAGGGCTGGTGGCGGTATAAGGAGGAATATAAGATACAGGTACATAAGGTGGCGGTGCAATATCATCTATAGAACCAGGACTACCCGGATTTGGATCATTAGGAGAGGCACCCTGATAGGCACTACACAGCTCATAACTTAAAGAATCGGAATCGGCATCAGTTGCTGAAAAGTCCAGATTTAAAGGATCATTGGCACAGATAATCTGTGGCGGTGAAAATTTAAATACTGCACTATTATTAGGACACTGGCCGCTGGTAAAAGGAGGAATTATGCTGGTGAAGGTCACCCCGGTATTTCCGGGATTAAAGATATTACTAATGCTCCCATTACGGCAACAACGCTGATAAACAAATAAATAACCATTAGGAGAGGGAGGAAGGTTTACGGTAAATTTAAAAACCATCCTGCTCATGCAGGTATTGGGATAATTCTGTATACATTCATTAGAAAAACCGGTGGGCACCACTTCACGGATAATCGCACCTCCCGTAGAGCCTGAATAGGCGAGGGTATTGGTCGCATTACGTTCAAATATACTAAAGTAAGATGGATTATCACCATCTATGGCCGCAGGGCTGCCGTTCAGGCAATCATGGTAAATGGTAAAGGTAAATTCAAACTTATTATTGCCTAAACACCTGTAAATAATATCCCCGCCAACGGTATGAGAAGCCTGCGCATGATAACCCAAAAATAAAGTCATTATAGTGAGTAGCTGTAACAAAACTATTTTTTTCATACGTTGCATAGGGGTAATTTTAAACAAGCGGAAAACCATAATATAAATATATATAAAAAAAATCAAAATTTGGCAAATGATGCGGTAAATTAAGGGCTTTGTAGTTAGTTACGATAATTTCTTAAGATTAGCTTCCTTGATCTTCGCTTCTTTCGCACCTCTTAAAAATTCCGAAGCAAAGATGAAACTGTTTAAGAGTTTATCTTCACTAAAGATGATGTCCTTGTTGGAGCCCTCCCACTGTTTTTGTCCCTTATGCATATACACAATATGATCTCCGCTTTCCATCACGGTGTTCATATCATGGGTATTGATTACCGTTGTGATATTGTATTCTCTGGTAATATCACCGATCAGGTGGTCAATCACTAAAGAGGTCTGAGGATCGAGGCCGGAATTGGGTTCATCACAAAAAAGGTATTTGGGATTCAGTACGATGGCTCTGGCCAGCGCAACCCGTTTTTTCATCCCGCCACTGATTTCGGCAGGAAATTTGCGATTGGCATCGGTAATCTCTACTTTGGTCAGCACCTCATTTACCCTTTCTTTTTTCTTGGCAAAACTATCATGGGTAAACATATTGAGGGGAAACATCACGTTTTCTTCAACAGTCATACTATCAAACAGGGCAGAACCCTGAAACAGCATCCCGATTTGTTTGCGGATTTCTTTCATCTCTTTCGGATCGATGGTAAGAATATCCTGGCCTTCATAAAGGATTTGACCTTCTTCCGGTTTGAATAATCCGATCATACACTTCATCATCACTGTCTTACCACTACCACTAGCACCAATAATAAGGTTTGTTTGCCCCGGATACATCGAAAAACTTACATCTTTTAATATTTCCTTGTCCCCAAAACTCTTTTTTACATTCTTTACTTCAATCATATGATGTTTTATTCTTAGGATAATAAAAATGCGTACCGGTTTCCGGTACGCAAATATAAGTTGAAATATAGATTTCTGAATAATTCTTTATCGTCCTTACAGATTTTTAGCATCTGCTAAAAACTGTGCTAAACCGATATCCGTCAAGGGATGTTTTAATAAACCTGTAATCGAAGTTAAAGGACAAGTACAGATATCTGCTCCTGCTTCGGCACAACGAACGATGTGCAAAGGGCTACGGATAGAGGCCGCCAATACTTCGGTCATAAAACCTTGTGCATTGTAAATGTTTACAATTTGCTCAATCAGTTGTACACCATCCCAGCTACCATCATCGATACGTCCGATAAAGGGAGAAACCATTGTTGCACCGGCTTTGGCCGCTAAAATAGCCTGACCTGCAGAGAATACTAAAGTACAGTTAGTGCGGATACCATTGTCCGTAAACCATTTGATCGCTTTAATACCGTCTTTGATCATTGGGATTTTTACCACGATATTTTCGTGTAAAGCCGCCAGTTTTTTACCTTCTTCTACCATACCTTCAAAGTCAGTAGATAATACTTCCGCACTTACAGGGCCGTCTACGATGGCGCAGATGTCTCTGTAATGTTGCAAGATCGCCTCCTGGCCTTTAATACCTTCTTTGGCCATTAAAGAGGGATTGGTCGTTACACCATCTAAAATGCCTAAATCGTTTGCTTCTTTAATTTGGTCTAAATTAGCAGTATCGATAAAAAATTTCATAAAAATTTGGTTGAATTTGGTAAATGCAAAGGTAATTTTAAAATCCGGTGAACAGAAATTTTTTTAAAACCCCGAGCTCAGCTGCGCTAGAACCAGACAAAACGCAATACTAAAATACAAAACCGGTCCTGAAACATTTGTTTCAGGACCGGTTTTTATAAATAATACGGTATCAAAATCTTATAACTGCCATTCCACCACCTGATTTTCCAAAGCAGTGTTGTGGGCTACCTGTACCTTAATATAATTATCGCTATAGCCTTCCATCATGCCGTTTTTGTTGGCATGTTCAAACAGGACAGGACGTTTTTGGCCTACATGCTGCTCGGTGAAGTAGCGCATTTTCTGATAAGAAAGGTTGCGCAATAGTTTATTCCTTTCGTTGCGGATATGTTGCGGCACTACCTGATCCATTTCTGTGGCTAAGGTATTGGTTCGTTCAGAATAAGTGAATACATGGAAATACGAGACGTCCAGGCTATGCAGGAAGGCAAATGTCTCCTGAAACAGTTCCTCCGTTTCGCCCGGAAAACCCACAATTACATCTACTCCGATGCAACAATGCGGCATTAACTCCTTAATTCTTTTAACCCGGTCTGCGTATAATTCTCTTTGGTAGCGGCGGCGCATTAAAGCCAGGATCTCATTACTACCACTTTGCAGCGGAATATGAAAATGTGGCATAAAACGATTGCTTTTAGCGACAAATTCGATAATATCGTTGCTCAGCAAATTAGGCTCTATACTGGAAATACGGTAGCGGTTTATCCCTTCTGTTTGTTCCAGTTCCTGAACCAGGTCGAAAAAAGTTTCCTCTTTTTTCTTTCCGCCAAAATTCCCTTTACCAAAGTCGCCGAGATTGATACCCGTGAGCACAATCTCTTTCGTAGCGCCTGCTGCAAGGCTTTTTACATTCTCGATTACATTGGCAATGCTGTCGCTGCGGCTATGGCCACGTGCCAAAGGAATGGTACAGAAAGAACAGTTATAGTCACAACCATCCTGAACTTTTAAGAACGTGCGGGTACGGTCGCTGACAGAGTAGGAAGCATTAAAGCCGTTCACCTCTTCAATATCACAACTGCAGATCTTGGCGCTGTCTCCTTTTGATAATTCTTTAATATGATGCGCCAGGTTAAACTTCTCCGCAGCACCCAAGACCAGATCCACCCCTTCTATTTCCGAAATTTCTTTGGGCTTAAGCTGGGCGTAGCAACCGGTAATGACCACCAGACTTTCCGGTGATTTGCGCTGAATCTTTCTCACGATCTGCCGGCATTCTTTATCGGCATTTTCGGTAACAGAACAAGTATTGATGACATACACATCGGCAATATCATCAAAATTGGTTTTTACGAAACCCTCCGCTTCCATACTCCGGCCTAAGCTGGAGGTCTCGGAAAAGTTTAGTTTACAACCTAAAGTGTGAAATGCTACTGTTTTGCTCATTAAAAGACGCTTAGTTTAATCAAAGGCTGCAAATTTAAGTAATATATTATTCAAAAAAGCCAATTTTAACGTTTATAGCAGCCCGTGCTAATACTTTAAAGTGTGGATTCTTTTTACTTCATATAAATCGGTTCTGCGGTCTTTCATGGTTTTTACCGAACCGTAATGGTGCAATTCTTTTAATAATTTCAGATCCACATCCACAATCAGCGTCATTTCTGTATTGGGTGTGGCCTCTGCTTTTACGGCATTCGTCGGGAAAGCAAAGTCTGAAGGGGTGAATACCGCAGCCTGTCCAAACTGGATATCCATATTGTTTACCCCGGGCAAATTACCCACACAACCGGCAATAGCAACATAACATTCGTTTTCGATTGCCCTGGCCATAGCACAGTTACGCACCCGGGTATAGGCATTTTGCGTATCGGTGAGGTAGGGTACAAAGAGAATCTTCATACCATCTAATGCCATTAAGCGAGACAGTTCGGGAAACTCTACATCATAACAGATCAGGATGCCGATCTTACCACAATCGGTATTAATGGCGGCAATTTCGTCTCCACCCGTAATGCCATAATATTTGGTCTCATTCGGGGTAATGTGGATTTTACGGTATTCACTTACCGCACCGTTGCGATGGCATAAATAAGAAATATTGAATAGCTTATTGTCTTCTACCACGGGCATACTCCCGGCAATGATATTGACATTATAAGCAATGGCATATTCCGAGATTTTTTCCCGGATTTCTTGTGTTTTTTTGGCGAGTTCCCGCATGGATTCATATTCGCTCAGATGATTGAATTCGGCCAGTAAAGGGGAATTGAAAAACTCGGGGAATACCGCAAAATCGGCATTATAGGCACTCAGTACATCAACAAAAAACTCTACCTGCTCAAAAAATTTGGACATATTGGCAAAAGGCCGCATCTGCCATTGTACCAATCCCAGGCGGATAATGCTATCACTCATCGCGTTTTTCTTGCGGGAGTAATAGATATTGTTCCATTCCAGCAGTACTGCATATTCTTCCGATTGCACATCTCCTTTTAGGTAATTGGTCAATACCCGCACCACATGAAAATCGTTGGCAATCTGGAAACTCAGTACCGGATCATAGATTTCTTTGGCCTTTACTTTATCAATATATTGTTTGGGATTTAGTTCATTACTGTATTTGTGATAATTGGGAATACGGCCACCGACCTTGATCTCCTTAAGATTCATTTGTTCACAGAGCTCTTTGCGGGCATCGTACAGTCTTCGGGCCAGGCGTAGCTGCCGGTATTCAGGGTGTACAAATACTTCGATACCATATAATACATCTCCATCTTCAAAATGCGTTTCAAAAGTATAGTTGCCTGTAATCTCTTCATAGGTATGGTCATCACCAAAAAGCTTATACTGTACGATGATCGACAAGGCACAAGCGGCGACTTTGCCATCTACTTCTACACAAAGTTGCCCTTCGGGAAAAAGGTTTAGCAGCTTTTGAATATTTGCCTCGCGCCAGACACTCCCCATGCCGTCATACGCTTCTATCATTGCCGCCTTCAGTCCTTCATAATCTTCAATTTTCAATTTTCTTACGATCACTTCCATAATATACCTGTATTGTTATTTTTAATGTTTTAAAATCTGTATTACCGAAAAGATACGGAATTTATACCGGAAGGGAATAGGGCGCTACATGAAATTTATGTGAAAATTGGACACAGGATAGCTCCCCCACCTGACGCGAAGGCTTTCACTGACTTTTATTTGATGGAATAGTATGCATGAAAACGGGCGGTCTCTTTTGAGACCGCCCGTTTATAATATTCAGTTTGGATTCCGGATTAAACCGAAGCCAGTAAAGACGTTTGTTTGGTGAATTTTGCATAGAAAGCATACAATCCGAACAGTACACCACTAAACACGATATCACTGGCAAATGTGTTTTTATAGAAAGGGATACCCGCTACAAAACAATCAATCAGGCCGGTTAAGGTCGTTGGATACATCACATATTTTGAAGGAAAGAATCCTGCAAACCATACCCCGAAATTGGAGACGATAAAGAATGTCGCAGAACTTAATACCGCAAAACCGATTACATTATACCATGTTGCACGCTTCATTTTGGTACCGATCCATACGATCAGGGCCATAGCCCCATACACAAAGAACTGGGAGGCATCGTAAAAACCCGTACCTCTGGTTACCTGCAAATAGATATCTGTAATTAAATAAGCGATCAAAGGCAAGGCAAAAGAAAAAGACTTGTTTTTGAAAATAGCACCGCTAAATAAGCTGATGGCACCGATACTGGCAAAGTTCCAAATATGTTGTTCGATGCTCATGATGCGGGAAATTACCGCAAACAATACTAATAAAGTAGCTAAGAAAATTGTTTTTTGATTGGTATTCATTGTGTGAAAATTAATGTTAGTACCTTGCGGTCAAGCGACAAAGTTAATATAAATTTTAAACTATTTTCCAAATGTCTTTGGAATAATTAGGGATCTGTTGCGGCTATTTGTTATATTTATTTTATTTTGCGGCACATAAATTTTATTATTGTTTAAGCAACTCCTTTCCTTTTTTAAACGTTACAAGACGGCATCGGTCGCGATCTTTTTTATCGCAGTCGTGTCGCTTATTGCTTTATTTGCCTATCCTCTGGCTAGCGATACTTCGCCTGATGCCAATACGATGGTTGTCGAATTGAGTGCAAAGCCCATAGGGTATACCAAAACATTTCTGAAAGTACCCAAAGAACAAAAGGCAAGCCGTCCGGGCTTTCTGAGCCGTATCTTTGCCGGCACACCTGCACCTTATCGTTTGGTGCCGATTAACGGCTGGGTCTTGATGAAAGATAAGATACAGGTGCGTCATTACATAGACGATGGGCTGGAAGATAACTTATCCTTCGATTTAAAGGACCTGGGGCTGACGGCTAAAAATGCCACAGCAAAGAATCTTTTGGTGACAAAAAAATTCTGGTTGGGAACCGATCGTTATGGCCGCGATATCTATTCGAGGCTGCTTATCGGGGCCAGGGTCAGTATCGGTGTGGGTATTGTTTCGGTGATTTTATCGCTGAGTATTGGTATTTTATTAGGTACCCTTTCAGGTTGGTATGGCGGTTGGGTAGACTATCTGGTAATGTGGTTTGTGAATATCCTTTGGGCAATCCCAACTTTGTTGTTGGTTTTTGCCATTACCCTGACGATTGGAAAAGGCTTTTGGGAGATTTTTATTGCCATAGGCTTAACCTCCTGGGTTAGTGCGGCAAGGTTGATCCGGGGGCAGGTGATGCAATTAAAAGAACTTGATTTTATCGTCGCTGCTAAGGCTTTGGGTTTAAAAGACCTGCGCATTATCTTTAGGCATATTTTACCCAATATTGCCGGCCCTATTATTGTCATTGCGGCGTCCAATTTTGCCACGGCAATTTTGGTAGAAGCAGGGCTCAGCTTTTTAGGTATCGGGGTGCAGCCACCCACACCTTCCTGGGGCTTAATGATCAAGGAACATTATAACTTTCTGATCGCGGGTAATCCTATGCTGGCGCTGATTCCGGGTATCGCTATTATGATACTGGTACTGGCCTTTAATCTGCTGGGCAATGCGATACGCGATATGATTGATGTACGAAATCAAAATTAAAAAGACACATGGTTACTAAAATATGGAATGATAAGCCTACAAAACTATTTATTGCGATTACAGCATTCTTTATTGCGAATGCCTTAATTGCAGAATGTATTGGGGGTAAATTGTTTTCACTTGAATCTGTTTTCGGAATGGCACCGGCCAATTTTAGCCTCTTTGGGCAGACCGGCTTAAGCTATACACTCACCTGCGGCGTGCTGCTTTGGCCCCTGGAATTTGTGATCACCGATATTGTGAATGAATACTACGGACAGAAGGCAGTCAAGCGGATCTCCATTATTGCAGTATGTCTCATTGGTTATGCCTTTGTGATGTTTTATGTGGCCATGCATGCGCCAGCCAGCGATTTCTGGGTACATAGCAAACAAGATCAGGGCGTTCCTAATATGCAGGCCGGATTTTCTGCCATATTCGGACAGGGAATGTGGATTATTTTAGGTAGTTTAGTTGCGTTTTTAGTGAGTCAGTTGGTTGATGTATTTGTTTTCCATAAAATAAAACAAAAGACCGGCAACAAGATGGTATGGTTGCGGGCTACAGGCTCTACGGTGGTCTCACAGCTGGTAGATAGTTTTATTGTGTTATTTATCGCTTTTAAATTGGGGAATAACTGGAGTTGGCAATTAGTTTTGGCAGTTTGTCTGGTTAATTATTCCTATAAATTTGTAATGGCGATTATTTTAACGCCTTTAATCTATCTTGCAGAACATTTGATCGACAGGTATTTAGGACATGATGTTGCCGCCGCAATGAAAAAGGCAGCCGCAGAAAAATAAGTTAAGCAGCGCATTGAGACATTTATATACATACTTTATTTTCCTATTGAGTCTTTCCTTGCTTTCGGGCATGGGATTACAAGGTTATGCCCAGCAAACAGCAAGCGTATCCGATACGGTGTATACCGATATTGAGGACAGCACAGCGCTGCCTGAGGTAGATTCTACCTATGACGTTTCCTACGATGAAAGTGGGCATACCGAAGAGGAGGATTATAATGCTGATTACGATTTCTATTTTTCTATAACCGATTCTGCAGCCCCGATACCCGCAGATGTCAGGCGTCTGACCGCTTCGGAGTGGACCCGGCTGAAGTCTGATCCAGACTTGAAATATGAAAAGGAAAACGAAGATATCCCGAAGGCAGCACCCAAAAAGCAAAGCCGTTTTTGGTTTGATTTTATAGAAGGTGTTTTTAACTTTTTTACCGGCATTTTCGGTAAAATTCTTCTATGGACGATCATTATTGGCGTGGTTCTGCTGATTGTATACCAAATCGTGAAAAATAACGGATTGCGTATTTTCTCCAGGAAAGATAAGAAGATACTATCGGGCGGTACAGATGAACTGGCAGATGATTTTATTCCGGAAAGCTGGGAAGCCATTATTCATAAGGCAGAAACAGAAGGAAATTTCAGGTTGGCGATCCGGCATAGTTACCGGCATATCCTGATACTCATGAATGATAAAGGCATTATAGAGTACAATCCTTCAAAATCCAATTATCAATATGTAAGCTTGCTCCGCGACAAAGCAGTGTATAGTGATTTTGTACGTTTATTGCATCACTATGAATTTGCATGGTATGGTGGTTTTGACATCTCTGCCACTGCCTACGCATCCATTAAGGCAATCTACCATGATTTGAAACATAAAATATAAAAATTCTTGAGACGGATTATAACCATATTATGCTATTGTGCCATTTTTGCCTTTGCGGCCTGTACGGGGCGGGCAAAGACAAAAACCAATTGGGAGGTACAGTATAGCGAAGAGGCTAAAAGCCCTTATGGATTTTACCTGACGGCACAGGCATTACCCAAACTGTTTCCCAAGGCTACGTTTAAAGATGTACCAATTAAGGCTAATGTCTTTTCCAGTACGACTAATCAAAACAAAAGTGTTTATTTCTGCCTTTCCGATAGGATCGCGTTTAGTGCCTATGAAATGCGTCAATTGGACGACTGGCTTTATGAAGGGAATGAGGCGGTACTGATTGCACATACATTCGATCCGGCTTTGCTGGAATCTTTATCCATTAGTCTGAATGTAAGCAGGGAGCTTGGAAATACGGATGAAGATCAGAAAATAACAGATGCCGTAAAGGTGCATGTATCCCAAAATGCAGTGGTGAAAACTTATACTATAGCGCGGTATAAGCAACGCATTTTCAATAATTACTTTAGCATTACCGGTAAGCAGGACAGTTTGGCCGCTTCGTATACAATATTAAGTACCGATGCCAAAGATCACCCTAATGCGATTGCCTTCCGGATCGGGGAGGGACGATTGATTATCATGTCCGCTCCTTTATCTTTTTCCAACTATTTTTTACTGGAAGATCCCCGTAATCAGGCTTATCTGGAAGATATGATGGCTTATGTGTCTAAAGATGTAAAATATGTATATACATCTGCCGGATACAATAAAACGCCCCAAAATTCTAGCCTGAGTATTCTTTGGGATCATATGGCTACCCGTATGGCACTCATCCTGTCGGTATTGGGTTTGCTGATTTATGTATTGTTTAGCCTGAAAAGGAAACAGCGCATTATCCCGGTTGTAGAGCCACTTAAAAATGATTCTGCTTCTTTTGTGGAAACCATTGCGGGTTTGTATTACAATAAGCATAATAATAAAAACCTGGCGCAGAAAATGATCCAGCACTTCTTTGAGTATGTGCGTAGTACCTACCAATTGAATACCAATCTGCTGGATGAGGTTTTTGAACAAAAACTGAGTATCCGTTCCGGAAGAACAAAGGCAGAAACCAATTATCTGGTCACTCAGATCAAGCAAGTACTGGCAGATTCGATAGACGTTAATGATACATTCCTGCATTCTTTTTATAAGAACATGCAAACATTTTATAAAAAATAAAAGCTAATTTAGAGACCATGGATCATCAAAATACAAACCATAACGAGACAGAATACCAATCGAGGATACCGATTGCTGAGGTGGCCGAACTGATGAATAAAGTACGATTTGCCATTGCAGATACGATTGTCGGTCAGCAGGATATGGTAGACTTATTATTGACGGCTTTATTGGCAGAAGGGCATGTGCTTTTGGAAGGTGTACCGGGTGTGGCCAAAACACTTACTGCTAAAACCGTTGCCAGGCTTATTGATGCCAAATTCAGCCGTATTCAGTTTACACCGGATTTGATGCCTTCTGATGTAATCGGAACCAATATCTTTAATCCGCAAACCATCAGTTTTGAGTTCCGCCAAGGACCTGTATTTGGTAATATTGTTTTGATTGATGAGATCAATAGGGCACCGGCGAAAACACAAGCCGCTTTATTTGAGGTCATGGAAGAACGCCAGATCACTTCCGATGGGGTGTCTTACCTGATGGAAGCACCGTTTATGGTGATTGCAACGCAGAACCCAATCGAGCATGAAGGAACTTATCGCTTGCCTGAAGCACAATTAGATCGTTTCTTATTTAAAATCAATATCGGTTATCCTTCTGTAGAAGAAGAGCTGACCATATTGAGCAATCATCATCAGCAAAAAGGGCATTTGGCCTTACAACAGGTAAAAGCCATTGTATCGAAAGCAAGTCTGGATCATTGCCGTAGCATTGTGAAGCAGGTGCATGTAGAAGAAAAAATATTACAGTATATCACACAGCTGGTTGTGGCTACCCGTAACCATCCGGCTTTATATTTAGGCGCCTCTCCAAGGGCAACTATTGCTTTGTTAAATGCAGCTAAAGCTTTAGCTGTATTAAGAGGCCGGGATTTTGTAACGCCCGAAGATGTCACCTTCAATGTTGTGCCGGCCCTGAGACATCGTGTGGCACTCACACCGGAGAAAGAGATGGAAGGAATTGCAACTGATGATGTACTTAAAGAAATCATCACTAAAATAGAAGTGCCGAGATAAGCCGTTTTGGTATGTGGAGGCTGATAAAGCAAGGAGACGCAGATAGCGCAATCCATGCTGCATTTTATGGAAGTAATCACCATCATCATAACTGATAAATCCGGTGCAAGGGTACTGAACGGTAACATGGATACTTTGAAGTGTTCCGGGAAGAATACCCGCGGCAGATTAACAATATTTTCCAGTGTTATCATACTTAACCCTGGGCTTGCCGGATACTAACTGAATCATTGAGATCATGCGTAACCGGCATCATTAAATTGAAAACCATGCATAAAAACAAGGAAAAGATTAGCATTATTACAGCGATTCATAATGGATTTGCTTCTAATGAGATCTTTTTGGATACCCTCAAGAAATATACCCACCATACGTTTGAACTGATCATCATTGACAATGCTTCTACAGACGGAAGTGCCGAACTGTTTGAGAAAAATGGTGCCCTTGTGATCCGCAATAAAGAAAATTATTCTTATCCGTATACACAAAACCAGGGTATTAAAGTTGCTCAGGGAGCATATATATTTTTCCTCAACAACGATATCTTTGTTGGTCCGGATTGGGATAAGATATTGATTGATGCCGCCCGGGCAAATGATATCGATGTTATTTCGGCAAAAGGATTGGAAAATATGGGTAATGTAAGGGATACAAAGGCCATAGCACTCCGTTGGAAGCGGATCAAGTATCCATTGCTGATGATGGGGAGTGGTGTGCGTATTTTACGGTTGATGCACCGGTTGATGTATGGAAACTGGCAGAAATTCTGTGCCCGCCAATTCGATACCTTTGGATTACAAACGATAGAAGGTATTGTTGGGAATAATGTAATGATGACTAGGAATGCTCTGGACAAGGTAGGTGTCTGGGATGAAACCCAGCAGGCAGCAGACTTTGATGTATTTATGCGGGTCAAAAAAAGATCCATAGAGCATCAGGATATAAAACCGTGTCAGATAGCATTGGGTGCCTATATACATCACTATGTGCGCATGACCTTGAAATATGGTTCGCATAAACCCGTACCCTTTGCAGACATAGAAAACCTCCGTTCTATATCGCAAAAATGGACACCCGAAGAGGTGAATGCTTTACATCCCGATAAGGTGATTAAAGGCTGATCTGTTATAGATATCCTGGATTAGACGATGGGCAGGCACAATCCCGCTGATTATCGCGCACTGCGCGCTTCCGTTCAAACAAGAAACACAGCACGTTCATAATATTTACGAAATAAGGTGCAGGCCTTTTTTGAGCTTAAATTCTCGAAAAGCCTGCACCTTATGTAGCATATTGCTTATTAATGAAATCTGTGCCGCAACTATTTAGCCGCGATCACAGAAATTTCGATATTGACCCCTCTTGGTAAGCCGGCAACCTGTACGGTTTCTCTGGCGGGTTCATTAGCGGTAAAAAACTGTGCATATACTTCATTGATCTCCCCAAATTGGGCCATATCTGTAATGAAAATAGTGCTTTTCAGTACATGCGAAAAATCCATACCTGCTGCTTCCAGAATGGCTTGTACATTCTCCAAAACCTTTCTGGTCTCGTCCTGGATACCAGAGCTTACAATAGTGCCGGTAGCAGAATCCATAGGGATTTGTCCCGATACGAATAACATATTACCAAATTGTGTTGCCTGATTATAAGGGCCAATAGGTGCCGGAGCGGCAGTAGTATTGATGATTTTCTTTTCCATGCCACAAATATAATTATTAAGCCCCTGAAAATGCCCTGTTTCAAAAATAAAATCCGGTACAAAAGGCCCGATAAATTATCTTTGCATACAATCTTGATCATGGCAAATATACTCTTTATCGATACGGCTGCACAACATACCCATGTGGCCATTGGCCATAGGGAAAACGGTATAAGTGAATTGGTTAATACCGATCCCAATCAGCAGGCCGCTTCCCTCAACGAAATGATTGCCCGGGTGTGCGATACCGCGCAACTTTCTTTGAAAGATATTGATGCGGTGGCGGTGGATGCCGGTCCTGGAAGTTATACCGGTTTAAGGGTCGGTTTGGGGGTCGCTAAGGGTATTTGTTTTGCCTTGGATAAGCCCTTGATGCTATTTAGTAAACTTGCCTTGATTGCAGATGCAAAGAATACTGCAGGGGAATTGCTGGTGGTGCTCAAAGCCCGAACAGGAGAGGGTTTTGCAATGGCTACTCAAAAAGAAACTACCTTGTTGCCGGCACAGCATATTTTTTATGACACCTTTGATTTTCATATTTATGCAACGGGTATATTGCTCACCGACGACAGTGCTTTGCTAGAACGATTTCCGGAAGCCACAATTTTAGAAAATCATCTTCTTGATATGCATTCTTGGAATGCCCTGGCGCAAAAGAGATGGGAAGAGCAAGCCTTTGACGACCTGGCCTATGCCGAACCTTTTTATTTAAAAGCGGCTTTTACCACAGCAGCTAAAAACAAATTATAAAATGGACATACAACATAAAAAAGTATCGGAATCCTATACCATTATGAGCGAGATCGTTTTGCCAAACGATACCAATACGCTCAGCAACCTTATGGGGGGGCGACTGATGCACTGGATGGATATTGCAGCCGTAATCGTGGCACAAAAACACAGTAATAAACCTTGTGTAACGGTGTCGGTCGATAATGTGAATTTTCATAACCCGATTCGTTTGGGCAATGTAATCACGATCGAAGGTAAGGTTACCCGCACCTTTAATTCCTCCATGGAGATCTATCTTTCCGTATGGGGTCAGGACCTGATCAAGCAGGAGAAGTACCTGTCTAATGAGGCTTATTTTAATTTTGTCGCATTAGACTCTTTAGGTAAGCCTACGCAGATCCCCGGTATTATTCCCGAAACGGATAAAGAAAAGGAAATGTATGAGGATGCCTTGCGCAGAAGACAACTACGACTGCTATTGGCCGGTAAACTGAAACTGGAAGATGAAGTGGCCTTGAAATCTATTTTATTCCCGGAAAACAAATAAATATATGAAGCTGATCAGTATTGTAGCCGCGAGCGAAAATAACGTCATCGGGATTGACAATAAAATGCCCTGGCATCTGCCGGATGACCTGAAGTTTTTTAAAAGAACCACTTCCGGTTATCCGATTATTATGGGGAAAAACACCTGGATGTCCATCGGTGCAAAACCCTTACCCAATCGTACGAATATCATTATATCGACCAGCTTAACAAATGATATTCCCGGAGCGGTAGTGCTGTCTTCCTTTGAGGCCGCACAAGATTACATCAAAACAAATGTTGATTTTTCCGACAAAGAACCCAAAGCTTTTATCATCGGAGGGGGGCAATTATACCGCGAAGTGCTGTCCAAATGTGCTGAAATTTTTATGACGCGTATCCATACACAAGTTGTGGATGGAATGGTCTTCTTTCCTGAAATCAGAAACACAACATGGAAAAAAGTATGGGAAGAACGACATACAAAAGATGAAAAGCATGCCTATGATTTTACTTTTGAGCATTGGTTGAATGAGGCAAAATAACCCCCTGAAATCTTGAATTATCTACAATATCTCTTTAAATCAAAAGGGCGGCATGGTACCCATTCGCCTTTTGTGTATACTTTTGTCGAGGAAGCCTTGCATAGACCCAAAGGCTATGTATATCCTCCCGGTTTTTTGGCACAAACGACAGCGGCGCAGCAAACCTTATTCCGGATCATCTCCTTTCTGGATTTTGAACATTGGTATGGTACACCCGATCTTAAAGATGCTTTGGGCTGGTTAAATGAATACATACCCAAAGGTAAATGCCTGGATTCACTAACCGACCTTCCGGAACATACCCTGATTATCGCGCGCCCTGAAGCGCTAAATACAATGCTTTTGGCGCAAGTGGAACGAACACAATACCTCAGTGTTTTGTTATGGCATGAAGGAAACCCTGCTTATCAGGAGGTAGTGGCCTTATGTCAGCAGGAAGTATTTCAGTGCACCTTATTTACATGGGATTGTTCCTTATTGATCCGCAATCCGGATTTTAAGAGAAAACAACATTATTTGCTTAGGTAGTAGGAGGGATTAGTCCGGCTTCTTTTTTAATCTGGCGATCTACCCAATACAATAAGACCACTGCAAAGTAGAACAAGGCTCCGATCTTATAGGTTTGCAATAATTCTGAGAACAGGTTATTCAGAAAGAAGGCTGCAATGATCATTGCGCTGGCCAATACCGTATGCTGGTAAAACCGGTCCGTTGTACGGTGGTATAGCTTTTGTGCATGATAAAACACGGCGGCAATAAAGATACCGTAAAGGAGCATAGAAGGCCATCCCTGCTCAACCAATAAGAACAGGAAATAGTTGTGTGTAGTTGATTTTTCGGGATTCGCACTCACATAAGTCTTGAATACGGTAACAGCATGAGGCTTATAATAATAATAGAAATTATTAGGCCCTACACCCACTAAAGGATGCTCCTGGCTCATACGGGCAGAGGCGATCCAGCGGAAAAAACGCTCCATAGAAGACATGTCTCCACCCACAAAACTTGCTTTAATCAGGTCATTGAACGTATGCCGGGAATAGGTTTGCTTAAAATCGGGGCGATAATCAATATACTTATTGTTCTGCACCATAAAACCGATAATGGTAAAACAGAAGATAAAGAATAGAGGCATCAGCCAGTTAACCAATTTTTTCTTGATACACCACAGCACAACAAAAGCAAATATGGTGCCCAGCATAGCGGCACGGGCAAAGGCAAGATACATGCCAAGGATGTAAAAAAGGAGCAAGGCAAAAAAGAACCAGCGCAGCATTTTATTGTCTTTATAATACCGCCATAAGATGTAGAAAACCGGCAATACCATAGACATGATACAGGCATGGTCTACGTGGTTATAAAAGAATGGCTTTGCTGCTTTATTGGTTTGTATATATCCGAAACGGTAATAAGCATGGTGCAGAAAAACATATAAGGCCACCAGCGTCATAGGAATCAGGAATGCCTTGGCTACATTGCCCACGTCTTTTTTGGTTTGTAAAACGATAGCAGGCAAAATAAAGAAGCTAAGGAGCTGTATGGTGTTAACCCCTAAATACTTAACAGAGAATAAAGGGATCTGGGAAAATAATACAGAAACAATCAGCCAGAAATATTGTAAAAAGATGATTAGCGTAAGCGGATGCCTCAGCAGGTTTTCGTATACAATCCTTTTATGAAATAATAAAAGAATCAGGGTGAGTCCCGCCGTTAATAAGGTAAGCGGTAGCTGCGGCAGGTACATCATCGAAGAGCCTCCGACCTGAACGATAACCGTCAGGGGAATACAAACCACATAAAACCAGTAAAAAGATTTCCAGTTCAGAATGATCCATGCGGCAAAGGGAATCACAAAAGGAATGGCAATGACAAAATAATAATGTGTGCTGGAGAATATGGCAATACAGGCCAGCAAGACAAGAGCAGAAAGGGCATAAAACCACCATTCCTGTTTGCTCGTTTTAGTAGCAGGTATATTCAGGGCAATATTCATCCGGGAGAACTAGGCTTGACTTTTAAATGCGTTTGTGATCAGTACCAATAAGCAGGCAAAAATAAATGCGGCCAATACACTCGCTAAAATAACGATAAAAGGCGCCAGGTTAGAAGTTATATTTGGTACATAAGGGCCGCTTACTTTGTAGAAAACGTGTATTTTATCGTTGTTCAGAAAGCTGTTGTATTGGCTTTTTAAAGTCGTCAGTTTTGCATTTTGCTCATCAAGCTTGTCTTTAACCTGAATCAGCGATTGCAGTTGTTCAATCCCCACGGCATTATCCGCATTAATAGATTGATTGTTGCTCATGACCGTTCCTCTTACGGGCAGCAACTCGCTATAAAGATTATAACGCTTTCTGATGGCGGTGATGCTATCCGTTAAGATGGCTACTGAATCCGTAATAGCCTTTCTTTTAAAATCAATTTCCTTGGTTACATCTCTGTTATAATCTTCAAAGAAATTGATATAGATACTTTCTGCTTTGTACAAGGCTGCTTCCAGAGCAGCATGTGCTAATTTAGGATCGGTATCGGTAAATTTTGCTTCAATATCATAATTATCCGTACGCTTCAGCTTAAAGCTATTCTTGATTTTTCTGAAAGCGACTTCGTCAGAAGACAGGTTTTTTACCTTTTGGTACTGAACGGTTTCATTGATATAACCTTTCACATCACCACTTTCCAGGATCGTCATGGCTTTGTCCAGTTCGTAATCCTTAGCAAATACATCTTTGGTAAAAAGCGTATTGTCGTTGAAAAGCTGGTTACGGTCAAAGTTCATGAAACCTTTTACGATGATGCTGGCTTCGGAAGTATATTCATTGGGTCTGAGTGAGACAAACAAAACAGATGCAATTAACCCTAATGCTGTAATGCTTAATACTAATTTACCCCGAGACTTAATGGTTCTTATTATGGCTACGAGGTCGTACTTATTTTGTTGCATTTGTAAAATTTAAAATTCATGTATTTTTTAGTGTATGCTTAAATTTATATACTCTCTCCCGCTTTCATTTTCTCTGCATTCTCTGCCAGTTGCAAGCCATCTAGCATTTCGTCAATATTGCCATTCATAAAATCATCAAGGTTATAGCTCGTCATATTAATGCGGTGATCCGTAATTCTACCCTGAGGGTAGTTATAAGTACGGATTTTCGCAGAGCGGTCTCCTGTGGTTACGATACTCTTGCGTCGTTGCGCAATCGCTTCTTCATGTTTGCGTACCTCTTCTTCATAGAGTTTGGTGCGCAACATCGTCATCGCTTTTTCCCGGTTACCTAATTGCGTCCGTTCCGTTTGACAAACCACCACCGTTCCGGTAGGGATGTGCGTCAACAGTACTTTAGTCTCAACTTTATTTACGTTTTGTCCACCAGAACCACCACTTCGTGCCGTTTCCATTTTTACATCAGCATCCCTGAGTTCAAAATCGATCTCATCTGCCTCCGGCATCACCTGCACGGTTGCAGCCGAGGTGTGTACCCGTCCGCTGGCCTCTGTAGCCGGCACCCTTTGTACCCGGTGTACCCCGCTTTCAAATTTCAAAGTACCATACACATCATTTCCGACTACTTCCAGCTGAATATCTTTATAGCCACCTACCGTTCCTTCTGCTTCATAAACTAAAGACGCTTTCCAGCCCTTCTTTTCGAAGTATCTCATATACATTCTGAACAGATCTCCGGCAAAAATACTGGCTTCATCACCACCGGTACCGGCACGTATTTCCAACACCGCATTTTTGTCATCCTGAGGGTCTTTCGGAATTAACAATTGTCTGATCTCCTCTTCTAACGTAGTTTTCTCCGCTTCTTGTATAACCAATTCCTCTTTTGCCATATCTCTTAAATCGGCATCGCTCTCATTTTCCAGTACCTCTTTGCCAAAAGCAATGCTGTCCAAACAATTTCTGTATTTGGAATAGGATTGCATCAGCGGTTCCAGCTTTTTATATTCTTTAGAAATCTGAGTAAATTTTTTATTGTCACTCACAATTTCCGGATTGGTTAACGCTACGCCCAAATCCGTAAACTTCGCATGTAAGGCTTCTAATTTCTCAATCATTTATAATAACGCTTAATAAATATTTAGAATAAACGGTAACATAAATAGGTTTTCGATTACGATAGCATACCGTAACTTTAGTGTATATTTATAATAATTTACCGAAAATGTGTGCGAATTTACAAATATTAAAACAGAAGACCGCAGTTCTTTGATATTATTTTATTTATGATGTAACACATGTTTCCTTTTTATTACCATAAAATTAGAAATCATTTCAGTACTTTTGCCCATTACCTTTAGCGCAAATTATGCCAATACTAAGCCCTGCCATTAAGCAAATTATGAGAATGCGTCTGAACGCAGTCGATAATTTTATGCTTAACCCTATAGATACCCAGAAGAAAGTATTTAATGACCTGATCGGTTCTGCTCAATTTACCGATTTTGGTAAGCAGTACAGCTTTGATACCATCAATGCGATCAGAGAGTTCAAAGAAAGGGTACCGGTGCAGGAATATGATGATGTAAAACCTTATATACAAAGAATATTAGATGGGGAGCAGAACGTACTCTGGAATACCCCGATCAGCTGGTTTGCCAAAAGTAGTGGTACCACAAGTGATAAAAGCAAGTTTATCCCGGTTAGTAAAGAAACCCTTGACGATACCCATTACCGTTCCGGTAAAGACCTTTTAGGCATGTATGTACGCATGTATCCCGATACTGATTTGTTTGGCGGAAAATGCCTGACCATTGGCGGCAGCCATCAGGTCAATCAAATGAATGCCGATTGTTTTTACGGAGATTTATCGGCGGTGATGCTGCAAAATATGCCCCTTATCGGGCAGGTGATGCGCTCGCCGGATCTGAAAGTGGCCTTGATGGATGAGTGGGAGCATAAGATCGAAACGATTATTGACAGCACACTGGACGAAAATATTACCTATATCGCGGGTGTACCCACCTGGACACTGGTATTGCTGAAAAGAATTTTAGAAAAGACCGGCAAGACCGATATTCGTGAAGTATGGCCCAACCTTGAATTGTATATTCATGGGGGTGTCAGCTTCAAACCTTATCAGAATCAATTCAAACAATTGATTCCGCATGAGGACATGCATTACTTGGAGACATACAATGCCTCAGAAGGATTCTTTGCCGCACAGGATACGCCCGAACATGAAAATGGCATGTTACTGTTCCTGAACCATGGTATCTTTTTTGAATTCATGCCGATGGAGGAATATGGTAAGGCACATCCCGATACCTTAAATCTCAGAGAAGTTGCGCTCAACACCAATTATGCCTTAATTATTAGTACCAATAGTGGTTTGTGGCGTTATATTGTGGGCGATACCATACAATTTACCTCATTAGAGCCCTTCCGTATCAAAGTGACCGGAAGAATCAAGCACTTCATCAACGCTTTTGGAGAAGAAGTGATTATTGATAACAGTGATTATGCGATCGAGCAGGCTTGTGCCCAAACCGGTGCCATCGTGAACGATTATACGGCCGCGCCGGTATATATGACCGGAAATTCGAATGGTGCACATGAATGGATCATCGAATTTGAAAACCTCCCCGTTCCCTTACCTGTTTTTGTTGAAGCCATGGACCTGGCCCTGCAATCGGTAAATTCCGATTATGAAGCCAAACGCCATAAAGATATTGCCTTAAGAATGCCGATTGTACATGACGTAGCAAAAGGAAGTTTTAATGCATGGCTGAAATCAAAAGGCAAACTAGGCGGACAAAATAAAGTGCCCCGTTTGGCGAATGAACGTAAATTTGTGGAGGAAATACTAACCTTCTTGAATCAGCAGCAGTAGTGGTTCCTTTATTTATTTTGTTGTAATTTTTTGAGAAAATCATATTTCATCCAGGCATAACGCGCACTCGCTTTTGCCAGTTGATAACCGATTTTGCCATCTAGAAATCCTTTTTTGAAAATATATTGTTTCATAAACGAACTGAATCCGGATAAATAGGGTTTTAGTATGGAATACTTTTTGCCCTTCTCAAACATATTTTCGGCACTCAGCCTTGCATACTGCTCATTTTTAAGCTGAATCTGGGCGACGCTTTCAGCCGTATAATGGTACAAAATGCCTTCCAGTACCTCAAACGTAGCCGTGGCGGGCATGATCAGCGCTTCGTGCACCTTTTCCTTATCCCATTGTGATTTGGTCCTATTGTATAAACGCCTTTTTAGTTCAATCTCGCTGCCAAATGTTCCGTAACGGATTACTTCCAGGCCTATGAAATGTGCCCGTTTGATGCAATAAACCGTTTCCATAGTGTGGAACCGGAGCTCCGATAAAGCCCTCTGCAACTCCGTCGAGGCAATCTCATCACTGTCTATAGAAAGAATCCAGTCATGCGAAGCCAGGGCGGCCAACGCATTTTTAGTAGGGCCATAGCCCGTCCAGGGCAGCAGATGTGTTTTGAGGAATGGATATTGCGTTTGAAAGTTGTCGATCTCTTTTTCACTCAATCCGTTAAAGCCAATCAGGATATCATTGCTTAGGGTACGATAGCTTGTTACAGCCTTGATCAGGGTCGGATCAATCACATTGCTAATAATACATACCGAAAATTCCATAATGGCCTTATATTTGAATACTTTTGTAGAATCGAAAATCGGTTCAAAATAACGAATAAAAAGCCTTGTAATCCAGATCGTCTATGATAATTTTTTTAGTGGGAATGCCCGGAGTGGGCAAATCATATTGGATGAAAAAATTAAAACGGCATTATGGCTGTACCGCTATCGACCTGGATCAGTTTATAGAATCCGAAACCGGCGCAACCATCCCGGAACTTTTTCTTAAAAGTGAAAACATGTTTCGGCAAATAGAGCAAGAATGCCTTCATAAAATTATACAACAACATAAAGACGAGTCTTGTGTGGTCTCTACGGGTGGAGGTGCTCCTTGCTTCTTCGACAATATGGACCTCATGCTGCAGCAGGGCGTGGTCATCTACCTGGAAGGTACACCAGCCTTTATACACAGCAGGCTCACGCAGTCCAAAATAAGGCGCCCTATGTTTGAAAATATTGCTCCCGAAGATCGGCTGGCTTTTATAGAAAGCTTATTAGCCCAAAGAGTGGTTTTTTATGAAAAATCTACCTATTCCTTTGATGCATTATCCGTAACAATGGCTAATTTTGCGCAGCTTTTTAGTTCACTCCAATTTTAAATACTCATTTTATGTACAAACAAGCCTTGGTAGCCGCTTCACTGTTCGGAATGCTGGCCGTTATATTAGGCGCCTTCGGTGCGCATGCTTTGAAAGAAAAACTCACACCCGAATTGCTCAATACCTTTGAAACAGCCGTTAAATACCAGTTTTACCATGCCTTCGCTTTGTTAGCTGTAGGGATTATGTTTGCCCATATGCCTTCTGTCTGGTTGCAAAGAGCCAGCCTGATGTTTATCATCGGTACCGTATTATTCTGCGGTTCTATTTATGCTTTGGTTGCCTTAAAGCACAATGGCGCTGTAGGGTTGAAAGGTTTAGGGATCATTACCCCAATCGGAGGCGTATTTTTTGTCCTGGGCTGGTTGTTCAGTCTGTTGGGCGTTTTGCAGCACAATCCAAAATCCTGATTTCACATTATTTATGTGATAACAGAAAGGGTTCACCGGTATCGGTGAACCCTTTCTGTAGGTAGGCAATGCTGTTGTTATGTTATGCAACCGGAGACAAACGCTCTTGTTTCAGCAAAGTAGTAAAATCTACTATAGAATCTATGATATGGGTATGCGGATGTTTTTGCAATGCTTCTTTATCATTAGCACCACTCAGTACACCCACCACGAGCGCGCAGCCTGCACGATGGCCTTCTTCAAGGTCCACAGGAGTATCCCCGATTTTGGCCACCTGGCGTACATCTTCAATGCCGGTAAGGTCCATTGCCTTAAAGATCATATCGGGATAGGGGCGGCCTTGAGCCACCTCATCGCTGGATACACTCACATCCAATAAAGATGCCCAGCCCAGTCTTTGAATGATAATATCGGTAATGTCGCGGCTGAAACCTGTATCCAGACCTACTTTTATCCCTTGATCCTGTAAGGCACGGAAGGTTTGCGAAGCGCCTTCTATTTCACAGATACCGGGTGCATTTTTATAAAAATCGATCATGAGTCTTAAAAAATCCTCGTGAATAAGGGCTATGTTTTTAGTTGTTGCGTCAGGGTAAAAACGATCCAGCAGCATTTCAATAGCGACGGGTTTTGCAATACCCATCACCTCATTGGCAGCAGAAAGGGATATGCTGTAGCCATGCAGCTGTAAGGCGTCACATAAAGCCCGGGTTACAAAATCATCATCATAAACAGTCGTGCCGGCCATGTCAAAAACAGCAAGCTTAATTAATTCGGTTTGCATTGGTTATTTAATTTAAAGAAAGTGTACAAATATAAAACAATTATTTACTAATACTTAACTTTTGAGATTCCTTTTCTGCGGGTATGCGTCGCGGATTTACCTTCCGAAGGAAGTAGAAGACCGAGCTGACTTGTGCCAGCAGCAACAGGCCGGCGACCACCAGGGAGGCATTAAAGAAGAAATCGACATAGCTCATTTTTTGGCTGCCGAAGTTTTTATAAAACAGGACGCTTATACTCCCGCAATAGCCATAGAAATCGGCCATGATTACGATAAAACCTGCATTGCCTGCATGTTTGAATACCGCCAGCATGCGTTCAAAGAAGATCGTATTTGCCGGTACATAAGCAATATACAGACCAATACCGGTCGCACAAATCCACAGTTGCGGGCTAAGGTATCCGAATCCGTAACAAAGGGTACTGATAAGCAATATCAGGGCACCGGTAATGCTGATGGCATGGATAAAAAGAAAAGCTTTTAAATTGTTTTGTATTTTTTGCAGGAAAATCATCAGGAAAAGAATGATAATCGATACCGGAATTTCACTCAGCGTGAAAATAGAAGAATGCCCTTCAAACCCCAGTCCCTGCCAGATCTCCGGTGCGAAATTGTCCCTGAAATCCCGGTAGCTGGTCATCAGTATATAACTGATCATAAAAATCGTGAGGCCTCCGATGAAATGGCGGATAAATTGTTTGCGTTCTACCTTAATCATAGGGCTTCGGGCCGACTTCAGGGCAATATCTTCTTTTGTTTGCGGAGGCAACTGCTCCAGCATCCACACTGAAAACAATAATACCGGTAAGAAACAAAGCCCGATAATAAAGGGCATCCATATATCATTAACCCCAAGGTTATGGATAAAATACTGGCCCATACTTTTGACGAAGCCGGAAGAAAAGATTTGGGTTATGGTGAGGCCGACCACAAGGATTTCTGTACTGCGCCTGCCTTCCAGGTAATTGAAAATGAGTCCGAAGATCATGCCAATGGGTAGGCCATTCAGGAAGAGGGCTGCAATATTATAAGGACTGGATACGATTGCAAATAAGCCCAGGCTGAGCACGGAGATCAGGATAAGCCCTATGATGAGGCGGGGTCTTTGTTTAGGAGTATTTTCCGCGACAATCTTAATGCCGATCCATTTGGAAAGGGTATACCCAATGGTTTGTGCCGTAACCAGCCATATCTTAAAATCGATACCCCAAAAGGTCTGTCCGCCATAAGTGCCGGCGGCAAATGCTTTTCGTACCGCATACATAGCGGTATAGGTCAGAAAAGATGCTATAGTCGCAAAACATATAAACCACACGGAATTAGCCTCTTGCGCTAATTTTTGCCTTACTTTCATTAAACTAATGTTTAGTATTTGTATTCAGGCGCAAATGTAGTGCTCCAATGTTATCTTAATGCTAAATTAATGTTTAGTATTTGTTTACTTTTGGTTGAAGAAGTAAACAATCAGCATCACACACTTATCATTTCCGGTATTTTTGGGTACATGCGGCAGGCGTCCGTCAAAGAATAAAGAGTCTCCTTCTGCTAATTCGTAGCGCTCACCATTGATCAGGTATTCACACTTTCCCTGTATGATGTATTTATATTCAAAGGCATCGGTGGTTACTTCCTCTCTTTTTGCATTCTTATTCAGTTCCAGGATCACAAAGTCAAGGGTAGAAGCGGAGAGGCTTTTTACAAAAATACGTTTGTATAAAAAACCCTTGGCATCCTCTTTGGTAAAGGATTCATAGTCTTTTTTACGCTGCACGATTACGTTGGGCGTTTGCAAATTGAGCCCGTCAAAAAAACTGCTGACGGCCATTTCTAAAGATTGAATAATACCAAATAATACGGGAAGGGAAGGGATGCTTCTGCCATTTTCTATTTGAGAGATCAGTCCTTTACTCACACCCGATCTGTCGGCCAATTGTTGTACTGTTAATCTTTTCTCGTACCGAAATTCTTTAATTCTTCGGCTTACCTCCAGTAAAAATGCTCCTTCCATGTTTAGAATTTATAAACCTCAAAGATATTGTGTCTTTTCTATTCTGCATAATTCCCTTTTGAAATTAATATTCTGCCCATTTTCTTAACAATTTGGTAAACATAAGTTAAGCATTTGTAAACTACTGTTTATTAATTTTGCCTTGTAATTATTTCTTAAACAAATTGTTTTATGAGCAAGTTAAGGGTCTTGTGGTTCATGTGTTGCTGTATAGCAGGAATCAACAGTTTTGCACAGCAGCATACGGCAGAAAGAGATAGCGTGGGTAAAGTGGTCGCAATAGATATACTCCTGCATGAATTTTGTATCGCCGGAGATCTGTATAAGGTGCAAAAATACAAACTCGATTATCCGGTTGCGCTACCTGCCGATACCTTATTCCTTAAATGTGTGGCCACATATAAAAAAACGTACGAAGCGATCGTACCGGAAAAAAGAAGCCGGTTTTTCTATAACACATTTTACGAAACGGTTATTCCCGTCGTGCAGTATTTCAGAAGGCCCGATTTAGCACAGCTCTTTATAGAACACCAAAATCAATTGCATCCCAAAGCGCCGGTGCCCGACCTGAAACATCATGAGGCGCATGCAACACACGAACATCAATAAGATCATATAATAATCAATAAATAATGAAAAGTATAGTTACGCTTGTGGCTTTTAGTGTATTACCCGCAGCCTTGTTTGCACAAACTGCAAGCATAAAAGGTATTGTACAAGACAAAAAGGAAGCCCTACCCGGTATTATCATCAACCTGGTAGATAAATCTTATAATACCGTTACGGATATAGATGGTCGTTTCGAATTGATCGGTATTCCGTATGGTAAATATACCTTAAGTGTCTCGTCTTTAGGCTATCAGCCTTACACCAGAGTGATTGAACTTACCGGAGACCTTTCTCTGGGTACTATAGAACTGGCAGAAAAGGAATTGAATGAGGTATTGGTACTGGCCAGCATTAAAGGTACAGAGACCAAAGCGCTGAATATGATGAAATCATCCACCGTTTTTTCCAATATTGTGTCTGCAGAAGGGGTGGCCAAACTGCCCGATCGTAATGTGGCAGAAGCCGTACAGCGGCTGCCGGGTGTGGTGATGGAGTCTGATCAGGGAGAGGGGCGTTTTATCTCCTTTAGGGGTACCCCTTCTGACTGGAGCGCAGCCTTGGTGAACGGAGACCGTATGCCGGTAGCAGATGAAGAATCTAAGACCAGAGCAATGAATTTCGATATTTTTCCTTCAAGCCTGGTCGACTATATCGTTGTTTCTAAAACGCTGTCGCCCGATATGGAAGGCGATGCCATTGGCGGAAGCGCCAATTTTATTACAAAAAATGCCCCTGCCAAAAAATCGATACAAGCCTCTCTGGGTGCCGGCTATAATGCACAAGCCGATAAGCCCATCTATAACGCTTCCCTGGCATACGGCAACCGAAGCAAAAACGGAAAATTCGGCTATTTTGCCGGTGGTTCTTTATATAACCGTAATTGGGCAACTGATAACTATCAGGTATTTTATGGTAGTAACATGAACCAGTCTTTGTCTCGTCTGGAGCTGAGAGATTATGAAGGAAGGCGCAGTACCTTAGGGTTTAACGGTGCCTTGGAATATAAATTTAACGAGCAGGCCAGGATCTATGCCAAAGGAGTATACGGTAGTATGAAGGATGATGAATACAACCGTAAGACCATGTACAACTGGAGTACCGGTTGGGGACAATCTATCAAACTGCAAAATATTCATAATATTATGCTTACCCGTTTTTGGGGTGCGGAGTTGGGGGGAGAGCTAAAACTCGCTAAAAAACTTTCGGCCAGTTGGCGGGTAGCGAGCTACAGCAATGCCTTTCAATACGGTGCCGTACCTTTTAGTAAAGGAGATGCACGCAATGGCTACCATGTAGTGGAATTTGAAAAGGCGGTCGACTTTACCGATTTTCTATACCTGGATGAAAACGGGAAAGTAACCGATGAGCGTAATGCTTATGACAGGCTTAAATTATTGGACATTGACAGCCCGGAACCCGGATACGGAGATAACTATAAAAATATACAACCTACCTATCGGGAAGTACCGCTAATCAATCCTTCTGATAATTCTTTTGCTTTTACGCGTGCCTATTCTGAAACCAATCAGACCACCGAAAAAGACCCGGTTACGGCGCAGATAGATATGCAATATGCAGTCAAGAATAACCTGAAACTGAAATTCGGCGGTAAAATGCGGATGAAAGAGGGCCGTAGAAATGTGGGCCTGGAGCTGTGGGAGCGGAACAAAGACCTGAGTACTTCTATACTGTACAACAGCTTTAATCCGGGTCTGGTCAATGAACGCGGAGGATTCCTGCAAGAGCTCGGAAGCCCATACAGCGGTAAAATGCTGCCTTTCCTGAAAGGCGATCAGGTCGATCGTTTTGTGTCCAGCCTGGGAGATACCTTGCGCTATATTCCTTTCGGTGTCAAGACCCCTTATTTTCAGCAGATGGTTGGTTCCAGCTATCGCTATAAAGAGCAGGTATATGCCGGCTATGCAATGGCAGAATGGAGTCCCGTACCTAAGCTGACGATTTTGCCTGGTGCCCGTATAGAATATACCAATCCGAATGTACAGGCAGATAGTATTGTGACCATAGACCCGGCATTGGGTACCGTAGCACTGGTTTCGGTACAGTCAGGCAAATCGTACCTGTCAGTATTACCCATGCTTAATGTAAAATATGCCCTGACCGATAAGCAGAACCTGCGTTTTGCAACAACACGTACTTTCCGTCGGCCAAACTTTAACGAGATCAAGCCAGGAGCCGCTGCAATAGATTACTCGAATAATGATCTTGTATATGGTAATCCCTCCTTAAAACCGACTTATTCCTGGAATATTGATTTGGCTTATGAGCGCTATTTGGGAGCGACCAGCATGTTTAGTTTCTCTTCTTTTTATAAAAATGTAAAAGACCATATCTATACCGCATTTGAAAGCAGCAGTGCGGACAATGCAGGTGTCTCTAATGAATTCCAGATTCCGGGTGGGGTAATCGCCAAGAAGTTTCAGAATGCCCCGCAATCATATGCCGCCGGCCTGGAAGCCTCTTTAATGACCAAATTTCGGTTCCTGCCCGGAATGTTCAAAAACTTCGGGGTGAATTTCAACTATTCTTATACATACTCCCGGATGAACATTGCCGCAAGAGAAAAGCCACAACAGCTACCCAGACAATCACCCAATGTAATGAATGTAGCCCTGTTCTTCGAAAACGAACATATTACGACCCGGATCGGACTGAATTATCGTGACCCATATCTCTACGAACTGAATCTTTATGCCGTTAAAGACCCTGCTTCTGAAAAGACACTCATTCTGCATCAGGATAATAATTATGATGTGTATGTGGGCCGGAGCCTGACGGTAGACTATTCCTTTTCCTACAACTTTAAACAGCACTTTTCCTTTTTTGCAGAGTTGAATAACCTGACCAACACACCGTTCACGATGTACCGCGGGCAAAAGGAACGCCCTGTGAAGACAGAATATTATTCCATAAGAGGTTTACTGGGCTTACGATACAACCTGTAGGACACCAAAATTTTTGATATCAAAACCAAAATAAATTTTTAAAAAAATTATAAAAATCAATTCAAAAATGAAAACGATTAAAAATTTACTCAGTACTGCCGCATTGATCGGCCTTACCGCAACGGCTTTTGCACAAACCACACCTAAAAAACCAAAGGTGCTGTTTATCGGGATCGACGGGGTGCGCTCAGATGCCTTGGTACAGGCCAATACGCCCAATATCGATACCCTTATGGCACATGGGCTGTATACTTTTGATTCCTGGCATTGTGGACAGACTTCAAGCGGTGCCTCCTGGTCTACCATGATGACCGGTGTTTGGGAAGCGAAGCATCAGGTAACCAATAACAGTTATACCAATCCTAATTTTGCCAACTATCCTTATTTTCCCAAGCGTGCTAAAGAGTGTTTGCCTAATCTAAAAGCCATACAGATCATTACCTGGGATCCGATGAATGACCCGACCAATAGTAATAATGCTGCCGGTTTTGTCTTCAACAGCGGGTTCAACCAATCGATAGATGCCGGTTCGCACGGACAAGGCGCAGTAACGGCTGCCGCAAAGATTCAGTTATCCGATCCAAACCTCGACGTCCTGTTCATCCACTATGATGAAACAGATGCTACCGGGCACTCTTCAGGATTTAATCCGAACAATGCACAATACATGAACGCTATTCAGGATGTAGATCAGCAGATCGGAGAAGTGTTGGCTAAATTATACCAAAGACCTACCTATAATCAGGAAGACTGGTTGATCATGCTGACTACCGACCATGGTGGTATCGGAACCACACATGGTGGACAATCCAATACTGAGCGACATATTTGGTGGGTTGCTTCCGGACCAAGTGTTCCCCATTTGGAAATCACAGGACCTGATCCAGGCAGTTATTATATGTCTGCAAATCCAGTAGACACCACTTTGTTAAGAAGCACACCTGTACTGACCGATATCGCTGTTACCGCCTTGGCACACCTGTTAAAAGGAACGGCTTGCGAAAATCCACAAACCAATCCGAGCTGGAATTTAGATGGTAAATCCTGGTTGCTGGCCGATACAAGCACCGAACATCCTACCTATATCGAAGATGTAAACAATGCAGCAATTGAATTGGGCATTTTCCCTAATCCGAACAACGGTGCGTTCAAAGTCGCTTTTAAAGACATTACAGGAGAGATCAGTATCAGCATTGTCAATGTTAACGGAGCGGTATCGCAAAGCAAAAAAGTAAAAGCAAATACAGGTTTAACGGTCGTGCCTTTTGATCTTACGGCTTTGCCAAAAGGATTATACATGATGCAGGTGACTAACAACGGAAAACAAACGAGCCGGAAAATCGTCTTACAATAAGGACAGGCGCTGCGCGAAAAGGGCAGCGCTTTCCTATATATTCTTTCTTAATCACATAAAATCTTGAATTGAAAAGCAAAAATTTATAAAAATGAAAACGCTGTTATATTTTAAAAGGCATTTGCTACAATTATGTTGTTTGGCACTGCTGTCCGTAACCGGTACTGTTGCCTATGCACAGGGGGCATCTAAGGCCATTCGCTTTGATGGGACGGCTCAGGTCAATATGGGAGATTCGCTTTCCAAATCCATAGCCCAATCCGATTTTACAATCGAACTATGGATCAAAATCAGGAGCAATGCCTCTGATCCGGTATTTCTAGGAAATAAAAACTGGGCCAGTGGTTCCAATACAGGTATGGCCTGGTGTCGTTATGCGACCAACACCCTCCGTTTTAATTTCAGGGCAGAGGGCCGCAGCCGTAAAGACTACAACATGATCCTGGATTATGAAAAATGGAACCATATTGCCATCACGGTAAAAAGGAATGGTACCATTACTGGTTATGTAAACGGCGTGCAGAATGGCACACCGATCAGCATTGCCGCCGATTCAGGGTATACCTTACATGCAAACCTTCCCTTCAGGATTGGTGCCGATGGTAATGCTGCTTTTCCTATAGACGGAGATATGGATGAATTGAAAATATGGAATACAGTCCGTACGCCAAGCGACATCAGAAACAGTATGTGTAAAAAAATAGCCGGAACTGAAAGTGGTTTATTGGCTTATTACCGTATGGATGAAGCTACCGGAACGACTGTTACTAATCAAGCGGCCACTTCAACAGGTTTCTTCAACGGTACTTTTGTTAATACACCTTTGCGCATCGCCAGCGGTGCTGCCATCGGAGATGAAGCCGTCAATTTTTACGGAGCCTCATTTGCCGGGCAGGTTTTGAATTTAAGTTCCGCAGCCAATGGAAATGTATTGGTCAACAATATCAGCAATAGTGCTGTGGGCGTCCATTTATATAAAGTAAATGCCGTGCCGAATACCACAACAGGTATTTCCAATCCCGGTACCAATAATGTATACTATGGTGTATTCCCGGTAGTGGATACCGCCAGCTATGCGCTTGTATACGATTATACCAATTTTCCTGCAGCAAATACTTTTGAAGGCGGTATCGATCTGTTTCAACGTTATGGAATCGATTCGACTTGGATGTTATGGACTGCCCTTAAAAATACCACCAATAATACCCTGAGCAAACAAGCCATTACCGCAAGAAAAGAACTGATTATCGGAAGTTTTGTGACCTCACTGACTTGTAATACCCCTTCTGCCCTGAACGCACAAAACATAAGTACCAATAGTGCGGTGCTCGGCTGGACAACAGGCGGTTCCAACAGATGGAATATAAGTTATGGTACCGGTGCTTTTGTGCCCGGTGCAGGTGGTATCACCGTACAAAATATCAGTACCGGTAATTATCTGCTGAATAATCTGCAAAGCAATACCAGTTATCAGTTCTATGTACAGGATACCTGTGCCTCTATTTTGGGAGCCAGTGCTTGGGCAGGACCTTATACATTTACGACTGCAATTGACTATAGTACTTATGGGAGTGGTTATGCCATGCGTTTTCAAGGTACTGCGGCGAATGAACATGTAAACCTCGGTGATTCCTTATCCGGTGCTATGGGTACTACAGATCTGACCCTGGAAACCTGGATCAAGTTTAATAATCCTTCCAGCGACCCTTCTTTTATCGGGAATAAAAACTGGGCCAATGGCCAAAATACCGGCATCCTTTGGTGTTGGAACGGCGGCAATAGTTTACGTTTTAACTTTAAGCCGGTAGGGGGGACCCGCAGAGATTATGACATTACGGTGCCGGATCCTTCAGAGTGGAACCACATTGCGATGGTAATAGACAGAAGAGGCAATTTAACGGCATATCTGAACGGTGTACCTGCGGGCAGTCCGATCAATATTTCGGCCGATTCGGGTAAAACGATTGATGGTACACTGCCGATTCGCCTCGGTCAGGACGGTACCGGGGTGTATGGCCCTAAATTTAAAGGTGCCATGGATGAATTGAAAATATGGCGCAAGGCCTTATCAGCAGCTGAAATCAGGGCAAATATGTGCCAGAAAGTAAACGGAGCGGATACCAACCTTTTAGCTTATTACCGCATGGATGAACCAGCAGGTAATGTATTGACTAATCTTGCCGGTACGGGTACTGTATTCAACGGAACCTTGTTGAATAGCCCGCAAAGAATCGTTAGCGGCGCAGCTATCGGAGATACCAGTATTAATATATATCCTGCTTCTTGGAACAATGTGGGCCTAAGCTTAAACAGTAATGCCATGGGACAGTTGTCCGTAGATACAGTAGAAGCCAATGCCACAGGACTACACCTGTACCGTATGAATAATGCACCGAACTATACAAATGGCATCGTACAACCGGGTGGTACCAATCAATATTTCGGGGTATTTACCGCCGGCAATAAAACGGCAAGTTATAAGATGGCGTATCATTACGGTACTTATCCGAACGCAGTAGCCAATAATGCAAACCTGCATGTGTATAACAGAAAAGCCAATGATGATACCCTGTGGATACAAACACCTGCAGTACATACGGTAGCGACCAGCATCCTGCATATACAACAACCTTTGGGTGTAAAGCATTTTGTGCTTGCTGATTTTTCGACACCAATATGTGCCACACCACAAAACGTAAGTATTGGTAATGTAGATACCGGCGCAGCGACGATCAGCTGGACTTCTACAGCAGCAGGGCATACAATAGAGTATGGCAACAGCAGCTTTACTTTAGGTTCAGGTACACAAGTTTATCCGGCAAACAGTCCAATGACCCTGACCAACCTAAATGCCGCTCAGACCTATAAATTTTATATCAAGGACTCTTGTAATGCAACAAATAGCAGTGCCTGGGTCGGACCTTTTTACTTTGCTACCCTGAATACCTGTCCGCAACCGTACAACATTACTGCAGACAGTATTACCGATGCTTCTTTGCTCGTGAAATGGCAAGATAATGGTGTGGTAACACAGGATTATATTGTGAGCTGGGGCAACCAGGGTTTTGGAAATCCGGCATTCGGCATCCAGACCAATGTAACGCAAAAGAGATACGAGCTTACATCAGCAGCTCCCAACACTGCTTATGATTTCTACATCAGAGCAAACTGTAATTCAAGCGTCCCTAACAGCGGATGGGCAGGACCGTTTACCTTTACTACTTTAGCTTGTAATCCGGCACAAAATATTGTGATGAGTAATGTGACCGCTACCGGCGCAAAAGCCAGCTGGAGTAGCACCGCCAGCCGTTGGAATGTTGTGTATGGCACTGCAGGCTTTCCTTTGGGAAGTGGCACACAAGTAGGACCACTTAGTACTGCAGAATATACTTTTGGAGGCTTAAGCAATAATACAGATTATGAATTTTACCTTCAGGATAGCTGTACTTTGGGATTGAATCCATGGAAAGGTCCTTATGCCTTCAGAACTGCGGCACCGAATGCTATTAACAATGTAGCTGCGGCTCATTTCAAACTATATCCTAATCCGGCGGCAGATCAGTTGCAAATAAAGCTTAAAGAAGCGAAAGCATCTGTGATTGTGATCCGCAATAATATGGGCATCGTGGTATTGGAAACCCGCACACAAAAAGAACAAGTAACGATCGCAACCGATGCATTACCTTCAGGTATGTATTTCGTAACGATCAGCAATGAAAGCACATCAGGAACACAAAAACTGATCATACAACACTAAGCAACTTTACCGGTATTACTGCTTTTCCTACGGGAAAGGCAGTAATACTTATTTTAAAAACAAGAGAGAAAGATGATACAAAATCAGTTTGACCTAATTGTAGTAGGCGCGGGCGCTTTGGGCGTTTTTCATGCCTACCATGCCTTGAAAGCAGGCAAGACCGTATTACTTATAGAGAAAGATAAAAGAGCACAGGAAGCTACCGTACGTAATTTTGGCCAGGTTGTGCCTTCGGGATTAGTCCCCGGGAGCGAATGGCATCAGTATGGCCGCATCGCCACAGCACTGTATAAAGAAATTCAACAGGAATTTAACATCGGGATTCGCCCTAACGGCACCTGTTATATCGCCAGTAATGAGCAGGAGATGACAGTGCTGGAAGAATTGCAGCAGAAGTTTGCAGCAGAAGATTATCAATCTTCTTTATGGACCGCAGCAGAAGCTTTAGCACATTATCCGATGCTGCAAAAAGACTATGCGGCCGGTGCTTTGTTCTTTCCACAGGAAGTTTCCGCAGAACCGGAAGTGCTGATCCATCGGGTACTGGAGTATTTGAGTTTTAAATTTGAAGACCGGTTTGTGCACCGCAATAATTGTCCGGTAGTAGATGTTGCGCAAAACGGCACAGCAGTAACCGTACAAGTATCAGACAAAAAAGAATACAAAGCAGCGCATTGTTTTATCTGCTCGGGCCGGGAGTTTAAACTCTTGTTTCCCGAAGTCTTTGCCGGTAGCGGGCTGATCGTTTCCAAACTGAATATGATGGCTACCTATCCCCAGCAGCACACAAAATTGCCCGGCAATATTCTTACCGGACTAAGCATAAGACGATACGAGAGCTTTAGCAGCTGCGACAGTTATGCCTTGTTAGATCCTGCCGAAGTGCCCGCCGATTGCGCTGCGTATGGAATCCATATTCTGTTCAAACAACGTATAGACGGTAGCGTAATCATTGGAGATTCGCATCAGTATGCTCCTATTCAGGAGCAAGACGACCTGAACATATTTTATAATGATATGGCTATAAATGAGGTGATGTTACGGGAAGCAAAGAAGATCATGCAACTCGATAATTGGGCCATAGCCCAGAACTGGACCGGTTTTTATGCCCAGCATGAAGACGAAATATTCTGCCATACCATAGGCGATCGCATTCATATTGTGACGGGTATTGGTGGTAAAGGAATGACCACAGCGGCAGGTTTTGCACAGCATCATGTGTCCGCTATACTCGGTTAAGCGTTAACCAGTCGTGTTTGCAAAAAAATTAGAAATTATAGCCTGCATGTATACCATAGTTTATCTGAAAGGGAAAGTCCCGGGTGTATGCGCGTGCTGTAATACCCGCACCTAAATTAATACGGTTTTTCCATAAACGGTAATCATAGCGAAAACCCAATAATCCGCCTATATAGCCCTCTTTCTTTGTTTGGACTTGGGCGTCTATGGGATGTCCGTAAGGTTCACCGGGTTCTGGTTCTGTCCATATAACGTTTAGGAGGTAACTGTTTGTTCCATAGGCGAAAGACAGGCCTCCGGATATAGAAAGGTGATGTTGCTTCACTTGGTATACCTGATACCGCATGCCAAGATCAAAGTAATTATATTTATTTCTGCTCGTTAGTTTTTGCACCGATTCTTTAGCCAAACCGGGACGCTCCTGTACTAAAAGCCAACCCTTAATAGGTAATTTGTTATACTGTAAAAAAGCAAACCATTTTTTATGGATATGCCTGTTGTATCCGAGGCTGGCGACATTAATCAAATCCTTTTGTTGCTCCGTTATCTGATAAAAAGTATATCCCGCGGCTCCTATTTCTATGCCGTTCTTTTGAGCAGAGCTATTGAGTGTACATAATAAAATCAAAAAGGTAAGGGAATAGTTTTTCATAGTGTATGTGATTAAATAAGGATGCTGTTTAGGGATAAACAGCATCCTTATATTTAATATTTAGATTAACGAATAATGCTTAGTTTTTTAGTCTGCATATGTCCGTTTATGTTCAGTTTTATAAGATAGATACCCTCGGTTATACCAGAAATATCGATATTAGTTTTTTCTACGCTTAATATTTCAGATTTTATGATTCTGCCTGCGAGGTCATATATCTCTAAGTTTGCTTTATCGGTGAATCCTTTAATGCTGATCGTAACCGTATTGGTTGCCGGATTAGGATAGATATTGATCGCATCAATTTGCTCCGGTAATAATTCTAATTGACCGCTTACGGGGCTCACCGGCATATTATTGGTCGGCTGCCATGGTACATCACTAAAGTGAACGACCATGCTTGCTTTGCTTACCGTTCCGTCTGCAGCAGTATACTTTGCGGAAATTTCACGGGATTCTATGCTGTTCGCGCTGTTTAAGGTTAAGGTATTACCTTGTGCCACAGCATTCCATGAAGAAGGTATATCCCATGAGTATTGGCCATTGGGATCTGATATCTCATTTAATCTTACTTTAAATACAGCGCTTTCTGAAGGTTGTAGGATAACAGGACCATCAATGTCAATCTTAAAACAAAGAGGTATGGGTACATTCAGACCTACAGCTCTAAATGCTTTCACCACTTGTTTGTGCTGTTGAGAGCAGCGGCCCCAATGCGCAACCGTGGCATGAACGGTCTGATTGGCCGCCTCCAGATATTTTACATTGCTCCACAACCACCAGTTATACGTAATGTAAGCGATATCATCGGCCGTCTCTAAACCCACTGCAGATACCGTTTGGCCACCAAAAGTACCGCCGTTTGCCAGTAAGTAAAACCATTTGCGAATTACGCCTCCCGCATTATGATAAGCACTAGCATTCCAGTATCCCGGCTCCAGGTAACGTGCAGGAGAAGGGGTAGGGATGTCGTTATGCGGATTGTCGAGATAGCGTACAAGCCAGCCGGTAGCTTCCCCAATACTCCAATCGGTAGTGCCAAGCGTATAACGCTCAATTCTATTGCCGAAAATGTCAGAATATCCCTCATTTAATGCCTTCGCTTCCAGATCTCCCAAAGAGCCCAGTGCAGAACTGGCTTTAATCATACCATGGTTATATTCATGACCCATTATGTCTAAAGCGGCCATGCTGTATCCTGCGCCACCTGCAGAGCCCGAACCGGGATAACTGCCATCATTACTCAGATAGATGTTATCATTGCCATTGGCATCAAGATAGCCGGCATTGGCGCTTGTACCCAAAATGCCGGAGGCTGCGGTTTGTACATGAACCCTTTTGCCCCCATAGTTAGTGCCCCAACGGCCATGTCTGTTAATGTAATACTCCCAGGCGCGTTCTAAAGCCCAGTGGGCAGAGGAGGCCGTTTTTGTATCATTTTCTACCCAATTGTTGTTGTTGTCTTTATTATAAGACCCCTTATTCCAGGGATTAACCCCATATTTCGTAGTGAAAATATTTCTATCTACATCATGCAGCCAAAAGTTAAAACAGCTGCCGCAACTCCTGGTTTTTATATTATTATGCCAGCCATTATACCAGGTCCATTGGGTACCCGTAGCCGTATAATCATGTTCCAGCGCATTTTGTGATGTATATAGCGCTCCCGTGTTGGCATCTACATAAACATCGGTAACAGAGGAAGGATTTAGGGCATGAATCACCACCCGGTAACAGAGCTGATAATTACGGGCATCGGCTGTATATTGCTCCCCTCGTTTTTTGGTGATGATTAAATCGGCTGTTTTCGGAAAGTTAGTCGCATCAGGGTCTCCACTTTCCGCCTTTAATTCATCTTCTAATAAAGGATCTTGCCAAAGATAGGTTGTCGCCCCCACATATTGAATGGCGGCGTCTATCGCCTGCTGTACCGGGATAATGTTACTGTTGTCTATATTGAGTTCCGTTACTAAAAAACCGTTAGCGTATTGTGCAATACCTTTGCTTCCGATCACATTGATCATGGATCCTTCTACCGGAATACCTTTATGATAATGCTCATATTTAGTGGTAAACTGACCTTGGTCTGTAACGACATTGTTGGTTTGCACCATGTCGTCATCCTGGCCCAGGCCAAACTCGGCCTTATAGATGGTGAATAGTTCGGGTAATCTTATTTTTGTAATATCGTCAAAAAAATAACTGCCCTCTCTGTAATACCTGTCCCTGAAACTATTTCCGGAGGATTGCGCTGAAGAAATACCTGGTGCAGCCATAAGGCATAAAGCAATGCCTGTAAGGGTGTAGAAAATTTTGTTCATAGTTTAAACTTTTTAGATTGTGAGCAATACGGATTTACTAATACGTCTTCTTCTAGTCACAATTTTTCTGTTTACTATGCTGGTGCATAACTCCATATGCCCAGTTTTAATAGTTGATCAAAAAATGATAGAATCAGGATTCTTCATGTATAGCGGCATCATTTTTTTGTATATATCACAAATATATGAAAATTTTAATTCCATATATTTTTTTTATTCTAAGATAAATGCGCTTTTGAATTGATGCCTTTTTTACATACAAACAGAAGAATCATGACAAGCATTTTATTGAAAAACACAATCACTTTTGGGAAACTAAAGACTTGTGTGGTTTATATCATTTATAGCGCAATTGTTTGAAGAAACTTTGTGCACCATATCGGTTTTTCACCTGTAATAAAGTGTACACACTTTATTTATTCTGGCTTCCTTCGCTTTTTGATCAGCCTTGTAAAACGGGAATTGGTAGGATATTCTCTATTCGGGGTCAGGTTATTAAAGACCAAAGCCACGATCAGCAAGATCAGGCAGCCCGATAAAACGGGGCTGAGCACATAAAAATAGCCCAGTTCCTGAACCCGGCCGGTACCGGTTACTGCAATCAGTGCTGTGGCACCACCGGGAGGATGTAAGGTTTTCGTGATCTGCATACATACGATTGATAAACTTACCGCCAAAGGAGCAGCCAGCCATATCCAATCGGGAAACAACTTGAAGATGCTTACGCCCACGATGGCAGAGATCACATGTCCGCCAATCAGGTTTCTCGGTTGCGCCAACGGACTTTGTATGGCACCATAGATTAAGACACAACTGGCTCCGAAAGAACCGATAAGGAACACATTTTCTAGTCTGGAAAACAAGAGCTTTTCCTGGAATAAGGTAATCAGTAAAATACCGGTAAAGGCCCCCAGAAAAGACCATAGATGTTCCTTCTTGTCGATCAGGGTTTCTTTGTACACCCAATACCGGGTAATCCGGGCACCTCTTTTCAATTTATCTTTCATGAATGTGATCTGTATAGGATTAAAATGTAAAAATAATATTTTCGGAATCCTGCCACAAACGGTAATTCCGGTATGAAGCAGCATTCGTCTAGGTGCGGCCTAGCGGTACGCTTGCCGGCTGCGACGCTTTATAAGTATATACGGTATAAGGCAGCAGTTTTTGAGCAACTATTTTACCCACAAAAGCGGCGATCAGGATCGGAACGAAGAGTAAGTACCCGCCCTGTACCAGGTAACAGGTAAGCGATAAAGCAGTCAAAGGCGCATGTATGGCTGCAGATAGGGTAGCGGCAATACCGATCAGGGCAAAATTAAGGACAATCAGTTGCGTATGCAGGTAATAATTGCAGGCGCTTGCAAAAAGGATACCGAGGAAAGCACCCGATACAATGCCCGGTGCAAATACTCCGCCATCGCCACCCGCACCTAAAGTGAGGGAGGCGGCTAGTGGCTTCAGCAATACCAAAGCCAGCAACATAAATCCAAATCCAAGGGTAAAGGAATATTTGTCTGTATGATGAAGCAGTTCGATAAGACCACGGTAGCTGTCTCCATACAAGTAAGGCAGCAGGAAGATCAGTCCGCCCACCAGTATTGCACCCATATTGACCCTTATAAAATTATTGCTGATCCGCGAGAAAAGCCCCTTGATCAGGATCACTATCCGGGTGAAATAAACCGCTAGCAAAGCCGATAAAATACTGAGTATGACAATAAAGGGTAGTGCCTGCAAGTGCCATTGCTGCACCGTAAAAGGTAATAAGGGTTGGGTGCCTAAATAATACATCGTCAGCCCGGAAATCAGCACAGCGCTACCACAACTGATCAGTATAGGTTTACTTACTTTTCCCGAAATAACCTCAACAGCAAAAAGTAAGCCTGCTAGAGGATTGCCAAATAAAGCAGTAATGCCTGCAGCCACCCCGGCACAGATCAATTCTTTTTTATACACCTGTGCGGCCTTTCCGTGCTGATGCGTTACCGCGCCCACAGTGGCTGTGGCCACAACCGTAGAGACTTCTATACCGGTCGAACCCCCGAAAATAACGGTTAGAAAGCCATTGATATAATGAGAGGGTATTTTAAAGAAAGGGAGGTAATTCTTTCGGGTTTCCAGTGTCGTGTAAATCTCCCTGATGCCGGTGTTCTTCTTGTTTTTAAAGGCATACTTACGGAGAAAATAAATCAGGGTAATACCGATGGAAGGTAAGAGGATATACAGCAAAGGAGCCGTATGAGATACTTTTTCGAAGATTTTATCCTGGTATGTTGCCGTAAGCGCTTTGAGAGAGCAGGCGAGGAGCGTGGCGATCAGCCCGATGAACAGGGCATAAAGGCATAATTTAAAATAGTGATGCGTAATTATTTTCTTTCTCATAATACATTAAACCGATCATATTTTTTGCAAAAGTATTGTATAAACAATATAAAATGTTAGTTATTTTTGCTTTTTAATCATTTTAATATAATATAAACAATATTATGAAGCACGTCGGTTTATGCAATACCTCTGCCTGCTTACTATGTGCTCATTGTGTTCCGGAATGGTCCGCATTGACAGCACTCAAAAAACAGACGCTGCAATTCAAGAAAGGAGCGACTTTATTTGAAGAAGGCGATCCCGTAACCGGTATGTATTTTACCCTGGAAGGAGCCCTGAAAGTGCACCGTAAATGGAATGGAAAAGAATTGATCATGCGTTGGGTAGCGGATAAGGATATTTTGGGGATCAGGGGATTTCAGGGTAAAGCGTATACGGCGACGGCCACCGCATTGGCGCCGACCACTGTGTGTTTTATTCCTAATGCCCATATTGAGGCCAGTCTGAAGGCCAATGGATCTTTTGCCTATAGTCTGATGCAGTTTTATGCCGCCGAGTTGCAAAAAACAGAGCAAAGAATGAGCGACTTCGCGCATATGCCGGTTAAGGGGCGTATTGCTCAGGCTTTGCTCGATTTTAAAAATAGGTTTGGGGTTTCTGCTGATGGTTTTATCCGCTTGTCGGTAACACGCCAGGACATTGCAGCCTATGCCGCGACCACTTATGAAACGGTATTCAAGGTTTTTGCGGAATGGGGGCTTCTTTCCCTTATCGAAAACAGCGGAAAATATATCAGGATAAAGGAAGAAAAAGTGCTTGCCGGATTTGTCGAAATAGGGTAGAATCTTAAAGGAAAGCAGTAAATTCAATTTTTGAAAGCAGTAGAAAAATTTTGAGGCTTCCTATTGGGGAAATGTGGAAAATGTTTTCTCCAACTTACGAAAAAAGAGACGATTACATGTTGTAATTTTGCAGTATCTAATTTGCGTATTCCCTTATCCCTATGGCAGCAGACAGTATTATTTTAGGTAAAATAGCCCCCGAATTTATAAAAGACGAGACCTTACCGGTATTGCTTTCCGAATCCTTTAAACAACATTCGGCAAAGGAAGCCTTTATCTTTAAGGAACGTTCGATCAGCTATGCGGAACTGGACAACTGGAGTAATGCCATTGCGCTATACCTGCAACAGCAGGGGGTGCGTGCCGGAGATACAGTAGGGGTATGGCATACCCGAAGCCTGGCTTTACCCGTAGCCATTTTAGGGATATTGAAAGCTGGAGCCGCTTATGTGCCTTTAGACCGTGAAATGCCGCAGGAGCGTATCGAGAAAGTGTTTACCGATATAAAGGTGAAGACTTATTTTTCCGATACCGATGCAGGTATTCATTGCCCGCCGCTGGCCATACCGGAAATGCCCTCAGCGCACATACCGCCGGTAGCGATCACCGCGACAAGTGCCGATTGGGCTTATGTACTCTTTACTTCGGGAAGCACAGGTACGCCAAAAGGCATTCCCATCAGCCATCATAATATTTGTCACCTTGTGCGCTCAGAACAGGATGTACTGGGTATCCGCCCCGAAGATCGGGTCTATCAGGGTTTCTCTGTTTCCTTCGATATGTGGTGTGAAGAAGTTTGGGTGAGTTTGTTTGCCGGAGCCACCATCTGGATTGCCGATGCCTTTACCGTAAAAGCGATCGATGAATTAAGCACCGTGCTTACCGATAATAAGATAACCATTCTACATGCCGTTCCCAGTATTCTCGCCATCATTGATGAGGTGCCTGCTTTGCGTATTGTGAACGCGGGCGGAGAAGCTTGTACCAAACAGGTTTTGGATAAATGGGGTACCCCCGAACGGACGTTTATAAATAGTTACGGTCCTACCGAAACAACAGTGACCTCCAACATGGCGATGATTAAAGCCGGGGCGGAGATCACGATTGGCCCGCCTTTGCCCAATTATCACCTGGCCGTAGTCGATGAACAAATGCGCATCGTACCCCGGGGCGAAAAAGGGGAAATGATCATCACCGGCCCGGGTGTGAGTAAAGGATATTTTAAGCTGCCCGAACTGACGGCCGCAAAATTTTTACCCAATCCTTTTCCGGAATTGCCCGGCGATACTTTATACAAAAGCGGTGATGCGGTTTTGTTTCGGGAAGATGGGTTTATTGAGTTCCACGGCCGTTTTGACGATCAGGTAAAGCTAAGAGGTTACCGGATCGAGTTAGGCGAAATCGAAAGCCGTATGAACCACATTGCAGGTGTGTCGTCTGCCGCAGTGGCCATACGGGAAGATAATAATGCACAGGAGCAATTAGTGGGTTATGTTGTGCTGCAGGAAGGGCTTAAGCTCGATGAGGATAAGATGCGCAAAGAACTGGCGGCTTTCCTGGCGCCTTATATGGTACCGGTGGCTATGGTGCAGCTTTCAGAAATGCCCAGAATGCCCAGCGGTAAAATAAACCGGAAAAGCCTTCCTTTACCGGAGTCTTTTAAACATACCGAAGGCCTAAAAGAAGAAATTGCCATTAACACTCAAGCCCCCATAGGCGAGCGGGTGTTGAAGGTACTCAATATTGTTTTCCCCGGAAAGGAACTCAACCTAGAGCAAGACTTTTTTACCGACCTCGGCGGGCACTCCTTGCTGGCTGCAACCCTTGTTTCTCATTTAAGACAGAAGGCAGGATTGCCCCTGGCGTCTTTAAAAGATGTTTATGAAAACCGTCCCTTAAGTGCATTCGTCGCTTGTCTGGAACAGAAGCAACAAGACCGGAAAGAGACCATCAGTGAGCCTTTTCACCGCGTGTCTAACCGGCAGTATTATTTATGTAACCTGGCCCAAACCTTAAGCCTGATAATTGTATACGGCCTGCTGGCCATCGAGATTATTTTTCCTTATCTGAGTTATTATTATCTGCTGGTAAATAACTATAATCATGTCACGGCTTTGTTCAGTGCCTTTGTTCTGTACTGTACCATTCCGCCGATTTTTGCTTTGCTCATCCTTACCTCCAAATGGCTGATCATCGGTAAGATCAAAGAAGGTGATTATCCGCTTTGGGGTTGGTATTATTACCGTTGGTGGTTATGGAAAGCAATGAAAAGGCTTTTGCCTTCACAATTTATTGTAGATACGCCTTTATATCCCCGTTATTTACGCTTGTTAGGGGTGAAAGTAGATCCCACGGCACAATTGAGTTTATTGCAAATCGGTGCCGAAGACCTGGTCACCATTGGTAAAAACGTAAGTACCAGCTCAGCTTGTGCTATTGATAATGCGACCGTAGAAAACGGCTGGCTTAAATTGAGAAAAGTACATTTGGGAGACCATGCTTATCTGGGTTCCTCTGCCATTGTCTGCGGTGGTGCCACGATAGAAGCCTATGGCGAATTACAAGACCTGAGTTGCTTGCCGGAGCACAATACGATTGGTAAAGGGGAAGTGTGGAATGGCAGCCCTGCCGTAAAAATAAAAACAGTGCCCGAGGCGGAGTTTCCGGAAATCGTGCTGGCGCCCAAAAGACGCAGAAACAAATATGCTATTGTTTATTTATGCTCCTTGTTTATCTTCCCGCTAATCGTCATCCTGCCTTTATTCCCGACCCTGTATACCTTGTATGTGTTGGACGATCATGCCAGTGATTATGACTTTTCTTATTTATGGCAAACGCCTTTCCTGGCGATGTCTTACCTCTTTATTTTTATATTGGTGATCGGAGGTATCTCCCGTTTATTACAGATAAAAATGACTCCCGGTACGTACTCCATTTATAGCTTTACCTATTACAGAAAATGGATGAAAGACCAATTGATGAATTTGTCCCTTACCGTTTTACATCCCTTATATGCCACCGTATACATTCCCATGTATTATCGCTTGCTGGGCGCAAAAGTGGGGAACAATTCGGAGATCTCTACAGCCAGCGATGTTACCCATCACCTGACCGAGATCGGAGAAGGATCTTTCATTGCAGATGCCGTCATACTGGGAGAGCATGAAGTGCGAAATGAAGCCTTGATTCTGGAAAGAACAAAAATCGGCAACAATAGTTTTGTGGGGAACAGCGGATTGATTCCGCAAGGTTATACCTTGGGTGACAATATGCTTATCGGCGTGCTATCCAAAGCGCCCACTGAGGCTCAGCAGAACGCATCAGGTGATCATGACTGGTTTGGTTCGCCGCCAATAGGCCTGCCTGCCCGTCAAAAAAATACCGACTTTGAAGCCTCTTTAACCTATCATCCTTCCCCCTTAAAAAAACTTTCTCGCGCACTTGTGGAAGGGCTACGCATCGTTTTGCCCCAAACGTTTATCATTATCTCCAGCGTTTTGTTCATTGCCTATGCACATAACTTATTGCAGGTATCTGTGGGCAAATTACTATTGCTGATTCCGGTGTACTATTTATTGTTCATGGCCATACCCTTGTTTGTGGTTACCGTTATCCTGAAATGGTTGCTGGTCGGTCGTTATAAAAAGACTGCGATGCCCATGTATAGCCTTAAGGTTTGGCTTAGTGAGGCGGTCACCACTTTCTATGAGGCGCTGTCGGTACCCTTCTTACTGGATAGCCTGAGGGGAACCATGTGGCTGCCGATATTGCTGCGCTTAATGGGGGTGAAAACAGGAAAAAAAGTATGGCTGAATACGACCGATATTACAGAGTTTGATATGGTCACTATTGGCGATGAAGCCATGCTGAATGAAGACTGCGGCCCGCAAACCCATCTTTTTGAAGACCGGATCATGAAAATTGGATCGGTGCATATTGGGGCACAAACGACTATCGGTTCCCGTACCATTATTCTATATGATAGTGTTATAGGCCAACACGTGAGTATTGAATCCTTATCGCTGGTGATGAAAGGCGAATCCCTTACCGATAACACCGCCTGGACCGGTAGTCCGGTAAAAGCAAAATAAGCTGATGGAACACATTACCATAAGGTCGATTAATATTGCGGAGCATAGAGATATCGCCGACGAACTGGTCGGGGCCTTACATGAGTCAGAGTTGGAACTCAATCCCCGTACGGCGCATTGGCCCATGATCAGAAAGCACTACCTCAATTTTTTACAAGAGTGTCAGGAAACCTGTCAGGGTACTTTTCTTCTTGCAGAAGATCGCGGTGTGGCCATCGGTTTTCTCTTTGGCTATGTGGTCGAGCAAGAAGACAGCAACTTTGAAATAGGGGATGATAATGATTTGTATGTTTCAGAAGGCTATGTAAAACCCGATTATCGGAAACAAGGTATTTACACCCTGCTGAACCAGACTTTTGAAACCCGGTATAAAGACTTTCCCATCCGTAAAATCTACCGCTATACCTTGTACAATAACGACAAGATGCAGCACTGGCTGAGCAAACAAGGCTATAAGCCAATTCGGCTTGTGTATGAAAAGTGGTTGAAGTAAATGTTGCTTTGGTTTGTTTTATGGAAAAGTGACTTCCTTAATCTGTACAGTAGTAAGGGCATCCGTTGCGGCAACAGATAGGGCGTAATCTGTTTTAAGCAAAAGGTTTTGGGTAAAAAAAGCTTGCTCTTCTATAAACACGATTTCCTTGTGGGCATCAACCTGATTCAATTCTTTGGAAATACCCAGGCCGCTTGCTTTAAGCACCGCTTCTTTGCGCGTCCATATTTCATAAAATGCGTTTGTAGCATGTTCCTGCTCCCTTAAAAAAGTAATCTCCCCAGGATGCAAGCAATCTTCAAGAAGCGGGAGGTCGATTGCTTTTCTGAATTCTACATCCACGCCAAGCCCCTGATAGGCAGTGCTGGCTGCAACAACAGCCATATAGTGACTATGGGCACTCGTAAACCTTATATCCGTATTCGGTAAAAAAGGCCGGTTATACCGATCCCTTTGTATATCGCTCAGGACCGATCCGGTGTAGGCAAAATCAGTAACAATACGCTGCGTGACTATTTTTGTAGCGATACGCAGGTGCCGGTCAGCACCCGAATAGCGGTTAATCTCCTTACGCATCTGCTCTGGAAAGCCCGTCAATGCCTGTTCTAAATAGGCATCGTCTTTGGCTTGCAGGACATAATATAATAAGTAGATCGGTTTCATGAGGTATAAAAAAAGGCACTCTGTTTTTTGCAGGGCATTCTATAAGGTGCCCGGAACCTGTACCCGAGGACAAAATTAAGGCTTAAAAGCACAGGAATAAGGAGATACAAACTATTTTAAAAGCATAAACCCTGTCACTTGATGTGTACAGGGTTTATGAAAAGCAGATGATAAAATCTGTATTATGGATTAGATCTTTATAAAGCGTTTTTTAATCGCATATCCCTTCTGATCTATAATATGGATAAAATAGATACCCGGTAAGAGGTCTTTAATATCAATAGGTGTTCCCTTTTGGAAATTGTTGTACTGGCGTATGCGTTGGCCTTCTGTAGAGAACAGGTTTACCTGACTGAGCACCTCATTACTTTTGAGGTACACGGCATCTCTGGCTGGATTTGGCATTACAGAGATATTGTTCTGGATATCAGTGAAGGTGATTTTTTGTATACTGCTATATTCAAAATGGCCATCCCTGTCTGTTTGTTTTAAACGGTAGTAATTCGTGCCGTTTAAAGGGCTTTCATCTGTAAAGGAATAGTTTTGGGGTATATCTGTATTGCCACCGGCAGCTACACTTCCGAGTGTATTCCAGTTAGCGGCATCCATACTATGCTCCACCATAAAACGATCACTGTTTTCTTCCATTGCCGTAGTCCATTGCAACAGTACATCTGTAGCCCTGCCTTTCAAACTAAAAGAACTTAAAGTGATCGGTAAGATGGCAGCCGGTGCAAAATAACCATTGATGGCACTAAGATCCAGACCATTGGCTGCATTTCCCGAATTATTAGGATATATGGTGTTGTTCAGATAACTGTTGATACGGGTACTATAAGGCGTACTCGCCGTTACCGTTGCGTCTGCGGGAAGGATAGAATAACCGTAGAAAGTCTCTCCTACAGCAAGTCCTAAATCGGCAAAGCTTAGAAACATACCCGAGATGTTTTGTGCAGCAAGCACATTAGATACATAAGCCGTATCCGCAATACTCAGTTGATTATTGATACCAAGAGTAGCATCGTTATCAGATCTGCGGAAAACAATAGTACTGACACCTGCTAAAATTACGGTAGGGGTATAGGCACCGCTAAGGGCTGCACCATTTACGCCTTTTTGAGTCCAGGCATTATTAAAGGCCAGTACATCACTATAGAGATAATTGGTTCCGGTACCCGTATTTAGTCCGCCACTAAGGGCTTTAATGGCCGATAATTGCATCGCATCATCATTTTGTCCGCGATTGGCTACAATGATACCACTTACCGTACGGTTTGCGGCCGTTACAGCGATACCACTGTTCCAGATCAAATCAATCCGCTCAATGTTATTGGCGTTTACATTGGCATCTCCTACGGCACCGGTATTCACTTCGAGGTTTACGAAGGCATTATCAATCCCAACATTCACATAACCATTAAGCAGCGCAGTGGCCGCTTCCATATTGCCCGCACTACCTAATGCACCCGGATAAGAAGGTGTAAGGGTAAAGGTGGTTCCTGATTGCGTTCCCTCAGCATAAAATATCTGCCTGTCCTTCCAGGGTGCGGCTTGTTGTGTGGCATATAAGGAGCCTCCGTTAAAAACGGTATTATCCCCGCTGGCATTGTTTTTTCTTAAGAAAATAGCATCAGGTGCTCTGGAATTGCTTCTGTTATAAACGGTTCCTCCGATCGTAAAAGAAGATAATCGTTTATTATTATTCCCAAAATTATAAGTTGACCGCACGCCAGAAGAAGCTGGGCCTACCGTTGATCCTTGCGGTTCTTGTGCGATTGAGGAGAAGGTACTGGTCGTGCCGCTCACCGTTGTGATGACCGGAGTATTAAATGCCGTTTGTGCCACCGCTACCGTGGTGCATAAAGGGCTTAAAAGAATGGTTATGGGTAAAAGGGTTTTTATCATAATAAAATACATGCAACTTTTATATAATTCACAGCTGAATTATGCATCTGTGCACAAATGTATGTCTTTCTTTTATCGTTGCTATATATTGATTGACAGCATGTTATGTGGAATTAGCGCTTATAGTTTTTTTTTATTCATAAAGATGTCGCGACAATTAAATGATTTCTAGATAATGTGTTTATAATCAGCTGTTTGTGCTTTTGTTAGCCAAAAGAATACGTGCCTGCTCATTTGTAATAAACAGTATGTTAATGTATTGTAAAACACTAATTTGTGAAATATTTTATTGGTGTAGTCTATTGATTAGCTTTAAAATACGAGTGGATAAGGAGTCATTTCTAGAGCCATGTCGTGACATAAAATGGATGCGGCGGGCAATAAAGCGGGTATAGGATTTAGAATTTTATAGCTAATTTTGAGGCATATAAATTGTGAACAAGTGAAACGTATTCTTTTAATAGATGATGAAGAAAAGCTCAGAGCCCTTCTGGCAAAGATAATTTCCCTCGAAGGTTTTGAAGTAGTACAGGCGGCGACTCTTAAAGCGGGACAAAAAAAACTGACCCAGGAAGCATTTGAAGTAGTGATTTGTGACGTGAAACTACCCGATGGAAATGGGGTAGATATGGTGAAGGTGATTAAAGAAATACAACCCTTATCAGAAGTCATTCTTTTAACGGCTTACGGTAATATTCCCGATGGCGTTTTAGCCATTAAAAACGGTGCCTTTGATTACCTTACCAAAGGCGACGATAATAATAAAATCATTCCGTTGCTTTATAAGGCCACCGAAAAAGCACTCTTAGCCAAGCGGGTGGTGCAATTGGAACAACAGGTCGGTAAGAAATACTCCTTCGATAATATCCTGGGCAAATCAAAACAGATAACAGATGCGATACACTTGGCACAGCTGGTAGCGGTGACCGATACGACTGTCTTACTTTTGGGAGAGACCGGTACGGGCAAGGAGGTATTTGCACAGGCCATCCATCAGAAGAGTAGTAGGAATACCCATAAATTTGTAGCGGTCAACTGTGCCGCTTTTAGCAAAGAAATACTGGAAAGTGAACTGTTCGGACATAAAGCAGGATCATTTACCGGAGCGGTCAAAGATAAAACGGGTTTGTTTGAAGAAGCCCATAACGGAACGTTGTTTTTAGATGAGATCGGAGAAATGGCGATTGAACTTCAGGCAAAATTACTGCGCGTGCTGGAGACCGGCGAATTCTTAAAAGTGGGAGAGAGCAAGCCTACAAAAGTCAATGTACGGATCATTGCAGCAACCAACCGGGATCTGGAAACAGAGAGCACCAATCACCAGTTCCGCAGCGATTTGTATTACAGGCTTTCGGTCTTTAATATTGAACTGCCGGCATTAAGGGAACGCAAAAAAGATATTGAACTCCTGGCGGAACATTTTGCGCAATCCTATTCTTTAAAAACAAATAAGCGACAGGTTACCCTCTCCAAAGAATATATACACGCTTTGGAAAACCATGTCTGGAAAGGGAATATCAGGGAATTGAAAAATGTAATCGAACGCAGTGTGATCCTTACTGAAAATAATATACTGGACAGCTGTACCTTGCCACAAGAATTACATCATCATAATGCTTCCGGTGTTCCGGTGCTTTCTGCCTTCTCTCTGGCCAGCGCAGAACAGCTACAGATCCGTAAGGTGATGAACCATACACAGGGCAATAAAGCAGAAACCGCTAGGTTACTGGAAATCGGCATTGCGACTTTATACCGTAAGCTCGAAGAATACCAGATTAAATAATCATACCTTCTATTTTGATAAAAAGCCTTTCAAAATGAAAGGCTTTTTTGTTTTGTGATGTGGGGTATAATTTTTTATTAAATTGATTATCAAGTGTTTGTGTTTTTGTTTGGTTTGTTTGCACGGTTTTGGCACATAGACTAACAAACAAAGTTTCCGAACATGAACCAATACGAAGTGGCCGATGAAATCGCTACTGCATTACCCGAAGTTAAAGCCGAAGTTTCCAAGATTATTTATCTGAAAAATCCCTTTGCCCTCATCAGGGTGGTGACCAGGCATACCCAAAAAATGGTGGAACAACACAATGAATTAAGGATAGACCAATGCCTGAAACTCATCGACCGCATCTATGCTAAAGGCGATTTGCTGGTTAGAAATGCTATCGAAAATATTTTCATTTTCTCTCTCGACCACATTGTAGCCTCCTGCAACAGCAGGGATAAAGACCGGTTGCTGGCCAAGATACCACTGAAGCTGCATACCGCATATGTAAACCAGGTATACCGATCGGGTATTTAACAGCATGCGTAGGTGCTTTTACCACTTGAAATAACTCAAATTATCAATCTCAAAAAATACAGATATGCTCACCCTTATCCTCCTTTTTGCCGGGCTGTTTTGCTTCTGGCTCTTTTATAAATCCATCAATTATTTTGAAAAAATCTAAACCCCATAAAAATGAAACTATTATTTATCGTCGCCATCGCCGTATTTATCTATATGGTTTATGTACTCCTGAAACCCGAAAAATTCTAACCGGAGTATACAAAAAAGAGATCCATAGCCGATAAGGCTGCTGTGCAACGCTATCGCAATAAATTATTAATTAATAAAAACATGAATACAGAAATTTTAGGAATCATTTTAATGTTTACCGCTACACTGGTGGCCGCTATTCCTATTGGTAAATACATCGCAAAAGTTTATGCAGGACAAAAGACGTTTCTTGACCCGGTTTTCAATCCGCTGGAGAAAGTATTCTTTAAAATAAGCCGCATCGATCCTGCAAAAGGAATGAACTGGAAAGAACATATGGTGGCTTTATTAACCATCAATGTTGTTTGGTTTCTGCTCGGTATGCTCATCCTGATGTGTCAGCAATGGTTACCGATGAATCCCGATCACAATCCTAATATGTCGCCCGATCTGGCTTTTAATACCACAATCTCCTTTGTGGTGAACTGTAACCTGCAACACTATTCCGGAGAATCCGGGGTCAGTTACCTGGGGCAAATCTGGCTGATGTTTCTGCAGTTTGTGAGTGCCGGTACCGGGATGGCCGCAGCTGCAGCCGTATTTGTGGCTTTCAGAGAAAAAACGACCACACAATTAGGCAATTTTTACGATTTCCTGATCAAGTCCTGTACCCGGATACTGTTACCGATTTCCGTTATTTTAGCCATCTTCTTTGTGTTTCAGGGCATGCCCATGACCTTTGAAGGAAAACAAACCCTTACGAGTTTACAAGGCGATACCATGACCGTATCCACTGGACCGGTGGCGGCTTTTGTACCCATCAAACACGTGGGTACCAACGGAGGCGGTTTCTTTGGCGCCAATGGGGCACATCCTTTCGAAAATCCGACTTACCTGACCAATATGCTTGAGATGTGGGGGCAATTCGTGCTTCCGATGGCTATGGTCTTTGCATTTGGCTATTTCATCAGGCGTAAAAAACTGGCGGTAATGATCTATACCGTGATGACGATTGGCTTTCTGCTTTTAGTCATTCCCAATATTTATATGGAGATGAAAGGCAATCCTGCCATTGCCGCTATGGGAATCGACAATTCCTTGGGTGCTATGGAAGGTAAAGAAGCAAGAGTTGGTGCGGCGGCTTCTGGCTTTTGGAGTATTGTGACCACCGTTATTTCTACCGGCTCCATTAATTCCATGCACGACAGTTCTATGCCTTTATCAGGTATGAATGAATTGCTCGCGATGATGGTCAATGCCTTCTATGGCGGCGATGGGGTAGGCATACTCAATTTCCTGATCTTTATTATTCTGGCCGTATTCATCAGTGGCTTAATGGTAGGCCGCACCCCGGAATTTTTAGGCAAAAAAATTGAAGCCCGTGAAATGAAAATAGCGATGATTATCGCTTTGCTACATCCCTTCCTGATTTTAGTAGGCACAGGTTTAGCAACCGCCTTTCCGGCGCAGGGCGCCTCCACCTTAAACAATCCCGGCTTTCATGGTTTTAGCGAAATCCTGTATGAATATACCTCTTCATCGGCCAACAACGGTAGTGGTTTTGAGGGATTAGGCGATAATAATTTATGGTGGAATATCTCGACCGGCTTTGTCCTGATCCTGGGACGGTTTTTACCCATCATAGGCCCCGTGGCCATCGCAGGCCTGCTCGCAGGTAAGAAGTATATCCCGGAAAGTAACGGCACCTTGAAAACAGATACCGGCACCTTTGCCTTAGTCATATTTGCCGTGATTGTGATCGTCGCTGCTTTATCCTTCTTCCCCTCACTTGCTTTAGGACCCATAGCCGAATACTTTTCTATGCGATAAGCACATAACAGTCAATTTCTTTAGTTAATCACCTTATTTAATTATCATAAATGAAACCCAATAGTCAATCATTATTTCAAAAAGAACTGATGCAAACGGCATTAAAAGATTCTTTTCTGAAACTTAGTCCTAAAAAAATGTTCCGTAATCCGGTGATGTTTACCGTCTGGATCGGTACACTGGTCATGTTCTTCGTCTGTTTATGGACTTTGGCAGGCGCAAAGGCACAAGGAAGTTTCGGCTATAACCTCTTCGTATTTGTGGTGCTCCTTTTAACCCTTTTGTTTGCCAATTTTGCAGAAGCCATTGCCGAGGCAAGGGGAAAAGCGCAAGCCGATAGTTTAAGAAAAACCAGAGAGGAAACGCCGGCAAAATTGCAAAACGGACAAACGATTTCTTCCGCCCAACTCAAAAAAGAAGATGTATTTATTTGCGAGGCCGGCGATATTATTCCTTCCGATGGCGAGATTATAGAAGGGCTGGCAACCATCGATGAGAGCGCCATTACCGGAGAATCGGCACCCGTGATCCGGGAAGCGGGAGGCGATAAGAGTTCCGTAACCGGCGGTACCAAAGTATTGTCCGATAAGATTCTGGTTAAAGTAACCACAGAACCCGGAGAAAGTTTTCTCGATAAAATGATTGCTTTAGTAGAAGGTGCCAGTCGTCAAAAAACACCCAACGAAATCGCCTTGACCATTTTGTTGGCTGGATTCACCCTCGTGTTTATCATCGTTACCGTCACCTTAAAGCCTTTTGCAGACTATGCAAATGCACCGATCACCATCGCCGCCTTTATTTCCTTATTCGTATGCCTGATTCCCACAACCATCGGAGGCTTATTGTCTGCCATCGGGATTGCCGGTATGGACAGGGCCTTGCGCGCCAATGTCATCACCAAAAGTGGTAAAGCAGTAGAGACCGCCGGAGATATTGATGTGCTTTTGCTGGATAAAACCGGTACCATCACTATTGGTAATCGTAAGGCCACCCATTTTTATGCCGCAGAGGGTGTGGGACAGGAACAATTGATTAAGGCAGCTACCTTAAGTTCCATGAGTGATGATACCCCGGAAGGGAAGTCCATTATAGAGTTGGCGAGCCTCAATCCCTTGAGCTTTGCCATCAAGGAACCGCGCTTTGTAAAATTCTCTGCAGAAACCCGGAGTTCCGGTATTGATTTTGGGGAGACACGCATCCGAAAAGGCGCTACAGATGCCATTAAAAACATGGTAGAAAAAGCCGGGAATCCTTTTCCCGAAGAGATTGCGGCTCAGGTACGCAACATTTCCAATAACGGGGGTACACCACTGGTAGTTTCGGAAAATGAACGTGTATTAGGTGTCATTGAATTGCAGGATATCATCAAACCCGGTATACAAGAGCGCTTTGAGCGCTTACGCAAAATGGGCATCAAGACCGTAATGGTAACCGGAGATAATCCCTTAACGGCAAAATTTATTGCTGAAAAAGCCGGTGTAGACGATTTTATTGCGGAGGCCAAACCGGAAGATAAAATGAACTACATTAAAAAAGAACAGGCAGCAGGTAGACTGGTCGCGATGATGGGAGATGGTACCAATGACGCACCGGCACTGGCCCAGGCTGATGTCGGAGTAGCGATGAACAGTGGTACACAGGCGGCTAAGGAAGCCGGTAATATGGTGGACCTGGATAATGATCCGACCAAGCTAATTGAAGTTGTGGAGATCGGAAAACAGTTGCTCATGACCCGGGGTACCCTTACTACTTTTAGTATTGCCAATGATGTGGCGAAGTATTTTGCGATTATCCCTGCACTGTTTATCACAGCCATTCCGGCCTTGCAAGGACTAAACATCATGCATTTGCACAGCCCCGAGAGTGCGATACTATCTGCCGTTATTTTTAATGCCATTATCATTCCCATGTTGATTCCCCTGGCCTTAAGAGGCGTTGCCTATAAACCCATCGGTGCCTCCGCATTGCTCAGAAGAAACCTGTTTATCTACGGTCTGGGTGGAATTATCGTTCCTTTTATCGGCATCAAGGCTATTGATATGCTCGTGTCTTTATTTATGTAAGCCATTTTTAACCGTACAAATCCTCAATTTATAAAAGATGAAAAAACATATTTTGCCTGCTATCAAGCTGAGCTTCGTCACCATAATCTTCTTCTGCGTGGTCTATCCCTTCGCTGTATGGGCCATTGCCCAGGCAGCACCCAATCATGGTAAGGGTATGCTGATCACACACAAGGGAAAGCAATATTATAGCAATATTGGCCAGGCCTTTACTCAGGATCAATATTTCTGGTCTCGTCCTTCTTCGGTAGCTTATAATGCCTCCGGTTCGGGAGGTAGCAATAAAGGCCCTTCTAACGAAGCCTATTTAAAAGAAGTACAGGCACGTATCGATACTTTCTTGGTGCATAACCCCGGTATTCAAAAATCAGAAATACCGGTAGATATGGTCACGGCCAGTGGCAGTGGTTTAGATCCGCATTTTTCCGTACAAGCAGCCAAAGTGCAGGTAAAACGCATTGCAAAATGCCGCAATATATCCGAAGCACGGCTGGAGGAACTGATCGCCCAACAAACCGAAAAACCATTTATGGGTTTATTCGGCCCCGAAAAAATTAATGTACTCAAACTCAATATCGCATTAGACGACTTGAAATAACCTAAATAACAGAACCAATAATGAACAAACATTTAATCCTATCCGCTATTTTAAGTGGGGGTATCGGATCCATACAGGCACAAGAAACAGATTTGATTCCGGAAGAGGTACAACACCCAAAAGAGGAGAACGCCGAACCCCATAAAAACCCTTTAAGCATTAGTGGCTATGCCGAAGCTTATTACCTTTATGATGCCAACAGGCCAATCCGCAACGAGCGTCCGGGATTTGTGTACAGCCATAACAGGGCAAATGAGGTAACGGTAAACCTGGCTTATCTTAAAGCGGGCTATAGCACTGAAAAAGTAAGGGCCAGTCTGGCATTGGCGGTGGGTACGTATATGAATGCCAACTATGCCGCAGAACCAGGGGTATTAAAAAATATTTATGAAGCGAATATAGGCGTGAAGCTATCGAAGAAGCATGATTTATGGCTGGATGCCGGTATTCTGCCGTCACACCTGGGTTTTGAAAGTGCGGTCGGTAAGGACAATTGGACCCTTACCCGAAGTTTATTTGCCGATAACTCGCCCTACTTTGAAACGGGTGCAAAACTCTCCTATACCACACCCAACGGCAAATGGTTTATGAGTGGGCTCCTGCTTAACGGATGGCAGCGCATACAGCGGGCAGACGGGAATAGTACACCTGCTTTCGGACACCAGCTCAGTTATAAACCCAATGCCAAATGGACCCTCAACAGTGGCTCTTTTATCGGAAATGATAAGGCAGACAGTAGTCGTCAAATGCGCTACTTTCATAATCTTTATGTGATTTACCAGGCTAATGATCAGATTGGAATTACTGCCGGTTTTGATATCGGAGCCGAACAAAAAGCAAAAGGAAGCAACCAATATAATACCTGGTATACACCGGTGTTGATCGCCCGATATACCCCAACTGCAAAATGGGGCGTTTCGCTCCGGGGGGAATACTATAAAGATGAGCATGGCGTAATCATTGCAAGCGGTACCCCAAAAGGGTTTCAGACCTTTGGTTTTTCCCTGAATGCAGATTATTTTATTTTGCCCAATGTATTATGGCGTGTAGAAGCGAGAAGCCTGAGCAGTAAAGAAGCACTCTTCCTTAATAGAAAGGAAGGCCTTAGTCAAAACAGCCTGACGCTGACCAGCGCTTTGGCCATTAGTTTTTAATTTTAAGCGTATAAAGACCCCGTAACCACATTATGGAAGCCGACAGAAAGAGTGCAGAACATTTTCTTCAATTGATCAAGAAGTCCAGGCTGGGTAAGTTTAAAATTTACATTGGTATGAGTGCCGGTGTGGGTAAAACCTACCGGATGCTGCAAGAAGCACATACCTTGTTAAGAAATGGGATCGATATTAAGATTGGATTTATAGAAACGCATCAGCGTTTGGAAACGGCAGCCCTTCTGGAAGGGCTGCCTCTGATTCCCAGAAGAAAACTGTTTTATAAAGGAAAAGAGCTGGAAGAGTTGGATGTACAGGCGGTCATTAATTTGCGTCCCGAGGTCGTGATTATAGACGAACTGGCCCATTCCAATATAGAAGGCAGTAAAAACGAGAAACGCTGGCAGGATGTACTGGATATTCTGGAAGCCGGTATCAACGTGATCAGCGCCTTGAATATTCAGCATATTGAAAGCCTGAATGAAGAGGTGAAAGTGATTACAGGTATTGAAGTCCGGGAACGTATTCCGGATAAGGTCATCGGCTTAGCCGACGAGATTGTGAATATAGACCTGACGGCCGAAGATTTGATCACACGCCTGAAAGAAGGAAAAATATATCCGCCGGATAAAATCAAGCAAGCACTGGAGCATTTTTTTAAGAGTGAAAATATCCTGCAGTTGCGCGAGCTTTCCCTTAAGGAAGTGGCAGGCCATGTCGTGCGTAAAGTAGATATTGAGGTGCATAAGAATGTAGCCTTGAAACATGAGAAATTCTTGGCCTGTATCGGCAGCGATGCTAAGAAAGCTAAGAACGTGATTCGCAAAACGGCAAGGTTGGCAGGTTACTATAGCGGAGAATGGTATGTGCTGTATGTGCAGACGCCCAAAGAAAGTGTGGCGAAAATTCCACTGGACAAGCAACGGCTACTGATTAATAACCTGAAGCTCGCTACGGAATTGGGAGCTAAGGTGATTCAGGTGAAAAGTAAAAATGTACCGACTGCTATAATGGAGCAGGCCATCAACCTGAATGTGACTACCGTTTGTATTGGAAAACCGCAGCTCAGCATTTTCCACATTATATTATCGACCGGAATCTTTAATCAACTCTTAAATAAATTATCTTTAGAGGATATTGATTTGATCATTCTTTCCTGACCTTTGGAGATCTTTAAACGCATATAAAAGCAGACAGATGAAAATAAAAACAAAATTAACCATAGGCGTGGGGTTACTTTTCTTGTTCATATTGCTCCTGGCCAACCTGAGCATTTATTATATTAATGCCTTAAAAAAGGATACTAACAATATTCTCGTCTCCAATTATAATACACTTGAATACTCCCGCAATATGCTTTTAGCGATAGAAGAAATGGGAGCAGACGGCGATCCGGTACCGATGCAAAAATTTGAAGTTAATTTGCAGAAGCAGGCCAGAAATGTTACTGAAATAGGAGAGAAGGAAGTGACCGGTCAAATCGCGGAACATTTTAGCAAACTAAAAAAAGCTGCTGCTGATCCCCTGATTAAATCGGCCATCCGTAAAGATATTTCCGATTTGACGCGTTTAAATATGGATGCCATTGGCCGGAAGAGTGAAATTGCAAAGGATACGGCAGAAACGGCTACCATTTGGTTGTCGGTTACAGGCGCCATCTGTTTTATTATTTCCTTTACCCTTCTGGTCAATCTTCCGGGCAACATTGCCAATCCGATTAAAGAGTTGACAGAAAGTATTAAACAGATCGCCGCGCAAAACTATAAGCAAAGAGTTCATTTTACGGGTCAGAATGAGTTCGGTGCCTTAGCCAGTTCCTTTAATACCATGGCGCAGCAGCTCGAAGAGTATTCCGAGAGCAACCTCGCCAGAATCATAAAGGGCAAGAAAAGAATTGAAACCCTGATCAATAACATGCATGACCCCGTGATTGGCGTGGATGAGCATCAGATCGTTTTGTTTGCCAACAGCGAAGCCCTGAAAGTGGCCGGCCTCAAAAGTGAAGCCTTTATCGGCAGCAGGATACAGGACGTGGCTGTGCATAATGACCTGATCAGAACATTAATCGCAGACATCATGCCCCCGGCCGATTATAAACCGGCTACAGAACCCGTCAAGATCTTTGCAGACCATAAAGAGAGTTATTTTCAAAAGGAGATTGTCGCCATCAATATTGTGCCCACCGGGGAAGAAGAGTCTGCATTTATTGGTTATGTGATCATTCTTAAAAATATTACACCATTTAAGGAACTGGATACGGCAAAAACCAATTTTATCGCTACCGTTTCTCATGAATTTAAAACACCCATTGCCTCGATCAAGATGAGTTTGCAGCTTCTGGAAAATGAGCGGATTGGTGTCGTGAATCCCGAACAGCAGGAACTTTTGGAAAGTATTAAAGAAGATACCAACCGGCTCTTAAACATTACCAAAGAACTATTGGATATGTCTCAGGTCGAAACGGGTACCATACAGTTAAATATTCATCCCGACAATGCCGGTGCCATTTTAGAAGATGCGGTTAATGCGACCAGGATGCAGGCCGATCAAAAGAAGATTACGATCCGTATAGAAGCAGATCCGGATGTAAAGACCGTAGCGATGGACTCGGAAAAAACGGCTTGGGTACTCACCAATTTTATGAGCAATGCCATCCGCTACTCTCATGAAGGAGGGGTGATCCTGCTTTCTTTACAAAAGAAAAATGAGTTGGTTTATTATGCCGTAACCGATTTCGGAAATGGGTTTGAGGGCAAATACCGAGATAAGGTGTTTGACCGTTATTTTCAGATTCCGGGCAGTTCTAAATCCGGTACAGGACTGGGTTTGGCGATCAGTAAAGACTTTATTGAAGCGCAGGGTGGTACGATTGGGGTAGAGACAGAACTCGGCAAAGGGTCGGTGTTTTACTTTTATCTGCCCGGTTCGTAATCAGGCGATACAATGCTATATTTTTGTAACAAAGCCAATACCCCAGTGTTGCGTGTTGTAATAGGGGTAAACAACAGCCGTTTTTTTATATTTAGGCCCCCAGTTGATTTTATCATGCAGCCAATAGGCAATTGTGGTAGCGGCAATGCCAATGCCGGCACCAGCCACGACATCATTAAACCAGTGTTTGTTGTTATACATTCTTAAAAAGCCGGTGCCCGTAGCCACTGCATAACCCGCAATGCCATACCAGGCTGATTGATCCTTATATTCCCTCCTTAAGAACTCGGCCGCTACAAATGCAGTAGCGGTATGCCCAGATGGAAACGATGCAAAATTGCTGCCATCCGGTCTTTCTATGCCCGCGATTCTTTTGGTGGGTACAATAACTGCGGTGGAAATCGTCATGGCCATGGCATAAATAATGGCCTGGTGTTTTAGGTCATGTTTGCCTTTTATTCCCATTAAGGACAAGCTAAATGCGGTTGCGGCGGGTGCGTATTGTAAATAATCATCAATATGTACCGCACTATGCGGCCGGTCGAGGTACACTTCTTTTCTAATACTCCTGTTGAACGATTGCAAGCCCTTACTACCCAAAGTAATCGCTCCATAGCCTATCAGTACGGAAGGAATAATAAAGGGTTTAACAGAAAGCCGCTGCGTTCTTTCTTGCGGCATTAGATCGGCTGTAACCACAAGTGTATCCCTGCCGGATTGCGCTTGTGCGAAAATGCTTATCGGTAATAAACAGCAGCATAAAAGTCGGGTTATTTTCATCAATACAATTTTGGTGTGGTTTTTTCTAGGCCAATGCGTTTGTTGGTGCATTATCCTTTCCCGGTGCAAAGCCTGATTCTTTTAATCAGTGTGTGTCCGGCACTAATCGGGTAATAAATGTACCTCAAATCTATAAATGTTTGGATTAAAGTTTAATTATAATGAATTTTGAAGCTGAAAATTTTAATCATAATTATATGCAATCATTAAAAGGAAAAACGGCTGTTATCACCGGTGCCGGTAAGGGTTTGGGTAAAGCCATGGCCATTGCCTTAGCCAAAGAGGGTGTGCACTTGGGTTTAATCAGCAGGACAACTACGGAGCTGGAAAGCCTTCAGAAAGAATTGAACAGTTTAAATCCGGAAATAAATATCGCGTATGCTACTGCAGATGTAGGAAACTATACCGAAGTCATTTTGGCGGTGGCCCTTATTGCCGATGCATTGAAAACAGTAGATATACTGATCAATAATGCGGGTATCCTGAAAATGGGAGGCTTTTTGGAGCTGCCGGTTGCAGAATGGGAAGCGGTGTTCCGCATCAATGTATTGGGTACTTATTATATGGTACATGAAGTATTGCCTCTTATTTTAAAACAAGGTCAGGGCGATATCATCAATATCGCTTCTACAGCGGGTTTGAAAGGTGCGGCAAATATGAGTGCCTATGGTGCCTCAAAAGCGGCGGTCATCAATCTTACTGAATCGCTGATGCAGGAAGTACGTAAATCGAATATCCGGGTTACAACGGTTAATCCGAGTACTATCGCAACCGATATGACTTTGAATGCAAACTTTACTGATGGTAATGTCGAAAAGGTATTGCAACCCGAAGACCTGGCCTTTTTGGTCGTGAACCATTTAAAATTGCCGCAAAGGGCCTTTGTTAAAGAAGTAGGCCTGTGGTCGACTAATCCCTCGTAAATTGCCCATAAACTTTTCATGAGCCTTTATCCTTTTCTTGATACGAAGAGAAGGATAAAGGCTCAACTTTTTTACCATATACTCTTTATGGCTTTACCTTTTTATGGATTCTTGGTAAAGGGGCATAGGGTCTTGCCAGGGTGCAATAAACAATTATCGATACTCCTTTAAAAATTGTAATTTCGCTTATTAAGTGCTTGTAATCAAATTGTTAGTAATTTTTCGATACGATAGAAGAGATGTTAAATAGTTTTTTTATGCATAAAATTTTGCGCTGCGCAATATTTATTTGGCTTGCCTTTCTTGTTCCTGGTGAAAAGCTTTTTGCCCAAAATACCGATAAACAAAATCCAAAATTTGACAGTGCATTCCGGTATATAGCCACAGCACTCGCCTCACAAAATGTTGAGGAGGCCATTTTACAGGCCGATACTTTATTACATAGTGCCGTAGACAGTTTGCAAAAGATGAAAAGCCTGATGTTGCTGGCGACCTTGAAAGAAAGGACCGGTGAATATACAGAAGCGCTTTTGCTTGCGGTGCAAGGAGAAAAGATTGCGGAAAACATAAAGAATAAAGAGTGGGAAATCAGGATATCGGGGTTTCTTTCGACCAGCTTCAGGCAATTGGGTCTTCTGGTACAAGGGAGAAAGTATCTGGCTAAAGCCGAAAAAGCCAACGAGGGCCCACAGGGCTTACCGCTGATCCAAATGTTTATCCACCAGGAAAAAGCATATTATGAAATCGAGGCCCAGAAATATGAAAATGCTTTAGCAGAAGTCAAAATCGCTTTTGATATTCTGCAAGCAGCCGGAGAAGGTAATGAATATGCCATTTTTATGGCGACCTGTCTGCAATTGGAAGGCTATTGTCATCTGCAATTGGGACATCTTAAGGAAGCCGAAACTTATCTCCTTAAATCTTTAAAAATTTTAGCGCATCAGGAAACGGAATTAAAAGGATTCATTTATCAAAATCTTGGAGAGCTTGCTTTAAAGCAGGGGAAATACCAAGAGGCAGGTAAAGCCTTGGATTCTGCATTGTCTTTTGCCAATAAGTCCAATAATTTTAATATGAAGATTATGACTTATAAAAGCCTTAATGCGTATTACCTTAAGGTCGGAGATCAGGAAAAGGTAATGCTGTATCAGTCTAAGTTTATAGAACTGTCGCAGATGCAGACAACGATCACCGCTAAAGTATCGAACAGTCTTATTGAAAAATTTGATTCTGAGTTGCAAGAGAATCATACCCGAAACCTTGGTTTAACGGTCACCTGCATCCTTTTACTCTTGGTCATGATCCTTTCTTATGTATACTCGAGAAGATCCAGAAAAAAGGAACGGGAGAAATACCTTGATTACATACATAAGCTTCGCCTGGACCGCGAGAAACTACCGGCACTGGAAAGCAGCCAATCGGAAGCGCATATCGGCGATATAAATCAGATAGGGGACATTGCACCGCATCAGGTGAGTACAGATGTTCTCCTTGTTTATGAAACTACAGCAGATGGCGCAGGGGTAGAAATAGATGCAGCGCCGGCGGAGGTACTAATAGAAAATCATAAGTTGGGTGTATCCATTTCTAAAGAAACGGAAGAACGCTTGTTAAAGGATTTGTACCGATTTGAACAAAAATATATATATTTAAAATCAGATATTACTTTGCCTTACCTTGCCGCAAGATTAAAAACAAATACAAAATATCTGTCAAGTATCATTAATGAGCATAAAGGAAAAGACTTTAATAACTACATCAATGAGCTTCGGATCAATTACATAATTGCCAAATTACAGACCGAACCCATATACCGGGACTATAAGATTGCCTACCTTGCTCAGGAGTCTGGCTTCTCCGGGCATAGTAAATTTGCAACCAATTTTAAGCAAATAACCGGCATTTCTCCTTCCGCTTTTATCAGCAATATGAAGTTGGATGCCAAACAATAAGTTTATATTTCTGTCAAAATAGCATATCTTATTTTTAGATAACCCTGCAAATACAATCCATGAAATATGCTTGTATAGGTATATTTTGGTACCATAACCTGCTTCGTTTTCCTGCGTTTTCCTTATCTGATCATACCCTTATAGGGTAAAAGCCGCCATTTTGGGCTATAAATAAGACCATATCTGATAGGATATACTCACTGTGCTGTTCTTCTTTGTAATGTAGCGCTGTAAAGACTTTTGTCTTTTTTATTTACTTTTTGAATTCCTGAATTCGCGTAAGTAATCATTATGTCAGCTTTGTTTTTGAGGATAATATTGCCCCGGATAATGTTATCCAAACCAATATTAATGTACTAAAACAAAATTTGAATGATGAAATTTTACGATTCCAATCAATTACTCAAAAGAGCCTTACCCTTAACGGCTTCTGCCATTTTGTCTTTTGTAGTTGCTCAGGCGCAATGCGTCGCGCCTTCTGTAGGTTGTTCCGGAAATGATAGGGCAAATTCCTTTATTAATTCGAGTACGCCAAACACGATTGAATACGATAATGTCGTGTCTTTGTTTCATAGCACTTTTGCCAGACAGGCGGACGGCAGGGTATTGGTTTGGGGGGAAAAGATTGGCAGCGGAGGCGCTAACATATTATCACCACAAGAAATAAACGCGAGTAATTATTCCGGCCTGAGCGGAGAAATCCTCAAATTTGCCGGAGGGTCTCAGATCAATACAAACTCACAACATTTTGTACTGACGACAAACGGACTCTATTTTTGGGGTACAGATCATTGGGGTATTGGTACAGGTACCTCCTTTCAAAAGCTGACTATTGACGGGGTTGCAAACGGGCTTCCTGCCGGTGTAAACCCTGCAGATGTTAAAATGCTATTTGGTACCCACCGTATGTTGGGCCTGGTAACCTGTAGCGGCGAAGCCTATACCTTGGTTGCAGCTACTAATGCGGCTACTTCTGCAGCTTATGGCGACGGCACCACCACGTATAACGCGGTAAACAATAAGGTTTGGCATCGTGTAAAAACAAGTGCAGCTGCCGATTTAACGGATGTTGTCGCGCTGAGGGGTAATGGCCAGCAGAATTTTATGGCGCTGACGAGTACCGGTATGGTGTACACTTGGGGAAGCGGTACCTATTTAGGGGATGCATCTGCATCAACAACAAGGGTATATGCTACTTCAATGGATTTGCCTGCGGGGATCAGTCCTAAGATGATCGGCATGAACACCGGAGGAACGGCCGCTACCTCCAGTTATTATTTATTGGCTACTAACGGCAATTTATATGCCTTGGGTAACAATGCCCAAAGACAACTGGGCAATTTTGGTACCGGCACAGAAACCAGTTGGGTACAGGTGCAAAAATCGGCTACTGCCGGTGATTATCTGACGGATGTTGTATGGTTCAGTCCTAATGAACACGATTTCGGAGGTACTTATGCTGCCGTAAATGCCATTACTGCGGATACTGCATTGTATGCCTGGGGCAGTAACAGCCGCCAAATGTTGGGTGGTAGTGCTGCGAACATTAACCCATCTACTAATGTCGGCAGTATGACCGCTACGGACAAAGTAATGGCCGTTGAAACAGGAGGCCATACGACTATGGTGCTGAAAAAGTGTTCCAGCTTTTTTGGATATGTAGGGCATAAAACCGGTGGTAGCATGGCCGATGGCAGTGCTACAGATGCAGATATTCCCAATTATTCCTTTTCGACCAGCCAATTGGATATGTGTGGTGCGAGTACCCTGGCCGCAACTTTATTTCCTATCGCGAATGCAAAGGCAGGACAAACGTATCAGATGATCGCAGCCCCGGCTGGTGGTACTTATAGCCTGGTTCGCGGAGCAGGAACCATCGATCCGAGTACCGGATTGTTAACGATAACCGGTGCGGGAACCGTAGAGGTTAAATATGACCTGAGTAGCGGTGCTTGTCCTTCTCAGTCGACTGTTACTTTTATTGCCGATATTGCTTTACCCATCAAACTGGTGTCTTTTACCGCTGAGCGCAAGAACAACGACGTTGTATTAGATTGGGCTACGACAAACGAAGTGAATAATAAAGGTTTTGAAGTATTGCATAGTGCAAATGGCAGTGATTGGAAAACAATGAGCTTTGTGGGTTCAAAAGCGCCGGATGGTAACAGTACTGCCCAGCTCAATTATCAGTATACGGCAACACAACCGGTTAACGGGAAAAATTATTACCGCTTAAAACAATTGGATAGAGACGGTCGCTATGAATATAGTGTGATCAAACAAATACATTTTGATGCGGAAAAGCAAATTGAGCTCTATCCTAATCCGGTAGAAGACAACTTAAAAGTAACAGGTTTGTCAGAACATGATATCATTAAGGTACGGGATGCTTATGGCAGAACGATCCAGGAAATTAAGGCTAATGCTTCTACGATAAACATTCCTTTTAAAAATTTAAGCAAAGGTATTTACTATGTAGAAGTGTATACGGAACATGGTCATAAAATATACGAAAAAGTGGTTAAGCAATAATCCTGTTTAAACACCTGAAAGTCGGGCGGTGGTTCCGTGATTAGCACCCCCCGGCTTTTATTCATCTTGGTTCATTTTTAGTGTGGAAGCAGGCTTGTTGATTCTTCAGCAGGCGCTTCCTTTTTTATCTCCTATCCCCAAAAAACTCAATTGGTGTCGACCCTCACGGAATGGTATGATGCGGCCTTTGGGTACACCTGAAATGAGTCAACTTAAATTTATTGCAATATGGAATTTGTCTTATCCCTCCTGCATACCATCATCTTTTTATTCCTATCTATTTTACACCTTTACTGGGCTATTTCAAACGATCCCGGTGTATTTGAAATGATCCCGACCGATGCCGGCGGGAGGACGATCTGGAAACCCCGCCCAATATGGCTATTTCTAGGCGCCTTTATGTTTTATGCCTTTGCTATGGTCAATATGTTTAATGAAGAATTCATCAACCTGGTGATTTCAAAAAAAGTAATTAATGTGGCCATGGCAGTGATCGCCCTGGCATTCTTTGTTCGGTTTGTCGGTGATTTCAGGTATGTGGGTATTAGCAAAACCTTGCGGACTAGTCCCTTTGCCAGGAGAGACAGCCGAATATATGTACCTTTTTGTTTGGTAATGAGCTTAAGCCATTTCCTTCTCATCCTGCTCTAAACAGACCCTGATGTATCGGAAGATTTCTGCATGCGCATAATGGACTAGTATCAACAATTTCAGGCTTTGTACCGCGCATACTGCGGCGTACAAAGCCTGATTTGTGTTTAACCTTAATTAAGCATGGGAAATTACTTTCCTGTTTTTGATGTGGTCTGTCTTTTGAAGGCATAGATTAATCAATCACTTGATTAAATAGTGCGGAGAAAAAGCATGAGGTATTGAAAAAGTTATCTTAATCTGATCTTTATTCAGATTTAAGACCTGAGAAATAGAAAAACGACATCGTTTTTCCTGTTGTTTTTAATAAGGTGAATAAACTTTTGGATGGGGTACAATATCTTTCGGGATTGCCTGCTGTAAAAAGGATCTCTTTTTTTGATTGCTTATGGCTCAGGTATTTATGAGATGTTTTTGTTTTAAAAAGCAATGCAATTAATGTTTTTGTGTTAAATTTACAAGATACCGCGGGTGACATTAAGATATTGAATTATCTTGCCAATTCCGTTACAAGCATATCCTTTCCCTTATCGATCAAATAGCAAGAGGGAAACCGTATACAATAGGTGATGATTGGTACACATGATGACCAGGATTTGTCGCCCACATACACAAATGCATTCCATTACGATCTTTCTGACATTATAAACAATTTAGCATGATAAAAAAGTACTTAAACTGGTCGCTTCTCTCTCCCTTAATTGCTTGTTTACTTTATTTTTCGGGATTGATTCTGACCAATACTTTCTTTCAGATTGTAGCAGGGATCTTTTTGATTTTAAGTGTATTGTCTGCTGTACATCATTCAGAGGTGGTTGCGCATAAGGTTGGAGAACCTTTTGGAACCATTATCCTGGCGGTGGCCATTACCATTATAGAAGTGGCCATTATTGTTTCCCTGATGACGACAGGAGGCACCGATACCGCTTATTTAGCTAGGGATACCGTTTTTGCGGCCACCATGCTTATCCTCAACGGGATTATCGGCTTTTGCCTGATGATCGGAGGCTTTATGCACCGGGAGCAGTTTTTCTCCAAACACTCCACCAACACGGCATTGGTCAGTCTGGTAGCCATCATTTTATTCACACTGGTCTTACCCAATTATACCACAAGTATTGCAGGCCCGGTTTACTCTAAGCCGCAGCTTGTTTTTGTAGCCATTTCCTGCCTGGTGATCTATGGCGTATTTTTACTCACACAAACCGTTAGGCACCGATCCTACTTTTTATCAAAAACAGAAGAAGAACCCCATAAAATTCCCTCAGGTGGCGAAGCCATTGTCAGCCTGGTATGCCTGATTGTTTGCTTAAGTATCGTGGTACTCCTAGCTAAGAAATTATCGCCTACCATTGAAGATATGGTAGAGCAGGCACAATTGCCCAAATCCTTAGTGGGCGTCATTATTGCCACGGTGGTATTGCTTCCGGAAGGCATTGCGGCCATCAAATCGGCCCGGAAAAACCAATTACAAAATAGCCTTAACCTGGCATTGGGCTCCGCCTTAGCCAGCATCGGACTGACTATTCCTGCGGTGACGATTGTATGTCATATTTATGATCTGGATCTAATTCTTGGCCTCGATACAAAATCCACCATTTTGTTAGGGCTTTCCGTTTTTATTGTAATGCTTTCCCTGAGTAAGGGGAAAACAAATATGCTGTATGGAGTGGTTTTGCTGGTCAATTTAATGGCTTATATTTTTACCATAATCTACCCATAGCATAAATACTTTCTAAGCTGTTTTTTACTTTATTAAGCCCTTTTCCGGAGGGCTCTAGATTCCTTGTTTCCCGGTGCCCAAGAGAATTTTTAGTTTGCTTTGGCCCGCATGATAAATCCTTAAGTTTATAATACTTATGCGCTATCATATGTAGCGGATAATAACTATATTGCATCACGTTTTTTAAAAGTAATATCCTGATGGTCTTATAATTGGTTTGTTGCCCCCATCGGTAGCCAACCGGAAAGAGCGAAAGGGAGTCTATGATATGTTTAAGCGTACCTGTAACTGCTAACCACGAATCGAAAGAATGGAATTTATACTGTCAATACTGAATATTACGATTTACTTATTTCTGGCGCTGCTCCACCTTTATTGGGTATTCGGAGGGCAGCTTGGGCTTACAGAAGCCGTGCCTACCAATGCAAATGGGAAAAGAGTATTTGCTCCCAGTAGGCTGGGGACATTTACGGTCGCATTGGGTCTTATGCTTTTTGCGGGAGTCAATATGGGATTTAACGGCATGCTTAAAATACCCGTCGACCCGGTTTATATAAAATATGCATTATGGACTATTTCCCTCATATTCCTGGTTCGTTTTATTGGAGATTTTAGATACATCGGCATCGCAAAATCATTTAAGGGCAGTGTCTTTGCCTGTAGAGATACCTATATCTATAGCCCCCTTTGCCTGTTGCTCGCGATTAGTAATGCAATTGTGACAGTACTTTAAACATATATTATGGCATGCTGCATATAGAAGACCGCAGGCCAACAGGTTTTTTTACTGATTAAATCTTATCTCTTCCTGGTTGATGGATTAAATATTTCACCAAATAGAATAGTACTTTTTTGCTTCTTCATTTGTTAATGACCCGTCTTCAAGGCAGCATATGTGCCTGATTGCCTCGGATTACCTTTAGTGCAACTTGTTTTTTATACACCCTCTTTTTTTCTTTTCTGTCTTTCGATATAATTGTTGTTCCTATAAATAACATGGTTTACATTGAAATGTATTTTGGGTTGTCCCGCTGGTGTTTAAGCTCATTTAGGTGTAGGTATAAGTATTTACATCATTCATTGTCTGAATGCCTGGTTTAATGTCAACAAGCTCCTAAATCGTCTTACTAATACCACTGCAAAGCATCGTTTCGTTTTGCCGTAGTCCTCAGCATTAAAGGTATGCAAATATGTCTGTGAAGATATATTCTAAATAAAAAAACACCTGATTATCAGGTGTTTGTGGCCTCGCCAAGAATCGAACTTGGATCTGGAGCTTCGGAAACTCTTATACTATCCATTGTACTACGAGGCCATTTTGTGGCTGCAAAGGTAAGGCAAATTTTGCATACAGCCGCAACCCTTAAAACCAATCTTTTTTCTTAAAATAAAACAGCATACCACCGGATACGAGTAGCATGAATACAATGCTCATGTAGAAGCCGAATTGATTATGCAACATAGGAATGCGTTCAAAATTCATTCCGAAAATACCGCCTATAACAGTTGCCGGCGCCAGCAATACCGTCACCACGGTCAGTATTTTCATCACTTCATTCATCTTCGTATTCACCTGGTTCATGTACAGGTCCTGAAGGTTAATCGTCATATCGCGGTAGCTCTCATTGTACTCAATTGCTAAGAGGATATGGTCAAAAATATCTTTAAAGAAACGGGCATTGGCAATATCAATGAGCGGAGAATTTGTTTTCCAAAAAGCATATACCAGATCCCGTACCGGTGTTAGGGCCCGGCGCATCACCATTATTTCATTGCGCAGATTGCTGATCTCTACCAGGATATTATTATTAGACCGGGAGGTAATGGCCTTTTTTTCCAGGGCTTCCAGGCGTTTTGCTAAAGATTCCAAGACCTCGAAATAATCATCTACAACCGCATCAATCAGGAGATAACAAAGATAATCGGCACTTTTCTTACGTACCGCATCCAGTTTATTCTTAAGCTTTTGGCGTATGGCATTGAATGGGTCCTTATCATGCTCTGTCTGGAATGAGATCACATAATTTTTACCCAGTAAAATACTGAGTTGTTCCTTTTCTACAATACCCAATTCCTCATTATAAGTCAGCATCGGCAATAAACAGAAAAAATGCTCATCGATCTCATCTGTTTTGGCCCTTTGTCCTATGCTGACAATGTCATTCACCAAGAGGTTATGTACATTAAAATGCCCGCACAATTTACGCACCTCTTTTTTTCTAAGGCCATCCACATTAATCCAAAAGACCTTGTCGATATCAATATAATTGATAAAACAATCTTTTACATTCTTTGTTTTAAAGATCTCGGCGGAGATCTCGTCAAATCCGTAAACCGTATAATAGATATTCTTTCTCTGTGCCTCCAGTTCCGGTTCGGCTTCGGTCGCTTCGTCGGGGCTATAGGTTTCTATCTGCCTGAGATGGTTAGGCAGCAAAAATTGAGGTACGTTGTACTTCTCCAGGAAGTTAAAAATTTTCACCGTGTAAAGTAAAATAGATTAGTTAAAAAATGGTAATTTTCGGCATTAAATTTTTAAAGATTAATTTAACCCTCATGTCCAATAAAGAAACCTTTATCTCAGATGTTACCAATGGCTATACCTTTAAAGGCGCATCCTTTCGCCTGGGATCGGGTATGCTAGATGGTACCGTGGTGTCTGAAGCAGTTGTCAACATCCCTTTGAAGACCATGAACCGCCATGGTTTGATTGCCGGTGCCACCGGAACGGGTAAGACCAAAACCTTACAACTATTGGCCGAGGGCTTGAGTGATGCCAGTGTTTCGGTATTGATGATGGATATAAAAGGAGACCTGAGCGGGATAGCTGCTGCAGGACAATCCAATAAAATTATTGAAGAACGCTATGCGCAGATGGGGCTGGAATGGCAGGCGAAGGGCTATCCGGTAGAACTCTTATCGCTAAGCCAGGAGAAAGGGGTACGGCTACGGGCTACAGTGACGGAATATGGCGCGGTACTGTTGTCGAAGGTCCTGGATCTTAATGATAACCAGTCAGGGCTATTGGCTATGCTGTTTAAGTATGCGGATGATCAGCATTTACCTATCCTGGATTTAAAAGACCTGGTTAAGTTGTTACAATATGCAGCGGAGGAAGGAAATGGGGAGATCAGCCAGTCTTATGGCAATATTTCCAAAGCTTCTTTGGGTACCATCCTGCGTAAGGTGATCGAGTTGCAGAACCAGGGAGCAGACCATATTTTTGGAGAAAGAAGTTTTGAGATTGATGACCTGCTGCGCATTTCAGACGATGGCAGAGGGCTAATCTCTATCTTAAGGGTGACCGACATACAAGACAAACCGAAGTTGTTTTCGACCTTTATGCTGCAATTGCTGGCAGAATTGTATGCTAACCTGCCCGAAGAGGGAGATATGGAGCAGCCAAAACTGGTGATGTTTATCGATGAGGCGCACCTGATCTTTAATGAGGCCAGTAAAGATTTATTGCAACAGATTGAATCGATTGTTAAGCTGATCCGTTCCAAAGGAGTAGGGGTGATCTTCTGTACCCAAAATCCGCAGGATATACCGGCATCGGTACTGAGCCAGTTAGGCTTGAAAATCCAGCATGCGTTAAGGGCTTTTACCGCCAATGACCGTAAAGCCATCAAGCAGGCTTCGGAAAACTACCCGGACACTAATTATTATGTGATCGATGAAACCATGACCCAAATGGGGATTGGAGAGGCCTTTGTGACCTTACTGAATGAAAAAGGTATCCCCAGCCCTTTGGTACAAACCTTTCTATTATCGCCCGCTTCGAGGATGAATATTTTAGAGCCGAATGAGATTGAGGCACTTGTGGCAGAATCAAAGCTCGTGGCTAAGTATAATCAAGACATTGACAGTGAAAGTGCTTATGAATTACTCAATGCGAAAATGCAGTCTAATATCGCACAAGAAAAGATAGCGCCCGTTAAAGCAACGCGGCCGGTAAAAGAAGAGCCTTCGATGTTTGAGAAAGTATTGAACAGTGCTGCGGGTAAGCAGGCACAGCGTTCGCTGACCAGAGGATTGCTGGATGTGGTCATGAAAATGTTTAAATAATCCGGATGGCCTTATTGATTACCGAAACACTGCGTTTACGCAGTCTGGAGGAAGCAGATGCCCCCGCATTATGGACCTGCATCACCCGGAATAAAGCATACCTGCAAACCTGGATACCTTGGGTACGTGACTGGAATACAGCCGATCAGGTACTGGAATATATACAGGATGCCTTGCATCAGATCGATGCACAGGAAGCCTTAAGCCTGGGTTTGTTTTCGGAGGAGCAACTTATTGGTATTGTGAGTCTCCAGGAATGGGATCATGCACTTGGTATAGCAGAATTAGGATTTTGGATTGATGAAGCATTTCAGCATAAAGGCATCATGCGGCAGGCCATTAGGCGAATGATGCAATTTGGCTTTACGGAAATGAAGCTGAATAAGGTTGAGGTGACTTTTGTACGCAACAACAAACGGGTACAGCAATTGATGGAACGCTTAGGATTTCGCATTGAAGGGATTATTCGCAATAAATTATTACATCAGGGATTGCCTGCCGACAGGGTAGTGGCGGGTTTGCTAAAGCAAGAATTTATATAAATGAGAAGGGCTGCGTATCACGCAGCCCTTCTCATTTATATAAATTAAGTCCTCTAGGCACCCAGTTCCGGATACATACTAAAGCCACCCATAAATTCATTTACTTCACCTTTTACGGCATTGATCACGGTTTCATCATCGGCATGCATCAATACTTTGTCGAGCCAGTTAACGATATGAGCCATATCGCCTTCTTTTAAGCCCCTGGTCGTTATCGCCGGTACCCCTACACGGATTCCGGAAGTGATGAACGGTGACTTGTCATCAAAAGGAACCATATTTTTGTTCAGGGTAATGTCTGCTTTCACCAGCGTATTTTCCGCTTTCTTGCCCGAAATGTTTTTATTCCTCAGGTCGATCAACAACAGGTGGTTATCTGTACCGCCAGACACCAGGTCGTAACCTTTCTCTAAAAAGGCGGCTGTCATGGCCTGTGCATTGTTGATCATTTGCTGTGCATACACTTTATATTCGTCCTGCAGGATTTCATGGAAAGAAACTGCTTTTGCGGCAATTACGTGTTCCAATGGTCCGCCTTGAATACCCGGGAATACCGAAAGATCGAGCAGGGTGCTCATCATTTTCGTTTCGCCCTTAGGTGTTTTATAGCCCCATGGATTCTCAAAATCGGTTTTCATCATGATGATACCGCCTCTTGGTCCACGCAGGGTTTTATGCGTTGTAGACGTTACAAAATGACAATGATCAAATGGAGAATTCAGCAAACCTGCCGCGATTAAGCCTGCAGGATGCGCGATATCTGCCAGGACCAAAGCACCCACTTTATCTGCTGCTGCGCGGATGCGGGCATAATCCCAGTCGCGGCTGTAGGCCGAAGCGCCACAGATAATCAGTTTTGGTTTTACTTCCAGTGCTTTTTGCTCCAGTGCCTCATAATCTACTCTGCCATCTTCTTTCTTTACACCATAGTGATGTGCCTGATAGGTTTTGCCCGAAAAAGCTACCGGAGAACCATGCGTCAGGTGTCCGCCCATACTCAAGTCCAGCCCTAAGATCACGTCGCCCGGTTGTAAAATAGCCGCTTGTACCGCCATGTTGGCTTGAGCACCGCTATGGGGCTGTACATTGGCATAACCTACATTGAAAATTTCTTTTAAACGATCTATCGCCAGTTGTTCACTCTTGTCTACCACTTCACAGCCACCATAATATCGTTTGCCCGGATAGCCTTCGGCATATTTATTGGCCATCACACTGCCCATAGCTTGCAGTACCTGTAAACTGGTAAAATTCTCCGAAGCAATCAGTTCCAGTCCTCTTCGCTGACGATGCAATTCTTCCTGTATTAATTCAAAAATGGCAGTATCCTTTCTCATAAATTCTGAAATGTGTTTTTTAATCGATATCCTACAAAAATAGGCCCTTTTGCTTTAAAATATAAACTATTCTACGGTCCATTTTTTTGATTTGATAAATAATAAAATATTATACCTTTGCGCACAATTTTTCACGATGCTGGGCAGGTCCAAAAATTTGATTATACAGGTCATAGACTTTTTTTACTTTCCTGTATTCCATAGATATATCTCCGTACAAACCTTCAGGTATGCTGCCTGCGGTGGGGGCAATGCGGTCTTTAACCTGCTGATGTTCTACGTGGGCAATAACTACATATTTACAGAAGAAGTTATTGCTGTAGGCGCTTTTAGCATGACCCGCTATATCGCTGCCTTTGTTTTTGCCTTACTGTTTAGTTTTCCTGTTGGTTTTGTCCTGAATAAATTTGTTGTTTTTCAGCAATCCCATCTAAAGGGCCGGGTACAATTGTTCCGCTATGCCATGATCACGATCTTTAGTGTGGTCGCTAACTATGGCTTATTGCACTTCTTTGCCGGCTATTGCGGATTCTGGGCTACGCCCTCTCAGGCATTGACTACTGTTATCCTGTCTATTACGAGTTATTTTGCCCAGATGTATTTCTCTTTTAGAACAAAAAAGACTAATATTAGTGTAAATTAATCGGGTAATGAATAAGCTTGTTTTTTTATTGTTCTTATGCCTGCAGAGCATTGCCGGATCGCTTTGTGCACAGGGAAATGCCCTGCTGTGGAAGATATCGGGTAAGGGTTTGAGCAAGCCTTCCTATTTATTCGGAACCATTCACCAAATCTGTACCGAAGATTATTTCTGGACCGATACGATGCAGAAATATTTCCACCGGACAGAGCAGCTATGTTTGGAGCTGGATATGGATGACCCGCTCATGAGTGTCAAGATCGCACAAAGTTCCATGAGTACCGATGGTAAGACCCTTAAAGATTATTTGACACCAAAAGAGTATGCACGCCTGGCGACCTACATCAAGGAAGAAACCGGGCAAGGTATCGAAGTGTATAACCGCCTGAAGCCGATATGGGTGGTGCTGAGCTTGTCGAGTGGGGATGTCGGTTGTGAAACCACCACGGCCTATGAAACGCGACTGATGGACTCGGCCGGAAAATATAAAATGAATGTGACGGGATTAGAAACCGTGGAGGAACAGATGAATGCGTTGAATGATATCCCAAATGATAAGATAAAGCCTTATATATTGGATATTATTGACGGGCGAACGGAGCAGAACACCAGTGTGTTTAAACAGATGGTGGCCCTGTACAAAGCGCAGGATATTGAAGCCTTGTATCGGCTGATTAATGCAGAAGATAATGCTACGATGAGTATGGATAAACTGCTGGACGGCCGGAACCGGAAATGGATTTCCAGAATAGCGGAAATGGCCCGGGAGAAAAGTACTTTTTTTGCGGTAGGTGCGGGACATCTCGGTGGTAGCTCAGGAGTAATCGCTTTATTGCGCAAAGACGGGTTTACGGTAGAACCCTTGAAATAAATACCATCTGATACAAACACAATAAACTTTTATTTTATACAAACCCAATAAACAATTTATGGAACAACAACAACAGGATTTGAGTATTTTGAATACGGCAGGAATGGACGATATATCCAAAGGCTATTTAATGGAAACCGTACGCTGGACGAAATTTATGGCTATTCTGGGCTTTATCGTTACAGGTTTTATGGTGATCGTGGCACTTATTTTTATGACTGTTGGCGGGATTGCCGGCAGTATGTCCTCTACTCCTTTTTCGGGCTTGGGCGTACTGGGTGGTATTGGTATTGGTCTTTTATATCTTGCTTTTGCCTTTTTATATTTCTATCCTATTTTCTGTTTATACAAATTTACCGTTTGTATGAAGTCAGGGCTTTTTACGGAAAATCAATTACAGATTACCGAAGCATTCCGTTACCAACGGAATATGTATCGTTTTATGGGTATTCTGGCAATTATTACCATATCGATATATATATTGATGTTCCTTTTTCTTGGTCTTGTATCCGGCTTAGGCGGCAGGTAATCTTAATTAATCATAATGCATACAGAAGCCCCAACATCTTGTTGGGGCTTTTTGTTGGACTAGCCAAAGAGTTATACTGCTTAAGATACGCCGCGCTTAATGTCAGCACCGAGGGCTTGTAAACGCTTATCGATAAACTGGTATCCACGATCAATCTGATCAATATTTTCAATCACACTTTTGCCTTCGGCAGAAAGCGCCGCAATCAACAAAGCCACACCCGCCCTGATATCAGGAGAAGACATCCTGATGCCTTTTAATGCGGTTTGTCTGTTCAGGCCAATCACTACAGCACGATGCGGATCACACAATACGATTTGTGCACCCATATCAATCAGCTTGTCTACAAAGAACAGGCGGCTTTCAAACATTTTCTGGTGAATGAGTACCGTTCCCTTAGCTTGAGTCGCCATGACGAGGATTACACTCAGGAGGTCGGGCGATAAACCCGGCCAGGGATGATCGTATATGTTCAATACCGAACCGTCTATAAACTGTTTAATCTTATAATGTTCTTGTGCCGGAATGTGGATATCGTTTCCTTGTATGTGCAGTTCCACTCCGAATTTGGTAAACGTTTCGGGAAGGATACCCAGATGCGCTACATCGGCATCTTTAATGGTGAGTTCACTTTGCGTCATCGCAGCCAGCGCGATAAAGGAGCCTACCTCGATCATATCGGCCAACAACCGGTGGCTGCAACCGCTTAACTTTTGTACCCCTTCAATATGTAGGAGGTTAGATCCGATACCCTCAATTTGCGCGCCCATACTGTTCAGCATTTTGCATAGCTGTTGTACATAGGGTTCGCAGGCGGCATTATAAATAGTTGTTTTGCCCTTTGCCATTACTGCCGCCATTACAATATTAGCCGTACCGGTTACGGAAGGTTCTTCCAGTAAAAGATCGGCACCTTTCATATGTGTTCCATCTAAAGCGAATTCTTTTAGATCCGCATCATAATGGAAGGTAACGCCCATACGCTCAAAACCGATAATGTGCGTGTCCAATCTTCTTCTGCCTATTTTATCACCGCCCGGCTGTGGTAGGTACGTTTTGCCAAAGCGAGATAACAATGGCCCCGCCAGCATTACCGCACCTCTTAATTTCCCCGATTTCTTTTTATAAGCTTCCGATTGCAGAAATTCAATATCCACCTGCTTTGCTTCAAAAGTATAGGTGTCTTCGTTTATTTGTTCGATGCTTACGCCCAGATCACCCAGTAATTCGATAAGCATATTTACATCCAGGATATTTGGAATATTGCTGATCGTTATTTTTTCTTCGGTCAGTAATACGGCACATAATATTTGTAAGGCTTCGTTCTTGGCCCCTTGTGGTACGATGGTACCGTTTAACGGTTTTCCGCCTCTTATTTCAAAAGTAGACATAGCATCTGATAAATTTAGTGCCTGCAAAGTACTGCATTTTTTTAAAAAATTTCCTTTGTAATTTACCCTGTAAATACCGTAGCACACATATTTTTATGCTATCTTAGCTTATCTTAAACATGAAGAATGGAAATATTACCACAAGACATTAGTACGAAACAATTACATGCCTATTTATTAGGAAGCATTGCCCCGAGACCCATCTGTTTTGCCAGTACCGTAGATAGCGAAGGAAAGCCTAATTTGTCGCCTTTTAGTTTTTTTAATGTATTCGGCAGCAAGCCGCCGATCTGTATATTCTCTCCTGCGCGCCGTGTGCGTGACAATACGATTAAAGATACCCTGGAAAATGTGATTGCGACCAAAGAAGTGGTGATTAATGTAGTGTCTTATGCTATGGTACAACAAATGAGCCTGGCCAGTTGCGAATATCCTAAAGGGGTGAGTGAGTTTGAAAAATCAGGTTTTACGCCTGTTGCCTCCACTTTGGTAAAGCCTTTCCGGGTTAAAGAAGCGCCGGTAAGCCTGGAATGTAAAGTATTGGAAGTAAAGGCGATGGGAACGGAAGGTGGTGCCGCTAACCTGATTATTTGTGAGGTAGTCAAGATGCATATTGATGATGCTATCCTGGATGAAAACCAACAGATCGATCCGCATAAGATAGACTTAGTGGCGCGTATGGGTATGGACTATTATTGCCGTGCTTCCGGAGAAAGTGTATTTGAAGTGCCGAAGCCCAACCTGAGTTTAGGTATCGGTATCGACAGGTTACCGTTAAGCATTAAAAACAGTGAAGTGTTATCGGGCAATGATCTGGGTATATTGGGGAACTGTACGGGTATTCCGATTGTTGCGGATTTACAGGATGATGAACGCCTGATCAATATTTTAAAAACATATGACACAGATGGTGTTTTGAAAGTGCAGGTTTTGCATCAGTATGCCAAAGAACTTATAGGTAAAGGTGACCTGGATACCGCTTGGCAAGTATTATTGTCGGAATAAGGTAGCCGTACGCTTAAAGGTATATAATGCAAAAGCGCGCAACNNGTTGCGCGCTTTTGCATTATATTATTTGCGGGTTATTTAGATATTCACCATCAATGGCATCAATAACATCAGTAAGTCTTCATTTTCTGTTTTTTCTGTTGGTTTGAAGATACCTGCTCTGGATGGGATACTTAATTCCAAGGCAACTTCTTCGCCTTCCATATTGTTCAGCATCTCTACCAGTAATTTGGCATTGAAAGCGATTTTCATGTCTTCACCATTATACTGGCAATTCATTTTTTCATTACCCTCGTAAGAGAAGTCGGTATATTGTGCGCTTAAGGTTACCGTATTGCCGATAATGTCAAATACTACCTGACTCGTGCTCTTATCTGCAAACACACTTACACGGCGTAACGCATTGACTAAATCCATTCTGTTGATTGTCAGCATGAACGGGTTTTCTGCTGGGATTACTGCACGATAAGGAGGGTATTTACCGTCGATCAATCTACAGTTTAAGCTGGTATGATTGGTTTTGATAAATAAATGAGTATCGGTATAAGAAAGAGAGATTGCCGAATCATCATTAGGCAACCAGCTTTTCATTTGTTGTAAGGGTTTTCTCGGAACGATAAAGTTACCGGTAACCGTTGGTGTAATATCAGAATAAGCCAGGCGAATCAGTCTGTGTGCATCTGTTGCCACAAAAGTGATGTCGCTTTCGTTCATTTCGAAAAATACCCCCGTCATAGCAGGACGTAAAGTATCGCTGCTCGTGGCAAAAATCGTTTTGTTGATCGCTTCTACCAATTTGATGGAAGGAATGGTTAAGGTATTGGCATTTTCCGGATTAGGCTCTTTCGGATATTCATCCGTTTTCTCCCCGCCAATCTTGTATTTACCCGAATTGCTCGCGATTTCAATGGTATTGTCCTTCGCGTTGATATTGAAATTGATGGGTTGGTCCGGAAGGTTTTTCAAGTATTCCAATAAGATTTTAGAGGTAACACAAACCTTACCGTTATTATCTTCTCCACCCAGCTCAGTTTGCACATCGAGCTTTGTTTTGATCATCGTCTCCAAATCGCATCCGGTAATGGTCAGGGTATTATCTTTCAACTCAAATAAGAAGTTTTCCAAAATAGGCATTACCGTATTGGAACTGATGATACCACCTACTAATTGTAAGTTCTTAAGTAGGGTAGATGAAGAAACAATAAATCTCATAATAGATTAGTATAAAAATGAGCAACAAAAATAATGTTTATTCTGCTAACTTGGCCGGCAAATTAATAAGTGAGGAAAAAAAATATTTTAAAAAAAGTATAAAAGAAATTTGATGGAGTAAAAATCTTGTGTACATTTGCACTCCAATCAAGGAAAAAGATTGAAGGTGCGGTAGCTCAGTCGGTAGAGCAAAGGACTGAAAATCCTTGTGTCGCCGGTTCGATCCCGGCCCACACCACGGTGCCAAACCTCGGTTAGTGATTCGAAAAAGTTATTACTTTCAAGAAGTTCATTAACAAAAAAATTACCCCTGGCTTTTAGTCGGGGGCTTTTTTTTGTTTTTTTTGCCGGGTAAGTTCTTTGTTACGGATTACTCCATCTACGGCTTTCCGTGTAACAGGCTTAGGTCTTCTCTTATTCATTTCAGAACGATATTGATATTTTTGATGCTTTTGGCGGCGTTAATTGCCATAGCGTAAAATAAGTACAAATTGGTATACATGGGAATTGACATTTCTTCAGAAACAGAACTAAAAATTGTTAAATAAAAATCACTTTAAAAAACGTCAAAGCGGTAAATAGGTATCGCATCTAATCTTCTTTCAACTGGTCTTTTGTTCCCATAGATATTCCTACTTTTTACCCTTTTTCTAATTCTAGGCCATTGGGGATTCAATTATTGGTACCGGTTATTCTTTTGATGATTGAGCAGTAGCGCTTGTATTTTGTTAATGATAAACATTTGATGCTCAAAGAGAGCATTGGAAAGTGTAGTCCTAGATGCATTCTCTATTGCTTTTTTAGATAAATGATTTTTTTTGTTATTTGATAAAATATTAATATTGTTGGTAAACTTTTCGAAAAACCAACAAAATGAAAAAAAACCTAAACCTCATTCTTATTGGAGGTGCTTTAACTTTCGCAGCCTGTATCAAGCCAAACGCAGAAGGAACGAACAAGAACATTAATCTACAAAAAATGAATGTCTAATTATCAGGCATACAGGTATCCGAAAATGGATATTTGATGTTTAAGGATGTGAATCAATATGAGCATTATTTGCACATTCTATCTGAGATGTCTGATGATGAACTCGATAGTTGGGAATCATCTCTCGGTTATACCTCAGCATACACGAAATATGGTTTCAATATTGAAGACCGTACCCAAGTTCCACCAAAAGACAAAAACAGCGAGGTATTTGACCCTTTATTTAAGCGAATTATAAATCAGGATGGCATAATTCAAATCGGCGTATACATTTTTAATTCCCGTTTAGATGAAGGCTATATGTTGGAGATGGATGCTGCAAATATATCTTGGGCATGGAATAACTTTAAAGCCGGGATATTCAATTCAGAAATTATGAACAAATTTAGTTCTATCGAAGCTGACTATCTGGGAAACTATAATGACGTGTTTGAATTGTTAGGAACAGGTATACATGGCATTAACGTGCAAACAATTGGTGCAGGATTATTTGGTCAAAACAATACCCAAACAAAGACGACTGAAGAAACTGAAATATCAGATTTTCGTGTGCGCGCAGAAAATTCTTATCAAGCCTCTGTTATCTATTTCAGTCTGATAACAAAGAGTAAAGTACAATGGAGACATCATGGCGCGAATGGTATATTCGGATGGGAAGTGTACCCAAGCGGTCACCTTTGGTATAACAATTCTTCCAGCAACATTGTTAGGTATAAAGCAAGAGGAAGTAGTAGTGAGGTAAATAAAACTGGACAGTATCCATCTTCTACCACTACTACTGGAGAAAGAAAATTGAGAGTATATGAAGGCAAACGTGGTATGCGCTATTTTGACTTTGTAACGACTACTGTAACCAATAGTAATGGTATAATTGGTTCACAAAATATTTCAACTACAACTGAAGTACATGGATAAACGAAGCATTTTTATTTTGCTTGTTTTAATGATGGCTTCTGTTATTGGTTACCCACAAGGTAGTCATAACAGAAGTCTTTCAATAAATGCAGGTATTTGGAGAGGGTATAACACTGTAATAAATAAACCTGTTAATTTTACAGTTAAGGGTATGGGTATGGGTGGATTTGGGGCCAGCTATGAGCAGAAATTCGGAAAACTGACCTATGGTATTACTACTGATTTTGCAGACATTAATTACGTCACTCAATCAAAAAAAGATGGAAGCTTTGATACTGGAAATACTGTTGGGATCGGAATGGGACGTGAGGAACTGGCCGCATCAAACATAGTAGTGACTTTGGGTATAAGCACAAAATATAATCTTTTGAAATATAAATTTTACAATTTGAATATTTCAGCTAATCCACGCCTTGGTTTACTCATTTATAATAAGTTTTATGATGATATTGATGGAAACTTGAATAATGGCAGTAGAGATATCGGAAAAAGCTTTTATTTATATAATAGTGCAAAACAAAATAAATGGCCTGTTCCTTTGATAAAATTCACATTGGAGAATGAATTCCGGCTATCTAAAAGTAGTGCTTTATTGTTAAGTGTTGGATATCAAAAAGGATTCATTCCGGTGTTTACGACAGATCGAACGTATATGTCTAAGTACAACACACCAAACGAAACGCGTGAAAATATTGTCATTAAAACAAAAGCAACCAATTTATCATTTTTATTTGGTTATCGTATATTTTTCTAGTAAAGTATTTTATGAATTAATCGAAAGGGTACTTACTCTCGTATGCTAGACGCTATAAATGCCGGAAAAGAGTAATGGATTGCACCGGAAAGGAAAATCATTTTGCATGATTGGCATTCCATCTGCGCTTATCTGGATAGTAAGGGCATTGACGCATTCTATGTAGTGACATTAAAAGGCGTCAATGAACACGCTTATTTTCTATCGCTTCTTTCCTTTCGATTTTGGCTTGCCGTATTTAGCCATCATCTTATCTTTATGGCTTACGCGCTTCGTTGGTTGTCTGCTATTTTTAGCCGATTTTTCATGGAAAGATGCACCCACATTTTCACGTTTAGGTATTTTTATTTTTACCTCTTTCACTATAACTTTCTCAATTTCATCTTCTGTTAGTTCCGTAGATATTTCCAAGTGATCAGGTAGTAATTGCATTGGAATCTCGTATTTCATCAGCGACTCAATGCTATCCTTGTATTCCTTTTCCCGCTCGGTAACAAAACTTATGGCGATACCTTTTTTATCTGCCCTGCCCGTTCTCCCGATACGGTGAATGTAGTTTTCAGGTACTTCCGGTAAATCAAAATTGATCACGTGCGTCACTTCAGCAATATCTATTCCACGGGCAACAATATCTGTCGCAATAATAAAGCGATAGGTACCTTCTTTAAATTGCTTTACCGTATTAAATCTATGTGTCTGTTCTTTATTACTATGTATCACGCCCACTTGTTCCGGAAACCGGCTTTGCATTTGTTCATACAATTCATCGGCTAATTTTTTAGTAGCCGCAAAGACCAACACCTTTGATAAATCTTCCTGTTCGTTGAGCAACAATTCCAGGAGATTAACTTTAGTGTAGAAGTTCGGAACTTCATAAGCCATCTGATTAATATTCTCCAAAGGCGTGCCCGTGGGCGCTGCTTCAATACGCACAGGCATGTTGAAATATTGATCGATCATTTGCTCCACCTCTTCGGTAATGGTGGCGGAGAACATAAGATTCTGCCTTCTCTCTGGTAGCAAATCCATAATATTTTTGAGCTGAGAACGAAAACCAAGATTCAGCATCTCGTCCACCTCATCAATAACAAATTTCTTTATCGATTTTGTTTTTAATGTGCCACTCAACATTAAGTCGTAGAGTCTGCCTGGAGTGGCCACAAGAATATCTACGCCATTATCTACAGCAGCAACTTGTGGTTTCATATTTACGCCGCCATATACACCTAACACAATCAGAGAACGATGTGCTGTTAACTTTATAGCAGCTTCTACTACTTGGGCCACCAACTCGCGCGTAGGCACAATCACCAACAATTGCGGAAACCGGTCTTTCGAAAATTCCAATTGTCGCAAGCAAGGTAATAAGTAGGCATAAGTTTTACCGGTTCCGGTTTGGGCTATGCCGCATACATCCTTTCCCGACATAATTACAGAAAAGGCCTTTTGCTGAATGGTAGTAGGATGCACAAAACCCATCTCGTCCAATGCCTTTAGTAGTGGGGCATTTAGGTTTAAATCTTCAAAAGTCATGATAAGATATTAATTGTGCGAAGGTAAACAATCTTCGTCAGCAAGAAGATAATAAACCACAGAAGATCATTTGACATATTGCCCTGACTGCCAAATGCCATGGCCAAAATCTTGAGGCGGTAGGCAATACTGTTATCATTAACGGAGGTAATCTTGAAAGCAGCCAAAATAACTGATGTCTAAGGTTTTACATGCTATAATCGTCTTATATATTAAATAGTGATACGTGTGTTCGTGTCGCATTAGACAATCAATATAAAGATTATGGCAAAACAGGTAAAATTGTTGCTGATCATGCTGTTCTTAACAGCTGCAGAACACAGCAGAGCGCAGACGATAGACTCTTTTCACGTCAATCGCTCGGTAAATCCGCATGAGCTATTCGTGCGTTTTCATTTTCCCGATTCCAGTTATTCTATAGTGCATACTTTCGACCGGGTGGCACTGATCTATCCACCGGTCAATGTCATCACGTTCTTTTACCGCTCCTGCGATTTTATAAAAACGAATCCGGTAATGGATACCATAATACGCATTTACACACCGGAACCCTATCGCATACATATATGGCTGGTCAATGATACCAATACGGTAATACAGGGATGTACATTTATTGGGCGTACACAGAATCCGGACAGCGCTTCCTACGATTCACGGCATACTACAGGTATGGTAAATCCGGGTACCGGAAGCAAGGCCCTGCATATTTATCCTAACCCTGCTACAAATATCCTACATGTAGTAGGCGCATCGGGTTGTACCTTACTTGTTTCGGATGCACTAGGTAGGATGCAGTTAAGACAACAGTTGAAAAACGAACAAGAGACCCTGAATATTGGCTCACTCACTCCGGGGGTTTATTATATCCATTGTTATCAAGATGGGCTGCTGCTGCATAGTCGATGTTTCAGTAAGCTGCCCTAGTTGCCTTATGTGAGTTAATACTTTATGCTTACAGAATGAGCCGCAAAAGCTAAAAACAACAGTACATAAATGTGGCCTCGCTTTATACACAATTTGCGTATTGTATATCTCAAACTCAAAGAGGTATAAAGGAAGCAGGTACGGTATGCTGACAGTTGGAATTGACGGCGCTGATTTCAAAATACTGTTGTTACTATCAGTTGGATATAATAAGGTAATAACAGTCCCACTTAAAAGACAAAGCCGTTTCTAATCTATACCTGCCTTCTGAAGATTGTATATTATTGTTTCACAAACCGTGCTGTGCCCTGTCTGCCCTCTTTATTGATCAGACGGATCAGGTAGATGCCCGGGCTTAATTGGCTTACATTCACCTGCTCTTGATTGCGTTGTAGCAGGGTTTTAAATACCCGGATACCGGTAGTTGTATAAACCTCCATGGTCATTTCTGTGGCTATATTTTTTATCCTTATCTCCTCGGTGACCGGATTGGGATAAATGCTGATTTCCGGGAAACCAGACATAGGAGCGATACCCAATTCGCCGGTACTAAGGGCATGACAATAAGTATGGCTGCCACATGCATTAGTGACCGTCACACATACCGTGTAATTGCCGGAACTACTATAAGTATGTATAGGATTGGCAGAAGATACGGCCGGGCTGCCATCGCCAAAGTTCCAGCTGAGTGAAGTGTAGGGTGTGCTGCCGCTATAGGTAAAATTGACGATATTGCCGCTGCTGTTAACAGCTGTAAAATGTGCAGTTGGTGCGATACAGTTACATTGGCTAGCGCCGAATTTGGCCACAAACCAATCATAAGTCCCCCCTGTAATGGCAATCGTATCAGGCCCGGGGAATAAGCGGTAATCAAAACTGCCCCCGACAAAGAAATTTCCTTTACGGTCTCCCGCTATGGCGGTACTGTAATTGTTGAGCGTATTTTGAGAAGCTATAGAGTCCATACTTATAAGGGCACCGGTCATTGCATTCAGGCGTGCCAGCAAGATATAGGCCGTGCCCGACATGGTCAAGGGTGCTGTTATCGAGTCGGTATCCCATTTCAGTAATCCTCCGTAATAACAGGCGAGCCCGATGGTATTCTGACTATAAGCAAGGCTGTATCCCGCACAGGCACCGTCTTTTGGTTTGCCACTGCTGGCCCAGCGGTAATTGCCACTGGCATCAAGCGAAATCACAAAAGGGAAGGTATGTACACTCAGGCTATTGGTAAAGGTATGTCCTGCAAAGGTATTGCCATTATATACATCACCACCGATATAAATGTTTCCCTGCGGGTCGATTACCGGACGGCCATTTCGAGTACTTGCATACAGGTTTGCGGCCGATTGTTTGGTCCATAATACATTACCGCTGCTGTTAAATGCGCTTAAGTAAATGGGGAGTGCACCTATATTACCGATAGCGTTGATGCTCGTACTGCCGAAAGCCAAAGTGCCATATGTTTTGTCATATTGGCCACAGATGTAAAACCGGCCGTTATTATGATCGCGGGAAAAATGCCCGCTTTCTGCATTGGTAATGCCATTCAGATTGGCGGTATTGCCTCCGTCTGTTGTGGCCATGTCCAAAGAAACTAAGCCCTGATAAGCGCCGGAAGTATTAAATCTACTGATGTAATAGCCGGGTGTGGTAATGGTAAAAGCCCCTCCGCCATAATTACCCGGTTGCAGGAAGGCGTACCAGAAAATATCGCCATTAGGAGCAACGCTCATATCCAATGGCCGGGACTCGTTAAATGTACTCACCGTATCGGCCTGGGGCATTTTGAGCCACTTATAAAGGCCTGTGGTGTCATACTTGATCAGGAATAATCGTTTGTTGGTATTACCCAAAGTTGTGTCGGTATCAAAATAGGTATAGCCCAATGCGTTGTTACTAACTGTTTGCCCGATTACATAAACACCATCTGCAGAATCCACGCCCAGGGCCCGCCCGACAGAAGAGCTGGCGCCGCCAATATTTTTCATCCAGCGAAAACTTCCGTTACAGCTCCAGCTGGCAATCGTCAGCCGGTCACGTACGCTGATACCGGTATGGCCATCTACATTAGCGAGCCCGGGATTATTTACGGCCAGTACATATACATTACCATTGCGGTCTGTAGCCATATCAATTACTTGTTCATTGGCCAGCGAGCCGCTACCACTTCCGCCGCTGCCACCGCGTTTTCCCCATTGCCAACCAGGTTGCGCAGTAGTGATTAAAGTAAGGGATAGAAGAATGCTTATAAGTATTGTTTTTATCATGAAATCATACTGATATACGCGTGAGGGAATACTCTTTAAGACATTAAGTGAATCCTAAAGGTTGGTCGTGGTGGAAATATACCAATCTGTATTTCAATAAATTATACGATGATTGCTGTTTGCTTTCGGTATTCAGGCTCCTTTTGTTTTATAGGAATCTTAACCCCAAAAAACGTGCTATATGGATATTGCCGAAAAAAATATAACGGAATATCCCTTTAATAAACACAAAGATTTGTGCCCGGAATGATTACCATTCCGCATGATGCTCCAGTAGCTTTTTGTCTATGTGTCGTTTTATGTAAAAAAATTTATGTACGTTCTTTAATTCAACAATGAGCGTGTCGCCTCTGAATATAAATGCTTCCGTTTGTTTTCCAAGTTGCCAACCCATTTGTCCGGTTTGGGTAAACATATCGCCTAATATTTTATTCTTTTTCTTATAAAGAACACCTCTCCATCCGGTGTAAGCAGGATCAAACATTTCTGCTGTCAATTCGGGTTTGTCTCTGTCTAAATGAAAAAGATTAAAACAGCCATTCCCATAGAATCGATAAACGCCGTACGTCGTATGTCGATTTGCATAATTGTGCCGGGCTAATACATTTTCTTGTTTGACCAGACCTTCATAATAGTTGTCATTATATTCTTCGTAGATAACGGTCGTATCAATCTGATCCAAAATGGCTTGCTCAAAGTAAACGCTATTCTTAAATACCTTGGACTTGGTTGGTGCTTTTGAATAACCATTTCGCAGAGTCGTTGTCTGAGCACAGCTAACCAAAAGTAATAGTATGGGTAGAATCGTTTGTTTTTTCAAAATGGTTAACTTATCACTATTGAGATATCTTTTGGAATATGTGGTACGGTCAATAGATCGGTTATTGATCATTCATTTTTAAGGCGATGATTATTGGACCTTATCCACAAATGTAATGCTGGATAAGAGACTAATAACCGCTAATCCAATAAAAAAGAAGAACACACTTAACCTGTTTTTCGTAGTCGCCTTACTATATCTAAGCAATAAATATCCTGCAATCAGGTTAAAGAGTGCCCATAGGATATTAATTAAAGGGGAAGAAAGTCCTTTGCCGGGTGGGTCGGCAAACGGTGTCGGGAAGGGATTTCCGGAAATCCCGTTCATAAAATGGGGAAGGGCATTCGTTAAAAATACACCTGCAAAAAACGCCGCAATGTAATGATACCACTTCATCGAATGATCCGATCTTTTATTTGCATTTTCCATAATTTTGGATGATTATGTATATGATTAAAGCTAATTGTATTAAATGATAGATTGTGTTTTACACCATGTACTGCAAAAAGGGTCTATGATTTTGTCTTTCGAATATAATATAAAATCCTGATTTAATACTTATTGCCGACACTTCGGTCATCCTGATACTCCTGTAATGGCTTAAGGTAAAGGGATCTTTCTCAAAACGATTAGTCTGTCCATATTTTAAAAGCCTGGACATTTTCTAATCAATGAGTTCAATAGTCTGCAGGGCTTCTTAACGGGTTGCTTCCGTATAAATATAAGCGACGCGCGGAACAATAATTTTTCAAAATAGAAATAGCTAAGCTATATTGCATCATAACATAAGCTACCGGTTTTAAAAAGGATTATTTGTTATCTTTAGCAATATAGAGCGGGCAATAGAATTTAAGGCAGTCACCTTTGAAATTCCTATTGAGCAGCATAGAGAGAAATACATCATTCGACACCGCTTTAGCACATCACAATAGCTGCAATAATCATACGATCAGTAATAAATCAAAGACAAAATAATTAAGGAAAATGGATATCATTTCAATCTTCATCGGACTGGTTGCGGGACTTGTGTTGGCCTACCTGACCTTTACCTTGCTGCATAAAGCGAAAAACGTTTCCCGGACGACTTATGATGCGTTAACCACACGTTTCAATGAAACCCATACGCAGATAAAAGTGACGGAAGAAAGACTGCTGCTGCTACAACAAACCTATGAAAGCCTGAATACAAAATATGAACTAAGGGCACAAGATATTACAGGATTGCAGTCTAAAGCGACTACTCTGGAGACAAGGATACAAAATGAAGAACACAGAAATGAGGAACTAAAGAAATCTTTGTCTGATCAGCATGCTTTAAATAGAACACTTCAGGAGGAAATAAATGCATTAAACCAGCACCTGGCGACAGAAAAGGCTACAACAGGTTCATTGACGGAGCGTATAAATGCACAGAAAGAAATCAATACCCTGCAGTCCGACGACCTGAATCAAGTAAAGGAGCAGTTGGTAAAATTGACGGAACGGAACCTCCTGTTTAGTTCAGATAATAGCAGGCTTACCGCTAATAATGCCGCATTGAATGAAAAACTTTCTGTCCAGAAAACCGACATGCTGGAGTTGCAAAAAACGGCGCATCTTCAGTTTGAGAAAATTGCCGGACAGATTTTAGAAGAAAAATCGGGGAAGTTTACAGAAGCCAATAAAGCAAATATTGAGGCCCTACTGAAGCCACTTAGCGAGAATATTGATCAGTTTAAAAAGAAAGTTGAAGAAACATATGATAAAGAATCTAAGCAACGATTTTCGCTAGAAGAGAAGGTTAAAGAATTGGTAGAACAGACCAACAAAGTAAGTAGTGAGGCCAATAACCTGGCCACTGCTTTGAAGGGGCAGGCAAAGAAACAGGGCAATTGGGGGGAAATGATCTTGGAAAGCATTCTTCAGCAATCGGGATTGGTAAAAGACCGGGAATATTTTGTACAGCCGACGATTAAAGATGAAGACGGGAGAAATTTAAGACCCGATGTTTTGGTCAAGTTGCCGGACAATCGGATCATTATTATAGACTCAAAGGTTTCATTGGTGGCGTATGATCGTTTTTCCTCGGCCGATACAACGGAGGAGCAGGCGATTTATAGAGCAGATCATTTAAAATCTATATATAGTCATATCGATGATTTGCATAGCAAAAAGTATGATCATTTGGAAGCATCATTAGATTTTACCATGATGTTTGTGCCTATTGAGCCGGCTTACCTGGTTTCTATTCAGGCAGATCCGGAGTTGTGGGCCTATGCTTATGCAAAACGCATTTTACTGATCAGTCCTACGAATTTAATTGCCTGTCTGAAACTAATGTCCGACTTGTGGAAGAGAGAAATGCAAAGTAAAAATGCAATGGAGATCGTAAAACGCGGAGAATTAATGTATGAGAAGTTTGTAACATTTGTTTCCACGCTCGAAGATCTCGGGAAGCATATCAACAGGACACAACAATCATATACTGCAGCTATAGGGCAGTTAAATACTGGTAGCGGAAACCTGGTAGGGCAGGCCTTGAAGTTGAAAGAACTGGGGCTGAAATCTAGTAAACAAATTCCAGCTGCTTTATTACCGGAAGATTTTGAACCGGAACCAACAATTCAGGAGCCACAACCGGACGGGCAATAATTGCCCATATCGCATTTCCTTTTATAACGATAGCAGAATATTCAGCCGCCAGAAGAAGCGCCCATAAACACCCGTTCATAATTTGATCGGAAGAAGTAATATTTTTTTGGAAAAATAAAATCACTTTACTATCTTTGCACTCCTCTTAAGAGGGACACATTACCCACGGTGCGGTAGCTCAGTCGGTAGAGCAAAGGACTGAAAATCCTTGTGTCGCCGGTTCGATCCCGGCCCACACCACCAAAAAAAGGAAGCCTCTCTCAAAGAGGCTTCCTTTTTTTATAAAAAATCTATATTTGATGCTTTTGGGAGTTTAATACAGGATGGTAAAGGATTTTGTTGCGAAAAACTTCATTTATTTATAGATGGTACTTATTTTAGTAATGACGTCTGCCTGATTTTTTACGAGGATAATGAAATAAAGTTTACGCAATTGTACCGCCTTTCGGGTGGAGAACACTTTGCAGAAATTAAAGAAGATCTTGAAAAACTGTTGCGTCTTGGAGTGAGCATTAAGAGTATTGCCTGTGATGGGCATAAAGCTATTTAAAGACGATAAGGCATAGCCGTACAGATATTATTGTGCAGCATTACCTGGTACAAAATGCATAAAACCTATATTACATAAAACCCATTTAGTGTAACAATAAACAAATATTGGTACAAATATAAAATGGTACGCGAGGGCGCTTATTCACCTTAAAAATGCCTTACTAAATATGTTCCATTTGCTACAAAACAGCAAAAGTCCAAAATCAAAAAACGGACTGGAACCCTTCTTCGGACGCTTAAAAAACCATCTGCTGTTGCACCGAGGATTAAGCAAAGAGCACAGGAGGAATTTTATCAAATGGTATCTGTACTTTAGAAATAATACTTGAGTTTTATTCATAAATCGCAAAGAATGAAAACAAAAAATCTTTTGCAAACATTTGCAGAAGACACCATTCTTCTTGGTAAATCATATTGCTGTTAAGTTGCTCTCCAGCAGAGCTTAGGTCCTCTTCTGATTTACAATGCTACTAAAAGCTTTTTAAGGCAATTTAACACCAACTATTTTCTTCACCATTACCATTATTTCATATAATCATAATGGTGTGTGTAAGTTCCTGCGGTGTATAGATTTGCGAATCATAAGACAGGGACATTTGCTATGACTCAGGATGTGCGTTGTGTAAAAATGCTTTTGTATGGAATTAAACTGGGATCGCAACGAATATTTCGGTGCCTTCTTTAGCAGAGTGAATATCTAATGTACCTCCAATATCTTTAATTTTATTTCGTAAAGATTGTAATCCTATGCCTTTTCCGTTAGGTAGGTGCCTTGGATCAAAGCCTCTGCCATTATCTTTTATTTGTAGCAGTATCATATTGTCCTCATCATAGATATAAAGCGATATTTTATCAGCTTCGGCGTGCTTAAGAATATTTACAAAAGCTTCTTGTACAATGCGAAGCAGCTCTATTTTTATAGTGTAGGATACTTTTTGCAAAGAGGTATCATCTATTTCTATCGTCTTTTTATATTGCTCCTCCGGCAGCGCATATGCGGCCAACTTATGTACACTTTCCGAAAAGGAGGCGATCTCTTCTTTCAAGCCCCCGACATACCATTCATGGCTTTTATTTCTGGTTTCCTGGTAGGTTGCTCTTGCCAGGTTACTGATGTCTTGGAGTCTTTTAGCTTGTTTATTGTCAGGTTCATCCAACAGCTCTTTATCTATAAAATTGCATAGGTAAACCAACTGTCCGGCTATGTCATTATGTAGTTCCATACCCATTTTGCGTTGAATGCGATCGGACTTCATTGTGAGCTCAGCTATTTCTATTTGGGTAAGCCTGTTCAGCTCCTCAATTTTCTTATTTGATTTTTTTTCTTTTCGCCGCATTCTAATAACCAGATAAATGATACATGTTACGGCAGTAAATGAAGCTATAATAATCAGGATATTCCGGGTGTGTTTTTGCGCTTGCAGGAGCATGACCTCTTCCTGTTTTTGTTCGGCTACAAGCTGGGCGTATAGGTTGTTGTTGATATCTGCTGTTTTTAGATTTATTATAGAATCATTGATTTCATAAGCTTGCAAAAGATCTTGGTAAGCTACTTTAAAGTTATTGTCAATTGCATTTACTTTAGCTGTGTATAATAACTGCGCCCTTCCGTCGCCGGGGTCGTTTTTATTGATTTTTTGTGCGAGCAGTTGCAAATAGTGCTTGCTGCGTTCTGTTTGTCCCTGAACAATAAATAAGTCAATGTACTTTCTTAATAAGGCCCTTTCTGCCGATCGGGCCCATACTTGCCTTATTGTAGTATCTGTCTGAATGATGATGTAACTACTATCCAGTATATTTTTGGCCTTTACGTAATCCCGTTGCATCAGAGTTTTGGTGTATCGCACCTGATAGTATAAATAAAGGCATTGCTGCATTTTATCCTGTGTAAGGTATTCTTTCTGTAGACTCTTCCATATTTTTTCTGAAATGTTTTCGATCTCCTTGACCATGCCGGAGTCATTTAAACTTGCATACATCCTGGAAGCAATATTTAAAATAGTCATTGCATTGGTACAGGTATTTGCAGGTACATTCTTGTTGAGAATAAGTTGGGGTAAGGTTTTTAAAAAGGGAAATATCGTTACAAATATTTCTTTACGCCTTTCATAATTGCCTTTTTCATTTTTCCCGTAGATAGTGAGTAGATGCCTGGGTTCGTTTAAAGAATTAATATAGGGTTGGCTTTCCTTTAATGCTTCTTCTGATTTTTGAAGGTAATAGATTGCGGCGCCGTCTTTGGAGGTAAATGTGGCATTGTTAGCCAAAAAAGAATAGTATCTGACCCGATAAGGCTGGTACTGTTTTTTACTCCATGCAATCTTTTTATAAAGCTCAAGGTTTTCTTTAAGAAATCCATCTTTTAGAAAAAGATCTGCTAAACGCTCGGCATTGTGAAAATAGGTGGTGTCGTTTAGCTTTCCGGTTTTGTATTGCTGGTTTAATCTGTTCCACTCGTTACGGCCGGGCTGAGCAAATCCTGTATAGGCCATGCATAGAATTACTATAGCCGACAATAGGCTTTTGTATAGTAGCAGCAGTGATTTTGTCATAAATTATACAATTTTGATCGGCATTGCTGAAATATGGGTCAACATATATCATAAGATGGTGGTATTCAAGAAGACAAAATGGTACTTTTCGTTATGTCAAATGATTATCGTACGCATATTTTACCAGACCGACCACCGAATGCAGTTGTAGTTTCTGCATCAGATTTCGTTTGTGTGTCATAATGGTAATAGGGCTCACATGTAGTATTTCGGCAACTGTTTTGGTTTTGTGACCTGTGGCCAACAGGCGTAATACTTCCAATTCCCTTTTGGTAAGTGTTGTATTGTCTATGGAGAAAATGCTGCTTGCCAGTCTTCCGCTGATATCACTGCTGATAAATTTTCGGCCTCTATGTGTATTCTCAAATGCCAATTTCATTTCTTCCGGAGGTGTTCCTTTACTGATATACCCATTAACGCCCAAGGCTAAACATTCTTTTATAGAATTAATATCTATAATGCTGCTTAATACAAGGATAATAAGTTCCGGATCATGGATACGCATGTAGGTAATAAACTCAGGCACGTTTTGTCCCGGCATTATTAAATCGGTAATTACATAATCATAATGAATAGATTGAAGCTCTTTTTTTGCTTTTTCAACCTCATTGAATACATTGATGATACAATCATCTGGAAGCATTTTTATTAAAAGCTGTTTAAGCCCTTCTGCTACTAATGCATGATCATCTAATAATAAGATATGAATGCCCGAAATATTTATGTTGCTCTTCATAATCAATTTACAAAGCTACAATATATAACCTAATTATTTTCTACTACATATGTAGTAATTATAAGATACTTATTGTAAGATAATTACCTGTTATGGATGATAGGGAAAGGATGCTAAATGATTCAATTTTGCATTACTTACAAATCGTTATTAAAATTATTCGATTTTAATTTAAAATAGTGTTGAATATTATTACTTAAAACCAGTTTTCATTAAATACAAAATGAGTCATAGATTACATAATATAAAAATCATTCTTCCCATATTAGTATGGGGTATGCTTAGCCATTCCGCAATAGCACAAACAAGTTACCGGTTCGGTACTTCATCAGGAATAGGGGGTGCCATAGGCTCAGGATATGAAGTGGCTAATCAAAAAGCCACTTTTGTCAATAATGCGACTCCTGCTGTTTTTGGTACTACAAACGTAACCGTCTCACTTAGTAACCAGCAATATGGAAACACCACCGCCCATCCGTTTGAGGGAATGGTGAATCCTATCTATTCTGGTGCTGTTGCCTTTGGTGCTGTAGGCGGCACAGGTAATGCCGACCCAATAGCCAATAATCGGTTTACAAATCTATACGCTTTTGGTACGCCTGCCAATAATCTATTTACCATTCATAAAATGGCAGCACCAGGTACCGGTATTAATGCCCCTGTCACAGGAGCCTTTACCATAGCACTATTTACCGATGCATTGCTCAATGCAGCAGGAGACAATATTAATGGTATGACCGACCTGGATACAGATATACAATTTGCCGACATTACACTCACTTTTAATGAGCCGGTTTCTAACCCGGTAATCCATTTGGGAGGTTTAGGGGGTACTGCAGATGTAACTTTGCCAAATGCGGCTTACCATAGCTGGCTTGGTTTTACGCCGGTATTTGAGTTGTTGAATGCATATTCAGTTATGCGCCTTTCTGGATCCGCTTATTTTGATGTAGATCCATTAGTCAAAAAAGCAAAAACCAGTACGACCTGGTTAGGTTTTAGCTCGCTGTCTGCAGGCTCCTGTTACGGGGGTAAAACCACCTATGGTGCCTCTGGTAGTTTTGTGGTTAATGCCATTAATATTAGTACTCTTACCCTACGCATTTATTTACGCAGTGATGAGGGTAGGGTAACAGATGCATTTAATTCCATTCCTTGTCCCACGCCTGCCAATGTCATTTATCACCCCTTCAGTGCTACTTTATATCCGCGCTGGTCAGATTTAGAAAGTGTAAGATCAGATGCCTTTGCGCTTTCCGTTTCCTTTGCACGATCAAAAGTGACTGGTAATGTATTCAATGATCCTGATGGTGGTCATATAGATAATAGTACAGGTGCTGCAAATCTAGTGCCTGGTGGTATTTATGCCAACCTGATTGATACCGCAACAGGATTTGTACTTAAGTCTGTGCCGGTAAGTACAAACGGAGTGTTTGATTTTGGTGAGCTAAATGCGAATGGTTATCAAGTGGTATTAAGTAGCACTTTAAGCACCAGTGGAATGGCCCCTGCACCATATACGGCACCAACCGGCTGGGTAAATACAGGTGCTTTTAATGGTATACCCAATACCGGGAATACCGGTGTGTGTACTGGTGTAAGCGAAATATTTGAAGTGAATGAAGCTGGGAACAGAATCAATATTAATTTTGGTATTCAGCAATTGCCAGAGAGTGATAATCACAATACCACCATACCACAACCTGATACAAACGATACATTAGTTTTAGATGGATTAGGAGCCAATCTGCCTTTATTGTCGGGTAGCGACATTCAAGACGGTACTTATACCGGTGCAGCAGGTACCGTCAGAAATCCTTCAGGGGTAATCATTACCAGCCTTCCTGTCAATGGTGTTTTATATTATAACGGCGCACCGGTTACGATAGGAGATACTATTATTAACCCTGCATTATTAACAATAACACTAACAGGTTCCGGTTACACAAGTCTGCAATTTGAATATGCTTATTTAGATGCTGCAGGTTTTGCAGATCCCACTCCTGCTGTTTATACTATTAACTGGAGCCTCCCGTTGCCTGTTAGCCTGTTATACTTCCAGGCATCCAAACAAAGTGGTAGCATACTGCTTCAATGGGCTACAGCTTCTGAGCAAAATAGCAAAGGTTTTGAAATAGAAAGAAGTAGTAATGGCAGCGTCTGGAATAATATTGGATTTTTATTTTCTTTATCTGCTGATGGTAATAGTAATACTAAGCTATCTTATTCTTTTAAAGATGCACAACCTTTCCCGGCGATGAACTATTATCGTTTAAAGCAAATTGACTTTGACGGAAAATATGAATATAGTGCTGTCAGAACGATTGCTTTTGCCAATGAAACAAGTATCAATATCTACCCTAATCCGGTTACTGATAAAATAAGGATTGAAGGATTGATCGGTGGGGAAATCATATACATTGCCAATATGTGGGGGCAGCGTGTCTCTACTGTTAAGGCGGGAGGCCATACTTGTACTATTGATATAAGCACCCTTGCTGCGGGTAGCTATATTATACATATTATTGATGCGTCAGGAATACAGATAAGCGCTAAAAAACTGGCAAAAACCTAATCTATACCTTTTAAATATCCTGTTTTGACTTTTAAGGTCGCTTCTTATTAAAGAAGTGGCCTTTATAGTATGTGACTAACTTAATACTGAATATAATTTTCTACTTTTCACTTGTAATCTCCTACAACCTCTAAAAAATGAAAATGCAATTCATGCTCATAGCATTTATATTGTTTTCCGTAACAATGGTTGCAAAAAAACTAGGTATAATTCCACGTCTTATATTGTTGCCCTTAAAAATTAGTAGCCGACATCAACAACGAAAACAAAACTGCATTGAAAAAGCATTTCAAATTTCTATTGATTGATAAAGGAATTTGGAAAATAGAAAAACAGCAATGCCTACTTAATTCTATTGAAAAAAACGAAATCGAAAAAGAGTACGATAGCCTGATAATGAATAAATCAACTTTTCCTGAAGACGATTTTCAGAATTAATATTGAATACCAATGGCAGCGAAGTACCCATTCTGTTTGCTGGTGGCTTGATTGATGCAAATGACTTAAAACAAATCGTTAATGATATAAAGCAAGAAACAGATACCGTAAAAAAAATGTTACAATATTTAATAAGTAATTACCCTGGTGCAAAGGTTGCTTCTGCCATTATTATGTTGATATCAACTAGAAAAACCACTAGGTAACATTTACTTATTATCAATCAGGCGCAAATTTAAAACCCAATCCGAATAGTGATATTGCGATATGTCCCAGTTACATCAATACAGGTCACATTTGGCTTTTTGATTTAAAAAATGGCAAGCTGATGTTTAACAAAATGAAAATTGAAAACGACCAAAATATCTTTAATCATTAATGTGATATTGAATGTAGAGCAAAGCTATTACAACATTTATACTAATATTAATTCTTACAACTACTTTTTGAAAAGCGCAATTTGCAGGCGCGTATTAAATAAATGGCATCAGCCCGGATACATTGTTTTACCCAATAATGAATTTGCCATTATCAAATAGGCAAAAGTAATTACAGGCAAACGAGAACAAACAGACAGCAATAAAATTGCCTTGAAAGTACAGCAGCTGAACTAACAATATTTTGCTGTATAAAGCAGCAGATAGAAGCATACAAAATACAATTGACAATAGCTTTAGCCAAAGGGGAAATAGAGTATTACCCCAATCCGCCATCAAACACCAGAAAAATATCATGCACAGGCATACAAGTGGTAGATATGAACAGGGGGATAAAAATAATGCCATCCATAAGCCAAAAGAAGCGATACAAAGGCAACCGGATTAATGAAAAAAGGAAAGAATATTTATGCATTTCTTTATAGAAAACAAGTTGTTTGTCGCAGACGATACTGAGCGCATCCCTTGTACCTATGAGAATTTGGAAAGCGGCTCCGGTACTATCGTATGTATGTTCATTTGACTTGGTGGATCGAAACGACCTTGTGCGTAAGCAAATCCGTCTTCTACTTTAATAACTATATCAACATCGTGCGCAAAAGTCTGTAGACCCCTTATTTCCTCGCCTTTTGATTCGAGTCCTGTCCTTGCTTTATGCTGAACCTCTTTCCGATGAATCAAAGTATTGTCTGATGATGATTTACAGCTGCCGGTTCAAAAATAATAATGCATATATTTGAATCAGCATTAACCTATATGACATTATTATGATAACTGTGGCCATTGTTGAAGACAATAAAGACATCGTGGCTTTATTAGAAGCGCTCTTAGATAGCGAAACAGATTTGTTGCATGTAGGAAGTGCTGTGACGGGAGCTGCGGGTATTGAACTGATCAAGGAATGTACGCCCCGGGTTGCACTAATGGACATTCATCTGGGCGATATGAGCGGTATCGATTGTGTACGGCAATTGAAACCGTTATGTAAGCATACAGAGTTTGTTATGTGTACCGCTTTTGACGAAGACCAGCTTGTGTATGAAGCCTTACGTGTCGGCGCCAGTTCTTATCTCATGAAGAATAATACGGTGGAATTTATGGTTAATACCATTCGTGAGGTCGCTGAGGGCAAAAGCCTTATGAGCAGCGATATTGCCAGAAAGGTAGTGAAACAAATACAACAAACCTATCCTAAAGCGGAGTATGGCATTACTTCCCGGGAATCGCAGGTACTGGAACAGTTGTCTTTCGGAAGGACCTACCAGGAGATTTCCGATCAGTTATTTATTAGTGTGAAAACTTTAAAAACGCATATCTACCGTATTTATGAAAAGCTGCAGGTGAATAACCGTGTGGAGGCGATCAATAAGTATTACAATATCAATAAGGGCTAAACATTAAAAAGATTACGGGCATATAGCAACCATTTTTTTCCTTTTGTGGCCATAAAAGGAAAAAAATGCCTGTTTCATTAAAGCGACTGCGCTACATCACAATTTTATTAGTTTCCGGGTATCGATTTTTTTGGCGGTATCTTTTGCATCAAGCCCAAAGGGACATCATAGCAATAAATGGAAATCAAAAGAACATTTAAGTATTTGTTTCCTAAAAGTGGGCACTCAATAAATGATAATTGTAATCTTAAGATTCGGTTGCTTCCATTTCGCTTAGCGGCACTTTAAGGACAACACAGGTACCTTTTGTTTTCCGCTCCCAAACTACATTTCCGCCTATAGCCTGTATATTGTTGTTGATATTGTCTATTCCGTTTCCTTTGATAAGCAAGGCATCATCAGGCATCCCATTCCCATTATCTTCAATACTGATCACAAGCTTTTCCCGGCTTACCGATGCACTGCAATATACTTCCGTAGCAGCACTATGTCTTATAATGTTATTCAAACATTCTTTGATGCTATAATATAAATAGCGTCGCTTATAACCATCAATAGGAAGATCTGCCGCTTCCATATCAAAATTAAAGTTATGCTTTAAGCGCGCATCGGATAAGAGTTGTTCTCCATATCGTTGTACATAAGCCAGGAGGCTGCCCAGTGTGTCATTACTATCGTTCAGCGACCATACAATTTCATTGATCTGTGTTGCCAGCTTCTGGCTGTTGCGTTCCAGCACCTCCACAGGTGTTGCAATGGCTTCAATGTTTGATCGCCTGAGCATTTGCGTCGCCATGCCGATTACGGTAAGCGCCCCGCCTAATTCATCATGTAATTCCTGTGCAATACGTCTTCGCTCAGCGATTTCCGCATTCAGAAGCAGTTCTTTTTGTTCTATTTCCAGGTGCTGCTGCAACGCTTTTTGCTTTTGCTCATACAAGTATTTTTTATTTCTGAAGAAAATGTAGAGGCCAATAACGATCGCTAATAATAATAAGGTAACCAACAGGAAAAAGGTAGACCGGTCATCAGCAATTTTTTTTTCTTGCTCAGCTATTGTTTTTTCGCTCTTCGTTTTTGCCAGATTTTGGTCGTATTGAAGCAATTTTTCATCTTTCTTTTTTCCTCTAATTAATACCTCCAATCGTATCTGGTCTTCCAGCGCTTTTAATGCTCCGGGTAAATCACCCTCCGCTTTCTTTACTTTGTAAAGTGTCGTGTAATAAGTATTCACAAACCATTCTCCCGGCACACAAGTAGTGGTAACATCTTCCGAACTAAAATCAATCGTGTCAATATAGGCGCCAAAAGTGGCCAACAGAGAATCTGCTTTTCGATAATCCTTCTTCAGAAATGCGATCTGGGCAAAATAGATATTTGGCAGCAGCAGCGAACTTTTTTGGGTATAATGATCGGCAACAATCTCTGCATACTTATTGATGAGTGGGAGGGCGCTGTCCGTCATTCCCCTGTCTATATAGTTCTGACCAAAATTGCCACAGATATACTCTATCTCGCCTAATTTTTCAATAGAATCCGTAATTAATGCAATCCCTTTGCGCCACTCCTTAACGGCAGACAGTGTATCCCGTTCCGAAAAAAAGTGATTAATGGCCAGGTTATCGTGAAGCGCTATCTCCGCCTTAAAATCGCGCGGTTGTAACTTTTTAGCTTCATTCAAAGCCTGGTCGTAATATTTGCGGGCATACTCGGAATTGTTTCTTTGAGCATGGATATTACCCATAGCTCCAAGTGCCCAAATCCTGTCATGGGGCGTTAATTCATTTATTTTGGGCATTACCCTTTCCAGATAATAAGGCGATAAGGTATCGTCGCGTCCGTTATACAAAATACTATAATACAGATCCACTACCGGCTGCATTTTTTCGTGGCCGGGCTTATAAGCCAGTTCAGCGGCACTGTCCAGCAGAGCTTTCCCCTGACTGATATCCATATAAGTACGCCCTATAAGATAAGCTTGATGACAATAAGATCCAATCACTTCATCCGTCAATCCATACTGCTTCGCCAATACATATATTTGTTGCTGCAGCACTAGTCCCTCGTCTATAGGTACACTATAGCTGCGCTTTTCCATAGAGTCGATCCGTTGCATAATAGACGGCGGTACTACTGTAGTATTATGGTCGCTTCTACGACAGGCTTGCAGGTAAAATAAGGAATAGCACAAGAAATATAAGCCCAGATGTATTGCTATATTTTTATATCTGAAATACATTATATGTGCACGTTTTGACGAAAGTAATGAAATCTTGGTTATTTAAAATACTACAAAAGTAGTAGCTGGGTCAGCGAGAACGCAATTACATTTGTATTCTAAACTAAACTAATATGAAAAACGCAACTTACAATAAGATACTTCTACTATAGTCCTTATACTTCTTCCAATTTGATTTCGGATGATCGAATGTGCATCTGGTGCTGCATTGGGAGGTTATGGCCACCACTACCGGTTTTATGAATTTAGCACGGATGAATGATTTCTGCCCGCTCTCCTTAATTTGGCGCAGATATCAGACAGCTGATATGGAAGACGATGAAAAGAGCTGTAGTGTAATGGAATTCGGCGACCTTCCTGCAGGCGTATCTCACTTTGTGATTTCGTCCAAAAGTCATTTACCAACAATAGAAGTAATTAAAAGCCTTAACCAGACCTGCATCCTGTAAAGATCCGGCTCCTCAAAGGGCCGGATGCTTTATAAAATTGATGCGCGTTCTTTTAAGGTTCAAGCGCTTGTGTTACAATGGGTTTCCTTGCTGGCATATTCTTCCTTATGGAATGTACATAGCGGATAAATTGACCCTAACAGGTTGCAATTAACCCCTTCAAAACAATCGTTATGTAAAATCTTTTTTTTAGTAACAAAACATACAGACTATGATGAAACCATTATTTACCCTGTCAATGTTGCTTAGCGGCGCATTGACCTATGCGCAGTCCGGCAACTATGTATTCAGTGGGGCAGAGCAAACCAGCTTCGGGACTACCGACCTCGCCACCCCGACTGGCGGGAGCTGGAGTACAGCGCGTGCTGCCACACCGGGATACTTCAGCGCAACAGGTCCTTCAGGAACCTTTACAGGCGCAGCTGACGGCGGTACAGCTCTTGTTGACGGCTATGTAAAATTCTATGCCAGCGCAGCCAACCAGTCCTTTTCTTTCCCGGTGGGCGTTAATGGCGCGACTGCGGCTGAAGGAGACCTGCGCACTTTGTCAGTAAGCGGTACGCTACCCGACAATGCGATTATTGCCACAGCCTGGATAGCAGGCAATCCCGTGGGCAACCTGGATCCTACCAGCACTGGTGCGTCCTCCGGGCCACATAGCACTGCATCTCTGGGGACTGGTATTATGAGTGTCAGTAAACTAGGGCAGTGGGATTGGCAGGACCTGAACAATAATGCTGCCGGTGCTACCATTACCGTAAGTATTCCGGCGCTAAGCAATGCCACTGCCGCCAACCTGCGCCTGGTAGGATGGAACGGCAGCCAGTGGATCGACCTCAGCACAAGCCAGGGCTCATCCGCGGCCAGCGGCAATACAGAGAACAGTACGCTTACCGGTACCATGCAATCCGGTATCAGCGCTATTGGCATAGGTGCAACAGACATTGCACTGCCGGTTACGCTACTTGACTTCACAGCCAGCATAGAACAGGGAGACCAGGTGTTGCTTAGCTGGGAGGTAGCCAATGAGAAATCTTTTGCGCACTATGAAGTGGAGTATGCTACCGATGCCGTTCAGTTTACCCCTGTCTGCGAGCTCGCCGGCGGGCAACCTGAAGGACGTTATGCATTGGTTCACAAACAGCCCGATCAGGAAGCTTTTTACCGCCTGAAGATGGTGGACCTGGATCATAATTTTACTTATAGTAAAGTTGTGAAAGTAGCACTGGGAGCCGTTGAGCAAGAGTTTATGGTCTATCCCAATCCTGCAATAAATACGGCAAAGGTAAAAGGTACCCGTGAGGGCGATCAACTTCAGCTTTACACCGCCGATGGCGAATTGTTGTATACGATGAACGCTACAGGAGACTTTGCCTTGTTGAACATGGAAGCTTACTCTGGCGGTGTCTACCTGTTAAGCGTATCCCGCCAAGGCAAACCTGTTTACCAGTCCAGGCTCATTAAAAAATAATAATACACCCACAGCCGGTACCGCATTAAATAGCCTGTTGTTTCAGTGCTACTTAGGGCTTATATACCAGCAACCGGCACAATCCTTTAATTATTTTAAATTGATATAAAAACTAAATATGAAAAAAATAACACTAAAACACACGATTCTTTGCGGCTACCTGTTAGCCGGTTTTGGCTTGACAGTAAGCGCTCAGGTAAAGATTGGAGAAAATCCAACACAAATAATGACCGGTGCTAAATTACAGGTAGACGGTGGCAATACGGCGGCCAGTACGTCAAAAATAATAGTGGCATCGAATGGTCGTGTCGGTATTGGCACGAATAGCCCGGCAACTAAGCTGGATGTAGTTACCGGTAGCGGCAGTTACGGGTTGCAACACACAGACGGTACGGTACAGTTCAGGACCTATATCGGTTCCGGTTTTTCGAATGGCAGTCAATTATCGGCCTGGATTGGCACGAGTACTATTCATCCTTTAGATTTTATGGTTGGAGACGCCGCAAGGATGAAACTAACTACTGATGGCAAGTTGGGTATTGGTACCAATACTCCCGATCAGTTGCTGTCCGTGAATGGAGATGCCTCCAAAGCATCCGGTGGTACGGCTTGGGCGGTGTTTTCTGATAAACGTATCAAAAAAGAGATTCGCCCCTTTACAGATGGATTGGAAAAAGTACTGCAGATCAAACCAGTATTTTTTAAGTATAACGGGGAAGGTGGTATCAAAGCCTCAGTAAAAGAGGAAGTAGGTATTATTGCCCAGGATATGCAGCAGTTGGCACCTTATACGGTAACAGAAACAGAAACGAAAATAGATGACAGCGGTAAAGGACTGCTGCAGTTTGACAAGGCAGATGCCATTATGTACATGCTGGTCAATGCGGTTAAAGAACAGCAAAAACAGATTGAAAAACTGACCGCTGCCTTAGGGGAGACCGCTGTGAAAACAGAGCATCTGCAGCAGCAAAACAGCGCGCTTAGTGCTGAAGTAAAAGCATTGAAAGCGGAAGTGTCGCCTGGAAAATATGTAGCAAAATAACCCGGTTAAGGTGCTACATTGTAGGGATATTTGTGGTCAATCCGTTGTTCGGATTGACCACTTCTTTTGGTATAAATATCGCAATAAGAAGGGCGCTCTATTAAAACAACGCTCTTTACCGGCAAATAAAAAACTAATACAACAAGAAAAGGCAGGGCCCTACCTGAATACGCTATAGGTAATCATTTTTTAAAAAAACTGTGTATCTCAAAAGTATCTCGTTTTGCTAAAACGTGCATATCGATAGAATAGAGATATGTCGCATCATAATAATATCCGTTTTCTTGCCCGAAGGTAGCGGCATCTACATTGCTCGCTGTTTCTATTTTACCGATCTCCGGTTGAGAATAAACAGCATTTTTATCTTTTGATATGGCCAGCTCATAAATCATAAATGTTTTAGGATCAGCTCCGGGTATTATTGCATCAGAATAGTTGAAGTAAACCTGATTGTTGTCTTTGGAGTAACCGTTTTTCAAAACAACAAAAGTAGCAGGATTCGTCTTTTGAAGTCTTGCGGTAGCAAAGAAAACAGCATTTTTGTCCTTTGCATATTCTCCGGTAATACATTTAAACGTTTTAGGGTCTGCAAATCTGATATAGGCATCATACAAAAAGACAGAATCTTTATGTATGGTATATCCTTTACAATCATCCGAACGAAATCTTTTCTTAAAGGATTGTCCTTTCAGTATGGCCGGTATCACCAAACAGATGATCATAACCATCGTTATTTTCCCAAAAGCATGCCCTTTTTTATATAGCATTAATTGTATTTAGTTATAAAAAAAGCATCCACTTGCTTGGGGAAGGTAATTCTTATTTTGAGTTATCAGGCAACAATACCTGTAATCCACCAGTCCGTAATGAATAATCATAATGGGGCTTTTTTATGCTTAATTAATCACTCAAATCTGCCTGTAGTTTTCATTGCATTCTGCTAAGCCTCAAGAGACCGGTCCTTTCTGCTGCAACAGACCTGTATAAAAGTAACAACACACGAACACCGAAACGATTCCCCCGTTTAAAGGCAAAATGGACTATGTGAAAATAAATAGCCCATACTTTGTGTTACTTATGTAATACCTATTTAAGCAAAATAATACGCCAACCTTTTCCTTTGCCCAGCAGCAACGTTTTATCGTCTGCCGTATGATAGATTTTTGTGAACCGGTTTTCCCGGTTAAGCGTTGGGTCAGAGAAAAAGAGTTGCTGATCCAGGAGCTTGCCCTTTAAATCAAAGGCGGCATATAGCGATTTAAAGTTAATGGCCAATTCATCGTAACATTCACCCACCACATAGATTTTATCCTTCCAGACAGATAAGTCATAGACCATTTCTGTATCTTCTACATCTAAGTTGAACTGACTCAGGTGGTCGCCCTGAAGGGTATAGGTAGAGACCATCCAGTCCTGGTTGATCAGTCGGGCTGGCTTTTTGACAACCTTAGCCGCACGTGTTTGGATGCTTTCACCGGCAAGGAAAACCTGGCCCTTGTAAATTTGTACACATTTGATATGATAAAATTCGTTCAAAAATGTCTCCCGTATAATATTCCCGGTAGCCGGATCGTAGATCAGTAACACCTGTTTATATTCCTTGCAAAACAAGTCCTCCCTCTTGGTGCATACGCCGCCTACAATGTAGCATAAGCCACTGGCCTCATCCAAGGCACCACCGGTAACTGAAAACTCGGCCAGGTTTAAAGTGCTTTTCGCTTGTGCCAGTGCATGATAGTTAAAATGCTGGGCAAGAGGATCAATCGTTACAATACCCGCGGGTTCCGTAATAATGTAACAGCCCTTACCGTTTCTGCCAACCTTTGGAGGCGTTATACCAGTCACCGGAATAGCGCTGATTACTGTATCCTGAAGTAAATCCAGGTTATGATTAAGTACCCTTACCCAAAGCTTGTTTGATTTACTGCCTACCTGAAAAATAGTTTGTTCATCAATCTTGATTATTTGCTCGATCATTGCGCTTGTCTTAGCATCCCGGTAACCTGTGTTGCCCAAAAAATCCTGTTTGACCAACTCTCCTTTAAGGTTAAGCTTTATAATTGCCGAACGGAGCATATCAGGGCCGTCTTGTTTGGAGAATTTTTGACCTGCAATAAGGAAGCCATCATTAAGGATAACCGCGGCCTTTGCGACATTGTTGTCGTCAGGATAGAAACTTACATCAAATATTTTGGTACTGCCGGTCTTGACCGTTCTAGCCTCGCTTTGGGCCTTACAGGATATATCTATCCAGATAAGGAGGAATAATATTAAGGATAAGGTAAATGGACTTTTAGGGATACGCGGCATAGCACTTAATTAAGGGATAAAAAATGGAAGTCATTAATATGTTTGGTTTACCCGAGCGTCCTCATGCAAACCAGATCTACGGAATGTAAATGTGATCAATTCGATATGGTGTTAAAAAATAAAATAGTCAGGTTACAAGCTCAGTTGCATGAGGGTGTAAATATAAATAAAATAGAACTATATAGTCTGCGCGCGGAAAAACACTGCTCATTACCTTGTTAATCGCAGGAGGGGTAAAACTCTGTTATTTCCACACCTGATTGGGACTTGGCATAACACAATATAAAGAACTCATGCCAACCGCGGGTACAATAATCGAAACCCTATTACACTTCGTTAATCTTTGATCCGGGGTTGAACAGATGGCCTAACCTATGGCTGCTGTAGTATGGATAACTGTATCCATACAGATAAGTAAAACTGTGGCTGTGTTTGTTTGTCATACCTTTCTATTTTCGTGTACTCATCAGAAAAGAACATCTTCATGAATCATAAATTATTGCTACAGGCACCAGTCCATAAGCCTTTGAACGGTTGGATTAATGGCTTGCTCGGGGTACTCATCTTCAGCGGTTCCTTACCGGCAACAAAGATGGCCGTGCAGGTATTTCATCCTGTCTTTGTAACACTTGCCCGTGCGGTGATCGCAGGACTGCTTGCCTTAAGTGTTTTGCTCCTTTTTAAAGAAAAGCGTCCCGCCAAAACACAGCTGCTTTCCTTAGCGATTGTTGCTTTAAGCGTCGTGGTAGGCTTTCCCTTGCTCAGTGCCCTGGCCTTGCAATATGTGACCTCGGCACATTCTATGGTATTTCTGGGCATGCTCCCCCTGTCAACGGCTGTATTCGGAGTACTTCGTGGGGGAGAGCGGCCTCGTAAGGCATTCTGGATCTTCTCTTGCTTAGGCAGCCTCTTCGTAATCGGTTATGCCATTGCCCAGGGCTTATCGGCATCGCCCCTTGGTGATATCCTCATGTTACTTGCCGTCATTTTGTGCGGACTGGGCTATGCGGAAGGCGCAAAACTCTCCAAAACACTAGGCGGATGGCAAGTTATCTCCTGGGCATTAGTCTTGTCCTTACCGGTCATGATCCCTTTGCTATACCTGTATTTACCCTCCTCTTTTGCAGGCGTGCCTTTTAGCGCCTGGGCAGGTTTAGCGTACATCTCCCTTTTTAGTATGTTTATTGGATTTATATTCTGGTATAAAGGTTTAGCCCAAGGAGGTATTGCTGCCGTCGGACAATTGCAGTTGTTGCAACCCTTCTTTGGATTGGCACTGGCAGCTACTTTATTGCATGAACCGGTCAGTATCGGTATGTTGGGCATCACGGTCGGCGTCATTCTTTGTGTTGCGGGTAGCCGCAGATTTGCAAAATAGTCTCTTATCTTTAACGTGGCGATCCTGATGATTGGTTGAATGTCCTGCTACTCATCAATTCTATATGTATAGCCAGGCATTAATACACCGTGTACCATCTTTATAATTCAAAAAATCAAGGCTTATGTTTATACCCAATCTATCTCATTTCGATAACGAGGCCGAAAAAATTGCTTTTATGAAGCGATATGCTTTTGCAACGATGGTAACAACAAAAGATCAGGTACCCATAGCCACCCAATTACCTTTTGTTGTAGACGATCGTTCGGGTAAAGTATTGCTCAGTGCCCATTTCGCCCTTGCGAATGAACAGGCGGCATATATAGAAGACAATATCTCTTTGGTTATCTTTACCGAGCCTCATGCTTATGTTTCCCCACAACATTATGACAAAAAGGAAAGTGTGCCTACCTGGGATTATATAGCCGTACATGCTTATGGTAAGGCGCGGATTTTACAAACGGAAGCAGAGAAAATGAAGGCTTTGGAGCAGATGATTACTTTTTATGATGAGGATTACCGCGAACAATGGCGTACCCTTTCTGATAAGTTTAAAAAAGGGATGATGCGGGGTATTGTTGCTTTTGAGCTGGAAGTAACCGACTTGCAGGGACAAAAGAAATTAAGCCAGAATAAGACCCTAGTCGAGCGCGAAAGGATAATCAAACATTTGAAAGAAAGTGATAGTTCTGTGCAACATGAGCTTGCAAACTATATCCAGGATACACTTGCTACAACAAAGAATCCTTAAGGTATCGCTTTGTCGTTTTCATCACGGGAATGCAATTTTGTAGTGTACTTAGGGTTTTGAGCATTGTTTACATCCGTTAAATAAATAGAATTACTATTCTAAAATAGGTATATCGTTTTATATTTGAATTATATTCATGGTTTTGTATCGCTCTATGTCATAGGGCATTAATTGTTACTGTATATAAAAATCGATACTTGTCCCGCAGTAAAAGGGAAGGCTTATTTTGCCTGATGTGTTGCTATTGTATGATAGCACTTGCGGCACTAAGCACGAGTATGCTGTAAGCAGTAAATACAAAACCTTTAAAATAACGATAATGAAAAAGCACTACTTAGCCACGCAAATACCGGTACTATTACTGTTCTTATTGTTTACGATCTCCTGTAACGCGCAAGGCGGTACGAGTGTATCGAAAGCCGATGTAGCGCGTGCTACCAGACCTGCGAAAATGATAAAGACACAAGGGGACAATAAGTATAACACTGTTGGCCAAAGCATAGAAGATCAGGCAGGAAACCTTTGGTTTGGCACTTCCGCAGAAGGAATTTATCGCTATGATGGAAAAATATTTACCAATTTCACAGAGAAAGACGGTCTGATGAGCAATCGCATTTCCGGCATTGCAGCAGATAAAAACGGCGATATCTGGATAAGCACTCCCGAGGGTATTTCTTGCTACGACGGAAAGAAATTTAGAAATATACCTGTATCGGTCATCAACGGCAGTTATACCTATGGGGCGATTGGAAATAAAGCCGCTAAAGCCCCAATGGAGATATGGAGTATTTTTCAGGACAAAAAAGGGACCATTTGGATCGGCACCAATAATGATGGGGTGTATTGTTACGATGGAAAAGTTTTTACCCATTTTTTACATCAGGATAAGGTAGAGAATAAGGACGGTCTGCAACTTAATGCAGTAAATACGATACTGGAAGATAAGGCCGGAAATATTTGGTTCTCCACTTGGTTTGAAGGACTTTGCCGGTATGACGGGAAGGCTGTAATTCATTTTACGCCAAATGATGAGGTGTGGTTTTCGCGTATTTTTGAAGATAAAGCCGGAAATATCTGGGCCGGCCGGCGGGGAAAAGGCGTGTGCCGTTTTGATGGTAAAAGCTTTACCAATGTTTTGCAAAAAGGACTATTTGATGAATGCTGTGTCCTATGCATCACGCAGGATGAATCGGGAAATATGTGGTTTGGTACAGAGGCCGCTAATATTGCAATGAGGGATAATATGGGCGGTCTGTGGTCTTATAATGGACAGTCCTTCAAAAATTTTACGGCTGAAGAAGGTTTAGGTAATTATTCCGTTTTCAGTGTTTTAGGAGACCGTAAGGGAAATATTTGGGCGGGAACCAGAAATACTAGTTTATACCGTTACGATGGCAAAGTGATCCGCTCCTTTTCGGAATAAAATATCAGGCCATAACAGCATACATCAGCATCATTCGATGGCAAGCTAAGGTACGAATGGCTGTACCTACCGGCAAAGTGAAGGGTATTGCAATTATGGTGTCCCACGGAGACGCGATGTTTTGGATGATGCAAAAAGACTAAGCTTTACCAATCAGTTTATAATTCTTAAATCCACCTATCGTCCGGCCACCTAAGAGTTTATTTTCTATAAAATTGATAATCCTGTATTTTAGCTTAAACTTCTTTTTCATATTTGAAGTAGGCGCGCCGGTATACTGTAAAAAAGTATCCCAATCCATCTGTTTAATACGCTCTGCCATAACCCCGGGATGTGTTCCTTTAAAAAGGGGAAAATAGCTGAGGTTACCATAATCATACAAGGCTGTTTTAAAATGTTCAGCAACCGTACCATCGTGCATCGTCTTTTGTTCCACTATTTTCTTACCGATCTTTCTCGGATCTCTGCTCCATCCATAATGATACATATAGGCATCAATCAACAGGCAATTTAGTTTCCGTGTGCCTTCTTTTTGTCCGTAGCTAATACCGTCAAAGTGCTCTATGTACCGGAAAGACTGTGCATCTTTCCAGGAATGGGTTTTGGGGAGATTACGCACGATGCGGATTTCTTTGGGATAAGCAAAATGCAAGGCGTCTATATATCGATCATAATTGCCATAAAAATGTACATATTTCAAGATGAAGCCTTCCACACGGATATCGTGCAAATAATCTGTACAGGCCTTTTGAATAGCCGTATAACCGGCCTCGTGCAATACTTCATCCGCCTGGATATAAATACACCAATCGCCCGTGCAGGCCTTTAACGCTAAATCGGTCTGTTGGGCATAGATATTGCCATCTTTATGAAACGTTGCGATATCCCAATGAGTATTGATGATCTTGATCTTGGGAGAATCGATTGTCTGTAAAAGATCCAGCGTATTATCCTGGCTGTCTCCCAACACAACGATAAATTCATCAACAAGCGGCAATACAGAACGAATACTCTCCACAATCGGGAAGTCATATAGGCTTGCATTGCGAATTATTGTAAATCCACTGATCTTCATAAAGTTATATTTGTGGCGCAAAGATAATCAAAATCACATCCGGTGTGCATACACCTTTGTTACGGTTATTTTATTGCTGCGGGTCGGCGGTGTTTAGAAGACATAAGGCCCGCGATCAACGATCGCGGGCCTTATGTTATCAGGAAATAAAAGAAATTATTTATTTTTTGATCAGCTTATGCTGAGCAGTATATCCGGATGCCTGAAGGCGCAATAAATAGATGCCGGAAGCCAGTTTACTTATATCCAATTGCAGGTGATCTCCTTTGAACGGCTGTTCCAGCAAGCGTTTCCCGCTCATGTCATACAAGGATAGTACGGCATCTTTTGGAAGGATAGTGTTACTGCTAATGCGCACCACATCTGTAGCCGGATTGGGTGCCAGCACCAACTGCGGACGATTTTTATCAACGCCCTCAATCCCTGTAGTTTGGCTATAGGCATAGGCCGAAGATAGCGCGGTACAACCGTCGGTAGTGGTTACCTGTACCGTATAATTACCGCTTTGTGTAACCGAAAGACTAGGGTTATTACTATTCGCAATAGCCACATTGTCTTTAAACCACTCATAAGTACTGTAACCGGTAGCGACAGATAGGGTAGTGCCCTGTTGGCTAATAACCGGTGTGCTTACGGTGAATAAAGAAATGGTAACCGTATCGCTTACCGCACAAGTCCCATAAGTACCGCTAATCCAATAGGTACCGGCATTGTTAATGCTCAGGCTATTGCCGGTAGAGCCGTCAGACCAGGTGCTATTTGCTAAAGAGGCAGGTGCTTGCAGTACCAGTGTCGTCCCGGGACAAATACTCCTGTCGTTACCCAATAGAGCAGTATTCCCTGTGCTGGGTACAAAATAAAAGGTTTTACTGATCGTATCATTAGCCGGATTTTGATTCGGTAATTTTTTGATCCAGGCTTTGATAGTGATGGCACCACCAGCCGAAGGCGGTGCAAAATTACTGATCAGCTCAATATCGGTAAAGCTACCGGCATTAAGTGCATTATAGTCGGCAGTCACACCCGATTGGCCATTGCTGCTGCTCCAGGCCAATTCCAGCGGGAATACAGGAAGATCGCCGGTATTACGCATACGTACTTTTATCGCTTTGGGGCTAATGTCCAGGCAATCCGTATTCGGAGTATTATCTGCAAAAATGCTATCCAGTTGTACCGCCGTACTTCTGTTGCTGATCACGATATCACTAACCGCCCAGAAGTTTTTTAGTCCGTCATTGGTATTCGGGGCAATATATCCAAAACGCAGTCTGGCATTGCTAAGCCCGGCAAGAGGACTAATATCTATTGTTCTTTTGAAAGAAGGAAACACAGCAGAAGATACCCCATCACCAAAGTCCAGTCCCGTACTTTCCGATAATTTAATCCAGGTACTTCCGTTAAAACCTTCCACAATTGTTTTGCTCCTTCCGTCTACATGCGTATAAAATGCTTCATTCCATTCCAGAGAAAGCTGGCTGGCACCAGATAAATTCAATATTCTTGTTTCGATATACGCACTATCCGAATGATGTTGCATCAAGACATCTTCATAATAATAGGCATCGTAGATGGCAAATTTACCGGGAAACCACTGTGCGGCCTCCAAGCCGTTTTGGTCTTCATTTACATTATTAAAAAACCATTTTCTCGGGCTGGTTGCGCCACTTCTATCCGCATTGTTATACCGTGTATACGTAATGCTATCCTGCGGATGGCAGAAATGCTCCTCAAAAAATCTATGGAAATGCTGGTTCACATCTATGTCAATCGCTACCCCGTTAGCACCCACAGCTACTGCGGTAGTGGCGCTGGTCATTTGCACATCATATAATTTTTGGCTAAGCAGCGTGGGTATGGTACTCCAGCTCAGACCCGCATCAGTAGTGTACAATATGGTGCCGTTTGCCCCGGTAATCATACCATGCTGGGCATCATAAAAGTGTACTCCCTGCAAACCGCCGGCCGTAGTAGGAATCGTCGTCCAGGTTTGCCCCTGATCCGCACTGCGCATGATCAGGCTATTTGCTACCGCCACCACTACAGTACTACCGGCTACGGCTACAGAATAGACTGTTCCGGGTGTTGCAATGGCCGTCCAGGTATTCCCGTTGTCTGTGCTGCGGAAAGCCTGATTATTGGTCGCTACAGCGATACCCGTTCCCGAAGGGAAAAATGCCATATCATATACCGTAGAAGTAGCGATACCTGCCGGTGTCACAGTTGTCCATGTTGTACCACCATCACTTGTTTTTTTGATGAAGCGGCCACCACCGCTTACCCCAATCTGACTACCGGCAATAAAACCATTCTGTGCATCAAGAAAATGAATACACTGAATACTGCCGTTGGTTAATCCTGTAGCCGTAGCCGGAATAGCGGTCCAGCTATTGCCGGCGTTGGTTGTTTTAAAAAGGGAATTGGCGGTACCGCTGATATAACCGGTATTGGGCGTTGGAAAAGAAATATTTCTGAATTCACTGCCGGCTGCTACCGTTAAAGGCAACCAGTCATTACAGCTGTCATTGTACCTCACAACCGAAGCGCCATTGCCCACCGCAATAAACTCATGCGGTGCAATTTTTTTCATCTTCCAGAGGTGCTCTTCCGATCCGAGGTTGTTGTGTCTGTTGGTCTGTGCCGTAGCCATCAAGGGTAAACCTATCAAGAGCCCTGCATATAATAATTTGCGCATAAAAATCTGTTTTTTCGGGCGCAAAGTTCTGTTGAAGTGCGAAAAGCTTTGTCAGTAGAAGGTAATACTTATGTCATTTGTTGGTCATAAAGAAAGCGTATAAGTTATTGGAACACATAGGATAACATTGAATGTTGCCTTTTACTGTACTTCCCATCCAGAGCCTTTTAGCATCATATTATGGAAAATAAATTTGGATGATATGAAAATATATTTATTTTTGTGCATGCAAAAGCACTAAATGTGGCTTGCTTGCACACAACATATGATCAAACAAATTACAAATAAATATTGGTGGCTTTCACGATGGCAACGCGTGAATAGCTAGTATTTTTTTGTATAAAAATATCTCCCGTATAAGGGTCCGCTGTTCATGCGGGCCCTTTTTTTATTTTTTCCACTTACAAAAATGATTATATGCATTATGCAATAGCATGCCGTATTCATAAACGGCTGGCCGATACAGAAACACCCATTAGTGTCTACCTCAAATTGAGAGACCATTTTGCCGAAACCCTTTTAATGGAAAGCGCAGACCATAGCAATCCGGAAAATGATTTTTCCTATATCTGTTGCGCACCCATCGCCGGAATCTCCTTATCCGGCAATATACTGGAACATAAATTTCCGGATGGACATAATATCCGTAAGGAGATGACAGCAGATATAAATCTGGTACAGGAAATAGATGATTATCTTAATCGTTTTGCCGTTGCCGAGCATCCCTATCATTTTGACGTAAATGGACTGTTTGGATACCTTAACTACGACACCGTACGGTATTTTGAAAACATAACACTTGACGCCACAAAACCCTCATTAAAACAAATCCCGGATGTACGCCTGAACCTGTACCACTTTGTCATCGTCTTTGATCACTTCAGGAACGAACTATACATTGTTGTGCTGGGCGATCCGGAGCAAGCAGAGCAGGATATAGCCCTGATCGCGCAATACATCGACCATCGGAGTGTTCCTTCCTATCCATTTAAGACCACGGCGGCAGAACGTTCCAATTTTGAAGATGAAGCCTTTCTGGAAGTGATCGAAAAAGGACGCCAGCATTGCTTTCGGGGCGACGTTTTTCAGGTCGTACTGTCCCGTGAATTTGAAACCCCTTTCTCCGGAGATGATTTTAATGTCTATCGTGCCCTTCGATCCATCAATCCTTCTCAATACCTTTTCTACTATGATTATGGCAGCTACCGGCTGATGGGTTCTTCTCCCGAAGCACAACTTAAAATTCGTGAGGGAAAAGCCAGCATCCATCCTATTGCCGGCACCTATCGGAGAACGGGCAATAAGGAAGAAGACCTTAAACTGGCCATTGCTTTAAAAGCCGATAAAAAAGAAAATGCCGAGCATACCATGCTCATAGATTTGGCCAGAAATGACCTGAGCAAATGCTTCGGTAAGGTATCCGTAACCGCTTTAAAGGAGCTCCTGTTTTATTCCCATGTTATTCATATGGTTTCGGAAGTGACCGGAGCAGATCCGGTATCTGCTACAGCCAAATTTGGTGTCGTGGCCGATACCTTTCCTGCAGGCACTTTGTCCGGTGCGCCCAAGCACAAAGCGATGCAACTGATCGACCGTTATGAACCTACTGCAAGAGGATATTATGGCGGCAGTATCGGTTATGTGGGTTTTGACGGCAATTTTAATCAGGCCATCATGATCCGCTCCTTCCTCAGCAAAGACCATACTCTTTATTATCGTGCCGGTGCCGGCGTTGTGGCTGCTTCGGTGGCCAAAAATGAATTGATGGAAGTCAATCATAAAATCGCGGCTTTACGCAAAGCTATTGAAGCCGCACAAAACCTGTTTATATGAATATTTGCATCATCGATAATTACGACAGCTTTACCTACAACATCGTACAACTGGTGCGCAACATCAGCGGCATAGAACCGGCAGTGTTGCGTAATGACTGTTTTGAAATGGCTTCCCTGGCTGTTTACGATAAACTCATTTTATCTCCGGGTCCCGGGGTGCCGGAAGAGGCGGGGCAATTACTGGAAACCATACATACTTACGCAGCAAGCAAAAGTATTTTAGGGATTTGTCTGGGGCATCAGGCAATCGGTTCAGTATTCGGTGCCCGTCTGGTCAATATACCTTCCGTCCGGCATGGTATCGCTACGACTTTGCATCGTTGTACTGATGATCCGCTGTTCGATGGCTTGCCGGAACCGGTATCCGCAGGGCTTTATCATTCCTGGGTAGTAGATAGGGAGGGCTTTCCGGATACGCTTGAGGTCACCATGCAGGATGCAGAAGGGTATATTATGGCCTTACGACACAAGCATTATGATGTAAGTGGAGTACAATTCCATCCCGAAAGTATCCTCACACCTTCCGGCGCACAAATGATCACAAACTGGTTAAAAAAATAGCTAATGAAACACATACTAGAGACCCTGTATCATTATGGTACCTTAACGAAAAATGATGCGCAGTATGCTTTACAGCAATTGGCTTTAGGCGCTTGTAATGAAAGCCAGGCCGCCGCCTTCCTGTCGGCCTATATCATGCGCCGGCCCTCTGTTGCCGAATTGGAAGGCTTCCGGGATGCGATGATGGCCTTATGTATTCCCCTGGATTTTGCAGGATATGAAGCCATAGATATTGTCGGTACCGGTGGGGACGGGAAAAATACATTTAATATTTCCACTTTGTCGGCAATCGTTACCGCCGCCGCAGGTGTGCCCGTGATCAAGCATGGTAATTATGCCGCCTCTTCGGTGAGTGGCTCTTCCAATGTACTGGAGCATTTGGGATATGTATTTAGCGAGCGGCAGGAGCGGCTCGCCACGCAACTCGAACAGGCCAATATATGCTTTGTGCATGCCCCGCTATTTCACCCGGCCATGAAACAGGTGGCTATGGTACGCAAAAATATGGGCGTGCGTACCTTCTTTAATCTTTTAGGGCCATTGATCAATCCCGCACAGCCTAAAAACCAATTGTTGGGGGTCAATAGCCTGGAAACAGGACGCATGTATCATTATCTGCTCCAGGAAACGGGTAGGCGATATACCATTGTGCATTCTTTGGACGGCTATGATGAACTCTCGCTGACCGGTGCTTTTAAGTTGATCTCGACAGCGCAGGAGCGCTTGTGCCTGCCGGCAGACCTTGGTTTAGAACAAGTGGCTCCCGAAGCCCTGCAATCGGGAGATAGTATAGCTGCAGCGGCCAATATTTTTATAGCAGTATTGCAAGGAAAGGGTACAAAAGCGCAGCGTGCAGTAGTCGTTGCCAATGCCGCACTGGCTTTGCACTGCGCCCGTCCGGATCAGTCTTTTGCAGACTGTCTGGGGCTGGCGGTAGAGGCATTGGATTCCCTTAAGGCTTATCAAACATTTCAAACTTTATTAAAACAACCTATATGAGTATACTGGAAAAAATAGTAGCGACCAAACAAGCAGAGGTTGCAGAGCGTAAAGCATTATATCCGATGCTCTTACTGGAACGGTCTGTGTACTTTGATGCACCTGCCGTTTCGCTGAAAGAATATGTGCTGCGTGCCGATAAGAGTGGCATCATTGCCGAATTTAAAAGACGATCGCCCTCACACGGTGCCATAAATGAATATGCATCTATTGAAAAGGTATCGATAGGCTATATGCAGGCAGGCGCCAGCGCCTTATCTGTATTGACGGATAAAATATATTTCGGAAGCCAGCATCATGATCTGGAAACAGCACGCAATTATAATTTTTGTCCTATTCTCCGAAAGGAATTTATCATAGATGAATACCAGATCATTGAGGCTCGTGCCCAGGGTGCCGATGCCATATTGCTGATTGCAGCGATCTTAAGCAAGCATCAGATCAATGCTTTTACCCGGATGGCACATGCTTTAGGAATGGAAGTCTTACTCGAGGTGCATGAAAAGGAGGAACTGCAACAGATGAACACTGAAGTCGATCTGATCGGGGTCAATAACCGGAACCTGAAAACACTCGAGACCAATTGCGCACATTCTATAGAACTGCTGCGCTATATACCCGAAGGCATGGTGAAAGTATCGGAAAGCGGAATTGACAGTCCGGAGACCGCATGGAAACTGAAAAAAGCCGGATTTGAGGGCCTGTTGATCGGGGAACAATTTATGCGTTCTGCCGCTCCTGAAAAGGCCTGTGCCGATTTTGTAAAACAGTTAAACGTATTGGCACATGGAGATTAAGATATGCGGGCTTTGCCATACCGAAAATATACAATCAGTGGTGGATTTGCGCCCCGATTATATCGGGTTTATCTTTTATCCCGGCTCTAAAAGATACCTGGCTTATGAAGCCGCAAAGGCAAAATATATTGCCGGGATACAACATATTGCCAAAACAGGTGTTTTTGTCAATGCCGGTTTGTCTTTGATCCTGGAGACCGCAAAAGTATACGGTTTAGATTATATACAATTGCATGGATCGGAAGACCCTTTGCTGTGTGCCACACTTTCCCGTGCATACCCGGTCATCAAGGCTTTCTCCATGCATCCTGAATTTGATTTTCGCGTATTATCTGCTTATGAAGCGTCTTGTCGCCATTACCTGTTTGATACCGCAACAGCCGGTTATGGCGGCAGCGGACAGCAATTTGATTGGGGCTTGCTGGAACAGTACACCTTGTCTAAACCTTTTTTCTTGAGTGGGGGGATCGGTCCGGAACAGGCTGCTGTACTAAAGAGATTCCAACATCCAGGTTTTAAAGCAATCGACCTGAACAGCCGCTTTGAAGAGCAGCCGGGTCTTAAAAATATTAGTCTCTTAAATAAATTTATCTATGAAATACGCAATTGACGAACAGGGCTATTATGGCGCATTTGGTGGTGCTTACATTCCCGAAATGCTTTATGCGAATATCCAGGCTTTAAAAGAAAGGTATAAAGAACTGATTCGGGAGGACGCATTTAATCAGGAGCTGGATCAATTGCTGCACGATTATGTAGGCCGCCCTTCACCTTTGTATTATGCTGCCCGTCTTTCCACACATTACAACACGCGCATTTACTTGAAACGGGAAGACCTTAACCATACCGGCGCTCATAAAATCAATAATACGATCGGGCAGATTTTACTGGCGCAAAAAATGGGTAAGCGCAGGATCATTGCTGAAACCGGGGCAGGGCAGCATGGTGTCGCGACCGCAACAGTCTGTGCCCTTATGGGATTGGAATGTAAGGTGTATATGGGCGCAAAAGACATCCTGCGACAATCACCCAATGTCGCCCGGATGCGCTTGTTGGGTGCGGAGGTAATTCCCGTGCACAGCGGCAGCGAAACCCTGAAAGATGCGACCAATGAGGCGATACGGGATTGGATCAGTCATCCGGAAACAACACATTATATTATCGGATCTGTGGTTGGTCCCGATCCTTATCCCGATATGGTTGCGCATTTTCAAAGCGTTATCAGCAAAGAGATTCGTGTGCAATTGCAGCAGCATACCGGTAGTCCTTTACCCACAGCCGTGATTGCTTGTGTGGGTGGTGGCAGTAATGCAGCCGGGGCGTTTCACCATTTTCTGGATGAAGCGTCGGTACAATTAATTGCAGTGGAAGCTGCCGGTAAGGGATTGGACACAGGCTATACCGCTGCGACGATGGCACAGGGAAGTCCGGGCCTTATTCACGGCAGCAGAACCTATTTGATGCAATCGCCCGACGGACAAATAACCGAACCCTATAGTATTTCTGCAGGATTGGACTATCCCGGCATAGGACCTTTACATGCTCATCTTTATGTTAGTAAAAGAGCTAGTTATTTGCAGGCAACGGACGACGAAGCCTTGCAGGCTGCTTATCGCTTAATGCGGCTGGAAGGTATTATCCCGGCTTTAGAAACCGCCCATGCGCTGGCCGTGCTGGAAAAGGAATCCTTTATGCCCGACGATAAGGTAGTACTCTGTCTTTCCGGTAGGGGCGATAAAGATTTGGAAACCTATATAAAACACAAAGATGATGAACAGGATTGATTGTTTATTTAATACAAAAAAGAACCGTATCCTTTCCGTGTACTGTACGGCGGGTTATCCCTGTCTCAACAGTACGGTGACGGTAATCAAAACCCTTTCGGAACAAGGGGTGGATATGATCGAAATCGGAATCCCGTTTTCTGATCCTGTTGCGGATGGGCCGGTAATACAGCAAAGCAATACTGTAGCCTTGAAAAACGGAATGACCCTGGCTTTGCTCCTGGAGCAATTGAAGGAGATCAGAACGGTCACTTCCGTTCCGCTTATCCTCATGGGCTATCTCAATCCGATCCTGCAATATGGCATGGAGGCCTTATTGAAACAGGCAAAGGCTTGTGGTATTGATGGCTTGATTATACCCGATCTGCCGCTGCGGGAATATGAGCAGGCATATCAGTCATTGTTTGCACAATATGGCATCGCAATGATTTTCCTGATTACCCCTCAGACGGCTCCAGAAAGGATCCGGGAGATCGATCGCTTGTCTACCGGCTTTGTCTATATGGTTACGGCAGCCAGTACTACAGGCCGCCAGAGCAGCTTTACCACTCAGCAGACGCATTATTTCGAAGCGATACAAAAAATGGATTTGCGCAATCCCGTGCTGGCTGGATTTGGAATCCATGACCATACCGGTTTCCATACCGTTTGCCAATATGTACAGGGTGCCATTGTGGGCAGTGGTTTTATAAAAGCCATTGCGACCGGTGGCGATGCTGCTCTTCAGGATACAATTCCTCATTTTATTAAATCATTATACTCATGATCATTCAATTAAAACATCATATCGACAGTAGTACAAAGGAGAGGATTGCTCAATTTGTGCAAAGCCTTGATTACACTGTTTCAGAAGTCAGTACGCAGAAAGGAAATTATTTTGTGGGCATCGGTAAAAAAGAGATTGATATACGCCATATCGGTTCTTTGGAAGGGGTGGCGGATGTATACCGGGTTTCCGAAAATTATAAATTGGTGTCCCGTAAATGGAAGCAACAGACCAGCGCAATTGAGCTGGGACCCGGTGTGCTGATCGGCGGGCCGGAACCCGTTTTGATGGCCGGACCCTGTGCAATTGAAAGTGAAGATCAGGTGAGGGCTGTTGTGGATCATCTGAAACAACAAGGCATTCGTGTGATGAGGGGTGGGGTATTCAAACCCAGAAGCTCGCCTTATACCTTTCAGGGCTTGGGTATAGAGGGTTTACGTATGTTTCATCGTGTCTGTAAAGAAGCGGGTATCTATCTGATTACAGAAGTCATGGAGATTGCCCAAATAGAGCAGATGTACGATTATGTAGATGTATTTCAGGTGGGTGCCCGAAATACGCAAAATTTCAACCTGTTGAATGCCTTGGGAAAAACGGATAAGCCGGTACTGTTGAAACGCGGTATTAGCGGTACTATAGATGAATTATTGCAGTCTGCAGAATATGTTTTCTCGGCGGGTAATGAACAGCTGATGCTATGTGAACGAGGTATTCGTTCATTTGAAAGTGCCTATAGGAATACCTTTGACATCAATGCTATTCCTTTGCTCAAAGAAAAGACACATTTACCCGTTATTGCAGATCCTTCTCATGGAATTGGCATACGCAGCCATGTCGCGGCTGTAGCACTGGCGGCCGCCGCAGCGGGAGCAGACGGGATTATATACGAGGTGCACGCGCAGCCCGAACGGGCTTTGAGTGATGCACAACAGACGCTTAATTTTGAAGAATCTGCTGCTCTGGTCGCACAATTAAAACGCCTGGCCGCTGTACTGAAGTAGGATATAGGTAACCGGAGTATCCATTTAAAACAAACAGCTGCTTCCGTTTTAATCACAGCCATAACGCTTACAAATAAAATAGAGATAACCGGCTTGTCTACTAAAGGCCAAACGTAAATACAGATAATACACACCGTTAATACGGAGCATTGCCTTTTTGCAAAACGCTTAATAACGGTGTGTATATTTTATGGCAACAAGGTATCGATTGCGGCAGCAAGCGCCCGGTCTTTATCCGTCACGATATTACCGGCATCATGCGTGCTTAGCCAAATACTTACTTTATTCCATTCATTGGTCCATTTGGGATGATGGTTCTGTGTTTCTGCCAGCAAGGCAACACGGGTCATAAACCCGAAGGCCTCGCTAAAATCGGTAAACTGGAATGATTTGTACAGACAATTGTCTTGTGTTTCCCAGTTTGTGTTGCTGTTATGGTTCATATATAATCGTTTTTTCTGCCGGGGCAGATAATTTAAAATGATCGCCTTTTTTATGCAATAAAGAGCGCACCTCTGGTAGCATTTGGTCTAGCTGTTCCAGCTTGTCGATCACGAAATACTGCTCCTGAATTACATCTGTGCGGTAGGCTGTCTGTAAGATCGTGTCTACGTCAAAGGTTATGGTTGTCGTGTCCGTATCCATACTGTGTCGCGTTTCACCCGGAGAAGACAAGATGCCTGCGCCATACACTTTATGTTCCGAACCCTCTTTGATCAGCCCGAACTCAATCGTAAACCAATAGATGCGGCTCAGAATTGCGATCATCTCTTCGTCGTCAATCCATTCCAAGGCCAACTGGCCAAAGGACTGCATAAAGGAGGCATAAGCGGGATTGGCCAGTAAAGGTACATGCCCGAATACATCATGAAACATATCCGGCTCTTCGATATAATCCAGTTCTTCAAAGGTACGAAGCCAACAGGTAGCCGGGAATATTTTTTGGGAGAGCAACTCGAAAAAATGTTGTTGCGGCACCAATTCCGGTACGACGGTGAGCTGCCAGCCCGTAAGCCCGGACAGGGTTTCATTTACTTTGTTGAAATCCGGTATCTCGCCGGCATGAAAACCGATGGTTTCGAGTGCTTGCAAATAGGTATGGCTGGCATGTTGTTTTAAAAGAATCATCTGGCGTTCGAAGAGGGTTTGCCAAACCGTAAAGTCCTCTTGTGTGTACTGATCGTACTGCTGTGTCTGTGGTTTGTTACGTTCCATTGTTTATGGTTTTTTTGAAAAAAAGAAATCCCCGGTTCTTTTGGAACCGGGGATAAAGTATATCATTTGAGATATATACAAGTAGCCGCTACTCCAAACTGGATAGTTTAGAATAGTAATAATAATTAGCTACTGATATAATAGAATTGGCATTCATTGAACCGCAAAAATAGAAATTAGTCGGGAATAAACAAGCGATTTCTGGCAATGTATTGTTAAAATGTTGAATAAGTGCATAGGCCATGTTTATTTGTAAGCCCGTTTTTAAGACCAGGTATAGATACTATTTTGTGGTTTTATTATCTTCGTCTTTACATCACAACTTAAATTAAAATGGAAATAGATCATCTAGATCATCTGGTATTGACCGTGGCCGACATAGCCCGTACGGTTGCTTTTTATGAACAGGTATTGGGAATGGAAGTCATCACTTTTGGCGCAGGCAGAAAAGCTTTAAAGTTCGGCAATCAAAAAATAAACCTGCACCAAAAAGGCAGGGAGCTTGATCCGAAAGCGGCACATCCTGCTCCGGGCACAGCCGATATGTGTTTTATAACCCGGACACCTGTGGCTCTTGTGCTGGCCGAATTGAATGCCTTGAATATTGACATACTGGAAGGGGGGATTGTATCGCGTACGGGTGCGCAAGGCCCGATTCTTTCCGTTTATTTCAGAGACCCGGATCTGAATTTGATAGAACTGAGCAATTATGTATGAGCTATGCCTCTGCGACGCAATTACAGGTTGCCACCTTGTAATTTGCGTGCGATAGCGACCACCCAGTTACGGGGCGTAAGCCGTGCGGCATTTGCCATAATGTAGTTTAAGGTTCCGTGGATGGCAACCGCTTTTCCTTTCATCATGGCTTTATAACCATATTCAGCAACGGTTTTTGAGGTGGGTAGTTTTCTACCTTTGATCAGGCCGCTGTCATCCATCGATGCGGCAGCCACAAAACCACTTTCTGTAGGCCCCGGACATAAAGCGGTAACGCTGACACCGGCATCCTTCACTTCATTGTTTACGGCTTCTGATAAATGCAGGACATAGGCCTTTGTGGCAAAATACACGGCCATCAGCGGGCCGGGTTGGAAAGCCGCTGTAGAAGCCACATTCATGATCTTTCCCGAACGCTGCTTGACCATATCCCGGGCAAACAGTTTTGTAAACTGCGTCAGGGCAGTGATGTTCAGGTCGATCATTTGCTGCTCCTTTGCCCAACTCGTTTCTGTAAAGAACCCAAAATCACCAAAGCCCGCATTATTAACCAAATAATCTATGGAAATCTGCATGGCTTTCAGTTCCTCGTATACTTCCTGTGCGGCATCCGCTAAGGACAAGTCTTTAGCCATTATATGTACCTTAAGGTTGGGGTATTGATGGCTGATATCCGATTTAAGGGTCTGCAGTTTATCGACACTTCTGGCTACGAGTACGAGGTCGTTACCTTGCCGGGCAAATATTTTAGATAGTTCCAGGCCAATGCCGTTGGAGGCTCCCGTAATTAGTGCTGTTGCCATATGAGGTGCTTTTGCTACAAAGCTAGTCCAATATTCGGGAAAGAAATAAGCCCACCAAAAGATTCCTTGCAAAATCCTTGGATGGGCTTAATCAAATAATATTGAGGTTTTATCTACGGTAAATTTCGTCGATCTGTGTTTGGTATTTTTCCGTAATAATCTTTCTTTTTAAACTTAGTTTAGGCGTCATGGTGCCTTCTTCTACACTCCATTCTTTATCGAGCAATACAAAACGCTTTACCTGCTCTATGGCACTGAAGTCCTTGTTGTGTTTTTCTACTACCGATTTGTAATGTTTGATCACCGCTTCATTTTTGACGGCTTCCGCATCAGAAGTATATTCCAGCCCGTTCAGCAACATCCATTTTTGCATGTTTGCGAAATTAGGAACGATGAGCGCACCTACATATTTTTCATTGGCACCCAAAACCATAATCTGTTCGATATAACGGCTTTCTTTCAGTTTGTTTTCGATAGGTTGTGGCGCAATGTATTTACCACCGCTATTTTTGAATAGCTCTTTTTTACGATCGGTTATTTTTAAAAATTTCCCTTCGATTAAAGTGCCGATATCGCCTGTATGCAGCCATCCGTCTACAATAGCATTTTTGGTCTCTTCCGGATTTTTGTAATAGCCGAGCATCACATTATCTCCTTTACACAAAATCTCTCCATCTTCTGCTATTTTCAGAGCCACTCCCTTTATGGCCGGCCCTACCGTACCTAATACCCTGTTTTCCGCTTCATAACGGTTTACCGCAATGACGGGAGAACTTTCGGTGAGGCCATATCCTTCCATAATCGTAAGCTGTGCCGCAGAAAATAGCCTGGCGATACGGGGCGGACAGGCCGCTCCGCCTACTACAATAGCTTTTACTTTGCCACCCAGCGCAGCCCTCCATTTATTGAAGATGATTTTATTGGCCACCGCAAGCTTCATATTGTACAGGGCAGAACGCTTTTGCGGATCGTATTGATTGCCTAAGCCCACGGCCCAGTAGAATAAATTTCTTTTTACACCGGTGAGGGTGCTACCGGTATTCATGATTTTCTCATATACTTTTTCGAGCAAGCGGGGCACGGTCACAAATAAAGAGGGTTGTACCTCTTTCAGGTTTTCCGCTATGGTTTCCATGCTTTCTGCATAGTAGATGGAATACTGATTGAACAGGTAGATATACGTTACCGTTTTTTCGAAAATATGATTGAGCGGCAAAAAGCTCAGGCTTTTCTTCTCTTCCACGCCAATGCCATTGATCACCTCTTCGGTAGTCCGTACATTGCTCATGATGTTTTTATGCGTGAGCATAACCCCTTTGGGCTTTCCGGTAGTGCCCGAGGTATAAATAATCGTGGCGACATCATCTTCTGTAATGGCCTCGCTTCTTTGATCGATAACTTTTTGTGCTTCCGCATCAGGACTGCGTTTGAGGCTCGCCCAGTTCGGAGCATCTTCTACTTCTAAAAAGGTATAAATATATTCCAGTGAGGGTACCTGATCTTTAATGCTGCATAATTTCTTATACGTTGCTTTGTCATGGACAAAACAATACTTTACACCTGCTTCGTTGAAAACATAGGCGATTTCATCCAGGTTAGTATTAGGATAAAGCGGTACCAGAATGGCACCTGTTTTTTGCACGGCAAGGTCGGTAATAATCCATTCAGGTCTGCTGTTGCTGACAATGCCTACCTTTTCCCGGGTTTCAGTCGTAGGGTTATGTTGTAGTCCCAAATGAATCAGTCCATTCGCCAGGGCATTTACTTCTTCGATAACTGCCGGTCCGGACAAAGGTTCGTACTGTTTGTTCTTCTTCCCGGCCAGCAACACTTCTTTATTGCCAATACGCTCTGGTTCTATACAGTCAAAAAGCCTGGTGTATTGCGTCATATATGATGAAAATAGTTAATTCAGTATAAAAGTATACTTTTTACACTTACTAAAGGATATTGTATTGTTTTTTAACAGGGCAATGATCAGCGTTCACTCAATTCCAACCAGCGTAATTCTTTCTCGTCGATCTTAAGAATGATCTCAGAAATACGGTCGCCCATCTTTTGCAATTCCTGAAAATCAATACCGGACTGTGCCATTGCCTCTTCCAGCGATTTTCTTTCGGCCTCTAAAGCGGGAATCTCCTTGTTGAGTTGCTCTAATTCTCTTTTTTCTTTAAAAGAAAGCTTAGGGCCTGCTGCCACTGCTGCCTGGGGTTCTTCAACGTCAATTTGAATAGCACTTACCGGTGCTGCAACTGCCGGCATGCTTGCTCCTTTTTGTTCCTCTTTTAGGATATCGCGATACTGGGAGTAATTGCCCGGAAAATCGCGAATGGCGCCATTTCCTTCAAAGACAAATAAGTGATCCACCAGCTTGTCCATAAAGTAACGGTCATGCGATACAATAATGATACAACCGGGGTATTCAATCAGGAATTCTTCCAAGATATCCAGTGTGGGCAAGTCCAGGTCATTGGTCGGCTCATCCAATACCAGGAAGTTGGGATTGCGGAACAGGATAGATAAGAGTTGTAATCTTTTCTTCTCTCCACCACTTAGTTTTGAGATAAAGGTAAATTGCTTTTGCGGCGTAAAGAGAAAACGCTCCAGAAACTGTGCCGCACTCACTTTAGTACCATCAGCCAAGGGGAAATATTCCGCAATGTTTTTTACATATTCGATCACGCGTACATCCTCTTTGATCACTAATCCGTCTTGCGAGAAATCACCGAATACGATTGTATCACCGATATTGATCTTGCCACTGTCGGCAGGTTCTTTACCCAGGAGCATATTGATAAAGGTCGATTTTCCCGCACCGTTAATACCGACAACCCCTACACGCTCTCCACGTTTGAAGGTATAGTCAAAGCCTTTCAGGATTACTTTGTCGCCAAATGACTTATATAATTTTTTAATCTCCAGAATTTTTCCACCCAGCCTGGTCATCTTTACCTGTAATTCCAGCTCCGCATCCTGTATTTTCTTTTGCGCCCTTGCTTTCCAGTCGTAGAAAGCTTCTTCACGTGCTTTAGACTTGGTGGTTCTGGCTTTGGGCTGCTTGCGCATCCATTCCAATTCCTTGCGGTACCGATTGCGTGCTTTGTCGATACTGGCCTGTTCATTTTCTACGCGGGAGGCTTTTTGTTCCAGGAACCGTTCATAATTCCCTCTGGTATGGTAAACGCGGGCATTATCCAGCTCCAAAATATCGGTACAGATATTATCCAGGAAATAACGATCGTGGGTTACGAGCAGCAGGGTTACTTTATCCTGGCTTAAATAATGCTCCAGCCATTCGATCATGCCCACATCCAGGTGGTTGGTCGGTTCATCGAGTATCAACAGGGTATGGCGATGTTCAAAATCCATATCGATCAGCACCTTTGCCAGTGCGATTCTCTTTTTCTGTCCTCCGGAAAGGGTACTGACCTGATGGTCGAGATGATGGATATTTAATTTGCCTAAGATTTGCTTTACCGTGCTGTCATAGTGCCAGGCATTGAGGTTATCCATTTCCTGAATCGCATCCGCTAGAGCGGCAGCATCAGGTGTGTTATCGCCTTCCGTAAGGCTTTCATACCTTTTTAAGGCATTCACGATCGGGTGATCGTAACTGAATATATTTTCGAGAATGGTTCTGCTGTCATTTAAATAAGGATCCTGGTCGAGCAGGACTACTTTTACATCCTTATGAATCCATACCGTTCCTTCATCTGCGATCTCCTGACCACATAATATTTTTAATAAAGTGGATTTTCCGGCGCCGTTCAGGGCCACCAGGGCTATTTTGTCGCCTTCATTAATGTGAAAGCTGATATCTTCAAACAGAGGTTTGTCCGCGTATGTTTTACTTAAATGGTCTACCGATACATAATGCATAGCCGCAAAGATATTATTACTATAGCTTATTGCCTGCTAAATGATCGATTTATTTCTCCCGGTATATAGCACAGCGCCTTCTTTACAGATGCTTCCCCGAAAGGCAGCTTGATTTCTGTGATTTGATTCTATAAAAAAATGGTAATTCCCGATTTCGATTTTCATAATTGTGGTTATTATATGCGATATTTGGACATCGATTAAAGCATATATCATTCATGAAGATCAATTTTAATGCAGGTCCTGCCGCTTTACCCCAAGATGTTTTAGCCGCCGCCGCTACCGCCGTAATAGAGTATGACCATTCCGGTATGTCCATACTGAGTATCTCTCACCGGGGCAGTCATTTTACCGCAATTTTGAAGGAGGCCAATCAATTGGTATTGGAGCTGTTGGGGCTGGATGATAGCTATGCCGTAATGTGGTTGCAGGGTGGGGGAAGATTGCAATTTGAAATGATTCCCATGAATTTTTTGAAAGAAGGAAGTACCGCGGCCTATATCGACTCCGGTCATTGGGCCGCCGATGCCATGAGCAATGCGCCCCGGTATGGAAACCTGCATGTGGCCGGAAGTACCAAAGCATCAAAATATCGTACGGTGCCCGAAGTGCTGGATATTCCTGCTGATGCAGCATACCTGCACCTTACCGCCAACAATACGATTTATGGTACACAAACGTTTTCTTTTCCGGAAACGAGCGTACCGCTGATCGCGGATTTTAGTTCCGAATTATTTAGCCGTAAGATCGATTATAGCCAATTTAGCCTGATTTATGCGGTTGCGCAAAAGAATATAGGCCCTGCCGGTGTGACCTTGGTCGTGGCAAAAAAAGATTTTATCGATCGGCCGGTACGGGATTTGACTGATATCCTGAGTTATAGTGCCATGGCTAAAAACAATTCTTTGATTAATACCGCTCCGGTATTTGCTATATATACTTCGCTGCTTAACCTTAGGTGGATTAAAGAAAAAGGTTTGGACCTGATCGAACAGGAGAGTCTTGAAAAAGCAAGGATGCTGTATGATTATATTGATCAAAGCCAATTATATAATGGCGTAGCCGAAAAGAGTAGCCGCAGCCGGATGAATGCCTGTTTTGTACTGAACAGGGAAGAGTTGACCAAAGATCTGGTTGCCTTTGCTACTGCCCGCAACATTACCGGTATTGAGGGGCACCGCAGTGTAGGTGGTATCCGTGTATCGATGTACAATGCGATCAGCATAGCAGATGTGAAGGAACTGATCGTCGTGCTCCGTGAATTTGAACAAATGCATATATAACCGAAAATGGGCCTAGCCAGCAGACATACTAAAGATACCTTAGCCAAATTCCTCTTCCTCGTTTTACCCACGATGCTGGTTTGCTATTTCATTTTATGGAATGCAGCGCAGTTCTATGCCGTGATCATGGAAAACCAGTATATCATGCATACTGTTTTTGTGGAATTGGGAATTCTTGCGGCCGTCCTGTTATATAGTTTCCGGCTTCGTTTCGGATCTACTTTCTTACTACTGATTCTTGTTTTTTACCTCATCTATTTTGCAATAGACCGGATCACGCTGGGAAAAATAGATGTCTTTTTTGTCAGTATACAATTTACCCTTTTTGCTTTGCTGTTTTCCTTTGGCTGGCTGCTGGGTTGGGGCTTTTCCCGAAAGCGGTATTTTCCTATATTGGCTGCTGCTTTATTCTTTGTGATCAGCCTCGTATTAATTGCGAAACAAAGTGATATTACGGTGCAGAGCCTTTTACAAGCCTTTGTGCCCCTGGTATTATATACTGCTTACATTATCTATGCGGTACAAGTTATTTATAATAATAAAGATCTTTCCCAGCGATACTGGTGGTTTTTAACGCGCAGGTTAGGTTTATTTATCCTGCTCAGTTCCCTAGTATTGGCCGCTGTCGTTTGGGTGATGGAAGACGAAATTAAACAGAAAGTAGCGGAATATGGTGCCGGTGGTAAAGCGGGGCAGTCGTCTATGTTGCAAAAAAACAAAGATGGTTCGAGTAGCCTGAAAGATCATACGCAGTTGAGTGGTGGCCAGGGCCGTGACAAACAATTGCTTTTTGTGGCGCACATTAAGAACTATTTTTCAGATAATGAAGAAGAACCCAATCCTCTATATTTAACGGCCTTTTACTATTCTAAATTTGATACAGAGAGCCAGACCTTTGAACGGGATGCTGCCATTCCCAGAAGCGATTTGTTTTTGCCCAATCCGGCTACAATTCCCCTGTATTTTACCAAAACCGATTCTACTGTTTTAAAGGATGCCCTAACCGAGCAGAACAAAAAGGTAGTGGAAATTGAAGTATATAAAACAAAACTCTCGGCGACAGAATTCGTAGCACCGAGCACCTCCTTTTTTATACAGCCGATCGCGATTGATAAGAGCAATAAAAATGAGTATACGTCCGCCTATCGTGCTAAAAGTTATGTGTCGGAACTTAACTCGGCTTATTTCGTGTATAATACGCCCGACAATCCACAGCTCCAGGCCTTTCAGGATGCACGTTTTCAAATCCTGCGCCAGGCTAATGATTATAGCGCCGTACCGCTTGATGTGATGCATTATTACACTAAAATTCCTGTGGAAGGTAAATTTGCCCGCATCGCAGAACTGGCCCGGGAAGTAACGAAGGGTAAGGTGACGGCTATTGATAAAATGATTGCGATAAGGGACTATTTTCTTTCGAAAGATGAAAATGGGAAACCGCTATTTAAATATTCCGATAACCCCGGTATTCCGGATATTCCCAGTGCAAGTAAACTTGATTATTTTCTGTTTGAGAACCGTAAAGGATATTGTGCCTATTATGCCGGAGCGACCTTGTTTATGTTGCGTTCTCTTGGGGTGCCTTCCCGTATTACGGTGGGCTTCTTAACGATGGACCGAAGCGGGAATAATAATAAGGGCTGGTATTGGTATTATGCCGATCAGGCGCATGCCTGGGTACAGGTGTATTTTCCGGGTTATGGTTGGTTAGATTTTGATACCACGGTGGGTAATGATGATGCGCGCGAAAGCCCGCAACCGGATGGTACACCGCCCACACAGCCTGGTAATGCCGTCTTGGCTTTGAACGGAGTCATCACTCAGATTGATACCCTGAAGAAATCGGTGCACCTGAAGGCCAAAAAAATGATCTTTAAAGATAAAGAATACCAGCAGGCTACCGCAGGTGATTTTGAATTGGATCTAAGCATCGCTTCCATTCAAAAAGACAGCAGTACGGTGGCCCTGAATACGATTAAGATTAACGATAGTGCTACGGCCATATCTTTTGCAGAAGCATTTAAAAATATTACGGCCGATACGAACAGTAATGGTGACCAACTGGCCGCACGCTTCCCCAAACCTGCACCCATAGACGAGCTGCATATCAAAAGTAAAATACCTGAGCAGGTGGCGAAACAAGCCGAGCAAGCCAAAACAGGAAGACATTGGCGTACGGGGACAATTTTGCTGATTATTTTATCGGGTATCATCCTGCTGGGTATCTTGTTTGTCCTGCTTCCGCTATGGTACCGGATTTATCTTCAATTGCGTAAGAGATGGAGCAAAACGCTACCGGAGCAAGCCTATTGGGATTATACCTTTACACAGTTTTACTTACATCAATATGGTTTGCATAAGGGAAGCCGTTCCGCACTGCAATTTGCTGAAGCAGTAGATCAAAAATATGCCTTGCAGTATGCAGCTTTTATTCAGGTTTACCTGAAACTGAAATATGGGCATCAGCCTATCAGCGCGGAGGAGCAAACATTTGTGACGCAGTACCGTCATCATTTCCTGATGGCTTTAAACCGCCAAATACCCCGAAAGCAAAGGAATTTGAAATTCCTGAATCCATTGCGTACGATCAGTTTTTGGCGATATGGCGGCAGTGAGCAATAGTGGTTTAATATCGTAATCTGGTGTGGCATAATGTTCTTTACCTGCATAAATAAAGGCAACATGAATCGTATTCTTTTATTATGGCTTTCTGTACTTAGCCTGGTTTCGTATAGCTGCGTGGGACAGAATGCGAAAACTGCTCCTATTTCCAATCATCAAAGTGAGATGAAGGATTCGACTCGTTTATTAAAGGAGATCCGTTTGGAGTATCAACGCATCAACAGCGCTACACTGACCCCTCAAAATTATACCTGGGAAACAGATACGACCTGCGATGCCCCTCCGATGGCGGGTTTGGTTACTTATTTTCGTGAAGGTAATCAGTTAGTAAAAATTCTTAATGATGGAGCAGAAGACCATGGCGAGTGGAAAGAAGAATATTACTTTAAGGCGGGGAAGCTATTTTTTGTTTTTCAACATAATACTTATGGCGGTGCCGCAAACCCTACCGAATTTAAATATGAAAGCCGTTATTATTTTAATGATGGGCTATTGATCAAAAAAATAGAATCTTCAGAACAGGCGAAAACTGATGAAGAGGGCATCGACCGTTTGGTAAAAGAGGCATATCTGCTCTACAAAGCAAAGGGTAGTCAAGAGATCAGCAGGATTTTTTCCTGCAATTAAACAATATTTAGAGGATACTTATTTCGGCTGCATTCTACAAAAATGAGCGGGCAATTAGCCCGCTCATTTTTGTAGAAATCTTTTGTTTATGAATTTATTGCACCTCGGCAAAGCGTTTATCTTTTACAAATGCCTCATCATTTAAGGTATTTAAGAAGGCCAGCAGATCGGCTCTCTGTACCGGACTAAGGATAATCCTGTTTTGTAATAGTGGATCAAGATTAACCGCATTCGGGTCGATTTGTGCATAATGATCCAGTACTTGCTCTAAAGTCGTATACCTACCGTCATGCATGTAAGGCCTGGTATATTTAAGATTGCGTAAGCTGGGCACTTTAAATTTATACAGGTTTTCTGCTGCAAATGGCGGTACAGCCGCTTTGCCGCTATCGATCACCCCTCTTGAATTCAGTATTAAAGGCAGGCCATTACTCCGGAAACTAAAGTCAGAGAACAGCGGTGCTTTATGGCAAGTGGCACATTGTGCTTCAAAAACGAGCAATCCGCTTTGTTCCTGAGCGCTCAGACTGGCTTTGCCTTGTTTGTACAGGTCGTATTTAGACCGGTCTGATACCATCATGCCCATAAATTGCGCGAGGGCTTTCAGGATCCGTTGGGAGCTGACGGTTTCATCTCCGTATGCTTTTTGAAACATGGGTTTGTAGCGGGCATCAGCACTGAGTTTAACAACAACATTTTCGATGGTTTCACCCATTTCATTATGATCGGTAATCGGGTTCAATGGCTGTACTTCAATATGGTTTGCCCTGCCATCCCAAAAGAAAGAGGTATTCCAGTTCATATTGAAAATAGCCGGAGAATTCCGGGCGCCTACACGGTCAAAGATACCGTGGCTAATGTCATGATCAATCTGTGCAAAAGCAGCAAATTGCTGATGGCAGGTGCCGCAGGATATTGAATTATTGATAGACAATTGCTTGTCATAGAACAGTTTTCGACCTAGCTCAAATCGTTCTTTACTCACCGGATTTTGCTCAAAATTGTAAAAAGGTTGCGGCCATCCGGTAGGAATGATAAACGCAAAATTTTCATCCAGAACTATTTCACTTTTGCGGCAGCTTAATAACTGAGTGGAAATGATCAGGGAGAGCAAAGAGGCAATCACTAATATTTTTCTTTTATGTGTTGTCGGTAAACGCATATTTAAGGTTCTATACTTTTTACGCTTAAGTGATTCTTATAGTTTTCGGATATTTCAAAAGAGAAGCGGCCGACGGATGTAATGGCATTGTAGTTTTGGAAATTGATAAGGCTTGACCCGTAAAACCATTTTAAGATATCGGATTCGATATTTATTTTAGGACTGCCGGTTGCCGTAATGTTCAGGGCCTGAGGTAAATTGTACATAACCGTTTTTACAGAAGAATACTGGCCGGAGAACCCACCCAAATGGAAGGAAATGATTTTTTGGGTATTACCCGATTGTGGTGAGCGGCCTTCTATTTTGGCCATAATATAACCGGTATTCCATTCCCAGAACATACCGAGTATGGGGTCCAGATCACCGGTTTGCGCGCCGGACACATTATGGGTACTGTCTACGCCCAATACAACTTTCATTTTGGTATAAGTACCGGCAGGGATGGCTTTTAACTGGAAAGATTTTGAAGCAGTCTGGGCTTCATCAACCAAGTGATAGCTATAGTCTTCTTTATAAGAAGAACCGTCTTCTCTGATGAGTTCAATATTGCTGATGTAGTATTTATACATATTTACAGAGAACGTATCTCCGTTTTGATTGAGATAGGTGCCTGTATTCAGTACTAGGGTTTGACTGCCCGCTTTATTGGCGATTTGTACGGTGGCGGTTCCTTTTGCGGCCTCAGGCGTTTTCTTTTTGTCGCAGGAGGTAAATAACATAATCCCGGCCATTACGGTTAGGGACAAATATTGCTTAGCGGTTTTGTTATTCATGTTAATATTTTCTTTTTAAATATGCGCTAATATACATATTTTATTTTACATTTTTATGACGCAGCTGCTTTGCAAGACACCGCTGCCGGATAGGATGTTTTGTAAAGACAATGGGCAGATCGAAACCGATCTGCCCATTGTCTTTATGTTTTTCCGAAGGGATTAATAACCAAATATTTCCTCCAAAGTTAATTTTTTGAATGTTCCGTATTGAGCCAATTCACTTTCTTTTAAGCTACTTTCGTTACCAACGATACAATACACGTAAGGCTTTTTACTCATTTCCTTAGTGTGGAACGCTTTTAAGTTGGTAAAGGTCAGTTTTGGCGCTTGCTCATATACATTTTTACGGATATCAGTAGTATTGCCTAATTTCTTAGCGGCAAGATAACTAAAGATGATACCGTCCTGGGTAATGCGCTCACTGGCTAATGATTTGGCCAGGCTTAATTTCGCATTGCTCAATGCATTTTCCGATTCCGGTAATACGTTTAACAATTCGTTCATACCCACCACAGCTTCTTTGATCTTATCGGCTTGTGTACCTACATAAGCACCTACGATGCTTCTGTTTTCCTTTTTAGATGGTAAACCAAAGTACGCATAAGTAGAATAGGCCAATGCTTTAGACTCTCTGATGGTTTGGAAGACTACGCTACCCATACCGCCACCAAAATAGTTGTTGAATAAAGACACAGTCGGCGCTTCTGCAACATTGTATTTTTCCGAGTTTCTAAACCAGAATACTTCTGCTTGCTTCATATCATAATTAGCAAATAAAACCTGGTTTTGAGTAGTGTTTACTGCCGTAAAACTTGCTGCTGCAGGCATAGCCGTAAACTGAGCCGGTACAATATGTAATGGTTTTAAGCTTGTTTGTAATTGCGCTACAGATTTTGGTCCGTAGTACAAAACACGGTGCTTGTAATTAACCATTTGGTGTAAAATGTCTACCAATTGTTTTGCGGTAAGCTTATCTAACTCCTGATCAGACAATACATTGTTGAATGGATTTTGTGCACCGTATTGGGCATAAGATCTCAGACCCGCCATGATTGCGCTTTTGTTTTCCTTCGCATTTGCTCTGGATTTTTTAAGCTTGGCTTTATATGCGGTCAATGCTTCTTCATCCACTTCACAGTTCTTCAATAAATTTTCCAGCAAGGCAACAGAAGCCTCAAAATTCTCATTCAAACCATCTAAGGTGATATAAGTTTCTTCATTGGCAGTAGATACATTGAAAGAAGATGCTAATTTGTAGAATTGTTTACTGAATTCTTCAGTGCTCTTGTCTTTTGTACCCAGGTATTCCAAATATCCTGCGGCAACCGGCAATAGTTTGTTATTCCATTTACCCATATCATAGTGGTAATACATACGGAATAAGCTATTGTCTTTATTTTGAACCGACAGTAATTCTGCAGGACCTACATTTCCTTTTTTAATATCGGTCGTATAGTTTACCCAAAGTGGTGCGATCGGCGTTTCAGCCAAAGCATTTACTTGTTTTACGAAGGGAGAAACGTCTTTATTTAAAGTAATCGGAGTGATTGGTGGTTTTTCCACTTTCACGATAGATTTATCTTCTCCTTTCCTTTTGTATACGATTACATAGTTATCATCATTCAAATATTTCTTTGCGAAATTAACGATATCTTGTTTCGTGATCTTGCTGATTACATCAGGATAGCTGATCGTAGTACTCCAATCCAGTTCTGAGGTAAAGTTATCCATCAGGTTATTGGCTCGGGAGCTATATTCTTCGTTTTGTGAGATGTCATTTTTCTTCTCGTTGTTCACGATCGATTGGATCAGGTCATCCGAAAAATCACCGTTTCTCAGTTTTGCTAATTCAGCCAATAATAAACTTCTTACCTCATCCAAAGACTGTCCTTGCGTGGGATTACCCTGAAGAATCAGCATAGAGTAGTCTTTCAGGATATAAGGGAAAGCATATGCACTCAATAATTTCTGAGATTTCACCAGATCAAGGTCAATTAAACCTGCAGATCCGTTGGTTAGGATATTACCCACCAATTCCAGCATTTGGGCATCTTTTGTTGCCGCACCCGGAAAACGGAAGCCGATCATCACATTTTCAGGTTTAGGACCAAGCACTTCTTTTACGATAGGCGCTTTGATCTCTGTTTCCTTACCATATACATAAGCGGGAACCGCTTTGGGTTTCATGTAAGCAAAAGCCTGATCTATTTTTTTAATTACCGTATTGGCATCAAAATCACCGGACATAATTACGCCCATATTATTGGGTACATAATAGGTCGTGTAATATTCCCTGATCGCCTTTAAGGAAGGATTTCTTAAGTGCTCAATCGTTCCGATTGTTGTTTGTTTACCATAGTTATTGTTCGGGAACAAAGCAGCAAACATTGTTTCAATAGACTTGCGGCTATCTTCATCCAAACCCCTGTTCTTCTCTTCGTATACCGCTTCCAGCTCGGTGTGGAATAAACGCAGGATCGGGTTGCGGAAACGTTCCGCTTGTACGGCAAGATACTTATCTACCGCATTGCTTGGAATATCCTCAACATATACTGTTTGTTCAAAAGAGGTAAAGGCATTGGTTCCTTCGGCACCCATAGCAGCCATCATCTTATCGTATTCATTAGGAATAGCATATTTTGATGCTTCGCCGGACATTCTGTCGATCTCTTTGTAAATTTCTTTACGTTTCGCTTCATCTGTTGTCTCATTATATTGAGCATACAAGGCATCGATCTGATCTAATAAAGGTTTTTCCTTTGCCCAATCCAAAGAACCGAATTTATCAGTACCTTTAAAGAGCATATGTTCCAGATAATGCGCCAGACCCGTATGATCAGAAGGATCCGTTTTGCTACCTGCTTTAGTCGCGATATATGTTTGGATACGTGGTTTTTTCTTGTTTGGGCTTAAAATTACGGTCAAACCGTTCTTTAAAGTATAGAATCTGGCTCCTGAGGGATCATTGGTCACATACTTATAGGTATACCCGCCCTCTGTATTTTCTTTCCACTGATATTTGCTATCCTGTGCAAAAGAAAACTGAAAACTACCTACGACAATCAATGCTGCCGCAGTCACGTTCTTGATAAAATTCATGTTATCTGTAATTTTTTGATTGTTCCAAAGATAGGATATTTACCCTTTTAAGCTGTGCCTTTCCCTTTATTTTTTGAAGGCAAAATACACCGCTCCTAAAATGAAGAGAAAACTATACACATAATTCCAGCTGAAGTCCTGTTTGAGGTAAGTGATGGCAAAGACTGTAAATACCGAGAGGGTCACTACTTCCTGTATGATTTTTAATTGGAAAGGTTTGATATTCCAGCTGGCACCAAAATGATTGGCGGGTACGGCAAAAGCGTATTCAAATAATGCAATGCTCCAACTGATCAGGACAATCTTCCAGATGGGAAAATGGCTGTTGCCGGCTTTCAAATGCCAGTACCAGGCAAAAGTCATGATGATGTTAGAGGCAATAAGGAGTAAAACTACTGTAAGTAACTTCATAAAAGAATAAGGTAAAAAGGATCAGTAATGATTAGTGAATAAACAGATTAAGCCTGTGCGGCATTCATTAGGGCCACAACCCTTGCCGGTGCTGCTGAAGCGCCGACAATTTTTAAAGGAAATACTGCAATGTCAAAGCCGGAATAGGGCAATGCATCCAGATTTACCAGCTGTTCTATATGGCAATATTCTTTTTGCTGCCCGACCAGGTGTGCTTCCCAGAAAAGATCGGGATTATTCATTTCTTTTGCCTTTTTGATCAGGTAGCGCAAAGGAAGATCCCATCCCCATTGGTCGATGCCCATTACCTTTATCCCTTTGTCAATAAGCCACCGTGTGGCTGCTGCGCTCATGCCGGTTCCTTTTTCCGCGAAGGCTTTAGTGCCGTTATAGACATCTCTTCCGGTTTTGATCAACACAATCATTCCGGGTTCAATATGTAAGTCATGCGCCTGTAAAAATTGTTCTATGTCGGTAACAGTGATCGGATCAAAGTCGGCCTTATGCTTCATGTCGATAACCAATCCTTTGCCATAACACCATTCCAGCGGGATCTCATCAATGGTTTTTGCCGGCTTACCTTCACTTGTAGGGGCATAGTGCCAGGGTGCATCAATATGAGTAGTGGCGTGAACCCCCATTTGTTTAATCGTGTCATCTGCCCAACCCTCAAAGTTTTTAGGGAACAAACGGGATGGTAGCCCCAATAAGCGAATCAGTAATTTTGATCTTTTATGTGCTTTATGTTTGATTTTTACCCGCATGAACCATGGGTCTTGCTTGTTGTATTGTATGGGTTTAGAGAGGTCAATTATGTTCATAGATATCCTGCTTTATCATACCAAAGGTAAAATAAAAGATGCGCTCTTACCATATGATTTTAGCGCATCTTTTGGGATTATTATTCCTTCTTATTTCCTTAAATGGAAAATCATGATTACATGATTCGTTACTTTACGTAGATGGTTTTGATATTCACAAACTCACGCATGCCATAATAGCTTAATTCTCTGCCATAACCACTTTGTTTAATACCACCAAAAGGCAAGCGGGCGTCGGAACGTACATAGTCATTTACAAAAACAGAACCAGAATGGATAGCATAGGTGGCCAGTTGGGTTGCTTTTTTTACATTTTTAGAAAAAATAGCACCGCCCAATCCATAGATGGTATCGTTAGCAATGCGTATGGCATCTTCTTCGTTCTCTGCGATAATTACCGTTGCTACCGGCCCGAATAATTCTTCTTCATAAGCCGGCATACCTTTTTTTACGCCGGTTAAGACCGTAGGAGGGTAGCAAGCAGCCTTACCTTCCGGTATATAACCTCCGCATAATAAGGTCGCTCCTTTTTCAATACTTCGGTTTACCTGGTCATGCAATTCATCTCTCAGGTCGGCACGGGCCATACTGCCTATGGTGGTCGTGGGCAGTGCCGGATCGGCAAACGTGCGGGCTTCCATAGCCGCTACTAATAGCTTTTCAAATTTGGCCGCAATACTTTTATCGACGATCATTCTTTTGGCCGCAATACAGCTCTGACCGGTATTGTTCAGTCGTGAGGTAGCACAGGCTTTTACCGCAAGCGCCAGGTCGGCATCTTTCAGGATAATATAAGCATCGCTTCCGCCCAATTCAAGTACTTGTTTTTTTAAGTGTTGCGCAGCCACAGCGGCTACTTTTTTACCCGCGGCGGTACTTCCGGTAAAGGTAATCGCATCTACCCTGGGATCAGCAATCACCATTTCTGTATTGCCTGAGGTGATCTGTAAGTTGTCAAAAACGCCTTCCGGAAAGCCGCATTGATCCAAAGCTTCTTTAATCCCGTTGGCACAGCCCATTACATTGGATGCATGTTTCAGCAACATGGTATTCCCGCTGATGAGTATCGGACCCATCGCACGAAAAACCTGCCAATACGGAAAGTTCCAAGGCATGATCGCAAGTACGGTGCCCAAAGGTTCAAAATGTACAAAGCTATCGCTCGCCTCGGTTTGCACCAGCTCCGGACTTAGAAAGGTCGCGGCCTGATCGGCATAATAGTTGAGCGTAAAGGCACACTTTTCCAGTTCGATTATACTTTGGGTAATCGGCTTACCCATTTCAGCGGTAGCGATGCCACCCAGAGTGTCTTTATGTTTCAGTATATATTGTGCCAGTTTTTTTAAATAGCCTGCCCGTTTAGAGAGTGGGAGTGCACTCCAGGCCGCTCTGGCCTCATGGGCACGTTCCAGTTTTTGGGCTATAATTTTTGGGGTGTCTTCTTTGTATTTGCGAATGGATTTCCCTGTGTAGGGATTGATAGAAGTGATCATGACAATAAATGTGTTTTTATTGGATTATAAAGGTATAAACTTATCCTGGTTGCCTTTTATATTCTTTCACAATTAACTAATATTTATTTCCTTAATTTTGGCTCCGAACATAATATAAATATAGATGAATTGGTTAAAATATAGCTTACTGGCTGGTGTACTGTCTTTGATGTCTTTAAGTTCTTGTCAGGGGGGCTCAGCGGCCTCTGTAGAAAAATTAAAAGCAACGGCTTTTGAAACAAAAGTAAAAGAAGAGGGCACTGCTCAGTTGTTGGATGTAAGAACACCCGAAGAGTATGCGACTGGTCATATAGAGGGTGCCGTTAATAATAATGTTGATGCCGCAGGTTTTGATCAAAATGTAGCACATTTGGATAAGGAAAAACCGGTGTTGGTTTATTGTAAAGGCGGTGGCCGTAGTGCCGATGCCGCAACCAAATTAAAGGCGCTCGGATTTAAAAAGGTATATGATCTGGAAGGCGGCATGCTGGCCTGGAACAGTAATAAATTGCCGGTGTCTACCGCTACCACAGCTACAGCGGCGGTAACCGCAACACCTGCCGGGAATGGTCGTCCGAAAAGTGCTGCCGGAGAAGGTTTTTCTGTAGCTGATTTTGAAAAATTGGTTAAAGAAACGCCGGTGCTGGTGGTCGATTTCAGCGCCGTATGGTGTGGGCCTTGTAAGAAATTATCACCCATTTTGGAAAAGATGGAAAAGGAATTTGCCGGTAAAGTAGCGGTGCAAAAAATTGACATTGACTTGTCTGAAGAATTGACTGCTTATATGGGCATTCAGGGTGTGCCTTATGTGGTGAAGTATGTAAACGGTAAGAAAGTAAACCAAATGGTTGGCCTGGATACGGAAGATAATATCCGTAAATTTATGGCGAACTAAATAGCGCCTTAAACGGATTAAAAAAGCGGTTGTTTCACAGAAACAACCGCTTTTTTAATCCCGGCTTTGAAATGAACAGATAAATTGATATATTTGTTTAGATTTTATATCCTCTATAAATATAAAACAGGCAAATTAATATGAAGACTATTTCTAAAATTCTGATGTTATGCATCACCGCTGCCAGCGCTTGTGTAACAACTACTGTGCTTGCTCAAAAAGTTACGGGTCAGGCAACAGTTACAGAACAATCTTATACAGACCTTAATAATCCTTTGGTGGTGATTGGTGATTTTAAAACCGATTACGCTACTTTTCAACGCTATAAAATAGTCTTACAGGACATCCGGATTGTAAAAGGCGAAGAAGCAGTTAAGTTATATGGAAAAGATGCAGCAGGTGGAGTAATCCTTGCCCAGCCGGTATTTGGCAATCGCTTTACCGATTATAAAATGCTTGCTGCCGGTAGCAATGCCATTAAAAATACCCCTCATGATGGGATCTGCCTCAACGGAACGATCGTTTCGGAAGATAAATTCCTGATTAAAAGAGAGGAATTGAAAAGTGTAGCCATTATTACTCAAAATGACGAAAATGGTACAGCTAAAAAGTATTTAAACTTTACAACAGCAAACTAAAGTGCGGCCTTATTGAATAAGGTACTGACATAAAAAGCATAAAGACCACTTATTATAAGTGGTCTTTATGCTTTTTAATTGTATTTATGTTTAATAGTTTTATGGAGTGGGAACAATAGAGAACTTGCCATTAGTTATGGTTATGACGCTGCTATCAACACGATTTATGGCGGTAAATTCGAAAGTGCCTTCTAGCCTTTTGGGATTTCTCTTGGAGAAAATGATTTTACCGCTGCCTTGGTTACCTCCTTTGGCAAAGTAAGTATCGCCTCTTTGGCCAAAGTACCAAATGCTGGCAGTAGCGTTTACCCCGTCTATCATAAAAGTATCTTTGGCGGGAATGCCACTAACGGGAAACTGAAGTTGAACCGCTCCGGGTGAGCTGAAAAAGCTATTTTTATTACTCCCATGTATCACATATTTTAAGGCTGAGTCACTTCTGGATCTTGCACCCAATGTAGGCGATTTATACAGGCCGACAGAAGTTTGCCGTTTCATTATTTCTTGTGTATAATCGTAATGCACGCCATTTGCATCAAGGCAAAAGGTAGCAGTTGCTATAAATGGAAACCAAAATAATAATTAAGTCTTTGTTTCCTAAAAGTGGATACTCAATATAAAGAAAATGAACCACTGGAAGTTGATCCCTTGTAAATCCGTTTTTTTATGGGATCACCGGTAAATGATCTGATGGGCAGGCTAATACAATGGCCGGAGATAAAAAGAGCGCGACTTATATAATAAGCCGCGCTCTTTTTATGTATTGTAATCAGGATTATTTGCTGATTTCTTTATAGTTATTAGCATATTCTGCTTCGTAAGGAGAGCCTTTAGCGCCGTCTGCTGCAACTTTAGCTTCTGCAATCGCTTCTTTCTTTTTACCCAGTTTTTCTAAGATCTGAGCCTTCATCCAGTGGATGTAAAATGCTTTTGGATTAGCCTGAATCGCTTTATCCGTATATCCCAAAGCTTCATTCAGGTTTTTACCCTGCTCCAGATAATATTTGGCAGCAACCATATAAGGAGGATTTTCTCCTTTTAATGATTTTTCGATATAAGCTTCTATGCGTGCTTCATTCTCTACTTTTACCGGGATGGCTACACGGGCTTTTTCCCAAGCCAAAACGATGTTACAGGTATTTTTAGTAATGTCTTCTACGGTAATAGAAAACGTTTCTATGACGTTAGTCTGCATGGCAGGCAATTTCACAGAAAGGACATTTTTCTTTTTGTCATATCCTGATAAGCCCCAGTTTTCAGTGCTTTCATTAAAGATCACTTCCCAGCTTTCTTTACCCGGAATGGTATACAAAGAGTAGGTACCTGCTTTCAGCAATTTACCCGTAATAAATACATCTTCTCCAAAAGTAACTTTTGTCGCACCATTGGCTCCGGTTCTCCATTCTTGTCCGAAAGGCACGATATCTCCAAATATTTTTCTACCTTTTACCGATGGTCTGCTGTAAGAGATGTCGATTTTAGAAGTAGAGAAATCTTGAGAAAGAGTAGCGGTCGGACTAGGCGCCGGCATTTTAAATTCTTGTGCAAAGCTACTTGTGGCTACAAGCAAACCCATGGCTAATGCTAAGGAGATTTTTTTCATTATATTGATGATATTTTTTGAGAATAAGAAGGACACAATATTACGCTATATTTTACGGAAGTTTATGTTAAATAATATGAAATAGCTGATTTCACATTCCCGCTTTCTGTATACATTTGCAAAATGTTTAAAATGAAATGGAGTTTTGTTTTTATTGGTATCCTCTTGTTTGCCATCGAGTATTATAGTTACGTGGCTGTAAGCATGGCTACGAAATCGATGCAGCCAAAATTCAAGATATCCATAATCGTTATACATATCCTTATTTCGATTTTAGGCTGGGGGGGACTGATACTTATGCGTACCATGGGACCTCAGTTTCCGCAAAACATTAAAGCGATTGCAATTGCCCTGATTATGGGCATTTTTGTCGCGAAGATCATTATTATGGTGCTTTTGTTTTTAGGGGATGGTTACCGGTTCATACAATGGATCGTCAGTCTTTTTAAAACCGTACCGCAAGAAAGTATCGCTGCAGATGATCCGCACCGTATTTCCCGCTCCGTATTTTTGTCGCGTGCATCCCTACTGATCGGAGGCCTGATCATGGGTGGATTTGTATGGGGTACAACCAATCGATACCGTTATCATATAAAAAAGATAAAACTCTCTATTGCCGGTTTACCGGATGCCCTCAAAGGCTTTAAAATTGCGCAGATTTCAGATGTACACTCCGGTAGTTTTGACAACAAAGCAGCTGTGGCACATGGCGTAGACCTGATTCTCGAGCAACAACCGGACCTGGTTTTATTTACGGGAGATCTGGTGAATGACCGTGCCTCAGAACTAGAGCCTTATCTGGACGTTTTTAGCAAGCTAACCGCCCCATTGGGTGTATATTCTACCTTGGGTAACCATGATTATGGCGATTATGTGACCTGGAATAGTGATGCAGAGAAGAAGGCAAACCTGGACCAATTGAAGGCTTATCATAAACAAATGGGCTGGAACCTGATGATGAATGAGCATGTTGTACTGGAAAAAGGGGGCGCTGCATTTGCTTTGCTGGGTGTAGAGAACTGGAGTGCAAAAGACCGCTTTCCAAAACATGGCCTGCTGAAAAAGGCTTATGAAGGTCTTGAAGCCCGGCAGACGGCTTTTAAGGTTTTGATGAGCCACGACCCTTCTCATTGGGATGCACAGGTAAAACAAATGTATCCCGATATTAACCTGACCCTAAGCGGGCATACCCATGGAATGCAATTTGGTATAGAATTACCCTGGATGAAATGGAGCCCGGTACAGTATATGTACAAACAATGGGCTGGTCTCTATACAGATCAGGACCAGCATTTATATGTAAACCGGGGCTTTGGCTTTCTGGGTTATCAGGGTCGTTTAGGCATTCTTCCCGAGATCACTATTATCGAATTTGCGTAAAGACATGGTTTTTTATAGTAATATTTCATTAAAATATTCTACTATATCAAAATATTGTTACTTTTGCAAATTATTATGAAAAAGAGAGTACTGGTTACGGTATGTATTGCGTTGATATTCGGAGCCTGCGGCAAAAAGAAAAGTGTTTTGGTAGGGCAGTGGTTAATGACCTTGCCTCCTGCAAAAACAGCACAGATTGAGCAGGCTTATCAGGATAATGTGGCGGAGGTGAATAAACTGACCAATGCGCCTGAATTTCTGATCGCTAAATATGGAGTGTCCGATTTAGATTCGATCAAGGCATTGGAGATTAAGAGTTTTAAAGCCGACTATGATATGGCCATGCAACCGGCAAAATCTTTCGTTTGGGAGTTTACCAAAGACGGATACTTACTTTCTTCTAATTTAAAACAGCATAAGACCGATACCGTCTATCAGTATAGCATAGAGGATAACAACCTTAACCTGATATTGGTGCCGAATAAGAAGCATTTTACGGATTGGGGTTTTAGTGACAGTACCAGCCTGTATATCGTGCCCACGGCCAAGGATAGTTTGTTGCTCACCAGGACTCAGGGAAGAATCGTGGATTCCTTTTATTATGTCAGGCATAAAAAATAAATTAATAACTTAAACAATTATAAAAAAACAATACAATGCGTAAATCAATTTTAGTATTAAGTGCTTTAGGGATGTTATCGATGGCTGCCTGTAAAGAAGGTGGTTCTGGAAAATTAGCTCAGAAATGGCAGATTGTTCCTGATTCCAAAACACAAGATTCCATGTTCAAGGCTCAGTTAACCAGCATTGATACCATGACAGCATTTCCTGCTGAATTTGAAATGATGAAAGAACAAATGGCTAAAATGAAGCCAGAAGAGTTAAAACAAATTCCTGCAGAAACAGTAGAAATGTTGAAAACAACTAATCTGGACAGTTTCAAAATGAAAGCGCGTGCCTCTATGCTTGAAGGAAAGAAAAAACAAGACGAGATGGAAAAAACACGTGTAGTAGTATATGATTTCCAAGCAAATGGTTTGGTTAAAATGTATGCTACCGATAATTTAAATCAAGTAGATACTTCTACTGGTTGGAAAGAAGATGCTAAGAAAAAAGAGATCTTATTATTCATGAACCCATCTGCGGCTAATGGTGCGAATATTCCTAAAGATACGATGAAATTCAAAATCCTGCATTTAAGCGGCGATAGCTTGAGCATCAAAGCAGAAGGAAAAGAAGTAATGCCAAATATGAAGCCAATGAACTTCAAGAAATTTGTAGAGCCTAAAAAAACTAAATAAGTTTTAAAGAACAAGCTCATAAAAAAATCCCGACTGGTTTTTCCAGTCGGGATTTTTTTTATGAGGCTATCAGGCCCTAGGGTAGCTAAGCTTACGGCTCCAGTCCCTGTTTTATCTTTCGTAAAGGCGTGTGTATGGTCATTAATCTGTCAATAATGTAGGGCAATAGCGAGGCTGAGAAATAATAAATGGGTCAAAAAACGCACTTTATAACATTTTTCACGAAGTTGCGTAAGTGGCAATGGATCGGATAGGAAAGATACCGGACTCTTTGTGAGTCGGAGCTTACCTGAGATCGGCTTCATTTTTTTAATTATGAGGGGCATAATACAAAAAATAATTTGTTTGTTTATCGGGATACTGGCAGGAATAAGGGCTACCGCCCAATTTAATTATGCCGAGATCTCGCAGGGCAAAAAATATATCAATTACACAGAGGGCGCGCATAAGCTCGCCAGCAACGTATGTTACAAATTGCAGCTTGATGATCAGGGCTATCTATGGGTAGCAACCGATAGGGGGCTGCAGGTGTATAATGGCAATGACTTTGAATCGATAGATATACCCGGATACGATGGGGAAATCGTCTGTCTTTTTAAAGACGGTGCCTATCTCATTGGTATGAGTTATTACGGGGATATCATCCATATTAATACCCAAACCAGAAAAATAGCCCTGCTGCGTAATTACAACCCGCCCTGGGATCAGCCCAATAATACATTTAAAAATTTTTTGAGGATTAAAGACCGGCTTTATTTCCTGCGTTATTTCGGGCAATCATTTTTTATGCCTGCCACAGATTTTTATCAGCGTGAAACGGACAAGTTCAAAAACATCCATCTTTTTTCCCATAAAAAAGAGTTTATCAATGTTATTGCCGACGCGCTAAAAGAGAAATACCAGATTGAATCCCCGTCTATGCTTGCGCTGCTGCCCGAATGGGTTAATGTAGCACTCCATAAAATGAATTTTTATGAGGATGGATTTTCTTCCGGCAAAAACTATGCGTATCGCGCAAAGACTGCAGAAGGAGATTCCTCCTGGGCTTATTATCAGAATAATCATGTGCGCAAAGGAGATTATATCTTAGGCGTACTCAATGTAAATAATGAAAAATGGATTGCATGGCGTTTTTATGGCCTGGAGATTTTAAAGAAAGACGAGCGTACTGCTGTATTTGCACCCTTTGCACACCATTTGAATGGTATTTGCGTTTCCGGTTTGGTGAAGGATGGGCAGGGGAATATATGGTTGAGCACACTGTCCAATGGGCTATTGCGGATCAGTCCTGCCGAAGCGCAGCATTATTACGATGATTGTACGGATAAACGCTTGTACTATGAACCTGATATCTGCTATTTAAATGTAAAAAAGGACAGGATCATCACCGGTTACCGTAGGCCCGTAGCAGATGTCTTATGGCGCAAACAAGACAAAATAGACCGGGTAAGCCGGTATATTGCCGGTACCAATACAGATAACAGTAAAACCAAAATGATGCTGGTCAACCCGGCCGGCAAAGGCATGTTGATTTCCGATGAGGGTAATCTATACACATTTACGGATGCTCATGCGCCTGGTAAGCTAAGCACTACTGTGGTGAAAGATGCCTATGAAGAAGCGGAAGATTACATTGCGATTGTCAAACGCACCTTCTTTTTGCAGATTAATAAAGACAAATTTCAACTGGATACCATCCCCGTCAAACAAGCGGCGATTAACCCCTATAATTTGATATTGGCAAAATGTAGTGCATTCCCCGACAGCGGATATTACATTGCCAATACGACGGGATTATATCTCAACGATAAACGAATTATCTACGGAGCGGATTTCAGGGCACTTAAATTGCGGAACTATGAAGGCAATATTGTCTTGCTGAACTCGCAACAGATATGGATCAAACCGCTGGGGCAAGCCAATTTTGAATTGCTCAAAAATATTTCAGGTAATGATGTGAAACAAATTGATTGGGATGAACAGACCCGCATGATATATGTACTTACCAATACGGGGATTCTGCAATACAATATCCGCACCAAAAACGGGGCCCTGTTTTTATCTAACGAAGAGATGCCTGATGATGCAAAAATGAATTGCTTCTCGATTGATACTCATTATCTCTGGATCGGTATGACGAAGGGTATTATAAAGGTGCAAAAAGATAAGCTATCACAGCGTTTGTCTTTTCCCCTATTTATCCGGCAGTTGTCCCGGAAGAATAACAGCCCGCTCGCAGATACCCTGCGTTATACCTATTCCGCTAAACTGGATATTCCATTGGTAGTAGACATCCTGGATTTTAATACCGAAAAGTACAATATCATTTATGAGGTATATGACCAGGATGATAAATTATTCAAGAAGGGCAGTGCCGATAAAGCGCATATCTTAAATATAGGTTTGTTCCGTCCGGGCACCTATCGGATCAAGGTAAGCGCCTTTCAGATTAAAGGGTATCTTACCAAAGAACTGGTACTCATGATCAGTCCGCTGTGGTGGCAAAGGCTAGAGGTACAGGTTGCCGGATTTTTGATGGTATTGGCAATGGTTATTTTGATCACTACTGCCATTATAAAAAGACGCAGCCGGCAAAGGTATATCCATCTGAAAAATCAACATGAGCTGCTCTTGGTGAAAAACAAGCTGCAATCTTCGCGATTGAAGCCGCACTTTATTTTTAATGCTTTAAACCCTTTACAGAAGTATATACTGGAAGACAATAAAGAAAATGCGCTACAGTATTTCGAACATTTTAGTAAGCTGATGCGCAATTCGATTAAGAACTTTGATGTTGATTTTACCACTTTGGAAGAGGAACTGGTCTTTATCAAGCAATATATATACGTACAGGAATGCCGTTATCCGGGTAAATTCAGTGTCATTACAGACTTTCATTTACTGCGCAAGCCCGGCGCCATAAAACTTCCGGCAATGATTTTACAGCCTATTTTCGAAAATGCGATTGAGCATGGTTTCTCAGAAGAAAAAGATGCCGTGAATATCATCGGGTTTTCTATAGTAGAAAATAGAGATGATCATACCCTTACTATTATTATTGAAAACTCGGGCAGCCGCTTTGAGGGGCATGTCCGGCCAAATGAAAACAGGGGATTAGGCATTGTCGCCCATAAAATGGCCCTGATTGCGGCACAATTCGGACAGGGAACAATCACCTTTGCGAATGGCGCGATGGGTGCCCAATGTAAATTTATTTTACCTTTGGATATCGACCAAAGATTGAAAAAATAATCGATCCATATCTGTTGAAACACTATACCTATGAAATATTATACGCTAAAAAAACTATATTTAAATGAGTGAAGAAAAGAGGACTATTCCTGATATCGTTATTGGCATTGTCGACGATGAACAGGCTTCGATAGATAATATTAAAGGGCTGTTGAAATATATCTATAATAATGAACAGATAACGATATTAGAAGCGACGGATTTTAATAGCGCGGTTACTTTATTTAACTTAAAAAGAGTGCATATCCTCTTTTTAGACATCAGCATCGGTAATAAAACCGGGTTTGAAGTGCTGGATAAACTGGGGGAACAGTTTGCCGATAATATTATAATTGTTTCCGCCAGTGAGGCGCATGCCTACAAATCATTTAATTATAAGCATGTGCGGCATTATTTGCTGAAGCCTATAACCATAAATGAAATTAAGATCGCGATTGAGAAGTGTACCTTACCGGATAGGGTAGCTGCTAAAGAAAATGTAGACAGCGCCGAATTGCGCGGTCATGAGGGACTGTCTTCCGAAAAAGATACTATTGTCATTCCCAATAGAAATGGCTTCAGGATTATTAAAATCAGCGAGATTGCCTATCTGGAAGCGAATGGGAGTTACTGTAATATTTTGCTGACCAATGGAGAGAAAATCACACACAGCAGAAATATGAAATTCGTCAGTGCAGAACTCAATGAAAGCCTTGGCTTTATTAAAGTGCATAAATCATATATCGTTAATAAGGCACAGGTCGTTTCTTATGACAGTCAAAGCAATCTGCTTACTCTGTATAGTGGAGAAAAGATTAATGTGGCGCTTCCGATCAGAGAACTGCTGGAATATTTGCAGCAATAAAAGACCATCCTCATAAAGGATAATTCAGGCTTAATATACCGGCGCCGATCCCTTAGGGCAACCGTTTATATTGCCTTCCTGAAATTTTACATGCAAAGACGCCAACAATATCCGGCTATTGCCCGTCTTTGTTGTCATAGAGTGTTTTTATTATCAAATGTATACTTTATATTTGCGCACACATTAATGTTTACAACATGAGTTTTAAGAAAATCAATAACATCACAGGTTGGGCGGTTTTTGCAATTGCATTGATTGTTTATCTAATGACAATGGAACCTACCGTAAGCTTTTGGGATTGTGGAGAATTTATCTCTTGTGCCTATAAATTACAAGTAGGTCACTCTCCGGGGGCCCCGCTGTTTATGCTTTTGGGCAGAATCTTTGCGATTTTTGCACCGGCTCCGCAGCAGGTTGCTATGTTTGTCAATGCCCTTAGTGCCTTTGCCAGCGCCTTTACGATCCTGTTCTTATTTTGGTCTATTACCCATTTTGCAAAACGTATTTTTTACAAAAATGATGAAACCTTAGCGCAAGGCAACATATTGGCCATTATCGGTGCCGGTGTTGTCGGAGCTTTAGCCTATACTTTTTCAGATACCTTCTGGTTTTCTGCGGTAGAGGGAGAGGTATATGCAACTTCCTCCTTTTTTACAGCTGTAGTATTCTGGGCTATTTTGAAATGGGAAGAAAGTAGTGATATTTATGCCGATCGTTGGCTTATTTTAATCGCTTATCTCATCGGTTTATCCATCGGGGTGCACTTATTAAGCTTATTGGCCATTCCTACTATTGCCCTTATCTATTATTTCAAACGCTATAAACCTACCTTGACCGGTGGTCTTTTAGCCTATTTTATAGGAGGTGTTGTTCTTTTGGTGGTGCAATATGGCGTGATCCAATACATTCCGATTTTTGCCTCTAAATTTGAATTGCTGTTTGTAAACTCCTTTAATATGCCCTTCAATTCAGGAGCCATATTCTTCCTGATTTTATTTGCGGCTATTCTGGCAGGCGTACTTTTATATGCCAAAAAATCAAACAGATACTTATTACACTTATCCACTTTGTCGATGGTATTCATGACGATTGGTTATACCTGCTATGTACCCACGATCATTCGTGCCAAAGCAGGCGTGTCCATCAACATGACCAATCCGGACAATGTAATGTCTTTGATTCCTTATTTGCAACGTACGCAGTATGGTACACAGCCCTTCCTTACAGGGCAGTATTTTGATACCAAGCCTATTGATTACAAAATGACGAGCGAAAATTATTTGCCCGTAAAAGTGGACGGAAAAGATCACTATAATGTAGTGGGCGAGAATATTGACTATGTATACGAAGAGCGTCATCTGTTCCCGAGAATATGGAGTCCCCAGCCAAACCACGTGAGCTATTACCGGAGCAATCTCGGATTGGCCGATGGAGAGCCGCCTACCGCAAGGGATAACTTCAGCTTCTTCTTAGATTATCAGATCAACCATATGTTCTGGCGCTATTTTATGTGGAACTATGCCGGACGTCAAAACGATTATCAGGGTAATGGCGGAGAGCCGCAGAACGGTAACTGGATCTCCGGAATCAACGGCCTTGATAAGGCAATGGGACGCGGGGACTTTAACAAAATGCCCGATTCCTATAAAAATAATAAAGCACACAATAAATTATACCTTATTCCATTCATTGTTGGTTTGATCGGTTTGATTTACCAATTTAAAAAGAATAAGCTGGATGCTTATGTGGTTTTATCCTTATTCTTCTTTACCGGTATTGCCGTACAGTTATACATTAACAATACACCATACCAACCTCGTGAAAGAGATTACCAGTATATAGCCGCTTATGCCTTTGCAATATGGATCGGCTTTGGGGTATTGATGATCAGAGAATGGTTATCTAAGCTTGTGAAAAACGAGAGCTCTAACGCTATTTTGGCAACGGTAATCGGCCTGATCGCCGTGCCGATGCTGATGGCTTCTCAGGAATGGGATGATCATGACCGTAGCAATAAGACATTAGCCTTAGACCATGCCCGTAATATGCTGGCAAACTGCGATAAAGATGCGATCTTAATTACTAATGGTGATAATGAAACCTATCCTTTATGGTACATCCAAGAGGTAGAAGGCTATCGTACCGATGTGCGTATCTTTAACTATAATCTCTTAGGTACCGATTGGCAGAACTTACAAATGTTCAACAGGGTAAATGACGGTGCAGCCGTACCGATGATCTGGACCAAAGAATATGTAGGTGGTTTTGGTAATGATAATTCCTACTCCGTTCAGGAAGATCCGAGAGTAGCCAGTAAAGCCATTAACTTTAATGAAGTGATGCAGTTTATGATGGATCCAAACCATTCAGTTGCTTCGATGTTACCAACAGAAAGAAAATCCAGTTTTGTACCGGCGCGTAATATGTACATTGCAGTAGATAAACAAGCGGTATTAGCGAGCGGATTGATTGCGGCAAACGATACAAACGTATCTATACCGGATTCTATACTGATGACGGTAAAAGGAAATAATCTGATCCGTTCTGACCTGTCTATGATGAATATTATTGCTGGTATTGCCAGAGAAGGTTGGAAAAGACCACTTTATGTATGTAACGGTGTATTAGGAGATGGTTCTGTAGCCGGATTAGAGAATTATTTGCGTAAAGAAGGTACTTTGTTGAAATTTGTTCCGAATAATATAAGACCTGCTGTGGGCGGTTTTACTCCGGTAGATAATTTAGACAAGAGCTTCAACTTCTTTAATAAAGTATATACTTTCGGTAAGGCGAATACAGACAAGGTTTATTATGATGAGTCTAACAAACGTACTTTCTATGGTTATCGTAACGATGCAGCCGGTTTAGCCATACAATTGGCCCTGGCAGGCAGAAGCGATGATGCGGTGAAAATATTAGACAGATCTCTTGCACAGATTTCCGAGTCTTCTTTCCCTACAGAGATTACCTTCTATGAACAAACAGGTATGCTTTTTGTTCAGGCTTATATGACCGCCGGAAATCCTAAAAAAGCAGAAATAGTAGCGAATAAATTGATCAAATATGCCGCTGATTTCACCAATTATTATGTAGACCTTTCGGAGCGTAAACAAGAAGGAACGGTGCAGCTTGCCTTTAGGAATTTAGAGGTTATGCGCAACCTTACCGGAATTGCCCAGCAAGCCAAGCAGGAAGACCTGGTAAAAAAATGGACCGATGCCATGATGGCGATGAACCAAAAACTGGAAGCTAAATCAGAACCATTCAAGCAATATATGCAACAATATATGCAGCAAATGCAACAACGTCAACAATAAGGTAGCATGTAAGCGATAACCTTGTTCACAAATACAAAAGCATAAACCCGGTTGATACCCTTATCAATCGGGTTTATGCTTTTGTTAGAATATTGCAATAGTTTATTGCAAAACAACAGGAAACAAATAATATCATGTATTTTTGCACGATCAAAAAAATGATAAACATTTAATTTATGCTACATACAATAGAAGAAGCATTAGAAGATATAAAAAAAGGTAAACTCATTATTGTTGTAGATGATGAAGACCGTGAAAACGAAGGCGATTTTGTTACCGCAGCGGCCAATGTAACTCCCGAGATTATTAATTTCATGTCCAAGTACGGTAGAGGGCTTATTTGCGCGCCGATTACCGAAGAGCGTGCCAATGCCTTGAATCTGAACCTTATGGTAGAAGATAATACGGTGTTACACCAAACGCCCTTTACGGTATCCGTAGATTTGATCGGACAGGGCTGTACTACCGGTATTTCTGCGCAGGATAGAGCGAAGACGGTACAGGCACTGATCGATCCGGCCACCAAACCACAAGATTTGGGCAGACCGGGTCATATTTTTCCTTTAAGAGCCAAACCGGGTGGGGTACTGAGACGTACCGGACATACGGAAGCGACGGTTGACCTGGCGCGTCTGGCAGGTATGGAACCGGCCGGTGTTTTGGTAGAAATTATGAACGATGACGGAACCATGGCCCGTTTGCCGGAATTACTGGAAATTGCCAAACAATATGACCTGAAGATCATCTCCATCAAAGACCTGATCGCTTACCGTTTAGAGAAAGAAAGCCTGATTGAAGAAGAAGTGCGCGTGGATATGCCTACCAAATACGGTGATTTTAAATTAGTGGCCTTCCGTCAAAAAAATACCGGTGAGCAACATTTAGCCCTAATCAAAGGAGAGTGGAAAGATGGCGATTCGATTTTGACAAGGGTACATAGCTCTTGTTTTACCGGAGATATTTTACATTCTTTACGCTGTGATTGCGGAGAGCAATTACAAAGGGCTATGGAGTTGGTAGAACAGGAAGGTAGAGGCTGTGTATTATATATGAATCAGGAGGGACGTGGTATAGGACTGATCAATAAATTGAAAGCCTATAAATTACAAGAAGAAGGAAAAGATACCGTAGAGGCCAATCTGGCCTTAGGCTTTAAAATGGATGAGCGCGACTATGGTGTGGGTGCACAAATCTTACGCCACCTCAACATTTCTAAACTGCGTTTGATGAGCAACAACCCTAGAAAACGTGCCGGTTTACTCGGTTATGGTATTGAGATCGTAGATGTAGTGCCTTTGGAGATTGTACCCAATCCGCATAATGAAAAATACCTGCAGACCAAAAGAGATAAATTAGGCCATGATATTTTAAAATAAATCGGCACTGATGTCATAAAATATAGGGCAGATATTGCTTTTGTTTTGTGCACAATGACTGCTCAATTATAGAAGCTAACGTAAAAAGGGAAAACGCCCATGAGCATAACATTATGTTCATGGGCGTTTCCTTTTTTTTAAGATGTTATCGTTCGCGATAATAGGGATTTTTTAATCTTTGATACAGCGAACAGCATATCCGAATTGTTTGGTTGCCCCGTTTATTGCAGCCCCGGCTAAATCATCATCCACACGCAGGTAATCCGCTTGGCTGGCATTGCGCGCTGAGGACGCCCACCAATAAGCCGATTCGCCCATCAGTTCGTATCCGCCGCTTGTGCCTTTATAACCACTTGGCAAGGCGGCAAAGCCGCTGCTGTTAGAAGCGCCCAGGTTAGGCGCATTCCATAAAGACGAGATTGCTTTTAATTTTCCACCCGCTACAGACGACCCGCCCAGATTACTCACCAGTGTCTCCCATTCTGCGCGGCTAGGCACATGCCAGCCCTCGGGGGCTAATTTTCCGGTATTAACTGCATACCAGTTATATAATTTGCCATAGGTGGTATTATGGGCATTATTCTCGGCGTATATGGCGAAAGCACCTGCACTGGCATCTCCCCAACTCGTATTGCTCAGGCCTGTAGGGATGGCCGTGCCATCTTTATAGCGCGTGGTACGGAGGTTTTCTGTCATCCACAGTTGCGTGCCGATGCGTACTGTAGTATATACATTACCATCCACATCGGTTACCGTAACAGGGTCTGTGGGTTTCGATGTTTTTTTGGCGCAGCTGGTCATACTTGCAGTAAGGCTCAGTAAGGTGATGCAGCACATCATCGTGCTTCTATTGAATTTTATGCTTTTCATGGTTTATTATTATTTGGTGATTAATACCCCAAAGATCATGCAGGAAAAGGGCTGAAAATAGAGGAAAATACCCCAAATATGCTTGGTGTTTTCCCCTGTTTAAAATAAAATCGCCTTGAATATACCAGATATTCAAGGCGATTTTGAGATACTTTATATAGAAACTTATTCCGTGATAAAAGACAAGGCTTTCTTTACCATATTCTTAGACCCGATATAGATCGGTACCCTTTGGTGTAGCTCTGTTGGCTCCACCTCCAGAATACGTTGCGTACCCGTAGAGGCCAGTCCACCGGCCGCTTCCACGATAAAGGCCATAGGATTACATTCATATTGTAACCTTAACTTACCATTCTTGTTTTTCTTATCCGCAGGATACAGGAAAATCCCGCCTTTGATCAAAGTACGGTGCAGATCGGCTACCATAGAACCGATATAACGGTGCGAATAAGGGCGGCAATCTTCTTTATTGTCTTCCATACAAAACTCCAGGAATTGTTTGGTCGCTTCTTCAAATTTTACCGTATTGCCCTGATTCAGAGAATAGATCTTGCCATTTTCTTTTACCTGCATATTCGGATGTGATAAACAGAATTCACCGATAGAAGGCTCTAAAGTAAACCCGTTTACCCCCAGGCGTGTGGCATATACCAACATGGTGCTACTGCCGTAGATTACATAACCGGCCGCCATTAATTTGGTACCGTCCTGCAAAAAATCCTTGGCACAAACCGGCTGACCAATCTCACTAACCCTTTTATAGATCGAAAAGATGGTTCCGATAGATGCATTCACATCAATATTAGAAGATCCATCCAAAGGATCAAATAAAACCACATATTTAGAATTGATGGAAAATTCATCATCAAAGGCCACAAAATCATCATTCTCTTCAGATGCAATACCGGCACAGTGTTCACTGCGTTTCAGTACATTGATCAATGCTTCATCCGCATATACATCTAGTTTCATTTGTTCTTCACCCTGGATATTCGTAGCCCCGAACTGACCGATAATATCGACCAGACCGGCTTTGTTTACCTGCTTATTAATGATTTTACACGCCAGGGAAATGTCTCTTAATATAGAAGACAGTTGGCCGGTAGCTTTAGGGAATTGACGGGTTTGGTTAATTGTGAAATCGTCAAGGGTAACGAGTTTTAGCGCCATATTTTTGGGATTGTATTTTTTTTTGATTGAAATTATAAACCGGAACAAATATTTTTTACGATAAGTGGCCCTTCATAGATAAAACCGGTATAGACCTGTACCAGACTAGCGCCGGCATCCAGTTTTTCCTGGGCATCGGCAGCGGTAAAGATACCACCGACCGCCATAATAGGTATTTTGCCATGGCTTTTCTGGTGAATATAACGAATCACATCTGTTGCCTTATCTTTCATCGGTTGACCACTTAAACCACCGGCGCCGATCGCATCGATCTCTGCCTGGGAAGAGGCTAATCCGCTACGGTCAATAGTAGTATTGGTGGCCACCAACCCGTGTATACGGGTATTTTCCACGATCTCTATGATGTCATTCAGTTGCTCTAAAGTGAGATCGGGTGCTATTTTGAGTAGAATCGGTTTTTCTTTGCCTAACTGAGAGTTGATGATCTGTAATCGAGTCAGCAACTTTTGCAGCGGTTCTTTTTCCTGCAAAGCCCTCAGGTTTGGGGTATTGGGGCTACTGACATTAACCGTGAAATAATCGACCACATCGTACAAAGCGCGGAAACATTTTTCATAATCATCATCCGCATCCTCATTGGGCGTGACTTTGTTCTTTCCGATGTTGCCTCCGATCACAATATCCGACTTGCGTTGACGCAGCCGTTCTGCTGCAGCCACCACACCATCATTGTTGAATCCCATGCGGTTGACCAGTGCATTGTCTTTGGGTAAGCGGAATAAGCGCGGCTTATCATTACCCGGTTGGGGTAAAGGAGTTACAGTGCCAATTTCGATAAATCCAAAACCCAGCATAGACAACTCATCAATAAACTTGGCATCTTTATCAAAACCTGCGGCCAGGCCTACAGGATTTTTGAATTTAATGCCCCAAAGTTCGCGTTCCAGGTTCGGATTGGTGGTGCATTCTTTTTTAAAGAAGTTGCGCACAAAAGTGATTCCGGATGCCCTGTTGAGCATACGCATGGCCCAATAATGGATATATTCCGGGTCTTTTTTGAATAAAAAGTATTTGAGTAAGCGGTACATCATCGCCTGCAAAGATACAGTTCCCCTGCCATATCTCTAGGGTTTAACCGGCAGATTTTTGGACAAAAGAGTATTCCTTTTTAAAAAGTGGGCCAGTTTTTGAGAGAAAAGGGTGGCCCCCTTAGTATTCATATGAGAAGTATTGTAAAAATTGGATTGGTCAAAACAAAGTACATCTTCTGAATAATCTAAAAAAGGGATTTGGTACGTCGCCGCAAATTTTTGATATAATGCGACCAATGCTTCTTTTCCCACCAGGAATTGTTTAATAGCGGTGTACTGTGGAGAATAGACCATAATCACCTGTATGTCCTCCTTTTTGCAATCGCTCAAAAAACGATGCAGGAGTTGCACACAAGGGCTATCAATAAGCACCGTATATTTCTCGATCATTTTGGCGGCATTCTGAAAATCTTCATTAAAGGATTCAGGGTTCCCGGCAAATCCCCTTGTTCTCAAAGCAGGCTGTTGCTCTCCTTTGAAACCTATTTTCAGCGCTTCCTTCAATTCTGTTTTTTTGCCGAAATAGCGCAGCAGGGGCACATAATAATCATAAACACTAAATCCTTGCAAAGGTTGTAAATACTGCTTCATGTATGCACTTGAGCGCATATATGGAATAAACTGCCCCGAATTATAAAGCCCCTTGGGCATTTCGAAGGTGAACAGATCCAAAGAAAGAATAATGTATTTTGGTTTGGGATTGTATTTAAGGTATTCCAGGTGCCGCATATATTGTAAATAGAAGCCATAGCCGTCCATGCCCAAATTATAGGCCTTCATGCCCAGCGAATCTTCCAAAATCTGCGGATCGAAATGCCGCCATGCCCTGGAGGAGCCATAAATTGCCAATTCGCTATTGATCTGTCGGTCATAGATATCATTCCAAACCAGGTATTCCCCATTGGCAAGGGTATGCGACTGCTTTAGGCGCGCGCTTAACCACCGGTCTAAAGGATAAGCCAGTACAATCAAAGGCAGCAGCACCCACAGTGTATGTTTCAGAAAGCGCTTCATACTTAAAATTGAAAATAGATAAATTGTTGCGGACTGCCGGCAAATACAAAGATGACAAGGATCAGCGTGAGATAAATAAGATATTGCAGGCCCTTTGTCTGTTTTGTTAAGCCTTCAAGGGCAAATGTATGTCTGCGGCCCAGCCATTCGATGCCGGTAAACAGACCAATGAATGCCAATACCATCAGGGCTTTAGGCATATTTTGTATATTCGGTACCTGAAAAATCGTTTTCGAAAACATTCCTTTCAGGTAAAGCCAGGCATGCTGCATATCCTGTGCCCGGAAAAATACCCAGGCGATCATGGTAAGGATAAAGGTAAGTGCAATAGAAAGTGCTTCCCTGAAACCCGGAAAGAGACTATTGGGCGCAACGATGTCAATATGCTTTCGGTTATTCCGGAATAGGAGCAAAGGCATAAAGTACAGTGCATTTAATACCCCCCAGGCAATAAAAGTCCATTGGGCACCATGCCAAAAGCCGCTCAGGATAAAGATGATAAAGGTATTCCGGATTTGTTTCCACAAGGCTACTTTACTGCCACCGAGCGGGATATACACATAATCTCTAAACCAGGAAGAGAGGGAAATGTGCCAGCGACGCCAGAATTCTGCAATATCCCGCGAGAAATAGGGATAAGCGAAATTGCGCAGGAGGTCAATCCCGAATAGCCGTGCCGTGCCTAAAGCAATATCCGAGTAACCCGAAAAATCACCATAAATCTGGAAGGTAAAGAATAGCGCGCCCAGCCATAAGGCACTGCCATTGTGCCCTGAAGTATAGTTGAACAGCTCATTCGCCATTTCGGCACAATTATCTGCAATTACTATTTTTTTAAACAGTCCCCATAAGATCTGCCGAAGGCCGCTTACCGCATAGGCATAATCAAAATACCTTGTTTTCTTGATTTGCGGCAGAAGGTGGGTGGCACGTTCTATAGGCCCGGCTACCAGTAAGGGGAAAAAACTGACAAAGACCGCATAATCGGCAAAATTGCGCTCCTCTTTAATCCTGTTTTTATATACATCGATCACATACGAAAGACCGTGAAAAGTATAGAAAGAAATACCCACGGGTAAGATCACTTGTAGCAGTGTGGGATGGGCTTTCATACCGAATTGGGCCAGCAGTGCAGCCATATTCTCGGCAAAGAAATTGTAATATTTAAAGACGCCTAAAAAGCCGATGTTGATCCCAATGCTGAGCCAAAACCAGATTTTACGGTTTTTTTGTTTTGTTGCCCGGGCAATCCGGATACCGGAATAATAATCCAAAGCAGTGGAAAAAATCAATAAGAACAGGAATCGCCAATCCCAGCAGGCATAAAAAAAGTAACTGGAAAGCAGCAACAGGATATTTTGTGCCTTATGGTTTTTATTAAAAACAAACCAATATAAGGCAAAGACGACCGGTAGAAATAAAGCAAAAGAAAAAGAGTTAAATAACATCCTTAAGAAACAGCGCTTGAAATTTGCGCATAAAGATATAGAATAATTGTGCGGTATTGCAACAGTTGCGCTAAATCACAGATATTCGTACCGGCAGAACGATGCATCTACAACAAAAATAATTTACCTTTGCAGCTTTAGTCCATTTCGATATGAATCCACAAGACCGTTATGCCCTACGTGGCGTTTCTGCCCAAAAAGAAGAAGTACATAAAGCTGTAGCCGACTTAGATAAAGGCTTGTTCCCAAAAGCATTCTGTAAGATCTATCCCGATTTCTGGGGTAATGACCCGGAATTCTGCAATATTATGCATGCCGATGGGGCAGGTACCAAATCGATTTTGGCCTATATGTACTGGAAAGAAACCGGCGATCTGAGTGTATGGAAAGGCATCGCTGTCGATTCGATTGTGATGAATACAGACGATATGCTGTGTGTGGGTGCCGTAGGGCCTTATACCTATTCCTCCACCATCGGAAGAAATAAGCACCTGATACCGGGTGAGGTTATTGCCGAAGTGATCAACGGTTCCCAATCGTTTTTTAATACCTTAAAGGAATATGGTATCGAGGTACATTTCATGGGTGGCGAAACTGCTGATGTAGGAGATGTGGTGCGTACGATCATCGTAGATGGTACTATGGCTTGCCGTATGCCGCGCAAAAAGATCATCACAACCGATAATATTGTACCGGGCAATGTGATTGTATCTTTTGCCTCTTTCGGACAGGCAATTTATGAAACGGCCTATAACAGTGGTATTGGTTCTAACGGACTGACCAGCGCCCGTCATGAATTATTACACCATGATTATGCCACTAAATATCCAGAAAGTGTAGATCCGAATTTACCAAAAGAAGTAGTTTATAACGGGATCTATCACCTGACCGATCCAACGGAAACGCCTTTGGATGCCGGTAAAATGATCTTGTCGCCCACCAGAACTTATGCGCCTTTATTATTAAAAATATTAGAAAAGCATTTTGATAAGATCAACGGGATCATTCATTGCAGCGGTGGCGGACAGACTAAATGTATGCACTATATGCCGGAAGGCTTGCGTGTGGTGAAAAACAACCTGATTGCCTCGCCTCCGATTTTTAGAATGATACAAAAAGCCGCCGGAACAGACTGGCGCGAAATGTATCAGGTCTTTAATATGGGTCAGCGCCTGGAGATTTTCACGGATGAGGCTACTGCAAATGAACTGATCGCTATCGCACAGCACTTTAATATTGAGGCGCAGATTAGTGGCAGGGTAGAAGCGGCTCCGAAAAATGAATTGATCATTGAAGGAGAGTTTGGTACCTATACATACTAATTTAAAGGAATAAATATATTTATAATAAGAGCTGCCTAAAAGCAGCTCTTATTATTTTATCCCGTATTTAGATTTTATGATCTGTAGGCACAATGCGGTTCATACCAACTCAGCGGATTTCGGTTCCAGACGGAAAGGTAAAGCTGTATCCTTTCTCTTTTAATGCCCTGATAAGTTCGGGAAGCAGTTCGACGGTTACCGCACAACGGTCATGCAGCAGGATAATCGAATTGGCACGGGTTTTGGAAAGGATTTTCTTTTTTAAGATCGAAGCATCCTTAGCAACGGTATCCATACTCCGTACATTCCAGCCAATGCTTTGCATATTTAATTGCGTTACCGCTTTTGCCAGGTTAGGATTCGTAACCCCAAAAGGCGGGCGGAAAATCGTCGGCGTAAAACCGGTAACCGATTGTATGGCTTCATTACAGGCTTGTAGTTCCAGAGCCATCTTTTTGGTCGATTGCCAATCAAAATGAACGCTATGCTCATAAGAATGATTCCCGATCAGGTGCCCCTCATCCTTCATCCTTTGGAGTATAGCTTCTCTGCCGGCAATGTTTTTGCCGATCAGGAAAAAAGTAGCCTTCACCTGTTCTGCCTTTAAAATGTCCAAAACGGATTCCGTTAATTCATGCGGCCCATCGTCAAAAGTCAGTGCCACGGGTGTGGTACCTTCTGACAATTGTTTAAAACTAAGTGGAATACGGTTTACAGAAGTCAGGAAAAAATTCCACTGGATCTTTATACAAGCCAGTATCGTAATTCCTAAAAAAGCCATGAGGGTGCAGCCAATCCACCAGAGTGGATAACCGTTATAATATACGCCTGCCGCCAGGTGTGCGATCACGATAAGCGTAGCAATAATAAAATATCTGAAGCGCATCCGGTTTATTTATTTCTACTGAGGTAAGCACCATAATAATCACAAGTGCTTTCTACACTTTTCAGGTATTTAGATGCTGTACCACTGTTTAACTTTCTGAAATATGGATTTTTCAACGCATTGACAAAATACATATCATCGGCCGAATAGCGGCTTTCCGGTGTTCCGGGACATCTTTTCTCCCAGCATTTGGCAGCACCCCAGATTGATTTGGCTTTAAGTTCCGGATCGCTGGTCGCGGCGGCGGCTTTATTGAAGTATTGTTCCGCAGTATACACCCCGTAATACTCCTGGAAGGGACGGGACATTTTACGCCATGCATCCGAGATATAATAAGCAGTTTCATTGGTGTAATCCCGCGTGTAATCTACCATATTAGACGCCTTGCCATAGTAAGAAATATTGTAGAGCGCTACAGCGTAGCCATAGAGGGCACCGGCATCGTTAGGGTTTTTCGCGATGATGTCCTGCAGTTCCGCCATGCGTTTACTAAAAGTCAGCTTGCTGAAGGTGCGTAAAGTGTCTTGTTTATAGATCTCAATATAATCGTTGATCTGCGGCATAAAAGGGTTGGGAAACTCGCCGCCAGCACCCGATTTAGCGAAAATCTGCTCCGCTTCCTTAAACTTGTAATCCCGTATATATTTGGTGCCTTCCAGGTCTTTCAGCACATCGGCAGTATAGTAAGTACCGGCTACCAACCATTTTTCAAAAGCAGACTTCTTTGCAGAAGCCTCAAAAGCCTGTACTTTGTTGAGTTGTGCAACCGACATGGCATCCAGTACATTCCCTTGTATATCTTTAAATGATTGGTCTGCATTGAAGCTATTGCGGGCACTGTCGTAGGTGCTGGCATGTGCCATGGCATAAACCGCTTTGATGGTGTCTTTTTGTTGCAGGTATTTGCCTGCGATCAGGTGCTGCATTACATCCCTGAAGGTCTTGTTGGCACTGTAGTTTTTTACCGCCAATGCATTTAATGATTTTAGTTTGGGTAAAAGATCCGTTTCTACTTGTGTGGTGATCGTGGTATTGTTTTTTAGCAGTGCTAAAATCTCCACTACATTGTACAAGCGTTCCTCATTGCGGTTCATACCCGAAGCTTTGGCTGCGGCCATATCTGTATTCATACTGTTTTTATCTTGCAGCATATAAGCGATATAAGCCGATGATAAATACCAAAATGCCTTAGAGGCATTTTTGTTTTCTGCAATCATCTTGCGGTTAAATGTATTTAACTGCTTTAGATAACTGGTATATATCGTATTTACAGAATCTTTATTGTTTCGGCTCTCTTCATAATCGTAATTGCGAATATTATAATACCACATTGAGCTATTCGGCAATTTATTTTCACCATATACGATATCGTCAAAATAATTCTCTTCGATCTTGTTAATCTCCCGGTTCACCAGCACATCAATGCCGGCTACATTAGGATCCAGGCGGTAAGCCTTTTCGATAAGGGGCAGGGCATCGTCCGTTGTCCTTAGGGCATTCATCACCGTAACGACTGCACGTTCCTGGTCATTCTTGCATAAATTATAGATAGCATCCGTATAATCCTTTATCTTTTCTCCTTTATCCGGATCGTAAGTCGTCCGGCACCATTCATAAGAGACCATGGCATCACTTTTATACGCATCACTGTTTTGGAACATCTTACTATAATAATAGCCCGCCTGAACCTTATCTTTGTTTTTGTAATAAGCACCCGCTTTGAATCCCAGACATCGGGTATAGGCGACACTCTTATCAGCAGTATTGCCGGTCAATTCTTCAAACAGCGATAATACGCCGTCATACTGCTCATCATAAAAAGCCATTCTTAAAATCTGGAAATTGTACTTCATTTTTAAGAAATCGTCTTTGGTCCGTTTTCTTAATTTAAGTCCTTCATCCATTAATTGCTGGTTAGTTGTAGTCGATTTCGCTTTGGTGGTATCCCAATTGTCCACTTTAGTCAGGGCATTGATTTCACAAGACTTTGCATAACTCAAATATTGCAGCACATCCTTTTTCTTACCCTTACCCAGCCATTGGGCAAATTGGTTTTTTTCAAAACCGGCAAGGGTGCCCTCGCCCAGCTGGCTTATACTATTGGCATCGGCACCGTACACTACGGCTTCAATGTCTTTAAGTGTACATTGATTATTGGTGTATTCCTGCCATTCTTTTAGAATATATTGCTTGTTGATAATGTCTGTTTGCGACAGGCCCGATTGGAAATCCTCTTCATTATAGTCATCATAATAAAGATCATAACCTACATAAAAGAAGGGGGTATAGGCAGGTTTATCCGGAGCTTTATTTCCGAAAAAAGAAGGATAAGTATCATAATTGTCAAAGTCGGCACAGGCATGAATAATTTGCTCCGATGCCACCAGCGCGGTCACACTACTAAAAACGAGTATATATTTTTTCCAATTCATTTGAGTTGTATTTTAGGAAATTTTTGCGGTCGCAATGATATAAGAGTACTTGTACAGAATCATTACGGAGCTGCGCAGCCACAAAAGTAGCAAGTTTTTGTACTTCTTCCGTATTACTATTTTCGTAACGAACGATTTGCCCCTCTTTCAGCTCAAAACCATTCCATAGCGTATCTTTTGTAATGAGGTAAACATGATCCGTTTTAGGGGTAAACACTTGTCGATCCTGCAGCTGATCGATGTCGATGTCGCGCAGAATGCCCTTGAACTGTTCTTTTTCGAATAGAATACACCAATAGAAAATGGGTAAGGCTACATCAAGCTTTAAAGGATAGTTTTTCATGTTGCCCAAATAAGTACGGGCGGTGGCTACATTTAAGATGGAGTTGGTTTCTTTAATGTCTTTCAACTTACCCATATTGTAACACATGAGCAATCCTTTATCTACCGGCGGAACGCCATTCTTAGTAATATATTTTACCTGATGCAGGCGGATCGTCACACTCAGCACCTTCTGTTTGAAAAAAGGCTGTTGTTTCAATTTTTGTAACAGATCAAAATACATATCCTTATTATTGACCGTCCAATCGCAATCTATTTGTATTTCCTTAGGCAGGATTGCCGACTTGTTGCATTTCATTTCCAGTAAGCCTGCAATGTTTTGTGCCAAGGTGGCGGTGGTATTCCAGGCAAGGTTATTCAGCGCCGTTTGGGTAATGAACACGACCGGAGTGATCTGTTGCTTCAGCGGGCTGTCCAGGCCGGTATTACCGGCTACAGGCACAATTTGTTTACTGCTGCTGTTCCAATCCACATCAAAAAAGCGCACATACAAGTTCTTGCATCCAAGGCTATCCAACACTTTTTGTTCATATACAGAAAGGCTTACGTTCGTCTTCCAATAATACATGCCACGCTGCACCTGCCGGTTTTTGGTTTTGCAGGAAAAGAAACTTGCTGCGAGTAGCAACACAAACAGCACAAAGGGGCTGTGGTATGCTTTTCTGTGGCAGATCATTTTTGTTTTCAATTTAGCATACAAAAGTATATTTTTGTTTACTTCAAAACTATTTTCATTGGGAAATTATATCTTGATCAAGTCCTTAGGCCTATTGTCCGGCATGGTTTTATGCGCGACTGCCTGCTCGGTGTCCAAAATGCAAAAGGGGAATCTACCCGCGGTAAAGCCCCTCGCGGCAAAAGAAAGCAATCCGCCGGTTTACCAGCCCTCCAGAACCAAGGAATGGGAATTGGTGCATACCACACTGGATCTTCATTTTGAGCTTCCGGAAAGAAGAGTCAAAGGTTTGGCGACCCTATCCATGAATCCATATTTTTATGATACCGATTCTGTTGTTTTGGATGCCGTGGGTATGCAGATTGCATCGGTAAAAATGCTGCCGGGAAATACAAGCTTATCTTATGAATATGATCAACAACAATTGAAGATCCGGCTACCTAAAAAATATAACCGTAAAGAAACCCTTCAAATCATTATTGATTACAGTGCGCAGCCTAATACGCTTATAGATAAAGGGACCTCGTCGATTCGCAGTGACAGGGGACTATTCTTTATCAATACCGGCAAGGAAGAACCGCAAAAACCGATACAATTCTGGACTCAGGGTGAGACTCAGGCCAACAGTAAATGGTTTCCAACCTTTGACAGTCCTAATTTCAAGACGACCCTTGATCTGACCATGCATGTACCTGATAGTTTTAAGACCCTGAGCAATGGACTGCTGAAAAGTGCCGTAAAAGAGGCCAATGGTATGCGGGCCGATCGCTGGGTACAAGACCTGCCATTTGCACCTTACCTGGCTATGATGGCGGCAGGTGATTTTGCAGTAGTAAAAGAGCAATGGCATGGTAAAGAAGTGAGTTACTATGTACCCCCGAAGTATGCCGGCACGGCAAAGCAGATTTTTAACCATACACCCGAAATGATGAACTTTTTTTCGGAGCGTTTAGGCGTACCTTATCCCTGGGAAAAATACAGCCAGGTGGCCGTCTATAATTTCGTATCGGGAGCGATGGAGAATGTAACGGCAAGTGTATTTGGGTCCTTTAACCTGAAAAACGAACGCGAACTGGCTGATGCTAATAACGACTATATCGTGGCGCACGAGTTGTTCCACCAATGGTTTGGCGACTATGTAACCTGTGAATCCTGGGGCAACCTGACCGTCAATGAATCCTTTGCCGATTACAGTGAGTTCCTTTGGTCGGAATATAAATATGGCCCTAATGCTGCCGAAGAAGTATGGCAAAACGCCTTAACCCGCTATCTACAACAAGCCGAAAAAAATGATCCCTCTTTGGTGCGTTGCGTGTATAGCTCCGCCGGAGAAATGTTTGATCGCGTAAGCTATAATAAAGGAGGACGTACTTTACATTACCTCCGGAGCTTAATGGGAGATGATGCTTTTTTTGCCGGACTCAAAGAATACTTGACGCAACATAAGCTGGGCACTGCAGAAGCAACAGACTTAAGACTGGCTTTTGAAAAAGTGACCGGTAAAGACTGGAACTGGTTTTTCAATCAGTGGTATTATAAAGGGGGGCATCCCAAACTAAATATTCAGTACACTTATGATGATGCGGCACAGCAGCTAAAAGTAACGGTAAAACAGCTGCAAAGCGATAGTGTGGGTTTGTATGACCTGCCCTTAAAAGCACAGCTACTCGGGAAAGACGATAAAGTAATCGACTGGCATGTAAAAGCGCAGAAAGAACAAGTCTTTGTATATCCGTACCAAAATGGGAAAGCCCCTGTTTTTGTACCGGATGCTTTACACTGGCTACCGGGTGAACTCAAGGTACCTGAGCAAAGCGTAGCCGAGGTTTCTGTGATCCTCAGGCAAACCGGGAGTTTTATTTCCAAACGGAATGCGATAAGCACATTGTTTACGAAGAAAAACACAAGCCTGGGAACAGCGCGTCATGAGGCTATTCTATTGGCCTTACAAGATACCATCGCTGCGGTGCGCACCTTCACCCTGCAACAACTGAATCTTACCGAAAAGGGTTTGCCCAAAACAATAGAAAATAAAGTACACGCCCTGGCCGCAAACGATCCTAATACGAAAGTACAGGCGGCAGCGATACTGGTCCTGAGTGCGGTTGATAACAGTGCCTACAGCAGCTTGTATGAGCAGGCTTTGGAAAGTAAGTCTTATATGGTAGCGGCCAATGCCTTAATAGCCATCTATCGTAATAACCGCAAACTCGGATATGACAGGGCTTCAGAATTTAAAACTAAAGACCCAAAGGCCAATCTGTTAAACACGGTATTCATGATCCTGGCGCAAAACGCAAATGCCGCTGATTATGATTATCTGGTGAAGCAAATCAACGACAATTATGATGGCATCAGAACCGGATTCATCAATCAGTTTGCCGAATACCTGATCCATACAGAAGACCTTAATAGCTATAATAAAGGGATTGCCTTTCTGAAAAAAATCGCTACTGTCAATGAAGGCGCAAATCAGAAAACGATAACAGAACTCCTAGCTGCGCTGAATAAAGAAATGGACAAGATCCTGACGATTAATAAAGACAAGGCGCAGGTGAACCTGGCAAAAGAGAAAAAAAATACCTTATCGGCGCAATAGCCCAAACCCTAACGTACATTTGTAACCCTTTATGAAACGCATTCTATTTTTGATCTCGATATTGTATGGCAATATCATTTCGGCACAACAATACCGACCCGGCTCTTCCAGTACTATTTATCAGGAATTACAACAATTACAACGATTGGGTACCGTAATGTATATCGCGGCACATCCCGATGATGAAAATACCAGGCTGATCGCTTATCTCGTACATCATGATCATGTAAAAACGATCTATTTATCCCTGACCAGGGGTGATGGCGGGCAAAATATATTGGGTAATGAACAAGGACCCGCCTTAGGGCTTATTCGTACCAATGAGATGATGCAGGCGCGTAAAATAGATGGCGCCAGTCAGCTGTTTACCCGTTTTGTCGATTTTGGATTTACGAAATCACCAAAAGAAACGTTCGCTTTTTGGAATCAGAAACAAGTAGTGGAAGATGTGAAAAATGCGATCCAGCAATATCGCCCCGATGTGTTGATCTGCCGCTTTCCCACCACGGGAGAAGGAGGCCATGGGCAACATACGGCTTCTGCCATAGCCGCCAAACAGGCTTTTGAAGAATTACAGGCGAGTAAAGATCCTGCTGTATGGGTACCAAAACGCATCCTGTTTAATGCCTTCCGTTTCGGCTCCAGCAATACCATTAAGGACGGACAGTTTTTGCTGCCGATCAATCAATATGATCCCTTACTGGGAGAGGGTTATGGGGAAATGGCGGGCCGCAGCCGCTCCGAACATAAAAGCCAGGGTGCCGGTACGCCGCAATCCTATGGTATCGCCAATGAGAATTTTGAATTGATGGCCGGAGCACCTATGAGCCAATCTATATATGATGGTATTGACACCAGTTGGAACAGGGTAGGGCGTGAAGCAATCGGGATCTTCATTCAGAATGTAATTGGAAAATTTGATTTTTCCAGACCACAAAACAGCATTCCCGAATTACTGAACATAAAAAAAATGATTCAGCAATTGGATAAACAAAACCAATTCTGGATTAATACAAAGAGCGCTGAAATAGATCATATCATCCTGCAATGTGCCGGTATACAAGCCGAAGCATTGAGTACGCAAGCTGCAACAACGATTGGAGACAGCCTGGCTATTAGCCTTAATATTATTGCCAGGGCTTCGGGAATTCAATTAACAGGGATTCAGGATGCGAGCGGTAAAACGTATACGCCGGCTGCCCTACAACTGCCTAATGATAGTACGGTAACCACCGTTTTTAAACTCCCCGTTTATACGAAAACAGCGGTGACAGAACCCTTTTGGATGCGCAGCGAAGTGCAGAACAACCAGTTTGTCTATCCTGCACCTTATCATAATGAACCCCTGACCCATAATGCGTTTTCTGTAAACCTGACACTCAGCATCGGGGATCAGGATTTCTCTATAGCCGTACCGGTATCCAATAAAAAACTGAATCCGACAAAAGGGGATGTGATAGAACCGGTAAGGGTATTGCCCATAGCCGATATAGAGCCCATGCAAAGTATGCTTGTGGCAAGTCCGGCCGAGCCCTTGAAATTTGCACTGCGTATTAATGCAAGAAAAGCGATAAGCGAGGCGCAGTTGATGGTCTATCAAGGCAAGCAACTGGTTTATGAAAATAAGATTAATGGGCAGTCGAAAGAGGAGCAGCGCGTGCTGAGTATCGAAATTCCTTATAAAGACTTAAAGCTGACCAAAAGTCAATCCGAATTAAAATATGTGCTGAAAGTAAACGATCAGTTATTCGATAAAACGTTAAAACTAATTCAGTATGATCATTTGCCCACCTTACAGTACTTCGAGTCTGCAAAGTCGACCCTTGTGGTGAAGGATTGGAAGACCAAGGTAAAGCATATCGGATACATTACAGGTGCCGGCGATAAAGTGGCCGATGTATTGTCGCAGTTTGGATTTGAAGTAACGATATTGAGCACCACAGAATTATCTAATCCATCGGCTCTGGCTAAATTTGATGCTATCGTATTTGGGGTCAGAGCGGCTAATGTGCGCAAAGACATTCAGCAATACCTGCCTAATATTTGGGCTTACATTGCTCAAGGGGGTAATGTGCTGATGCAATATAATACCAGTATGGGATTGGAACTGCCGCAGTTTTCCCCTTTGCCGATCACCTTATCCAGAGACCGTGTAACGGATGAAAATGCAGCGGTGACCTTTCTGAATCCTGCAGATCCGGTATTACAAACACCGAATAAGATCACTCAAAAAGATTTTGAGGGTTGGGTACAGGAGCGCGGGATTTACTATCCGGCATCCTGGGATGAAAAATACACATCTGTACTGTCTATGAATGATGAAGGGGAAAATCCTTTGAAAAGTGGTATCTTGTATGCACCTTATGGTAAAGGACATTTTGTGTATTCCGGCCTGGTGTTTTTTAGACAATTGCCCGCCGGAAATGTTGGTGCTATAAGATTATTTATTAACTTGCTCAACGTTGGGAAGTAGCATTTAGCTTATTGTTAAAGTTTTGAACGAATCTTGTTGAGAACTTTTATAAGAGATAATTTTGCCTTCCGAACTTACGAAGTATCACTGTATGACCCTAGCGTAATGGAAGTATATAAACCCGAAGAAATTTTAAAGCACACTTTGCATCGTTCTTTCCCCATGCCTAACCAGGACTGGGTGGTGCTAAGTGAATGGAAAGATGTATTGATGCTACATTGGAAAGTAGGCGCCAGTACCGTAAAGCGCATTTTGCCTAAAGAATTATCGATCGATACTTTTGAAGGAGGGGCTTGGGTCACTATTTGCGTGGCCAGTGTCGATAATTTCACCAATCGTTTTTTTACGCTGATCAAACAAGGCTTTAGTTTCGATCAGGTGATCATGCAGACCTATGTGATCCATAATGGTAAACCGGGGCTTTATATTTTTAATCAGGAGCTGGAGAAATCATTTACCAAAAATCTGTATAAAAAAATATTCAAACTCAAGCAGGGCGAGACGGAGATTGTGCGCGAAAGCACCGGAGAGGAGCATAAATTTTTTGCAAAGAACGATTTCTCAGGATTTAAACTTGGTTTGAAATACCGTTTCGGAACTGATATTCCTAAAACACAAATTGAATCCTGGCTGACTAATCGCTTCAAGTATTTTCATGAAAAACAAGGTAACCTGTACGAATACAGTGTACACCATATCGAATGGAAATTCAAAGAAGTGTATCTGGAAAAGTTTAAGTCCAAGTTTATGTACGGTGGCCTGGAACTGATCACTCAACCCGATTTTATACACTATTCCCCCGGAATCCAAAAACTCTTTTGGCCTAAATTTTTAATTAAATAAACAATATGAAGATTGCTTTGGTCGGATATGGTAAAATGGGTAAAACAATAGAACGTATTGCCCAGAGCCGTGGCCACGAAATAGTTTTGACCATTGGTTCAAAAAATACGGAAGACTATATAACAGAAAATATACAAAAAGCAGATGCCGTAATTGAATTCACACGACCGGAACTCGCTTTGAATAATGTATCCCAATCGCTTAAAGCCGGAGTACCCGTAGTATGCGGTACAACAGGCTGGAATGAAAGCGTACCACAAGCCGCGGCTTTGTGTGCCGAACATCAGACCGCTTTAATACAATCTTCTAATTTTAGTATTGGGGTAAACATCTTTTTTGAGCTGAATAAACAACTTGCACAAATGATGAACCACCAGGATACTTATCAGGTAGGGGTTTCGGAGACACATCATACGCAAAAGCTGGATGCACCCAGCGGAACCGCCATTACAATTGCTGAGCAGATTGTGCAGCAGCTGGAACGAAAAAATAAATGGGTAAAAGAAGAAGCGCATAATGATGAGGAGCTTGCGATCCAAGCCTTCCGTGTAGATGAGGTACCCGGTATCCATGTAGTAACCTATCATTCCGAAATAGACGATATCGAAATCAAACATACCGCGCATAACCGTGACGGCTTTGCTTTAGGAGCCGTTTTAGCGGCAGAATTCCTGGTTGGAAAACAAGGGCTCTACACCATGCAGGACGTATTATTTCCCCGTAAATAAAATCTAAAAAAAATAAACATATTTATACAAGATGGAAAAAATTAAATTTGGTACAGACGGTTGGCGCGCCATCATCGCAAAAGAGTTTACGGTACAAAATGTGGCAAGGGTGTCTAAAGGACTCGCAGATTGGTTGCATGGAAAAACGAAAACCCCGTCTGTGGTCATCGGGCATGACTGCCGTTTTGGTGGCGAACTGTTTTCTGAAACCGTCGCGCAGGTATTATGTGCGCATGGCGTAAAAGTGTATATCGCCAAAGGCTTTGTGAGTACCCCAATGGTTTCTTACGGAGTCTTGCATTTAAAAGCAGATCAAGGTGTGGTCATTACTGCCTCACATAATCCGCCTGCTTATAACGGGTATAAATTAAAAGGCGCTCATGGCGGTCCCACCAACCCAGGCGATATTGCGGAAGTGGAAGCACTGATTCCGGATACTTATACCGTTCCTGTCGATGGTTTAGATCATTATGCTGCGCAGGGTTTACTGGAGTTTGTAGACCTGGAGCAAATGTACCTGGACTATCTGCAAACAAAATTCGACTTTGAAACCTTAAACAATGCCGCCTTTAAAATGGCTTATGATGCCATGTACGGTGCCGGGCAGAATGTGATCAGAAAGCTGATGCCTTCTGCTGTTTTGCTGCATTGCGAGCATAATCCAACCTTTATGGGTATTGCCCCCGAACCTTTGTATAAAAATACAAAAGAACTGTCGGCGATGATGCAGCATACACCAGAGCTGAAATTAGGTTTGGTAACCGATGGTGATGCAGATCGTATCGGATTATACGATGAAGAAGGTAATTTTGTGGATGCACATCATATCCTCTTATTGTTGGTGCATTACCTGGCGAAGTATAAACACATGACCGGAAAGGTAATCATTGCTTTCTCCGTGACCGATAGGGTTAAGCGCATGTGCGCGCAATATGGCTTACCGGTAGAAGTAACGCCGATCGGCTTTAAATATATCAGTGAAAAGATTGTTACCGAAGATGTCCTTGTGGGCGGAGAAGAAAGTGGCGGAATTGCCGTAAAAGGACATATTCCGGAGCGTGACGGGATTTATGATGGTTTGGTATTACTTGAGTTTATGGTAGCCACTGGAAAATCTTTGAAAGAATTGATCCAGGAAGTATATGAGGTGGTAGGTGCATTTGTGTATCAACGCGATGACCTTACCTTACCTAATGAACAAAAGGAGCGCATCATCAATGCGGCACAGAACGATGAGTACAATGCCGGTTTTGGCACTTATGCCGTAACGCATGTAGAAAAAATAGATGGCGTCAAATATCACTTAGCCAATGGCGGATGGGTGATGTTGCGTGCTTCCGGTACCGAACCCTTGTTGCGTATTTATGCAGAAGGGGGTAGCGAAGCAGAAACCGCAGATATCTTAAAAGTAGTGAAGGAAACCATCCTGTAAGCGTTATATAGTATAAAAAAGAGTGCCTGTAGCAATAAATACAGGCACTCTTTTTTTTATGCACTTAATCTACTTAAAGTGTTTTCAATAATTCCTCCAGTTGGCTGATGCCCATCAGGAATCCTTGTTCAAAGCCCATATCTAAGGTCGCTTGCATGTATTCTTCTTTTTCAAAGACAATTTTAATAGATACCAGCGTGCCTTCCGGTGTTTCCGTAAACACATTTTCCCAGGCACTTCGGGGCATTTCCTCATTCAAGACGCCATGCTCATCACAAAAGCCGTCTTTTGCTGCGAAATTTTCCGGTGCATTGATCGCAGTATAATCTGCACGCGCCCAGTGCCGTTCTTCATTAGGTCCGACCATAGCATAGAGCCAGTAGCCACCCACAGAAAAATCCATAGATTTCGTCTCGGCTCTCCAGGGTTTTGGTCCCCACCACTGATCGAGCAATTCGGGCTCTGTATAAGCGCGCCATACGGTTTTCAGCGGAGCGTTAAAGGTCCGGGAAACATGAATTGTTTTGGCTTGCAGGTCTTTGTTTACCTGGGTTTTGTTGTTGCTTTCCATTGTACATTTATTTTAGAGTGTTGAGTAATTGATCTAGCTGGCCGAAGCGCTCTTCCCACATTTTACGGAAGGGCTCTACGAAATCGGCAATGTCTTTCAGTTTTTGAGGATTGAAATGATAATATATTTCCCTTCCCGATTGCTCTTGCGTCAATAGGTCGCATTCCGTTAATACCTTAATATGTTTAGAAACGGCCTGTCTCGACGTTTGAAAATGTTCCGCAATCGCATTGGGCGTCATGGCCTGTAGGGCTATAAGTCCTATAATCGCTCTGCGGGTAGGGTCTGCTACTGCCTGAAATACATCTCTTCTCATCATAATATTTATTTGTGCAACCAATCTATTGCAAATATAAATGCAATTAATCGGTTGCGCAAAATTTATTTAAAAAAAAGAGATTTTATTTTTTCGTTTGTCTGATCTAGCCTTAAACTTATGTTATAAAAATACAGATCGCTATGGGCTTTGGCCTTGTTTTAATATTTTTAAAGCTCAATTCAATCTAATGAAAAGATTTGTGTTTCCCCTTTTGCTCTCTGGAGCATTTCCGATGTTTATTGCTTCCTGTAATGATACCGATAACGCTAAAGCGGCGGATGCGGCAAAGAATGGTGCTGAAGAGGCAGCATCTGTAGTCGACCCGGTAGTAACAGTGGTCAAATATGAACAATTGATGGCGCGCCTGCAACAAAAGAATGATACACTTTACGTCGTTAATTTCTGGGCCACCTGGTGTGGGCCTTGTGTGCGGGAATTGCCCCATTTTGTCACGATAAATGATAAATATAAAAACGGGCCTTTCAAATTTATTATGGTCTCCCTGGACGAAGGGGCTAACCTTAAAGAAGGTGTCATTCCTTTTCTTAAAAAGAAAAATATCCAGGCAGAGCATTATCTGCTGGATGATAATGGGCGCATGAACGAATGGATTCCGAAATTCGATAAATCCTGGACCGGCGCTATTCCCGTAACGATCTTGTATAAACAAGGTGAGAAAAAAGCCTTTCATGAAGGGTCAATGGACGAAGCAGCCCTGGACAACCTGATCAAACCTCATCTTCAATAACCCCTAAACACAAATAAACATGAACAAACTAGTTATTTTGTTAAGTGCCGCAACGCTGGCTTTTACCGCCTGTAACAGCACAAACACAACAGATAATAAAGACAAAACAGCAGTAGAAAGCCCTAAAGACACCACAAAAACGCCGGAGAAGGCCGTCAGTGGCTATAAGGTAGGGGATGAGGCTACAGATTTCTCTCTTAAAAATGTCGATGGCAAACAAGTGTCCTTGGCCGATTATAAAGAAGCAAAAGGATATATTGTGGTCTTTACCTGTAATCATTGTCCTTATGCCAAAGCATATGAACAACGTATTGTAGATCTGGACAAAAAATATGCTTCCTTAGGTTATCCGGTTATTGCCATAAGTCCTAATGATCCGGTACTAGAACCCAAAGACAGTTATGAAGAAATGCAAAAACTGGCTAAAGAGAAAAAATATACCTTCCCATACCTGATCGACGAAAAGCAGGATGTGTATCCTAAATATGGTGCGACCAAAACACCGCATGTATTTGTATTACAAAAAGAAAATGGCAAAAATATCGTGAAATACATCGGTGCGATCGATGATAATTACGAACATCCAAAAGAGGTGAAAAAGAAATATGCCGAATTGGCCGTAGATGCTTTACTGGCCGGAAAACCCATTGAAGAAAATACCACTTTAGCAATTGGTTGCAGCATAAAAGATAAAAGAGCAGAGTAAGCGGTAAAGCTTTACCTGTACTACATAAAAGGTGCGGAATGATCTTCATTCCGCACCTTTTTATGTCTTAATTATTACCGGTATGATTTCTTATCGAATTTCAGTAGTACCGTTTTCTTTTTAGTGCTTACTTTCTCTTCACAATCTTCCCCGACTTTATAATTTAGGGTGTGTCTAAGCGTTTGCTTCAGGATAATATTGTTGAAATGGTTTGTTTGGGCTTTATCAATCATAATAACCGAAGCGCGATCATCAAAAGCGCCGGCGCAATTCGTGTCCCATTCTCCGGTAAAACGGTCGATTTCGTAGTCTTTGAGCAAAGGTCTTAAGCGATCTCCTTCCGGGATAAATAAAGTGAAAAGAGTTTGGTTATAAGGATTAGGACGACTGCTTCCGGTATAATTAATCCGGATTCCGAAACCTCGGGTATCATTGTTGAGCTGATAAGGTGCAGTATCAATTACAATTTCCGAGAGTACCATGGCATCAGAATTCCATGCCTCGGCTTCATAAAAAAGGTTCTTGATTGTCGCAGTTTTATGATCAACCAGCAATACATAAGAATCCATCACATAACTGCCGTTGCCATAGGCATCTAATTCCTGTTGGGCTATTTTAGGGATCACCATTATGGTCAGCGAGGGATCGTAAGGCCATATTTTTTCTGTATATAATTCTTCCCGGATCTCCGATTTGCTACATTTTAGTTGCTCCAGTACCTTGTCCAAAAGGATATTGTCTTCCGTATTTTGATGTTCCGTCAAGCCGTCTAAGCGGGGAGTGGCAATGCTTCCGGCGCTAAGGTGCCGGGCTGTAGTAAAGATAAATGAGAGGAGTAAAATGCCTGATTTGATCATAATTATAAGATGATTGGTATAGGGTTAACTATAAGTGTAACGCTCTCCTTTTTGTCGGGCCTAGTTGTTTACCATTGCAGTAAAGGCCGTATTTTTATTGCGCAAATCCAGGCCACCTTCATACACCGATTTTAGATTGACAAGATAAAAAGACCAGCCCGAAGCGCAGCCTAAACGGATGTTCTGTTTAGAAGCATCGTCTGTTGGAATATCCTTTTGCGTCAGTGCTACAATGATAAAGCCATCTTCCTCCCATAGTTTTACCTCAACGATACAGGCTCCTGCAAAGGTGAACCGGATCAAATCCTTGCCATTGGCTTCCAAGATTTTACCTTGTTCCCGGTACTCTTGTGTATACCATTGCCAATCATAGCTTTGGCCGCCACTAATGCTTTCCGTTGCCGCGATTGGATTTTGTTCGATATCAAAATATACGGCTTTGCTTAAAAACCATTTTTCTATTTCAGCAGCCTTCGTCCAGGCATCGTACAGCCCGGAAAGGCTGGATTGAATCGCAATTTTTCGGGTAAAGCTTGTCCAGTTAAATTGATCCATGTTATTTGTGGTTTAGTTTGCTGTTTCTTAATATATTGAGGATGGCTGTTTCAAAGTAGTAATTTATAGCAGCATTTTCATTCATTTGGTTTTCCAGCACGATTAAGCTGACATCGCCTTCCGGAAAATAAACATTCAGAGCGGCGAATCCGTCGCCCAATCCGGTATGCGCCCGGTATTTCGGACTGGATTGATCATTAATCCTTATGCCATAGCCATAACCAATAGGCGCGCTTCCAAACACATCATGCTGCGCCAAAACCTGAGGGGTACACATTAAGGCATAGCTTTCCCGGCTTAATATTTTTCCTTGGTGCAGGTTGTGATTCCACAGCGCCAGGTCTGCTGCCGTGGATACGATACCGTCTGCCGGTTGAGAATTGAGATTGATCTGTGTATTGTCCAGTACGCTGAAGGTATTATTTGTATTGAAATGTCCTGAAACTTGCTTTGGCCTTTTCCCTGTTGTCGCGCAATAAGTATGGGTCATTTTTTGCTGTTTAAAAAGATTGGCAGCCATTTCAGCATATGATTTTCCGGAAGAAAATGCAATGATCTTGCCCAGTAAGCTATAAGATAAATTGCCATATTTAAAATCAGAACCGGCTTTAAAAGCCAATGGTTTTTCCAGGTCCACAATGCCATGCGTATGATTGAGCAATTGCGCCACCGTTACCGTATCGGCCCATCGCTGAGCCAGATCAGGCAGGTATTGTTTGATGGGTGCCTGGAGGTTCACCCGCCCTTTGTCTACTTCCTGCAACAAGAGTACTGCTGTAATTTGTTTACTATTCGACATGATCTCAAAGGCATTGTCTAATGCCAAAGGGGTTTTGCGGCTTACGTTTGCATAACCATAAGCTTTTGCGTATTTGACCTTCCCCTGTTGGGATACAAGCACTACACCGTTGAAAGGTCTGGGGTCCTTTTGCCGGAGGAGGCTGTCTATAGCAGTCGTGTAATCGTCTTTTTGTTGCGCATGGGAAACACAACCCGAGTTCATCAGGAGTATCAATAAGAAGAGTTGGAAAAGGTATTTCATGTCAAGGATTCAATTGATGGCTTAAGCGCCGTTTGGAGCCGCTTGTTGCGATACCGGCGGCTTTAATGTTTCGCTTTCAAATATAAGTACTTTCCGCAAACCAGGCTTATGGCCGGGTCTGGAATTGGCATCCTTTTTTGTTTTTTTGTATGGCTTGCCTTTGGCGATAAGCAGATTCGTTTACTATTGATTTTAAAGTAAATGTTATAAAAATCAGTACATATTTTTAATATTACCTAAGTAATGATAACTTTGCAGCTTATGAGTAAAAAAGCCATGTTAATCATTATGGATGGTTGGGGAAAAGGTCTGGTGCCGGCTTCCGATGCCATCCGTGCGGCAAACACCCCTTTTGTAGATAGCCTCTACACTAAATACCCTAATAGTGAGATCATTACTTATGGTGAAGTCGTGGGCTTGCCGGGCGGACAGATGGGTAATTCTGAGGTAGGCCATTTAAACCTCGGTGCCGGTCGTATTGTATACCAGGAGTTGCAGCGGGTGAATGTAGCTATTAAAGACGGGAGCTTACAACATAACGAAGCTTTGGTTGCCGCTTTTGAAACCGCTAAAAACCGCGGTGGTAAATTGCATTTTATCGGCTTGGTGAGTAATGGTGGGGTACATTCCCATATTGATCATTTGAAAGCTTTGTGTACCTATGCCGAAGATGCAGGCGTACCGCGCTACTTTATACATGCTTTTACTGATGGTAGAGATACTGACCCCAAAAGTGGAGCGGGCTTTATTGCAGATCTAAGCCAGCATTTAAAAGGAACAAGGGGACAGATCGCTTCGGTGATCGGTCGCTATTATGCAATGGACAGGGATAAACGATGGGAAAGAGTATCAAAGGCTTATGATGTATTAACCAAAGGTATTGGTACGTGTACCAATGATTTTGTAAAAAGTATCGAAGCCTCTTATGAAGCGCATATTACCGATGAGTTCTTACTGCCTTTAGTGCAATGTGATGAATATGAACGCCCGATAGGCAATATAGAAGAGAATGATGTGGTCGTTTGTTTTAATTTCAGGACCGACCGTTGCCGGGAGATTGTAGAGGTATTGAGCCAACATGCGTATCAGGAATTTAATATGCATCCTTTGCCCCTGTATTTAGTCACGGCTACAGAGTATGATGCTACCTTCAAACATGTATCCGTTATTTTCCGGAAAGATGATTTGAAAAATACTTTAGGAGAAGTATTGCAAGATGCAGGCAAAAAGCAAATTAGAATAGCAGAAACAGAGAAATATCCACATGTCACCTTCTTCTTTTCCGGAGGAAGAGAAGTGCCTTTTGATGGAGAATCAAGGATTTTAAAAGCCTCTCCCAAAGAAGTGGCTACTTATGACTTAAAGCCGGAAATGAGCGCTTTTGACCTTAAAGAGGCCATTATTCCTGAAATTGAGTTGCAGTCGGCGGACTTTATCTGCCTTAATTTTGCGAATACAGATATGGTGGGGCATACCGGAGTTTGGGCTGCGGCCATAAAAGCGGCAGAAACAGTAGATGGCTGTGTGTCGGAAATCATTCCCAAGGCGCTGGAAAACGGCTATGCGGTGTTCCTGACGGCCGATCATGGTAATTCTGATTACTTGGTTAATGAGGATGGTTCTCCCAATACGGCACATACCTTAAACCCCGTTCCTTTGTTCTTAATCTCAAATGATTATAACGGAACTTTAAAGAATGGTAAGTTGGGTGATATTGCACCGACCATATTGCATTATATGGGCTTGCCTATACCCGAAGAAATGACGGGTAATATTTTAACTAATTAAATAAAAAAAATCTAGAAATGAGTTTATATAAATCAAACGAAGAAGTTGAAATTCAGAGGGAAAGCTGTATGATGGTTAGCAATACGCTAACCGAGGTTGCTAAAATTTTGAAGCCGGGTATTACCACACTTTCTTTAGATGAATTCGCTTTTGAATATATTAAGGATCATGGTGGAAAGCCTTCTTTTAAAGGATTTCATGGCTTCCCTTACTCTTTATGTATATCAGTAAATGAACAAGTAGTACACGGTTTTCCAAGTGCCTATGAACTACAGGAAGGTGATATCGTATCAATTGATTGTGGTTTTTATAAAAACGGCTTTCATGGTGACCACGCTTATACCTTTATCATTGGTGAAGTTTCCAAAGAAATCCTGGACCTGGTCAGGGTGACTAAAGAATCCCTGTTCCTGGGTATCAAGCAAGCGGTAGTGGGTAATAGAACAGGTGATATTGCATATGCTATTGAAAATCATACAAATGGAAAACATGGATATGGTGTGGTACGCGAATTAGTAGGCCACGGAGTAGGTCGTCAGATGCATGAAGACCCACAAGTGCCTAACTATGGTAGCAGAGGTAGTGGAAAGCGCCTGATTGAAAATATGGTTTTGGCTATTGAGCCTATGATCAACCTCGGCACCCGCCATGTAGAGACCCTGGAAGATGGCTGGACGATTGTAACCCGTGATAATAAACCTTCTGTACACTTCGAACATAATGTTTGTGTGAAACAAGGCAGCCCGATTTTTCTATCTGACTATGCCCCGATCGAAGCTGCAGAAAAGCAAAATATAAACCTGAACAGTTCCTATTATTAATCGATCGTTATATGGATTTAGCGAAAACGCTAAAAGCTGCGCAAAAAGATAAGAAACAATTGATTGCCTTTTTGCAGAAGTTTGATGAAATCGTGCCGCCCGATCTGGAGCAAATAGTGGCTGAGGAAGACAAGAAAACCTGGGAAGTAGTTAATTGCACGACTTGTGCTAATTGCTGCAAGACCATGACGCCAATATTTACTCAGGAAGATACGGATCGCATAGCCAATCATTTAGGCATTTCATCTGAAGCATTTTTTGAAAAATATCTTGAAGTCGAAGAAGATACGGGAAGTACCATTAACAAGGTCTTCCCTTGTGTTTTTCTGGTCGATAATATGTGCAGTATTTATGCCGTAAGGCCGATAGATTGTGCCGAGTTTCCGCATCATGATAAAAAGCCTTTTGATGACTATAATGATACGTTTATTCAAAATGTACACCGCTGCCCTGCAACGTACGACCTAGTGAAAAGGTTAAAAACGCGTATTGAAACGGAGTATGATTTTTAGGAGATATAGATTTTAAGCTATTGATAATGATTATTTTATTGATTGTTTAGCCTTACTTTTTTTGTCTATATGTATGGTCACAAGGACATTGATTTCTTTTCAATGTTGTCATTCCCACAGATAGGCGCTATCAACTAATTTCCGCATGTCCATGAAATGTAATACCTCTGCCAAATAAACACGGTAATGGGATTTTCTTCAAAGCAAAAGAAATCGGCTATAGATAATTTTATTGTTTAGGTATACCTATATAATATAATGATTGTATTCTTTTTGTTGTTTTATATGTAAATTTTATATCTTCTTGATGTGTACAGACCCAAGGCAACAACTCGTAGAACAGGGTTTTGCTATTATCGATAAATGCTACGATGAAAGCGCGCTTGCCCGTATTATTGAAATTATTGATAAGGCCGATCAAGCAAAAGCAAACTTTAGAAATTCGGGAGACCTTTTCGCGGTCCGTCATTTTCTTATGGAGCTTCCGGAAAGCATACCCCATATTTTTAATGGCGAGCTAAAGGAATTGATACAGCAAGTATCCGGCAAAAAGCAGTTTGTAATAAAGAGCATTTATTTTGATAAACCGGAGCGTTCAAATTGGTATGTACCTTATCACCAAGACCTTAAAATTGAAGTAGACAGAAAGATAGAAATTGGCGGTTTTAGCCACTGGACACTAAAGCAAGGCCGGTTTTCGGTGCAACCGAGTTTAGATATACTCGATAATATTTTGACAATCAGGATCCATTTAGATGATACTGATGCAGAAAACGGGGCACTAAAAGTCATTCCCCGTTCTCATAGAAAAGGAATTTACCGACCAGAAACTATTGATTGGCAACAAGAAGAAGAAGTGATATGTGCTGTTCCGAAAGGTGGCCTTATGTTGATGAAGCCCTTATTAGTACATAGTTCCTCTCGCGCAACAAATCAAAAAAGGAGAAGGGTTATCCATATTGAATGTACCGATTTAGGTCTGCCATGCGGATTGGAATGGGCAGAAAAACAGCTGATTTTCTAGCGTTTTAAGCCGTATGCGTTCCCTGTAAATGTGTAGCCTGATATGATCGATAACGATAATAAAATATAGCTTACTTTATTGGTTTTCAATAGATTTAGTTATTTTTACCTACAATGCCTACCTTATTTTCTAATAATAAACTACTTCGATATGATTAAACGTATCCACTCGTTCGTCTTCTTATTTATTTGTTTGCTGAGCCAAGCGGTGACGGCGCAAAAGCTTAAACCAGGTTTTGATAAAGAGGAGTATAAGCAAATGATGTACATCTCTGCCCGTACAGGAGGCAGTAATCCTGAATATTATGCGCATATTCCTGCTCCTGATTATCGTATGGTATACCGCTCGGCACCTATGGGGCTGGACAATCTCTGGGATTTCTGGATCAGCAATAGTGGCGACGTTGCCGTTATCAGCCTGAGGGGTACCACACAAAAAGCCGAGAGCTGGGTCAATAATTTCTATGCGGCCATGGTGCCTGCCAAAGGAAGCTTAGAATTGTCCGGAACGGAACGTTTCGATTATGAGCTTTCAACGGACCCCCGCGCAGCAGTACATGTAGGCTGGTTATTGAGTACGGGCTATCTTTCCAAAGATATAATGCCCAAACTCGATTCTGTATATCGTAGTGGAATCAAACAGGTCGTGATTATGGGACATAGTCAGGGGGGAGCGATTGCCTATTTGGTGACGGCGTATTTTTATAATTTACAGTCCAAAGGTTTATTGCCTGCAGACATCCGTTTTAAGACCTACTGTAGTGCCGGTCCTAAACCCGGTAACTTATATTTTGCGTATGATTACGAATCAAAAACACAGGCCGGTTGGGCTTATAATGTAGTAAATGCGGCGGATTGGGTGCCGGAAACCCCCATGTCGATACAAACCCTGAACGATTTTAATGTGGTTAATCCTTTTAAGGATGCCAAAAAAATGATCCGGAAACAACCTTTCCTGCAGCGTACCGTACTCAACTATATGTTTAATAAACTGGAACGTCCGACCCGAAAAGCACAACGTAATTACGAGCGCTTTTTAGGTAGAAAGACCGCCGGTTTGGTGCAAAAGAGCCTAAAAGAATTTAAAGCCCCGCAATATTATCATAGTAATGACTATGTGCGTACCGGGGCGTATATCGTACTATATCCGGATGCTGATTATTTTACCAAGTATCCGAATGTAAATCAGACCAATGTGTTTATTAATCATTTACATGAACCATACCTATATCTGCTAGACAAGTTAAAGTAGCGGTTGTATATCGTTTATTTACAGATTTTAATGATATTAATTACAAAGAGATCACCCTTAAGGGTGATCTCTTTGTAATGTGAAAGGACTTTTTTAGCATTTAGGTATTATCCTTCAGTATGTCTGATATAACATATTGCAGCAGATTGCGCTATTGATTAATTTGCTGATTATTAGGTTGTTCATTCGAAAGACGGAATTGAACGTTTAAGGGCTTAACTGCGGTTAATCCATCATTAATTGCTGAAATGAAAAGTCGGGACGATGCATCTCAACCTCATTCTCGCTGGAGGCAAGTTGTGCCGCTGATGCATAAATAAACATTTTATCTTCGTAATCCTTAATAGCCTCTTGTATTGTTTCAAATGCTCCGTTCGCGAGGTTGTCAGACAAAGTTAAGGCGTCCATAAGTCCGGTATTGACCCCTTGTCCCGCAAAAGGCGGCATAAGATGAGCCGTATCTCCGATCAGGGTGATGGGCAGTGGACGATCATTCTTCCAGGGTTTGCCCAAGGGTAATTTTCTCGTGGGTAAGCCCACAAAAAAAGTTGTGGCGCGAATCAATTGCTTATATCGCTCCTCCCAATTTTGGAGTTTATGTAACAGAAACGCAATCGTAGTGTCGGTATTGTGAACCGCTAATCCATTATCCGCTTCCCATTCGGGCGGTTTCTGGAAAATGATCCCATAAGATAAGACCCCGTTATTATTAGGATTTGCCACTAATAAATTGCCCTGATGGGCGGTCATGAGCCTGTTTCCATCACATAAGCGGTAAAATTCCGGACAGTTGATCTCCGGTTCAGGGATATCTCCCTGTATAATAAATGTTCCCGTTTCTACCACTTCCGTATCGGTCACAAAACTTCTTGCTTTTGACATACCCCCATTGGCGACGATCATAAGATCTGCGGTTTCATCGGGTTTGCCTTCAAAATGTAAAAGCCATTTCCCCTTCACTTCTTCCAGCCCGGTTAGTTTACGGTCCCACACAACCGTATCGCTTTGTAAACTATCCAGCAACATTTTTCTTAAGGTATTTCTGTTGATCTCCGGATTGTCATGCTGGTTTTCGGGTGTAGGCTTTCTTGTAGATAATATGTGGCCTTGTTCGTTGGCAAAGCGTATACCCATAGGTAGCGACAAAGCATAATAAGTTTCTAATAAACCTGCTTTTTTCATTGCTACTTGCCCGGAACTTTTGTGCAGATCAAGCGTGCCACCCCAAATTCTGGCTTCAGGGTCTTGATCTCTTTCATAAACGGTTACGTCTATGCCGTTTTGTTGTAACAATCTCGCCATGGTCAGCCCGACAGGACCGGCTCCGATAATAGCTACTTTTTTATGGGCTAACAAATGATTGTTCATATCAGGTCAGTCTATTACAGTTATGTATTGTCATTCATAAAGAGAAACACAATTATTGTATTTTAACGTACAATCACAATATTCATTAACTCCTTTTCCTGTTGTTTCAGGAGTAAATTGGTACGAATTAATTTCTCAATTTCTTCGGGGGCGGTACAGTTTTTGAGTTGTTCCAGATTCTCCAGCAAATATCTTTTTAAGAGTTTTAGCTTAAAATAGGCAAAAGAACTTTTAACATCCTCCTCATAAAGCTCTTCCGGTATAGGCAATTCAATATTGAATTTCTTTAACCAGTTTTCGCTGGGCTGATGCTCTACCTGAATCAGGTCTACCACTTTTTCTTTGATCGACTTCATGGGATGATTCACAAAGAACTGTAGGGCAGGGTGTTCTTTCTTCTCAGACCAGTACTGATAATAAGCCATGGCAATATCATGTGCCAAAGCATTTTCAAAACTGGCAATATCAATATTTTCATAAAAATAATCGGCCACTGTGCCCGTTTCAGCATAGGGCTTACTGCCATATTCAATCAGCATCTTGATCAGTTGCCATTCTTCCTTATATTCTTTTTGAAAAAGATTCAGCGAAGCTTCCTGCGTAACACTTAGATCGTCGGGATTAAAATAGGCATCCTGCGGTTCTGTTGTTTTCGTTGCTTCCGTTCTCTGTTGCTGTTTTACTTTGTCGCGGATAAAATTATTGACAATGCCGACAAAAGCCTCTTCTTCCACGCCCAGTTTCTGCGCAGCCTCTTTAATATAATGGAGTTGTAAACCCAGGTTTTTGGTCTTGTCGATCTTAGAAATTGATTCCGCAATTTCATTGACCAATCCCGATTTTTTGAAGGGATCGTTCTGGGCTTCTTTCAGTCCCAGTTCCATCATAAAATCGATTACATCTTTTTTCTGCTCTTTAATATAGGTTTCAAAGGCGCTGCTGCCATTTTTTTGTACAAAACTATCGGGATCTTCTCCTTCAGGCAATAAAACCAGTTTTACAATAAAATTTTCTTCTAAGGCCATATCCAGCCCGCGAAGAGCAGCCTTAATCCCGGCGGCATCGCCATCGTATAAGATGGTCAGGTTTTTGGTCAGGTGGCCAATGAGTTTGAGTTGGCCGGTAGTGAGGGAAGTACCACTTGAGGCCACCACATTTTCGATACCGGCCTGGTGTAAAGAGATGACATCGGTATATCCCTCAACCAGGTAGCATTCCTGTTTATCATTAATGGCCTTCCGGGCCTGGTATAGCCCGTATAAGACCCGGTTTTTTACATATAATTCGTTTTCCGGCGTGTTGACATACTTAGGTGCTTTGTCATTTTTCTTTAAGATACGGGCACCAAAGCCCAACACCTTACCGGTATTGCCGAAAATAGGAAAGATCACCCGTCCCCGGTAATTATCAAAAGTACGTTCGGGTTTTACTTTGATCAACCCTGCTTTCTCTAGTAGTTCGGGACTATACCCTTTTGCGGTGGCCGCTTGTACAAAAGCATCCCATTGATCGAGGCTATAACCCAGCCTGAACTTGGCAATGGTGTCTTTGGTAAAGCCCCTTTCGGTAAAATAGCTACCACCTATATTTTGACCTTCTTCATGTTGTAATAAAATGTCGTGGAAATAATTAGCGGCAAATTCATTGACAATCCTAAGGCTTTCTTCAACCTGCTGTTGTGCTACGTAAGACTCGCTGGGCGCTGTTTCTTCCAGTTCTATCTTATAGAAATCGGCCAGCCAGCGCACAGCCTCCACAAAAGAAAACTTCTCATGCTCTTCAATAAAGGCCACAGCATCGCCACCCTTACCACAACCGAAGCATTTAAAAATGCCCTTGGCCGGATTGATATTAAAGGAAGGGGTCTTTTCATTGTGGAACGGGCAATTGGCAATATAATTAGCGCCTCTTTTCTTGACGCTGATAAAATGGCCGATCACCTCAACAATGTCTGTATGGTTTAAAACCTTTTGTATGCTTTCGTTCGAGATCATCTGTTATCCTAAAAATCTTTACCGCAGTGAAAACAATGCCATTTGTCCTTGTCAAATAAACCAGGTGCCATATCGAATAGCTTCTTTCCTAAAAAAGTTTTTCTCGTGGCATCTACGGTTGAGGTATTCTTACTGCCGCAATAAACACATACCCTGTTATCGGGATGCAGGTTTTCTTTGTCCTGTTCCCAATAGGCAGGCGTATCCTGCTCTTCATCAGCTTCCGTTTCGATCTGGTTCAAAATATTTTGCGCTCTTTGCTCATCTGCCTGTAGCACCTGCAACCGGATGCCGCCTACCGTAAGGGAAGGAAGCACGGTACCCGAATTGTCATTCAGCAACATACATTCAATGCCCGATTCCAACAGAATCTGCTGCATGACATGTGCTGAAAAGTAATCGTTAAAGGTGCGAATGGTCACAATCTTATCCATAAATATCCAACAATAGTTTGGTGCTCAAAGTTAAGGTATATTCTCCAGTAGTGTAAGGGCAAAGCTGTTAAGATTATCGATCGCCAGCTTGAGTTGCCATTGGCTTTTATCGCGTGGTTCTACATAGTTAGACAGGCTCCGGAGCTGCAGGCAAGGTATGTTTTCCTGTGCACATACATAATGCATGGCCGCTCCTTCCATACTTTCGATAATACAATCATAGTCAATTCCTTCTGTGGGATGAAGGCTTGATTGCTCCGGCTTACCGGTAATACAATTGACCGATAAACCCAATGCTTTAGGCAAGGTTGCTACCGTTTTTTGAAAATACAGAGGCGGTGTTGTTGTGAATAGCGCCGCACTGGGCTCGCTAAGTCCCATGGCGCTTATATTCAGAAACGTACCGTCTTTAGCGATGGCACCCATATCGGCAATCTGGTCATGCTTTACCTGGACCACTGTGCCCAGTGCCATGTTTCTTTGGTAGACCCCCGCAATACCCAATTGTACTACTACATCCGGTTGACCTGCGGCGATTATTTTTGAAAGATGGTAGCTGGTCGCAACCAATCCAATACCGGTATAGGCCAATGTAATCTGGTATTTATCTTTTTTAAAGACATGGTTTCCCATATGTTGGTAATAGGTGCTCAGATAATTCCGCAAGCCCTGTACTTCAAAATCAGTAGCCGCTATGATGAGTACATGTGTCATAGCCTCAAAATTAGCGCTTAATTTGGGAATAGACATCCTTGCTTCTGTATCGTGCTGTTGTACCCATCTCAATGCAGAAAAAGTAAATCACTAATGTGTGCGTTTTTATTCTTTTTTAGCTTTTTTGTGTACATTAGCATTGCATAACCCTTTAAATGAATTTCATGAAAAAAATGCTTCTTTTTTTGCATATGCTCCTCATATATATCGGCGCTGCCATAACTGGTTTTGCACAGGCTGATTTTGCACCCATTGGCGCTAAATGGTATTACCAATGGAATGCATTAAATGTGGGGGCTGAAGGCCGACATTATAATGGATATGTATTGCAGGAGTCTGTATCAGATACCCTCATCCATTCTGTGACCGCGAGGAAATTGCGGCGTACTGCATATTCGCGTAATGCTCAGAATAATAACATCGTCAGTATGCCGATAAGTAGCTTTTTTGTCTATGCGACGGCCGACACGGTATTTTATTATAACACGGATTTTAATCGTTTTCTACCTTTATATATTTTCAATGTGGCTGCGGGAGATACCATGGCGCATCGTGTACCGGCAGCCTATGCTTCCGGAACTGATACCATATGGAAAATGGTAGTAGACAGTATTCCTACCCGAATGTATAATGGGCAACCCCTAAAAGTCGTCTATCATCATACCGGCGGGCCGCCTTTCAACAGCATAGGTCTGCGGGGTCCATATGGCCAGTATTTTGGTCAGCTTAAAGGTGCCTTTGCGGAATATGAGATCAGTTATGTTCCGGAAGCGTACTATGAAACCTATGAGCTAAGGTGCTATCAGGATAATACTTTTGATATACATTTTGGTAATGCATCCATTGCCTGCGATTCTATTCCTCTTTTACCGCTTAGCCTAAAGGATAGGAGTTATTTAGCAGACCGGTTATCCGTTTATCCCAATCCGGCAATAGATGTCCTTCATATTTCTGTGTCACAAATACCAATACAATCTGTGGAAATACTGGACATGCTTGGTCGCCGGGTATTCCTGCAAACAAATAAATCGGTAAGTGATAATATGGTATTGGATGTAAGTGGTTTAGATAAAAGCACCTATATTTTGCATATCACTACTAAAGACAAAGGGTCTGTATATAAGAAAGTGGTGCTCCGGTAGGGCATTTTAAAGAATATGTTTTTGAAGCCAATGTACTTTCTGTACATTGGCTTTTTGCAGCCGTTTTATAAAGATTTAAGAATATCATAAAAGAAAAACGGGTTAACTTTGCCCCCACACGACTTAATTAGTGTAGGCATACATGATTTATCTTACAAGAGTAGAGCATTTTAATGCGGCCCATAAACTATCTAACCCCAACTGGACAGACGAACAGAATTTTGAGGTATTCAATAAATGTTCCAATCCTAACTGGCATGGGCACAATTACGAATTACACGTTACCGTAAAGGGAGATCCAAACCCGGAAACTGGATTTGTCTATAATGCTAAAGTATTGGGGCAGATTATAAAGGATACGGTCATCGAAAAGATCGATCATAAAAACCTGAACCTGGATGTCGATTTTATGCAAGGGAAATTTACCAGCGCTGAAAATCTGGCTATAGGTATCTGGGATCAGCTAAAGCCTCATATTGAGGCAGATGGGGCAGTGTTACATTGCGTTAAATTATTAGAAACAAAAAATATATACGTAGAATATTACGGGTAAAAAAGCAGCAAGATGGCGTATAAAAAAATAGAATCATACGATGAACAAACCACACAGGAACTTTCCGGATTATACAAATCGGTAATTTCGGTTTTAGGAGAAGATGCAGAGCGGGAGGGATTACAGAAAACACCGGAGCGCATGGCGAAAGCAATGCAATACCTGACACAGGGGTATCAACTGGATGCACATGAAATATTGAATTCAGCTAAGTTTAAAGAAGACTATAATGAAATGGTGATCGTAAAGGATATCGAGTTATATTCTATGTGTGAACACCATTTATTGCCTTTTATCGGGAAGGCGCATATTGCCTATATCCCCAATGGTTATATTACCGGTTTAAGTAAATTGGCCAGGGTGGTCGATGTATTTGCCCGAAGACTGCAGGTGCAGGAACGCCTTACCGATCAGATCCTGGCGGCCATACAAGAGACCCTGCAACCACAGGGTGTTGCCGTGGTGATTGAGGCCAAACATATGTGCATGATGATGCGTGGCGTACAAAAACAAAACAGCAGTACCACAACTTCTGCCTTCAGCGGGCAGTTTTTGCAAAATGAAACCCGTTCCGAATTTTTAAGATTAATTTCAACGGAATTATCATAAATTGCAATGATTTTTTAATTCTGAATAATAAGAAAACAGTAAAAAGATTGTTATGAACAAAAAGCATATTGTAACATTAGGGCTATTGCTTGCAGCATCTGCAGGAAGTACCTATGCACAAAAATCTAAGATCAAAGAAGCCAACAACGCTTATGACAAAGCGAGAGAAGCACTAATTCTGGGCAATAAACCGGAAGCGGAAAAATTATTGCTTAAAGCTAAAGCTGCTGCTGATGAAGCGGTTGCTAATGCGGAAACGGCCACTAATGCCGGTGCGTGGATGGCAAAAGCGGTTACTTATATTAGTTTGTCTCAAATAGAAAGCTACCAGGCGGGAAAAACGTATAAAACCGGTTATGAAGCTTTTCAAAAAGCAATCACTTTAGATCCAAAAATTGAAGGGAAAACAGACGGTATCGATAATGTGCTCCAAAATGCGGGGATTTTTGCGTTTAATGACGGGATCAATGATTTTAATAAAAGTAATTATGACGCGGCCATCAGCGCTTTTGATATTGTAAAGGGAAGCTTTGGTCACAAAAACGGAGAATATATCAAGGCAAACAAAGCATTTGATACAGTATTGGCGCAATCTAATATGTATAGCGCTTACTCTTCCTATTATAGTAAGAAATACGATGAGGCCATTCCCAAGTTGGAGGCGGCAATCGCTAATCCGATTACCACTAGCAGCGTAGATATATATAGAGTAGCGGCCATGTCCTACGGAGAGCAAAAGAATACGGCGAAGCAATTAGCGCTTATCGAAAGTGCAAAAAAGAAGTTCCCGGGCAACAAAGATATTGCTGCAGATGAGCTGAATTATTATGTGGTTCAAGGTAAAGAAGACCTGTTGACCAAGAAATTTGAAGAAGCGGTAGTACAAGATCCGAATAATGCACAATTTGTGAGCAATCTGGGTATCCTGTATCGCAATATGGCCATGGGAAAAGAGGGGAAAGTGCCTGAAAACGCAGAAGAGCTGTATAAGAAATCAGAAACCAGTCTTAAGAAAGCGGTTCAGTTGGAATCGGGTAATGCTATTTACCAATATCAGTTAGGTAATATGTTTGTTCAAAAAGCTGACTACATTGCGACTAAAATGAACGCCTTAGGTAGTACGAAAGCCGATAACCTGAAATATGATGGTTTCGTTACCCTCAGAAACAGTTATCTGAAAGAAGCCCTGGCACCATTTGAAGCGGCAGAAAGAATACTGGAGCCTAAGCAAAAAGAAAATAAAATCAGTACGGAAGAGAAAGGGTATTTTTTAGAAACCCTGCAGGCGGTAGGCAAAATACATGCAGCCTTAAATAACCCGGAAAAATCTGCGGAATACAAAACTAAACTGAAAACATACGAATAGTTAAGGCTATTTTAAATTTGAAAAGTGGATACCTTGTTATCCACTTTTTGCGTTTTGGGCTTGGATGCGGCGAGGTATTTTTTTTGTAAAATTTTATTACAATTTTTAGATTAAACACTATAAATTGCAAGCTGGTGCAAGGATTGCAAACTTTAATTTTTATACAGCAATATTAATCAAACATTATTTATGGAATTATCTGCGGGCAGCTATTCAGTTAACATCAGAGCGCTAAATGAACGGATCAATGAGAAAAGTGCGTTTGTAGATACATTGAGCCAGGAGCTGGGTAAAGCCATTGTAGGACAAAAACAAATGGGCGAGCGTTTACTGATCGGCCTTTTGGCAAACGGACATATTTTACTGGAAGGGGTGCCGGGTCTTGCGAAGACCTTAGCGATCAAATCGCTGGCCGCCGCAATAGATGCTAAATTCAGCCGTATACAGTTTACCCCCGACTTGTTACCTGCCGATGTGGTGGGTACCATGATTTACAATCCAAAGGAGCATTCCTTTGAGGTACGCCGCGGACCGGTCTTTGCCAATTTTGTTTTGGCAGATGAGATCAACCGTGCACCGGCAAAAGTACAGTCTGCATTATTGGAAGCCATGCAGGAAAAGCAGGTCACCATTGGTGATACGACCCATAAATTAGAAGAACCTTTTTTGGTACTGGCTACCCAAAATCCGATCGAGCAGGAAGGGACTTATGCCTTGCCTGAAGCACAGGTAGACCGTTTTTTACTGAAAGTAGTGATCGGTTATCCGGAAAAGGAAGATGAGCGCCTTATCATTCGTCAAAACATAGAACCCGGGGGTGCTGCTAAAATCAATGCAGTAGTCTCTTCCAAAGAAATACTCGAAGCCAGGCAATTGGTAAGAGAGGTGTATATGGATGAGAAAATAGAACAATACATCTTAGATATTGTTTTTGCCACCCGTTATCCTAAAGATTATAATTTACAGAAACTACAGGCGTATATAGCCTTCGGTTGTTCTCCAAGAGCGAGTATCAGCCTGGCTATTGCAGCAAAAGCCTATGCCTTTATCAAACGCAGAGGTTATGTAATACCCGAGGATATTCGTGCCATATGTCATGATGTATTGCGGCACCGCATAGGCATTACCTATGAGGCGGAAGCCGAAAATATTACTTCAGTACAGATTATAGATGAAATCTTAAATGCGGTAGAGGTACCTTAGACCAGAGCATCCGTTGCCGGAATAAGGAGTTTACCTTATCAAGCCTCGCCCGTAATAATCGATAACAGCGCACGTCATGACCACTGCCGAAATATTAAAAAAAGTAAGGAAAATAGAGATCAAGACTAAAGGACTGAGCAGCCATATTTTTTCCGGAGAATATCATTCAGCCTTTAAGGGGCGCGGTATGTCCTTTAGTGAAGTGCGGGAGTACTCACCCGGAGATGATGTACGGACGATTGACTGGAATGTAACGGCCCGTTTCTCTACACCTTTTGTGAAAGTATTTGAAGAAGAAAGAGAGCTTACCGTAATGCTGTTGGTTGATGTAAGCGGCAGTTCCTTATTTGGTACGGCTCAGATCAATAAAAGAGAAATGATCACGGAGATTTGTGCGGTGCTTGCCTTTTCAGCCAATACCAATAATGATAAAGTAGGGGTGATCTTTTTTAGTGATAAAATCGAAAAATACATTCCACCCAAAAAAGGGAAATCGCATATCCTCAGAATTATCAGAGAACTGATCACCATGCAGCCGGCACCAAACAGCGGTACCGATATCCGGGCCTGTCTAGAATTCTTTAATAATGTTTGCCGAAAAAAAGCCATTAGCTTTTTGATCAGCGATTTTATTGCCGATGCTTATGATCAGCCGCTGAAACTTGCGGCCAGAAGACACGATCTGGTGGGCTTGCAGATATATGACCCCTTAGATGTGGAAATGCCCTCTGTTGGCTTATTACAGGTGCAGGATTCGGAAACAGGCCATCAGCAATGGATTGATACGGCACATAAGTCCACTCGTATCCATTATACCGCTACGTTTAAAAAACAGCAGCAATATAATGCGGATGCTTTTGTACGCTCAGGAGCGCAACTTTTATCGGTGCGTACCGACCAGGATTACATTAAAACATTACAAAGCTTTTTCAGAGCAAGAATATAATTTTCGATTTAAAGAAATATGACCTCATTGCGATACGCTATACAACAATGTTTCACGCTTATGCTATTCGTCCTTTTAGGGAGCAGTGTAAGGGCGCAGACTATTGTGTCTGCAAAGACGGATGCACAGAAAATAGTGCTTGGCGACCAGTTTCATCTGTTTATTGAAGTAAAGCATCATCCCAAAGACGGACAATTGTTTTGGGCTGACTTGCCGACGCTCAAAGGCCTTGAAATTGTAGATACGGGAAAAGTAGATTCCGCTGTTTCCGGAAATGAAATCTTATATAAACAGAAGTTGACGCTTACCGGTTTTGATTCCGGTGTGTATGCGATTCCAAAAATGTCTTTTAAAGTTGTTCCGGCAGAAGGTGATGCAAAAGCGTATGATACCGATAGTTTTATAATCGGGGTGCAGACGGTAGCAGTAGATACCTCAAAAGCGATTAAACCCATTAAAGAAATTATACCCGTTGCAAAAGAATGGTGGGAATACTGGCCCTGGGTGGCCGGTGGCCTGGCTGCTGTCGCATTAATTGTGTTATTCATTTACCTGTGGCGACACCGAAAAGTAAAAGCGGTAAAAGAGCAGCGCGCACCTGAAAAAGCGCATGAAAAGGCCTTACGGATGTTGGCTGAAATTGCTCGGACTGATTATTTCGAACAAGGCAAGATCAAAGAATATTATACTGACCTTACGAATGTACTCAGGATGTACATGGAAGACCGTTTTGGCATTGCGGCGGCAGAGCTGACGACCGATGAATTGCTTAAACTGGCGAAAAACCAACGGGACCTGAAGAAAATAAGATCAGAATTGAAGCAAATATTCCTTACGGCAGATCTTGCGAAATTTGCCAAAGCATCGCCCGATCAGGCCGAACATATGGCCTGTATGGATGCTGCAACCAAAATTATTAATAAGACTAAAGCACAGCAAGAGGAGGGCTTGGTATCATAATGCGTATTCCGGGAATCCCTAATTTTATCTTGCATAGTCCGGCTTATTTATTGCTGCTGTTGTGTATTCCATTATTATTTTGGTTACAAAAAAAGTATCATTTATCGCGGAACACTGCTTTTCATATTTCTACGACCAAAGGATTGAAAGGCGCTAATAATCCCGGCTGGAAAGTGACATACCGGCCTTACCTAACTTATTTGCGTATGGCTGCATTTGTATTGTTGGTGCTCGCTTTATCCCGTCCGCAGCAAACGAATGTGAGTGATGATATGAATAGTGAAGGGATTGATATTGTGCTGAGCATGGATCTGTCCAAAAGTATGCTGGCAGAAGATTTTAAACCCAACCGGATTGAAGCGGCTAAAGAAGTGGCGGAAAAATTTGTGCTCGACCGGCCGGCAGACCGTATCGGTCTGGTGGTTTTTGCCGGGGAGAGCTTTACCCAGTCGCCGATTACTATAGATCACAATGTCATTATAGAACAACTGAATAATCTTCAAAGTGGCATGCTCACCGATGGTACGGCCATAGGTATGGGACTGGCTACTGCAGTAGACCGCCTTCGACATACTGCCGGTAAAAGCAAGGTCGTGATTTTGCTGACCGATGGAGTGAATAACTCCGGTATTGTTGATCCGGAAACGGCTTTGAAAATAGCGCAAACGTATAAGGTTCGCGTCTATACTATTGGGGTAGGCTCGCGGGGAAATGCCCTGTACCCGGTGGCGGATGGTAACGGTCATTTGCAGAAACAGGTCATACCCGTGCAAATTGATGAAACCTTACTCACGCGTATTGCCAAAGAGACCGGTGGTAAATACTTCAGAGCAACAGATAATGCTTCCCTACAACACATTTATCAGGAAATCGACCGTCTGGAGAAAAATAAAATGGAAGTGAATGCTTTCCGGCAGTATAAAGAATGGTACCTGCCCATTGCTTTGATCGCGGTGTTGCTGCTGATTATAGAAGTTGCACTTTCTTATACGGTATTTAAAAGTATCACCTAATCCGCAAAACTTACCTCTGTATAATCAAGGATACCACTGATTGGTGGATTCAATTTGCGTACATGGATGCTGACACTTGTTTCCTTATGCAGGGCTTTTACTTTGTGATACACCGCTGTCACAATCGTTTCCAGCGTCTTATGAGGCGCCTGCATAACTTCCTTAATCATCGCATACAAGACCGTATAGTCAATCATCGGCAAGCTTTGTATATCCGCAGGTGTGCTCACTTTAAGGTCAATCTGTATTTTATTCATCGTATGTGCCTCTTGTGGGTATAAACCTACAGGAGCATTAAAGAGGGCATTCATCACGGAAACCGTAAGCATGGGATTTTGTGTTTTTAAATGATAAAAAATGGGAACAGTATTGTTCCCATGAATAAATTTAGAATATAGTTATATAACCTTTCTCAAACTCTTTCTGATCTTTGTATATCGTAAATTGATATACGCCCAGTTGGTTAAAGTTTCTTTTATCCAGGATGATTATTTTCTCGTTTACCCTGGGGATATTTAACACCTTTTTCTTACTCGCGTCAAAAAAATCAATCGTATATCTTGCGCTCAGGGCATCCGGTAATTCTATATTAATATTGCCCGAGAATGGATTCGTAAACACATATCTTGATTTTGGATAAGATACGGCTTCTGCCTGCTTCTCCACTGTTTTAATAATTTGTTTGGAAGATTCATTCCCCTGGTTGACGATCTTTTGCAATTCCTCTGAGGAGGGCATCAGTTTTTGTCTGGCAATCGCCGAACTATCGACATCCAACACACCCAGGTTACTTTTAAAGTCAATCCCCGAGCTAAAGACCAGCACAATGCGATACCAGTTTTTGCCCACCATCGGATGTGGATCGACATAGACAGCCGAGCCTTTAGTGATTTTGGGTACAGTACCGATAGTGGTAAAATTATAATTACTATCTGCAGAACGTTGCACCGCAATCAATTTTACTCCACTCTCATAAGGATTGGTAAACGATAATATGTTTATCCCGTCTTTTGTAATTGCATTGAATTCAGGTAGGGTCGGTGGCGGGGCATCATCCTGTGCCCAAACATTGGTCGAGGCAACAAAGAGGAATACAAGACTGAGTATGCCGGATAGGCGCAATATCTTCATGGTTCAAAAATAAGTAATTACTAATAGATTTCTATATGCCGCTTATATTTTAGTAAAACCTTTGCTATTGTTGCAAAGATGGGATGCTTTGGTTGCCCTGTAAGCCCCCGGTATGTATACATAAGATATGGCGCTCTTTGATTTTATCGGTAGCAATGAGGTCTAGTACACCCCACAACATTTTAGCATTATAGACAAAGTCAAGTGGAAGATCCTGTGTCCTTTTTACCGTATGGATAAACGCGATTAGTTCAGGAGTATGTTTGGCAAATCCACCGAAATGATAATCGGTTTCGAGGCGCCATCGCGGATGCGATATCTGTGCCTGTATGCCCTCCTGCATATAACTGCCGTTTTTCATAACGGTAAATCCGATGGCAGATTGATGTGCCTGTAATCCGTCTGCTATGCCACAAAATGTAGTACCAGAGCCTACCGCGCAGCAAATTAACTCCGTTTCAGCATCGATATAATCATTAATCTGCCGGGCTCCTTTTAGGCCTAAAGACCCACTACCACCTTCTGGTATGATCAGTGCCCCTGGATATTGCCGTTGCAATTCCTCGATAAAATCAAGCTCATTTTTAGTTGCATAAGCAGCACGGGAAAGAAAATGAAGTTCCATATCCAAATCCCTGCAATGCTGTAGGGTAGTGGTTATGGCTGCTTGTCCGTGGAAGCCCCTTACGATACCCCTACAGGGGATATTGTGATACTGACAGGCCGCGGCAGTTGCAATCAGGTGATTAGAGTAGGCTCCTCCGAACGTAATGATCTGGTCAAAAGAACCGTCTTGAAATAAAGCGATATATTCTTTTAGTTTAAACCATTTATTACCCGATACTACCGGATGAATGGTATCAAGCCTTAAGAATTTGAGTTGAATGCCTTTTTGAGCTAATAATTCATGATGAAAAATCGACTGCTTAAATTCAAGGTTCAGATCAATAGCCATACTCTTTCAGATAGGTATCGTTTTCTCTCCATTTAGGTCTTACCTTAATATATAATTCAAGGAACACTTTTTTACCCAGAAACTGTTCAATACTTTCTCTTGCTTTTGTACCCAGCTTTTTAATCATACTGCCTTTGTCGCCAAGCATAATTATTTTTTGGGTTTCTCGGGTCACCACAATATCTGCACTGATGCGCACAATATGAGGCAGGTCTTTAAAAGATTGTACGAGAACTGCGGTATGGTAGGGGATTTCCTTATCATACAGAAAATATATTTTTTCCCTGATCAGTTCCGATACAAAGAAGCGGGTAGGGCGATCAGAGATATCATCTTCCGGGAAAAAAGGAGGATTGGGGGGCAGGTATTCCAGTACAGCCGGAAGAATCTGTTCCATATTGATCTTCTTCGTTACCGAAATGGCTATCGTTTTGGTTGGTTTTATTTTTTCGGCAAAGGCCGCCAATAGTCTTTCCTGCTCTGCTTTATCCTTGATCAGGTCTATTTTATTGATCAGTAAGATCGTGGGTGATTTTAATTTTAAGGTCGCAATGATTTCAGCGAAGCCATCAATGCTTTCTGTGGCATCTGCCATCAGCAAGGCTACGTCCGCATCTTCCATAGCACTTTTTACCTGTTGCATCATTTTGCTATGCAACTTGTATTTGGGATTGATAATGCCCGGGGTATCGGAAAAAATAATTTGATAATTTTCTTCAGTGATAAAGCCCAAGATACGATGCCTAGTCGTTTGTACCTTCGGAGAGATAATCGCCAAAGATTCCCCGATAAGGGCATTCAGTAAGGTAGACTTACCGGCATTTGGGGGGCCGAATATGTTGACAAATCCTGCTTTGTGTTGTGTATCCATGTGATGCAAAGATAGCGGAAGCAATTTATTTTTAAATAATTATAAAAAAAGTTTGGTCAATCAGATTAAGAGTCCTACTTTTGCACTCTCAACAGCGCGAGGTAGAGCAGCGGTAGCTCGTCGGGCTCATAACCCGAAGGTCGTTGGTTCGATTCCAGCCCTCGCTACGAACCACATACAGCGGAAAATCTAATAGATTTTCCGCTGTATTATTTTATGCCTACCTCATTTCAATCTATTAGGATTTCGTAGAAAAATATGCAGATTTGGTATGTCCAAATCATGAAATCATTGATTATTTTAATTGATTTTCATATAGTTGATTCGGTATTTTATGGTAAAAAACGGATGTTCCGGTCAGGGTGGGGCAAGCGGAATCGAACCGTCTTGAAAAATGGATTATAAACCTATTATGGTTAAAGCTATCAGCGAAATGGACCTCAAAAGCCGATATTGAAGGGAGCATAGGAGCATCACTGCCGGCAGTGCTTAACTTTTCAAAAATCCTTAAATGATCTGATGCTTCATAAGGTATGCCAATGCTTCTTTCACTGCTTGCTCCTTGTTTTTCGGATTAAATCCAAGTTCATTTCTAGACTTAGAAATGTCAAAATTCTGTTGCAATCCTGAAAACATGGCGATGTCTTTAGTGGTCAGTACAGGTGGCTTTCCACGCATCTTAGCGGACCATTCCATAAAACCTGCAATAGCGTGCAATATGAATTTTGGCACAGATCTCGGTATTTTTAGTTTCAGCTCGGGATATAGCTTTTGAGCTAATTTAGTTGTATCGGTAATGGTCATACATTCTTCGTTAGCGAGAATATAACGTTCGCCAGAACGACCTTTTTGTGCGGCCAAAAAGCAACCTTCAGCAACATCTTTCACATCAATCCAGTTCAGGGTAATTCTGGTATCGACTGGAATTTGTTTATTTAAAATTAGTTTTAGTATACCATAGGAAACATTCAGAGGAGCAAATGCTTCGCTTCCTATCATTGCTCCAGGCATTACAGATACCAATTCAATGCCTAATTCTTTAGCCAGTTCAAAAGCGAGCCTTTCACCATCATTTTTAGAGTTGTAATACATATCCCTGCGGTCTGGATTGTAGCCATTGCTTTCTTTTGCAGGTAGATGAGTATAATCCAATGCAGCGATAGAACTCACATAGACAATTCTTTTTACCCCTGCTTCGGCTGCAGCTTCTATCGTATTGCGCGTTCCTTGCATATTTACATCGTAAATTTCTTTTTTGGGGTCTTTGGCCCATAATTTGAAAGCGGCACCAACCGCATAAAAAGTATCAACACCTTGTAAGACTCTTTTAAAGGAAGCCTTATCCGTTATATCTGCCTGAACGACGCTACAATCTAAATCTTTGAAATGTGCTGTATTTGAACTGTTGCGAACGGAAGCGCGTACCGGAATTCCTTTTTTAAGCAGTAGCCTAACTAAATTATTACCCAAATGTCCGTTGGCACCAGATACCAGCGCTAAATTTTTATGTGTCATATCCTTTGATGTTAAATGATATGGCAAAATTCAGCTTTGTTCCGTCAGGATCACTTCGCAAATGTTACTTAATAATCTGTTTGCGGATGCGGCTCAAACTTTTAGGATTCATGCCCAGAAAAGAAGCGATGTATTGCATGGGAACATTCTGTAGTACTTCCGGATGTTCTTCCATTAGTTTTAAATACCGCCGTTCTGCGTTAAGCGTAGCCAGTTCTTTTGCACGGGTTTCATTATAGGATAATGACTGCTGAAATACCCGAATACTGAAGTCTTTAAAGGCGGCGCTTTGTTCTATAAATGTATCGAGATCAGATTTCGTAATCCTTAATAGCTCGCATTGCGTAACACATTCCAAATTTTCATCAGACTTCTTTTGAGTAGCAAAATTAGAATAAGATGTGATGAAACCAGGTGGGCAATTTATGTGTGTTGTTAGCTCCTCGCCCTTATCATTAAAATGGAATAAGCGGATAAAACCAGAAACGATAAAATACAGATAGCCGGGTATTTTCCCTTCTTCTTCAATCACCCGATTTTTGGGATACAAAACGGGTTCAAAGTATTGCATGCACAAATTTCTTTCTGAATCCGAAAGTGCTACACTTTGTGTTATAAGATGGATAAGTTGATTGTGCATACTGCGAAGGTAAAAAACTTTAAACGATACGACACTACATCGTGCTTGGTTTGCGCAATGCTATTGTTAGTATATCACGGCTTTAACTATCAAGTAGAAATTACCCTTTTTTTTTGACATATTCTTTTAGCAGCCTTATAAAAATTTTAGATCGTTTTCTTGAAAATCTGAAATAACATATCGTAAATTTTGTACTTCGGATTAGAAAAGGTAAATCCCGGAAATGTAGTATTTCCGGGATTTACACTGTATAATAAATGCTTAAACCTAATAAACTAATTAGTTACATACATTTAAATTAATGGGTAGGGTATACCAGGTACCATTGTATTTATATCCATGAGTGGAATTGGCCGTATACCAAGCAGCGCCCGGAGCTGCTTGACGGTGCAGGGTTTGCTCATCATCATAAGAATCCCATCCGTCTCCCACTAACTGATCAACCGTACTACAGTTGGTAGGGTCTTTAGCATCACATGCCAGTGTTACGTACATTTCTCCTTTAAATGTAGTGTAATTTCCGTTGGCCAATTTTTTAATTAACCTCGAATAAGCAACTACCCTTAATCTCGGATTATTACTACCTCCGATATTCTGCATCACCAATTTTCCACTTACCCATCTGTCCGTTGAAGGGACATTTAAATAATGCCAGTCAGAGTCTTTAAATGCCAGCAAACAAGACGGAGGAATCGTAATCGTAAGTGGAACGGTTTTTTGATCAAACGGTGTTCCGGTGTAGTTTGAGTTATCATAAGCATACATTTTTATGTTATAGTGATTGACATTATTGGGTGTTGGGAATGTATGCGTAAAATTTTCTACTTTCCATCCGGCTAATGAGAGCACCGGACCATAATATCCCAAAGCAGAACCATCATCGAAATCGACCTTTACCCAGGACTTCACTCTGCTACCGTCAAATGCATAGATATCTCTAAAATAGTAAGCACCGGGATCGGTGCAGGTACCGACCTGAAACAGCGTTGGTCCATGCAGTCCGGGCGTCCCGGTTCCTTTCATCGGAATATATCCTTCGCCGGTTAAACGGATTACCCCCGAGTATTCTCTACCATCATCAACGGTAAGCAGATCATTTAGTGTCGAAGTCTCCGGATTCAGGGCTTTGAATTGGTCTAATACATCTTCATGTCCCTCTTTAACGACTACTGCAAAATTTTTATTGACGTAATGTATAATCTCTTGTCCGATTTGCATGTCCAGCGATGTATTCAGGATAGAACGCAGGTCAGACCCTACTACAAAATGTTCGTCCGGTATTTCGCGTAGTGTAGACCATCCAACCTGATTGAGCTGTATAAATTGATCATGTGCAATCTTACGTAACGAGGTAAAACCCAGGCCATCTTCGATTTCCTGTAGGATTATATGCTCATCCGGAGCGCCTTCAACGGCCTTTCCTAAAAATGTGAGGTATGCATCAAAATGGTTATAATCCGTAAAGACTAACCGCCCCCTATCTATCTGCGGATAATTAGAGAAATTGTATTGGCCGGACAATGTGCTGAGTTTCCCCATATCACGCTGACCGTCTGTATGAGGCTTTTTGCAGGACATAACCGAATAGGAAAGAAAAGCAAAAATCAATAATTTTTTAATCATTGGATCTTGTTGTAATTTATTACTCTTGTCTCACCGCCATAGAGTTGTGATTCAGCGGACATCGGATTTATATAGGTTGTTGATGCAGCTTCCTTTTCTCGTATTCGCGAAATACGCTGTAACTTAATCCGCCTTGTCGTGATAAAAAAGGATCAGTTCACGCCCTCGTCATTTCGGTTGACCTATTTGTCATTTGAGTTCACCCAATCCGTAATAAGCAGCTACACTAGTATCTGTTATTCAGGTTCAGCCGATGTCCGTATAGTACGAAATCGATCATTGTTGTTTTGATTTCTGCGCTAAACCTCAATTATATTAATCGCGATCATGCTGCTTATTTCAGCGCAAATGTGCATAAAGCCGTTTTGTGTACAACAGCGCAAAAATCAGTAAAAGATATTGGTAAAAAAGCGAGGTATAAACAAGCGTAAGTTATTCTATTAAAGAGAGTTATGTCTGCTGTGCAGTATAAGAAAATACAACATTTAAAATGTCATTATTTACGATATATTATGAATGACAAAACATAAAGTTTGCTAATGTGTAAAACGAATTTGCAGAGTGTTTTGAAGCATATTTCTCTGCTTGTCGCACTATGTTTAAACGAGCCGGTTGAGATATAATTCCCTATGTAGATAATAATAGATTAGCGCTTAACAGTAAAATAATATGTAAAAACCCGAGAAATGAATTTGTTTTGAATGCGATAAATTACTTAATTTGTGCTAGTAACAAGCAAATCGAGCCGCCTGAACAGCGGTTTTGAAAGATCTTTGATAAAACCAGCCCTGCTAAAAAAAACAATGAATTTTTTACAAAGGATAAGCTGTCGGTAATGAAATTATTCTTATAAACTGGAATTATAATAGCCATGTTCTACACAGAATCGTATCAGGTCTATTTTACTCTTTAGTCCTAGTCGATCCGTCAGTCGTTTGATATAGGTATCTATAGTTCTTGCAGAAAGATTGAGTATTTCCCCGATATTTTTATTGCTTAGTCCTTCGTAACATAATTTCATCATCCGGATTTCTAGAAGGCTCAGGTCATACTGTTCCTTTACCGGGTTTTGTTGCACAAGGGTATGCGCCGCGAGGGATTGCTTTTCCCAGACTGTCCTGTAGTCCTGGTACCGTTTCAGAGGCGTCAGCACCATATTCATTAATATATCTATAATGACATTGCTGCTTTTCTGACAGTAATAGACTTTGGGTAGTTGCAGCAGTATATTGGCCATGTCTTCCTGGTAGGTGGGAGAGTAGGCGATAATGGGTGTTGTTGTATCTGCAGACCGGATGTATCTTATTGCCTCTATGCCACTCATGATGGGCATAAAGAGGTCGATAATAAAGATATTTTCTTGCCTCAGATGTATCTGCCGGATGAGCTCATGACCATTATTACAATTGCTGGTCAGCATCATCTTAGGATCATTCAGGATAGAACTGATCAGCATTTGTTTGAAGTAGAAATCGGCGTCTGCTATGGAAAATCTAATCTTTTTCATAGTATACTTTTTATCGGTGGTTTGGTTGAGTCAACGCGTTATGTGTACAAATATATTGATTTGAAATTAGATGATATGTTTGTGAATTATGCATAACAAAAACATAAAATTCATTTTTTATTGGAATAACCTGAGTGTATAATAAGGAACGATATGATGAACTATATAAAATCTAAGAAACAAAACGCAGTAGAAATACGAAAAGAGCTCTTGAAGTTTATCGGCTTTTTTTTAGTGCTGGTATGCATTAGTTTTCTGTGCCTGTATCTATTCGCATCCAGCTACAGCAAGCAGCGAAAAGTAATAGAAGATAATATTGTTGCTTATAAAGAAGTGCTGAATAAGCAACAGGTTTTAAAACCAAAACTAGACTCTTTATTTTACCAGATGTCGGTGATGAATACCGACCGGGTTTCTAACAACGCCTTCCTTGCAAACTACATCTATACCAACATCCAGGAGGTGAAAAAAGTGATTGGTAAGGATAGTGCTGAATTTAAGCATTATTATTATCTTGTAAACAGGTTAGACAGCATGATGCAGCTGAAACTGGAGGTGATGAATATCAGTGCCCGATTTGAATTAACCAAAGCTGATCTGCAAGAATGTATGGGGCAGAACCGCCAGATACGCCAGTCTTTGTCGCAAGATCCGACAAGAAGCTTTAGCGGTAGATAGATTTCCCTTTTATTTTCTAAGAACAAAAAGATATTAAAGCTATGCAAGGTTACCATTCCCTCTCCAAACAAGAAAGACGATACCAGTTTTTTTACCTGCTGGGACTCCTGGCGCTGGTGTTACTGGTGCTATCCCTACTTTTCCTCAGAAAATTCGACTCTCCTTTTGCACGGGACGGTGCACTGTCCCTGCAGATGCTCGAGCAGAGAAATAAATTTACTGCACGCCAGGCAGCTGTTTCACCCTTGGTCGAAAATACATTTCGAAAAATAATTGTACTCTCCAAAGATTCCGTTCAACCTTTTGTGGAGAGCGATATTAAAACCAGTATCAATGAGGTGGCCAATGCCTTTGAAGGCGTAGAAATATATGATTCCCGTAAAGAAGACTATTACCAGATCGCACAGTTTATGAAAATGTACTTTTCTGATAAAGTATTAGTAGCTAAAAAAACAGAAAATATTGCCCGGTTCGAAAAAGAGCTGAACGAATGTCTTTCGGGCTTTAAAGATAATCAGCAAAGATTGTCTCAAATGAAAAATGCCATGTTATCCAGAAGCGCAAAATAAAAACCACCTTACAAACGATGTCCTACTTTCAAAGAAACAAAAAGCAGATTATTGCCATCTCGGCCGGAGCGGTACTCGTTCTGGCAGCCCTTATCTTTTGGTTACAAAGCCGGTTCTTCCACAGTGTAGATGATATTGATGCAAAAGTGACCCCACTTGTATTAACTGCAGGAGATACCCTGTTTTACAAAGACAAAACGGATTTTTCTGCGATCAAGAAATGGAATTTCGGAGACGGAAACGTGTCCGTAAATGATAGCGGTTATTACATTTATGCACATCCCGGTTATTACCAGGTGAGCATTACCCTGAATGATAAATATACCAAAACATTTTCCGTTCAGGTAACGCCGAAACAAGAGTTGGCTGTAGCTTCCGATACCTTTGTGACCCAGATTGAAGGGCCAAAAGAAGCCATGGTTATGGAGAATGTAGAGTTCCGTGCGATTACAACCAAAGCGAAAATCTTCCGGTGGAAATTTGGGGAATCCGGTATGTTTAACTCCGGAGAGAAAAACCCTATTTATGCCTATAAAAAACCGGGAACCTATACCGTAGTACTCGAAACAGAAGAGACTGCTTATCCTATTACACATACCATCACGATCAAACCGGGCTATGCCGTAGTAGATTCCACATCTGCCGCCACGATAGATGATATGTACAAAAAAATAGACGATGACTTCCGTTATCACCTGCAACAGATCGCAAACGGCAATAACTTTAATGAGCATTATAATTACCTGCTCAATAAATACCTCTGTAATAATGAGAATGCCGTTGTCAAAGACGATAAACAAAAGTCTAACAGCTTTTATTACTATTGCGCCGGGCTTCAGTTCGACAAAAACGTGACCATACAATCGGTGAAAGTCGGTTTTGATGATAATATGAATTGTGTAACCAAAGTAGATGTAATCCAAAGTAAATAATGAAGCACTATCTATTACCCACCGTATTTGCTGCATCTTTGTCCGTCCTTATAGGAGGATGTGCCGTTGTAAAAACATCTTTAACGCCAAAACCGCAGACCTATGGCACGATCGAAAAAACGAAAGTAAAAGAAGGCTATGCGCAGCAACCGCAACCCTGGATCCTGTTTTCGGACCGGGAAGAAAACGTCACTTATCTGCGCAGCCGAAAATCTTCTGCAGTCAGCAGCAAAGGCCGGTTTCTCGAGCCATACTTGGTACTTTACGAAAAAGGCAATATGCTTAAACTGGCCCAGTACCAGGCCGGAATGGTCAATAAAGGAATGGTAAAGCGTAAAGCCATCAAAAAAGTAGGCTGGGCTTCAAAAGAACAGCTGCTGCTTTGGAATAACGGGCTACCGGCCGCTGCTTCGGGCAATATACCCAAAGCCGTATTGGTTTCCCGCACCAGCGATGTGCTGCTTAATATTGACAAGTATCTGGAAAATGACTCTGTAAAGGTTTTTACGGCACCTTCACTGACCAATGCCGCTTCGGTAAAGCTGCCCGTGGGCGATGTCGTCTATATCTATAAACAATCCGAAGACGGAACACGCTACCTTGTCGGTGGTAAACCCACTTTCGATATCGACAGCGCACAAAAAATTATCTATGGCTGGGTGAGCCGGGATATGATCTCCTTATGGGGAGAGCAAACCGCAATCAAAATGGGAGTAAAAGATGTAGCCACCACCAAGGTATACCTGACTAAAGACAGCGCAAGTGCAGGCCAGATTGCACCGGTACTGACAGAAGGCAGTCTTTTGGGCAGATCTTCATTTGAAAAGATTATGCCGGTTACTGCTTACAACAAAACTGCAAGGAATACACATACCAACTTCCTGGTCAATCCACTGAACTATGAAGCCAACAAGATTTATAATATCCTGGGCAATCCGATTTATTATAGCCGCTTCAGGGAAATTTTAAGCGACAACCGGAAACTAAACATTGTTTTTGTGGTAGATGTAAGCCATGGCAACCGGTTGTACCTGCCTTACGTGAAATCGTTCATGCAGGAACTACAGCTTAAGTTTATCGCACCTTCTTATTACGAAAGCGTGAAGTTTGGAGGCGTAGTATTTAAAGATAATACCTGTGGTGTAAGAGAACTCAGCTCTGGCTTAAGCAATAATTACCGTGATGTAGCCACCTTCTTTGAGCAAAAATTAAACAGCATTACCTGCGAAGACGGATATTATGCCCAGCCGGTCAATAATGGCCTTATCGAAGCGTCGAGACTCCTGACGCCGGTGGCGGGGGAGACCAATATCATCGTGGTAATGGGTACGGCAGCCAATGAAGCAGGTCAGACCAATGAAGCGATCCAGGCCATGACCCGCGTCAACGCAAGGATGATTTTCTTCCAAACACAGGCCAAGTCGGCAGATGGTTATAATGACTTTGTATTGCTGGCCGAAAAAGTACTGACCAACAGTGCCGCCAATGTAGCAGAACTGAAAAAAGAAAAGATCGTAAACCAGGATGATTTTCTGATCAGCAATAACTTTAACCTGAACAAAGGAGAACAAGGTGTTTTTTATCTGGATTTTCCCAACAGCAGCATGATGCAGGGCTTTGTCTTGTTTCCCAACAAAGGGGAAACGCTGCCCGCCAAATTGCTTAAAGGCGCTATCGATAGCCTGATCGGCCAGGTGACCAGCGATAATCAGCGGATAGACAGCTCACTTAATGCCTATTTTAAATCTGATATAGGAGCCAACCTTACAACCGTAAATGCAGACTTTAAAGATCGTTTTGAAGACATCAATGGGGTATTGCCCGCCCGGACGGCAGCTTACCTATTAGATAATAAAGCAGTGCTGCTCGCCAATGGCTTTATCGGAGATTCACTAGATCTTTCCTATAATGGCATAGAGAATGGCGTATTGTTGGACGAGAAAGAATATGACCGTTTATACCAATACTATTACAAAATATCCAAAGACTGTTATAGTCATAAAAACTTTAACCGTAAAAGAGCGCTGCGCAGATATGTCCGTATCACAGCCAATAGCAGGCCCGGGTATGTAAAGCTCCGGAAAGGTAAATTGAATCGCCAGCCGATGGCTTACAGCGTAAAAATGGGATCAGGCTTCATCAACCAGGACCCCTTGTTCAACAATATTTCCCTGAAACAATGGCGTTCCGGCAAGGTAGAAAGCGCGGCAGTAATCAGCTATTTTGAACGTTACAAGCTCCTGGCCAATAAATTATCGTCTAATAAAAACAGCACGGCCATTAAAATACGCCATAATGGAAAAGTCTATTATTGGCTGAATCAGGATTATTTACCGGCAGTACAAAACAATCAGTAATTTATGGGAATCCTTATATCAAACGAGACGGTTAAGCAGCTCTTTCATATAGCACAGTCACTTGCCCGCGAAAATTATAATGAAAAATTCGGGGCAGCGCATGTGCTGCAAGCCTTGGTGCATAAAGATATAGACCTGCTAGATTTCCTGCGTGCCATAGGTAAAGACCCTGGATATATATACGAATGGGCAGATGTACGTGTAGAAGAATATCCGACGGCTTCTGTACTGCCTTCCGAGATCGGGCAGGATGAAGCAATCTCCAGGCTGATGGATGAGGCGGAAGACGTACGCCTTCGCCTTGGACTAGATGAGATCACGCCTTTATGTGTTCTCGCGGCAATCGTAAAACCCAATATAGCCTTCTCGGCCGAGCAGCTTAAATCGCTGCCCTTGCGGGAGTCTGAAATATACAATCTGTACAGTACACAACATGATAGTTTTGTAGCACCGGAGCAGAGCAATTTGCTGAATGGCAACTTACCCAAAAGCGGAGGAAACTATGCAGCGATACAGAGCTACTGCATCGACCGCACGGCACAAGCCCGTAACGGCAGTCTGGATGCCATTATCGGCAGAGAGCAGGAAACCCGTAACCTTATTGAAGTACTTTGCCGGAGGAGTAAGCCTAATGTAATTATTGTAGGCGAGCCCGGAGTCGGTAAAACGGCACTGGTAGAGGGTTTTGCCCATGAGATCATCAAAGGGCAAGTACCCCAGTTACTGGCCAATGCTATTTTATTAGAATTGGATACCAGCTTGCTGGTGGCCGGTACCTCTTATAAAGGAGAGATCGAAGACCGCCTTAAAAAAGTGATTAATGATTGTAAAAAGCTGGACAAAGCGATATTATTTATTGACGAGATACACAGCCTGCTCGACAGCAAAGGTTCCGCCGGTAATGTGGCGAACCTTCTGAAGCCCGAACTGGCTCGTGGAGAGATCACCGTGATCGGCGCCACAACCCATGAGGAGTATCGCAAGATTATAGAACCGGAAGCGGCATTTAACCGCAGGTTTGAAGTCTTAAGCATAGCAGAGCCCGATATCAATACCTGTGCCAAAATGATCAGTGTGCTGGTAGACCGCTATAAAGCGCACCATGGTATAGAGGTAGACAAAGACGCCATTCCGGAATGCGTGCGCCTGGCAAAACGGTATGCTAAAGGGAAAAAGCTTCCGGATGCCGCGATAGATCTGCTTGACAGGACGATGGCCGCCATCAAAATGCTTGACGAACTGTCTGAAAAGGAACTGGAGCACTGGAAAACAGAATATGATCAACTGCTGGCAGCGCCTTATGCAGAAGAGGCGGATCTTGTGCTGGATCTGCAATGGATGTATGGTCAACTTAGAAACAGGATCAGTCCTATTCTATGGGGTTCTCTGGCAGAACAGCCCGAATTAGATCCTAATGCCGGTACGGCACAAATAAAAGAACTGATTGCCGGTGTGTATGAAGAGCTGAAAGGATATGCAAGCATTAAAAGAGAAAAAGTAGGGAAGCTGGAGCTGGCGGCTGTAATGGCGGCCAAAACCAATATCCCGATTGGGAAAATACAAGCGCAGGAAAAAGACCGGCTCCTGAATATGGAATCGTACCTGATGAAAAGGGTAATAGGGCAGGATCATGCCTTAAAAGTACTCTCCGATGCAATTATTGAAAGCCGAAGCGGCTTGAACAAACCGGGGCAACCCATCGGGTCCTTCTTTTTGCTGGGGCCGACGGGTACCGGTAAGACAGAGCTGGCCAAATCCATGGCCGAATTGCTCTTTAACGATGAAAAAGCGATGATTCGTTTTGATATGTCGGAATTTAAAGAAGAACATTCAGCGGCCCTGCTTTATGGGGCTCCTCCGGGCTATGTAGGCTACGAAGAGGGTGGTATGCTGGTGAATAAGATCCGACAGCAACCCTACGCAGTGGTGCTTTTCGATGAGATTGAAAAAGCCCATAGTTCCGTATTTGATGTATTCCTGCAGATTATGGATGAGGGTAAAGTACATGATAAACTGGGTAAAGAAGGTGATTTCAGCAATGCGCTCATCCTGTTTACCTCCAATATCGGCAGTGCCCATATTGTCGAAAAATTTGAACAAGATACCATTCCGTCTTCTTCCGAATTGATGCAGGTTATGTCCGGCAATTTCCGTCCAGAGTTCCTGGCGCGTATCACGGAGATTATTCCGTTTGCCCCGATTACCGAAAAAATGGCAGAGCAGATCTTCCGGATACAGCTCAAATCCCTGACCTCGGCGCTTACCCGCCTGGGCATAGGATTCGATATTAGTCCCGGAGCGCTACGCAACCTGGCTGTGTCCGGCTTTAGTAGCCAGTATGGCGCGCGGCAGATCGGTGGCGTAGTACGCACACAGCTGGCAAGGCCTATTTCGAAGAAGATCGTTGGGGAAGAGGTAAAACCCGGCGAAACAATATCAGTCGACTGGGATGAGGCTTCACAGACTGTGTTTTGGAAGATCGGACAATAAAATAAACATTTATGAAAAAACTGCTCGCGTATATTATAGGTATGGTGGCCTTACTCAGCTTCCCGGCAAGCGGGACGCAGTTTAATGGTTTGTTCCAGGTAAGTGCGGATCAGGCTAATTATTATCGCTCCGTAATCCGGGAGAATAAGGAGATCGTTCAATTTATTGAGCATACGTTGACGCGCAATGGCTTACCACGCATGTTGCGTAATCTGGCGCTGATTGAGTCCGGATTCAATAAACAATCTGTATCTTCTGCCCAGGCTGGAGGCGTATGGCAGTTCACCACAGCACATAGCGATCATTATGGTCTTCAGTCTAAAGACCGTTTTGATATATACAAAAGTACCCAGACGGTCGTGAAGAGTCTTAAAGATCTGTATGCCAAATACCATGACTGGGTTACCGTAGTGGCGGCTTATAATTGTGGCGAAGGCAATGTAGACAAAGCCATGCGGACGGCGCAATCGGACCGCTACCATTTATATTATACCTATCTGCCTAAAGAAACCATTGGACATGTGCGTAAGTTCATTGCGGCTTGCCAGGCGACCAATGAGCTTTCCTTATTACAAGCAGATTACCATACCGCAGGCTATAAGATCAAAAGCCCGCGCCGGCAAAATACAAAAGGACATCCGACAGATCCTTCTTTGACTTATTGTGAGGTGAACGGAGCATTTGATACAGAGGTGATCATAGAAGTACTGAACATTAGTGCCGCAGATTTTAACCGCTGGAATCCTTCCGTTAAGACCGAATTGCAGGAAAAAGGTATTGCAAGAATCTACCTGCCGGTAGACCTGATGCCGGACTTCCAGTTGCAGAAAAATGTGATTCTTAGTCGTTCACTTAAAAAAGAAATTCCGGCCCATGAATAACCTGAATTATAACATGCCTTTCGATCCGGAAGAGCTCATGTCTGAAGGGGGCAACATGAAAATGTGCAGTGAAGCAGAAAGCATTGCACAAAACCTGATGCTGCTGGTCACAACGAAGAAACGCGAAAACCGCTATGATCCTGATTATGGCAACGCGGTTTGGGATATTGAATTTGATAATGCCATTACCACGGTCATGTGGGAACATATATTTGTAGAAAGCCTGAAACAGCAGATACAGCTATATGAACCCCGGATTATTAATCCGCGGATAGAGGCACATATAGAATACGTAGAGCATTCTTACGATACGCGTAAGTTTACGGAAATTAAAAAGAGAGTGAAGATCGGGGTTAATGCCCGGATACAAGAAAGCGGGGAACAGTTCAGTTTTGCTACCGAACTATTCCTGAGCCCCATGTCTATAGATTAACCATATTATGTAGCACGAACAGGTAATGATAGGAAAAAATAATTCATACTCTAAAGAAGCGATCAAAGCAAGAATGCTGCAAAATGCAGCCAGGATATGGGGCCTGAAAAGCCAGCATTCCCTGGATCCGTTTGTCGTATTGCTGATAGATGCATTTAGTACGGAAATCTTTAAGGTAAGTAATGAGATGCATACGGTTAATGCCCGCATCCTGGATCGGGTGGCCAAGCTGTTGACCCCTTCTATTTATACCACTCCAAGGCCGGCTCATGCTATTGCCTTTGCCATGCCACAGGAGCCAACGGAACTGCTGCCACACCATAGCGAGTTTTTTATCAAAAAGCAGTTTGCGTCGACGATAAAAGCCGTTTCTGATGTACAGCTGGAAATTCCGTTTACCCCCATTGATAATGTACGCCTGCATAAGCTTAATGTTTCCCTACTCGTCTCTGCCCATACTTGTTACATGATGGACGAGAACCAGAACAGGATACCCATTGCCCGGATGCCCAATTATGCGATACCGCATAATAAACTCTTTATCGGTATTGATGTAACCCAGTATGGAGAAGAGCAGCTACCCGAAGCACTTAGCTTTTATTATACCAATGCCACTTACGATCACCTTGATTTTATATATAAGCTCTTGCCTTATGTGTCTTTCAGCACCTGTGGGGAACTACTCGCCGTCAGCAAAGGACTAAGTTATGAGCGCGAGCTAAAGACAGAAGGCTTTGATGAAGTATTCAATGATTTTTCCATACGCGAGCAAATGGTGGAAAACATTAAAAGTGCCTATAGCCATAAATTTATAGAATTACAGGGTTTTTCGCAGGAAAAAATAGTACCGGGAGGGATACCCGAGCCTTTATCTTCCCTTGCCGCACAGCGGGAAGTAAGCACCTTGCTGCAACAGAAGAAAATACTCTGGATCGAGGCCAGCTTCCCTCCGCAGTTCACTTCTGAGATCATAGACGGATCTTCTTTTACGACCAATGCTTTCCCCGTGCTGAACAGGGCTTGGAAAAGCAATGAATGTACCCTGGATGTTATGGGTAATAATATTCCCCTATTTACACAGCTCGGAGAGCATTATCTTTATGTAGAAGAAGTGGTAGATGGATTTGGCCGTAGGTATAGCGAGATTCCCTTTACCAAAACGGATAGCCTGAAGAAAGGATACTTTACCGTGCGTTCGGGCGGTATGGAGCGGTTCAGCGACAGGAATGCGGTAGATATGATTGCCTATGTACTGGAACTGACCCGGGATGAAGTGGCCGCCTTTGGTGCACTGGAGCGGGATAAGGTGGTGGAAGCATTGAAAAATATGACACTGCAAATGAAAGTGCTGGAGCAGAAAGTGAAGAATAACGGTAGAGCCGCCAGAGAAAATACAAATTATATTATTATTGACCCCATCGGGGATATGGAACATGTGCGGGCAGCCTATTGGGTGACCCATACAACTTTAGCCAATAACCTGAGACCGGGTACGCGGCTTGTACAACAGAAAATAAGCCTGGCCAACGTCAACAAAAACATTGTGTTGCTGACCGAAACCACGGGCGGAAGCGATGAGCAAAAAGGCACCGATGCCATACAGGCCTATAAGTATGCGCTCACCACCCGCGATAAAATAGTATCGGCAGAAGATATAAAGAATTATTGCAGGCTGGTTTTAAAAGGAGAGCTCAGATCGGTAGAGGTAAAGCGGGGAACGATCATCAGCGATAAACCCAAAGAAGGATTTATCAGGAGTGTAGAGATCTCTATTGTACCTACCACATACCGGCAATATGGAAAACACTACTGGGCAGATATGGCTATGGCCTTAAAAAACCAGATTGTAAGCCGTGCTATAGATGGAATTGAATATATTGTTCATATTATGGACCAGGACGACTATAAATAAGGAGTATGACAACCGCATTGACTTTTGAACAGATAGAAAAGCAAATAACGTACAACAATCTCTACACAGATTATAAAGCAGAGGTGGTTGCCCTCAACTTGTATAAATACAGGCAGGAGGTAGATCAAGTATTGATCCGTCGTCTGGGGAATAACGACCGTACGTTTAACAAAGATATTAAGGCGGTAAGGGAAGAGTATTTTGAGCTGGGCGAAAAGATCATTTCTATAGATACTTTCCGGGAGGGCATTTATGATTTCCTGCCCGAGGGTGTTTTTCATCCGCCTTCACTCGGGCATGCGAACAGTAATGTGGAGGAGATCGTTCACCAGATCAGGGTACAGCGAAAGCAGGAAGCTAGTGCGAGAAAGTTTTTTTATCCTTTTGAGTTGGAGGCCAGTTACTTAGAACTGAACTCTTTGTTGACGGAATGTGACTATGACTTGTCTCAGGAGAATGATATCCTAATAGGGACACTGGTAGAACTATGGCCCTTGTTAAAAGAATTTTCGGCTGCAGATGCCAAAGTTTTTGCTTACCTGTTGCCGCATTTTCATGCCGTGAGAGGCAGCCGGTTTTGGTTTGAAAAATGCCTCACAGCATTTCTGCAAGTGCCCGTCCAGGTAACCTTCGGCCCGCATCATAATCTGGCCGGAAGAATAGCTACAGACGCGCTGGTATTGTCGCAAATGCAGCTGGGTGTATCTACGATACTTACCGGCGACCATATGGATGGCGCGCGCAACTGGATCATCAATTATGGGCCGCTGCCCTTTGAAAAGCTGAACGATTATGTACCCGAAAGCCCTTTGAGGCGCCTGCTCGAAACCCTTTACGGGTATTGCCTGCCTGTTTCGGCAGATGTGGAGGAAGTATTCCTCACCGAAAATGAGCCGGAAGCATTCCGGCTCTCCGAAGAGTTGGATACCTCAAGGTTAGGTTTTTCGACTTTTGTATAACACCATGAATTATTTATAAAAACAGAACAGATTTAGTATGGAAGTAGAAATGATAAAAGGATTTTTTTTGAGATACCTATTGATGCCCTTGATCGTGCTGGTAATGGCTATGGTGATGAAGCAAATGAGGAAAAAAGTGCCAAAGATCAAAGCAAAAGTGCTGATCGTCTATGTGCTGTTAGGTGCACTATTACTGGCACTGCCTGGTTTTTTAGGCTTTTCCGGCAGTCAGTTCAGTCCGCTGTGGTACCTGCTGGCCATGCTCTATTATGGTTTTTTAGGAGTGCTGCATGTCAATACGCTCAAAAGATATTTTAAAGAAGTGCAGCGCTCGGTGGCTTTTATTATTGCATTCGAGCTGCTTATTACTATTTCCTGTATGTTGTTGGGTGCCTATCTTTTTGTCTTGATCTTTGATTGGTTAAGCCCCTTCGAAGGATATGCGGTGATGTCTGCTACAAGTATGCTCGTATTCCTGGTGCCGCTTGCTTTTTATTATGCCTATGTACAGTTTATGAATATTCCCTTTAATATTTATAAGACCTGGCAGTTGGATCCCTATAAAAAAGCATTTGATTTTGACGGGCTTGATTTCAATAAATTAATGGTGCTTAATATTGAGCTCACCAAGAATATTGAAGATGGAAACAGGTTTCGCGTTAAGGCTAAGACCATTTCCAGTGGCTTGAGTTTTGGGGACTGGTTCTTTAAATTCGTAGATGACTATAATCATAAAAATCCCGGAACGAGGATACAAATGTTTAATGAAAACGAGGAGCCGTATACATGGATCTTTTATGTCAAAAAATCAATTTTTCATTTTAGAAAGTATATTGATTTTGACGAAGACGTAACGGTCAATAAGATTATTGAGAATGATGTAATCATTTGCAAACGGGTCATTCAGCATGAAGAGGAGCATAATTTCACATTTCGTTCTCAAAATATTGATGAATAATAACTAATTTTATATTAAACATATCTTATATGATACAGCCGGTAAAACATTTGGCCGTGAACTGGGTAGATGGGATGAAAATTTCCCAAAAGCATTTTGAGGCGCAGGAAAATTATTTTTTAGATACGATCAGGGATGCCAATTCCCTGTTTGTAACCGGTTATAATTACGGACTGCTGCCACAGATTAATCCCGGAGACAGATCTGTTTTTGAAGTGTACAACACTGCCACGAATGATGTGCAGCTGATTGTAAAGAACTGTAGCGGGCTCACAGCAGCGGGCTACCGCATAGAGGTTGCCGATTATACAACCAGCATCAAATCGCTTGGTTTTACCGCTAATCTGGAAAGCGCAAGCACAGACAGCGATTACTACATATTAGTATCCGTCAATCCTTTTGAAAAAGTCGCTATAGGCGAGCTGGATCCCGACGAGACACCGCCCCGCAGGCCTAATGCGACAGGCCGTTTATATGTGGAATTAGTACCCGTCACCACTTTCGAAGCCGGTATGGTAGGAGGAAGCTATATGGTCATCGGTAAAGTATCTATCCGGCACAATATTGTACAGGCAGATGAGACCTTTATTCCGCCCTGTACCAGCTTGCAAAGCCATCAGGCTTTACTAGGCTATTACAGCGCTTTTGCCAAAAAAATGGGCAATATACAGCAGTATGCGTTTAAAATTGTGCAGAAAACCGCCAATGTAAATCAGAATTCGAGCCTGGCTAAAAATGTAAAACTGCTCTGCCATACGATGATCAGTCATTTTGCCAATATCTATTTTGGCTACCGGAATATCGTACCGCATCAGCCCCCGGTATTTCTGGTTGATGTATTTTCCCAGCAGGCCCTTCATCTGTACAACGCCACACAGTCGATCATTCCTGCCGAATTGGAAGAGATGTTGCATTACACTTTTGAATGGAGTGAGATCGCCCCGCATGCGCTGGTGAACCAGCTGTCTGCAGTAGCCGAAATACGGTATAACCATAACGACTGCGCCCGGCATTTTGTAGAGATAGACAACATGCTTAAAAGTGTGGAAACAATTTTTAAGCGCCTGAGCGATCTTGACTATATCGGACAGCGTAAAGAGAACATTATCGTTAATGAACAGAATGTGACGCCTAATACTAAGAACCCGAGAGGATGGAGTGTACTGGATTAGCAGCGGCATAAGAATAAATTAGCCTATGCGTTTTTGGGACAAACTGATCCGGTATTTTTCAGGGCTTTTCAATAAGCCGGAAACCGCGCAACCGGATGGCGCAAAAGAGACCGTAAACGATCTGGATAACAGTAACAATAATAATATATCACATCATAAAATAAAAACAACAACTATGGCAATGTACAACTACGGTGTTGGTGGTAACGAAGTGAAAGTTGACGCTAACGAAGCAATTCAGGATATTCAGGAAAACAAAACCCTTCTGGTCAGCAAGCTGACTACAGACGAGCCTTTTGTTCCCGAGGTGGTTACCGGCTTGAAAACAGTAGAAGATGTATTTAAACGTTTTCAGCCCGCCATCTCTGTAGAGCACGAGAGTGAGGATGGTACTACGGTTAGTGAAGAATTCCGGTTTAAAAACTTAGGTGATTTTACCCCAAAAAATATGACCCAGAATTCTGAATACCTGAGCAACCTGAGCCTGGAAGAAGAGCAATTCAATAAGATCATCCGTCAGCTGCGCAACAATAAAGTGCTGCGTAATGTACTGGCCGATGGTGGATCTAAAGAAGCCCTGATACAGGCACTGAAAGCAGTGGCAGCAGAATTGGAGCAAAACGGTTAATCACGTATTATTTAAACCTATTTACTAATAAAACTAAACATAAGATATATGTCTAACCCGCAACAACAAGCTGCTAATAATCCAAACCAGGAGCAGCAAATACAACAGAAAACGGGCCCTAATCCCCTTGCTAAAGTAGGAGGGTTCAGTTTTGTAGAATCTGTGGTAGACGGCGTCGCCAATATGAATCCGGATCGTAAAGCCCGGAAACAGATTTTCCTGACGGATAGTAATAAAAAAGAAGAACGTAAAGACCTACTGAAAAAAATAAACCTTTGGCTGGAATTGCTGGACGGCAATCAGGCGGTAGAAGATATGGTAGAAAGCTGCAAGAGCAAAGCGCAGTCGGCAGATCAGATGCTGAAGAAAAATCTGAAGAATGCTTTGGAGCAATCCAGAGAGCTGGAAACCTCTTACAGAACCGTAGCCCAGTTTTATAAAAATACAGAATTAGACAAAGTCGATAATGTCAATATTGTGAATGCGAGCATGGATCAGATTACGGACTTGGATAACCCGCTGTTTATAGACCATGTTGGTGCCGAACTCAAACAATATTATGACCGTCTCGACCTCCGCGACAACTATTCTGTCCTGGTTCTTCCGGGTTACTTAGGTTCTAATAAAGTTGTTGAAAAATGGGCCAAAGTCTGTAACGAGAACAAAGTGATGTTGGTGACCGACTTTGCCGATTTAGATAAGCCGGATGATGTCGTAGATCTATTTCATGATGCAAACCTTACCGGTGGTGAGCTGCATAGAAGTAATGTGATCATGACCTGCAACTGGCTTGTAGGCAGGGGCAAAGCAGAAGAGGTCGGAGAAGAAGACAATGTATATGTACCCCCTTCCACATCGCTGGCAGGTAAGATACACAAAACACTAATGTCTCAGGTAGCAGCAGGTAAGAAGCATGGCAGCATCAATGAAGTGGATGCCGTAAAATTTGAACTGAAAAAAAGTGAGATCTCCCAATTAGAAAAAATGGGTCTGGTACCTATGGTGAACGAATATGGTAAGATCATGGCCTTTTCTGCCAAAACACTGTTTTCCGGCGACAATATCGGTCTGCAGACCTATTCAGTGGTGCGCGTATTCGACTATGTAACCAAAGTATTATTGGACTTCCTGAACAGAAGAGCATTTGAAAACTGGAGTGCCAAAAATGAAGATGATTTGAGAAGGCAGATTGTGCGCTTCTTAGATGATATTAAAGGCCCTGATAAGCTTATTGAAAAATTCAAGATCGTACGTTTTGAACAAGATAAAGTGCAGAAAGATCGCGTATGGCTGGACATTAGGCTTACCCCTTATTTCCCAACAAAAAGTTTTGTGATCAAGCTCGATGGTCATAAAGGTGATGATGGCAATGAATGGTCCTCTGAATATGAGCAGGAGTAAAGCATTTGCTCCAAACGATCATTAAATAAAAATAAAAAAACGGAGGCAGGGATATCGTTCCTGTCTCCTTTTTTTTCATTACATTGTGCTTCAAATATTATTGTCTTTTTGCGATGTTTAATAATGCCCTTAGCTCCTGTATAACGATCCTGTGTAAAGCTTCAAAACCTTTCCTGTTTTGCGGTATACTCGTGTTTGGCTTTGGCTGTAATTCCGGAAATGACCGCTTACAGCAGAAACCGGTTGACAATAAATATCAATTGTTTACAGAAGAACATACAGCTCAACATCCTGCCGCAAGGTTGAACAAAGAGGAAGCTATACAGCGAAGTGCCGTGGTCGTTTTGACTACTTCCATAGTGACAATAGACAGCACGGATGGAAGGGGTGGTCTGCAATACCTGTATCAGGTAAACCAGGCAGAGACCATGCTCAAGTCTGACACCGCAACGATAATCAAATTTCCTTTGCGGTTTATCGCCACCGAAAGACTGGATTTTAGCGCCTATAAAAATAAGCCGGTTTATATTTTTCTGGATACCTTGTCTCCCAAAAGCGTACTGCGTCAAAGTGCTAACCTCAAATACCGCTGGCTAAAAAAAGCACCGGTGCTAAAAGGATAGCATACGCCTCAAAAGTGCTCCCTAAATGCCTTACAGCCTCCTTTTGCAATATCGATACCATACTTCACATTAAGCACAGATAAGGGAAGTATTGTTTTATCACATAAATAGCATTTTTTAGCGAAATGCTTATCCATGGCTTGTTTTGTTTGATATATTATGAAATATAATATAGTAATTCTACTACAAAATATGAGAAAAGGCCTCTGTATTTTGGAAATCGGGTAGGGTAAAATGTATCTTTACTTTAGGAAATATCCAAAACACTAACCTTTTAAAATCTTAATCAAATGGCAGAGAACAATTCAAGAGCCGTATTAAAGTTCAATGGCGGTGAAGCATCAAAAGTATTAAAAATGACCTACAAAGTAGGACGTTCTGTAGATGTATCCGGCCGTGTGGCTTCCGATCCGTCTAATGCGCTGATCAAAGTTACGATCGAAGCCACAGACAAATCTGATATCCTGGAAAGTTTACTGAACGGGAAGTACAAACCTACAAACGGAGAAGTTACTTTCAACAAATCTCATGAAGAAGGTACACTTATCACGTTGAACTGGGAAAATGGCTATGTTGTAGACCATGAGTTGGACTTCGATGCCGTAGATAGCAATTCCATGTTGATTAGCTTTGTGATTAGCGCTGAGAGAATCAACTACGGTACAGCAGCTTACGAAGGTGTATGGCCAGGAGCGTAAGTATACGGTACACTTAAAAGTAGCCAGAAACTACCCAATTATAGCTGCTGCTAAGTATCCGGAGTATAAGCTCCGATGTACTTACCGGCAGCTATTTTCGGTTTTATACGATTAGTTGTTCAGGTTCTTATACCTGCATATCCAATTTTATAAAAAAATTGACTTTTAATGATTTGTGCTTTAGAACTTATAGCTTAATTTTCTAAGTCAAAACAAAAGATACTTAGTTTCACACTAAACCGAAAACACAAGCTTATGTATCCACAACACTCTAATTCGGGTATCGACAGATTGGGATTAGCCGCACTTACCCAACTGACCATAGTGGTAGAAGGGAATGCTATTAAACACTACAAGTCCCTGCACCTTAATCAAAGCACAAGAGGCCATCATGAATTTGAGCTGATGCTGGATCATGATTCTCTGGGTAGTCCCGAAAATCAAGATCTCAACAGTACGCAGAAACTATTGGGAAAAAGTATTCATATCACTTTTGCATATAGAAATATTGCTAATAGCGGGGAACGCAATTTTGTGGGTGTGATCACCGAAGTGGGGCTTTGCCGCAGCCATCGTAACCGCGGTAATATTATTTTAAAAGGATACAGCCCTACAATACTGTTGGATGGCGCACCACATATACAAAGTTTCGGTGGTGCAGAGCCGGTTGTACTCACCACCATCGTCGATTCTGTTATCAAGCAGGCTTGGGACAATGGTAAATATGAGTACCGGATCGAATGCAACAATACCGCCAACTTTTCTTACAGTTGCCAATACGAAGAAACACATTTCAACTACCTCCAACGCCTGGCTGATTGTTATGGAGAAGAATTTTTCTATGACGGACAGACCTTGCATTTTGGAAAGCTGCCCTCCGGCGATCAGCCCGTAAAGCTTGCTTTTGGTAGAGAAGTAGACAATATAAAAGTAGCCATGAAAGTGCTGCATGTCAATTCCGAATATTATGGATACAACAGCAGCCAGCATGAGAAGCTAAGTGCCGGTCAAAGCCGCATTACCCATGTTTCCTCACTCGGCAAGCAGGCTTATGAGCGCTCTAGCGTATTTAAAGCACCCGCTTTGGGTATTGCACCGCTTAAAGCGCATACCCATAAAGATATTGCCACCGCCCAACAGCACCTTGCGGGAAGCCGGTCTGTAGACGTATTCACCACTAGTGGTACCACTACCGTTCCGTTTCTTTATCCGGGCTGTTTGGTCGAGATGGAGATGCTGCAGGCAGAAAGCAAAGACACCAGTTATTTTACAAAGCTGATGATCACCTCGGTAAACCATGAAGTAGATATACTCGGCAATTATAAAGGAAGTTTTGAAGCCATAGGAGCCGATACCGGATTCTTACCGCGCCAGGATTATCACCTGCCCAAAGCAGAAGCTCAGGTCGCAGAGGTATTATCCAATGCCGATCCGCTGGGACAGGGCAGGGTGCAGGTAAAAATGGATTGGCAGCAGGGTGATGAGCAGACCGAGTGGATAAGGGTCGTAATGCCCGATGCCGGCGGTACCGACCGGATCACCCAGAATCGGGGGCATGTTTTTATCCCGGAAGCAGGTGATCAGGTGATGGTAGGTTTTGTACACCAGCATCCCGACCGTCCCTTTGTAATGGGAGGTATCTTTCATGGCCGTACCGGTCTGGGGGGAAATACCGATAATAGAGTGAAGTCCATACAAACCCGTAGCGGGCACCGGATCGTTTTTACTGAAGATGAAAGTATAGTAATCACCGACAAGAGCGGTAATGAGATACATCTGGATACCACAGGTAGTAATATTACCATTACAGCGCCCGAAACAATGACCTTGAACTGTAAAAATATGTTCATCAATGTTGGCGAAAATATGAGTACTACAGTAGGGATGAATAATGCGCAGGCGGTAGGGATGAACAATACCCAAAGTGTGGGGATGATGAAGACCACGACGGTTTTGGGTGATACCAGCATGTTCATTACCGGTAAGCTTATGGAGATCATTGATGGTGATGTGCATAGCGAGACCAAGAAAGAGCGGAATGAGCTATCACATGAAGATATTGAATTCAGCTCCGGCAAAAGCATACACAAAAATGCACAGTCGGTAGTGAAAAACAACAGTGGTGAAAAAAGCAAAAATTATTGATCATGTCCAGGATCAGGATTGTAAAAGGGAAGTACACCAAAATAATAGGCGGAGATTATAATATCTCGGCCGAAGGCAGTATCGTGACCAATGCTGCTGATGAAGTACGGGAAAAAGGGCAGGAAGAGGGTGTTTCTTATGGTGATTATGAACGGCTGGGCAGTAATGTAAATGAAGACTTTGATATGCAGTTCTCTTTAAAGAAAGATGGTCCGCATACTACCGTCGTGCCTTTAGGAATACTCGATTTTGAGGGAAACTTCGAAAATGCCTTTTTCGCCTTTAATTTTTCTTTGAGCCAGAGCAATGTAGATACCCTGAAATTTGAAATACTGGATGCCGATGGTAAGGAAATATATGCGATCACCAATCTTCCGGAAATAGTGATAACGGCCAGGAAGTATCCTTTGCTAATGCAAAAGATAGAAGAACAGAAGCCGGAATTTGATCCCACCAATCCTAAAAATATATGGGATTGGAAACCGGTGTATGCTTCCTTTAATGTATCGGTAGACGATTATACCAAGATAGGCACTTATGTCTTGCTTTGGGATGGTTTCGATAATCAGGGCATCTATGACAGCAGTATTTTCAATGATAAAACCTTAACAGCAAAGGTTACCGGAAAAAAGGGTGGTATTAGCAAAAGCAAAGAAGCGACCTTTCATGTCTCCCGTAAAGGCGTAAACTGGGTGGATGTGAAAATAGATAAGACTAATAAAAAGGTAGAAACCAGTCTGAAAGTGGATTTGGAAGATGGGGGAAACGAGGGTCTGGATAGGGGAAATAAGGTCTCTGCCGAAGCACTTGCCTATTATAACCGAGTCCCCTTAAGTACTCAGAGAGCCTATGCTGATATAGAAAAGCTTGCACTGGATGGTATAGCCCGGTTTTGGTCCCGGAATGCCGGAAATATAGGGAAAGGTGTGCGTATTGATAATGAGCTTTATGAGGTTTCTGTAACGGCGCAGACAGACAACAGCAAAGGGCTTGCCGCACCGAAAATTATTTACCAGACCAATACCGAAGAAGGGCGGTCCCGTAACTGGGAAATGTCCAGAATCCTGTATTTCTACGAGGGGTACTTATACTATGGTGACTGGAAAAAATCAGATCAGAACAAAGCACTATACAAAAATAAAGGCTGGTATTACAAGACTGCCGATATTGATGATTTCAAAATGGTTGCTGCGCATGAAATCGGTCATGAGATCTTGCTGGCTTATGGCGGAGGCGTTTATTCCAAAACCCATAAGGGTACATCCCACTGGAGTATGATCATACAGGATCCGGATGAAGACGCGACATACATACCCAAGTCAGGAGAAATCGACCTGATGAAATATTATCACGACTATTACGATATATCCAGAACTGTAATTTCTGAATTCGATCTTCTGAAAGTAATCTGGCTGACCAAAATAAAAATAAAATAGCAATGGGAAAAGTATCCACCATATTGATAGGTATAATGTTCCTCTCTACAGGTGCCTGTATAAGCAGGCAATACCTGCTTATCGAGCCGGTGAAAGGAAAGATTGTATCGTCTTCGGATAAAACACCCCTTGATAATGTGAAAATATATGTAGATAAAAATGCATTTAATGCTTTTGATACAATCAGCACAAAAAATGATGGCAATTTTTTTGTAGGAAAGCTGACCGTAAATAATTACAAGGATATGCACCTGCAAAGGCAGGTATCTTATAACTTTTTTATCGAAAAAAAGGGCTTTAAAAAGGTCATGATTGATGTAAGGAACTATAGGAAACATACACCCACTACTGATAAAGATACCACAGACCTGGGCCTTATTTATCTGGATAAATTATAGTCCTCAGGTTTAGGAAAATCGATTTTTGGTTTAAGAAAATAGAAGATTAGTTAAATAGCTTACATACAGTATCGGAATGTTATTGGAGATTTAAAAGCGCTTACTATGTTTCACTATATTAAAAACGGGGATACACTGGCCAGGCTGGCGCAGGAAATCGGCTTGGAAAACCCCGTGTATCTTAAAGAATATAATAATACACAATGTTTGCCACCGGACAGGATTACAGAAGAGTTGGAGCCGGGCAAACGGCTGCTGATTCCCAAGCTCACCGAAATAGAACAATATAATGCCCGGAGGGATGCACCGTTTTGGCTTCCCGAAGCAAATCCGGTTCTGGAATGGAAGGCAGAGCAGCTTAACCGGACTTATCAGGTAAAAGTGCGCAACAACATTGAAGGGCAGGATAAGGGCAGTTTTCAATATCGCGTGCAATTGCAATGGCTTCGCTCAGATCACGGTTACCAGCAGTATTCCTGGTCCCGGAGTCATTATCGGTTTGGTAAAGAGACGAAAATCAGCCAGCTGGCCAGTGCCTGTAGCGAGGCGATCAATCCTTTGCTGATTACCCTTAACCAAAAAGGGGGCTTGCAGCAAATCGGTATTGATACACAGGTGTTGGGACGATGGCCGGAAATAAAGACGGCATTGTCCGATGCTTTTCCTGACTCCTATGCTGCAGCGTATATAGAAGATCTGGGTTACGTATTGTTTCAACAGCACCTGGTAGACAGAAGAATGAGACAAGACCCCTTTATAAAGACCTTTTTTGCCCCGATAAGGGCAACATTTAATAAGGGATTTTCTTTCTTCTCGTTGAACTTAGCGCCGGATGGGATGCCTGTACGCATACAGCAGGAAGTAGCCACATTGGACTATACCGATAGCATACCGCTCCTCCAATCCCTGGCCGGTACTACATTCGGCGATGATCAGGCAAACCTGTTCTACGAAGGGAAGTATATACTCAGCCGGAAAGACGGAAGCATCTGGTCGGCCAATGTACATACCCGCGCCCTTTCCGGAGACATACAGAAGGAAAGCTTTATAGAACTGGAAGCGGAGTAGTAGATGTCATCGAACCACGCATCAGAAAGCAAATTAACATACCTAAAAAAAGAAAACATATGGCAGACGCTTCATCAGAACATACCGGCAAGCACCTGGTCATTCAGAAAGGTAAGGCCTGTTGCGACAAGGGAGATCAGTTTCCCCAATTCAAGGTAAGCACCCACCAGAAGCATTATTGGAATGATGAGGCTGGCGATGCCGGTTATTTGGCCGTTACCCATAAAGATCTTCAGTTTCAACCCTCCGGTCCCAGCTTTGGTAAATGTAAGCTCAGGCCCAGTTCCGGTGGTTATCTGCCTTGCGCTTATGCTCCGGCCGGTACCTGGCAGAAGACATACGAACCGGTTAAAGTTATGGGCAACACCTGCCTTACCGAAATATCCGAACTGCAATGTACCGTAGGCGGAAAAATTACCGTAAAGGATCATGGTCAGCGACCCGAAATGAGCAAGCAAAACGTACAGCAGGCAGACAATACAACGATGGAGCAGATCAATCCACTGGTCAATATGGAAGACTTCAAAGAAAGGACAGACGATACAGCTGAGTACTATTAAACTAAAACATAACAGGCTTTATGAAAGGTATTGCATCTATAAGAGGAGAAAAATTACCACGGATAGACCAGGAGCATTTTTATGAAGTAGCCGCTTTATATCCCGGCACAGTCGTTAAAAATGAACAGGACATCAAATGGAAGCTCTATGCGCAGGAAGATAGCGGTAAGTGGCGGGAACTCAGGGGCACGCAGAAGCATGGTCGCAGGGTATCCTTTACTTTTCCGCAAAAATGGTATGGAAAAAAGCTTTTAGTGGAAGCATTTATAGATCAGCCCGAGATTAAAGAGCCTCCGGGCATGATCGTGATGCCTGTGCCGGGGGAACGCAGTATCAAACGGATCACCCTGACCGATACTAATGGTCAGCGGTTTAGTAAACCGCCAAAATATGGCCAGACGGTTAAAGCAGAGATAGAGACCATCAATATGCTGGGAGAAACCCTGAAGGTCGGTCTTTGGGAAAGGGATACGGTATCCGATACCGGCCATAGTGCCGCGGACAATGAAAATATCTGGGGAGCAGACAAATCTTATAAAGTAAGCCAGGCAAATGGGATTGTTTCTTTCAGCTTTGTGCTTGATCCCGGTTGGGCCATCAAAGCCAATAAAAGCCTTTTTGAAGGGGAAACACATGAATATTACTTACTGGTAAAAGGCTATGGCGCGAAAACAAAATATGGTCACCAGCAGGAAGTTACCGATGAGGTAGCACCCGCGCAAAATAATAATACACCGCAACATACAGAAGCCGCTCCAAAGCAATCACGCTTACCGGCGCAACCAACTCCTGCCCCGCAAACCCCGGCAAAGGGGCCTAACCCGCCGGCTGCTGCAAATAAACCGCAGACTACTGCTCCGGCACAGCCGGGTGCTTCAAGTACTACAGGCCCTGCTCCGGTTCAGCAGCAAACCACCGTACCGGCATCGGGTCTGGGTGTTGATCCGGCACCAGCGCCAACAGGTGGAAAGAGTGCCACAACAGTACAGGAAGAAAAAATAGAAGGGCTGACTAATGCTTATTTTGCGAAGAAAGAATATACCAAACAGACTGGTGAAGCGGCAGGAACCTTTGAATACACTATAGGAAGCAATGCAAATAAAACGGCAACGGATGCGGAAAAGCAGCGCATTGCCGGTATCATCCTCAATAAGCCGGAGCTTAAAGCATTGACGGCTAAAAAGGAATACACAACTGCCGAAGCCATAAAACAAGCCCTGACAAAAGATACGTACAACAAAGGAGATAAGGTCAGTTTTGCCACTTATAAACTGGGGCCGGAATTCAAGAAGATTCAAAGTGCACCACTGGAAGATAAGGTCTACCTGGTGGCTACCACCTATTTGCTGGACGGCAAGCAGGCTACGATAACCATTAAAGAAAAAGACGGTATACTCAAAGGTTCTGCAGGCGCAGCGCTCCCTGTTCTGGAAATTACAGAACAGCAGATGGAAGACAGTAAGGCGAAAGTGGAAGGGACAGAAAAAAGCACCTTTACCGGAACGGTAGAGAACGGCATGGTTAAAATACCAATACAGTTGAGGCCAAAATCCGATGAAGAGTTGGAACAATGGAAGGAAAAGCTTTTGAAAGGAAAAGAAGACGGAACCTATACCTATACTTTTGCCGGGGCACTAACTATAGATGATGAAAATGAAAAGAAATCTATTGCCGGTAGCGTTCTTAAAAATGCGAAGGGTGGTTTGCGCGGAAATCCTAAAATAGAGGCAGGTAAGATCGCATATGCCGAAGACATAGAAAAAGTATTGGGCATAAAAGCTTATAATCAGGGCGATAACATCTCCTTTAAGCTCTATAAAAAAGAAAAAGAGTTGTTGTACTTGCAGGCACAGGCGCAAGGTGAAAAACAACATGATAAAGAATTCCTGAAACAGGATGGTGCTTATTTCGAGATAGGAAAAAAATGTGAATGTGAAGAAAGAATTAGAGCTTTCTTAAGAACGCTGCGGGTAGGTGAGGGAACAGGTGAGATCATTAAAGCAAAAGATAAAGTAACAAAAGCGACAATTTATGTTCCGCATGATTTTGAGAAAGGATATACCACCGGTTTTGGCGGTAATTTAATTACCGATTTAAGTGATCATCCTAGAATAAATTATGGAGGATCTACAGCAGCAGGAGCCTATCAGGTAATGAAAGATACATGGGATGATGCTCAATACGCTGCGAAAAAAACACAGTATAATATCAACTCATTTAGTAAAGAAAATCAAGACAAATTTTCTGTTTTATTAATGAAACATCATCCCGGATGTTCAGATTTATTGAGTATATTATTGAGTGGTCAAACGGAAAATTCTATCAGAGGCAGAGGCAGCAGAATTTGGGCAAGTTTACCGGAAAAAGGGGATAACAGCAGGTATTTATTTAAAGGGGAACCACAACCTGTAACACCAATGAAGACAGTTTTAGAACATTTCGATGAATTTTTTGCCGATGAATTGGCCGGAAACAGTCCCCTACATTTGGAAAAAGGATTTTTGAAAACATTTGATATCCCTTGCAATTGTGGCGGGAATTCTACAGGTGATTCCAATTGGCACCATCCGGTAGACAATCCGCAATTACGTGGTTGGTATTCAGTATGGGCACCGGAAAGAAGTATTCACAGCAGCAACATTCCCGGTAGAAGTAAAGGAAAACATGATGGCTTGGATTTATATGCACCGACAGGAACCCAGATTTATGCTTGTGTAGATGGTGAAGTCAATGAAATATATACTTCAGGAAGTTATGGAGAATGCATCAATCTAAAAGGGGAGTACAATGGTACTACATATTATTTTTTCTATGCTCATTTAAGTTCGGTAGATATCGTAGCAAAAGATAGCAGTGGTAATCCGACGCAAGTTAAAGCTGGCGATCCCATTGGGAAAAGCGGAAAAACCGGCTCTTCGGCTACAGCGCTCAATGCAAATCAGGTGCATTTGCACTTTGAATTACGCACAACGAGTGCAAGAACTGGTGGGCGAATAGATCCACTTAGCAATATTTCAGAATTAGACACAGACGTTAATAAAACTCCTAATCAAGAAAATCAACCATGAAAATGATCATCAAACTGAAGTGGATTTTTTTAATATTAATCCTAACTAATTGTAAAGCGCAAAATGCACAAAATGCCCAAAATGTAGATCCTGCGAAAGTTATTGCTGCTAAAGAAATCAGTAAAACAGATCGTAAAGAGGAACTTTATGTTGGAAAGGAATTTTATTCCGGTGATGAACTCAATACCTACACTTCTCTCAAATCAGATAAGATACAGGAGAATGATAGCTTAACTTATTCTATTTATAAAAAAAATAATGAAGAGCGCTATTTGTTCAGTATAGAAAAGTTGCTGTCAAATGAAGATCAGGAATTGTATAAAATAATTGATGTCTTTGAATTTAATGGGTATAATGCTGCAAATCATAAAGTCGAAACAAGAAATCAAAAAGAGGGATATTCAATCTTATTGCTGGATAAAGATAAAGTTTTAAAAAAATGGGACTTTGCATTGAATAACAGTGCGAAAAGTCAAAGTTGGAATGGCAAATATGAATGCAATTTTCTTCGGATTAAAGAAGAATCTGCTGATCCACGTGCATACGCGATGATTAATATTAATATTGAAGGTAATAAAGTAACTTTTCGATTAGATAGCTATAAGGAGATTTTAGATAAAGATTTGCTTATTCTGGAGCGTAATCCAAATAAAATCGTTTTACGCGAAAAGGATAACATCAACTCAAAATTTTCAATTACAAGAAAAAATGATGAGGTTATGCTTACCAGTGACCTACTGAATAAAATCACGGGTGAAATTACAAGCTACAAGCTAAAGAAGAATCAATAATGCTGCAATTAGACCTTCGATATTGATGCGAACACCATTCTTGGCGTTTCCTCAAAAGATAAAGCAACCGGAAAAGGACAGTATATGAACAGGAAAATATTGACACAAGCAAGAGCACCGAAAATTGATACGATACACGCTACAGCATCAAGGCCAGAAATCATATATACAATATAAAAAAGACCTTATCACAATTTAGATCACCTCTGAAGGGGAGCAACCTTTTTTGAAATTATCAATCTGGAAACAACGATATTATTGAGGCAATCAAATCTTGGATTAACAAAAGGTTTCTTAGCTTTTCCATAGGATTTTAATTGTTAACTTCGTATAGAATAATAAGACATATTTGAGAGATATTTATTGTTGAATGACCAACCCGCATACTATGTCAAAAAGTACATTTCCCGCTCCGTCACAGCTTATGGCGCATTATCCTGCTACACCTAGCGAACACTGCAACAGGGCGGATAATGAGTGCGGTATACGCATGAGTATCACACTGCACAAAAATAAAATTAGTGTTTCGGGCTCTTCCCGGTTTCGGGAAACCCATAGTCATACAGACGGTATTGTGCACCAGCCTAGCGCACAGGCACTGGCCGACTGGCTATCGGGTACAGACCGGCTCGGAGCGCCCAAAGAGTATAAGCATCCCACAGGGCAGTGGAAGAAGATAGATTTTATTACCAAAAACGGGATCATCTATTTTGCCCATCCCAACAGGGGCGGCGATGGGCCGGGACATATAGATGTGATCTCCAATGGCGTAATCGGGAGCGGATTTTATGATAACAAGCTCATATACTTTTGGGAATATATAGACGGTAAATACATTGCAAACCATAAAAGATAACAGAACATGAAGTTGGAAATGCCGATCGGGAAAATGATTATCTGTGGTATTATAGGCCTGATATTGGGCTGCCTTTCCAGTTGCAAAGCGACAGCACAAAAGGTGAATAAAGACCTTGTGGGAAATGTATATACACTTGATGGCACACAAGGCGATACTACTCGTAAAGAACAGGTGCAGGCCATACGTATAGATGCCGTGATAGGAGATACCATACTGGTCAAATATAAGATCGGCACGGAGCTTTTCCTGGATGCCGACTTTGTATGGAGTGATGCTGCCAAAACGTATCAGTCGCTACAAGCCCTTACCTATGGAAGCCATGCCCAATACAAATCTGGGGCAAGCCTACAAGCAGAAGACAAACATTTGAACCTGCAGTTGGATGGACAGAAGATACAATTGCGGAAACGATACAACAAGCCGGTAGACCTGAAGACCCATAGAGATCCTTACTATGCTGAAGATGGCTTTTCCCTTGAACCCTGACCATAACTACCCCGCGTATACCTGCCCGCATAAGGCATCAATAATAAGTGATTAAAGCAAACACAAACGCTAAAACAAAAAGCTTATGTTTCAAGATAATAAACCAGGACAGCCCTTACCGGGTACTAAGGATCTGGCTGGACAGGTAGCCGGTATCGCTGCAGACCAGGCAGTGGATAAAGCGGCCGAGGCCGCAGGAGAAAAAGCAGAAGCTGCAAAAGAAAAGGTACAGCAGGGTGCGCAGATAGCCGGCCAGGTGGCTGGATATACAGGTATGGCGCAGCAGGCGGCGGGTGCTTTTGCAAACACAAGTCCATCGGGATTTAATCCTGCAGGTGGCGGAATTAATCCCGGTGGCGATAGCACGATGAATAGCGGGAATCCTGTTCCTAATACGGCCGATAGCTTTGCCGCTGTAGCAGCCGATATGCTGGGCGTATCGCACCTTACTTTGCTAAAAATCGTTATAGACGGGCAAATGATCCGTCATTACAAGCATTTTCAAATGAGCCAAAGTGCTGTACACCATCATAGCTTTTCCCTCACGCTCGATTATGATGCATTGGGTACGCCCCAAGACCATCAGTTGGCCGAAGCGCAGGGCATGTTGGGTAAACGTATTACCGTAACCCTCTCCTATAAGAACCTGACAGGTAGCCCTGAGCGTGATTTTATAGGTATCGTGACCAGGGTTGGGCTCAGCCGGGAGCATGGGAATATGGGAAATATAGTTATTTCCGGCTATAGTCCTACCTACCTTTTGGATGGCGCGCCACATATACAAAGCTTTGGAGGTACAAGCCCGATGAGTCTGAGCAGTATTGTACAATCTGTACTGAAAGAAGGCCTGGGTGGCGATTATGAAACCCGTGTAGAGCCTGCTTATGATACCGTGGGCTATAGTTGCCAATACGATGAGACACATTACAACTTTCTTGCACGCACTGCAGAAGCGTATGGGGAGCAGTTCTATTACGACGGAAAGATATTGCATTTTGGTAAAATGCCCCCACCCGAAAAAGCCATAAAGCTGGTTTTTGGCCGGGATGTAGACGAAATAGAAGTTAACATTAAGGCGGTGCATGTATCCCCGAGTTTTTATGGGTATAACAGTGCCCAGGATGAGAAGTTGACCGCGGGTAAAACCAGTATCAGCCACCAATCCACATTAGGAAAAGATGCACAGAGCATTTCAGAAAAAGTATTCACAACCCCTTCGCTACGTGTAGCACCGATAAAAGCACGCACAGGTAAAGATGTAGAGGCCGCGCAGAAGAGTACGGCCGGTAGTGCTGCCGTAAATGTATTTACCACTTCGGGCAGAACCTCGGTACCCTTTTTATACCCTGGCTGTACCGTAGAGATGGAAATGCGCAAGGCCGGGGCCAAAGAAAGTAACTATTTCACCCGGTTGATGATTATTGAGGTCGTACATTCTGTAGATACAAAAGGGAATTATGTGGGCTACTTTGAAGCCATAGGAGCCGATACGGGCTATATGCCCCGTCCCAGGTTCCAGACACCGATAGCTGAGCCACAACTGGCCACCATAAAGTCCAATACCGATAAAGATAATCAGGGAAGGGTACAGGTACAGTTCGACTGGCAGCAGGGCGACGCCTATTCTGAGCTGATTCGTGTCATGACACCGGATGCCGGCAGCAGTGGTAAAGTAAGTAAGAACCGTGGATTTATGGCGATACCCGAAGTGGGGGACCAGGTAATGGTGGGCTTTGTACACAACCATCCGGACAGGCCTTATGTTATGGGGGGCATGTTCACCGGAAAAGTAGGCGGCGGCGGCGGCGGCGAAAATAATGTAAAGAGCTTTAGTTCCAAAAGCGGGCATACCGTAAGTCTTAATGATGGCGGTGCCATATCTATTGTAGATAAAACAGGAGGCAATTCCGTAGTCGTGGATGGGAACAATAAAGTGACCGTTACTTCTTCTCAAACAGTTGAGCTGACAAATGGAAAAGCCAGCATTACCCTGGAAGGGGATAAGATCACGATCTATGCAGACGAGATTGAGATCGCCAAATCTGGTGGCGACTCCTCCAAGATAGAAATAAAAGGGTTGAAAACCTTATTGTCCGGCAAGAATGATGTAACCGTGAAAAGCGATACCAAAGCTACCGTCGATTCCGGCGGTACGACAGATGTGAAAGCAACAGGGTCGCTTACGGCCCAGGGCGCCGTTACGACGGTAAAAGCAGATGGAATTACCGCAGTGCAAGGGGCTACCGTTAATATCAATTAATCATGAATGAGCATAACCCCATAGCATTTGCCATTTCGCGGCTTCAGGAACAGTGGAACCGGTCTGTAGTGGATCGGGCGTACAAGCTTGTAAGATGGCTGGTCGAAAAAAAAGATATTGATATTTTTAAAGGGTTTTTAAAATTAGAATCAACCCCGCATGGTAGTTTGGAAGAAAGCTTTATTGTCATGCTGACGCCATTCGAATCTTCAGACAGCTATGGCAGCGCACTGCTCAGCGATTGGTTACATATATTTGGTACCGACCTGGAGCAAGGTAAAGTGCCTGATTGGGTCGATTACCCCGATTTCAAAATCCGCCAGGCAGCACTACCCGCCAATGCAAGCGAAAGTGACCAGATCACACTTTTGGCCGATATGTTACATAGTTTCAAACGCTATGAAGGAAAGCCGGCAAAAATGGTTGTGGGGCTTATGCCTTATGCCGTTACGGACCATATCCAGTTTGCTGAATGGATATTGAAATTATACCGGCAGTTACCGGAGACCGTGGCCCTTATGCTGATAGATGATCCCGGAGCGCAACAATACGATTATCTTTTTGGAAAAAACACTCCGGACAGAATCAGCATAAAAGCAGAAGGCCTTTTTGATACCGGTGATATTTACCGGAATTTGGCTACTTCTGGCAACCCTGACGATCCGCAGGTAATGTTCAGAACCTGTCTGTTTGAAATGGGAGCGGCCGCTAAAGCAGGCCGGTTAAGCGGTGTACAAGAATGGGGTGACAAAGCTTTGCTGGCCACACAGAGTAGTGGTAATAAGCTTTTCTGGGCCTCAGCCCATATTGTATATGCAGGCTTCCTCTTTGGCTTTAAGGAAAGTGAGCGGATTGAAAAACTACTGAATAATGGCCTGCAGATCTGCGAATCGATGCTGGATGATGAACAGGCCAGGTTGTCGGCCGTTGGTATGATTGCGCAGTTCCATAGCTACAAAGGAGCCTACTTAAGCATCCTGAAAAAATATAAAGAAAGTATTGCCAGTTTTCGGGCACAGGCCGATATACTCGAGCGGTATGAACAGACCGTGGCGGCCATAGGCGCCTATCAAAATGCCCTTTTGGTGGCCGGAAAGCATGAACGGGATCTGGTAAAGGATCTTGCGGACAAAGGGTTTCTTATGGCTTATCCATTAGAAGATGAATTGTTACGTACTTCCGGTTTTCCAGTCATTGCCTATTATTATTTGCAGAAGAATGTATTGCCGGAAGCGGAAAAAAAGGAGATAGAGCAACGCATGGCTTGGCTCTATACTGAAGACTGGCAGCGAAATGCCAAAAAGCATCTGGCAGTAGCGCCGGAAGAATATGTTTCATAAATAAAACTATTGTCAGCATGCTCTTAACAGATAATCATTTTACGCCTGTCATAGGTATTGACATACACTTTACCACACTGCCGCCTTTCAATCCTTTCCACCCGTACATCGGGCTGGTATTAGATCCTATGGATTATGTGCCTTTTATCGGCGGCACCGTACATGTAAATGGTATAAAAAGAGGCGTGTCCGATACCAGCGGGATTATCATTCCCTTGGTGCATATACCGCTATTTACACCACCCTGGGTAATGACACCCATTATCGGGCATGAATCAACCAACTTCTTTGCCAGCCAGAATAGCTATGCAGACGGCAGCCGCCTGTCGCCCAAAGGCTATATGGTCATGACTTGTAACGATATCGGTATCCCCTTATCACTGCAGCCGGGTAAGAAAAAATTCTGGAAAGTAGTGCCCACCTTGTTTGCTCCTACTTCCTTTTCTTTGCCCATCCCTACCGGCGCCCCTGTAAATGTGGGAGGCCCTTATGTGCCCGACTGGGGAGGTATGCTGAAGAACATGGTCATGGGCTTTGGCTTCGGTGCCATTATGAAATATGGCAAGAAATTATTCAACAAACTACTTAAAAATGCGGTCGGCCCCAACTGGCTTAGCCGTGCGCTCTGCCATGCAGGCTTCGAGCCCGTCAATTTTGTAAACGGTGCTGTAGTATACGATGGTACCGACTTTAGCCTGCCCGGGCCCATTCCCTTTGATTGGAAACGGAGCTGGTATTCCGATTCAGACTATCAAGGCATGTTGGGTCATGGATGTCATTGGCAATACGACAGGGAAATTCAATACTATCCCGAAGAAGAGGCCCTGGGTCTGCGTATGCCAGACGGAAGGGTAGTCGCTTTTCCCAACCTTGCTGTGGGAGATGCCTTTTACCTGCGCCAGGAAAAAGTTACCTTAAAACGTTATACAGACCATTTTGAGGCCATTCATCATGAAGAAAATCTTAGCTATCTGTTTACACCGCAAACGACCGGCTATTATAAACTCACAAGGATAACGAATGAAAGCAATTGTGCGATCCACCTGGAATATCAGGGCAAGCTATTAAAGAAAATCACCGATAGTGCAGGCCGCAATATCATGATCGATACCGATGCCAGTGGGCGCATTTTGGCGGCTACCATATCTATAGGTCCCTTGGAGGAAAGAAAAGTTGCCTATGCTTACGATGCAGCCGGCAATATGACCACGATCACCGATGCACTTGGTCAGAGCACCCGTATACAGTATACCGGATATGAAATGGTGAAAAAGACCGATCGTAACGGCCAAAGCTTCTACTGGGTCTATGATGAGCTGGGGCGTTGTACCCATACCTGGGGCGATGGCGGCCTGCAGGAAGGTTGGCTCGAATACCATCCCGAAAAAGGATATAATAAAATTACCGATGCTACCGGGGCCACAACTATCTATCATTACGACGAAAACCAGTTGGTGCAGCGCATCGTTAATCCTCTCGGAGGCACAAAAATATTCCAGTATACCGAGTATATGGAGCATTATAGGGAAGTAGATGAGGATGGTAATATCACCGGCTATACCTATACTGATAAAGGATACCTGAGTGGCATTCATTATCCCGATGGCACTGCGAAGCAATTTCTGTATGATGAGCAGGATCGCCTGCTCGTTAATATCAGTCCCGGGGGCAGCCAGGAAGTATTTACCTATTATGAAGATAGTAAACTGGTCAGGGCGGTCATACATCCCGACCGATCCGTAACACAATACCAATATAACGATGCCGGCCTGCCGGAACACATCAGCAGAGGAGTACAAAGCTTAAACCTGCACTACGACCGGTTTTACAACCTGATTGAGCTGAGTAATGAGGCCGGGTTGCGCACGCAATGGCAGTACAGCCTTTTAGGTGAGGTATTGCATGTCATAGATACTGAGGGCAGCATATTGCGCTATCGGTATGATGATCTTGGTAGGGTAATAGCCATTGTACAACCCGATGGCAACCAGCAGCAGCTGCACTACAATGCTTACGATGAGGTAACAGAGCTGGATCGTAATGGCGAAACTATAGCCACCTTTGATTACACACCACTTGGCAGCCTCGTAAAAAGCCGGCAGGGAGGTACTCAGGTACGTTTCCAATATGATAAGATGGAACGTCTCACCAAAGTGGTTAACGAGCACCACGAAACCTATACCTTTAGCCGCAATGCCGCCGGCGATATTATTGCCGAGACCGGCTTTGACGAGCTTACCCGGCATTACCTGCGCAGTGCAGCCGGCAGGGTCTTAGGTATTAAAGGCCCGGGCGGGCAGCATACCCGCTACCGTTACAATGGCAAAGGGCAGATCAGCTATGCCGAATATGCAGATGGCAGCTGGGAAAGCTATAGTTACGATAAAGACGGTCTGCTCATAGCGGCACAAAATGAACACAGTTATATTGCCCTGAAGCGCGACAACAACGGCCGTATTGTATCCGAAACCCAGCGCCGGGGTATAGCCGATAAAGGACATACCATTACCAGTGTTTATGATGATGCCGGACAGCGCGGGCACATAGGCAGTACCCTGGGTGCCGATATAACACAGCAATATAACCAGTTGGGACAACTCAACCATATACAGGCCAGGAACGGGGAACAACTATGGGAAACGCATATAACCCGCAATACCCGCGGCCAGGCCACCGCCTACGCATTTACCGGTGGTGTACACAGCAACTTTGCATACGATAGCAGCGGCAGGCCCATAGCCCATACCGTACAAACCGGAACCGGCAGAGAAAGCTATAAACGCAGTTACCAATGGAATGCTGCCAACCAACTGGTACAAAGCATCAACCAGCTTAACCGGCAGGCCATTACCTACGGCTATGATGCGCTTAACCAATTGGTGAGTGCAAAACCGGGTGGCAACGAAATAGAATTTAAGACACCTGATGAAGTAGGTAACCTGTATGAGACTCCGGATCGTACCGACAGGGCTTATACCCGGGGTGGACGGCTGGATAAAGACCAACGCTGGCATTACTACTATGATACCTTGGGTAACCTCGAGCTGCAAAGCCCCTTCCCCCTGCACGGCAAAGATCCCGGTAAAAAATGGCAGCCCGGCTGCCGGCACTATACCTGGTATGCCAACGGGATGCTCAAATGCGTGCAAAAGCCCGATGGCAGCCGCTGTAGCTTCGAGTATGATGCTTTGGGACGGCGCGCCGCCAAGATTACCGGAAATAGAATAATCCGTTATCTTTGGGAGGGTAATGTGCTGTTGCAAGAGTGGGATTACGATACAGCCGAGCGGCCGCAATTATTGGTTGGTGCACTGGGCGAGTTGTTTTACGATAAAGCAGAGCCAACAGAAAATATTACCACCTGGGTGTATGAAGAGGGGAATTTTAGCCCGATAGCGAAACTAATAAATGGAGAAAGGTTTAGTATAGTATCTGATTATTTAGGTACACCTATACAGGCTTTTGATAGTAATGGAGCACTGATCTGGGAGCGGGAGCTGAATATATACGGAGGTGTCAGGAAAGAAACGGGTATTGCCAATTTTGTAGCTATGCGCTACCAGGGGCAGTATTTTGATGCGGAGACGGGATTATGTTATAATCGCTTCCGTTATTATGATCCAAACTCGGGATTATACCTGAGTCAGGATCCGATTAGGTTACGGGGAGGATTAGCGCTTTATGGATATGTACACGATACCAATAACTGGTTAGATGTTTTGGGATTAAGCGAGGGTAGTGGAACCCTGGGTCGGAATATGAATAAGGCAGGCATGACGCATAACATGAATCCCTTTGTTAGAGGCGATTTTCAAGCGCATCATGTCATTCCACATGAAGTATGGGTAGGCAATCAGCAATTTTTTGACGATATTGGTTTAGGAGGTGCAAAAGACTTAGCCAACAATGGCGTGTATCTACCCAAAAATGAAGGCATTGCAAACCAACATGGATTTGATTATTATCATAGAGGCTCACATCCTGATATTAATGATGATATGGAACTTAAAGTCAAATCTGTTTCTGATAGATTTAATAATAATCAGATTAGTAAAACAAAAGCACGAAAAGAGATCAGTAAAATTCAGAAGGCTGAAAGAGCAAGATTAAGTAAAAGAACTCATTCGGGTAATCCTATTAAGTGCCATTAAAACTTATTTTTTTATGGAAGAAAAGCAAATAGAAGAAATCGCTCTAAATAAGATCATTGATTTCGCAAAAAAACAAAACCCTAAAGTATGGCATCAGATGGTCATAGATTGGAATTGGGATAACTATATGTCTTTCATAGACTGGTTGGTCGCTAATCCCGATACAGATAAGGCAACCATATTGATGATCTATTGGAAATCCAATCCGGGTAGGGATTTCTCAAATAAGAAACGTATAGAAGAAAATTACCGTACTGGTTATTACAAACAGCATTTTTTTGCTTTCAATCCTCAGGATGATGAAGGGGATGATTGGACGACTTACGTAAAAGAAGAAGCGAAAAATACAATACCGCAATTAATGTATCAAAAACTGTCTGGCGAAGAAGTGCCCTATCCCGAGGGCTTTATCGAGGGTATACCCGAAGATTTGTTTAATGAAATTGAAGACCTTTATGATTAGCGGATAATCGCTAGCCCAGGCCTGTGGCGTATATCCCTATTGTACATAACAAAAGGACAGACCAAATGGGTGCTTACATGCGCGTAATGCTATATTGCAAATTTAAATATGCTGATTATTTTTTACGGAGTGTTGTATTATCGATAAAATGTCCTACTTTTGCACTCTCAACAGCGCGAGGTAGAGCAGCGGTAGCTCGTCGGGCTCATAACCCGAAGGTCGTTGGTTCGATTCCAGCCCTCGCTACTTAGCCGGAAAGGTGAAATAACAATTCACTTTTCCGGTTTTTTTATGTCTTTAATTTATTGCTAGCCAAGCTCGGTAGACTTTTAATATCAGCGGCATAAACCTAATTATACTTATTTTTCATCCTCATTAAAAAGACTATCTGCTGCACAGTAGTGGCCTTTATCTCATTTAAGTTAAAATGCCGTGTCTGATTTTGGATACCCCACTATAGAAGTATGGCAATGCGGGAAGACGCCTATATACGCTGATCCAAGGAGCGTGTAAATTCAATTTCTAAAATAAGTCGAATAATATTAATGAAATAGGGCAACTCAAAGAGCGCCCTATTTCATTAATATTATGACTGATAATTAGTTTTTAATAATCGTTTGGGTACCTGTCTTTTTACCATTAATAAAAGTGTTTAAAAAATAAGTGCCGGCTGCCAGCTTATCCATATTATCCATTTTGATAGTATGGGTGCCGCTCGGTCTATGCTCAGTATGCTCGTTTAATACCGATCCCTTGATATCTACAACCTGTAGGGTAATCTGGCTGCTTTCCGTTAAGCTGAAACTATTATTGAAGCCATGCGAAAAAGGATTGGGATACGCAGGTGTATTAATTGTCCTGACAATTGCCTTGGTTCTATGTTGCTTACATACTTCGTATGGCGTTTGGGCAATCGGCTGCCCTCTGAAAGCATTTGTGGTAGCAAAGTCATGGAAGGCATGGTGAAGCTGGTAAGTCCCATTGTTCAATACTTCAGTAATATAGGTAGTGTACAGGTACAAAGGCACCATTATAGCATCACTCATTTTACTAAATGCAACTCCCGATCTGGTGTAAGTCCATGCAGCAACACTACTCGGAAGTCTGTAATATTCATTTGGCGTTGTAGGATTAAGCACATTTAGGTTTTCATCAAACTCCTGAGCCAAATAATGGGAGTCGCCACCATTATACGGACTGTACCATGCCACCATAACCCTTCCAGACTGTCCTGTCAAGGCGCCATCACCATAGTGAATCGTAGGGGTTCTTGCCTTCCAATAAGATACCAGGTCGGGGTTGATTATTTCAGTAGTAGGAGTTTCCGCTGCAAAGTAATTTACAAATCTCACGTATACTCTAGCGCCATCTGTATAAGTATAAGCCCAGTTTTCATTGCTATAGTGATCTGGGCAATCTATTGTAAGGTTTGATATGTCTGCTGGTGCAGTATTAACGTCTTCTATTTGCGGGGTCAAATTAATGGTATTCCCAAACGGGATAGCCAATACCTGAGACCATGGAAGGACAGATTCTGTTATATCGTTGGTATTTCTGTTCTTATATACAAAGTGTAAATTTAAAACTGGCGTACTGTGGCTGAAAGCAACGTCTGGTCCCATTTCATCCAAAGTTCCTGCAAGCTGTGCTGTACCACTCCAATTACCATTATTACATACTATTGTTTCTATACCGTTACCGGGATGCTCCCAGACAATAACGACGCCATACCCTAAGTGGCTATCCATCCGAATACGCCCATAAGAAGAAGATGAAGAGAGTGGAATAGTAGATACTTTAGTAAACGGGCTGGATGCCGGGCCATTGATCCGGTAAATGTCGAGCTGATGGCCGGTTCCAAATTCATAATAGGCTACCAGCAAAACATCCTCGCCATAGTTATTATCATACACCATACCTACCTCAAGGTCAGCAACTGGCTGCGTATATTGGATCCTGCCGGTCGTGAGCGAGGCAATTGGTGTACCAGGTGTACCTGGTACAGAAAAACAGTAAGTGACTTCGCTGTTTGTTAGACCCGGATCGTTTGTACTCCAACTGCCTACATACAGATCCGTCATTCCAAATTGGACAGTGTTGATATTCCGCTGAGAATAGCAGGATGTCATCTCTGGTCTTGCACCTGCGAATATACCATTTAGGAAAGAAGGTGCCGCCGGAGGGATAAAGGTTTGTGCCGTTACAGAAAGTGAATTTATGGATAAGAGCAGAAGGGGAAGGGAGAATTTAAATCTATTCATGAATTTCGTTTTTGGTTGTTTACATGTTTTTGAAGGGAGCAATTTTTTGAAGGATAAATATCACAAATGCTCAAGGGGAACGGTTCAATATAGCAGGTCTCAGCATAGTATGATTATATTATGATAAATAGAATATTCTCAAATTTGTGAATATGATAGTACATTAAACAAGACAATAAAATAACCGAGGTGGTTGGGAAGCTTTAAATTATATACCGTTTATAAAGAATAGCCGGCAAAATTGAATAAAGGCAGATTGCGATGAGGTTCTGAACCTTTTATATAGAGATTTTGTTTTTTTTGATACCCTTCAATATCAAGCCAATAATAGCTCGTTTCACCCCCGTAGCAGCATTCATAGATATGGCTCGCTACGACATCCGTTCAATTGTGTTTTCTAACATCATGTAGCTGTCTTTTCTTCCATTCTACAGTGGTTTTTCCGGGCACGTTTATACCCGATAATCCGTATAGTACAATCTATGTATTCGGTAATCGCTACGGGATAGCTGCCGTCTTTTAAAATTCTATGATCAAATAACAGAAAAGGCAAAAGTATACCGGCTGCTTCATTTTGATTGCTCGCCATATTCAACATGTACGGTATTTATTTGTAGTGCCATTGAAAGCGTATTTTGTCAATGGGTTTTGAACTCCGGATTTGCAATAAAGGGTATTGGTATTTGGTTAAAAACACTTTGTCTCTAAAACAATAGGGGAGAGCTATTCGCAAAGTCGCTACCTTTTTTATTAACATACTGGCAACCATTTTCACCCTGTTGGGTGATTGTCAGGTTCTTTGAAATAGTTCAATTTTGTGAATTAGTAATTAAGATAATTTGTCGATTTGACGACTATGTTCTGGTAGCTATTTAAGGAAATTAATACTATATCTATCAAATCAGAATATTATAAAATAAAGCCCCCCCCTTTATGCAAAGAAAAGTGATCAGAGCTGCATTGATAGCTACAAGTTTATTATGCTTATCGCAACAAAAAGTGCAGGCGCAAACCATTACCATAGGAGACAGGGTATGGTACGATGTAAACCGCGATGGCCGGCAAGATAGTGGAGAGCCCGGAGTAAGCAACGTAACGGTAAAACTGTTTGCAGATGCGAATGGAGATAATGTGGCTGATAATGCTACGCCAACTGCGACAGCCACTACAGATGCCAATGGCATGTACGCCTTCAATAATGTTACGGCAGGCATGTACTTTGTACAATTTCCCATTCCCGTTCCCGCGGGATATACAGGCTATACAACACAAGGTGCCGCGGGCGTACCGCAAGATCAATGGTCGGCTTGTAATGTAAACACCGGCAAAACCGGTACCCATAATTTTACCGCAACATATTTATACAAAGATGCGGGATTACTTAAGAATGCAGAAATTTCCGGCACAGTATATGATGATAACAATGCCGGTACGCCAGACGGTACGGTGTTCCCTAATGTAGGTGTAACCCTTCAGAAAGATGGTGTATATGCTAGTGCTAATACAACAGATGCAAGTGGTAATTATACCTTCAGCAACCTGGTTCCGGGTAACTATACCGTAGTGTTAAGTGTAGGCGGAGGTTATAATAATGTAGGTTCTACCGATGCGACACCACTTGATGGCAGTACGAATGTAACCGTAGGTAACAGTAATGTATCAGGTGTCAACTTCGGTCTGAACTATAAACCGACCGCTACGAATGACAACCTGAATAACCAGACACCAGGTACTGTTGCTACGGTATCGAATATACTGAGCAATGATAGTGACCCTAACGGCGGAACATTGTCTAAAGACAGCCTCAGTTTGGTGGCACCATCAGGAGCAACGGGTATCACTACCGATGCTCAGGGCGATGTAACCGGCTTTACCGTACCTAATCAGGGTACCTGGGCACTGAACAGCAGTACCGGTGCGGTTACATTCACACCACAATCGGGTTTTACAGCTAATCCTACACCGATCAATTACACGGTAACGGATAATGCCAAACTGACTTCCAATGCGGCTACCATCACGGTTGATTACAATACACTGGTAACCCTAAGTGGTACGGTATATAATGACATTAATGGGGGTACAATTGATGGTATCCCTACTAATGCTATAAATGCGCTAAATGCACTCTTGGTCAATGGAGCTGGAAATGTAGTGGCTACCGTCCCGGTTAATACTTCCGGACAATATAAGTTTACCAATGTAACTCCCGGCGATTATAGCATAATATTAAGTACGACTGCAGGTACGGTAGGGCAGGCGGCACCGGCGGCTTCTTTACCTTCCGGTTGGGCTAATACTGCTGAAGGCATTACCACAGCCGGAGATGGTACTGCAAATGGAAGTTTTGCCATAACCATTAGCAGTACCTCCATCAGCAATGCAGACTTTGGTATAGAACAGCTCCCAACACCTACAAGTAATACTGCCGCTGCGCAACATAACCCCGGCGGTACCAATAGCGCAACAGTACCGGCCACCGAATTCGGTGGTACCGATCCGGACGGGGGTACATTAACGTCATTACGCATCATTACTTTCCCCTTTGGCATTACCAGCATTACGATCAACAATGTAACTTATACGGCAGCAAACTTTCCTGCTGATGGGGTTTCTATTCCAACAAATGCACAGGGACAGCCCACACAAAATATTGCTGTTGACCCTTCCTCTGCAGGACCTTCTAAGGTTAGAATCCGTTTTAAAATAACGGATAATGCAGGCAAAGAATCAAGCGATGCCGCGATTTTGGATCTTCCTTTTTTGGGTATTATTAAAGGTAATGTGTTTAATGATGTTGATGCTATGAATGGCAATGACATGGTAGATGGTAGCGGTATCAATAAGCCCTCCGGTCAACAATTATATGCTTACCTGCTCAATAGCGCCGGGCTTATCATCGATACTGCTACAGTGACGGCTACCGGTAGCTTTACCTTCAACAAGGCCGCTGAAAACACTACTTATACAGCCGTTATCAGCACCACCAATGCCGCTATAGGCAGCAGTAATCCATCGGTTGCCTTGCCTTCAAACTGGGTAAATACAGGAGAACAGGTTGGTGGAGTGACGGGTAATGA
>NZ_QAJI01000006.1 GCF_003852495.1 Taibaiella sp. KBW10 | reverse complement strand
TACAATACACATGTTATCCGTATATTAAAATGGCTTTGTCACTAGATCTAGAGACAAAGCCATTTTAATAAGAATCGTAATATTGTTTAAACCATTTAAAACAATATTATTATGAAAACAAAAATCAGATTTGCAGGATTACTCCTTGCATTGGGCTTAAGTTTTGCATGCAAAGCGCAAAGCACCACGTATGTATTCACCAACAATCTCCAATGTAAGGTGGTACTATTCTATGAATTGAGAGATGCCACTTGCAACATCTCTTCTACGGGTACAGTAAATATTAATTCCGGATTATCAAAGGTTGTCAATATCCCTGCACACATTGTCGGCGGATGCCTGACTATTCAACAAATTGGCAGTATTTCCGCGCCAAGTAACCACTTATGGATCAGCCTGAATCCTTCTGTGCCGCCATGCCACAATAATACCCATGGCCAAACCGAAACGGGTTGCGGCGGGTTCTATTCTGTTACGACCACACCCAATTCATGGACGATCAACTAAATTTAAATGTGTCGGTTTAAGCGCGTACCAGCGACCGAAAATAGGGATCACTTTATCTTAAAAAATGCTACTCATTTTTAAACCAATAAAAAAAATTATTATGAAAACGAAAATCAAATTTTCCGGATTATTGCTTGTGTTATTATTAGGATTCAGCTTTGTAAGTAAGGGACAAACATACACCTTACTCAACAAGCTCAACTGTCCTGTAGAAATATTTTATGAGCTAAGGGATCAGGGTTGTGGCACACCAAATGCAGGATCTATAATACTTAATACCGGCGTACCACTCACGTTCAACGTACCTGCAAACATGAAAGGCATATGTTTAATTATCCGGCAAATTGGCGGCGTACCACCCGCGCTGAATCATTTGTGGATTTCTTTAAGTCCGAATCCGCCATGTCATAATGCTACACCATACGGACAATCCGGTACGACTTCAGGCTGTGGTGCGTTCATTGTTACGACCACAAGCAATTCATGGACGATCAGTTAAATTTTCAACACACTATTTAAGACAATGTAAATGCGCCGGTAGTGATACCGGCGCATTTTATGTTATAATAAATTTGACAATCCTGAATCAAAGCAGCTTATTCTTCCATTATGCCATATGCCAAGACACCTATTTTTTCTTTTTCATCTTTAGCGCTCGCAAATAAATATGCTGTGCCCGGTTTGGCCCATATTTTCCTTTCCCGAGTTGTACCATCCATATCTTCATATTTAGACGAGGTAGGCGTATAACCACTCTCTTTCAATTCCATTTCAACAAAAACATTGTTTGGTGCACCCGCATAGATACAACTGACACTGAGTACTTTATTGCCCTTGGTATATTCGACCGTGATGAGGTTAAACTCTGAAGTGAAGGATAACTCATCTCCATATTCCTCATTACCTTCATTAATTTCTCCTATTTTGAAACCCCTCTCTTTCATAAAAGCATTGATATTTTGTTTGGTTGTTTTATGAAAAATATCATGTACCAGTTTTATCTTTTCATGTTTAAAATTAGATTGTCCATAGCATAGTGTACTTATGGTGAAGGCCACAAGCGCCAGCATAATTTTTAGTGATGTAATTTTCATTTTCATATTATATGGATTTCATTTGGTTACCGTAGTTGCGTTTAATAATTAATAAAAATAGGTTGATCAATATCTTTCATAAGGGGATTTACCCTTTCGAGCCAAATAAAGATTCTGCAGTATAAGAAGTTGTTTGAATCACTGCATTTGCCCCATTTAAATTGGCCATTCTAGCCAATCGCTTTGTAAAATCAGTTACCGATCCCTTATACAAAAACAGCATATACGTCGGGGCAAATGTTCTTGTATCTCCGATATCTATCCTTATGGTACCTCTATGATCTCCTTTATTTTGCACGATCTCTTTAATCTGTTTCCAATAAATTATCGTTTCATCCGACTCCCCATCTTCGTTATAATATAACTTGATATATTCCTCAGTAAATATTATTGTGCTCTTAACATAGTCGGGCACCTGATTTGAGCAGGGCTTAATAATATTTTCGCGCTCATTATTTAGCCATTTCAGGGTTTTCGCGCTGCTTTGTGCATTCGCCGCAAAGACGCTTGTAAGGATCAGACAGATTGTAAAAAGGTATTTCATTTTATGGCTTTAAAGGGTATTACTTTATTGCTCAAAAATAAAAGGATATTTGCTGCGGCACAATACCCATAAATGAGTATTTTCCGAAATGAGACACCCCCCTAAAAAGGATAAAAAATTTGGTGGGTTCTAAAACATTAAAATGCCGGTGTTCCGGAAAACACTAAATCAATCCTTGCAGGGCACAGGTTTTGACCAGTTGAGCCGTATTACTGCAGTCTGCTTTATCCAAAATATTTTTCCGATGTTTTTTTACCGTGGATTCAGCAATAAATAGTTTTTGGGCAATTTCCATACTGCTCAAGCCCTCTGCAATATTTTTGATAATATCGATTTCTCTTTTCGAGAAGGAGACCGGTCTATCGGCATATGCTTCAATATTCAGATCCATATACGAAGGCTCCTCATTCAGGCCGATAAAGGAGATTTTATAATTTGGTGTGCTGCTGAGATGATCAATACGGGTATGGATATTTAAGGATTTTCCGTATCCCTTTTTATCATCAAGCGTAAGCATCAGCGACTGGTGGTTAATTAAAACGTATTGGTCATTTTGTAAGCGGATTCTAAAGTTATAACTCGATTTGTACTGTAGCATCTTTTCCCAGCCCACTTGATGCAGGTAGAAATTGGCGGCATAATCTTCTGCTTTAATCACAAAATCGATATCATCCGGATGTATCGCCTCCAGTATAGCATTAAACGAGGTCTGCTCCGGATAAAAACCATGCATTTCATACAAGGACGCACTGATATGCGACAGCGACATATCGTAGAAATCGATGATGTAACAATAAAATGGACCTGTGCTGGCAATTGAATTGGTAAGATCACTAAAAGAAAGCCCATGATTGGCCGTTGTCTGCACCCCTCTGTTACCAGACCATACGTTGTGAAGGCTTTGTATTTCAGGTTTCATAAAAGCGGTTGACAAGATAAATATTGACGATTTAAAGATAGACAAAACCCTTATATAAAAGAAAAGAATTCCCTCAAAACATAATGGCAATCATAACATTACATCAAAATAGGTTACTACGGGTTATCGCTTGGCTGTTAATCATTATTTCACAAAGACCGTGCATTTTATACATGGGCCAGGTAGCATCCAGCTTATTTTTGGATCTTTCCCTTTGCTTCAAGCCATACTCGTTTCTATCTTTCCGCTTTAATCAGGGGTTCATACATAGATCACATTGAGCATACAACCGTTGTTCACAGTATACCTATATTCCTTCTACGGGCGGTTTTCACACGGCTTGTTCAACAAAGGCACTGCCCTTTCCACAATTCATGGAGCATTATATTGACAATCAATAAATTATGACAATCTTGGGTAATAAAAAAAACAAAGAGGGTGATGTCCCATTTCTGTTTATATCCCTTTAATGCGCTTTTGTTCTGCTCTTGCCCGTTTCAGGACATTATTCAAATTTTACTCCTTAGCCTATCTTTCCAAATGATCAAAGCACTCCTCTTTTCTGCTATAGATAAGGCCCTAAGCCAATTGCACACCCATGATTTAAAAAAATATCATATTTAATTATTTAATACTGATATATAGACACTTAAATATTTCCAAATTTATTATTCTTTTTAATAGGTCTTTATGATGAGAATTATTAATTTCGTAATTCACCAATTAAAAAACTTGAATATTATGAAGAAAATTCATGCATTATTCGCGCTGGTTCTGGCTTTTAGCTTGAACGTGATGGCTCAAACGCCACAAAGAATCAATTACCAAGCTGTGGTACGCAACAGTTCGGGTGTTCCCGTCACCAATCAGGCGGTTTCGCTCCGTTTTAGCGTGCTCGACGGCTCCTCATCGGGAACGACCCAGTACATGGAATCACAGTCGACAACGACGAATGCCTATGGTCAGGCTAATGTCCAGATCGGTAGCGGTACCCCACTTGCGGGCACCTTTTCCGGCATTACCTGGAGTAGTGCCAGCAAGTTCCTGAAAGTCGATGCCGACATTACCGGTGGCAGCACGTACACGAACCTGGGAACAGTGGAACTAATCAGTGTTCCTTATGCCTTGAATGCACAAAGTAGCAATGACAACCGATGGACGCTGTCCGGAGCAGACATTACCAGCAACAATACCGGTAATATCGGTATAGGTGGTGCGCCGAATGCGGGGGCAAAATTAGACATCTCCGCAACAAATAAGGGGGTACTGATTCCACGTATTACGCTGGCCAACCGCCCGTCAAGCCCTGTAGAAGGTTTGCTTATTTACCAGACCGACAATACGCCTGGTTTTTATTACTATACGGCCGGCACCTGGAGAAGAGTAGCCAATACCGCCGACGTAGCCAATACCGGTACTATTATTCCTTTCGCCTCTGGTTTACCGGTTACCATGACTACTATTGTAGGCGGACTGGTCGGTACTACCGGCCTGGTTGGTTTTGGTAATTCCGCATCAGGCGTCTCACTAGCCGGTGGCACGCTAGATCTTACCGGCGCTGCAGGCACTTTGCTGAATTTTGCGTTCGTATCGCCCCGTGCCGGAACCATCAGCTCTATAGCGGCACAATTTAGTGCTACCACGGCCCTAAGCTTAATTGGAAGTAGCGTTACGGTTAATGCTCAATTGTATACCGCTCCGAGCGGCAGTAATAGTTTTTCGGCTGTACCGGGTGCTTCCGTAAATTTAGCCCCTGCGCTCTCGGGTGTTATCTCTATAGGTACAACCTCATCAGGACTGGCTACAGGCTTAAGTATTCCAGTTGTAGCCGGTAACCGGTACATTTTGGTGTTCTCTGCCACAGCAGCAGGTATTACCTTGGTTAATACGGTTGTTGGTTATGCCAGCGGTGGCCTGAATATTAACTAGGAAGGACTTATTTACGTTTTTAACACAAAAAAATTCTTATGAAATATATCTTTTCAGGATGGACCGGCTTATTGCTGCTCTGTTGCTGCAGCAAGGCGCAGGCCCAGACGGCCTCGTCCTATGTTGTCGCAACCGCAGGAGGCTCCGCCAGCCCGGCCGGCTATACCGTAAACTATACGGTCGGCGAAGTCGTTATAGCAGGCTTTAGTGCCAATCCGCAATTCACACAAGGGTTCCAGGAGCCCACTACCAGCGGCCTGCCGCTACCGGTAAGTCTGCTTGATTTTGCCGGAGCAGTACATCAGGACTATAATCTGCTGCAATGGCGTACCGCAGCAGAAAAAAACAATGATCACTTCGATATAGAATGGAGTACAGATGGACTCCAGTTTTCGAGCATCGGCGCGGTAAAAACCAAAGCCGAAAATGGCAATGCCAGCGGTGAATTAGCTTATGCTTTTGAAGACCATAACACGATGCAAAAGGTGAATTACTATCGCTTGAAACAAGTAGATATTGATAAGCACTTTGCCTACTCACCTGTTGTAAAACTGGTACGTGGGCTGTATCAATCTTCGATAGCGGTTTACCCTAATCCGGTCACTAACAAAGTTCGGATATCGGTAAAAGGCAATACTGATCAGCTGATGGTACAAATACTGGATATTACCGGTAAAGAAGTGCTTAAGGCAAGACCCTTACAAGGCACGGAAACAAATCTGGACTTGTCGGCACTCGCTACAGGTACTTATTACCTAAGGTGTAGCCAAAACAGTCAATCAGAATTGATCAAGATTGTGAAACAATAATTTTGTTGCATCATTAACCCATTTATGTAAAGAAAGCAGCGCAAAGGACTAGTCCTTTGCGCTGCTTATTTTTTATGTACCGCCGATTCCCGAATATTAATCCGGATACTTAACCGAAAGCAACTCCTTAGTCAGGAATCATGTTTCGTTTAAGGTATAAATTTCTTAAAAACAGAACTGGCAATATGCCCGCCAAAACCAAAGGTATTACTGATCGCGTAGTTGACCGTTTTACGTTTCGCTTTATTGAGCGTGAAATCAAATTTACCGGCAAAATCCGGCTCTATCTGCGTAGAATTTATGGTGGGCGGAATAATGTCTTCCTGAACAGCCATGATGCAGGCAATGGCTTCAATAGCACCTGTTGCGCCCAATAAGTGCCCTGTCATTGACTTTGTTGCACTGATGGAAGCATTGGGCTGTATCCCAAATACCTGTTCTATCGCTTTTAATTCACTTAAATCTCCGGTGGGTGTAGACGTTGCATGTGCATTGATATAGTCGACCTCAGCAGGCGAGATCTGTGCATCTTCCAAAGCCAGTTTCATACCCAAAACAGCGCCGGCACCTTCGGGATGTGTTCCGGTCAAATGATAGGCATCCGCTGCTAAACCGCCACCAACAATCTCCGCGATAATCGGGGCATTTCTCTTCAAAGCACTTTCATAGCTTTCCAAGATAACAGCTCCGGCTCCTTCTCCTAAAACAAAGCCATCTCTGGCGATATCAAAGGGCCGCGAGGCTTGCGCATAATGATCATTATTAAGTGACATCGCCCTTGATGCATTAAAGCCACCGATAGAACTAGGTGTTATCGAAGCTTCTGAACCGCCGGTAATAATGATATCGGCCTTGCCCCATTTTATGTAGTTAAAGGCATCAATAATCGCCGTATTACTGGCCGAGCAGGCCGAAGCGGTAGTATAGTTTATGCCACGCAGGCCATATTTGATCGAGATGAGTCCCGAAGCAATGTTAATGATCCTTTTAGGGATAAAAAACGGGCTAAATCTTGGAGTTCCATCACCCAAAACATATTCCGTTACCTGCTGCTCGAAAGTAGATACCCCACCATCTCCGGATGCCCAGATCACGCCAATCCTGTCTTTATTCAGTTGCTCAAAATCAATTTCGGCATGCATGATCGCTTCATCAGCCGCGACGAGGGCATACTGTGAAAACAAATCATATTTCCTTATGTCCGCTTTTTCGATGACCGGTAAGGGATCAAAACCTTTTACCTCACAGGCGAACTTGGTCTTGAATTTTTCAGTATCGAATTTGGTAATTGGTGCGGCACCGCTGACACCGTTGATCAGTGACTGCCAATAATCCTTTACCTTATTCCCGATTGGTGTTATGGCGCCAATACCTGTTATTACAACCCGTTTCATATCTGTTTGCTGGTTAATTCTTTTATGATTGTATTTTTTACAAGCTCAAAATCTTCTGATTTGGTCAATCGCGAAAGCTGCACAATGGCCAGCATATTGCTGATGACCATGATGGCTTTGGTTCTGGGTGCTACCGAAAAGTGAAAGACTTTTTGCGTCTTTCCTTCTTTTAAGATTTCAGTAACCCAATGCAGTACTCCTTCTGCAAGCACTTTTAACTCCTCTTGCACGCGTAATTCAATGGTATTAAAATCTGTTGCCAGCGCACCCACCAGGCACACCATATGATCTGCTTTGATGCGTACATAGATGTCGAAAAACGCCTCCAGTTTCCGTTTGGGGGATTTTGCCTTTGTGGCTTCCCTTTGCTGATCGAAGCGTTCGATCTGCGCCTTGATGACCGCAATACCCAGATCACTCTTTGAAGGAAAATGATAATGAATAGAAGCAGTTTTTATCCCGATAGATTCGGAAATATCTTTAAAGCTAAAGCCATTATAGCCCTTATCTTTAATCAATTGATCTGCAATATTTATGATCTCCTCTTTGGTAGTCATCTTCTATTTATTAAGACAAATATACTACCTATCAGTAGATAGGCAAAATATTTTATACAAAAAAGAAAGAACTTACTAATTCCGCTCTATCAAGCTCCATGGTACAGTCTTTTTATAAAAAAACAGGAACCGTACAAAAAGGAATATATTTATCGAAATTTTCAGACGCAGATGCAAAGACTATGTTGACCAATAAGTTGCATATCGCCTCGAGCAGCTCACATGCATTATCAAAAGAATTTATGACAACAGATTTTGACCGAACACAACCGCAAGGTGCTGTAAACTATTTTAGACATTGTATTGTAACCGGCGACCTGAGCGGTGCGATGAGCTGTTTCCATAAGGAGGCTACTTATATTGACCGCGGTGGCATGGAAGTAAAAGGCCTGGACCAGATTGATGCATCTATGAAGCACTTGTGCACCTGGAAGCCGGAAATAAAAGGCAGTAAGCATAGAGTAACAATTGTAGGAGACCTTGCGATTTGGGTGGACAAATGGACTTTAAAAGCAGTTTTGCCCGATGGTAATCCGATCGAAATGGCAGGCGCCACGACTTGCATGATGAAAAAAAGTGAGGCGGGTATCTGGTTATGGTTAGTCGATGACCCTTTTGCGGCTGAAATATACGCGTCCTGATCGGAGAAAGTATACAGATGCGCTGTAAATACCTTTGTAACAATTTATAATCAATTACTATGTATCTGAAAACGCTATCCTTTATCACATCTTTACTACTGTTGCATGGTTTTGCTGCCCGGGCACAAATGCAAGACCTTTCTAATTCGTTTGCCCCAATATACGAAAGAACAAACACGGCAGTGCAGTATAATTACGATGAGCAAAAGCAAATACACGATTATACCAACAACTGGGACCTTGATCAGGATGGTATAAAGGATAGTGTATGTTTTGTGGGTACCGGCGGTGCACATTTGTATTTCTTTCTCTGTATTGTGTTGAGTGGAGACAAAATAGTGAGGAACTTTGACTTTCTGCAATCAGACTTTCCTGTTTTGTCCAGCGCCCAAAAATGCGCCCAACAGGGCTTCAATCCAACAGAAGCGGAAGCGCCATTTGCCGTTTTTGATTTTGAGCACAGGGGTATCAATAGTATATTCCTACGCTTGGACGAGGCTTCCTTCCTGGCGAGCCAAAAAAACTTGTCCCGTAAAGGAATCAGAACAAGGTATGTGCTACTCTCCTTCCCAAAGGGCAAGCCTGTTTTCAAAGATTTTGTTACGATACCATAAAGGTTTTGGTTACAGAAGGACATAAAAAATCGGTATAGATGCTTACCGAATATCTTTCTTGCGCGCTTATATCGTACTTTGCAGCAATTCGAATATATTATGAGCATATAGACATGAAGAAGATCCATTACATTTCGGGCATAATTATCAGTATTTTCATTGGACTGCATTTGTTTAATCATTGCTACAGCCTGCTGGGAGCAGAAAAACATATTGCGTTGATGCAGCGCCTGCGTCCTATATATCGCAATGTTGTTGCAGAAACAATTTTACTCCTTGCGGTATTGGTTCAAATCATTTCGGGGCTGCGTCTTTTCAAAGCAAGGCGAACGCTAGCCCACACTCCTTTTGAAAAATTGCATATCTGGACGGGGCTTTACCTGGCGATTTTCTTTGTGATTCATTTGGCTGCCGTACTAAGCGGTAGGCTATGGCTACACCTCGACACCAATTTCTATTTTGGCGCAGCCGGGATCAATTCTTTTCCCTTTAATGTATTCTTTATCCCATACTATGGCTTTGCCGTTATTGCCTTTTTCGGACACCTGGCGGCGGTTCATCATCAAAAAATGAAGCATCGCTTCCTGGGAATAACGCCCAAGGGGCAATCGAAGATGATGCTCTTATTCGGTATTTGCTTGAGTATCCTCCTCATTTATGGACTGACCAATCATTTTAAGGGCTTCCCTATTCCGCCCGCCTACCAGGTACTTATCGGAAAATGAGCCTTCCATCCTGATGCTAAACGATAGCAAACGAAGCTTCTTGTCCAGCATAGAGCAAACGAAGTAAAACTTGTGGCCATTTACGGTTAGTGGTAACTTTATAAAGCAGATTAGCTTACCTCTTCACAACACCACAATCTTATTGTATGGCATTACTTTGGCTCAAAATACTCATGACGATTTTTACCCTCCAGGGGCTGATCAAATTTGCCGTTTTCTTTTTGGTTCCCTACAAAGCCCGAAGAAAGCAGCTGGACAAAAGCTATGTGGGTAAGCAATCGGCCACTACGAAATTTGATATTGTTATTCTGTTTGTATTGGTGTTGCTGACGCTGCTGTTATTTATTTCGGAGCGTATGGAATACCTGAGTTTTATTACGGGTCTTTATATCGGCATGACGTTGATCCAGGTGTACTTTCATCAATTCAATAAAATACTGCCGGAAGACAAAGCGCCTGAAGCTCCCTACTCGCCCATTAAACTCATGTCTTATGGCATTCAGGCTTTTCCGAAAAAGCCCTGGAAAGAACTATTGCTAATGGCGCTACTCTTGGGCTGGGGGCTATTTAAATTGCTTAAGGATGGCTTTCATTTATGGTAGTGCAGGTACTAAAATTGCCCGACACGCGTTTTAGCCTATAGCCCCCTCAAGAAATAAACCATGAATATTATGACCACTTCCCATACGGAACGAATCCATTGCTTATTCCGCACATGGCTCTTTTCTCTGTTCTTTATCCTTTCCCAAACGACAATGGCGCAACCCGGTTGGCAGGACCTCACCGCACGTTATTACTATGCGATTACCGATAAGGACGGGAAGGAAATATCCTTTAACCAAAATAAGCAATATACAATTACCATAAATTCGGTATCCTATCAGGCACCACATATCCCGAACGATTCTTTGCCGACCTTAATCGACCGCCAGAACTTCGCATTTGATGACTATATCCGGATTAATGACCTCTCGCTTCGCTTAGCCAGAAAGGATAGGCTTGACGGAAGTGTCTCGATCAAAATTGCCTATAAAAAAGATACGATGTATCTCAATCAGCCGACGGGGAAAGGAACACTATGTTTTAATACGCTGAATGGCCAAAAAAGCAGTCCTGTACCTGATCGCAGGCTGCAGTTTATTCCGGGACACTACTATTTTCCTAAGTGGACAAGTGCTGCATTTGACAACATACCCCAGGTTAGTGGTAGCGTACGTATCGTAAATGCCCGCCAGGCCAATTTCCTGATTCCCAAAGCCCTTTCGGATGCTTTATTTACACCCGATAACAATGCAATAGTCACCCCTGATCTGGAACTGGAAGCAGAAACCCTTGTGCTTCGTCATTTCACCGATGGTTATTTCTCTGTTGCACAGGAATCCGAAAAAACAAAGGTTGATATCAGCTTCGCTCCTTATAAAAGCCTTTGGGGATTTAAAGTATTGCATGCAACGAAAGACCCCAATCAATATATCGGATTGATGCAGTATACACTGGACACGCTAAATCTATCTTTAACTAAATATGTATTTGCAACGTTCGATAAAAAAGAAAACGCGATACGGCATTGGTATCCCAAAAATGATTTGAATTTGTTTTATTGTGAGGCCTTATACGTCGATTCGTTTACGCAAAGGCTCTATCAGGTGCTGGCAGTTCGGGAGCAGTTGAATGCCCCCTGTACAGTAGGCCATGACGAGGCATGTCCCTATAACAGAACGGTATTACTATCGTAGGATGAGGGAAAGACCTGGAGGGAAGATCAGGACTTGAAAAAATTATTCCTACATCAGGATATCAGGCAGCTTTATTTTCTGGACGATAAACATGCGCTGGCTTTTACCCGGCAAACGGTGCAAAAAGGCACAAACGCTTATGAGCAGGGCATCTACTATTTGCTTAAAAATAAACAGGTGGTGGATTCTTTTAAAACACCGGAGGGTGTGTATTATAACGATAATTATAATGGGAATCAGTTTACACGGCTTGCGACTGATACAGCCGTTCTGGGGATTTGGGGTATCATTCCGGAAAAAGCTTATGGTACTTATGATTATACCCGATTGTTGTTAATCGCAAAGCAAGGGGAGTGGCATTTTGCCGTCAAAAAAGTATTATATGAAAAGACATTGGCACAGTATGATAATGATACCCTTAAAAATTACCGGCATTTTCAGTTGAGGAACGGAAAAAAATTGCTTTTCAACCATAATTCTGGTACGTTTGATCTGGACTTTAGCGTAGTCGAGGAGCCTTATCTCCAGGGAATTTATGTACTTGAAAATGAGCAACAAATAGTACTGATAGATCGTGCCCATGAAGTTATGTGGATTTCTTTTGATGGTGGCTTGGCCTGGTATATTTATCCCAAGCTTACAGACCGGTTTGAGGCGTATTCATTTTTAAAACTTGATGATAACGATATCCTTTCTTATTTTAAAATCAATTATAATCCGCATGCAGGGATGCAAAAAATGAGTTATAGATTTAGGGCTAAATAGCACTGACCTTCTTCAAGGTTTATGGAGCGCAAACAGGGAAACAATATTTATCAAATTCGGTCTTTTGGGAGCGCTCGTAAGTAAAAAACATCCAACCCATAAAACGGGGCGCTTTTACAAGCGCCCCGTTCCCATATGTATTGATATATTCTTAAAATCGTTGATCATCGGCAGAAGGGCCGTAGCTACCCGGCAATGGAATTTCCAATTGACGGTAATAGGTACCTAATTGAGCGCGGTGGTGCGTGATCTGGTTGAGGCCATGGCGTATCGCGCCATATTTACTCCACTCCGCCAGTTTTTGTCCGTTCATGCTAATGCTCCAATTGGGTTCCAAATCAGATTCTGCGGCTTTGTCCAGGGCGGCAATTCCTTTTTGGTATTCTGCATCCAACTTGGCTTCGAGGGCGGCCTTATCTTCAATCGGTTCGGGCTTATTATCGCCCGCAGCGAAATCCAGATCGCTGGTATTGAGGATTACTTCCGGCCAGCCGAAAACTTCCGCAATATGCCGGCTGAGGGGCATCATCTTCATACTTTTTTCATGCGGTGCATAATCGTTTTTAGCTTCGGGAAATTGGCTAAAGAATTTTTTTGTGGTTTGATACTCATGAGTGAGTTCGTCTTTCAATTGTTTTAAAGTGTCCATAACGGTATGTTTTTGAAGCATAAAGTTAAGATAATTAAGGACTACTCTAATGATAAGAAATCTTTAAAAAATCCCCCTCATATCCGAAATAAAGCTTTATGATTTCCCTCTTTATAGCTGTTTTGTTCGTAGAATATTCAGAGGTATATAAAAGTATATATATCAATGATTAGTTAATCATAAAGATGCACACAAGCCAACAGAGGTTGGATCTAAAGCAATCTGTTCAGCTAAAACATCCAAATATTAGGATAAAAAAGATGCCGGATTGCCCGCATTTGTTAATAAGGTATGGTCTTTTACAAAAGCTTGTTGTAATTTTAAAACCTTATATATGCTATACGTATGATCAGCTTCTGGGAAAGAGAAAGTTTATTCCAATATGATTTTATTATTGTTGGATCGGGCATTGTAGGATTGAACACGGCCATCAATCTGAAAATAAAATATCCGCGCAAAAGCGTACTGGTCCTGGAGCGTGCGCCACTTCCTACCGGAGCGAGTACCCGAAATGCCGGCTTTGCCTGTATGGGTAGCCTTTCGGAATTGAGTGAAGATCTTAAGTCATTATCAGAAAGTGAATTGGTCACCCTTTTTATGCAGAGAAAACAGGGCATTGACCTACTACGCAAACGACTGGGCGATGATCGTATCGGCTACCGGGCCAATGGAAGCCATGAACTGCTTACCGCATCAGAAGCGCCTCTGTTAACACAGCTGGATTATTTCAACCAGTTACTAAAGGAGGTATCAGATACGCCGGTTTTTAAAATAAAAAATGAAGCAATCAGGGATTTTGGAGTAGCGGCACATCATTTTAAATATTGTGTTGAAACCACCTGTGAAGGGGAATTGCATACCGGAAAAATGATGCGCAGCCTGATTGACTTTGCCATCGAAAAAGGGGTAGAAATCAAGACGGGCGTTATGGTACAGCATTTTGAAGAGCACAGCCATTCCGTGAAGGTCTATACCTCCGATCCCTACCGGAAAGATGCTCTGGTATTTAGTGCGGCGCAATTGTGTATTTGTACTAATGCCTTTACACCTCACTTCTTTCCGGAGCTGGATATACAACCGGGAAGAGGGCAGGTCATTATCACCAAACCGGTACCGGGCCTGAAGCTAAAAGGTATTTACCACTTTGATCAGGGCTATTATTATTTTCGGGAGATCGAAGGACGGGTACTGTTTGGTGGTGGCCGGAATCTGGATTTTGAAAAAGAAACAACGACCCGGATTGAAACGAACGAAGCTATAGTGGCTCATTTAACCTCATTACTACAAACGGTTATTCTTCCGGAACAGGCTTTTGAAATTGAGATGCAATGGGCTGGCATTATGGCCTTTGGTGCTTCCAAAAAGCCCATCCTGCAGTCTTTCAGTCCCAGAGTACATGGTGCATTCCGCCTGGGAGGAATGGGTGTCGCGCTCGGGAGTCTGCTGGCACAGCAACTGGCAGACTTAACAGAAATATAAGTGCTGTTTAAAGCTTAAGCAAAACAGGGCACGCAGATTATTTTTTGAAAAACAAATTTGTAGCCCTATTTTTGTTATTCGTTACAATGAAATACAACAAGGCATATAAATACATTAAATACACGTCCCTGTTAGGGTAGCATCTTTGTATGGGTTTATGTTCCGGATAATATATAAAGAGGCTTACCATTCATAACGGTAAGCCTCTTTTCATTCTAAACTAATCATAAATATCATTATTATCATGAGTAGACTGAGCAATTTAGCAGAATCTTTAGTAGGATCAGAAATCGTAAAATTGGGCAATGAGATCAATAACAGGATCCGTAACGGTGAAAAGATTTATAATTACACTATCGGTGATTTCAATCCTGCTGTCTTTCCCATACCCACTGTGCTAAAGGAGCAAATCATTAAAGCCTATAATGACGGTTATACTAATTATCCTCCTGCAGATGGCATCCTTCCTTTGAGGGCTGCCGTAAGCCAGTTCCTCAACACTTATGAAGGTATCTCTTACGAAAATGACGAGATCCAGATTTCCAGCGGAGGCAGACCTTTGATCTATTCTTTATTTAAAGCGGTTGTGAATCCGGGCGATAAAGTGATCTATGCTGTACCCTCCTGGAACAACAATCACTATACATCGCTTAATGGCGGTATTCCCTGCGAAATACAAACTACGGCAGAAAACAATTTTATGCCTACCGTTGCAGAAATTGCCCCTCATCTCCCGGGTGCGGCACTCCTTTGTCTATGTACACCACAAAACCCTACCGGAACAACCTTAAGCAAGGAAACACTGGAGCAGATCTGTGACCTCGTACTAGCTGAGAATCAACGCCGTGGCCCGGAGGAAAAGAAACTCTATGTCCTGTTTGATCAGATGTATTTTACACTGACTTACCGGGATACCAAACATTATCATCCGGTGGCTTTACGTCCGGAGATGAAAGCATATACCATTTCTGTAGACGGAATCTCTAAATCATTTGCAGCGACTGGTGTAAGGGTCGGCTGGGGTTTTGGCCCGGCAAATGTAATTGCCAAAATGAAAGCATTGATGAGTCATATGGGCGCTTGGGCGCCTATGGCGGAACAGGTGGCCACAGCTGCCTTTTTGAAAGAGGAAGCCGCCGTAAATACATATTTAACGGATCTTAAAGGCAAACTGGAACAACGTCTTTGGCGCATCTATGAAGGCATAGACCAATTGAAACAAAAGGGATATGTAGTGGAGGCGATTGTACCGCAGGCGGCAATCTACCTCACCCTCAAGTTTGATTTAAAAGGAAAGTCTTATCAGGGCAAACTTTTGAACACACAGGCAGACGTCACCCAATTCCTTCTTGGAGCGGTAGGACTGGCCTTGGTACCCTTTAATTGTTTCGGCGCCGATGCCGATTCACCCTGGTATCGCATTAGCGTAGGCACCTGCCAGCTGGAAGACCTGGACGTGATCTTTGATTCCTTAGAAAAAGCATTAGCACAGCTATCCTAAATACTAAAGGCGCGCCATACGGCGCGCCTTTAGTATTTTATATGCAGGAAGTCATTATTCTTCTACCACTAAACGGAAGCCGTTACCGTGTATATTCACAATGCTTACCTTAGTATCTTCGCTTAAGTATTTGCGTAATTTTGCAATATACACATCCATACTACGACCATTAAAGTAGGTATCACTACCCCATATACGCTTCAAAGCCTGCTCGCGCGGTAATAAATCGTTTTTATATTCGCAAAGCATTTGCAACAAGGCATTCTCTTTTGGAGAAAGCGTTACATCTTTTCCTCCATGAGATAAGATTCTTAACTTGCTATTAAAATGAAAATCTGCGATTTCAAATTCGGTAGAAGAAGGGTTCTTCTCCTGAATTTCCTGATTACGTTTTAAGATTGCTTTGATTTTATGCAGCAATACTTCACTGTCAAATGGTTTCGCGATATAATCATCTGCACCTAAACGGTAACCGGTAATCACATCGTCTTTCATGCTGCGGGCAGACAAGAAGAACAAAGGAATATCCGGATCGATGTTGCGAATTTCTTCTGCTAAAGTGAAGCCATCCATATTAGGCATCATCACATCCAATAAACAAATATCGAATTTTTCTCTTCTAAAAGCGGCCAATCCTAAAATCCCGTCTCTGCATAATTCTACTACGTAGTCGTGTAACTCTAAATAATTTTTCAGCACCTGGCCTAAATTAGTATCGTCTTCTACAAGTAGTATTTTTGATTTTTCTATTTCCATAATATGATTAAATAAGTAAAGGTAAATTGCGTATCAAAGTTAGAATAATTGGCTACAACATAATATTTTAAGCAATATTTTTTTGTTAAAATCTCGGACAGTTATAGGTATCGCGGCCACCGGAAAGTTTGCTGTATAAACCTCTAAATGTCAAGGAAAGCTCTAGTGCACCAAAATTCCGGTTTGCTTTTGCAAATGGGGAAATAGTGGCATCATAAGAAACCATCAGTCTCATTTTGGTCCACTCCACACCGGCAACAGGAATCACACTTTCATTCCAACGATAAAACAAACCGAGAATCAACTGATTGTTCATTTTATCCATCGTAGACACATTCATATTAAACAAACTACCCACGACCATCTCCGTTGCTTTCTTTTGATAGGAATAATACAAAGACGGATTCATAATAAACTTATCCCCTACTTTGATAAGGGCATCTATATTGGCCATAGGCCGAATACCGAGCCGGTTTTCCTGACGATAAAAACTTTCGTTTGGACGGTTCAGGTGTTGGGCAGCAGCCCCTATTTTTAAATAGAAATTTTCATTGGGAAAGTAAGCATAATTCACGCCTAGAATCACATCGGCATAACGTACTTTCTCTAAGGAATAAGGCTCTTGTTGTGCCAGGTGTTTATTAAAGGAGAATCCATCCCACTGCGCATCAAAGGTCAGTCTGGAAAAATCGATCGTGCGCTGTACAAAAGCCGCACTCACCCCCGCGGAGATCATATTATAATCATTGATCTGTACATGATAGGCAATAGAAGCCTGTATTTTATCTAAGGAGAGCATTCCGGCACCGGCTTTATCGGAGAAGAACCCAAGACCTACGCCCATCCAGTTGGTCAGGTTTTTATTCCGCATCAACTGGAAATCGCCATGAGCCGCAATCGTTTTAAAGGCCGCCGGCACATTAGACCATTGTTCACGGTAATTGACCCCTACCTGATAATCTTCATTGGGGATCAGCGCGGTATTGGCCGGGTTTAATAATTGAGGTGCATTATAATATTGGGAAAAATGGATGCCCTGACTATGTGCATGCATTCCCAACAGCAATGTACTGAACAATAGTAAAAAACGACGCATGGGGTTTATGAGTTTTGCTATAAAGTTAATATTTTATTTATTATATGCTCCTTTTTAATAAAATAAACTAACGATCCGCTTATAAGACCCATTTTTCCTTCTTTTATTGCACCCGGAGTCTATATTGCTGTGATGAAAGCGAAAAAGAGACAATATACTGATCCCTTTGTTGCTGTTTGCGGATACTCATTAAAACAAAAAGCTACTCCAAAAGGAATAGCTTTTTGTCATTAAGTGTTGTATGCGGTATTACTTTACAATAAATACATTTCCGTTCGGGTTAAAGAATTTCCGTAAGGAATCTTTTGCCAAAACCGTATCTATCGTGCTAGGCACGCTTATCGTAATGTAATAGCTGCCTGCACCATTGTCTTTCATAGAAAGATCACTGGCATATTTATCTTTACCAAAAGCAACCAATTTGGCCATTTTCTTATCTGCTGTTACTTTATCAGCAAATTGCAGGATTGCATAATTATACTTTCCATTTGCAGCGGTGCTTACCGGTGCTGCCTGGGTTGTCGTATCCTTTGGTTTAGTGGCCGTATGAGGTGTTTCGGAAGCCGGTGCCTGTGCTGCCGCAGCACGCTTGTCAGCTTGTGCGCTGTTCTGCTCCGGTTGATTATTCATATACCAATAAATGCCGATTGCCGCACCCAGGATCGCCACAACGATCAGAATCAGGATAATGATCTTGGACCAGTTTACCGTTGGTGGTTTGATCACAATTTCCTCATCGTTCGTTGGTTCCTTTAACTGCATTTTCTCATACATTTCGGAGATCGACTCTCCTGTAGAGGTATTCGTTATCGGAGCATTGATCTTAAAATAAGGGATAGTACGCGTGTGTACTTCAATACGTTCATCAGAGACGAACTCATTCTTCCCGCCACGGTTTACGAATTTACCAAATCCGGGAATCGTCACTTCTCCGCCTTCTGTGAGGGTAAAACGGGTTTGGGTACAGAAATCCTTAATAGCATTGGCCGCATTGGCAATACTGATCCGTTCATTGGTAGCAATAAAATTAGCCAGGGCATCGTCTATAGAGCCATTGGAAAAATTAAAGCTGACTTGGTATTCGGGTGCTTCTATCTGATCGCCTTTTTGCGTCGCTGACTTCTTCGTAACCGCAAAATTGCCTAAATTAGGTAAGTAACAATATTGGTGTTTGTGCAGGAAAAGACCTATGTATTTTGCAACATCCATTCTTTGTAAAGTTGGTTTTATTTAGTGTATATATACAAATATACGTTACGCAAATTAAGGATTAGAATTTAAATCGGATTCCACCCAGTACATTGATGCCATAAGCAGGGTACTGGTTCCATAATTGATAACGTTGGTTTAATATGTTATTGGCTTGTACGAAAATGTTTAATCTTGGAATAATGGTATAGCTTACCGTCGCATTAAGGTCGGCAATCATCGGTAATTTACGATAGGTTCCATCGGCCTTATTGGCAAACATTTTATCGTAGATGGTGATTCCTGCACCAATATTCAGTTTACTCAATGGACTCCAGTTGAACCCACCCGAAATGCTCACCTGCGGCAAATGCCATGCTTTTTCCTGTGTGCTCTTCAGATCATAAAAGTTCCAGACACTGCTGGCATTAAGGCTGAATTTAGTATGGATCTGGTAAGCAATTTTCGCTTCTATGTTTACTGCGCTTACTTTATCATATATAACGTTGAACTGGCGACCGTCAGTACTATCAGTGTAGTTATTGGCAAACATGGCCATATTGTTCCACCATTTATAGCCAACCGTACCTCCTATTTGCAGATGACTGCTCAGCGCAGCATCAAAGCCGCCAAACACATGATTGGTCGTACCCTGTACCGGTGTATACTGATAGCGCATATACGGGTTCCAGGTACTTAAACTTTTATAGGTATTCTGATTCAGCTCGCTGGTCCATCCGGCAAGCAGGCGTAAGGAATTCCGGGCCAAAGTCGTTTCCAGGGTCAGATCGGGTAAAAGATATACTTTATCTTCCTTAGCCCAGGTTGGTTTGATACCCAGGTGAATTTTTGTTTTTGCAAAGCTCAGGTCTATTGCCGGTGCCAGTTGTAAGAAACCATTACCGGTAATTTTGTTTTTATCATCATACTGGGTAAGGTTGGCATTCAGTGCCAAAGAAAAGGAGAACGTTGAGTCTATGGTTTTGGAAAACGGTAAGGCAAGGCCAAAAGCACGCTCTGTAGCACCTCTGGTATTATTTAATACATAAAGGTCTATTGACGGGGTATATTTCAGGTCCCAAAAGGTAGCCATAGACGGGCTCAAAGAGGCCTTAAGGTCGAAACCGGAATATACCTGCTTTACTTGTTTTTCGTCGTAGATATAGATATCGTTGTCATAACCATACTGACGATAAGCGCGCCGGTCTGCTGTCAATTGTACATTCAGGGTATGTTTCGGGAAATAATAGCTTCCGCCGACGTTTAGTTCGTTTTGTGACCATTGCTGATACAAACGATCCCCTTTTTGTGACAAGTGGTTAAAATGAAAATTAAGGTCATAATTATCGCCATAGATACCCCCTACTCCGGCATCAATAAGGTATGTTCTGAGGTTGCCGATGCCCAATTTAATATAATTTTCAAATGGCAGGGTTTCCTTTTGTTGCTTCATGGCCAGCGGTTTTATAGGCTCTGCTTTATAGGCATAGCTTAGTGCCTGCTGTGGTACAGCATAGCTGAAAGTGGGCTTTGCCGTATCGATTACGGGCAATGAAGGTACAAATTCCGGTTTGGGTGTAGGGGCTACTTCCGGTTTATAGGTAGCATATATATTTAATGACTGGGTCTTGAATGTGGTATCGGTGTTCCTGCTTACCTGCGCACTTCCACTTAAAGGAGCTGCCAATACCAAGGTGGCCCATAATGATTTATGATTGAAATACTTCATTCTTTCTCTTTTTCTAAAATGAATTTTTATAGATTATTCTGCCAACTTGCTTTTATTCTTCTCTAACTGTTTTATTTTTTCCAGTTTATCTTTTGCTTCCTGCACTAAAGTCTTATCACTCGCATTTTTCACAATACTTTGTAAGGTTGCTTTCGCATTAAAGTAATCTTTGTTACTGGCAAGGATATCGGCTAATAAAATATAGTTTTTTACGGCCCAGTAAGGATCGTTGTTTGAGGCCTGTGCTGCATAACTCGCTGCTTTTTCGGCTTCTGTATTACTCTTTTGTGCAAACAGGATTTCAGCAATCCGGTAGCGGGCCTCGGCGCTGATGTTGCCCACATTATTTTTATCTAACTGCTGATAAATCGTCTTCGCCTCATTGAGTTGATTATTGTTTTGCAACATTTTCGCTTTGTACAATTGCGCCGCCAGTCGTGTCTGTTCTGTTACCTCCGGTAAGGCAATAAGGTCATTCGCGTATTTTTCGGTGGCCGTATAATCCTTCTCTTCAAAAGCAATCTTCATCATCCCTTCATAAGTAGCCGGAAGGTTTTCGGTCGCATTATGCTGCAGTAAAAGGTTGTAGTATTTCTTCGCAGTAGCAAGATCCTTTTTATCTGCACTCATTGTCGCTGCACGCATAGCTGCATCTTCCGAGAATTCATTCCAGGGTTTGTCCAATAACGCATTATAATCTTCAAGGGCTTTATCATATTTTTTCAACTGATAATAGCTTTCTCCGCGATAGTATAAAGCTTTGATGGTGTATAGCCCATTAGGGTACTGGCTCAGGTATTTTTGATAATGCGTAATTGCATTTTCATATTTAGCATTCGAAAAATCATTATCGGCAGCATCGAAAAAGGCATTTTCTACATCATCCTTATCAGAAACGGCAATGTTTTCCTGCGCCAGGAAGGTTGCATACATTTCGGGTTTCCCCTCACTTACATACAAAGTTTTTAACGCATTTAAAGCGGTCGTACGGTCTGCGGCGGCAGGGTACTTACTCAAATACGTTTTATAAGCCTCAATCGCCTTAGTGTTCTGGTTATTGTCCTGGTACGCAAAAGCCAGTTGGTATGCGGCTTTAGACTGCAGGGCAACATTATTGGTGTTTAGTTTTTCAAGAAGGGCAATCGCGTCTACGTTCTTATCCATCGCGATATATTCTGTGGCCAGTTCCAGTGTTGCTTCTTCTTTTACGGCCGACTTTCCATTCTGTGTAATGTATTTCAGCAAGGTCACTTTTTCAGCCTGCTTGTTTTGTAAACCCAAGATTAATGCTTTCTGATAACGGGCATAATCCGGATCGCCGGAGTTTGCCGCAATTGCCTTATCATATAGTTTCGCAGCATTATCAAAGTCTTTCTGCATAAATGCAGCATCGGCCTGACGCACTACAGCATCGGTCGCTACCGTACCAGCGGTCCCTTTTTGGGCATCGGCAAATGCGGTCTGTGCATCTGCAAAATTGTTTGCTTTCATACTGGCATAACCCAGATTGGTATTCGCATTTTGTATCGTCGCCTTATTACTGATCTTTGTAATCGCCGCCTCATTGCCTTTCGCTATTCTTAAAAAGTTTTTCGTCGCGCTTACCGATTCTGTAAACTGACCTTGCTTATAGTCCAACTCTCCTTTCCAGAAATACGCAATGGCTTCCAGTGCAGGGTTTGCCGGATTTTTCAAAGATTCATCTAGGTATTGTTCTGCTTCTTCATAGCGTTTATCCTGTAATAATTGTAATCCTCTGCCTACCGCTGCTTTTTGGAACAGATTCTTTGTCTCCGTTGTTTGTGGTGTTGCGTTTGCAAGTAAATCATAAGCTTCAGCATAGTTGTTATTTTTCAACAACATGGCAGAAAGTAGATTTTTTGCTTCCGCGGCATTGGTACTATTCGGGAATTCGGTCAGGAAGCGCTTAAATCCGACCGTAGCCATAGGATCAAAGCCTAATTCATAAGACAGTTTATTGTATAAAAACAAAGCGGCTTCTTTCTGTGGAAGGTTATAATCCATCTCGCTACACAAGCCAAAGGCATTACGGGCACCTTTTTTATCATTGGTTTTTAAATAACAATCTCCCAATAAATACATGGAGGTTTGTCCCAAAGAATCCTGTGCACTGCTGAGCTGTTGAAATTTATCAATCGCTTCCGTATATTTATTTAACTGATAGTAGGTATAGGCAATCTCATAGAGTTCCTCTTTCTTAACCTTTTCACTATTGTTATAGTAGTGTTCAAAATAAGGCAGTGCTTCTTTATACTTTTTCTGTTCAAACAAGGTTTGCCCGGTCAATAAGCGCAATTCTTTATCATAATACAATTTATCACTGCTGTTCAAATAACGGCGGGAATTGCTGAGCACTTTATCATAATCTCCCTTGAAATAATAAATTTCGGTTTCGTAATAAGGGACAATGTCTTTGTATTCGGGTGAATTGTGCACCCGCTGGAAACTTTTAAGGGCATCATCGAAATTACCCTCATTATAAGTCAGCAAACCATAATAATAGTTCGCTGTCAGATAATATTTATTTTCCGGAATTTCCTTAATCCCTACAAATAAATTACGTGCTTTATCAAATTGCTGATTCAGGAAATAACAATATCCGAGTTCAAATTTCGTATCGGCGATTTCGGCATTGGTCAGGTTATCCAAGCCTGCCATTTCATAATAGGTAATGGCTGCAGACAGGTCCCTGTTGTTTTCAAAATAATACTTACCCAATTCAAAGGCTACCCGCTGACGATACGCAACATTCACCGTAGTCGTCGTATAACTCTTAGCCTCATCTATAGCCGTCAGGTTACGCAACTTTACCCCGGACAATATTCGGTAATACTGCGCCTGGTCTCTGTCTACATGAGCAATAACAGGGTCGGTCTCTTTAGAAGGGATGTCTTTGTATTGTAAAAATTCAGATAAGGTATGGGCTGCCAGATTATAATGCCCTTGCTGGTATTGTTCGATACCATGTTGTAATAAAGCTTTGGGCTTTAAATTATCGATGGCGGTTTGACCAAATGCAGTCGCTGTCGTAAAAAGAGTGCCCACTGCTAAGGACGTATGTTGTATGATAGATTTAAAGTTTCGACGCATTGCTAAAAATATGTATTTTTCCTATATTGAAAATATATTCAATATATATCCATGAAGCGGTATAGATATACACAAACCAACAAAGATAAGTATTCAGCTATTCTACCCAACAAATTATCGTTAAATGTTTGAATAAAAAAAGCGACTCCGAAAAGGAGCCGCTTAGTGATGCAGTATGACCGTACTTAATCTCTTGAACGGCTGTTGGTAAATAATAAAATGTAATATAAAAGTGTTGCTACGGAGCTTATTGCTGCAACCACATAGGTTCTGGCAGCCCATTTCAAAGCATCCTGCGCTTTATCATGTTCTGCTCCGGCTGTGATCCCGGTTTGCTCCAGCCATTTAAGTGCCCGATTGCTCGCATCATACTCGACCGGCAAGGTGACTAGGGAGAAGATCGTGGAAAAGGCAAACAGTGCAATCCCTACCAGCAAAATAATAGGATTGGAGCGGCCAAACATAAATCCCAAACCAGCCAAAATGACCCATTGAGATAAACGGGAACTGATATTTACTACCGGTACCATTTTGCTCCTGAACTGTAACATACTGTATCCCGTTGCATGCTGTACGGCATGGCCACATTCATGCGCCGCAACGGCTGCAGCAGCAATACTGTTACTCCCATACACATCTTCGCTAAGGTTTACGGTTTTATTGGAAGGGTTGTAATGATCGGTCAGCATACCGGGCGTGGAAATCACGCTCACATCCATAATTCCATTATCGCGCAACATTTTTTCGGCAATATCTTTTCCGGTCATGCCACTACGGAGCGGCTCTTCACCATACTCCTTAAATTTACTTTTTAAGCGATTGCTCACATACATGCCCACAAGAAACATGATACCGGCAATCAGGTAATAACCCATCATAATTGTTGATTTTTGGTTTCTGCTTAAAGATACAATTTTATGGCCAAATTAATTTTTGACAGATGTTATGACATTTTTATACTTTTATGCCCGAAACTGGCCGGGTATTTTAAACAACGACCGTTTTAATGCCAAATATTCAGTGGTCAACAGGAAGGTATTGTGCGAAAAGAACGGTCATCCATGCGCCAGGTAATATCTTCTTTCCGGCAGCCATTTACGAAATCCGACAACCGGCCTATGCTTAAAACATATTAATAATGAACATTTTTCTTATTTGCATCCGGATACTCCTCTTTATTGTGGGCACAACCATAAATGTCGAGTACCTGATTAACCGGCAAAGCAACACCATCTTACTGTTACTTGCTATCGTCATTGAAATAGCTTTATACTTTTTACTGCTACATTCCCTAATTAAAAAACTTATTAAATGGTAACTATTTTCTTTATTGTCTTATCTCTTCTTATCGCCTTTCTTTATATTAAAAGCAAGCATAAATCTAGTGAAAGAAGCCCAAAATCCAGGATTTTAGTGGGCATATGCATTGCGGCAATAGGCATAATCGCAGCCTTTATACAACCGTTTACCTTAGAAAGAGTGGATGCGGGGCATGTAGGGATAAAAGTAAATTTAACCGGAGACAGCAGGGGTATCAGCAAGTTCGAATACAAAACGGGATGGGTTATTATCAATACCTGGGTGAGCCGCTTATATGAATTTCCGACTTTCCAGCAGCATATTGACTATCCGGAACAGCAAGTGATCTCTAAAGGAGGCTTTGCCGCCACGATTAAGCCTTCATTCAACTACTCTTTAAAAGCAGGCGATATTGGTGATATGTTTTCCAACCTGAGACTGGATGTAAAAGCCATCGAACAACAGTGGTTACAGACCGCCATCGTGGGTACGGTAAATGATGTGGCCAATAAATGGTCTGTAGACGATATTTTTAATCAAAGGGAACAGTTTGAGAGCGATATTGTCGCAGAGGCCAACAAAAGGGTGTCTAAATGGTTTACTATTTCACAGTTAAGAACTAATATTGTGCCTCCTCCTGCGCTGCAAAAAAGCATCGAAGCCAAAACGCAGGCCATACAGGAAGTACAGGTTGCGGAAAACCAGACGAAAGTAGCTATTGCAGAAGGAGACCGAAAAATCGCGGCAGCAAGAGCGGATAGTGCGGCGGCTGTTATTGCGGCGGCAGGAGAAGCAGAAGCAATCAGGAGAAAACAGGTCTCTCTTAGTCCAAACTATATTGAATATATGAAGATACAAAAATGGGATGGCGTACTACCTACAGTGCAAAGCGGCAATGGCGGATTATTATTGCAATTGCCCAATAAATAGTAAAGCGGGAGTCTTTTAATACTTCCTTTTTGATAGCACAACCATACAACCGGATACGACATACTATGCTCAACTGTTCTATACTTTATTAAACAACCATGAAAGCAATACTCATTACCCTTATCGCGAGCCTTTCGTTTCTACACTTAAGTGCACAGGACAATTATTTCAAAGTAAGCACCCTTAAGATGAAGGATGGCAGTGTACCTGTATTTTATCATAAAAAAGCTAAGAAAGCCAGCAAACTGATTAATGATTACCTGCAGCTGGCAACTGTGGGTAGCCTGGCCGAACCACATAAGGATAGCCTGACCTGCGCTTATGACTATGTTATCCTCCAGAATAACAATCGTTGCTTGTCTGTGCGCTGTACGCCAATCGACAGTACATTGGCCTTACCCGAAAAAAGCCTGGTCTTCAATACAGCCACCGGACAAGTGATCAGCCTTACCGATCTTTTTTCGGTCAATGGACTGGGTGAACTGAGAAAGATGATCCTGCGCCAGCATGCAGATGCCGTAGAGAAATATATACCTGCGGAAAGCAAGGAAGAGATCAAAAAATGCCTGAAAAACAATTTGGGTATTTTCACTTTAAAACAAGGTATTATTTCCATGCAGTCCGGAGCCTGCTTCCCGGCAAACACACCTTACCGTGCTGTTTTGGATATCCCGGTACAACCTGTTGAAAACCTGTTGAGCAATTATGGATTTGGGGTATTCGGGCTAAACCCGGATGTAAAAATGAAAAAAATGATTACCAATAGCCTACCTAATCTATACACCGGCAAGATCGGAAATGATGCCGTGCTGCTACAGCTAGACCCGGTGGTGGATAAGACTCTGAGTGGTGTATTGTATAATGTAAAAACGGGCAAAGCCATTCCGATACAAGGCAGTTTCAGAAGCAATCATTTTGAAGCGGAAGGAAGCTGGGGTAAATTCAGTGCGGTCATCAGTAATGGTATCGTACAGGGCAACTTCCGGCCTGCCGGTGGCAGACCACAAGCCATAAACCTGGAGAAATAAATTGCATTTACTGTTCAAACAAACCCCCTCTGTGCTACGCAACTCAATTGTTTTCTTATTATGCCTCACCTTACTGGGTTCTTGTACTCAGAAAGCCGGGGAGCGCAAAATGGTCTTCCGTTATAACCAGGCGCAGGGCTTAGAAACGCTGGATCCTGCTTTTGCCAAAAACCTGAGTATCATGTGGGGGGTGCATTTCATCTTTAGTACCCTTACCGAAGTCGCCCCGGACCTCAAAGTAGTCCCTTCTTTGGCGAAACAATGGGAGATTTCCCCTGATGGTTTACAGTACACCTTTTACTTGCACACCAATGTCTTTTTTCACGACAATGATGCTTTCCCTAATGGAAAAGGCCGCCGCATGACGGCCGCAGATGTACAATATAGCTTCGACCGGCTGATCGATCCGGCCACCGCCTCTTCCGGCGCCTGGATCTTTAATGATCGGGTGCGCGCCCATAAACCTTTTGAAGCAATCAATGACAGCACCTTTGTCATTCACTTGAAAGAGCCTTTTCGTCCGCTACCTGAAATCTTAAGCATGCCTTATTGTTCTGTCGTGCCTAGAGAGGTAGTACAAAAATGGGGTAAGGATTTCAGAAGCCATCCCTGTGGTACCGGCCCCTTTCAATTTACCTATTGGGATGAAGGCAATACGCTGGTTTTGCATAAGAACCCAAATTACTGGGAGTCTGATACTGCCGGTAAAAGGTTGCCCTATCTGGATGCCGTTCAAGTGAGTTTCAATGACACGAAAGCCACTGAATTTTTATTATTCCTACAAAAGAAACTGGATTTTGTCAATGGGCTGGATGGCTCTTTTAAGGATCTGGTACTTACGAAGAAAGGTACTCTAAAACCCGATTTCCAAAACAAGATACAACTGAATAAAATGGTGTATCTCAACACGGAATACCTGGGTATATTAGTAGATCCTAACAGCGCTAAAACCAAGGGTAGTGCCATGCTGGACCGCAAAGTAAGGCTTGCTATTAATCACGCGATTGACCGCAATAAAATTGTCACCTATTTCCGCAACGGTGTGGGCATACCGGCCACGACAGGCTTTATCCCTAAAGGGATGCCGGGCACGGAGCAGCGGCTTGCAACTCCTTACGATTATAATCCGGCAAAGGCGTTACAACTGCTGGCCGAAGCGGGCTACCCCAATGGGAAAGGATTAAGCCCTGTTATACTCCAATCTCCTGAGGCTAATGTGGATGTTTGTAATTTCGTGGCGACACAATTGAATGATATCGGGATTCCCACAAAGGTACAAGTCATGCAACCCGGTTTATTGCGCCAGGAAATGAGCCGCTCACAAGCCCCATTTTTTAAAGCACAATGGATTGCAGACTATCCTGATGCGGAGACCTATCTGGCTTTTTTTTACAGCAAGCTTCCGGCGCCGCCCAATTACACCCGATTCAACAGTCCTGATTTTGATCAGATGTATGAGCGCAGCCTAAAATCTGTAAACGACCCGGAGCGCTTCCGTATCTATGCACAGATGGATAGCCTGATCAGCAGCCAGGCACCAGTCGTGCCTTTATTCTATGATGAAATGCTGCATTTTACCCAAAATAATATCAGCGGCTTCTCCGAAAACCCACTCAATATTATAGATCTGAGAAGGGTAAAAATCGGGAAATAACCTGGGATTAAATATGCTTATTTGAATTAATATTTAGTCGATGTATCCTGTATTTTACAGGAGTACCTGTCCTTTGGTCTTTACCCCACTGATCCCGGTGGCACAGCCAAATAAATATTGGTCATAATTAACCTCCAGGCCTTGTCGTGTAAAGATTTCCTTAACTTGTTTACTGTTCTCAAACTGCCGGGTATAAATCCATAGCATTTTGTAATCATCTGGATTGCCTAAAAACAGTTTCCCGATTACGGGGATCATCTTCCCCAAATAAAATCGATACCCTGCCTGTAATAGAGACGGAGTGGGTTTAGATACTTCGATGAAACAGAATTTTCCACCTGGTTTCAGCAGCCGGTTTATTTGCCCGGCGAGTATGTGCAACTGTTCGGGGTTAAATGTCTTTAGTCCGAAAGCACAGGAAATGATATCAAAATGAGCATCGGGCAGTTCGTTGTACAATACATCTTCACAGTAATGGTTCAGGTTTCCCTTAAATACTTTTTGTGCTTTTCGCTGTGCACGCGCCATCATTCCTTCAGAAAAATCCAGCGCAAAAAAGTGTGCATTGGGGAAATGTTGCTTCAGATACACCCAGTTTTCACCCAATCCGGAGAGCAGATCGAGCACTTTTAGGGGCTGATCGGACTGCCCCAGTTTTTGAAGCATTTGCTTTCGCCACCTTATAGAATAACCAAAGGAGGTAACATAGTTCATTCGTTCATAGGAGCCCGACATCTGATCGAACAACTTTTTCACATAGTCCGGTTCATATATATTATTCATTATAGAAGGGTTTAACAGGTTGACACCCGCAGTCATTGTTGCTCCTTAAGGTGATTCTTAGAAGCAATGAATACCTCAAACTGCGCTACCATAAGTGGGTCGTAAATCATAGAACAGTGTTCAGATCATCTAAAGATAATTTCTTCTTAAATGAATCCTTTCCATACCACACATCAAAAGCCCGGAGGGTAATACTTATGCCGGCTTTAAGCCAAATCCCGTGCCCTGAGGTTGCAGGATATGGCCATTTTCATAACGAATCCCGGTCATACCCGTTGTATCTTCAGACAGCAAAGGGCCATCAATATCGGCATAATCGGCCAAGGGCAGTAAATGACTTAATGCAGAAGCCCCCACAATCCCTTCATTCATACTGCCCAGCATGATTTTCAATCCGGATGCTTTTGCCTTTTTGATTAGTTCCAAAGCCGGTGTAATCCCCGAACATTTAGACAATTTGATATTGATCCCATCATAAAGGTCGGCACAGATCACCAGGTCTTTTTCGCCCTGACAGGCCTCGTCGGCAATAATAGGGATATGGGTGAGCTCTTTTAAAACCTTCATGCCTTCCAGATCGGCCTTATCCAAGGGCTGTTCGATCAGTTCCACACCAATCTGCTGTAATTCCGGGAGCAATGCTTTAGCATCCTCTACATTCCAGCCTTCATTGGCGTCAATACGAATAACCGCATCTGTCGCTGCCCTTACGGCTCTGATTACTTCCATATCCTGTCGTGAACCCAACTTCAATTTATAAACCGGCCAGGGATGGGCCTTGATCCGATCCGCAGCTTCGGCCGGAGTCGTTATCCCGATTGTATAATCAGTTAGGGGAACATTTTGCCACGCCAATCCTAAAAGTTTATAAACCGGCATCCGGCGCATCTGCCCATACAAATCCCAGGCAGCCATATCCAAAGCCGAGGTTAAGAAGTGTTCGCCGGGGATAAGGTGGTGTAAAAAGTGCCAGAAGCGATCGGGTGTCGTCAGTGTATATTGCGCAATCATCATGCGCTTGGCCTCCAGCAAAGCAACCATGCCTTCAACCGTCACCCCGTGGTAGGTAATCGCAGTCGCTTCTCCATAGCCTTTGAGTGCCGCAATACCCAAGGTGATCGTGAGGCTCTCCTGATGGGTTTTTATTCCTTTTGATATTTGAAACGGATACTGAAAAGGGAAACTATGACGTTGATAGGTTAGTTGCAGCATATATGGGCTTTAAAGTCTAAAAAATTAAATAATAGGCAAAAATAGCAAAGTTAATCACCTATCTTTGTACACTTTTAAAATAAAAATATAAAATAGCTATGAAGAAAATCTTCGGCATTGTAATGTTGGGTATATTGGGCTTGGGAACAGCATCGGCACAGGATAAAGAAGCGGATGGTACCGCTAAGAAGGTTGTCAGCAAACCTTCCAGAGATCATGTTATGATCCAATTATCTCATGACCGCTGGGCAGGCGCTCCGGATTCCGTAAATACCGGAGGTGTAGGCAGAGGGATCAGTGCTTATTTATGCTATGATTTTCCAATCAAAAAATCCAATTTTAGTTTTGGTGCCGGTTTGGGCTTTACTGCTAATAATATTTATTTCCAAAACCAGCGTGCAGTATTAAACGGCCGTACGGGTGGGGTAACCTTTACCAATACCGATAAAACTATCTTTAAGGGGCAAAAATTCAATACCACTTATGTGGAAGCACCTTTAGAGTTGCGTTATTTCGCGAATAAGCACAATAGAAATACCGGTTTTAAATTTGCCATTGGTGCCAAAATAGGCTTTAACGGTATCGGCGGTGCGCACTACAAAGAGCGCGAATCTATCGAAGGAAAGTTTGTAACCGAAAAAACAAATACCAAACGTTATTTGCAAACCTGGCGCCTTACACCGACCGTAAGAATCGGTTATGGTAATTTCAGCTTGTTTGCCCAATATACCGTAACACCTTTATTTAATACAGGTGCCGGTCCCGAAGACATCAGGCCTATGTCATTTGGCTTATGTATTAGCGGACTGTAGAAAACAAATTTCAAAAATTACCCTGCGAAACTTTTTCTAAGTTTCGCTTTTTTTATATTTTGCCCTTCTATATCTCTTTTTTGTCAAAACTTTACCGACATATCGACTTTTTAAAGGCTGTATTGTTATATACGATTGCTGCATTTGGTGGCCCTCAGGGACACTTAGGCATGATGTTGCGCATCTTTGTAGAGCGTAGAAAAGACATTACAGAAGAGGAGCTACTGGAGCTTAATGCCTTCAGTCAAATGCTTCCGGGTCCCTCCTCTACCCAAACCATCATGCTGATCGGCTACAAAAGGGGTGGCCCTACCTTAGCGATCATGACCTTATTGATATGGGTGCTTCCGGCTGCCATCCTGATGGGTGCATTTTCGTTTCTGATTACGTATCTGAATATACAATCGATCAAGACCACCGTATTTCATTATATACATCCCATGACAATTGGCTTTGTGGTGTATGCAGCGCTGAAAATGATGGAGAAATCGGTGACGAATCTGGCAACCTGGATCATCATGATCGTTTGTGCCCTCTTAACGCTTACCTTTCACAATCCCTGGATTATTCCGATCATGTTTGTGCTTTCCGGGCTGATTACTAATTTAAGTAATAAGCGTATTCCGGAAAAAACAGAGCCTCGTAAAAAGCTGAAATGGATCAATATCAGGATTTATATTGCCGTATTTATTTTAGTCGGAGCGCTTAGTGAGGTAGCCCGGCTCAGTAATTGGGAATTCCGCAGAATCTTTAACCTATCGGAAAACTTCTATCGTTTCGGAAGCCTGGTATATGGGGGCGGACAAGCCTTACTACCCATGATGTTCTTCCAGTTTGTAACAAGACCCTTGTCTATCGGAAAAACGCCATTCCTGAGCTCCTCCGAGCTGATTACCGGTTTTGGTATGGTACAGGCCATACCGGGACCAGTATTTGCCGTATGTGCTTATGTAGGTGGGATGTCTATGAATAATTTTGGAGCGGGCTGGCAAATATTAGGCGGACTGATCTCGATAACTGCTGTTTTTCTACCCAGCACTTTGTTATTACTATTCTTCTACCCTATTTACCAGAACTTAAAACAACATGCCATTATCTACCGGGCACTCGAAGGAATCAACGCGATGATCGTAGGTATCGTCTGGGCATCAGGTATTTTATTTTCTATGGATATCTTACATATCAGCAAAAACAATCTTTTCCGTTTTTCCTGGATACATAACATAGATCTGTTGAGTATACTGGTTTTAGCAGGTACTTATTGTGCGCTGCGATATACCAAACTCCCTCCCCCGGTCTTAGTAGCGGCAGCCCTGATCTTAGGGTATTTTTGGGGTTAGTTCAAAAATTTTGTTAAGTGCCTGTGTTTTGCCTTGATTTGTAGCATTGTATATGAAAATAGGTTACATTTGCCTTGAATTAATTAATATAAAAAACAAACCAGTATGGATACTTCAAAATTCATTACAGCTTATTGCTTAAAAACTAAAGAGAAAAACGTACCAATGCACAACGCAGTAGTTTCTAAAACTTCAAGAGGCGGTTATATTGCTAAAGGTGATGATGGTAAAGGAAATAAAATGAGTGCTATCTTAGGTGAAGCGAAAGCTTTACAGGCGATTAAAGATAAAGTAGCCAAACAAGATTTCTAATTTTCCGTAAAAGATATAAAAGAATAGGCTCCNNGGAGCCTATTCTTTTATATCTTCGCGCGAAATCTGGCATATAAACATTTCCAAAAGGCAGACCAGCAGCATTCTTACTGCATCTGTAGCGCTGCTACAGACGCCGCTTCTTTAAACGGATTACGTTCTTTCCAGTCCACCTCCGGCTCGAGATAATCAAAAAAGCAATGCATATTCTTCTGCAACAAGGCATTCCGATGAGTGAGCAACCCATACATCTTTACCGGTTTGGCCCCTACTGAACTTTTTATCTCCAAAGCAGTACGGCCAAAAATCAGTTCCTTAAATTCGTGTTTGATGGCATAAGCAAGCATGTCATACAACATATTAAGGTACAGCATCTGCTCCTTTTGAAATGCCTCATCATAGCCCAGAAAATAGGTGTCTATCGCATCGCCGTTTTGAATCATCGTACTGAATCCGATCAACTGATCCTTAAAAAAATAGCCATAAAGCAAGAATTTGTCCTGCAGCATTTCTTTAAGTACCCGAAAATGATTTTTAGCTAACAAAAAGGTATTAAAAGGAGCATTTTTAGCCACCTGAAAGTATAACGCATAGATTCGCTCCTCAAAATGAATAATCTCAGCCAAAGACAATTCACGGCTTTCCAGTCCGGCCGCCTTTTTACGGGCACGCTTATATTGATCCCTGTATTTTTTAGATAAAGCATCCAGATAATGCTGCTCCTCTTTCCAGGATTCCTCTATGCTAAGTACCATATTGGGTTGCACCGAAAATTGATAGGATTTTCTGAACTCCTGCGCCAAGGGTTTAATTGTCGATTTCGAGAAGTCTTTCAATACCGTAATATGAATTTTCTTCCCCTGCGCTTTAAATTCTTTTTGCAGGTCTTTTAAAACCTCCTTAAGACTTTCGGCAACCTTATCCATATCGGCTTTTTCCGATAGGGCAAATGCATTTTGTCCGGTCAGCATATTATTGCCGATTAGCAAAACACGTGCCGATAATTTTTTAAATAAAAATTTTCTAATTTCAGTTTTAAAACATTGATCACGCTCACCAAAAGAGGTTAATTGATGTGCATCTAGGAATTGAGCCAAAGCAATACCGATCAGTTGCCCCTGGTCGAATAGACCAATAAACCGACAGGCCATATTAAGGGGCGCCGATTGCTCTAAAACCGACAGATAGTTTCGGGATAGAAAAATATTGCCGGCTAAAAGATCCCATTCTTCCGGAAGCTCGGCTACTGTTTTGTAAAGGGTATAAGTGTAACTCAAGGATATAGATATTTTTACGCTTCGGCCGTATTGTAGAAAAAATAAGGCCGGTATCATTTTCTGAAAACCCAAAGGTAGCGGAATTGCAGGGTGCCATACTGAGAAATCTACGTTAAAACAGCCGTTTCAGCGGGAGTCGTACATACCGGAGTGGAAATACTTAGGATGAATATTATTTTTATGAAATCCATATATGAGCAACACTTTTGTTCGTCCTTTTGTTTCCATAAACATACGAGAACCAAAAATGCCTGTTTTCATCCTTACAGAACAGATCGCTTAGGATAGGCCTTATAAATCCGGCGTTAAGGAAATCATTGGCTCGGTCGATAAGTCGTAAACCATTGTCTGAGCGCAGCGAGTTTGGTTTGCGACCGACAGATTGATTTTTAGCCATGGTTTTATTATAGCCTTGATTTTTTGACGGTACCTTTTGCATCAAGGCAAAAGGTAACAATCGCTATAAATTAGAAACTAAAACAATAAAGAAAGTCCTTGTTCCTAAAAGAGGATACTCAATATTATTTTTATCTGTCCTTATGGTTTCTCCATACGGACTTTGTACTTTAGTCGCATGATACACAAATCATTACCCAATAAAAAGAAAATACACCGTGCCTGGGCAATGTATGACTGGGCCAATTCGGCTTATAACCTGGTCATCACTTCCACTATTTTCCCTATCTATTATGTTGCTATTACCCGAAATATACAGACAGAAGACCATGTGTCTTTTTTCGGGATTAACGTACTGAATAGTGCCCTGCTCAACTATGCGCTGGCATTTGCGTATTTGGTCATCGCTTTTTTATCTCCGATTCTGTCTTCTATGGCCGACTCGAAAGGAAATAAGAAACGCTATATGCAATTCTTTACCATACTCGGTGCTATGGCCTGTATAGGGTTATATTTTTTCACCAAAACAAAAATAGAACTGGGCATTTGCCTCTCTATCCTTGCAGCCATTGGTTATTGCGGCAGCTTGGTTTTCTACAATGCTTACCTGCCGGAAATCGCAACGAAAGAGGAGCAGGATAAACTGAGTGCCAAAGGTTTCGCTTATGGCTATATCGGCTGCGTCTTACTACAGCTCATTTGCCTGATTTTCGTTTTCAAATATGAAGATTGGTTTGGCCAGACAGAAGACTGGGGGCCTCGTGTCTCTTTCCTTTTAGTAGGCCTTTGGTGGTTAGGCTGGTCGCTGATTCCATTTAAAGTATTACCCAATAATACCGTAGTGCCTTCTTTAAACAGCAAGGCTAAAAGTGTGGTGAGGGGTAGTTTTAGTGCCCTTAAAAAAGTATGGAAACAAGTGCAGACCATGCCCAAATTAAAAATTTACCTGGCGGCGTTCTTCTTTTACAGTATGGGGGTACAAACGGTGATGCTGGCAGCAGCGCTCTTTGGCAGCAAAGAGGTAAAAAAATTAGTAGATGGCGAATGGGTGAATATGGGTGCACAAGACCTGATACCGGCCATACTCATCATACAGCTCGTCGCCATACTGGGTGCGATGCTGATGGCCAGGCTCTCCGAAAAACTGGGTAATTTTAAAGTATTAATGCTAAATATTTTTATTTGGATTATCATCTGCTGCCTGGCATATTACACCCGTACTAATTATGAGTTTTACGGAATTGCCACCTTGGTGGGCATTGTTATGGGCGGTATACAATCCTTAAGCCGCTCAACCTATGCCAAGCTCATTCCCCAGGAAACCCATGACAATACCTCTTACTTCAGTTTTTATGATGTGATGGAAAAGCTTTCTATTGTTTTGGGTATGTTCAGCTTCGGCTTTATCGAGCAGATCACCGGCAATATGCGCAATGCCATTTTAGCGTTGATTTCCTTTTTTATTATTGGTTTTCTGCTCCTGATTTTCGCATCCAAAGCAAAACTGCAAAGGAGTCGCTAAGCATCCATCAGGGAAAGGCTTTTTTGAGCCATGAATAACAAAGGCCTATAGTATAGATCGCCATAGAAGCCTGCAAATAATATTTGTTTTTGGCCTTTAATCCATTTATTTTTGAAATATGATACAGACATTTTCTTCGGATGTAGAAGCAGTACACTTTTTACAGCAGAAATATGAGACTTTAAAATCGGCAATTGGCAATGTAGTAGTAGGACAAGCTGAAGTAATAGAGCAATTAGTCATCGCTATTTTATGTAACGGACATAGTTTGCTGGTTGGTGTACCGGGATTAGCGAAAACTTTATTGGTTAAAACCCTGGCCGATGCAATGGACTTAAGTTTTAAACGTGTACAGTTCACTCCTGACCTGATGCCCAGCGACATTACCGGTTCTGAAATCCTAGATGAAAATCGTCATTTCAAATTTATCAAAGGACCCATCTTTGCCAATATTATCCTGGCCGATGAGATCAACCGTACCCCGCCCAAAACGCAGGCGGCCTTGCTGGAAGCCATGCAGGAGCGCAATGTAACCATATCGGGTATAGAATATAATTTACCAAAACCCTTCTTTGTACTGGCCACGCAAAACCCGATTGAGCAGGAAGGAACTTATCCCTTACCGGAAGCACAATTGGATCGTTTTATGTTTTTGATTAAGGTAGATTACCCTTCTTTTGAAGAGGAATTACAAATTGTAAAGCAGACAACCGGCAATATCAATGCAGTAGTACCCAAGGTACTTACCGGCGAAGAGATCATTTACTTCCAGTCGCTGATCCGCAAGGTGCCGGTACCGGATAATGTATTGTCTTATGCCGTACAAATGGTGCAGCGCACCCGTCCGACGATTGCCGGCAATGAACTTGCCGCGAAATACCTGGCCTGGGGTGCCGGTCCGCGTGCGTCCCAAAACCTGATCCTGGCCGCAAAATGCCATGCAGTATTACACGGTAAGTTTTCTCCTGATATTGAAGATGTAAAAGCGATTGCGACAGCCGTACTTCGCCACAGAATTGTATTGAATTACAAGGCTGCGACGGAGGACGTGACGATCGAAAGTTTTATCGAAAAGATCAGCGGATAAACAATTGGGGACTCGCAAAAGCCCCCATTCAGATTACTTATTTATAGTTTTTAAGAAATTGTTCCATCATCGGAAGATCGAAAGAACTCAGGTTTTGCCTTGCGGCCAATCCACCTTTCTGCGCTGCCAATACGCCATATTTGACAAGGTCCATACCATCGATACTATGCGCATCCGGATTAATGGAAAGTAAGACATTCTGCGAAAGCGCATATTCAATCCAGGTCCAGTCTAAATCCAAGCGACGGGGATGCGCATTGATCTCGATCACTACTTTATGCGCCGCACAGGCATCAATCAGCGTTTTATGATCGAGGGGATATCCGGCACGTGATAGTAGTAAACGACCTGTAGGATGCCCTAAAATACGGGTAGCGGGATGCTGCACTGCCGTTAAGATCCGTTGCATCGCCTTCTCTTCACTCATTTTCAGATTACTGTGTACCGAAGCAATCACTAAATCGAACGTAGACAGGATTTCATCTGTATAATCCAATTGTCCGTCATTAAGGATATCAGCCTCTATACTTTTAAATATTTTGAAGGGCGCCAATTTCTGATTCAGCAGGTCAATTTCCTCATGCTGTTGTTTAATGCGCTCCGGAGACAAACCATTGGCATAAAAAGCCGCCTGCGAGTGATCACTGATCACCAGATAAGCATAACCTTTATCTTTCGCGGCCTGGGCCATCTGGGCCAGTGTATGCTGTCCATCGCTGTACGTCGAGTGACTGTGAATGATTCCTTTAATATCGCCCGGCATAATGAGTTCCGGTAAGGCATGCTCTTGTGCCACTTGTAATATGGCTTCGCTTTCTCTCAATGCCGGATGTACATAGGCCAGGCCATTTTTAGTAAAAATTTCCTGCTCACTCTTAAGATCTTCCGGTAGTACAAACCGATTTGCAAATCCTTCCAAAAACGCCGCACTGCCACTCGTGTTAAACAAATGTGTGTAAAATTGTGCATCATTGCTCACCAGCGTAAATACCAAAGCCGGCAAACCCGCTACTGTAATTGAAAAATGACGTTCATCTATCACCTCTTGTTCATAGACGGATTCCTGAAATGCCGCACAGATATTTTCTACAGATAAATTGGTGACCAGGTCGATTTGCGACAAGGTACTGTGTTGTTGACGGAATGCCGCTGTCGGACTAATCAAAGCTTCGGGGAAATGAACCCGATAATAATCCATTATTGTAGACAGCAATGCATCTGCTTCCGCATATAAACAAAAGCCCGAATTGGACTTGATAAAAGCGATGCTATCCAATATAGATTGCTGCGTCTTAGCGCCAAAACCCTTAACGGTAACTAAACGGTTTTCCTGACAGGCATATTCCAGCTCACCGATACTTTCTAGTCCCAGCTCCTTCCATAATAAACTGATTTTCTTAGGACCAATGCCCTTAATAGACAACATATCCACTACACCCGGCGGTGTCTTTTGTAGATAATCATCCAACAGTTTAAAATGGCCCGTTGTATTCAGTTCATGGATCTTTGCCGCCAGAGAGGCTCCTATAGCCGGTAGTGCTTTCAATGCCTCCACAGACAATTCCGACAAGGGTTCCGGAACTTTTTCTATACGAAAAGCAGCACTGGCATACGATTTAGCTTTAAAACTATCCTCGTTGTGGATATCCATCAACTTAGCTAATAACTCAAAATGATCGGCAATATCATGGTTTGTCATAGCGCAAATATATTGCTAAATCAGAAATTATCTTTGTGAATCCTTTTGTATCTTATATAAGTTCTTAAGCAATTATTCCCTTACGCTCACAACAAGCATCTTTACAAAACATTGGGAGAATGCTCCCTCAGATAACGGGTCTATTTGGTTATATTTGGGTATGCTTTAACGAAGCGAAAACATTAAGAGATAAAATTTCTTTCACAGGTATAAATGATTTAAGACTATGAAAACAAAATTTTTATTGCTCATGATTGCGATCGCAATATTCAGCACACAATGCAAAAAAGGAAATGGAACCGGCAACAATGGCGGCGGCAACGATAATGATACAATTACCAAACTGGACCCGGTAGAAACCGATGCAGCCAATACCAATTATCCTCCGGCTTTTTCCGGGCAGACCCGAACCTTCGGGATTAAAACCTATACCCCTTTAAAAGTAGACATTCTGAACAGTACGCTCAGCAACCCTTGGGGTATAGCCATTTTACCCGACGGACGCTTGCTGATTACGCAAAAAGCAGGCACTATGGTGATCTTAAGCAGTAGTGGCGTGCCGGAGCATACTATTTCGGGACTTCCGGCGGTGAATGCCGGCGGACAGGGTGGCTTGCTGGATGTAGCCCTCGATCCGGACTTTAGTAATAATCGTATGATCTACTGGACCTTCGCTCAAAATGTAAGCGGCGGCACGCTCACTGCTGTGGCCAAAGGCAGACTGGCCAATAGTGAAACGAGTATAGAATCGGCTACGGTCATTTATCAGGCCATGCCTGCTTACAACGGTACCCTGCATTACGGCGGACGACTACTTTTTGACAACCAGGGATATCTGCTCGTGAGTACGGGAGAACGATCTGATCTCGCAACCAGACCGCTGGCGCAGGCCTTAAACAATGCTTTGGGAAAAATACTACGGATTACTAAAGATGGACAGCCCGCACCCGGAAACCCGTTTCAAAATACAACCGGTGCTTTACCCGAGATCTATTCATACGGACATCGCAATGTGCAAGGTATGGCCTTGGACAAGCTACGTAATGTATTATGGGAAACAGAATTTGGCCCTTTAGGCGGTGATGAGGTCAACATGATTCAACCGAATAAAAATTACGGTTGGCCGGTGATTACCTATGGACTGGAATACAGCGGTGCCACCATCGGTGGGGGCATTACCCAAAAAGCAGGTATGGAACAACCCGTTTACTATTGGGATCCTGTGGTCTCCCCCAGCGGGATGATTTTCTACCATTCCGATTATATTCCGGAATGGAAAGACAATCTGCTTATTGCGGCACTAAGCGGTTCGCATATTGTACGGCTAAGGATTGTCAACAATAAAATAGCTGGCGAAGAACGCCTGTTAACCGGGCAAGGACAACGATTCAGGGCGATCGCTCAAAGCACCAATGGTATGGTTTATATTGTTACCGATCAGGGCAGGCTCTACAGAATAACAAAACAATAATGCTCTGATACAGATTGATGGCCTGTTATGTTTTCAAAAAATATCATAATTATGATTATCCACATATAGGCTCCCATTTTTTCGTCCTTTTGTGGCAAAACAATAAGCGATCCCAACAGAACAGGTCACTTAGAATCGGCCTTATAAATCCGGCGTTAAGAAAATCATTGGCTCGGTCGATAAAGACGTAAACCACTGTCTGAGCGCAGCGAGTTTGGTTTGCGACCGACCGACACATTGATTTTTAGCCAGGGATTTATATAGCCTTGATTTTTTGGCGCTACCTTTTGCATCAAGGCAAAAGGTAGCAGTTGCTGTAAATGGAAACCAAAAGAATAAAGAAAGTCCTTGTTTCCTAAAAGAGGATACTCAATTACTATATAATGCCCCAAATGCTCACCTTGCAAGGGATTTGGGGCATTAGTATTTCCAATAAATATTCATCCCATCCTGTACGGCTATCGTCAACCTATCATACGCGCATAAACCATTAGCACTTTTCTGTAATTTTGACGAATAAATGAGGTCTTCCTTTCTACAAAACTAAAGAAACGCTACCGCTATGCATGATATCATTATCCGTGAGCTAACCGAAGCAGAAATCGACCTAATCAAACAAATTGACCGGGCGGAAGAAATATGGGAATACTATGAATATATTGATGGGAAATTAATCCTGCATGCACTGCGGGAAACAGTGACTAGCTTTGAACCCGATGAGCTGACACATATCCTGAGCAGGCAAAGAACGCTAAAAGAAGAAGGTGGTAAAATAATAGGCGCCTTTCAGGAACATACGCTGGTAGGAGTAGCCTCTGTCGAAAATAAAAGAAGGGGCATAAAATTGAATTATGGCAAGATGGATATTCTTTATGTCAGCAAGGGTGTCCGAGGTCGGGGTGTCGGACAAAGACTGCTTGAGGCATGTAAAGCAGCTGCGCAAGCATTCGGTATGGATAAACTGTACATTTCTGCCACACCAACCAAAAATACGGTCGACTTTTACTTGGGCCATGGCGCTGTACCGGCGACAGAAATAGATACTGCACTGTTTGCCCTTGAACCAAAGGACATTCATTTATCTTTAAATCTTTAACATTACACTTCGGGAATACTCACATTAAGACAACAATAAAACACGAAACAGATGATAGATACCTGGACAAAAAAATGGGATGAACGCTATGCGGATAAGGAATTTGCTTATGGAGAACAGGCAAACAATTTCTTAAAAGAGCAGCTGGAACAATTAATCCCCGGAACGATCCTTTTCCCGGCAGAAGGAGAAGGACGTAATGCCGTATTTGCGGCGCAACAGGGCTGGAGCGTTGCGGCATTTGATATTAGTATAGAGGGACAGAAAAAAGCGCTGCAACTGGCCGATAAAAATAAGGTGCAGATTGATTACCAGGTAGGCTCCTTAGAAACCCTGAATTATACAGAGGGCCAATTCGATGCGATCGCCTTAATCTACGCACATTTTCCGGCAAACATTAAATCGCAGATACATCAAACGCTGGATAAATATTTACGTAAAGGCGGAATCGTAATCTTTGAAGCATTCAGTAAAAACCATATTCATTATTTGGAGCAGGATGAAAAGGTGGGCGGCCCGAAAGACCTTGCATCACTATTTTCTCTTGAGGAAATCAAAACCGATTTCCATAATTATGAGTTTATCACCTTAGCAGAAAAAATTATTTCTCTCAACGAAGGGCTGTACCATAAGGGAGAGGGTTCTGTAATCCGGTTTGTCGGAAAGAAGCGATAAGTGGCAGTCTATAAGCCTCCTCTTATTATAAAAGAATACAGCCATGCACGATGCACCCCGCTGCGGTCGGAATCGTGTATTGAAAAAAATGGAACCACACATAGGGGCATCCTAAAGGCCGAATATCTCTTTTTACATACATTTTATAGGGCATTTATTTTCGGGCTCACACAAAAACAATAACTTCGCAGCATGGAAAATCAAGTAAGGGTTCGTTTCGCACCCAGCCCCACAGGAGGGCTGCATTTGGGTGGTGTACGTACGGTTTTATTCAACTATTTATTTGCAAAAAAACATAAAGGTACTTTTGTGCTTCGCGTAGAAGATACAGACCAGACAAGGTTTGTAGAAGGTGCGGAAGATTATATTTTTGATTGCCTGGACTGGGCCGGGTTACCCGCCGACGAAAGCCCGCGCAAACCGGGTGACTTTGCCCCTTATCGTCAAAGTGAACGTAAACCCATGTATCGTCAGTATGCAGAGCAACTGATTGCACAAGGTAATGCTTATTATGCTTTTGATACTCCGGAGGAATTGGAAAAAATGAGGGAATCCTTAAAAACTACGGAAAACCCATCTCCCCAATATGATCATCGTACCCGCAGCCAAATGCGCAATTCGCTGAACTTATCTACAGAGGAAGTCAAAGCATTGCTTGATGCAGGTGTGCCTTATGTGGTGCGTATTAAAATGCCGGAAAATGAAACAGTACACTTCACCGATTTAATTCGTGGAGATATCAGCCATGAAACGAATGTGGTCGATGATAAAGTTTTACTGAAAAGTGACGGTATGCCTACTTATCACCTGGCAGTGGTGGTTGATGATTACTTAATGAAAATAACCCATGCATTTCGCGGAGAAGAATGGTTGCCCAGCGCGCCTATCCATATCATGTTGTGGAAGTATTTAGGATGGGAAGCCGAAATGCCGAAATGGGCGCACTTACCCCTTATCTTAAAACCGGATGGTAATGGAAAACTCAGTAAACGGGACGGAGAGCGGCTCGGGTTTCCGGTATTCGCTATGGAATGGAAGGATCCTAAATCAGGAGAATTGATCGATGGTTTTAAGGAAAAAGGATTTTTACCGGAGGCCTTTGTGAATCTGCTGGTGATGCTGGGCTGGAACCCGGGTACCGAGCAGGAAATTTTCACTTTGGAAGAACTTTCTGAGTTATTTTCTTTAGAGCGGGTACATAAAGGCGGCGCGAAATTTGACTATGAAAAAGCAAAATGGTATAACCAACAACATATACAACGTGCGGACAATGACCGTTTAGCCGGTTTAGTGAAACCTTATTTTGAAGCGAAAGGCATCAGTATTACAGATGATCAAAAACTGACCGAAGCAGTAGCGATGGTTAAGGAACGTTGTCATTTACTGACTGACTTTACGGAGCAGGCCTCTTTCCTGTTTCAGGCACCGGATCATTTAGACCTGGATGCGGTAAAACCAAAATGGACGACTGAGAAAACGGCCTTTTTTACGGAATGGAGCGAGACTTTACAAGATACGGCAAATGCTGCCGATCTGGAAGCTGCCTTTACGGAATGCGCTGCGAAACATGGTATCAAGAAGGGAGAATTGATGATGCCTTTGCGTATTATGCTTGTCGGTGGCAAATTCGGCCCGGGTGTTTTTGATATTATTACCTTTATTGGTGCGGCAGAAACGAAAAAAAGAGTGGCAAGCGCCCTACTTTTACTGGCCTAATCAAAAAGAATAATAAAATCCCCGGAAGGTCTCTTCCGGGGATTTTATTATTTTAAAACGTATAGTGTATACCTACATTGAAATTTAAAGACTGAATTGGAACAGAAGATTTTGCGGTGCCCTCCGTATCAAAATACAAATCAACATCACTTACATTTTTACTATTAACAGTAATCCCATTCGGCTCAAGGCTTTTTTTCTGCGCATATACAACTTCACCGATTCTGCCCGTTCCTTCTGTAATACTCAAGTATTCTGCACGAAAACCAATACCAATTTTGGGGGTAATCTTATACTGTACATTCAAACCGAAATTACTCATCAGGGAAATTGGCGGCGAATCATAATTGAGGGCCGTATAAGGTATCTTTACTATTACATACTTTTGCGTAGTAGCATTATAGGCATAAAGTGTCTGGTAAAAGTCAGGGTTATGCTGGTTCACAAAGCCTATTTTGGCATAAACACTTGCATTCCAACGAGCGGAGGCATATACTTTGTAAACCGGGCCTAAAAACAATCCAAACTGACGGTACGTCGCCTTCTGATCCTGATAAAAGGTAGAGTAACCATTCGTAAACGTAAAGTTATAGGCACCATTCGTTTTTATACTATCCTTCCCATGTGTTTGATACAGCAATCCAAAACTTAAACCCAATCTGTTATTCAATAAAAAATAATAGTCAAAATTCAGTCCTGCACTAAATCCGCTACGCGCCGAGCCCACAGTCCCCGCATATGCGCCCAAAGGCATACTTAGGCCTCCGTAAAGGTTCAGATCATATGCCCCCTTTTCTCTCAGGGGCCGTATGCCATTCGTTTGTTGTGCGAGGGCATAGTTTACGATAAAGGCAAGGCCAAGGCCTAATAGTATTTTTTTGTACATATATTCATTTTACGCCTTCAAAGATAGTTATTTGCTGGGATACAGAAAAGCCGCTTCGGTGCATAGAATCATGTACCGAAGCGGCTTTCATTTAGCTGATTTAGTATTTCAATATCTTAATCTCGGTGCGCCTGTTTTGCTCGTGTTCTTGTTCGGTACAGGAAACACCATCTTTACAACCGTTGACCAATCTAGCTTCCCCATAACCTTTTGCAACAAGCCTTTTACGGGCAATACCTTTTGAAACCAGGTAATTTACCGCAGATTCGGCTCTTTGCTGAGACAGGGTATTGTTATAGTTTTTGTCCCCGCGGCTATCGGTGTGGGAAGACAATTCTATGGTCATTTTAGGATTATTTTTCATCACCATCACAATATTATTGAGTACCAAAGCCGCATCAGGCCTGATATTGGCCGCATCAAAATCGTAAAAAATATTCTTCACGACAAATGCTTCTCCTTCCTTCAGATCACATACGCCCAGCTTTAAGGTTACAAATACGGTTTTACTCCGATCCAATCCTTTGGTGGTCACCAGTTCTGTTTGAGAAAACTTACCATCCTCATTTGCTACCAGATTATAGTCTGCGCCCGCGTCAAGTTGGAACGCAAATTTCCCATTCTGATCCGAGATCTGGCTTAGGGTACTGCCTTTACCCGTTTGTGTAAGCATGGCATTTATTCCTGATATTTTACGACCGGTTTTACAATCAACCGTTTCGCCTACTAAGGTAAACCGCTCATCATCATGTAGCAGCTCTTTATACACATTGTTATTCTGAAAGTCTGCTTTGGCAATATTATTGGATGTGGTCGCCACACCGTTTTTATCTCCGGTAATGGTATAATCATTGCTCGCAAGTTTAGTATTGATCATACCATTCGCATCGGTAAGGCCGACATAGGTTGTTCCTTTATCTCCTTTAATTTCAACCTTAACACCGCCTAGAGCCATGCCTGTCTTCTTATCCTTCACCACCACAATGGTTTCTTTTCCTTCTTTATTGGATCCGCGATTGCCTTTACGGCCACCCGATTCATTTCCAAATTTCAGCCGCAGCCCCAAACTCAGATTGAGATTGGTAATCAGGGTGGATTTAGTCACGACCTTATCGCTGTAATAATCTCCCAGATTGTTGGTGTAGGTTCCGGGATTTTCCGGATCCTCCCGAAATTTAATAGAACCACCCTCTGCAAGATTATTGATCTTTTCGTGCTCGGAGGTTTTGAATTTGCCATTTTCTCCCAAACTACTTAAGTAATCGGCTTGCAATACAAGGGCAAAGTTGGGACTGATATTATAGACCACGCTTGCCCCGGCCAAGCCCATTAAAGATACCGGCTTGGAAGAAGCATTATCGGTATAGAAAGGATCTATTAAATGAACAGTTTGGTTATTTAAAGGGTTCAGCGCACTGATGCTTTGCCGGTACTCCGGATATTGTTGCATTAAGGCTCCTATCCGTGCAAACACATTAAAGTCAAAAGTGCCGGCACTCGTACGGTAGATTGGCCCCAGGCTAATACCTATATGTGAAAAGGAGGTTCTATCAGACTGAATGAATTGTGAGGTACCGTCTAAAAAGGTAAAATTATAGCTCCCCGCAGCATTCAGATCAGTAATAAACGGTTTCATCTTATGTTGCTGGTACCGGGCATCTATACCCAGACCCCAATGCTTAGTAAAGAAATAATCGCCGCTCAGTCCAAGATTCAAGCCATTTTGCGCTCTTCCGGGCAGATCACGATAGGTACCGGTAGGTATACTGAGCCCTCCAAACAGGGTTACCTGCAAGGGCATCTGCTGCACGGCAGTTTTTACGGGAGCAGCCTCTTGACTCCATGCGGGCGACAAAGAACCTGCAAGCAGGAGACACGATAATACAACTTGCTTCATAAATTCTATTTTTAGTTAAGTCAAAGAGGACACAATTTAAGCAAAGATGCGCAAAAGGCAGCCTGCCTGGCCTTCGTTAACATTAGGTCTGTTAAAGCAAAAGAGGATTCAATTTTTAATCATAAGATAATGTTATCCTAACATTTTTGGGTTTAAATTTGCTAGATATACAGAGTTAAGTACCTATATGAGTCGAAAAAAACCAAGCAGTATAATCAGAGATATAAGTTGGATGTCCTTTAACGCCCGGGTCATGCAAGAAGCAAAAGATCCCAGCGTTTCCCTTTTTGACCGGCTTAAATTCTTAGGCATTTTTTCCAATAATCTAGATGAGTTTTTCAGGGTACGTGTGGCTTCTATACGCAGGATGGCTTTGTTAAGTAAAGTGGCCAAGGCTAATCTGGAAGAAGATCCGGCGAAAACACTGGACAAAATCATGAGCGTGGTTTGGGAACAGAATAAAGACTTTGATAAGGCTTTTGCAGTTATTATTTCGGAACTGGAAAAAAATAATATTTTCCTGAAAACAGAAAAACAACTGACTAAAGATCAATTGCAGTTTGTACGGAATTATTACAATGATCATGTGCGCACACAGATTGTGCCTTTGATGATTGAAAGTATTCCGCAGATGCCGCTCCTGAGAGATAAATCGATTTATCTGGCCTGTATGCTTGGGAGCACCCAAAACCCCATGATGCACCGCTACTCTCTCATTGAGTTGCCGTCCGAATTGCCGCGGTTTGTAGTATTGCCTTCCCGAAAAGAACAAAAAGACATTATTCTGCTGGAAGATATTATTCGGGCCAATCTGCAACAACTCTTCTCTGCATTCGGTTTTGATCAGTTTGTCGGGTATATTGTTAAGGTTACCCGGGATGCAGAATTCGATTTTGATGTAGATGAAAATACGGATCTGATCACCAACCTGGAGAAAGGAATCAAGGGACGTAAAAAAGGAAAAGCAACCCGCTTTGTCTATGACAAATCGATTGATAAAATCTTACTGGAATACCTGGTAAAAAGGCTGCACCTAAAGAAAGATAACCTCGTGCCGGGTGGGCGTATTCATAATTTCAAGGACTTTATGAATTTCCCTTCTTCGGTATTCTCCAATTTACCGCCTAAACAGGAACCGCTATTACATCCGGAATTAATACAGCCCACCAGAATTATGGAGGTCTTGAATAAAAAGGATGTCATGCTGAGCTTTCCATATCATTCTTTTGACCCCTTGATCGACTTATTGCGCGAGGCGGCCATTGATCCGAATGTAGAAAGCATAAAAATGACTTGTTACCGGCTGGCCAAAAAATCGCAAATCGCAAATGCTTTAGTAAATGCGGCCCGAAATGGCAAAAAAGTAACGGCTGTTTTAGAATTAAGAGCCCGCTTTGATGAAGAGGCCAATCTAAAATGGAAAGAGAAGCTGGAGGAAGAAGGCGTTACGGTTATTCTCGGTATTCCGAATATGAAAGTACATGCCAAACTCTGCCTGATCCGAAAAAAAGAGTTTAGCAAAACCAAGCAATATGGCTTTATCAGCACCGGAAATTTCAACGAGGTCACATCCAATTTCTATGGTGATCATTGCCTGCTGACCTCCAACAGAATGATCCTGGCCGATGTAGGGCGGGTCTTCAATTACCTGGAGCAACCACAAAAACTGGCTTTTTTAAAATCCTGTAAAACCTTACCGGTATCTCCGCTCACCATGCGGTCTACCTTTTTGGACCTTATTGATAAAGAGATCAGAAATCATAAAGCGAAGAAGCCTTCGGGCATTACGATTAAGCTCAATAGCCTGGTCGATAAACTATTGATGGAGCACCTTACCCTGGCCGCTCAGGCAGGCGTAAAAGTGCAAATAATCATCAGAGGCATCTGCTGTCTGCTGACCGAAGATAAGAGTTTTAAAACGCCGATTAAAGCCATCAGTATTGTAGATGAGTACCTCGAACATGCAAGGGTCTTTATCTTTGAACATGCCGGCGATCCGAAGGTCTTTATTTCCTCTGCCGACTGGATGGTGCGCAACCTGGATCATCGTGTAGAAGTCGCCTGCCCTATTTTAGACAAGGAGATCAGGCAAGACCTGATCAATGTGATGCACCTGCAACTGGCAGAAAATGACAAGGCCCGCATTTTGGATAATCATCAAAAGAATGAATATGTGCCCCGCAAGGCTACAGAAAAACTCATTCGCTCACAGCATGAAATTTACAACTATTGGAAGGATAAAGCATCGGCACTACTAGAACAGAAAGAAAAATAATGTGTACTTTCGTGATACATTTTAAAATGTCTTTATATTGATATTAGCTGCTATTGATATTGGATCTAACGCCGCGAGGTTATTGATCAGTGATGTAATGCCATACAAAGATGGCACGGTAGATTACACTAAATTAAACTTGCTGAGGATTCCTTTACGCCTCGGATTTGATGTATTCGAAACAGGTATTATTACGGCCGAGAAAACCAAAATGGTGATTGACACTATGAAGGTATACCGGCTGATGATGGATATCTATAAGGTAGAACATTTTAAAGCCTGTGCTACTTCTGCGATGCGGGATGCCCAAAATGGAGCAGAGATTATTCGTATGGTGCAGGAGGAAACGGGCATTGATATCGAGATTATTTCGGGCTCTGAGGAGGCCAATATCATATACGAAACCCATATTGCCGAAAACATTGACAGCCAAGAGGCCTTTTTATACATTGATGTTGGCGGCGGGAGTACAGAACTGACGATGTTTCATAAAGGGAATATTATCTTTAAAGAATCCTTTAATATCGGTACCATCAGGCTATTAAATAATCTGGTAACCGATGCACAGCTGGATCACTTCAAATGGTTTGTAAAGAATCATACGAAAGACATCAATAATATTAAAGCAATCGGAAGCGGCGGTAATATCAATAAAGTATTCTCCCTCTCTAAAACGAAGGAAGACCGGCCGCTGAAACTGGAGTTGCTGAAAGATTATCATAAAGAACTTGCTGCGGCTTCTATAGAAGAGCGGATGCATTTATATAATATTCGCAGGGACCGGGCCGATGTGATTGTACCGGCTTTGCAAATCTATACTTCTGTCATGCGTTGGGCGGGTGCTCAGGAAATATATGTTCCCAAAATCGGCCTGGCCGATGGATTGGTGCGTATGTTATACAGTAAGTACACCAAAGATTCATAACATTTTTACCGATATTTCATCGCATAGCACCTTAATATTTAGAAAGACTTTTACATATTAATGTGCTATTTTTGTCTTCACTAATCTCCATATTTCGATGCCGGAAAGTACGATATTAAATCTTGTAAATGCGGATATATACCAGGGTAAAAGTCAGATTCTGAACAATGTAAACCTGAAAATAGACAAAGGTGAATTTGTATACCTGATCGGTAAAACAGGCTCGGGAAAATCCAGTTTATTAAAGACGCTCTATGGAGAACTTCCTTTAAAAGAAGGTGAGGGTACAGTCGTGGGTTTTGATCTGCGGAAGATGGACTGGAAAAAGATCCCTTTCTTGCGTCGTAAAATGGGTATCGTATTCCAGGATTTTAAACTACTGACCGATAGAAATGTATACGAAAATCTGGAATTTGTACTCAAAGCAACCGGATGGGACGATAGTAAAAAAATAAAAGCAAGAATAGAAGAAGTGCTGGACCTGGTGCACCTGCCGGCCAAGAGTTATAAAAAAACATACGAAATGAGTGGAGGAGAGCAACAGCGTGTAGACATTGCGCGTGCTTTACTTAACAATCCGGAATTGATCCTTGCAGATGAACCTACCGGTAACTTAGATCCGGAAACCACCGATATGATCATGCAATTACTCATCAGTATTTCTAAAGATATGAATACCTCTATCCTTATGGCTACCCATGATTATCGCCTTTTGCAACAATATCCCTCAAGAATTGTGCGTGTAGAAGATAATTCTGTAAGTGACAATGCGGTTATTCCACAGCAGCATACAACAACAATATAGATTTTGACATAAAAGAAGCAAGGCTCACTATATAGTGAGCCTTGCTTCTTTTATTTTGTAAAGGAAATGGCTGCCCATCCCCTGTCATCCATAAACTGAAGCGGTTTTAAGCCGGCCTGCGCCGCGCTTTCCAAAATTATATCAGTATCCTGCTCCTTTAAGATGCCGCTTAAAATAAGCGTTCCATCCTCATTTAAGGCCGTACTCAAGGTGGCCATGGAATCAAGCAAAATATGACGGTTAATATTGGCTAGTATCACATCGTATTGCTTCCCCGCAATCAGGCTGATATCGCCCAACTGCACTTCGATATGGCTACAATTATTATGTGCGCAGTTTTCTTTCGCATTCTCATAAGACCATTCATCAATATCGATGGCATCGATGGAAGTGGAACCCAACATCTCGGCTAAAATAGCGAGAATACCCGTTCCTGTACCATAATCCAAAACCGTCTTGTTAGCGAGCGGCATTTCTTTCATGTGCAGCATCATCAATTTTGTTGTTGCATGATGGCCTGTACCAAAAGACATCTTTGGGGTAATCAAAATTTCATAAGGAATACCTGGAACAGGGTCATGAAAAAAGGCCCTTACACTACAAAAACCGGGCAATAATACGGGTTCAAAATTGGACTCCCATGTCGCGTTCCAATTCTGTTCTTTCTCTTCAGATACTTCATAGCCTACATTGGCTAAAGCGGCTATCTCCTGCAGTACGGTTTCTGACAATGCCGCCTCGGTCGCATAAGCAATCAACTGGCCGTCGTCGGTCTCTTCAAAACCGGTAAAAGCATCGATAGTACTCATGTGGGCAATCAACAATTCCCTTTCGGTTTCACTCGTCGTATTGTAGCGTATTCTGGTATAATTCATTGGATATAATTTGTGTAATAAAGTAAAAAATAGGTTTGCCCTTGGGACAAACCTATTTAAAGTATAATCAGTTTTGTAACTTATCTGTTTACGCGGCTTCCCGGTTTACTTAAACTGGATTTCTCCTCTACTTCTTCCGGAACATTTTCATTGTCTACTTGTAGATTTTTTTCCTGGCTACCAATTGTACCTGGTTTAGCACTATCAAAAATCAAGCGTTTTGCAGGATCTTCATTGATAATTTTAAATTCAGTACGACGATTTAACTGTTGTCCTACCGGATCTGGTTTACCATCTTTTTCATTAGGAGCGGCCGGTGTGCTTTCGCCATAACCTTCTGCTTCTAATCGGGATCTTTCAATACCGCCTTTGTTAACCAAATAATCAACTACAGACTGAGCACGGTTTTGAGATAATACTTTGTTTGATGCATCAGAACCTCTGCTATCTGTATGAGAAGCGATTTTCACGCTTAAAGATGGATTATCTCTCATCAGGCTTACCAGTTTTTCCAAATCGGTAGTAGACTCCGGACGTAAAGTATATTTGTTATCATCATAGAACACGTTATCCATACGGAACCAGCTCAAATCAATCTCATTCATATACACTACGATCTCAACAGTGTTATCTGCATCAATGCGTTTTACACCTTCTGTATTTACATTAGCATGAGAAGAAGTAAATTTAGCTTTATCACCGGTAAAGGTGTAAGAGTGACCTCTTGGCGTATTAAACTCAAAATTACCGTCTGTAGAATTGAAAGTCGTTAAAGTACCATTCTCATCGGTCATTTTAACTACTACCTCATCTACCGGTTTTTGTGTTTTGGCATTAATCACCTTACCGATTGCTTTCAGCTTAGGTTCAAACTGAACTCTGAAGATATCATCACAACAAGTAGGGTTTTTCAATGCTATTGAACCTACACGGTTAGAAACAACATAACCATCAGGCTTACCATAACCGTCCAATATGAAGTATAAATCATCTGCAGAAGTATTTACAGGATAACCCATATTCTTCATAGAAGTATAACGGGAAGGACTGTTTCCGGCCATTGTTGCTTCAAATACATCGTAACCACCCATTGTTTCCCATCCGTTAGAAGAGAAGTATAATTTATTGGTACGGTTATCGAAATATGGTGTGGCTTCATCACCTTTGGTGTTGATTTGCTTACCTACGTTTTGCGGACGACGATATGATTTCAAACGGGCATCATATACAGAATACCAGATATCGAAACCACCACGGCTTTGCAGTTTACGGTCAGAAGTAAAGAACAAGATTTCTTTCTTACCAATCTTCACGATACATGGATGTGTACTGGAAGAACCGTTTTCGTTGATTCCGTTACCTAACTCTTCCGGATTACCCCAACGGTCATTTTTAAATTCAGATACAAAAATACGACACAGTGAACCGGTATCCCCTTTTTGATCTAAACACTTCGTAAAATAAAAACGGTCTCCACCTTCTGCAAGGTAACCATTACCAACATGATATTTAGGATCGTTAAAGCGACCGTCCAAGAAAGGCAGTGCCCAGGTAAACGTATCCTTTACATCAGTAAATTTGTTTTTCTGAGAAACCATAAAGCGCGATACATAATCAGAACGCTTTTCTTTTACTTTATCAATAACAACATTCGAATTCATGGTAGCGAATAACAATGCGCTATCACCCAATGGGAATGGAGATAATTCTGTATTGGCAGAGTTAATGTTTGGGCCTAATTTGGCTACTGTCGCCGCTTCAGGATTAGCGATAGACTTCATCCCTAAATGACAACCCTTTATTTCTGTCTCTGTTTGTTTTATTAAGAGTTTAATCTCTTTTGTCGGTTTTGGATTATCCTTTTTGAATTGTTCAAATGCTACGATCGCTTCAGGATAGCTACCATACATTTTCAACATCATTGCTTGTTTAAATTTAGCTTCAGGATAAATTGCCTTTGCTAAATCATACGCATAACCATAGCTCGCTGCCGCATTGCCATAATCCCTCATTCTCCATTCACTTTCGGCTATTTGATAAGCCAGGTATGGGTTACGGGGTTGCTCCATTTGCAACTGTTTGTAATACTCTTCAGCATTAAAAAAGCTACCATCTTTGAATAAACCATCTGCCCAGCGCAATTTCTTCTCGTATCCTAGCTTCGCAACAGGGTCGTCCGATCGTTTACCATATTTATCTTTTTCTCTTTGTTGTGCTAACAGATCATTGGATTGTACACTAGTAAATGCTAATGCAGCCGCTAATAATAGTATTGGTTTGCGTTTCATATTTTATGCAACGTTGAATGTGAAATTTTTTGAAAATTCAAAAATGACGAATGAAATATTTTGTTCTGTTTAACTTAGAATCGACCACAAGGGTATAATAACTTACGGGCAGATTCTATCGGGCTTGCAGCAATGTAACGTAACATCACTTCAAAACCACCATTACCTCCGGTGCTGGACTTTAAAGCTGAGGTATTGAAGTCATATCCGGCACCGATTCTGAATCCTTTAAACTCAACGCCTAAAGTCATCATAGCGGCATCCTGATAGCGATACCATCCACCTGCATAGATAGCAGGCGCACCCGGGAACATATATTCATCTCCTAATTTGTAATGTACTTCCGCACCGCCAACTAATTCAGTTGCAGCAGCTTGAGACTGATACAAAAATGCCGGTCTGATACTGAAACGCTCGCTGACACCGATCACAGCACCTGCTTGCGCCGTATAACGAATACCTAAGCCTACATCTTTAGTCGCTCTTTGCTTTTGGAAAGATTCTAATGGTTGTGTCAGGTTATTGGCACCAACTCCCAGCGTATAGGAAAATTTATCAGAAGCGGCATGTGACCAGGCAAGGCCCGCATTCACTACCCAACTGCCTACTCTGTTGTTCAGGTTGCCCCAGGTTGGATCAATTCCTTGATTCCAGCCACCCTCATTGAAGTCTCCTGCAAAATATAACTTACTTAAGTCTAAATTCTTGCTGGAATAGCCTCCTTGTAAGCCGACTGTTAAAGCCATTTTACCTTCATTGCCTAAAAATTTATGATAGGCTATGGAAGCCAAACCTGAAAAATTATTCAGATTGCCGTCTCCGGCTCTGTCATTGTAAAGTTGTAAGCCTCCGGCCAAATAATCATCTACAGAGATGTCTCTGATCAGTGGCATATCTACAGATACGGCATAAGTCTTAAACGCTGCAGTACCCAAAGCACTGCGCCATTGATCACGATATACAGCAGATACTCTGTACTCTCCTTGGAACGCACCTGTAAACGCAGGATTAATGGTAAGCGGTGATGCGTTGAATTGGGTAAAGTGCACATCCTGCGCATTTGCATTTCCTACAGATAAGATAGACGTTGCAAACAATAAAGCACCGGCGATAGTATTTCTACACTTCATATTTTATAAATTGTTAGACTGATTAACAAATATTTTTAAATTGAGACGAAAACCAAAAAAGGCTTTAAGGCATTAAAAGTCCAAAAAAAAATTTGATTTTCCTTACTTTTTCTTAATTTTTTTTTAATTATTTATTTTTTTCAGAAAAAACCCTTAAATCAGCACGCCAATTTGCATTGGCTTAGACTTCAGGTTCTTATCTGACCATGGTAACATTACCTGTTTTATTGATCGTTTTTCCACTACGGCTGTCTCTTAAACGGATGTTGTAAATGTACACGCCCATAGGTTGTACGGCACCATTTAAGGTACCATCCCAACCGCTATTGATTGAGGTAGAACTAAAGACTTTTTGTCCCCAGCGATTGTATATTTCAAAAGCTTCCAATTCAAAATTACCTCTGTAATTTGGCTTAAACGTAGTTTTATTCGGGTTAAATGCATTCGGCATATCAGCAACCCCATCCTGTTTTACGATAAAGTCAATAGAGTCGACCACAGTACAACCTTCGTCTGTACTAGCTGTATAGAAGTAACGGGTATTCACCAGAGGGCTGAATATCGGATTGGACAAAGAAGCATTACTAATACCCGATACCGGGAACCATGAAAAATGGGATGCATTGGTCGAAGGTTCCAATTGATAGGTTTCTCCCAACCACATCACTACCGAATCCGGTAAACTTACCGCAGCATTTGGATGTACGGTGATGTTGACAAAAGAAGTATCAATACAACCGTATTTACTCTTAGCCAGTAATCGGAACTGCGTGCTGGTTAAGGGGCTGAATAAAGGCGTTAATGCAGATGGATTGCTCACCCAGGTACTCGGTGTCCAGGTATATACATTATCATTATCAATAGGCTGGTTCTCAATAGTACTATACGCAGTTATCGGAACGGATTTTGTCGGGCATATCGCGGTATCGCCGGGCAAGACATTTAAAAATTCTCCCGGGTAGACCGTCACCCTCATCGTATCGGACCCGATACAACCCGCAGGGGTTGTGGCCACTGCTACAATATCGGTACTCGCATTATTGCTAAATACGGGCGCTACGGAATACGGATTATTAAATAAGTTTTCGGGTAACCACTTATAAGTATAAGTACCGGTATCCTGCGGACTGACCTCGGCAAATAAATGCAGCATATCGTAAGAACAGATCGCTGTATCCCGACCGATATTCACATGTATTTTTTGCACATCGACTGTAAAGCGGGCATTAGATACACGACAATTGGTATCCAGAGAAGGAATATTTACATAGAGGTTATACGTATGTATTCCGGGGCCAGGGAAATTGATACTGGCAAAATTTATGGTAGGTGCGGTAACGCCTATATTAGGATTCCAGGTATAATTTAAAGGCCCGAAAATAGTATCCGTTACAACATTGACATCCAACAACTGTCCAAAACACATTGCCGTATCACCCACATCGATGGTCACGTGAATAGAATCCTGGATCACTACAATTGCAGAATCCAATACAATAGGATTGCCTCCACAACTATAAGGCGATAAGAATTTGATCCATACCGTTTTGTCGGCTCCGGTCGTAGGCACCGGCAAAGCCTTAACAAAAACATGGCCGGTAGTCGCATTAGCCGGTATGGTAACGACCCCATTCAAAAGTTCATAATCCACTCCGTTAACCGCGGTACCGGAAAGGCTATAAGGTACATTCAATGGCGTGGGAGAAGCGGCAGCTCTGGTAATCGTTACATCTGCTTTAGGACATCCTCTTACGATAAAGGCGGTATCACTCACAGTTACATTCATCCCGCTGGCACCGGCATTGAGAGCGATAGAGCTCAGACTACCTGCTTTCAAAAATACACCGGAATTCAGGCTACCATCAATAACATCGGCAACCGCCAATTTCAATCTGTAGGTATCACAAGGAGTTACGCTTTGTATGGCTGTAAGTACGGTAGTCATCCCGTCAAAAACGATATTCGGATTCACGACCGGCGTAAGGTTATTTACATAATAGGCCGTAAAAGGAGAACCCGGTCCTAGCTGGTTACAGGTATTAATATTACCATTGACCCCTGCACCACCATTTACCGTATTAATGGCAATCGGCAGATTCGTTCCGGGTACTAAGGCAATATTTCTTTTACCTGCAATAGGCGTATTCGAAACGATCCCGGGACCGGATATTAAGAAAGCAAATACATCATTATACTGAGAACAGGCATATTCCGGATACTCTTCTGAACCGAAAACATACTGGAATTTAACCGTATCCCCTGCCGGTATAAAGTCAAATTGCAAGATACAGGCATTATTGGTTGTTGCATTACCAACTAATTGAGACAATTCTGCATCTCCCGCCCCACCTGCTCCAAGAGACAGCATGTCCTGTGTGGCCATCGCATCTATCCCGGTCGTAAAAGTAGCGACATTGGTCTTCGCAGCACCGGTTGTCAATACAATTCCGCTATCAATGCCTAAATTACTGGTACCGGAAAAAGAGGCACTCGCCCCGGTACGACAGGAAAGGGATGGATTCAGGGTTGTAACGCCTACGCCCACCAATTTATTAACCAGTTGTGCTGCAGTTACATTGTCTACAATAACCAACTGTGCCTGTGCCTTTTGGCTAACAAACAGATGACTTATACACAATAAAAGAATGCAACTGATTTTGGTAATACTCAATTTCATAATGATTTTTTAATATGGTGAAATCAGGGGATTTTTGTATTAAAAATAACAAAAATTGCTTAAAGATAGTTAAAAGAAAGTAAATTTCAACTAACATACAAAAAAAGTTGACTATGATAATTCATAGCCAACTTTCAAATTTCTCCTTATAAATTATTTATTTTCCCTGTATTAATCCGAATTGAGCGCTGAGTTCCATCATTTTATCCATCGGTTTCTTAGCGGCTAAACGCAAGCTTTCTTCCATCAGAATTTCCGGTGTTTCATACTTAAGACATAAATAAAGTTTTTCTAAAGTATTTAGCTTCATATACGGACAGTCATTACAGGCACAATTATTTTCGGGTGGTGCAGCAATCAGGGTTTTAAGCGGTGCATTTTTCTGCATCTGATGCAAAATGCCCGATTCCGTAGCGACAATAAAGGTACTGGCAGGATCTTTTTCAACAAATGCCAACAGCTGGGAAGTTGAGCCTACAAAATCTGATATTTTCAGTAATGGTTCTTCACATTCCGGATGCGCGATCAGCTTGGCATCAGGGTGCTGCTCCTTCAACCTTGTTATTTTTTCCAAAGAAAAAATCTCATGTACCATACAGGCGCCATCCCATAATAACATATCTCTACCCGTAACCCGGTTAATGTATCCTCCTAAGTTCTTATCCGGGGCAAATATAATTTTCTGGTCTTCGGGCAGGCTATCTACAATCGCCTTGGCGTTGGAAGAGGTACAAATAATATCGCTTAAGGCCTTCATACCCGCGCTACAGTTGATGTAGGTGATCACAATATGGTCAGGGTGCTGCGCTTTGAATGCCGCAAATTTTTCCGGAGGGCAACTATCACTCAGTGAACAGCCGGCATTGAGATCCGGTAAGAGAACCTTTTTATTCGGATTAAGGATTTTTGCCGTTTCTGCCATAAAGTGAACACCGGCAAATACGATGATATCTGCCTCCGTTTTAGCGGCGGCTTCTGCCAAAGCCAGGCTATCTCCGATAAAATCTGCTATATCCTGTATTTCAGATTCCTGATAGTAATGCGCCAGCAGCACCGCATTTTTTTCTTTCTTTAAACGTTTTATTTCCTCAAACAAATCTAATCTCGGATCGATAGGTACATCCAAATAACCTTTGGATGGTACTTGTGCCATAAGTGCGGGGAAATTATCAGTATGTTCCATTTTATTATCCTTCTTTTTGTAATTGTAATTTATGACAATTAGCCGACAAATAACGGCTAAATTTTAATTATCATCTTGTTAATTTCTGAATACGGCCGGCCGGTGAAACAGCAGGCTGCCCAAAGACCCGATTATGTGTTCTGGTTGCCCCCGAATAAGCACCGCATATCTGCTGCAAAAATACAGCTCCTCCGGAAAATAGCCGCTAATAGACAGAATCGTTTTGTTTTTTGTAGATTTGTCAGATATTCTTAATTGAAAAATTATTTTATCTGACATGAAAAAATTGTCTTTACTATTCTTCTCTTTTGCTTCTATAATGGCTCAAGCACAACAACAATTATTAACTCCGGAAACCTTATGGAAACTGGGCCGGGTAAGTGCTCAGGCACCTTTACCGGATGGCAATACCCTCTTATACACTATTTCCAATACGGATCTTGTTACGGAAAAAAGCAATAAAACGCAATATCTGCTCAATGTGTCTACGGGAGAGAGTAAGCCTACGACTATTTTGCAAGGCAAACAATTTGTACAATGGGACAAAAACGGCCTGTATGCCCTGAATGACGGGTCTTTATTTGTCAGCAAAGACAATGGTGTTACCTGGACCAGGATCCATTCGGGTTTGAAGGAAGCCACGAATGTGCGTATTGCAGCCGATGGCAAAACAATTGCCTTCAGCATGCCTGTTGCCCTTGGTAAGGTAAAAGGCAATGCGAAATACAATGATGTACCCAATAGTACTGCCTATATATTTGAAGATTTGGATATCCGCCACTGGGATTACTGGAATGATGGCAGCTACTCACATATCTTTCTGACCTCGGTCAACAGCAGCGAGCAGAAAGACATCATGAAGGACGAACCGTATTATGCACCACAAGTGCCCTTTGGCGGAGCAGAAGATTTTGTTTTCAGCAATGATGGCAAAACCCTGATTTATGTGTGTAAAAAGGCCAAAGGAAAAGCTTATGCGCAAAGCACCAATACCGATTTATATGCCTATGATCTTAATGAGGGAACTACCACCAACTGGAGTAAGGGCATGATGGGTTATGACACCAAACCCTTATTTAGCCCCGATGGCAATTATATTGCGTGGACCAGTATGGCAAGGGATGGCTTCGAAGCCGACAAAACAGATTTGATCATCATGGATCTGGCCACAAAAAAGAAAACAAACCTGACCGCAGCATGGAATGAAACGGTTGATGGTGACTTTATCTGGAGCAATGATGCCAAAACCATTTATTTTAATGCTGCATACAGAGGCACACAACAATTGTTCTCGGTAAATATAACCACCCCGGGCAGGGTTAAGCAGATTACAGATGGTCAATTTGACATTACCGGCGTAGTCGCACAAAATAAAAAAGAAATTATCGTAAGCCGCACAGATATGAATCATAGTGCGGAACTCTATAAAGTAAGCCTTGCCAATGGTAGTATGAAGCAAATGTCTCATGCCAATGATGACGTGTATGCTCAAACAGCGATGTGTAGTTCTGAATTAAAGATGGTAACGACTTCGGATGGCAAACAAATGGGCGTTTGGGTGGTCTATCCTCCAAATTTTGATAAAACAAAGAAATACCCAACCTTATTATACTGTCAGGGAGGGCCACAATCGGCTTTAACCCAATTCTATAGTGTACGCTGGAACTTTGCCCTGATGGCTGCAAATGGCTATATCGTTGTGGCACCCAATCGTCGTGGCATGCCGGGATGGGGTACCCAATGGAATGAAGCCATCAGTAAAGACTGGGGCGGACAGCCCATGCGCGACTACCTGGCCGCAATCGATGCGGTTTCCAAAGAAACTTATGTAGATAAGAACCGTTTAGGTTGTGTCGGTGCGAGCTATGGTGGATACAGTGTATTTATGCTGGCCGGTATTCATCAAAACAGGTTTAAAACCTTTATTGCCCATGATGGCCTATTTGATATGAAGAGCTGGTACGGCACTACAGAAGAGTTATGGTTTGCCAACTTTGACCTTGGTGGCAATTACTGGCAAAAGAACATTCCGGACGCTTATACTAAATTCAATCCAAGTAATTATATCGACCAATGGAATACCCCGATTATGGTCATTCAAGGGGGTATTGACTTCAGGGTGCCCATTGAGCAGGGGCTGCAGGCGTTCCAGGCCGCTCAACTCAAAGGTATCAAAAGCAAACTCTTGTATTTACCTAATGAAAACCACTGGGTATTACACCCGCATAATGGTTTGGTATGGCAGCGCGAGTTCTTTGGCTGGCTGAAAGAAACCTTATAATAAACGTATCAACAACGATTAGCTTAAAATCATAAAAATGCAATTACATACAATAAATACAGGCTTATTTAAACTGGACGGTGGCGCAATGCATGGCGTTGTACCTAAGGCTTTATGGAATAAACTGAACCCTTCAGACGACAATAATATGTGCTCTTGGGCCATGCGCTGCCTTTTGGTAGAAACCGATGGCCGTTTAATCCTGGTGGATACCGGTATCGGGGACAAACAGGATGAAAAATTCTTTGGGCATTATTACCTGCATGGTAATGATCGCTTAATCCAGTCTATACAAAATGCCGGCTACAGCCCCGATGATATAACGGATGTGTTCCTGACCCATTTACATTTCGACCATGTGGGCGGCGCGGTAAAAAGAGCAGGGGAAAAACTGGTACCTACTTTTAAAAATGCCACTTATTGGAGTAATGCAAACCATTGGGACTGGGCCATCAATCCAAACGACCGTGAGAAAGCCTCTTTTTTAAAGGAGAATATCCTGCCGATACAAGAAAGCGGGCAGTTGCAATTTTTTGAGGGTAAGGACGGTGACACTTTTGCTTCCGGTTTTAAAGTAAGGTTAGTAAACGGGCATACAGAGTCTATGATGCTGCCGCAGCTGGAATACAACAACCAGACAATTTTATATTGTGCCGATTTGCTCCCCAGTATGCACCACCTTCCCATGCCTTGGGTAATGGCTTATGATACCCGGCCTTTAGAAACGATGAAGGAGAAGAAACTTTTATTGGAGGAAGCCGTCGCGCAAAACTGGCTTTTATACTTTGAGCATGACGCCGTAAATGAGTTATGTAGCCTCCAGCAAACAGATCGAGGCATCAGATATAAAGATATATTGGCGGTCAGTCAGTTGTAAAAAAATAAGAATAAGGAGCAATATGATACATATTGCTCCTTATTTTATCTAAAAAACCTTATATTGTAGTCAACTTTCATTAAAATATTATTAACAAGTTCACCAACCAATTGTTTAAAGCGCTGGTCTACATAATAATACGATAATAAAGTCTTTTCAATTTCAAGTAAAAAATTACATCTGTACTATGGGTAAACTTTTATTAATCACGAGTATCTTAGGATTAGCCGTAACAACGAGTTGGGCTAACCCTAAAGCACACGACCATTCTGCCAACGACGGCCACAATCATGAGGCTGAGGCAAAGCAATCGATTGCTTTTATTGAAAACAAAGGGCAATGGGTATCGGAAGCTAAATACAAAGTTAATGTAGGAGAGGGCGCTATGTTCCTTACTGACAAAGGCTTTGTTTACAATTTCTTAAGCGGCGAGGATATGCAAAAATATCACAAGGCTGCCGATGAAGGAAAACAAATTGAAGACAAACTCAGAGGCCATGCCTATAAAGTAAACTTTGTAGGAGCCAACAGTACTTCTTCTTATACGACTTCCGGAAAACTACCGACCTACCAAAACTACTTTATCAACAATGATCAGACAAAGTGGGCCAGTAATGTCGGTTTGTACGAAACGGTTACACAACATGATGTGTATAACGGAGTAGACCTAAAAGTATATGCAGGTGCTAACAACAATGTAAAGTATGACTTTATTGTAAAGCAAGGTGCGAATCCTCATGTCATTAAGTTCTCTTTTGACGGGGTAAGTCCCAAATTGCAGCAAGACGGTTCTCTTTTGGTGCCTACAAGCATTAATAAAGTAGTGGAAAAAGCACCGTATACGTATCAGGTTATCGATGGTAAACAAGTTCCGGTTGCTTCCAAATACAAGTTCGAGAAAGGAATGCTTTCTTTTGACTTTCCGAATGGCTATAACAAAAACTATGACCTGGTTATTGACCCGGACTTAATATTTGCAACTTTTAGTGGTGGTGTTGGTAGCTCAAACTACTTCTATGCACACTCTACTACTTTTGACAAATTAGGCTGTACCTATACTGCTGCCATGGCGACCAATACAGGATGGCCTACAACAACAGGTGCTTACCAAACAACCTTCTCGGGTACGAATACTCCTTCTATTAATAAGTACTCTGCCAACGGATCAACTTTAATTTATTCTACTTATTTCGGTGGAATAAGTGGTTCTTTAATGCCTAATACCTTAAGGGTAAATGACAGTAACCAACTGGTAATGGCAGGTAATGTAAGCACACCAAACATGCCGGTTACTGCCGGTGCGTATCAATCAACACTCAATGGTGCGTCTGACATATTTGTTGTAAAATTCGCTACAAATGGTAATGCCATCCTGGCCAGTACTTATTTGGGTGGATCGGGTATGGAATCGTTACAGATCGGATCAACATTTGCCTACACTTCTTTAGGTGGATCGAATGGTAACCCTGCCGACATTGCATTTGATGTACAAGGTAATATATGGGTTGTCTCCAATTCCGGATCTACGGATTTCCCGGTAACAGCAACGGCTGCTCATGCGACCAATACGGGTGGTTATGATGCCGTAATTTCAAAACTGAATCCCAATCTGACCAGCTTGACTTATTCTACCTATTTAGGTGGTAGCGGTTGGGATGGTGCGATAGGCATCGAATACAATAAGACGACCAACGAAGTAGTGGTTGCCGGTTATACAGAATCTGCTAACTTCCCAACCAGCTCGGGTGCTTATCAAACCGCATCTGGTGGTGGTACAGACGGATTTGTAACCAGAATCAGCAACAATACACCAACGATTCTGTCTACTACTTACTTAGGTACAAGTGGAACAGATGTTGCAATGAGGGTTGCATTTGACTGTGGTAATAACATCTTCATTGCCGGAAAAACCAATGGTAACTATCCGGTAACGAATACTGTAGCTCAAGGTCTTGTGGCTAACGGAGGTGTATTTCTTCATAAATTAAACCCAACCTTATCAAGCAGCGTTGCTTCTACAAGAACCGGTGCCGCAAGTACGGGTATTACCCCAACCGCAATGATGGTTGATATTTGTGGAAACATTTTAATCTCAACAGTATTAGGATCGAATCAAACCGGTATGCCTTTAACACCGGATGCATTTGACGTGTCTCCTAAATCCTTCTATTTCGCCGCATTTGAAGCCAATTTCTCTGACTTATTATTCGGTAGTTATTATGGTAGCCCAAGTGGTGATCACTTCCATACCGGTATTTGTAGAATGGATCCAAACGGAGTGGTATATCAATCTGTTTGTGGTACTAACGGTAACTTCCCAACGACTTCAGGATCTTATGCTCCTATAAAATTGAATGGCGGTGCTAATGACAACATCACGTTTAAATTTGACTTTGATGTGATCAGCATTGGTATGGAAACACAATCAGGCCAAGGGGGTAATCAGAATCTGAAACACACGGTTAGAGGTTGTAACTCCGCTAAAATTACGTTTACCAGAGGTGGAGACACTACGGTACCGATGATTTTACATATCAACAAATTAGGTGATGCAACGAATGGCACCGATTACCAATATTTAGCAGATACCGTATATTTCGGTGCGATGACGACCAGCAGAACAATTGAGGTAAAACCTTTATTGGTTCCGAATATGCCTACCGGCCAGAAAATGGTGGTTATTGAAGCCTTAAACCCTTGTGGTTGTGACAATGGTGTACAAAATGTAATTAAAAGAGATACAGTATACATATTAGATTCTCTTTATGTAGGTATTTCTACGCCTTTACCGGCTTATTGTCCGGGCACTCAAATTTCCATTACAGGCGCAACGGATCCTACTTTGAATTTCAATTGGACACCGGTACAATATGACCTGGGTAGTTTAACGATCAACCCTATCTTATTAACCACACGTGATTATACCATTACCGTAAGACAACCTAATGCTCCGGCTACCTGTCCTCCAAACAGCAAAACCTTCCATGCATTGGTAGAGCAATACCCTTTAATCAGTATGGCTTCCGATACGATGGTTTGCGGACAAGACAGTATTCCTATTCCCGTTTTGGTATCTCCGGATTCTGTAAATTACATTTACAACTGGTCTCCAGGTACCGGTTTAAGAGCTACGAATGTTGCCACGAACTTCTTGTACAGACCAACCGGCGTATATAACTACCATTTCATTGCAACCACGCCTTTAGCGAAATGTTCTGCCACACATGACATTATCGTTCGCGTAAGACCAGCATTCCAGTTATCTAATGTTTTACCTCTTAGCGGTACAATGGTTGATTACGGTAAAGAAGTAGATATGTCTGCATCAGGTGCCCTATTCTACTCTTGGTTCCCGACTAATATGTTCTATGATCCAGATTCAAAAAATGCACGTACTTTCCCTGTATTAGAACCAAAAACATACAGTGTAGTCGGTGTGGATGAATACGGTTGTAAAGACACTGCTGACATTAAGCTAGAAGTGAAATATCCTGGAGATCCGATCATGCCAAATGCATTTACACCGAACGGTGACGGCAAAAATGATGTATTCGGATTGACCAATGCGAAATTCCAGAAATTGTTACAATTTGAAATCTATAACCGTTGGGGACAACAAGTGTTTACCACAAGTAACCCTATGACCGGTTGGGATGGAACTTTAAGCGGAGACCAATGTGCTCAAGGCGTTTATAGCTACATCATCAGAGTAGAACTTCCAAACAAAACAATCAAAACATACAAAGGCGATGTAACCTTATACAGATAAGGCAGCCCGCTCTAAAAAGCCCCGGATGAGATTTCATCCGGGGCTTTTTGTTTTTGGCCATGCTATATGTTGCCGTAAGGAGTTTATATATATTTGAGGGTGCTTGTTCCCCTTGCGATGATTAAATTGTTTATTTGTATATACTAAAGGTAATAAAAGATGAAGTATTTGTTTTTGGCGCTAGCCATCATTTTTGAGGTGGTCGGCAGTAGCTTTTTAGCTGCATCTAATGGCTTTACGAAATGGATTCCATCGACGATAACAATCGTGTCCTACTTAGCTTGTTTTGTCTTTTTATCCCAGGCGCTTAAAGGTATCCCTTTAGGTGTGGCATATGCTATTTGGGGAGGCTTAGGGATTGTTTTAACAGCCATAATCTCAGTAGTTGTGTTCAAACAAAGATTAGACCTGCCCGCAATTATCGGAATAATATTAATCGTTACCGGAGTTATTGTCATGAATTTCTTTTCCAAATCCGTTGCTCATTAATCAGGGCCACATATCCTAAAAGGCCGCTACCTTACCATGCCCCAAAAGTCAGGTGCTGTCGCCGCATTTTGTTTAACAGTTGCCTTCTACCCGCTTTACATTGCCAATCGACCACAAAAAAATGCGTTACTCCTTTAAGAATAACGCATCTATTGCTCTTTAATAATTTATATTATTTTGCTTTAGCAGCAGGATCGGCACATTTAATATAATCGTTGATCGCCTCAATATAGCTGCAACCGGGGCGGTTATGCTCACTTTTCAGTTTTACCGCCATGTTATTTAAAACCCTTTGTACGGTATGCGAAAATTCTTTATGTTCAATGGCATCGGCCAATTCTCCATTCAATTCCTTTATTTTTTCTTTGGCTACTTTCAACACCGGAACGTTTTGGCGCATCAGGTACCATTCTGCAAACTCATGTATATAAAAAGAGATCAGTGCCTTTGCTTTGGGCACTTCTTCTTCACGGCGTTGCAGGGTCGCATCATTTATCTTAGACAGATCATCTACATTAGCCAATTTAATGTGTGGATAATCGCGTAGATTGGCTGCTACATTATTAGGAATCGACAGATCAATAATCGTTTTCACATCATTTGCATCAAGATGAGCCGTCGTCACAATAGGTTTGCTTGCATTAGTAGCCACAATAATCACATCAAATTCTTTGATGGCCTGGTTGAGGTCTGCAAAAGCTACTTTTTGAATCCCCAGCTCTGCCGCAAAAACAGCCGCTTTCTCTTCTGTGCGGTTTACCACGGCAATATGCTTTAGCCCGACTTCCTGTATCAAATTTTTACAGGTATTCCGGCCAATATCCCCTACTCCGATAACCAGCACTTTTTGTGCGGCCAGGTCCGTAATGTGTTCTTTTAAAAATTGAACGGCCGCATAAGCAACCGATACCGTACCGCTACTCAAATCCGTTTGGCTTCTGATCGCGCGCGAAGACTGTAACACCGTATTAAACAGACGGTCTATAAACGCATTGGTACTACCTTGCTCCCTAGCAAAATGATAGGCCGTTTTCAACTGGCCTACAATCTCATAATCGCCCAGGATCTGAGAATCAATGCCCGCAGCTACGCTAAACAAATGTTGTATCGCTGCAGTGCGTTCCTTAATATAAGCGTATTGTTTAAATTCTCTTATATCTCCTTCTGTATATTGGCATATCAAAGCCATAAGCAATTCCGCATCTTTGGCAATCCCATAGACTTCGGTGCGATTGCAAGTGGAAATAACAAATAATGCACCAACGCCATAAGTAGCCGCATTGGCCAATATCCCAGCATAGGCTTCATTACTAATAGCAAAACGGCTACGAATCTCTGTATTTGTACCTTGATGACTAATACCAATACACCAAAAGTCTTGTAAATTGTTCTTTTCTGCTAAAATCATTGTCGTCGTCAGGGCAATTTATGTAATATGTCCTAACAAAGGTACGCCTTCCTTTCAAAGTTGGATTTATCAGACTGTCATACAATTGTCATAAAAGCAAAAACACAATGATTTCTACAGAATTCTTACAAATGATTATTTAGCACTACTTTTGCAAAAAGCACATCCATTATGGCAAAAAAGGGGTTGATATTAATGAATTTAGGATCACCGGACAGCACTTCGGTGAAGGATTTAAGAAAGTACCTTAGCGAGTTTTTAATGGATGAGCGTGTAATCGATAAGCCCTATTTATTAAGATACTTATTAGTAAAGGGTATTATTGTTCCCTTTCGGGCACCAAAATCGGCAGAGGCTTATCAGCAAATCTGGTGGAAAGAAGGCTCACCTCTGGTCGTCCTTACCCAACAATTAAAAGAAAAGGTAGCCGCAAAAACAGATATGCCGGTGGCCATCTCTATGCGCTACGGCAATCCCAGCCCACAGGCGGCATATGAGGAATTACTAGCACAATGTCCCGATTTGGAGGAGGTTATACTCTTTCCTTTATATCCACATTATGCCATGAGCAGCTATGAAACGGCCGTAGAACATATGGTGCAAGCCAAAAAAGAACTTAAATATAAGTTTAAACTGAGTGTTGTACCTCCTTTTTACAATCACCCGGCCTATATTGAGGCCTTGGCCAATAGTATGCGCCCTCATGTAGCCGACACCACAACATACGACCAACTCTTATTTAGCTATCATGGTATACCGGAGCGTCATGTAATCAAAACAGACCCGACACAACAACATTGTATGAAGGTCGAAAACTGTTGTACAACGCCAAGCACAAGCCATAAGACCTGCTACCGGCATCAGGTAAGTATAACCAGTGAATTAGTGGCACAAAAGCTGGGCCTTCCTAAAGATAAATGGCAGCAAAGCTACCAAAGCCGATTGGGCCGTGACCCCTGGTTATTGCCAAGTACCCAAACGGTGATCCCGGAAATGCCTGCTCTGGGCATAAAAAAGCTTAAAGTTGTCTGTCCTTCGTTTGTCAGCGACTGCTTAGAAACCCTGGAAGAAATAGAAATGAGGGGTAAAGAAGATTTTGTACATAACGGCGGTGAACAGTATGATTACATTCCCTGTATGAATACTGCTGACGATTGGGTCGCTGCAGTAATTACCTTAGCAGGTACTGCTGTATAATATATATAATGACCTGCATGCTAAAAAGGGGCTTCCGGAACGATCCGGCAGCCCCTTTTTAATAACTTAATAATTTCGTAACAATAATTTCAAACTGTAGTAACACTAAGTTTAAACCTTTGCGCGCAAATTACATAACCTAAAAGCATGCGTACAATTATTACTACAGTTGCCATGGCCACTATTGCCACAACCGCTTTCGCTCAGAATGCCCCTTCAATAAAGGGAAACATTAAAGATGGCGCTTCCAGCGAAGGCCTACCAGGGGTAACCGTTAGTGTTTTCGAAATAGGAAAAACCACAAGTACTTTAACGGCACTGACCGATATTGATGGTAACTTCGACTTTAACCTAAAGCCCGGCAATTACAAGATTGTGATTGAAAGTATGGGCTATCAGAGCAAAGAGATTACCGATATCGCCGTTCTGGAAGGAAAGCCGGCACCGGCAGTGAATGTAGTGATGAGTGAATCTAAATCTACAGAACTAAATGAAGTAGTCGTTAGCAGTTCTCTGAAAAAAGAGACGGTAAATGCTTTGTTTACCATGCAAAAAAATGCCGCTTCGGTTTCCGACGGTATTTCTGCAGAAGCCATTAAACGTTCTCCAGACAGAAATACAGCCGATGTTTTAAAGCGTGTAAGTGGTACCACTATTCAGGATAATAAATTTGTAATCATTCGCGGTTTAAGTGACCGTTATAATACCGCCTTGGTAGATGATGCCGTACTGCCTAGTACCGAACCGAACCGTAAAGCCTTCTCTTTTGACATCATTCCCTCTGCAGTAATTGATAATATTGTGATTACGAAAGCGGGTACGCCCGATTTACCTGCCGATTTTGCCGGTGGGGTAATCAATGTACTGACCAAAGAAGTACCGGAAGAGAACTTTAATAATGTGAGCATCGGTACCGCTTATAATACCGTCTCTACTTTTAAAGATTTTAAAACAGGATATAAAAGCAGCACCGACTTTTTAGGATTTGATAATGGCAGACAACTGCCTAAAACATTCCCTACAGTTGCACAAGCCCAAAAGAACCCAAGCGCCAGTCAAAGCGCCAGCTACCTGGGTATGCTGAATAATGATTACAATGTCACCACACGTTCTGCCCTACCGGCCATCAATCTGCAAGCCGGAATGGGACGGGTTTACCGTTTAGATAAGGGTAGAAAATTTGGTTTCTTCGCGGCCCTGAACTATAGCCACAGCGAAAATATTAAACCTAATATTGTACGCCAGTACGATGACTTTAACTATACGGATAATGTCTATAACTATTCTACCAGCATTGGTGGTGTAGTCAATATGGGTTATTATTATGGTAAGAGTAAAATCGGCCTTAAAACGTTATTTAACCGCAATTTTGATGACAATTTCCTGTATCGTGAAGGTTTGAATATCGGTCGTTCTAATGACATCCGTTATTATGCCTTTGACCTCGTACAGAAATCTCTGTTCAAAACAACTTTAAGTGGAGAACATCAGGTGGGCAGTGGCCAAAGCAAGGTCAACTGGTTGGTTTCTTATAACTACATCAGCAACAACCAACCTGATCAGAAAAAGCTTTCTTACTTCTACAGCGATCAGCAACAAGCTTATTTGGCTGATCTGGGTACTTTAGGAAAATCCAACAACAGAATGTTCAGCAAACTGGGCGAGTCAATTATTAATGCCAATCTGAACTATAGCAAGCCTTTAAGCTGGTTTGATAAAACCACTTTAAAAACCGGTTTATTTGCACAATACCGTTACAGAGATTTCAATAACCGATACATTGGTGCTACCGTCATTCCGGGTAATGATGCGGTATTAAAAAATCCAATACAAGATATCTTCACTCCTGCCAATATCCAGAATCAATTATTTGATTTCAGAGACCAAACAGGTGTAGCCGATGCGTACACTGCCTCTTCTTCTACTTCAGGCGCTTATGCGATGCTGGACAATAAATTTACCAACAAACTAAGATTGGTTTGGGGTGCTCGTTTTGAGGCCTACAAAGTTGACTTGAGCACGGTAGATCAGAAATTCGTAGATGAATTATGGTTGGATGTATTACCTTCTGCCAACCTGACCTATGCGCTGAATGAGAAAACCAATTTACGTGCTTCTTATTTCAGAAGCTTAGCCCGTCCGGAGTTCAGAGAATTGGCTTTGGTGAGTTATTATGACTATGAATTGAGTGCCAACATTAACGGTAACCCCAATTTAAAAAGAACCAGCATCAATAACTTTGACGTAAAATATGAATACTTTATGGCCCCTGGAGAGATCATTTCGGGATCAGTATTCTACAAAAGTTTCAAAAACCCTATTGAGAATCAATTATTCGGTGCCAATAGTGCTTATGATATTACCACACAAAACTTCGCAGATGCCCGTAATATCGGTATCGAAATGGAGATTCGTAAAAAACTGGGCTTCTTGGGTGGTGACTTCATGGATAACTTTACCTTATATGCCAATGTTGCCTATATCAATTCAAAAATGACCCTTGATCCGGTGAGATACATTAATGGCATCTCTTCCAGCTCCCGTCCATTAGCCGGTCAATCTCCTTATATGATCAATACCAGCTTAAGCTACCATACTCCGGATAATAAACTGAACTTAACGGCTATGTACAACGTAATCGGACAAAGAATATATTTGGTGGGTGATCAACGCTTTGGTGATGTATATGAGTCTCCGCGTAACCTCTTAGACTTCCAGATAGCGTATAACCTGTCTAAGAAAAGTGAGTTGAAATTGAATGTAAAAGACATCCTGAGCAGTCCTTATCAATTCTACTTCGATCAGGATACTGACGGTAAGTTTACCGGAACCGCTTTCAAAGATGGTACCATGCAAGCAAAAAAAGACTGGATCTTACAACAATACAGACCAGGTACTACTTTTTCACTGACCTATTCTTACAAATTCTAGGATAGACCGAAAGATAAAATTATCCTTTTTACTCTTTTTATGCAGCAGCGGTTGCCTTCGGGTAACCGCTGCTGTCTTTACGGTAATTATTATTTATTTTTGTGCGTCCTTCTAAAATGATCATCTTATCAATTACAGCGGCGAACCCATATTACACACTTCAATTGAATTCTTAAAAGGCGTCGGTTCTTTTAAGGCAGAGTTGTTGCGTAAAGAACTGAACATCGCGTCCTATTCTGATTTATTGCATCATTTTCCCTATCGCTACATTGATAGCACGCAAGTGCAACATATCAAATCCTTACAACCCGATCAGGAATGGGTACAGTTGCGCGGGATTATCATGAACCTGCAGGAGCATGGTGCAGGTTTCAAAAAGAGGCTGACGGCAACGCTGTATGACCAAACCGGGCAATTAGAACTAGTTTGGTTTCAGGGCATCAGTTTTGTTGCTAAAAATATACAATCCAATACGGCTTACAGTGTATTTGGAAAGCTGAGTTTTTTCAATGGCTTTCCAACCATTACCCATCCCGAACTGGAATTGGTTAAACCGGGAGCGCAAACCACTACCCCTACCATGCTGCCGGCATATAGTGTAACAGAAAAACTAAGGGCCAAGGGTGTCAATAACCGTTCCTTTGCTAAGTTGACGCAGGCTTTACTGGAAAAAATAAATCCTTCGGATATTTATGAAACCTTACCTCCGGAACTGCTGCAACAATATAATCTCTGTGGCCGCTATGAGGCACTGAGCCAAATTCATTTCCCTCAAAATGCCCGGAGCCTTGAACAAGCCAGCCATCGCCTTAAATGGGAAGAACTGTTTATTGCACAGCTAAAAATTACTAAGGCTAACCTGCGGAACCATCAGCAACCGGGCTACGTGTTTGGCGCTGTAGGCAATTATTTTAATGACTTTTATAGCAATCACCTGCCTTTTGAATTGACCAATGCCCAGAAAAGGGTGATTAAGGAAATCAGGATGGATACGCTCCAGGGCAAGCAGATGAATCGTTTGGTACAGGGTGATGTGGGCAGCGGTAAGACCATGGTGGCCCTGCTCAGTATGCTGATCGCGATTGACAATGGTTACCAGAGTTGCATGATGGCCCCTACAGAGATTCTGGCACAACAGCACTTTCAGGGTATCAGCGAGCTGCTGAAAGACATGCCGGTAAAAGTAGCGATACTCACCGGTTCTGTCAAGACAAAGGAACGCAGAAAGATTCTGGAAGACTTAAAAGAAGGCCGTATTGCCATTATTATAGGTACTCATGCTTTAGTGGAAGATACCGTCGTTTTTTACAACCTCGGACTTGCCGTTATTGATGAGCAGCACCGTTTCGGCGTTTCCCAAAGAGCCAAATTATGGCAGAAAAACACTTTGGCACCTCATGTATTGGTGATGACCGCAACCCCGATTCCCCGTACCCTCGCCATGACACTCTACGGAGATCTTGACGTATCGGTGATTGACGAATTGCCTCCGGGCAGGAAACCCATACACACCATCCACCGGTTTGACAGCAACCGTTTTAAAGTGATGGAGTTCATCAAATACGAAATCGGAAAAGGAAGACAGATTTATATTGTCTATCCCCTGATCGATGAAAGCGACAAGCTGGAATATGAAAGCCTGCTTAAAAACTATGAACAGGTAAAAACACATTTTCCTGATCCTAAATACAATGTGGCTATGGTACATGGCAAGCAGGCAGCCGATGAAAAGGAACGCAATATGCAGCGCTTTGTTTCGGGAGAGGCGCATATCCTGGTCTCCACTACTGTTATCGAAGTGGGTGTAAATGTACCCAATGCTTCGGTTATGCTGATCGAAAGCGCAGAGCGTTTTGGCCTCTCTCAACTGCATCAATTGCGTGGTCGTGTAGGTCGGGGCAGCGAGAAGTCTTATTGTATTTTGCTCACCTCGACCGAAATCTCTAAAGAGAGCCGCCAGCGCATGAGCATCATGACCCAAACCAACGACGGCTTTTTGATTGCAGAAGAAGACCTTAAAATGCGGGGACCCGGCGATATATACGGGACGCGGCAAAGCGGCGCACTCGATTTTAAAATTGCCGACATTATCCAGGATGTTGCCCTTGTAGAAGAAACCAAAAATGCGGCGGCAGCAATGCTTCATGCCGATCCGGAACTCTCTCATCCCAATCACAGGATGCTATATAATGCACTACATACCAAAAAGAGCAGCGATGCCCCGCACTGGAATAAGATCAGCTAAACAAAATCAGCTATGTGCTGTCATTTTTTCTCATTAAATTTGTAATTATTTTTTTCAAAAAACATATACAGATGAAACGTATTTTATTGTTAAGCGCCTTTATAGGATTGTCCTCTATAGCCGCTATTGCCCAAAAATATAAAGCGATTATCAAAACGGATGCTGGTACTATAGAAGCCATTCTATATAAAAATACCCCTTTACATACCAAAAATTTCGTAAAACTGGCTAAGTCCGACTTTTTTGAGGGTGTATTGTTTCACCGTGTGATTCCTGATTTCATGATACAAGCCGGTGATCCGAAATCAAAAACGGCCAAACCCGGAGAAATGTTAGGCGATGGCGACGTGGGATATAAGATCCCTGCAGAGTTGCGTTATGAATATTATCACAAAAAAGGTGCTTTAGCCGCAGCTAGAGACAACAATCCGGAGAAAGCCTCTTCAGGTTGTCAGTTTTATATTGTGGACGGAAAGAAATATACTGATGAAGAATTGACGCAGATAGAGAAAAGAAATGACAAAAAGATTCCGGACGTACAAAAAGAGATGTACAAAAAAGTAGGTGGTACGCCATTTCTGGATGGTAACTATACTGTGTTTGGAGAAGTAACGAAGGGCATGGATGTGGTAGAGAAAATAGTGAACCAACCGAGAAACCAGGCTGATCGTCCCAATAAAGACCAGCACATTAAATCGGTAAAAATCCGTAAGAAATTCTTAGGTATCTGGTGGTAAGTAATATGGATAAAAAACATTTTGAAGGGGTAAAAAAACTCCTGGACAATAAGTTTGAGACCTATCACCAGGCATCTTTTATCACCAAAGATCCGGTATCGGTTCCGCACCGTTTTTCCAAACAGCAAGACATTGAAATTGCGGCATTCTTTGCCGCAATTTTAGCTTGGGGCAACCGCACGATGATCATCAATAATTGCAACCGCATCCTGCAGATGATGGATCATGCCCCTCACGATTTTATCCTTCATCATGAAGAACAGGATTTGAAGCCTTTATACGCTTTTGCACACCGTACTTTTAACGGAACGGATTTGCTGCACTGCATTGCTTTTTTCAAACAACATTTTACAACCGCGCAGAGTCTGGAAACTGCGTTTATGCCGCAGGGCAAGCCGCCGGCAGATGTGGCTACTGCACTCATTCATTTTCACCATTCCTTTTTTGACATAGCAGATGCCCCGGAACGTACGCGCAAGCATATTGCAAGCCCCGCCAAAAAATCGGCCTGCAAACGCCTGAATATGTTTTTGAGGTGGATGATCCGAAAGGACAGTCCTGTGGATTTCGGACTTTGGCATTTTCTAAGCCCGGCACAACTGATCTGTCCTCTAGATACACATGTAAGTGATGTTTCCCGCAGGCTGGGCCTGATACATCGCAAACAAAATGACTGGCAGACTGCCTTGGAACTCACGTATGCGCTGCAACAATTTGACCCGCTCGATCCGGTTAAATATGATTATGCCTTATTCGCATTGGGAGTAGAAGAGCGTTTTTAATTAATGGTCCTCGCAAGTAAAATTAAAGATCGGCTGTTGTAATAATTTAATCGCCACCGGTAGCTTTTGTTCTGTCCAGTGCAGCTTTTTATAGGGATAAAGTAATAAGCTGTTATTATAGTCTTCTAAAGCTTCGTCGGACTCCCCTTCTTTATAATTCAGAAAATTGACAAACGCATTCTTGGCTACATCAAATGTATAGTTCAATGTATCGACGAGTTCCATATCATACTGGTTAAAGCGGTTATTAATCAATATGGTATCCGGTAATTCATTAGACGAATGTTTCGTAAGCTCCTTTAGAAAGGATAGATTTTCTTCACTTTCATCTTTTAAGGCATGTTTCACATCAAACTGATTCTGATAGCGCTCAAACATAAGCTTTCCGTCCTTATATTGTCCGGTAAAGGGCCTTTTTTCTGACTTTTTACTGATGTAGAAAACCGCAAAGCTATTATATAATCTTTCGTTATTAAAGGTATACAGCGGCGGGTTAACAAGGCCTTCTTTCCCCACCAGTTGCAAATAGCGTGACACTCCTTTTTGCATCAAAACATTCGGATAAGCTACACAATTATTATCGGTATTAAAGATTAGTTTCAAGTCTGTTTTAGCCGTATCATCACTATAGCCAAAATAATTTTCGCCTTCCTGACATTGACTGAAATAGAAAGAAGTACTGTCTTTGAGTTCGGGATTGTGCCAGGCCCATACGGCAAAAGAATGTGGGTACTGATTAGGCACAAAACGGATTTTCCCATTGGATTCTTCATGCCATTTGCCCACCACTACACCCCCAAAATAGGGGATCGCAAAATGATTGTCGGCCGTAATGTACAATCTTGCATTCCCTTCAGGATTTCCTCTTTGAGAAGAAGAATAAGCTCCTTCAATTTTTTTCCCTATCTGGCCATAACTATTACCCACGCTAAGCCCTAAGCCAAGCGCAAGCCATAAGCATAATTGCTTCATAAAAGATTGCTTATATATCAAATGATTGATGTCGTTCCGGAATATTTACGCTTTTAAATCCTTTATCAAGGAGTCTTTCCCGGAATTCCTGTTGTACCTCATATTCGCCATGTACCAAAAACAGCTGCGCCACCTTATCCGGATTCTGGCAGGAAAGCCATTGCGTAAGGTCATTATAATCGCCATGAGCACTCATGCTTTCGATCACTTTAACCGTAGCATTCACCTCATGTACTTTACTGAAGATGGATACCTCTTTCTGCCCGGCCTTTAATCGGCCGCCCAAAGAATGCGGTTCGCAATAACCCACAATCATAATGGTATTGCGGGAATTTTCAATATTGTTGGCAATATGATGTTTGATACGTCCTGCTTCCGCCATACCCGAAGAAGAAATAATCACACAAGGGTCATTGTGCAGGTTTAATGCCTTTGAAGCATTCACATCTTTAATCATGTTGAGTCCAGGAAAGCCAAATGGGTCGTCATCTCTTTTCAGGACTTCCTGAACCGATGTATTAAACAATTCAGGGAAACGTTTGGTCATTTCTGTCGCTTCCACCGACAAAGGGCTATCTACATAATAAGCCACAGGAGGAAGCCTTTTTTGCAAAGACAAGGTATTTAAAGCATAGAGTAATTCCTGTGTGCGGCCTACACTAAAAGAAGGAATGATCAGTTTGCCTTTTTTGACCAGGCAGGTGGCCACAATCATCTCCAGGAAATGCTCCAGATAAGGTTGCGTCTTGTTATGGATCTTATTACCATAAGTACTTTCCATCAGGATGACATCGGCCTGAGGAAATACAGACGGCGCATCCAGGATCGCATCGTCATACCGGCCTACATCTCCGCTAAAAGTAATATTTTTCGTGATGCCCTCTTCCGTAATCTGCAGGTTGATGCAGGTACTGCCGATGATATGTCCCGCTTCCGTATGCATTACTTTAATATGCTCATCGATTTGGTACCAATCTTCTAAAGGCATCCGCTGCATCAGCACAATTGCTTTATCTACATCATCTTCGGTATATAAGGGCACAACCAAAGGCCTTCCCTGACGTTTACGTCGCTTATTAATATAACCCGCCTCGTTTTCCTGTATACGGGCAGAATCGGCTAAGAGTAATTCGGCTAAGGCTGCGGTGGCTTTTGTACAAAATATCTTACCGCGAAATCCTTCGATAACCAGTTTGGGTAGCAAGCCTACATGATCGATATGGGCATGAGAAAGGATAACATAGTCTACTTCGGCAGGGTTAAATCCAAAATGGCTGTTCAACTCCAGGGTCTCTGAACCCATGCCCTGAAACATCCCACAGTCCAGCAGGATTTTGGTACCGTTATTTAATGTGATGAGGTGTTTGGAGCCGGTTACGGTGCGTGCCGCACCATGAAAAGTAATCTGCATATAAGCGCGTCTAAAGGAGTAAAAGGATCAATGCAAAGCATTGTTAAATACAATTTGAAGATACAGATTAAAGTGTTACAATGGTTCTAAATTCCTTATTTTTGAACAGCACAAATAAAAAATATGATCAAATTTATTTTTCCGCTTGCCTCTTTATTCATGATGGCGGCCGATTCCAATGCGCAAAAAATGACTTATCCTCAAACAAAAAAAGGGACACAAACCGACAATTATTTTGGCACGGCTATCGCCGATCCTTACCGCTGGTTAGAAAACGATACGGCTAAAGATACCGAAGCATGGGTGAAGGAACAGAATGAGACGACCAATGCTTATCTTTCCAAAATTCCTTATCGTGGTACGATTCAAAAGCGCTTAACTGAATTATGGAATTATGAAAAATATTCTGCTCCATTTAAAAATGGCAAATACTATACATTTTATAAAAATGACGGGCTGCAAAACCAGGCGGTCTTGTATATCCAGGAAGGCATTAAAGGAACACCGCAGGTATTGATCGACCCCAATACCCTTTCTAAAGATGGGACGGTCGCTTTACAGGCCACAGCCTTTTCTAAAAAGGAACAATATTTTGCTTATGCCGTATCTGCTTCGGGTAGCGACTGGCAGGAGATTTATGTACTGGATGTAAAAACAAAAAAACGCTTAAGCGAGAAGATTGAATACGTGAAATTTACCGGCATTTCCTGGAAAGGAGAAGAAGGTTTTTACTATAGCGGCTATTCCAAACCAAAAGATGAAGCTACCAAGTTCTCTGCAAAAACAGAGTATCAAAAAGTATTCTTTCATAAAATAGGTACGCCACAAAGCCAGGACCAGCTGATATATGAGGATAAAGAAAACCCTTTACGCTATGTAGGAGCAGACCTTACCGAAGATGAGCGTTTCCTGATTCTGGGTATTTCTGAAGGTACCGATGGCAGTGAAATAAAAATAAAAGACCTGAAAGACAAAAATGCAACCGGATTTACCACGATCGTTAAAGGCTTTACGACTAATGCCGGTGTGGTGGATAATGTAGGTGATAAAATATTATTGAATACCAATTTAAATGCGCCTAATTATAAAGTGGTCTTATTAGATCCGAAAAATCCGGAAGCAAGCCAATGGAAAACCATTATCCCGGAACAAAAAGAAAAGCTGGAAAGTGCGGGTACTGCCGGAGGCAAAATATTTGCCAATTACCTGAGAAATGCAGTAACGGCTGTAGACCAATATGACTACAACGGAAAAAAGGAACGCAGCATTGACCTGCCGGGAATAGGCACTGCAAGCGGTTTCGGTGCGCATAAAGAAGATAAGGATTTTTATTACTCCTTTACTTCGTTTATCAATCCGCCGACCATTTTCCATTATGATATTGCTTCAGGAAAATCAACTTTATTCCGTAAATCTGAGGCACACTTTAACCCGGATGCTTATGAAACCAAACAAGTGTTCTATCCTTCAAAAGACGGCACGCAGGTACCCATGTTTATCACTTATAAAAAAGGACTAAAACTGGATGGCACCAATCCCACGATGTTGTATGCCTATGGCGGATTTAATATCAGCCTGACCCCTTCCTTCTCGATGGCCCTAATTCCTTTCCTGGAAAGCGGCGGGGTGTATTGCCTGGCCAATCTGCGCGGTGGTGGCGAGTTTGGTGAAGACTGGCATAAAGGCGGCATGCTGGCCAACAAGCAGAATGTATTTAATGATTTTATTTCCGGAGCTGAATTTTTGATTAAGGAAAAATATACCTCCTCTGAAAAACTGGCGATTCGCGGTGGTTCCAACGGTGGGCTTCTCGTGGGTGCCTGTTTAACACAACGCCCCGACTTATTTGCAGTAGCCATTCCGCAGGTAGGCGTTTTAGACATGTTGCGTTATCATAAATTTACTGTTGGCTGGGGCTGGGCAGTAGAGTATGGCAGCAGCGATCAAAAAGAACAGTTTGAATACCTGATTAAGTATTCTCCTTTACATAATGTACACAAGGACGCCTGCTACCCGGCAACGATGGTTACGACCGCCGATCATGATGACCGCGTAGTGCCGGCACACTCGTTTAAGTTTGCGGCAACCTTACAGGAATACCAAAGCTGTGAGAAACCGACCCTGATCCGGATTGATTCTAAAGCGGGTCATGGCGCAGGCAAACCTACTTCTAAAGTGATTGAAGAAGCCGCAGACATCTGGGCCTTTACTTTATGGAATATGGGCATCAAACAACTGGACTTTAAAAAATAAATATAACAGGGCTGTATAATGCAGCCCTTATTTTATTACAAAAATTATGCAAACGGATTTTTTAATTATTGGTTCCGGCATCGCAGGATTAACTTTTGCCATCAAAACCGCACAACGCTTTCCGGAAGCGACCATTACCCTGTTGACCAAAGCGAATGAGGACAATGAAACGAATACCAAATATGCACAAGGCGGTATTGCGGTAGTGGATACAGAAGGCGACAGCTTTGACAAACATATACAGGACACGCTGATCGCAGGTGATGGCTTATGCAATGCAGAAGTGGTAGAACTTGTCGTGAAAGAAGGCCCGATGATGGTGCAGGAAATGATCGATTGGGGTACCCGCTTTGATAAGGATGAGCAGGGAGAATACCTGAGGGGAAAAGAAGGCGGACACTCTGACTTCCGTATTTTACATTATAAGGATATTACGGGTTGGGAAATAGAACGTGCTTTATTGGAAGAAGTGAAGCGCTTTCCAAACATCAGCATTCATAAAAATTATTTTGTCGTAGATATCATCACCCAACATCATTTGGGTCACTTGGTTACCAAATCTACGCCGGATATCACCTGTTATGGGGTATATGCGATTAATAAAGAAACACAGCATATCGAGAAGATCGTGGCTAAAGTAAGCCTGATGGCCACCGGTGGTGCCGGCCAGGTCTACCGCAGTACCACCAATCCCAAAATTGCGACGGGCGACGGGATTGCTATGGTGTATCGTGCTAAAGGCAGGATTGAGAATATGGAATTTATACAGTTTCACCCTACTGCTTTATATGAAGTGGGCGTCAGCCCTTCTTTTTTAATAACGGAAGCCGTGCGCGGCGATGGGGGTATCTTAAGAAATGTGCATGGTGAGGCTTTTATGCCAAAATATGATGAAAGAAAAGACCTCGCTCCCCGTGACATCGTGGCCCGCGCCATTGATAATGAAATGAAGATTACCGGTGCTTCTCATGTCTACCTTGACTGCCGTCATATGGATCATGAAAAATTCTTGCACCATTTCCCTAATATTTATGAGAAATGTAAAAGTATCGGCATTGATATCTTTACCCAAATGATCCCGGTAGCACCTGCAGCGCATTATTGTTGCGGGGGCATCAAAACGGATACAAAAGGACAGACATCTATCCTGCATTTACTGGCCTGCGGCGAATGCAGCAGTACGGGTTTGCATGGCGCCAACCGTTTGGCCAGCAATTCTCTGCTGGAGGCTTTGGTCTTTGGTAACCGCTGTGCCGAGCAGGCCGCCCTACTCTACGAAACGGCCACTTTCCAGGAGCATATCCCGGACTGGAATACAGAGGGCACAATGGATCCGAAAGAGATGATCCTGATTACTCAGACCCGCAAAGAACTGGAATTTACCATGAGTGATTATGTGGGTATTGTACGCAACGATGTGCGTCTGGAAAGGGCGATGCGTCGCCTGGACTTGCTGCATGATGAAACGGAGGCATTGTATGAGGCCAGTACGCTATCACCGCAATTGGTTGAATTACGAAACCTGATCACGATCGGTTACCTGATCGTCAAAGGAGCGCAATTCAGGAAAGAGAGCCGGGGCTTGCATTATACGACCGACTACCCGGGTAAAAGTGCGATACTGCAGAATATTGTATTATAAAACAAAAAAGGATGAGTTGTGTGCTCATCCTTTTTTATTATGGTACTTTTTTGCCCTGCGCACAAAGTACACCGCCAGAAGAACCACCCCGGCGACCTCAGTCAATAAGCCCATCATAAGCAGCATTGCCGCACCAGGTAAATGTTCCAGCTTAAAAAGTGCTCCTATAAGGTTAGTAATAATTCCCACAGCGGTTAGGATAATAGCAGTAATGATTAGTGTCTTCATAAAAGATAAAAAGCGTTTGTATTAACTGTAAAGAAAAACGCCTCAAACCAGAAAGTCTGAAGCGTTTTACTAAATATCAATATAGGATTAGTCCTTTATATTTGTTTTCGGTTTGCGCATAATCGCCACAATCTCCACGATAAAACCTAATATAACAACAATAGGCGCTAAAGTGATTCTTCTGAAGCTGAAGATATCTTTTGAATATACATTAGGATCTTCACTTCTCCCTCCGGCCATCAACATAAAGCCAATGATGATGAGTACCAGCCCGGCGAACATTAAATAATAGTTTTCTTTACCAAACATAAAAATCTTTGGTGTACCCTTTTTATTAGAACTTGGTGTTGCCATTTTTTGAAAATTAGAATGTCAAAAATAGTAAATTAATTATTAATACAAATCTTCTACCTTAAGTTTTAAATATTTCAGTACAGAACGATGGGTACTGATGAGCGAAATCAAAACGCCTAAGATTAAAACCAGGATCAAAAGCCCGATGAACAATGTATTGTCGTTAAAGGCATTCAGCTCCGGGAAACGGCTTAATACAAAGTATTTCAGTCCCAGGATAGCCAGAATGGCTACTGCCGCGCTGATCAATCCGCTATAAATGGCCGAACGATCAAAAGGACGGGCAATAAAGTGATGGGTAGCACCCACCATTTGCATGGTCTTAATCGTATGGCGACTACTAAACATGGATAAACGTACCGTATTATCGATCAGGAAAATAACACTAAATAATAAAATGGCCGAAATGATGGCCAGGATGATACTAACCCGGTTAAGCGTACTGTCCAGCGTATTGACAATCGGTTTTGGATAGACAACTTCCCGTACAATATTACTTTGCAATAAAAAGGCTTTGATCTTCTCCATACTGTCTGCATTCACATAGGCTGGGTACAGGTTCAGGTTCAGGGAAGTATACAAAGGATTAAAGTCCAGCAATTCGGTAAAGTCTTCATCATATTCTTTCGCAAACTGTGCCGCAGCTTCTTCCTTGGTAATCATTTTGGTTTGTGCGATGAATTTTTGCTTTTCCAGGATGTTCAGTAAGGCTGTGGCTTTTTCGGTGCGGGTATTATCATGCATGATTACCTGCATCTGTATATTTCCTTTCAGAAATTTGTTCATTCCCCTTCCATTCAGCATCAGCCAACCTAAAGAACCCAGCAAAAATAAAACCAGGGCCACGCCGATAATCGAATAAATATATGATGGTGTTACTTTTTTCATTTGATTGTATTAATGGAAATGCAGCCGGCTGTATTTCCGAATTTGCTCAAAAATAGTAAAAAACTAGCTAAACTACGGACATTAACATTGGATAAATAGCCACATTTGTCTAAATTTGCTAGATTCAAAAAATTAAAAAACACTAAATTCTCAATTGGTTCCAAATGGATAAATTAGCAAGCTTGCAGCAACATACCGAAAAAGCCTTATTGGGTGGCGGCTCTGTAAGAATAGAAAGTCAACACAAAAAAGGAAAGCTTACGGCAAGAGAGCGCGTGCAATTATTATTAGACGAAGGTTCTTTTGAAGAAATTGGAATGTTTGTAAAACACCGTTGTACCGATTTCGGGATGGAAAACGAGCAATACCTCGGAGATGGTGTGGTGACGGGTTACGGTACGGTAAACGGTCGTTTGGTATATGTATTCTCTCAGGATTTCACGGTATTCGGTGGTAGTCTTTCTGAAACACAAGCGGAAAAAATATGTAAGATCATGGATCTGGCCATGCAAAACGGCGCTCCGGTTATCGGTTTAAACGATAGTGGTGGTGCCCGTATCCAGGAAGGCGTCGTGTCTCTGGGAGGTTATGCCGATATTTTCTATCGTAATGTACAGGCTTCGGGTGTAATCCCGCAGTTATCGGCAATTATGGGGCCTTGTGCCGGAGGTGCCGTATACTCTCCCGCTATTACCGACTTTATCCTGATGGTCGAAAATACCTCATACATGTTCGTAACCGGGCCCAATGTGGTCAAAACGGTAACGCACGAAACGGTAACCAGTGAAGAGCTGGGTGGTGCTATGACACATGCTGAGAAATCGGGTGTAACGCATTTTGCCTGCGCCAATGAGATCGAGTGTATCGATTATCTGAAGAAATTATTGAGCTATATGCCTCAGAACTGTGAGGAAGATGCTCCGATCTACCCTTATGAGGCGGGCAATGAGTTACGGGAAAAATTAAAAACGATTATTCCGGAAAATGCAAATCAGCCTTATGATATGAAGGAAGTGATCGAAGAGTTGGCGGATGCAGATTCTTTTGTTGAAGTACATAAACACTATGCCGAGAATATTGTGGTGGGGTTTGCCCGTATTGCCGGCCGCAGCATTGGTATTGTAGCCAATCAACCGGCGAGCATGGCGGGTGTACTGGATATTAATTCTTCTAAAAAAGGCGCTCGTTTTGTGCGTTTTTGTGATGCCTTTAATATTCCTTTACTCGTATTGGTCGATGTACCGGGCTTCTTACCGGGTACCGATCAGGAATGGAATGGCATTATTTCTAACGGCGCTAAATTATTGTTTGCTTTAAGTGAGGCTACGGTACCGAAATTGACCGTAATTACGCGTAAGGCTTATGGTGGCGCTTATGATGTAATGAACTCCAAGCATATCGGTGCAGACATGAACTACGCCTGGCCAACAGCGGAAATTGCAGTAATGGGTGCAAAAGGTGCGGCTGAGATCATCTTTAAGAAAGAGATCGCGGCAGCAGAAGATAAGGACGCGAAATGGAAAGAAAAAGAACTGGAATATACCGAGAAGTTTGCGAACCCTTACGGCGCAGCAGCACGTGGATTTATTGATGAGGTGATCTTACCAGAAACAACCCGTGAAAAACTGATTAAAGCCTTTAAGATGCTGGAAAATAAAGTGGTTAAAATGCCGAAGAAAAAGCATGATAATATTCCTTTGTAATCCTGATATGATTTATATAAAAAAAGACGACCGATGGTCGTCTTTTTTTATGCTATTGGGTTTGGTTTATTTACCACAGCTATTGTATTCCTTCATAATTCTTAAGAACACTTCATTGTTCTCAGCTCCATTAAACATATTGTATTTATAGCCGTCTTTTTTATCCTTAATTTTTTCAGATACTTCGGGACAATCTTTCAGATACTCACTCATTTTTTTCGCAAAAGGCGTAAAGGTCACATCTACGATCTCATGGGCATTTTTGAATTCAGGTAACATTACATAATAGCCTGTGGCAACGGTGTAAGCCTGACCGGCAGAAAATTCCTTTGCATTTTTCTCCAGTTTTCTAAAGAAATACATTTTGAATTTATCGTTTTCACTTTCATTCAGCATTTCCATAAAGACGCGGGAATTACCAATGGACAAATCATCTTCTTTTGTTCTGATCGGATAAAATACTTTATTCTTTACGATAAAGCTTTTTACATCACCGCTCTTTAATTTCTTAGGTTTCATCTCATTGGCAGCTGTGAACATGATGAATTTCATATCACTTAAATCTGTAGTAACCACATATTTAATTGTGCCTTCCTGCGTGGTCCCATCTTCTAAAGTCACACTACCCGAACCATCAATCACATAAGTATCCTTTTCCAAACGACCCAAATCATCTGCCTTACCGGCAAACTTGTTCATTTTATCTAAAAACTTTCCCTGCGCCTTGACCTGGCTCAGCGGCAATAAAAATATTATTGCTCCAAATAAGATTTTTTTCATGTTTGATTGTTTATATTTAGGGACAAAAATATAGAAAAATGTACAATAAGTTACTATCCTTATTTCTCTTTCCCCTATTTCTGTGCAGTAACAGCTATGCACAGGAAATTTCCTTTGATAAGAAATCGGGGAATTTTCAATCTGAAGGTAAAAGTATCGCCTTATTGAAATCGGAAAAGGTGAAAAGTATCGGTAAAAGCTATTTTGTGATGGACCCCACCGGTGTGAAACCCCTGCTTTCTTATCAATTGCAAAGTTTCGAAGACACTTTTGGTAGTCAAACAGTGTATTATTATACAATTGAAGCACCGGAGCAAGGTTACAAGGCCTACCGGCCTAACTTTACGGAGACGATGAATACCTTTAAAGAGGTAGGCGATCATGTGACTAAGGAAAACCTGCTGACGGCTACAGGTGCCCTTAACGAGACGGTTTTAAAGGCTTATTTTGAAAAGAATGTTGCGGCAAATATTGACTATCCTTCCCGTCATGCGGCGATTAATGATTCGCTGATGAAACTGGTGAATGTACCGGCCGATCCCGTAGATCGCGATAAGCGTAAAGCCATCACAGCAAATGAATACGGTAAGATCGGGCAAGGTAATGTCGTGATCGGTTATTGGGAACTGGTCGTGGGACAAAACACGGGATTCAATGCCGGTAAAAATTATGAATTTTTGATCCGTAATATCAATGGGGGTATTATTTGTGTGTCCTGGGTAGAACTATCGGGTGCGCATACCTATGCCTTTAAAAACGGCATGCGCAGCCAGGAAAAATGGCAGGTCCTGGACTTGGTCAATAAGAATCCGTTGGATACCCCGCTGGGGCAACAAAATTACGCCATATACCTGGCGAGCAATTTAATCAGAATGGGACTCTTGTAGTCCCATTCCGGTTTTTATTTACTTTCGAGCAAGGCATAGATTGCAAAAGATGCCAACCAGTGTTCTCCACCATATCCCCCGTCGAAGATCTGTGGCAAGGTAGCATTCAGGAATTGATCTGCGGTGGCTTTAAATAATTTCTGATTAGGATTGGTATCATAAAGCTGTGCCGCAATTGCTTTCATACACCATGCGCGGCTAAAAGACAAGCCATCAAGATGTACGGTCTGATAATCGCTGCGATCACTGACGACCGGCGGTTCGCAGATGCGTTTAATACTTCTCGTACTATAATATTTTGAAAACCAGGTATTGAATTCTTTTTGATTCAGCACCCTTCTCATCAGGTCGGCCGCCATTAGGCTGGGAGAGAAGAAGTCACTGCCATCCGGCTCCAGATAAGCGGGAATATCCGCATTATTCAGGTAAAAATCTTTTGCTTTCCCTATGATCAGTTTCAGGAATACTTCGTCTTTCTGGCTCTTCGCCCAGTCATAAGCAAAGGCAAGCCCAAAGGCCGTATTCGGGTGTACACCCGTGCGATTCGGATAAGTTTGTTTGGGCAGATAGGCTTTCCAAAGCGCTACAATTTTTTGGGTAAGTGGCTGCATGGCCTCATGCCATTTGTGAAACTGCGGGTCTTTTCCCTGAGCCAGGGCTTCGTCCAGTTTGAGCAACCAAGCCCAGCCATAGGTACGTTCGTAGGTATTGGAAGCCGTATATTTTCCAAAGTAGCTTGCCTCCTGTTCCATTTTTTCCCGCTGAAAACTATTGTTTAATATTTTGATAATGATATCCCTGTCGGGTAAATCGGGATATTCCTGCAAAAGTCTTACCAGCATCCAGTGCCCGTGCACACTACTGTGCCAGTCGAGACAACCATAGAAGACAGGGTGCAATTCGCTAGGCAGCAATTTGGCATCCCCGACCCCATCGGATAAATGTGAGGTTTTATTAGGAAATTCAACCGGGATGCAACGCAGCGGCAGCTGGCTCAGCTTAAATGCGATTGGGGGTGTGAGCCGGGTTTGTGCGTTCAGGTGCCCGGCTGCACAGACAATGCTGCACAGACTTAAAAGGGTGTATACCATTTTTTTCATAGCTACTAAAATAATTAATTTATAGCAGTCGCCATCCTTTCTTTTTCAGAATGGTTTTGCAGGAAGGACAAAAGCCCGTTTCCTCATCGGTAGGATTCCCTCCCTCTGCATCGCGCATGTAACAAGTTTGCTGTGGGCAATGATCCAGGCCTTGGGAATGTCCGAGTTCATGTATGGCCACTTTATAAAACTGTTCCGGTATTTTTTGTTTGTCCAAACGGAAAGTAGACACTACGCAAGCCCGGCCCGGCCGATAGGCCAGGCCCATAATACCCCAATCGGCAATACCATCCTTAGTAGTGCTGATGTCCTTTTCGGTTAGGGTAATCCAAACGGTATCTTTCCCGGCTTTTCGATGAAATATACTGATGATCGAATCGGCGCGATACCGGTTTCGGACAGGATAATAAGCCTGCTCCGGGAGGGGTATATTTTCTTGAAGAAGTGTATTGGGATTAACGATTTTAATTTGGTTCCATACCGTCCGGGAAAGCGATTTGGGGAAAGCGCCTAAAGGCTGAATGATAATTATTTTCGGAGCTTTCGGAGCAACGGTATTGCACCCCATTGCCATCAATAGCGACAATAAGAGGAGCGATACATAATTTTTCATAGGCTGATTGTGTATGCCCGGCAATATAACCTTTTGCCGATTTCATACATTATTCAAATATATCAAAAGAAACAGAAAGCGACAATACAAGGTTGTATTGTCGCTTTCTGTTATCCGGTAGGCATTATTATAGTTTGATCTTCTTGGTCTTTGTACCTAAACCAAGATTATACGAAATACCCAGGAAGGGAGATATTTTCAGGCGCTCTACCAAAGGTACCGCACTCTGCACTGTCAGTTGCGATTGTGAGATATCTGTATCTACCGTGTAATGGGACGCTAATATTTTCGATTTACCCATCATCCCGCCAAACGTCACAATGAATCTTTGGTCTTGTCCAAAAAGTAGTGAGCCTCCTAAAAGATAGTTTAAGTTCTGGACATTAAGATTATAGGAGATCCCGGTTGTCACTCCTAAGTTAACAAATCGGCCCGTTCTGCAGTACCCATGTGCCATTAAAGCCAGACCTGTATTAAAGCGTAATTCTTTATTTTTATCCTTGATCTGCACATTACCGTTAGCTGCATCTACGATCACGTATTCCTTATCATAAATCGCATTAAATACAAACCCGGAACTAAAATCTAATTTAAATCCCCCTTTATTAGCAAAAGGAATAATCAAATCCTGGCTTGCCAAGTTTTCCTTATTCAAAAATTTAATATTGATGCTGGCATTATCAAAGTTTTGTACTTTAAAAGGGAGGAAATAATAATCTCCATTACCTTTTTCACGAACGGTATCTGCTTTTACAGCATAAGAAACAATAATGCTGTCCTTTTGGCGATTCCCTTCCTGCATATTTAGTTGGTGTAAATTGATAAGATTTTTTTGCCAATCAACATCTTCTTGGGCAGCTTCAGCTAGTTTGGCAAACTCTTTGTGTTTAGATTTAATGTATTGTTTAATAAAATTTCTCGCAACACCAATCTCAAGGTCTTTAGTAATCGTCGTTGTATTGAGTTTTTTGGCATTATTCATCTTGTTCAAATCTTTTCTCAAATCTTCACCCTTCAAGTAAGTTTTTCTTAAAACTTCAGATTCGGGAAGATTCAGTTTATTAATCATTTCTCTAGCAGAGTCCGTCTCTTTATCAACTTTTTCAATCGCAGCTTTAGCCGCAGCTTTAGCTGCAGCTTGGCTCTCAGTAGTTCCGACTTCTCCATCATTCTCCTTGCCTCCATTAAAATTCATAAAACTTCCAAATTGAGTTCCCATTTCTAGGTGACCATTTGCAAATTCAACCTCTGCCTGGAAGACGACAGAGTCTTTTGTACCCGGGATATTGGTCATCACAAACTGCACCCAATCGTTAATGTTCAATTTATCGATAATACCATCTTCAAATTTTTTGGTCATATAATTAAACCTGATTTCCCTGACCTGTACCTTAGCCGTGTCTTTGGCGCAGCCGTTTCCTTTTTCTGCATAACTACCGATACACAGAAAAAGTGCTATTAGTGTACATAAATATCTATTCATAATTGAAATGTTTTAATCCTGCCTACTCTAAACGCCGTTTTCAGCTTCCCGGTTATGTAAGAATTACGCTTCAAATGTAGCGCTGAGCCGTAGCCGGTACAAGCGTACATACACGGAGATTGCTACCGTAAAAACCTACAGAAAGAACATGTAGTTTTTACGGTATTTTACAGAAAAGAGAAATAAATAATCGCCATTAAAATCAGCTAAAATACTTACCTGTAAAGTCTTTAAGCAAAAATTCCGTTCGGATTAAATAATGCATCGGCAGGGCGGCTATTGTTTTACGGCATTTACGATTGTACTTTAGAAGAAGCATTTTCACCTTTAAATCTAAAATTTATGAATTTAAAAATCCCATTAGCTGTAATTGCAGGTATTGCTATCGGCCTTACACCTACGTTCTTTCAAAACAAGAAAGATTTTCCAGGAGACCCAAAACATAGGCGCGTTCCATATGCATATGCAGATACCGTAAAGCTAAATATTGAACAATATCAGAAGTTGACACTTTTGGATACTACAGATCATACAAATTACCAACTACCTCATGGTGAACTCCACTCTATAGAATCTCTAGGTAGTATGTATGAAGCAATGGATTCTGTCAGAACCGCAATTAAAAAAGAAAAGGAATTTCAAGATAAAGAAGTATATATTGGTGTATTTCCAAGTATAAAAGAAGATAGTCTTGGCAAAAGACTATCTTTTTATTGTATCGCAACTATAGGCGAAAAAGGATTAGTAGATATACCTGGAAAACCAGTAAAAGAATCGTCTATTATTCTTTACAACAAACTGGATCAAAGCAATGTAAATGATGATATACAGAAAAGCATTAAAAGTAACATTTATAATATCGGGAATCATTACCCTTAATCAATCATCTTAATAACAAACATTACACTTTAAAACAAAAATTATGAAAGGAAAAACTTTACTCATTTTATTTATCGGGATAATTATTGGCTTTTTCATATCAAAGATATGGGCATACTATAAGCACTACAGCAACCTCGATCCCGCGTTTTTACCACTTACATACAAAGAATCGGATACTGCAACTGACCATATTAAAGAATACAGGGGATTAAAATTGACGAATATAAACGGAACGGATGTATACTCTCTACCTCATGGTGAACTGCATTCCATTAATTCGCTATTAAATATGTATGATTCTATGCGTAGTGTACAGAAAGTGGTAGACAATTATTTCCCTGGTAAAGAAACCTATATCGGTATTTATCCTTACATTAATAAGGACAAAAGGTTATCCGTATATCTTATTCCTACGATCGGAGATCGAAATCTAATAGATTCTTTGGGTTCTCCAATAGATACTGCCAAGATTATCGATTATATTGATCTAGTAAATAGGTATGCAAAATATCCTGAAGTAATCACAAAAGTTAAAAGCAATGTTTTTAACATCGGCAACCATTTTCCATAAGACATTATGATTGTATACCTGAATATCCTTTTTGAACTCATCTGTTTCCTTCTTGCCTTAATCACGCTGACTAAAGCGGGGAAAAAGTGGCTCATGTTTATTCCTTATCTCTTTATCGTTTTAGGCATAGAGCTTTGGGGTATGTATGCTTATGCACAGAAGATCAACAGTAATGTGGTATACAATTTTTATGTCCTGCTCAACTTTGTATTTATACAATTCGTATTGCATAAGATTTGCACCATAACGACAAACAGGGATAGAACTAATGTTCTATTCCTGTTTATTTTTACCCTTTTCTTTGTTTCGGAGGTATACTATTTCGGTTATAAAAACTTCGCCGTCAAAAGTATTATCTTCTCTTATTTCCTGATCTCTGTCCAGTGCCTCTATTACTTTTATACGCTACTGAAACAAGATTCCTTTGTCAACCTTCCTCAACATGCCCCTTTCTGGCTGGCCGCGGGTATACTCTTTCATGCTATTGGCAGTACCGTTTCCTACCTGTTTTATGACTATCTGGTAACTATCTATTTAGAATTAGGCATTCCCGTTCGTCAAATCATTTTTGTTTTCCTTAACTTTATACTATATGGCTCCTGGAGCTATGCTTTTATATGCAAGTATCGGCAACGAATATCATCCTGATCGTCTCCCTGATCACTACTATGACCCTGATCGTAGTTGGATTTCTACTGGCCTATGTCGCTATATACAACAAACGAAAAAAGAAACATATCGAGGAAAAGGATAAAATGCAGTTGGCTTTTTCAGCACAATTGCTACAGTCGCAACTCGAAATACAGGAACAGACTTTTCAAAATATCAGCGAAGAAATCCATGACCATGTAGGGCAATTGCTCAGCCTCGCCAGTATTCAATTACAGATGGTTTTACACAATCAGGAGCAATCGGAAGTGACCCTAAATGAAATCAAAGAAAATGTAGACACTTCTCTGGCCGACCTGCGTAGCCTGGCCAAAAACCTGAATGGCGGATACCTGCAACAGCTCAGTCTCACGGCGTTTTTGCAGCATATGCAAAAACAGTTGGGCCGGAATAATTATATGCAATGTCAGGTTGAAATACAAGCGGAAGAGCAGGCACTGCCGGTACAACATAAGATTATTCTTTTCCGCATCTTGCAGGAGTGCTTTCAGAATGTAATGAAGCATGCGCAAGCTACTCTAATTGAGATCCGGGTAACTTATGATGAAGTAAAAGCATTGACCATTAACTTCAAAGATAACGGCAAAGGATTTATAACAGCACCCGATACGATCAAAGGCTTAGGCCTGCAGAATATGCAGCATCGTATAGCCTTACTTCAAGGTACCCTGCACATAGAAAGCGAACCCTCAAAAGGCACCCTTATTCACCTTAATATTCCTCATCATGAATGCTAAATATACCAACGTTGCTATTGTAGATGACCATGCTTTATTTCGTAAAGGACTAAAGATGTTGATTAATAATATTGCTCATCACGAAGTCACTATGGAGGCGGCCAACGGACAGCTTTTTATTGAGGCACTCCAACCTGATAAACTTCCGGACATCGTACTGCTCGATATCAGGATGCCCGAGCTGGACGGCTATGATACGGCCGGCTGGCTGAGTGAGCATTATCCGCAGGTTGCCATCCTTGCTTTGAGCACCATGGATGATGAGGCGGCGATTATTAAGATGATCCAAAAAGGCGCTAAAGGTTATGTACTAAAAAATGCAGAAACAGATGAACTGCATAAGGCTATAAAATCAGTACTGGAACAGGGGTATTTTTATAATAACCATATTACCCATAAAGTGATCAGTACGATTGGTGGGGTGATGAATGGCAGTTCTACCATCGCGACAATCATTAATCTTACCGAAAGGGAAAAAGAATTTTTAAAACTCGTCTGTACCGAATTAAGTTATGCAGAAATCGCCAAATGTATGTTCCTGAGTCCAAGAACGATTGATGGCTACAGGGAAGCGCTCTTTGAGAAATTCCAGGTTAAATCGAGAGTAGGACTAGTACTCTACGCGATTAAAAGAGGGATTGTCATATTATAATAATTGAGTTCCCGCTTTTAGGAAACACAGGCCTACTTTAATTCTTTTGATTTGGATTTATAGGAACTGCTACCTTTTGCCTTGATGCAAAAGGTAGCGCCAAAAAATCAAGGCTGTATAAATCCTTGGCTAAAAATCAAGGTGTCGGTCGGTCGCAAACTAAACTAGCTGCGCTCAGACAATGGTTTGCGCCTTTATCGACCGAGCCAATGATTTTCTTAACGCCGGATTTATAAGGCCGGTCTTAAGCGATCTGTTCTGTACCGATCGCTTATTGTTTTCATCACAGCGATAGCAATACAAATAGAAAAGGGGCAGCTTATATAAGCTGCCCCTTTTCTATCATTAAAACACTAAACATTAGCGTTTTTCTATCACTATTTTATCTTTAAACAAAATATGTTTATTGCTTCTGATTTCGTAGGTATATACGCCATCAGCAAAGGCATGAATATCTAAGCGCAACTGGTCTTCTATACTCATCTCCTTACGAATTACTTCCTTTCCGCTGATATCGTATAGAGATATATTCAGCCTGTTGGAACGATTTTGTTGGTCCCTGTCATGCACGGTAAACTGTATATACTCAGATGCGGGGTTGGGTACTGCTGTTACAGACATCTTATGATCCAGAACGGCATTAGCATTAATGGGCCTCCCTTCTCCGGGTCTGGATGGGGAACAAGAACACTTACTAACCGAAAATTCCGTTCTTGAACTATCCGGCATTACTGCCTGTACTTTCCAGGAAAAACAAGAGGCCAGGGATAAGGGTACAAAGAGATTAGGACTATTGGTATGCCTTACAGTCGACAAACCAAAGTTGGATCCAGGACAACATGCCGGATCATATGTAGTAATAGATACTTTATAGTAAAGTGCTCCGGTAACAGGTGCCCAGGAGAGATTACTTCCACCCGGATCGGGAATACAGTCTAAACCAACCGGTGGTGGTATCGGCGGTGTACAGGAGCATTTACTATCTGAAAATAAAGAACGGGCACTATCTAACATCACCGCCTGCACTTTCCAGGAAAAACAACGGGCTAATGTAGCCGGAACACTTAGACTGGCCGTATTGGTATTTCGCACGGTAGACAGGCCTATAGGACTGGGGCCTGAGCAACAAACAGGATCGTAGGTGGTTATAGACACTTTATAGTAGGCGGCTCCCGGGATAGGTGTCCAGGAAAGATTACTGACATCTTTACCAGGCGCACAATCCAGCCCAACCGGTGGTGGCGGTGGTAATGTACAGGAACATTGACGATCCGAAAATTCTGTTCTGCAACTATCTGGCATTACGGCTTGTACTTTCCAGGAAAAACAGTGCGCCAGCGTACTGGGAACAGAAAGACTCGGTGTACTTGTATTTCGTACAGTAGATAACCCGATAGGATTAGGGCCGAGACAACAAGCGGGATCATACGTTGTGATAGATACTTTATAATATACAGCACCCGGCACCGGATTCCAGGAAAGGTTACTGCTATTATTACCCGGAACACATTTAGGATTGGCAGGGGGAGGAGGCAAGTTGGGACAACAAGAAATATTGGCACAGATATCATCTACATAAGCATAGGCATAGTGAACATTCCATTTGCAGGCCGCCACGAAAAATTCTATTGTATATGTTTTTCCCGCCTGTGCATCAAATTCTATATAATTACAGTCCCAGTCTCTCCATAAAGTAGACACCTTCCAATTAGGGCTACGCCTGCAGTCTGGAATATCTGTTGTTTTAAAATTGCTTCCTGCAGACCCGCTGGAAACACATACGCGGGAACCCACTTCATTCCCACCATTATCCAGTACACGGGCTACAAAAAATGCATTGCCATATGCCTCTGCCCCGCTATGAGGCGCCTGTACAACCAAAGCATAAGAAAAATTGATCCGGCCTTTCCCTGTAGTGGAGGAAGAGAAGGACTTCTGAAGCATATTGATCCCAAACTTATCACAATTCTCATAACCATTTATTCTTATCGCATGCTTAGAACCATTATGGGTCTGATTAATCGCCGGGATATTAGGATCCGGGATGTTATTGGTCACCAGAAAATTGTTAGGATCCGAGAACCCAACATTAAGATAGCTGACACTTGTAGTCGGAATAAAACTACATAAGCCCCCGGAATAATAATAATAAGTAGCACCCGCATATCCATTGTACCCTTGGGAGACTAGGTTCGCAGATGTTGCCGTTTCAAAGTCTCCATAATTACACAGCATATTATCGGCACTGGCACCGGTAGGCTTAGCGTTTGGTACCGGCTCCAACTGTACCCGGCCGGGGTTGTATATGGCCACGGCCTCCGGATGCTGTTTAAAATACGCCTGGCGATAATGGTCTTTTAAATAATCTTCTGTCATCCGGGGTACTTCAGATGCCGGTACCTCATCATGCCCTTCCGTTGCCAAAAATTCCCGTCTCAGCTTTTCATTCACCGCGCTCTGCTTCATTTGCGCTGCAATAAACGAAGTGATCTTCTGCTCCTGCTCTGCCATCTGCCGATGCCATTCTGATCGCTCCGTATTTTCGACCTGCGCATAAAGTCGAGGAGGCAAGGCCATTAGACATAATGCCCCTACAGCAATAAAATGTTTCCATTTTTTCATAAATATTATTTTAAATAGTTTTGGAATAATGCCACAACTAATTTCCACCATTGTAGTTGTTTGAAAAACAAGAAGTTTACACATTGTCCTTTGCAGTTCACCATTGTGTATTTTAAGGTATGTTTATCCCAATAATGATAGAAAATACCCTAAATTCACAACCCGGATTACCTGTCTATACGGCAACAGTATTACGGTGCCTTACTTTACTCAATGCGATTACTGTAACTTGCTATTCCCAATGTGTAAAAACATAATATTGCTGCTCTTCTGTTTCTATACGATCGCAGCACATGCCCAAGACTATAATTATATTCACTACACGGCAAAAGATGGCCTTGCCGGAGAAACTGTATATACAATTACCCAAAGCCATGACGGCTTTTTATGGTTTGGCACAGAATCGGGATTAAGCCGCTTTGACGGCACTAAGTTTACCAGCTTCACGGTTAATGATAAGCTGCCTTCTAACGAAGTATTCGGATCTTTAGAAGATAAGGAGCGGCGCTTATGGATATTTTCTTTTTCAAAAGAAATCGCTTTTTATAAAGATGGACAGATCTACAACAGATCCAACAGCAGATTGCTTCAGGGTATCCGGCCAAATTTAGAATTACTCAGTATTTCTCTTGATCAGCAGGGCAAATTGATTTTCTATGACGACAGTTTACGGGTCACAACTATTGACAAGGAGGAAGCCATCAGCTATACCTACAATCAATTTAAAATTGATTACCGATCCTTGGCAGAAGGAAGAAATCTACAAATGAGTTTGTTGCGATTTCCGGATACCATAAGCTCCTTTGTCCTCCGGTATTTCCATACAAATGATACCAATAAAATTGGCGTATTCAAACCCGGGCATCATATATTAGCGTTTCAGAAATTTGGAAATGCCCGTCTGATATGGGATATGAAAGCAAACAGGTTTTTTACCATAAAAGATCCTTCCACTTTTTTTCAATATATGTCAGACGGCGATCTGGTAGGCAGGTATGCCAAGGGTGGCGCGTGTATATATGATTTCCGCAGGGATAAACTAAAAAAAATATTTTTGCCGCAATATATTATCAATGGCATTTTTCAGGACAGGGAGCTGAATACCTGGTTTTGTACCAATGGAAATGGAATATTTAAATTACCTGCGCTCCGGGTGGCCACTTATACACTACACCCCACACAACCGACTCCGATCCATACCATTTATGCAAAGGGTGATCATGTTTTTATCGGGGGTGAAAAGGATGTTTTCTGGAAAATGAAAAAACTAAGCAGATCCGGAAATTATGTCGCTGATCAAAAATATGCACCCATCCCGATAGATTGGCTGGCATTCATCCGGAATGCACCGGAACAATTGCTGAATATCAGGAGCAATACCTTAAAACTTAAAGAGTACAATTATGCCTATGTAAAAAGCATCTATTTTTTTAAAGACACCCTGCTCATTTCCAGCTTCCGGGATGTAAGGCTATACAGAGATGACCATATCTCTCTGAATAAAATAATTTATAACAAAAGAGCAACGACCGCCATCAAGCATAATGATCATTATTACATCGGAACCCTGGAGGGCTTAATTATTCTCGACAAGCAGTACCGTATTATCGATACGCCTATAAAGCAACGCATCAGTTCATTTGCAAAAGATACCAACGGCATACTTTGGGTATCGACTTATGACCAGGGTATTTTCAAAATGAAGGAAGGACGCGTGCTTGCTAATTACCATAAAGGGAATAGTGCATTGAACAGTAATTTGTGCCGTTGTTTGTACTTAGACCAACATTTTTTATGGGTTGGAACAGATCAGGGGGCACAAAAATTCGATATTAACCCATCACACACCACACCGGAACTAAAGGATATTTATACCGCCAACGAGGGCTTAAACAGCAATGTGATCAATGCAATACTGGTAAAGGATTCTGTGGTCTATATCGGAACACCAAAGGGCCTTAACGTTTTTGCCGAGCCGGCAAACCGGGCAAATCGCCTGTTCAACCTGGCATTGACCGGAATATCTATCGGGGGTAAGGCTATTGCACTCAATCAAGAACCGATACTCCCCAATAAGCATAACCAAATAAAATTTGACTTCTCTGCGATTTCCTTTTCCCTGAATAATATAAGCTACAGATACCGGATATTAGGATTGAATGCAGCATGGCAAACAGCCGCAGAACCATTTCTAAACTTCATTTCCCTGCCTTCCGGCGATTACACCTTACAGGTGCAGGCAGTGCATTCTTTAGGTTATAAAAGCCCGATTATCGAAAAAAAATTCCGTGTAGCCAAAGGAATATTTGACTATTGGTGGTTTTGGGTATTGAGCGCATTGGCTCTTTTCTTTATCTTTTTATTTATACTGCACAACCGGGTTCGGAAAGTACGCCGAAAAGAAGAAGAGAAGCATAATATCAACAGAAAGATGGTCGAGATGGAGCAGATGGCCTTAAGAGCACAGATGAATCCTCATTTTATTTTTAATTGCCTCAACTCTATTCAAAATTATATCCTGAAGCAAGATGCAGCCGGCGCCAACTTGTATTTATCAAAATTTGCCGGCCTCGTCCGAAAGACCTTGGAGCATTCTCCTAAAATCTATATCTCTCTTCAGGAGGAGATGGAGTACCTTACGAACTATATTGAGCTGGAGCGTTTACAGGCCAACCATCCTTTTAATTATACCATTAGGATAGTTCCAAGCATACACCCTGCACAAATACAATTCCCCAATATGATCTTACAACCTTTGGTGGAAAATGCAATCAAACATGGCCTTAGCGATGTACCTGAAAACGGAATGCTGGACATTAGCCTGCTCCGCTCGGAAGAGGGTATGCTTATCTGTACGATTGCCGACAATGGAGCCGGAATCGAGCGTACGCGCGAAAACAAAAAACGAACCGGCCATCAGTCTAAAGGTTTGTCCCTGATCCGGAAAAGAATTGAAACCCTTAACCTAATTAGTAGTCAGCCCGAGCAGATCAGCTTAACTATTGAAGATCTTAAATCGCAAGGGACAAGCGGTACCAAAATTGTGGTCATCTTACCTATTAAAGTATACAAATCTGAATTATAATGAATAAGATTAAGGCTATTATTATTGATGATAAGAATATGAATATCGAGATGCTGCAACAGCTCCTCGAGCAATTTTGTCCTTCGATACAGGTTGTTGCTACCGCTACAGATATTGCAACAGGTTATGCCACCATCAACGAACACCAGCCGGATCTGGTATTCTTAGATATTGAGCTGAATAAGGGTACGGGATTCGATCTGTTACATATGTTTCACCCCGTCTTTTTCAAAACAGTCTTTACTACCGCCTATGATCAATATGCACTTGAGGCATTCAGAGAACATGCCGTTGACTATTTACTTAAACCGATAAACTTACGCCACTTGCAGGAGGCCATAGCTAAGGTACAAGCCTCCCTGCCACAACAAGCTATAAAAATGCCGGTATATGAGGTGCCCCTACCCAAAACCAAAATAAGCCTGCCTACTTTAGAAGGTTTTCTGTTTATAGACTATAATGATATTTTGCGTTGCGAGGCATCGGGAAGCTACAGTAATTTCCATCTTTCCGATGGCCGGAAAATCATGGTCAGTATGCGTTTGAAAGAATGTGAAACACTCTTACCTGAACAGGTTTTCTATCGGGTGCACCATTCTCATATCATTAATGTAAATCATGTGGTCAAATATATAAGAGGCCGTGTGGGACAGGTGGTCTTAACGGGCAATGTCGTCGTAGAAGTTGCCTCTTCTAAAAAAGAGCAGTTCCTGCAGTCGCTAAAAAAAATGTGGTAGTGGCTCAGGGCTACCAACAGATTTCTTTTTATAGATTTACCGAACTAAAGTTACCGTGCCTTGTTTTTTGAAGACTTTCCCTTCCTGGGTTATGGCATCAATCATGTATATATAAACACCTGTGGCCTGGGCAGCACCTTTAAAATTACCATCCCAGCCTTGTTCAATATTTGTCGTGCTAAACACTTCTTCTCCCCAACGATTGAAGATTTTAAATGAATGTAATGTAGCAATCCCTCTCTTCGAAGCTTTAAAGCTACTGTTATTCGGTGTAAAGGCATTTGGCATATCAATTACCGTACCTTTTACATACACATCGGTAGAATCAAATATGCTACATCCATTTTCGGTCGTTGCCCTAACAAAATAACGCGTGTTCACCTCAGGACTCATCAAAGGATTACTGATGCCGGTGCTGTTCAGGCCCGAATTAGGAAACCAGGAAAAATGTACTGCATTCGTTAGCGGCTCCATCTGGTACGTTTCCCCCCCATAAATATTAATCGAACGCGGAATATTTAAAACAGCTGCAGGATGCACCGTAATCTGTACCTGCTGTGTATCGCGACAACCTTTGTTATTGGTGCCTATCACAGTATAGTTCATGCTTGTCTCTGCACTGGATACCGGATTGCTGCTTGTAACCGTATCCAGATATAAGGCAGGCGACCAGGCGTAACTTTGTGCACCGGTAGCTAAAAGCGATACTTTATTGCCCGGGCAAATACCGGTATCTGTAAGATTCACTTTTAAGAAATCGCCGGGATTTACAATCACATGAATCGTATGATCTATAGAACAAGGAAGATTATTTTCAGTACGCGTTACCCTTAAGGTATAATCCCTTGTTGTCGTCGCGCGCAGCCAAACGTTTGGATGCTGGCTATTATCCAGGCCTGTGGCAGGACTCCACTGGTAGGTATAATTATTATTTAAAGGCAGCGCCATTGTCTCTAGCCTTACCGTATCATACTGACAGGCAATAATCGAATCCATAGCCACAATTTGTTGTGCAGTTGCAATCACCGTAAGGTTTAAGGTAATGATGCTGTCACATCCCCCAGGATTGATAATGGTATCGGTAACGCCATAGATACTGGACGTATAATGTGTTCCGTTAAAATCAAATACCTGACCCTGACACATCGTGATGTCTTTTATCGCGGTGGGATAAGGGTCGACAATCAGGTTAAGGGTTACAATGCTGTCGCAACCCACCGGGTTGGGAAACGTATCGGTAACACCTGTTACACCGGAAGTATAGGTGATGCCGTTAAAGGTATAAGATTTACCCTGACAGATATGCACATTTCGCGTACCGGCCGCATAAGGATCAAGAATAAGGTTTAAGGTAACAATACTATCGCAACTCCCCACATTAGAAAAGGTATCGCGGATCCCTGAAACAGCCGTCGTATAGGTTATTCCTTTAAAGGTGTATCCCTGGCCCGGGCAAATACGGGCATTACGCGTTGCCGTGAGGTAAGGACTAACCGTAATGGTACCCTGGAGCGAATCTACACCACAACCACCTATCGTTTTTACTTTATATAGATAGCTTCCTACTGTAGTTGGCGTACCGCTTATCGTAAATATTTTGCTCGTTGTATTATATACCCCCGATACACCGGCAGGCAGGCCTGTCGTAAGTACCCCGGTTGCATTCGACACCAAAAAAGTGATGGGCGCTGCCATGGCCCGCTCGGTGCAGGTACTGATGTTTGCGCTGGCACTCGTTAAGGTAATCGTGGCTGCAGCTGCATTGTTGGAAGGCACAACACATCCATTGCTAAAATAGGAAGCCACACCCGTCGCGGAGAAATTGACAGAAGCGCCCGGCACAGACGCTAATTGGCTTCTGTCATAAGTTACGGTTTGGCTACAATTGACCGGTGCAGAAACACTTAAGGTAAGGCTACGGGTACCCGTTCCGCTGTTGGCAAAATGCCCGGTTCCATTACTTGCATTATTATTAAACAAGACATAGATATCTTCCCCAAGCACACCAAATGAAACAGAGGTCACATCTACATTCTGGCTGGTAAAGACAATTACTTTTGCATTGGCGGGTATGATATTAGCCACGGGCTCTATGAGCCGCCCACAGCCGCCGGCAGCAATAATAGCATTATTAAAAGTGCTTACTTTCGTAGCAGTAGCGGCATTTTGAATAAAGGCAGAAAAATTGATCGTGGTCGTTGCCCAAACAATATCAATATTATTTGTGTTGATGGCATTAACGCCATTATTAAAAACAAAAAATTCATTAAGCCCTTCTGGGGTTGCGCAGGCCTGGACAAAAATACTTAAGACACGAGGGCATTGTGCGGGAGCATTAATAATGCAAAAAAACGAGAGCAATAACCCTGATAGTTTACGTATGATACTACTTTTTGTTTTCATGATTCCGTGTTCTGACGCGGCAAAAGTAGCCTTCTAAGGTTAAGCAGATATTAAATGCTGATATACTGTACATTAAGTTTAGGAAAGACAAAAAACCCCGGCACTGCCTTGAAGGCGGTGCCGGGGTTGCACGAACATATGATTACATAGGCTATTATCGGATTAAGGTAACGGTACCTTGTTTTTTGAATACTTTTCCTTCTTGGGTCAAAGCATCTACTACATACACGTAAACACCTGCAGCCTGAGCGGAGCCTTTAAAACGGCCATCCCAGCCTTGCTCAATATTTGTCGTACTAAATACTTCTTCTCCCCAACGATTAAAGACTTTGAATGAATTTAAAGTAGCAATCCCTCTCTTGGAGGCTTTGAAGTTGCTGTTATTCGGCGTAAAGGCATTTGGCATATCAATTACCGTACCTTTTACATATACATCCGTAGAATCAAATATGCTACATCCATTTTCTGTTGTTGCGCTAACAAAATAACGCGTGTTCACCTCAGGACTCATCAAAGGATTACTGATGCCGGTGCTGTTCAGGCCCGAATTAGGAAACCAGTAAAAATGTACTGCATTCGTTAGCGGTTCCATCTGGTATGTTTCCCCACCATAAATATTAATCGAACGCGGAATATTTAAAACAGCTTCCGGATGCACTGTAATGTGTACCTGCTGGGTATCGCGGCAACCTTTATTACTGGTACCGACCAAAGTATAATTCATACTTGTTTCTGCACTGGATACAGGATGGTCGCTTGTAACGGTGTCCAGGTATAAGGCAGGCGACCAGGCGTAACTTTGTGCACCGGTAGCCAAAAGCGACACTTTATTGCCCGGACAAATAGCCGTATCTGTAAGATTGACTTTTAAGAAATTGCCCGGATTCACGATCACATGAACGGTATGATCTATAGAACAAGGAAGGTTGGGATCATTGCCCGTCACGGTCAACTTATAGTCTATAGACTTATCCGCAATCAGCCACACATTCGGTTGGTTATTTGTATTGATGCCTATATTTGGCCGCCATTCGTATGTAAAATTAGTATTGATTGGCACAGTTGTCGTTTCAAGCCTAACGGTATCATATTGACAAACGATCAGTGAATCGGCACCTAAAATGCTGCCCGGCTTGGGTACGACATGCAGGGTGACGGTCGATAAACTGTCACAACCATTTACATTCTGGAAGGTACTGTCATAACTCCCGGATACATGCCTAAAGATTCCGAAAATACTCATAGAATCCCCTTGGCAGATATAGGCAACATCATTAGTGGCCGTCGTGGTCAATCCGATTGTATATTCACCTGTAACCTGTAAACAACCATTTAAAGTCATCGTACAGGTATAAACACCGTTCAGATTGGTTTGCGCATTGGTAAAATTTATGGACTGTGCCGTACTGGTAAAGCCATTGGGCCCGGTCCAGCTATAATTGGTATATAGCGTATTGGGGGCTACACTTCCCGGAGCGGTTAAACCAAAATCGCCACCCACGCAAGCATGACCATTAAAGGTAATAACTTGCTTTACGGGTGTAATGGTAATATCATCAATAATACAACCCAGGGTACTTGGATTATTTACATTCTCAAGATCAAGCGTGACCGTAGCAGTAGTCGGTGTAAACTGGAAGCTGGCGCATTGCCAGTTCCAGGTAGTATTGGAAGAGGCAATATCCTGCGTCAGAAACAAGTTGGCCCCATTATAGACTTTTGCTCTTATAATGGATGGAATCGGCGGCAAGGCAAAACCAGTGCCCCCAATAACCCTTCTGCTGCGTCTTAAAGACAAATGATAGGTCTCTCCCGGAGTAACGGGTATGTTGACTTGTCTGAAATTAGATTCGTTATCGATCTCCCCCGTAATGTTGGTAGCAAGGGCACCTCCATAAAGGTTCTCCGGATTTGTTTCTGAGGTCGTACCCGGCGCATAGAATGTCCAGCTGGCAGTACCGGCAGTAAATGTCCCGTTGGCCACCAGGTTTTGGGCATGTGTACCTGTTCCGAATGCCAGTAAACATAGAGCGGCAAATGAAGCAACGTAATTTTTGAATTTCATGATGATTTGTATATAAGTATTAAGGTGGCGGTAGCAGCACTCAACGATACATTTCACAAATAGCTTAAGTAAACCTGTGAATATTTTATTATGCATTTGTGCTACCTTAAAGAAGACAGTAAGCCTTGGTAATACGTTTGTTTTTTGAAGAAAATAAGGCAGTGTAGCCCCGGGGGCAAAGCCGCAAAAAGCTGTTTCGAAAGTTTAGAAGAGCATTAAAGGATTCGTTTTATCACTGCGTTCCATGAGTAGCAGCATATCCAAAATAACCAGACTAATCGATGCATTAATAAAGTCTAGCTCCTTCCCTCTTTTCCGGATACACCAGGTATGCGCATATAACGTTTCACAAGGGTGTTACTCGCTTTGCCCATTCCACAAGTACATATAAACCAATCTGTTAATACATAGTTATTCGCTAAACGTTGACATAGCTACCCTTCCATTCTTAATACTTTTACGTCAGAAATCTACCTTATACCGAATTGCCCCTTTTCAATTCCTTGTTATTTTAAGATAACGAAAATAGACTTCCAAGCCCTACCTGTTGGGCATGGTGGTGTTAAGTTATGTATGCTTGTTCAGAAGCATACTATTAAATTTTGTTCCCTAAAAATGTAAATATTATAAACACAACCAAAATGAGACAGATTTCTTTTACCCCCCTGGCATTTCTGGCACAAATGAATAGTCTATTAAGAAAAGGCTTATTATCCATAACAGCTATATTGATTATGGGTCTTAATGCACAAGCACAATCCTGGACAACCGTCAATCTTATCGACTTCAACAACCTGACCTATGAGTCGGATTATGCCACTAACGGCATTGCCTATTATGATAATGCAGTATCACCCCCAACCGGACCCAGAAATGGTCTGATCAATGGTAGTTGGGAAGTAAGCAACACCAATCTCGGTGCAACGCAAGCTCCCTTAAATGCAGCCGGCGGCCGTTTTTTGATGTACTGGACAGACAATCAGTATGCGGCTACTGCTCCGGCAGGTAATGTCTTTAGCAAAACCTATACCGGTTTAACCATTGGCAAAACATACCGATATTCGTTCCGCTATGGCTTTTTATTGCAATCCGGAAATTCCGGAACCAATGCGCCTACTTTAAGTATTCACCTTAATGGCAGCTCTGTGGCAAGTGTACCCACCCTCAGCACAAGTTGGGCCAAAATGACCTATACTTTTGTAGCGACCGCAACAAGCCATACCCTATCCATCTATAATAGCAATACTACTACAGATGGTAATGATCTGGGATTAGATGATATTTTGTTGGAGGTACAGCAAAGTGCTCTGCCCGTCTCTCTGCTCCATTTTGAGGTAAGTCAAGAGGCCGGCAAGGCGATCCTGACATGGTCAACCGCATCGGAACAGCATAATAAAGGTTTCGAAATCGAACGCAGTACCAATGCGAAAGACTGGTATCCTGTTGACTTTGTTGCATCACAAGCCGATAATGGGAACAGCAGTACCCTATTGGATTATCGTTTTACAGATGGCCATCCTTTGTCTGGTATAAACTATTATCGCTTTAAACAAACAGATATTGAAGGCACGTATACTTATAGCCCCATCAAAAGCCTGTCCTTTACCAATTCCGCTACCATATCTTTATACCCCAATCCGGCAGCAGATAAGCTCTCGGTTGCGGGTCTTTCCGGCACAGCTCATATCGATATTTTCGACCTGTCCGGCAAACGGGTATTAAGTGCCGAGATGAGCAACCAGTTGCCTGTACTGAACATACAAGCTATTACTCCGGGTCTTTATGTGGCGGCACTTTCAACCGCTGAAGGCCAGGTTAGTTTACTTAAATTTATCAAGAATTAAGATAGCCATACAGGCACGCACGAAGACAATTGACCTTAAAGAATTATTCTTCTTCCAGTGCTTATGCCTCGAAATAAAATTCAAAAGCCCCGTAGTGATACGGGGCTTTTGAATTGCTAATTTATGGATATTAAAATATAACCAATGTTGCATTGGCACTTGCAGAAGCCTGTGCCCAACTGGCGGTAAAATAAGTAGATGAGGTCAGGCATGGTGGCGTAGGCTGACCCATTGTATTGCCATAAGGAAAGCCGAGGCCAACAGCCGTTTCGGCAATAATTGTTGCGCCCGGCCAGTAGGCTACTTTTGCTATGGTAATGTTTGCATTAGGATTGGAATTAAATATTGTAACGCCAGGTCCGGCTGTCACTAATCCTCCTCCATCTAAGCCTAAAGTGTACGTACAACCGGTCAAATTATTTACGGTTAAGATATTCGCCGCTTCGGTAATGCCATAAGTTCCCATAAGAGCGACAACGGCTAATAATACTTTTTTCATAATGACTATTTTAAAGATTAATAATACCCAAATATATGAAAAAATAATCCCAATTCAGTCACGACTTGAAAGAGATTTTAGTTCGAAATGCTCAAATAATAATGTCATATACCCATCATAAGCATTTAAAAAAATCAATTTTAAAATAACAAAATGATTCCTTCTTTTTACAAAATAAACAGATTAAGGACGCAAAACAGGAACGATTGCAAAGTGCATTGTACATAACTTTAAATAATATCTCATATTAGTGTATTAATTATCTTCTAAAATATTATTTAATGAAAAAATTCATTTTGATTGCAAGTGCGATAGTCCTATCCGCTACCCTGGTAAAGGCCAATTCGATAACCATTATTAATCCGCATGCCTGCAGCTATATTATTTATGTAAATGCGGTGGGATGGGTAACGGTTAGCGGCAACACCTCGCCCAGTTTCAGTTCAATGCCGGGAGAAATAATTAATAGCGCCCGTATAACTTATCAAACGATGGCTAGCGGCGGCGCAGCTCATGACGGGCTGTTATTGACCAATATATGGACGCCATATACCAATAGTACTATGACCGGAGCTCCGGTGCCGTATTGCGGTTACAATAGTATGATCAGTGCATGGTGGGATCAGCCTACCAATACCAGCGATATCACCTTGATTATAAACTAAGATTATTCTTTCTTAAAAAGAGCCGCAAATTTTGCGGCTCTTTACTTTGGTATAACAATTTAATCTTGATGCACTACAAGTAGGGATCGACCGGTTTGACCAACAGCCATTGCAGTAATGCCGGAATAGGCTTATGCTTTAAAAGGATAAATATAAATTGACTATCTGCTTTTAGTCACCTTTTTGTTGCGTTTCGTACATTGATTTTTGAGCTTTAGGGGAACATGCAGGGCTCAAAATCGCAAGGCCAATACAGAATTGCTCTCGCTGTGACGAAAACAATAAGCGATCTGTTCTGTACAGATCGCTTAAGACCGGCCTTATAAATCCGGCGTTAAGAAAATCATTGGCTCGGTCGATAAAGGCGCAAACCATTGTCTGAGCGCAGCGAGTTTGGTTGGCGACCGACCGACACATTGATTTTTAGCCAAGGATTTATATAGCCTTGATTTTTTGGCGGTACCTTTTGCATCAAGGCAAAAGGTAGCAATCGAAATAAATAGAAACCCAAACAATAAAGAAAGTCTTTGTTTCCTAAAAGCGGATGCTCAATAAATATAATTTGAACATTGAATATTTCCCAAATTTCCTCCGAATATTATCCCAAATATAAGGGGCTTCTCAGGGCTTACTAGGGCAAGGCAATCGGCGAAAAGGTGCAAAAATAAAGAGAGACAGCATAATTGCTATCTCTCTTCGTGACCTTGTTAGGATTCAAACCTAAAACCTTCTGAGCCGTAATCAGATGCGCTATTCAGTTGCGCCACAAGGCCATTCCCTTAATTGGAATGCAAAAATAGGTATTTTATTTTTGCTGACAAAATATTTTTTAAAAAAATTTGACCGGCTTTTTGAGCCGGCCAAATTTTTATTGATATGATATAGATTAGTATTGTGTTGTTTCTGCTGCCCAGTTAGTCCAACCTGTAGTCCAATCGTTTGTACCATCAAATGCGCCTTTATAAGCCACTTGCTGGAATCCGGTAAGACCTGAGAAGCTAGCACCTGTTGCCGCCATAGATCCGCTTTTCAATAAGAAGCTAGGTACACCTACTGTAGCTGATACTGCTGCAGAATATTTGTACGCATCTGTCAACATAACGGTATCACCATTAGGATAAGTTACATTGTTGTTGTTATCAAACCATGTGTTGATATCAAATGATGCAGTAGAAGCTTTCTTAGGAGTAGTACAACCTGCGATAATGTTGTTTTTGAACATTAAAGTACCTGCTGTAGCATTAAGAGAAGTTGCTGTACCTTTTGTATCGTCGATATAAACACCTACCGGGAAACCTAAGATAATAGAGTTTACCAAAGACATAGAAGAGTTACGACGGATTTGCGCACCATTCTGGAAGTTGGCATTGATACCGCTTAAAGAAGTTCCTTTACCAGGTCCTACGATTGTCATGTTAGAGAAGATCGCTTTGGTTTGTGGTGTTTGTGTAGAACCATTACCATCGTTATCAGACTCAAAACCATTTGAACCGCTTACATCTGCGATATTTTTTGCACGGTGTGCCAAGCCAAATTGTACTTGTCCCGAAAAACCGAAATCCGTATCAAAATCATCATCCCAAGAATAAGTAGCTACTAAGTGATCACAGTTAACCGTACCACCAAACCATTCGAAGGCATCATCACCGGAACGGTATACTTGTACATAACTGATCGTTGTACCATTACCAACACCACCTAAGGTTAAACCATTAATTTCATTATCGGGAGAGAATGCAATACCGGCAAACTCAATTCTTACATATTTCAGTATACCAGAATTATCGTTTACTACAGTACCACCATATTCGTTATATTTTGCATCCTGACCGGCAACGGTAGGGGTAATACCACCTTCAATACGGGCAGTTCCACCACTTGGATTGATCGGCGCTTTACCTAAAATCACTAAACCACCCCAATCACCTTCACGGCGAGATCCAGGAGCTTCTTCTGAAGTAAATACGATAGGTTTTTCTTTAGTACCCTGAGCCATGATCTTTGCACCGCGGGCAATGATCAAAGTACCTTTAGTTTGTTTATCACCAACAATAATCGCACCCGGCTCGATCGTCAAGGTAACACCATCCATTACGTATACAAAACCTTCCAGGGTATATTTTGTTCCTGATTTTAAGGTCATGTTAGCAGTGATGTCTTTTTTCAATACATTGTTTTCTGTAGGTGTAGTACCTCCAGTGTTCTTATCCTTACAAGAAGTCAATGAAGTTGTAGCGAATAATGAACCGGCAAGTGTAGCGAGTAATAAACCCTTTTTCATAATAATTTTGAATTTGATTTTTTTGAACTTTGAGGCAAAAGTACCCCGCCCATATAATCAAATTGTTATACAAGGATTACCATTGTATTACCACACTATTACGGAATTATTACGCGATTTGAGGGCATAAAAAAAGGTTCGTGATACGAACCTTTTTTTATATTAATCTATATTGTATTCTACCTTTACCTTTTCGATCCGGAGCTTATCGACGGCCAAAATGGTAAAGTCATAGTTGTTATAACTGATTTGCTCATTAATCGTCGGGAACTTACCGGCTATTTCCAATACCAAACCGGCAATAGAATCACTCTCGCCCCTGATATCGGTAAACGTACTTAAAGGTATGCCCATGATACGACACATATCATTGATGAGCATGCGCCCCTCAAAGATGTAAGCGGTGTCATTTATCTTCTTGAAATTATGCTCTTCTTCATCAAATTCATCTTTAATATCACCAACGATTTCTTCCATAATATCTTCCAGAGTGATGATACCTGCGGTACCACCAAACTCATCTACCACAATCGCGAAATGTACCCTGTGCTCTCTGAAATTGTTCAGCAAATCATCAATCAGCTTATGCTGATGTACATAATACGCCGGTCGTATCAGAGTATGCCAGTCAAAATTGTCCAGACCGATATAGGGGAGAAAATCTTTGGTAAATACCATGCCCACAACTTCATCTATATTATTGCGGTACACCGGCAAGCGTGAATAGCCCGCATCAAGTAACTTTTCCCGCACTTTGCTAATGTTCCAGCTTTCTCTAATGGCTACCACATCGAGTCTTGGCTGCATGATTTGTTTTACGCTGATATTCCCGAACTTTAATACGCCTTTAAAAATATCAACCTCCTCTTTTGAAGCGGCATGTCCTAAACTAGCCTCTATAGCATCTTCCAGCTCTTTCAGGTTATCGATCTCCTCCAGTTTACGATTACGTTTCTGATCTTTATATTCATTAGAATCGACCAATACCTGCCCTATTCCCTTAAAGGTCAGAAACAGGATATTGACAATGGGCGCAGAAAACCCGGCCATCCGCATATTATGTTGCCTGGAATACACTTTGGGCAGCACTTCGACAAAGAGCAACAACAACAGCATAGACACAAATAATACAATACCGATCAGGACGAGAGAATGCACCTCCTTCGGTAAACATAAATGGGCAATATAATTGGTCAATAAAATAATAAGAATGGCAAGGCTGATTTTGGAAATTCTTAATGTAGACAGCAAAAGTTCCGGATCTTCTAAAAGGGTGATGATCATTCTTGAATTCTGATCTTCTTTCGTTTTCAGGTAGTTGATATCTTTTAATTTAAGGCTAAAAAATCCCACCTCTGCTCCCGCAGCGATAGAAGCCAGAAACAAAATAGCCAGTACTAAGATACACAGCGTCGTAATTACAGTAGGTGATGCTGCCAATGCAGCTTGTAAAAGTATAAGCATATAATATTCTAAAAAGAAACGCCCTATTGCAAAAATAACCAAAACAATACTGTTTTGATTATTTCCGTACTATTATTAAAATTCAACGAAATTACCGGTTAAAAGGGTAAGATATCATCTAATTCTGGATCATTATTGGTATTGAGGTAGCTATTATCTATCGGATCGCTCTTGCTCACAGAGGGCGATGCATCGCTATCTTTTCGTTTATCAAGCATGACCAGGTTCTCCGCAATAATCTCCGTTTGAAATCTTTTGTTTTTGTCTTTATCTTCCCAACTTCTTGTTCTCAATCTACCCTCTATATATACAAGACTACCTTTGTGTAAATACTTGCCTGCCAATTCTGCTAAACCACGCCATAAAACAATTGTATGCCATTCTGTTTCTGAAACAACATTTCCATTCTTCTCTTTTCTCATCTCTGTAGTGGCCAAAGGAAATTTTGCAACGGGAATATCACCCTCAATGTATTGTAAATCCGGATCCTTACCTAAATTCCCTATGAGTACTACCTTATTTACGCCTCTCATACAATATAAATTTTACTGTTAAAAATATGGCTTTTTCTAATTTAATAATTAAAAATAAGGTATTTCTTCCAAAAACGAAACTATTGTTTTGGGAAAGGAGTAATCATGTATTTCGCTTTTATTGATCCAGATTCCGGGCCCTTTAAGCAAGGCTGGGATGCGTTTCAAGCGGACGAGCGAAAAATCGCTGCGGATGAGTTGGTGTGTTAGTCTTTGTTTATAGTGAAAGATATTTTGCCGGTATTCCAAAACAAATTGCTCATCTGCCAGGAGGCTACTAAGGGCAGCCGGAGCAGGGCCTTCGCTTAACCAGAATTCATAAAGATCCTGCCAGACATCCTTATGTGTTCGCTGTTGGATATATACCTGGTCTTTATGCAGGAATACATAATAGGAAAAGAATCTTTCTTTCACCTTTATTTTTTGCAACTTCAGTGGGTATTGGTCTACCTGATCGGTATTAAATGCTTTGCAATGGTCTGATAAATAGCAAAGATTACATAAGGCTTGCTTGGGTTTACAAACAACAGCGCCTAAATCCATAATGGCCTGATTGTATGCTGCCGGATGTTGCGCATCAAAAACTTTATTGGCCAATGCCGTAAAAACCTTCTTTCCTTCCGGCGTATTGATTGGCGTGGGTTCTGCAAAATAGCGGGATAATACCCGGTACACATTACCATCAATTACAGGATGCGGTAAATCATAAGCAAAAGAGGCAATGGCCGCAGCGGTATATTCCCCTACCCCTTTTAACGTTAATAGTTCGGTATAGGTTTGTGGGAAAACTCCTTGCCATTGCGCAACAATCGCTCTTGCAGTAAATAATAGATTACGACACCTGGCATAATAGCCCAGCCCTTGCCATAGCTTGAATACTTCTCCTTCGGGAGCTGCAGCCAGATCAAAAACAGTAGGATATTTTGAGATGAATTTTACATAATAAGGTAAGCCCTGCTCTGCCCTTGTCTGTTGCAATATGATTTCAGAAAGCCAAATTTTATAAGGATCTTTTTCTTCTTTCCAAGGCAATATTCTGCTATTACTTTCGGAATGCCACTGTAATAATGATTGTGCAAAAACGGATACCGCCATATATAATATGCCTTTCTTTTGGGCAAAAATAATGGCTACCGCTGAGGTAGCCATTATCTATTTTTTATTTAACTAAAGTCTATTTTACGATTTCCAGTTTTCTGGTGGTTAATCCTTTGCTGGTATTGATGCGGAGGCTATACACACCCGAAGCAAGATAATCCGGCAAAGTCACTTTATGTTTGTGTGCACTGTCAAATTTACGGATGGTCAATACTTCCTGACCCAGTGCATTATAGACTACCATATCCTTGATCTTAACATCGCCGACAGCTTCAACATACAGAATGCTTCCATTATTAGGGTTAGGATATACCTGTACTAATGTAGCATCCTTATCGACGTCTTTAGCACCTAAACCAACAATAGAGATCATTGTACTGTCGAGCACATCGCCACAAATACTGTATATTCTCAGTTTCACCTCATAGTTACCACCTGCGGGGAACACATGTGAGATCTGGCCAAGAGCAGAAGTTAAAGGCGCTATCGTTACCGGTGCAGAGCCATCTCCGAAATCCCATACAAAACTGGTTACATTTTGCGGATTTATCGTGCTGAAGTTAAAACTACTGGCCGTTATCGGTTGTGTCGCAATACCATCAATCTCAGGCATTGCCCCCTGGGCTATGATGGATATGGTATCGCTGGTCATACAACCTTCATCGCTGGTCACATAAGTAATATAGGTACCGGGGTTATGGATCGTAATTCTACGGTTTGTAGCACCGGTATTCCAGTAATAACTACCGCCATTTTCGCCGCCGGAACCGGCATCCAGTACTTTTGTACCACCCAAACAGATTGTCAGCCCGCTGGCAGACAGGTCTACTTCAGGATTCCATCTCATCTCTATGTTAATGGTATCTTTTCCTTCACAACCAAAAGTATCTCTTGCCGCTACATAATAGGTACCCGGCATCGTAACGCCTCTGGTGTTGTTGCTGGAAGCATCATCCCATTGATACGTCGGATTATGCGGTATGGCTCCCGGATTGAGTATTACTGCATTTCCCTGATGGATACAGGTATCTAAGTCTGCACCTAAATAAGGGGCAGGATTATCGTGTACGGTGGCCACTACAGGAATCCTTCCGCTTTCGCAGGAACCGGCGTAATTAAATATAAACTTCGGTCTTCTGCTCATCGGACTATCAAAATAGTTGGAAAATCCTTGTGCACATATATCTGAAGGGGTCGAATTATCTTTTGGCGCTACTGTCGTAGCATTGTAAGAAGTATTATCATAGGCCAGTAAAGAAGGGTCCGTACCGAAGCCCCCATTACTCCAACAGGTTTGGATCACAAAACTTCCGCCCGGATAAGCATAGGGGCTATTGAAATTGATGGTATTTACCCCGACAACCGTTGTATAGTTTGCGGAAGGATATACCGTAGCGAGCCCACTATTGATAAAGGTATTGGTGGTTACAGTAGCTGTTGTCGTACCTACTTTCACTTCAAACCCGTCATAAGTATTAGTTCCGGCCATATTCTGTACCGCAATAGAATTGATAATACTTCCCGGTGGGATACCTGCAGCGGTCATTTCAGCTTCAGTAATTAAGAATTGGTGTTTATATCCACCGTATCCACCGGCAAAAATCGTGACATAATCATAAGAAGCTGCGGTCAGCGCACCTAGTCCCACGCTTGTGGTCGCGGGTAATGGTGGTGTTCCGGAGCTGGCATAAAAAGTTGTGGTACTGGTAATAGACGGCGTGCTAAAATTTTGTCCCATACCAAGAGCGACACCACCAGCAGCATTTTCATACCACCTGATTGTACCTCCGGCTGTAGCCGGAGTTGCTGATAAGGACACAGGTCCCGGTCCGCAACGGGCACCACCGGTACCGGTAAGTGTTCCCGGATTATTAACAGTAACGGTATCGATACTCGTCGTTACGACAGGAGTACCACTACAGAGGATTTGCAAGCGGTAATAAGTTGTAGCTGATAAACCGGTAATCATATTACCCGATGTGGCGCTGGCCGTACCTACGTTCGTCCATGGCGCTGCACCTGTAGGGGAACTTTGCCATTGATAGGTAATACCTGCTGCCTGTGGCATCAGGGAACTTATGGACAAATCAACATTGCCGGAAACACACAGGTTTCTGGGATTTGCATTAGCTAATACTGTCGTTGGAAAAGTAACCGTTGCACAAGATGGTGGAGTGATAACATTAACTGAATAGTCTTCTGCTTCTCCATAATACAAAGTACTGCAGGGATCAAAAAACGTAGAGCCCTCTTCTACCCTGATTCTTAAACGGGTATTGCCCAATAGGGCTGTAGCAGGTGTCATAATCGTTCCGGTAAAAGTTCCTCCGGCCGGAATCGTATTGACCGATTCGGCGCATAATTCTGTAACGGGGTCAAAAATACCATCATGATTCCAGTCTGCCCAAATCTTCACTCCGGCATCATAGTTTTCTACAGCCACCGTAAAGTTGAAAGGGAAAGACTGTGCAGTTGTCAATGTCATGGAGGTATAATCTGCATAACTTGGCGCCGGTGTACAACCAGTACCAATATTAGCGATGTCAACTGTCGCCCCACTTGTAGAAAAGGCATCTATATAACTATCAAAGTCACAACCATAAACATAAGAAGGCGTACAATAACAGTTTATAAAGCTCTTGATCGTTACTTGCTTAGTATTGCTATACACGGGTGTACCACCACTACAAACAGACTTTAATCTATAATAAGCTGCTGTAGTAATGCCTCCGGTAAGGGTATAATTGATAGAAGCCGCGCCGGGTACATTGGTCCAGGAACCGGCAGCACCTGTTGCGGATTGCTCCCATTGGTAGGACAGGCCTATACCGTATGAGTTCCCTGTTGTTCCTAAGGTAAAAGCAACATTTGGACAAATAGAATCAGGAACAACGGCTGCAATTGTGCCCGGGCTTGGCGGATTAACACATGGTGTCGAAGAAGCCACCATTAGGGTATAATCTTCCGCCTCTCCAAAGCCTTGTAAATCACAGGCATCGAAGAATGTTTCATCATATACACAACGAAGCCGCATCCGCTTATCTCCCGGTAATGTACCCAGGGGAATTGTGAAGGTGCCGGAAATACTCGCTCCGCCCGCGAGCGTGGATGTGGGATCGTACACAATCTCTCCCGGATCAAGGAAATCACCATCCGCATTCCAGTCGACAAAGATTTTATAGCCTTCATCATAACCGGGATTATTCTCAATTGTAAAGTTAACGATACCACCTGCAAAATCAGTGTGTACCATACTTGTTTGATTACTCAGACAAGCTGAACTAGCTGATGAGCCGGAATTCAGGTTAGTAATATTTGTGGTTCCTCCGGTTGTAGAGAATGATTGAATATAATCATCATCACAACCATAATCATAAGTAGGGGTACAATAGGTCTGCGCCTGTACCTTTTGTGATATACCACAGAGTAGTAAAAAGGAAAGACACATATAATATATGCTCCTTTTCAGAAAGGCTATTTGTCTCATGATTTTCAGGGATTTAATTTGGTTTTTTTCAGATTATTGGGTTTCTTTCAGATAACGAATTTAACAAAATTTCACACAATTGTATAAGAATTAACATTTATGAAATACATTTAACATCTATGTATTGTATTAATATATAAATGGCTATATAATAATTATTTAAAAAGAGAATGGCCACCCGTTTTACGGGCGGCCATTCTCTTTTTAAATAATGAGTGCATTTTATTGATTACCCGGATACAAATCAATCCGGAGCCGGGTAGTCAAAATGCTATTTTACGATTTCCAGTTTCCTGGTCGTCAAACCTTTACTCGTATTGATGCGCAGGTTATATACACCTGAAGCAAGGTATTCCGGTAAAGTCACTTTATGTTTATTTGCGCTGTCAAATTTCTTGATGGTTAACACTTCCTGTCCAAGTGCATTGTAAACCACCATATCCTTGATTTTAACATCGCCCACGGCTTCTACATACAGAATATTACCGTTATTAGGGTTAGGATATACTTGTACTAATTTAGCATCTTTATCGATGTCTTTAGCACCTAAACCTATGATTGAGATTGTAGTACTATCTACAATGTCGCCACAAGTACTGAACGTTTTCAGTTTCACGTGGTAGTTACCTCCTGCAGGGAATACATGTGAGGTTAGACCCACAGTAGAAGCTGTAGCCTGTACCGTAACGGGTGCTGAACCATCTCCGAAATCCCATACAAAACTAGTTACGTTTTGTGGATTCAAAGTAGAGAATTTAAAGCTGGTCGCAGACAGCGGCTGCGTTACAATTGCATCTACCGTTGGCATATATCCGCTTGAAGTGATGGTAACAGTATCAATAGTTAAACAACCTTGGCTGCTGGTTACGTAAGCGATGAACGTACCTGGATTTGAGATAGAAATAGTTCTGCTGGTCGCACCCGTATTCCAGTAGTAGTTACCACCGTTTAAGCCGCCATTACCTGCATCTAGTACTTTAGTACCACCCAGACAGAAGTTGATACCACCAGAGGCAAGGTCAACAACAGGGGTCCATTTCATATTTACATTGATTGTATCTCTACCCACACAACCAAAGCTATTGGTTACCGCTACATTATAAGTACCTGTTTGGGTAATGCCTCTTGTAGCACTTGTACTTGCATCATCCCACACAAACGTAGGCGTATTTGGAATTGTACCCGGGTTCAAAGTCATCACGCTACCCTGAGCAATACAGGTATCAACATCTGCACCTAAATGCGGAGCCGGTAACGGATTGATTGTTGCAATCACCATTTGACGTGGTGAAGATTCACATGGTTTTAAGATACCAAATCTGATGTTTGGTCTTTGAGAAATCGTAGCACCGGTAGCAGTATAGCTACAAATATCTGCAGGCGTATAATAGTCTGCATAATTATAGTGTGTCGACACATAAGAAGTTGTGTTGTATCTAACGGTACTTACGGTATTTGAACCATTATTGTTGCTCCAACAGGTTTGTACTACAATATTAGAAGTACCATCCCATACAAACGGAGCATCAAAGTTATACGTATTATAACCGGTAGTAGTAGTCCAGTTTGCAGGTGCTTTCACCTGAGTTACCGGTACCCAGCTACTCGTTACTAATGCGGCGGCGGCTGTTTGTCCCATGCTTACGGCAAAACCGTTATAGGTAGCACCACCACTTACAACATCGAAAGCCAATGAAGTGATAGAAGATCCGCCTGCTGCACCTGCTGCAGTAAGCTCCGCTGCAGTAATCAGGAATTGGTGTTTATAACCACCCCAGCTACCATAGTATGGCGTTACGGCACCAGAACTCGTAGTTGTACCAGTACCTACATTGATATTGGCAGGTGTTAATCCACCACTACCCACTACATAGAATGTATCTGTTTGTGTTAAGAATGGCGTCTGCCATACTGAACCACCACCAATCGGGCTACCACCGGTAGGATTTTCATACCATCTTGGGGTACTGTTACCACCTGTTGTTGCTTTTAAGGTTACCTGACCTGGTCCACAATTGGAGCTATCTCTTTTAGAAATAAAGGTAGGATTGGCCACTACTACTAATTTTGTCGCTTGTGTACAAGTCGCACCATTAGCAGTAACATTTGCACGGTATGTTCTGTTTGCAGTTAAGCTTACCGTTGTATAAGTAACATTTGTTGCGCCGGTTAGATTGCTGTACGTAACACCGCCATCTAAAGATTCCTGCCATTGAATGCTACCCGTATAGTAATCAGCACTAACACTAGGATTTAAAGTCAATACAGTAGAACCACTGGCACAGATTGTATCAGGGAAACCTGTAATGAATTGGTTACCTGGTTGTACCCACACTTTAAAGGTATCTGCTCTAGAACAAGAAGTTGAAGTTGCTGTCGTATCGCCGCCAATAGCATAATAAGTATGCAGACCCGCTGTTGTCGATTTCATATATACTGTATTTGCAGTACCACCTGTATAAGGGATGGTTGCAGTGGCATTGGTATACAGATCAGTAGTAGGATACCATACATAAGGAACATAAGGGTTGGCGGTTGCCGGTGGTGTCATAGACAATGTGGCTATGGCATTATTACATACTACCGGTGGTGCTGCTTTTGTTACTGCAGGACCAGCGTTGATTGTAGCCAAAACCGCTACACGAGGAGATTGACAAGACCCGTCAAAATTAAAGGTAAACTTAGGTCTTTTGTTCATCGGGCTAGAGAAGTAGGTAGAGGTTGTGAGCGCACATAGAGTAGCTGGCGTAGAGTTATCCATTGGTGCTACCGTAGTAGACGCATAACTCGTATTATCATAAGCCAGATTAGAATAAGTTGTGCTGTAACCACCATTACTCCAACAAGTCTGGATTACTAAAGAACCTCCCGAATAAGTGTATGGTGTATTAAAGTTGAAGGTATTCACACCAACAACAGTAGTATAGTTAGCAGAAGGGAAAACAGTTGTCATACCTGTAGCGACAAATGTATTGGTTGAGGTAGTTGCTGTGGTTGTACCCACTTTCATCTCAAAGCCATTATAGGTAAATGCACCGTTTAAATTATCTACAGAAATCGAACTGATTGAGTTGCCCGGCATAATACCAGCAGCAATCATTTCTGCCTGAGTGATGATAAACTGATGCTTGTACCCGCCATAACCACCGGCAAATATCGTTACATAATCATAGGAAGGGGTTAAGGCTCCCGCACCTACACTGGATAAAGTCGGCACACCAGCAGATCCTGCAGAAGCATAGAAAGTAGTAGTAGCCGGAATATATGGTGTATTGAAGTTTTGTCCTGTTCCGATAGGCGCGCCACCTGTTGCCGCAGTATACCATCTTATCAGAGAGGCACTGTTGGACGGTGTTGCAGCAAGTGCCACTTGGCCCGGACCACAACGGCTACCCGGAACACCTGTAACTGTTCCCGGATTGGTTACGGTTACCGTATCTGTAGAAGAAGTTACCGCAGGGTTACCATTACATAATACTTGCATTCTGTAATAAGTCGTAGTCGCTAATCCTGTAATCGTTGTAGGAGAAGTTGTTGTTGCTGTACCTACATTCGTCCATGGACCGGTTCCGGTCGGAGCACTTTGCCATTGATAGGTAATACCTGTTGCTTGTGGCATGGTAGAATCTATGGCTAAAGAAACGTTACCTGATACACATAGTTTACGTGGGGTTGCCAAAGCATGCACATTGGACGGGAAAGTAACCGTACTACATGCAGGCGGGATAATGATATTCAGTAAATAATCTTCTGTCTCTCCGTAGCTGTAGATAGAACATGGATCAAAAGTAGTAGATCCTTCAACAGCTCTTACCCGAAGTCTAGTGTTACCATTTAATGCCGTAGCAGGTGGAATAATTGTTCCGGTAAAGAAAGCGCCTGTAGCGATGGTACTTGTTGACGCCGCACATAATTCTGTTACGGGATCAAAAACACCATCATGATTCCAGTCTGCCCAAATTTTTACACCCGAACTATATGCCGAAATACCGACACTAAAATTGAATGCAAATGTTTGTGCAGCCGTAATGGCCATAGAAGTATAGTTGGAATAACCGGCTGCACCACTCGCACAACCTGTATTTAAATTACTCACATTCGTAATAGCTCCTGTTGTTGAAAAGCTGTTAATCGTACCACCATTACTACAACCATAGGTATAAGTAGGGGTACAGAAACAGTTAAGCCAGTTTTTTACCGCAACCATTTTTGCATTACTGTATACAGGTGTACCACCACTACAAACAGATTTCAATCTGTAATAAGTATTAACGGTAATCCCTGTTGCAACAGTGTAATTCACGGTAGTGGCTCCTGTAAGATTAACCCATGAACCGGCAACACCTGTAGGTGATGTCTCCCATTGATACGTCATCCCGGTTACCCCAAAAGTGGTACCCGTAGTCGCTAAAGGAAAAGAAAGGTTTGGACAAATAGAATCCGGCACACTGGTTGCTACTGTTCCCGGGTTTGGCGGATTCACACAAGCAACAGGTGCAGTAACGTTGATTGTATAATCTTCTGTTTCTCCATAATAATTGCTGGCACAGGCATCAAAAGTAGTAGAACCTTCTACCGCTCTTACTCTGAAGCGGGTATTGCCCGTCAACGCAGTTGCCGGCACCGTTACCGATGCAGTGTAAGTACCTCCTGAAGCGATAGTTGCCGCAGATTCAGCGCACAATTCACTTGCTTCAAATGTACCGTTTTGGTTCCAGTCACCCCAGATCTTTACTCCGGAACCGTAAGCAGTGATATTTACATTCACCGTAAAAGGAAATCCTTGAGTCGCAGAAATAGTCTGCGTTGTATAATTGCTATAGCCGGCAGCACCGCTGGCACAACCGGTAGCAAGGTTAGAGACATTCGTCGTCGCCCCTGTAGTATAGAAGCTCCCAATTGTACCTCCATTACTACAACCGTAGGTGTAGGCAGGCGTACAATAGGTCTGCGCCATCGCCCTGGGCGAGAGCCCCGCAAAGAGCATAAGTATGAGACCAGACAGATAGCCTCGCCTCCAAAATGTAAATTTTTGACTCATGGTTTTAAATTTAAGATTTATATGTTGTTTATTTCTATCATACGAATGTAAAAAAAATAATTCTCAAATCCCTCATAATCGACAGAAATTTCTTTAAAATTAATTCTATATCAATTAAATATGAATTAAAATGCTATACATAAAGGCTTTAACCACCTTGCTGACACAAAAAGTGGTGGCTATCTTATTGATAGCCACCACTTTTTATTCAATTTAAAAATAAATTATTTCACAATTTCCAGCTTTCTGGTCGTTAAGCCTTTACTCGTATTGATGCGCAGGTTATAAACACCTGAAGCAAGGTATTCCGGTAAAGTCACTTTATGTTTGCTTGTGTTGTCAAATTTATTGATAGTCAGCACTTCCTGTCCAAGTGCATTGTAAACCACCATATCCTTGATCTTAACATCGCCTACGGCTTCTACATACAGAATGTTACCGTTATTAGGGTTAGGATATACCTGAACCAGCTTAGCATCTTTATCGATGTCTTTAGCACCCAAACCGATGATCGAGATCATGGTACTATCTACGATGTCGCCGCAAATACTGAATGTTTTCAGTTTCACTTTGTAATTGCCTCCTGCAGGGAATACATGTGTCGTCAAGCCTATTGAAGAGGCAGAAGACAGTATGGTAACCGGTGCTGAGCCATCTCCGAAATCCCAAATAAAGCTAGTTACGTTTTGCGGATTCAGTGTAGAGAATTTAAAGCTGCTTGCTGATAAAGGTTGGGTAATAATCGCATCTATGGTGGGAACACTACCATTTGAAGTAATCGTAACCGTATCTGTGGTTAAACAACCTTGGTTACTGGTCACATAAGCGATATAAGTACCTACATTACTAATCGTAATCGTTCTGCTCGTGGCACCTGTATTCCAGTAGTAGTTGCCGCCACTTAAACCGCCATTACCTGCATCTAACACTTTTGTACCACCCAGGCATAAATTAACACCACCTGAGGCCAGGTCTACAACAGGGTTCCATTTCATGTTTACATTAATTGTATCTCTACCCACACAACCAAAGATGTTTGTTACCGCTACATTATACGTACCTGTTTGGGTAATGCCTCTTGTGGCATTTGTACTCGCATCGTCCCACACATAAGTAGGTGTGTTTGGAATCGTACCCGGATTTAATGTGATGGTATTACCTTGATTAATACAAGTGTCGATATCTGCACCCAAATTTGGAGCCGGTAACGGATTGATTGTCGCAATCACCATTTGACGTGGTGAAGATTCGCATGGTTTTATACCCAATCTCATATTAGGTCTTTGAGAGATTGTAGAACCGGCAGTAGTGTTGCTACATTTTACTGCAGGGGTCACGTTATCCTGGTTATTGTAGTGTGCCGATACGAATGGTGTGGTATGGTATCTAACTGTACTCACGGTATTAGAAGTGTTATTGTTACTCCAACAGGTTTGTACCACGATATTGGAAGTACCATCCCATGTGAACGGAACATCAAAATTATACGTATTGTATCCGGCAGTAGTTGTCCAGTTTAGTGGTGCTTTTACCTGAGTTACCGGCAACCAGGTAGCTGTTGTTAAGGCTGTGGCTGTTGTCTGGCCCATGCTTACCGCAAAACCATTATAAGTAGTACCATTGCTCACGACATCGAAAGCCAATGAGTTAATGGTAGCTCCAATGGTTGCTCCGGCAGCAGTAAGCTCTGCAGCGGTAATCAAGTATTGGTGTCTGTAACCACCCCATGCACTATAATAAGGCGTTACGGCACCCGTACTTACTGTTGTACCTGAACCGATATTTACGGAAGATACGGTAGAACCTGTTCCGGCGACTACATAGAAGGTATCTGTTTGTGTTAAGAATGGTGTCTGCCATACCGAACCACCGCCAATCGGACTACCACCGGTAGGATTTTCGTACCATCTTGGGTTACTGTTACCACCTGTAGTTGCTTGCAGGGTTACCTGACCCGGTCCGCAATTGAAGCTATCTCTTTTAGAAATAAAGGTAGGGTTAGCCACAACAATCAATTTCGTTGGTTGTGAACAAGTAGCACCATTAGCCGTAATGTTGGCACGGTACGTTCTGTTTGCAGTGAGCGTCGCGGTTGTATAGGTAACGTTTGTGGCACCTGCCAGGTTACTGTATGTAACGCCACCATCTAAAGATTCCTGCCATTGAATGCTACCGGTATAATAATCTGTAGCCGGCATCAGCGACAAGATAGATTGCCCGCTGATACAGATGGTATCAGGCACCGCTTTAATGGTAACATTACCGGGTTGTACCCATACATTAAAGGTATCTGCTCTGGAACAAGAAGTTGAGGTTGCTGTCGTATCGCCGCCAATAGCATAATAAGTATGCTGACCGGCTACGCTTGATTTCATATATACCGTATTTGCAGTACCACCTGTATAAGGGATAGTTGCAGCGGCATTCGTATACAAATCAGTAGTAGGATACCATACATAAGGAACATAAGGGTTAGCCGTTGCCGGTGGTGTCATAGACAAAGTGGCTATGGCATTATTACACACTACCGGTGGTGCCGCTTTTGTTACCGCAGGACCAGCATTGACCGTAGCCACAACCGGTACACGAGGAGATTCACAACCTACCTTAATCACCCATTTGTAAAAATAGTAATAGAAAGTAGTCGAAGAACCACCTGTATAAGCAGAGGTAATAGAACTCACACCCGGAACGGTATAGGGGAAGGTAAAGCCTGTTACGGATTCTCTCAGTAAATTAGACATACCCGTAGCGGCAGTTACCACCAGTCGGTATCCCGTACCGGTTGGTACTGTAAAGTTTAAGGGTACCGTATTTAAAGCACCGGCTACACTTACCGTAACATTAGCTGTCGTAGACTGTAAAGTAACGCCAGCAGCATTTTTCAAAGCAATGGTTATGGTACCGGTAGTGGAAGTCGCACTCATCGGATAAACATCTACACTTTGTAAGGTAAAGGACGTAAGTGCATTAAACATTAAACCTACATCACTGAAACCGCTATTACCGGTCGTAGAAGTTGGCGTCAGTTTTCCGGTATTATAGGTTGTCGCTCCTGCTCCCGCAGTAGCATAGAAAGTAGTTGTATTGGTAATATAAGGCGTGTTGAACGGTGTACCCGTACCAATTGCAGTGCCGCCGGTTGCAGCGGTATACCATGATACCTGGCTTGATCCGACAGAGGGCGTTGCACCAAGGGTTACCTGGCCCGGTCCGCATCTTTGTCCGTTAACGGCAGTAACCGTACCCGGATTTGTAACCGTAACGGTATCGGTAGAAGAGGTCACAACCACATTACCGCTACATAATACCTGCATCCTGTAATAAGTGGTCGTCGTTAATCCTGTAATCGTTGTAGGAGAAGTTGTTGTTGCGGTACCTACATTGGTCCATGGACCCGCCCCGCCCGGAGCACTTTGCCATTGATAAGTAATACCTGTTGCTTGTGGCATCAGGGAGTCAATAGTTAAAGCAACATTGCCGGATACACATAGCGCTCTCGGATTCGCGATCGCGTGTACATTAGAAGGGAAGGTAACCGTAGTACATGCCGGTGGCACTACTAAATTAATAGTATAATCTTCGGTCTCCCCAAAAGACTGGCTGGAACAAGGCGTAAACGTCGTTGTACCTTCTACCGCTCTCACACGGATACGTGTATTACCCGTCAATGCAGTAGCTGGTGGTGTAATTGTTCCGGTAAAGGAAGTTCCAACAGGTATGGTAGTTGCCGACTGCGCGCATAATTCTGTCACGGGATCAAATACACCATCGTGATTCCAGTCTGCCCAAATCTTGACGCCGGAAGCAAAAGAAGAAATCGCCACATTAAAATTAAATGCAAAGGTCTGTGCTGCAGTGATTACCATTGAACTATAGTTAGAATAGCCCAAAGCTCCTGTGGCACAACCTGTGTTCAGGTTACTCACATTCGCAATAGCACCCGAAGTAGAGAAGCTGTTAATGGTACCACCATTGGTACAACCACTGGTATATGTAGGATTACAATAACAGTTTATAAAACTCTTAACCGCCACCATTTTTTCATTACTGAATACCGGCGTTCCGCCACTACAAATAGATTTCAATCTGTAATAAGTATTGGTTGTAATACCCGCAGCAACGGCGTAGTTAATGGTAGTCGCACCGGCAATATTTACCCATGAACCGGCAACACCGGTAGGTGATTGCTCCCATTGATAAACCAAACCGGAACCAAAAGAGTTTCCTGTTGTAGCAAGAGAAAAAGTGATGTTAGGACATATTGAATCCGGAACACTTGTCGCAATAGTACCCGGACTAGGCGGATTGGTACAAGGCGTCAATGGAATAACCGTAATGGTATAATCTTCTGCCTCTCCGAAGCTCTGAGAATTACAGGCATCAAAATTGACAGAACTAAATACACATCTTACCCTCATGCGCTTATTACCCGCTGTAGTACCTACAGGAACCACAAAGGAACCTGCCGCGGTACCACCGCCGGCTAAGGTAGCGGTAGGATTGTAAACCAACTCTCCCGGATCCACGAAATCGCCGTCTTCATTCCAATCCACAAAAATTTTGTATCCTTCACTCCAACCGGGGCAATTAAGGATAGAAAAGTTAATCGTATTCCCCACAGAGGTTGTGTGTACCATCGCAGTCTGGTTGCTCACACAACCGGTACCCGTCGATGCCCCCGAGTTTAAGTTAGAAATGTTGGTACTGCCACCCGTTGTAGAAAATGATTGAATAAAATCGGCCGCACAACCCAATGTGTACGGTGGGGTACAATAAGTTTGTGCCCACGTTTTCTGCGCGATGCCATTAAAGAGCATCAGTAAGAAGCTTATGAGATAAGCCTGCCTACTAATTGTAAATCTACGATTCATACTTTAAATTTTAATTGTATAACTATTTGTTGTTTACTTTTCTTCACGAAATAGCCATATTTCGATAAGCGGAAGGCAGCTAAAAAGGCACTCATTCACACACCTTACCTGTACGTTTACAAAACACAGCGTAATATATAGACATACGAGAAAAGTTAAAAGTTGGACTTATTTGCTACAATAAATTATCTAAAGCGGCTCTCAATTCCCCAAATGAATGATTATCATTGATTTGTTTAGAAAAAATAATTCCCAATTCATAAATTTTGATGGCGGCTGCTTCTTTTCCCGCATTTTCATACAATTTTCCTAAATGATAATAGGTAGCAACATATTCCGGATTTTTTTCCAGGTTTAAAGTAAAACATTCTTCGGCGGCCACCAGATCAGAAATTTTTACATATTCTAATGCCAAAGCATGTATTAAAAAGGAATCTTGTGGAGATGTCTTCAAGAATTCTTTAAGTTTTGAGATCCTATCCATATAATTGTTACACTTCTTAAGATGATTAAAACACGAATTAATACAAAAATTAAATAAACTTTCTATTTTTGTTGCTTATCCTAAATTTTATTTTCATCCATGCAAACAGCTAACGGAATAAAAAGGTTCCTACCGAATATTTTTGCCATATTAGTTTTTCTAGTCATAAGTGCGCTTTTTTGCGCTCCCGTACTAAAGGGTAACCGTATCGCACCTCATGATACGATGAGTTGGAACTATATGTCAAAAGAAGCCATGACCTATTACGATAGTACAGGAAGGGCTGCTAACTGGTCCAACAGTATGTTCAGTGGCTTACCAACCATCATGTATTACCAACCCTCCAATTCAAATTGGTTCGGTAGCCTATCCGGAAAACTACAGATGCAACCCGCTAACGGAAGTATAAACCCCATGGTTTATTTTTTCATTGCCATGCTTAGTTTTTTCGTTCTTTTAAAAACACTGAAAGTAAATACGCTCATTAGTACTATTGGTGCTATTGCCTTTGCCTTCACCTCTTATAATGCCATCATCATCGCTGCCGGTCATATGACCAAACTCATCGACCTGATCTTTGTTCCGGGCGTTATTGCAGGCATACTCCAGGTATACAGAAGGCGCTATGCACTCGGTGCATTGATGACTGCAGTGTTCCTGTCTTTTATGATTGCGGCATGGCATGTTCAAATCATATATTATTCTGCAATACTCTTTGCCGCCATATGTATTGCTTTTTTAGTTATTGCGATTAAAAAAGGAACCATAAACCAATATGTAAAAGGTACTGTGATTATCCTTATCACTTCTATCATTGCCGCGCTACCCAGCTTTTCCGGTTTAAGAGGAACGGTAGGCTACAGTAAAAACTCCACCAGGGGCGGTACCAGCGAATTGACAATCAACAAAACGCAACATGCAGAACAAACAAATGGCGGGCTTTCCAAAGAATACGCTTTCCAATGGAGTAATGGTATTGGGGAGACCTTCTGTATGCTTATTCCCAACCTGTATGGGGGCCAGTCTGGCGAGAATATAGGACCGGATTCTAAATTTGGAGAGGCCTTAACCAGCATTGGCGTACCGGAATACCAGGTAGAGCAAATGACGGCTCGTGCCCCGACTTATTGGGGGCCGCAACCCTTCTTATCAGGCCCGATTTATTTTGGTGCTATTGTCTGTTTCTTATTTGTACTTTCTCTATTGGTGATCAAAAGCCCTTTAAAATGGTGGCTTACGGGCGCCGGACTCCTATTTGCCATGCTGTCTTGGGGTAAGAACTTTGAATTATTGAACTATTTCTTGTTTGACCACCTTCCATTCTATAATAAATTCAGGACGCCAACTATGGCATTGGCGCTGACCAGTATTATATTTCCAATGCTTGGCTTCTGGGGTTTGTACTACTTTATGAGTGGACAATATACTAAAGAAGTCCTTTTGGCAAAACTGAAGAAAGCAGTTTTTATTACAGGAGGTATTACCCTAGCCGTTATACTATACAGCCAATTTTTAATGGACTTTAAGGGGGCGGGAGATGCACAAATGGCACAAAGCTATGGAGAGCATGCCAATACCTTATTAAAAGCCTTACGCGACGACAGGCAATCTATGGCCTTAAAAGACGGCTTGAGAAGCCTGGCATTCATCCTTGTAGCGGCGGCGGCTTTATGGGCTTTTGCAAAAGAGATGGTCAAAAAAGAAATTGCTATCGTGGCATTAGGTTTAGCCTGTATTATAGATTTGTGGAGTGTAAGTCATCGTTATTTAACAGATGATACCTACATCGATGCCACCACTCTGGAGCAGGAATACTTTACACCTCGCCCTGTAGACCTTGAAATATTGAAGGATAAAGATCCAAATTATCGGGTATTGGACCTTTCTGTGAATACCTTTAACGATGCCAAACCTTCTTATTTCCATAAAACAATTGGTGGATACCATCCCGCAAAATTGCAGATTTATCAGGACCTGATAGAGACGCAAATCAGCAAATTAAATGGTGCGGTACTGGATATGCTCAACACAAAGTATATTATTACAGCTGGTCAAAAACAGGGTGAAGCACAAGCAATCCCTAATCCGAAAGCCTTAGGAAATGCTTGGTTTATTTCCAATATCAAGTATACAAAAACGGCAGATGAAACCGTGCTGAGCATGAATGCCCCGGCCATTAACGACCCTAAGCAGGATAGCGCCCAGCAAGCATTTAAACCCGCCGAAACGGCGATTATCAGGGATAATAACCGTACCGCTATTGGCAAGGATGCTTTTGTAAAAGACAGCACATCGCGTATTGTTATGACCCAATATGACTTGCCGGAACTACACTATGAATCCAATAATAATAATGATGGATTCGCTGTTTTTTCAGAGATTTATTATCCTGAAAACTGGAAAGCATATATAGATGGAAAAGAAACACCTATTTACTGTGTCAACTATGTATTAAGGGGTATAAAAGTACCTGCCGGAAAGCATAAAATAGATTTCAAATACAATGACCCTGTGATCAAGGCAGGAGAGCAGATAAATACTATCGGCAGTATATTGCTGACGCTATTAATCGTGGGGACTTTAGTTATCCTTTTTATACAAAATAAAAAAGGAGAAGTGAAGCAGGCCGAAGAGGCTGATGAGTTGCGCTAAAAAATAAGCAACAACGATATAAAAATAGGGCTACANNTGTAGCCCTATTTTTATATCGTCAACTGAGCCTGTTTTGAATGATTATCGATCGCCTAACAATATAATTCAACTATTTCTATATTTCAATTTTCTTTATTTATGTAGATAATAATAATTAAATTTATTTTACAAGTTAATTATTTAAATATTTTATATTAAATTTGATCAAATTTTTATATTATATATACAATTTATAAAAATTTTCGACTAACTACTAACAACCTCACACAACCTATTTGGTAAACCTGTTTTATCAATAAAGAAAACCTATGAATATGAAAAAAATCATCTTCCTTTTGTTGCTTGCAACAAACTCTTTTGTACAAACATTTGCTCAGAACCTGGTCAATAATGGTAGTTTCTCGACAACAGGTGGTGTAGGCTGGGGCTTTTTTGCACCGGGCACCTCCGTAGAAGCATACATTACGGAAGCTGGTTATGGCGGCATCTCCGCTACCAATATAACAGCCGAAATTGATGTTGAGGCCAATTTAAGGCAAGCTAATATTCCGGTTACACCGGGTCAGGCCTACGCTATATCATTTAAACATTGTAGGAGAACCACTGCAGGACCAGGATACCCCCTTCCCCCCATTCCATCAACGATAAACGTAAAGGTCTATAATGGTACCAATGTATTCCTAACCCAAAATATTTCCTCTTCTAACACCACCTGGATTTGGCAATGTGCTGCGTTTGTATTTACGCCTACTACGGCCACAATAACCCTAGATTTTGAAAACATCAATAATCCCTCTACCCTGGGCATGATTTTAGATGATATTACAATCTCCCCGGTCACACAAGCCATTACTTTTAGCGGAACGCCCTGCCAGGGAGGTGATATTACCTTAACCGCGCCCGTAAGTAATCCTCCGGACGCGGTCTACACTAACTATAACTGGACAGGACCTAATGGCTATACTGCTACAGGAAATTCAATAACGCTCTCCAATGTACAACCCACACAAAGCGGTGTATATACTTGTACCATGTTACTAAATGATTGCGCTACGCTGAGCAGTACTTATACGGTGACCATCAATCCAAATACCTTTAACCGTAGTGCCAGTATATGCCAGGGAGAGGTCTATAACTTTTATGATCGTATCCTCCAGAGCGGGGGTATTTACGATACCCTGATCCATCCTGTCTCGGGCTGCGACAGCAATATTATCCTCAACCTAACCATGAACACCTTACCCAACGTAAGTCTTAACAAGGAAGGTAAAATCAGTATGTGCGAGGGGGGACAGGACGTTTTAAAGGTAGTTGCCGAAAGCGGCAATACGTATCAATGGCTGCAAAATAATAATCCGATACCCGGCGCAACAACCGATAGCCTAAAAGTAAGTACCACAGGAAATTATAGTGTGCGCGTTACCAACAATAAAGGCTGCATTGCAACCTCAAATGTAATCATGCTGCATATTATTCCTAAGCCTACCATTACCTTAGCCGTTATAGGCAATCGCAATTTTTGTACTATGGACACCGTAAGGCTCAAAGCCACTGCTACAGGTGAGAACTTAGAATATTCCTGGACACCGGATCGCTATTTCCACGCAACAAGCACCAATCAATACAATGAGGTCTGGGCCGTAGTACCACAATCAGGCTATGTGACCGTTACGGTTTACAGTGGAAATATCTGTTCTGCAAAAGACTCTGTTTATATAAACGTACACCCTTGTTGCGACATCGGGATGCCCAATGCCTTCACCCCTAATGGTGATGGAAAAAATGATTATTTCAAGCCCGTATTACAGGTAGGACAGACCATCGTTTCTTTCAGAATATTTAACCGGCTGGGGCAGATTGTCTACGACAATAAGAATAATCAAAACAAAGGATGGGACGGCACATTTAAAGGCGTAAAACAATCCAATGATGTGTATATGTACCAACTGAATTATAATTGCAGCGACGGGAAGAATTACCAAAAGAAAGGGGATATTACCATAATACGCTAAGCAGTATTATTACTTTACCAAACAAAAATTCCAGCGCTGATTTTGCATATTCTCCGGGCACAATCAAAGGTTTCTGTAAATAAAAAAGAAGGAGTTGCAGACCCGCGTGAATTTGCAACTCCTTCTTTTTGGGTATCTAGTTCTGCATCACTTTTCAAGCCATACATTTATTTATCAATAAACTTAAGGGCTATATTATAGAATTGTCTACCGCCCATTTTCCGGCAATAAAAAGACCAAAAATGCATCTATTCCTCAAGACCGTTATTGTAATAAAGACGACCAAGAGCAGAGCCTATGAAACATTTGTCACCTGTAAGTAAACAGGCTGTAAATTTAAAATATTCATTAGAACTGCTTCGGGTAAGATCTATGAAGAATAACGTATAATAATTTCATTAGCAATCAAATAAATACTATTTTTCATTTTTAATACAAATTTTAAAAATGAAAAAAATACTCTTAGCATTCGGAGCTATAATCGTAATGAGCAGCAACCTAGCTGTAGCACAATCTAAACCCGTTGAAACGAAAGCGTCCATTCTAAAAACACTACGCACTAAAGTAGTTAAAGGGATGATAAGTGATGGTACGCCTAAGGAAAAGGCAGAAAAATTCGGTGATTGCTTTACTAAAGACTTAGAAGCAAAATTAAGCCTGGAAGAACTTAAACTATTTAACAAATTAAATAAGGTTAAAGAAGGACAAGCGCCACCAAAAGAACTCCTGAAGCAAGCAGAGAAAATGGGTCTGCAAGAAAAAATGAGCGACATGGGAAAGGATTGTGGATACATCTTTCAATAATCCCGGAATAAAAATAATACAGCCCTCTGTTAAGCCAAATTCCCTGTCTTTATAACAGGCATTTTGATGCTTTAGCAACAATACCCCTTTACGCCCTTATTGGTCGTATTTGCACCGCACGCGACCATTACATAATAAAACCAGCCATCATTACTGATGGCTGGTTTTAATTTATAAATACCCTTTTAGCTAAGCTCTAAAATGTGTAGTTGATATACTATAGCCATAAAAAAAGCCGATCCTTTCGGATCGGCTGTAACTCGTGCCCCAGGCCGGACTTGAACCGGCACTTGCATTGCTGCAAACAGGATTTTAAGTCCTGCGTGTCTACCAATTTCACCACCAGGGCTTAGGCGCACATAAAAATGTGTGTCTAAAAAAAATTCCAAACATTGCTGCCTGGAATCTTTGGAGCAGAAGACGAGACTCGAACTCGCGACCCCAACCTTGGCAAGGTTGTGCTCTACCAACTGAGCTACTTCTGCATTTAGTGTGTAAAAGAACTTTTCTTTTTCCCCGTTTGGGATTGCAAAGATAAAACACTTTTTTAATCCTACAAACTTTTTTTAGAGAAAATTTAAAAAAAATTCTGTTCCGCACTAAATTATTAATAGTCAAACTCAACCCCAGTATAGTTTTGAGGGCTTATTGCTTTTAATTCATTTTTAATTTTATCGGCCACATCCAGGCCATCAATGAACTTATGTAAGCTCTTTTGTGTAATGCCTTCCTGCCCTCTGGTCAAGTCTTTCAACGCTTCATAAGGCTGAGGAAATTTCACTCTTCTTAAGATTGTCTGAATCGCCTCTGCGACGACAGCCCAATTGTTTTCCAGATCCGCATTAATCTTGGTTTCATTCAGTAATAATTTACCTAAACCTTTTTCTATAGATTTTAACGCAATAAAGCTATGCGCCATAGGCACGCCGATATTCCTAAGTACCGTAGAATCTGTAAGGTCGCGCTGCAAACGGCTGATGGGCAACTTTGCACTCAGGTGCTCATACAAAGCATTGGCGACGCCCAGGTTTCCTTCCGCATTTTCAAAATCAATAGGATTCACTTTATGAGGCATGGCAGAAGAACCAACCTCTCCCTTTTTTGTTTTTTGTTTAAAGTATTCCATAGACACATAAGTCCAGATATCCCGGCAAAAATCGATCAGTATTGTGTTGATACGTTTCAAGGTATCGAAATGTGCCGCAAGGTTATCATAATGCTCTATCTGCGTTGTAAACTGCATTCTTTGCAAGCCTAATCTTTCATTCACAAATTCATTACCGAAAGCGACCCAGTCGTGTTTGGGAAAGGTTACCTGATGTGCATTAAAATTACCGGTAGCACCGCCGAATTTGGCCGCATAAGGCACATAGCCAAACAGGTCAATCTGATTTTGCAGGCGCTCTACAAAAACCATAATCTCTTTTCCTAAGGTGGTTGGAGAAGCAGGCTGTCCATGCGTTTTAGCCAGCATTGGTATTTTCTTCCATGTCCTGGCCATCTCTTTAACAGTGGCAATCAGGTTCAACAAATAAGGCATAAAAGATTCTTCTACCGCCTCTTTCCATAAAAGCGGGATAGCCGTATTATTTACATCCTGTGAGGTAAGGCCAAAATGCACCCATTCAGCCACTTCATCACCACCCAATTGATGTAACTGATCTTTAATAAAATACTCAACTGCTTTTACATCGTGATTGGTCGTCTTCTCTGTTTCTTTGATCTGCTGAGCATCCGCTTCACTCATCTCTTCATAGATTGCCCGAAGCTGTGCCGGCTTAATCTTAGCGGGCATTTTAAAAATGCCTTTCTCCGCCAACAGAATAAAATATTCGATCTCTACCCTTACCCGGTACCGGATCAGTCCGAATTCAGAAAAATAGCCGGAGAGTTCATTCACTTGTTTTTGATAACGGCCATCGATAGGACTTATGGCAACTAGGGGAGAAAATGATGATTGCATAAAATATGATATGAAATAATTTTTTATAGAACAGCGCAAAAATACAATTCTATTTTAGAATATACACGCATATGGACTTTAATAAGGCGAACTGATACACAATAAGCTTTGGCATACTGCGTTTGCTATTCTAAACGTTCCTGTCTATATTACAGCGCTATTTAAAACCCAATAATCAATCCATGAAAACTTTAAGTGCCACCCTACTCCTTTTTGTCTTAAGCCTGCAGGTATGGGCTGCAACCATCAAAGGAAAAATAACGGATGAAAAAGGCATGATCGTCCCTTTTGCCACTTTGCTGGTATCCGGTACTAATGACGGCACAGCAGCAAATGAAGACGGGTTATATTCCTTGTCTATCAATTCCGGAAAAGCAACTTTGATCGTGCGTATGATTGGCTATACCACAGCAACAAAAACCATAACCGTATCGGAAGACGCACAAACGGTAAACATTGTGTTGCAATCGGAACAAAACGAACTCAGGGAGGTGTTGGTGAACTCTGGCGGGGAAGATCCGGCTTATGCCATCATGCGTAAGGTGATCGCCCAAAAGTCGAAACATGCGAAAGCGGTTAAAACACTGGAAACGGATATTTACCTAAAAGGCAAACTGAATATGCGGGATATTCCCAAAGCATTTTTGGGCAGGGAAATAAAAAAGGAAAACCAAAAAGAATTACAACAAATGCTCGGATTAGACAGTAATAATCAAGGCATTCTTTACCTTCTGGAGCAAATGACGCACTACACGTATAAGGCGCCCAATAAAGCTTATAATGAGATTAAAGCGGTAAAAACCAGCGGAGACCCCAATGGCCTGGGCTTCGCCTCGATGCCTCCCATTATAAATATTTATGAAAATAATATCGAAATTCTTTCCGGTATCGGAGGCCGTGGATTTATATCTCCGGCACACAGTAATGCTTTTCAATATTATCGCTATCGGTTTATCAACTCTTACATGGACAATGGGCTACTGATCAATAAAATTGAGGTAATACCCAAACGTACTTATGAGCCCTTGTTTCGCGGTATCGTTTATGTCGTGGAGGATGAATGGGTCTTTCAGCAAGTGAACCTCTCGCTCGATAAGCGTGCCCAGATGGAAATGCTCGACACACTTGTATTGCAGCAGCAGTACCGTAAAGAGACCAAAGACAATTGGGTGATACAACAACAGATTATCTATCCGGTGTTTTCTATTTTCGGGTTTAGCTTTGTAGGTGATTTTGTGACCAACTACCGCAATTTAAAATTGAACCAGCCCATAGACGCCTCTGTATTCTCTTCTAAAATAATCAGCACATACGATAAGCAGGCGCTTAAGCAGGATACGAGCTATTGGGAGCAAGAACGTCCCGTTGCCTTATCGGCAGAAGAAACGAGAGGCTATAAAGTCAAGGATAGTGTTTATGTAAGTATGCAATCCAAAAGAGATTCTCTGGCCAAAAAGGCGCAACAGCATCTTAGTCCGTCAGCGTTCCTGCTTGAAAACGCCTATGTGAGAAAAAACAGGCATGAATGGGGGATCAACGGCTTGCTATCAAGGGTAAATTTCAATACCGTTGAAGGTTTGAATATAAGCATGGAACCTTATTGGAAGTACCACTCACGCAGGGGCGACACCCTAAGAGTAGCCCTGGACAACCGCTATGGCTTTTCTAATCAGACTTACCAATACCTGCTTAAAGCACAGTACGAACGCAGGGACACCGCATTTATCAACAAGATCTGGCGTCTTAGTGGCACGATAGGCCAGTATGTATTCCAGATCAATCCCAATAACCCGATCAGCCCCCTGTTAAATACCAGCACTAGTTTGGTATGGGGTAGAAATCACATGAAGCTTTATCAGGCCAAGCTGCTACACCTCAACTTCAATCAGCAATTCGGCAATGGGCTAAACCTCGACCTGGGCCTACGTTATGAAGACAGGACACCCTTATTCAACACAACGGATTATGCTTTTTACAAAAACAGAAGGCAGAACTACAGCCCCAACAATCCGGCGGAATTACCTGCTTTTGAAGCGCATAAAGCAGCTATCGTCCAAGTCGGGCTGAGCTATCAGCCGGGTTGGAAATACATACAATATCCCGCATATAAAAGTGCCGTAAAAAGTGAGGCTCCGATCTTTAGCATTCAGTATACAAAGGGCATTGCAGGGATCGCCGGCAGCAAAAGTGATTTTGACCGCTGGCAAGCCAGCATCAAAGATGAAGTATCCCTGAAATTATTGGGGGCTATACGCTACAACCTTATCGGTGGTGGTTTTATCAACAAAAAATATGTGGGCAATCCGGATATGTATCACCTTCAGGGCAATCAAACGGTTTTGGCCGCTTCCTACCTGAGCAGCTTTCAACTGGCGCCCTATTACAAGTACAGCAGTACTCCGGGTCTATACGGTGAAGGACATGGGGAATGGCATATGAACGGCTTTCTGACCAATAAAATACCCTTATTCAAACGCCTGAACTGGCATTTGGTTGTTTCGGGTAATTTAATGTTTATCAATACCAACCAGTATTATGGCGAATATTCCATCGGTTTGGAAAATATTGGGTTTAAGTTTTTCAAGATGGGAAGAATCGATTTCGTAACGGGTTATGAAAGCGGTCGTAGCAGCCCTAATTATGGTATCCGTATAGGACTTGGCGGTATCTTTTCACAATTGCAACTGTAAAGGTTAATAGCTTCATTACAATACATTTTTGAAATAATATTAATTTTTATTAGATTTGCGCACTTTCATTTTTAAAATCTTAACAAGAAAATGGCAATAATTCAAAAAATCCGTGATAAATATGCCAAAGTAGCTGGTGCTATCATCGTTTTAGCCTTAGTGGGCTTTGTTCTAATGGATGCTACTAGCGGGGGGCGTAACGGAGGATTATTCGGAAAATCTACAAAAGTGGCGGAAGTAGACGGCACAAAAATAGATTACAAAGAATACGAAGAACGTATCGCTGCTTATGAAAACCAAATGAAGCAGCAAAACCAACCTTTGGATGATAATGCGCGTGCGCAGGCCAGAGACCAGGTATTCAATCAAATGGTACTGGAAAGACTTACCGGCGAGATCAATCAGAAGCTGGGTGTTACGGTTTCCGATGCGGAACTAAAAGATATGTTCTCTGCCAATAACCTGGATCCTATGGTGGCTCAGGCATTGAGCGGTGGCCAACAAGTAGATCCGGCACAAATAGCTGCCCGTGTATTACAGTTGGAGAAGTCAAAAAATCCTGAAGAAAAAGCACAGTGGGAGCTGTTCAAACAACAACTGAAAGAAGCGAAGATTCAAGGTAAATTCTCTGCTTTGGTATCCGGTAGCGTGTACACACCAAAATTCATTTTGGACGATCAGCATGAAGGCAGAGCCAATAATGCAACGATCAGTTATGTAAACCTTCCGTTTACCTTAATTGCCGATGATAAAGTAAAAGTTACTGACGACGATATCAACAAATATATCAACGCGCATAAGAAGCAATTTGAATCTAAAGAAGAAACCAGAGCAATCGAATATGTAAGCTTCAACATTCTTCCATCAAAAGATGATTCTGCCCGTGTAATGAATACCATCAATACCTTAAAAGCAGAATTTGAAACCACAGGCGATGCAGAGGCTTTTGTAAAAAGAAACTCTGACAATCCAATACCGGTGAGTTATCAAACAAATGCTTCTTTACAACAAATCCCGAATGCAGCAGAAATATTAGTCGCAGCGCCGGGTACTATTGTAGGGCCCTTCTATATGGGAGATAATGTAACGATCGCAAAAGTAGTAGAGAAAGCCAATTTCGCGGATTCTGTAAAAGTGCGCCACATCTTGGTTATGACGAAACAAGGTCCTAATGAAGTACGCACAGAAGCACAGGCACAAGCCCGTATGGATAGTGTGTTGGCTATGGAAAAATCTGGTGCTAATTATGATTCTCTAGTGGTTAAGTTTTCTGATGACTATAATCCTCAAAAACCTGATGCTTCTAAAGGAGAATATGATTTTACGTTAGCACAAAAAAGTGATTTAGCAAAAGAGTTCGGCGACTTCGCTTTTAGTGATGCAGGTGTAGGTGGTACAAAAGTGGTAAAAGTAGGCAACGATAAATATTCCGGTTTACACTATATCCAAATCCTGAAAAAGGGAAAACCTGTTTCCAGCAGCAAAATTGCTTTTGTAAGCAAAGGATTAAGTGCGGATAATACAACCTATAATACTTTATACGGACAAGCCTCTCAATTTGCACAGAAGGTTTCTGCAAATGCAAAGTCATTTGATAAAGAAGCATTAGCTAGTGGTGTGGCAAAACAATCAGCGGGCGGCATCAGTAAAAATAGCTTTACAGTACCAACTTTAGGTTCTTCTAACGATATGGTAAGATGGGCTTACGGTGCTAAATTGGGCGATGTTTCTCCTATTTTCACCCTTGGTGGCAATAAATTTGTAGTGGCTAAACTTTCTGAGATTAATGCAGAAGGTATTTTAAAACCAACCGGTGCTACAAAAACTGCTTTAGAAAATTATTTAAAACAACAGAAAAAAGCACAGATGCTGATCGATGCCAACAAAGGCAAAGACTTGGCTGCTATCGCACAAAACAACCAATTACAGGTTGCTGCTGCTGATTCTGTTACGTTTGTAATGAATGCTATTCCTAATGTAGGTAACGAACCTAAATTATTAGGTTATATCTTCAATAAAAACTTTAAAGAAAGTACGGTATCTCCGGGAATCGCTGGTATGAATGGTGTGTACTTTGTAACGGTAACGAAACGTTTCGTTAACCCTGCAATTGGCCGCAACCTGGATACAGAAAGAAACATGAATGACATGATGATGAAGTCTAATGCGACACAAATGATCATGCAATCGGTTCGTGAATCGGCTCAGGTAAAAGATTTAAGAGGTAAGTTGTATAACTAATCTCCCTTTCCTTATACAAAGGCGCGTTTCGATAAGAAACGCGCCTTTTTTAGTATGCCCATTGCCTGCCATGCGCTTTTTCAGTAATATTGCATACCCAAATAGTACATCTTAACATGCCTGCAGCGAAGCGACTTCTTTTTACGGTAACCAATGACCTTAATTACGATCAGAGAATGATCCGTATTTGCACGACCCTTGCCGAAGCCGGATATCATGTAACACTGATTGGTGTAAAGAAGAAAAACAGCAAGCCCCTGATCAATCGTCCGTTTCATCAAAAACGGCTCCCTGTTTTAGCCGAAAGCGGAAAACTGTTTTATGGCGGATACTGGATCATACTGTTTTTCTACCTGCTGTTTAAAAAAGCAGCAGTGATCTGCGCGATTGACCTGGATACAATTATGTCGGTACTTTGGGCGAGTAAACTCAAAGGCTGTAAAAGGGTATATGATGCGCATGAGATTTTTACGGAAATGAAAGAAGTGGTCACCAAATCCCGTGAGGCCAAAATATGGAATTGGATCGCAGACTATGCCGTACCGCAATTTCCCGTCGGATATACCGTCGGTAATTATTGTGGCCTGTATTTACACAAACGACATGGGGTAACTTATCCGACCATTACCAATGCAACAGTACTGCGTCCTTTGGCTGCATTGCCCGACCGGGATACAGCACCCTTTATTTTGTATCAGGGTGCCGTTAATAAAGGACGTTGTTTTGAGCAACTTATACCCGCCATGCAATGGGTTGAAACGCCGCTACTGATTTGTGGAGAGGGGAACTTTTTTGAGCAGGCACAGGAACTTGCACGCACGTATAAGGTCACGCATAAAATAACGTTTAAAGGCTATGTGCCTCCCGATGAATTATACCATATCACCCGAAAAGCCAAGATAGGATTGATTTTGCTTGATAGCGTATCGCAAAACAATGTATATTCTTTGGCCAATCGCCTGTTTGATTATATGCACAATGCGGTACCACAACTTTCTATGGATTATCCCGAGTATCGTGCGGTGAACGAGCAATATGAAATCGCCCTGCTGTTACCGGCCGACCCTAGCCCTGAGCTAATAGCCAAGCAGATCAACTATATGCTTGAAGACCGTGTGTATTATGACCGGCTTGTGGCCAACAGCTTAAAGGCAAGACAGGTGTATAACTGGCAGGAAAATGAAAAAACATTATTATATATTTATCAAAACCTGCTGACCGGAAAATGACCTGCTCTGTAGTCATCCCCATGTATAACGCCCATCGTACCATTATCGCTACGATACAATCCTGCTTGCAGCAAACTGTTGCCCCCCATGAAATTATTGTGGTAGATGATTGTAGCACGGATGATGCTGCGGCACAGATACTACAGCATTTTGGTACGCAAATAACCCTTATACAACAAAACCACAATGCAGGGCCTGCCGCTGCACGCAATGCAGGTTGGAACAAGGCTTCCGGAAACTATGTCGCTTTTCTGGATAGTGATGACCAATGGCATCCGCGAAAGCTGGAATGGTGTTTGCACGCCTTAGAACAGCAGAGTACCATTGACCTTTTATGGCATTATTACCAGACGGAGCCCCTACCCGTTTATGCAAACGCCCCTGTAGTGCCCCGGAAAACGCGTTTTTTCGACCTTTTATGGTTCAACCCTATATCGACCAGCTGTGTGGTATTCAGACGCGATTTGCCCCTGCGCTTTAATGAAGCCATGCGTTATTGCGAAGACTATGAGCTTGCCTTAAGACATAGTTACCGGCACAGTACCTACCTGTTGCCTTTATACCTTACACAATTGGATCGCCCGGTACTCAGTGCCGGCGGATTAAGTGCTGATAAATGGAAAATGCGGCAGGGTGAATTAAAAGCCTATGCCGCTTTGCCTAAACTCCATCCCGGTTTTTATCTGCTTATTCCTTTCTTATATTTTTGGAGTTTTGCCAAACACCTCTCCATGAAATGGGGATTGCGAAAATAAAAGATAACTACCTATCCGGGACGTCCCTTCTTCATCAATAAATAATCCTTAAAATGCGGCCATGCTAATGGCTTAGTACAATTATTGCTGGGCCATTATGCATGGTCAAACAATAGTAATAATTGAAGCAGCAGACGAGATCGCTCCCTAACAAGCCCCGCAGAATCATTGCTGCGTCTGTATATACCCTCATTATATGTTTAAAAGCAACATAACATATACTATCAATAATTGAAGCCGGTATACTATAGTAAACTAAGAATCCAAAGATATAATATAATTATTTAATGTTATTTATGTTGAATTTATTATTAGCTGAACAGCAACATATATAAAACAATAACAATACGTTAGGATTCTAAATTATTAACCAAAGTTAATATTCATATACCTTCGCCCGCAACTTGTAAATAGATTTTTACATATTTCTTTTTTCAGTTGTATAAATTTTAGAAAGCAATATTCAGGAAAATAATAAATATTTTTTAACCAATTATACTTTAATAAGCCCCCCCTTATGAAAAGAAGATTGACTTTGACTGCATTCGTAGTCACGAGCATATTATGCTTATCGCAACAGCAAGCAAGTGCACAGATCATAACCATAGGTGACAGAGTATGGTACGATGTAAACCGCAATGGCCGGCAAGATAGTGGAGAGCCCGGAATCGCGGGTGTTGTGGTGAAGTTATTTGCGGATAATAATGCCGATAACATTGCCGACAATACAAGCCCAAAAGCGACAGCCACTACAGATGCCAATGGCATGTACACCTTCAATAATATTACGGCAGGCCTGTACTTTGTACAATTTCCCATTCCTGTTCCCACCGGATATACGGGCTACACAACTCAAAGTGCCACCGGTGTACCGCAAGATCAATGGTCGGCTTGTAATGTCAACACCGGCAAAACCGGTACCCATAACTTTACGGCTACCTATCTATTTAAAGATGCCGGTTTGCTCAAGAATATTGGCATTTCCGGTAAAGCATTTAATGATGTCAACGGACTTACAGATAATACAGTAAACGGATCTGCCGTTTCATTGGGCAGTACCGTCTTATATGCCAATCTATATAAAGGAACGACTTTTGTCGCCTCTACGGTAATCACAAATGGTGACTATAGCTTTGCGAATCTGCCAGGGAATACAAACTATACAATTAGCATTAGTACCAGTGCGGGCAATGCTTCGACGACACCTTCATCGGTACTCCCCTCCGGTTGGGTAAATACCGGGGAGTTTACAGGAACTACTGCAGGGAATGACGGCACACCAAATGGTTTGTTATCGGTGAGTTTAGGGACCGCCTCCATCAGCAATGCAAACTTTGGTATAGAACAGCTCCCAACACCTACGAGTATTACGGCAGCTGCACAACCTAACCCCGGTGGTACCAATAGCGCAACGGTACCGGCTGCCACCTTCGGTGGTACCGATCCTGATGGCGGTACGATTAGCGCGTTACGCATTACGGCCTTCCCCGGTGGTGCTACAAGTATCACGGTGAACAATGTAACGTACACCGCTGCAAACTTCCCGACAAGTACTGGTATTACGGTTCCCACCAATGCCTCAGGACAACCCACACAAACAATAACAGTAGATCCGGCTTCAGAAGGCCCTTCGTCTGTAACCATTCCTTTTAAAGTAACCGATAATGCAGGCAAAGAATCGACAACTACCGGTACCGCCACTATTCCCTTTTTAGGTATTATCAGTGGTAATGTGTTTAATGATGTTGATGGTATGACCGACAATATGGTAGACGGTACTGGTATCAATAAGCCATCCGGTCAACAGCTGTATGCCTACTTACTCAATAGTGCAGGGCTTGTCATCGATGCTGCTACGGTGACGACTACCGGCAGCTTTACCTTTAACAAGGCGGCAGCAAACACTACTTATACCGCAGTTATCAGCACCACCAATGCCGCTATAGGCAGTAGTAATCCATCGGTTGCCTTGCCTTCAAACTGGGTAAATACAGGCGAATTTATGGGATCCACTGCAGGTAGTGATGGTACACCAAATGGTTTGTTATCGGTGAGTTTAGGGACCGCCTCCATCAGCAATGCAAACTTTGGTATAGAACAACTCCCAACACCTACGGGTAGTACTGCCGCTGCGCAACCTAACCCCGGTGGTACCAATAGCGCAACAGTACCGGCCGCCACTTTCAGTGGTACCGATCCTGATGCCGGCACAATTAGCGCATTACGCATTACGGCCTTCCCCGGTGGTGCTACAAGTATTACAGTGAACAATGTAACGTACACCGCTGCAAACTTCCCTACCAGCACCGGTATTACGGTTCCCACCAATACCTCAGGACAACCCACACAAACAATTAAGATCGATCCTGCTTCGGAAGGCCCTTCTTCTGTAACCATTCCTTTTAAAGTAACCGATAATGCAGGCAAAGAATCGACAACTACCGGTACAGCCACTATTCCTTTTTTAGGTATTATCAGTGGTAATGTGTTTAATGATGTCGATGGCATGACCGACAATATGGTAGACGGTACTGGTATCAATAAGCCCTCCGGTCAACAATTGTATGCTTACCTGCTCAATAGTGCCGGGCTTATCATCGATACCGCTACGGTGACGGCTACCGGCAGCTTTATCTTTAACAAGGCCGCTGAAAACACTACTTATACAGCCGTTATCAGCACCACCAATGCCGCTATAGGCAGCAGTAATGCATCGGTTGCCTTGCCTTCAAACTGGGTAAATACAGGAGAACAGATTGGTGGAGTGACGGGTAATGA
>NZ_QAJI01000005.1:530708-685001 GCF_003852495.1 Taibaiella sp. KBW10 | reverse complement strand
ATGAAATCTTTTTTGAAATAAATAATGTTTATCGTGTTGGTAGCCCATAAACTGGTTTAATGATGCGCCATAAAGCACAATCCCCACTCGGAAATGCATCATAAGCAACAACATTCTATCAATAAGACACTATACATTATATATACATGATACAAACACGATCATACTATTATAACACGCAGACGGCTACGATAATCAATACGCTATACCAACAGTGCTTATACTATATATAATAAGAGCGGCCCGTATCAATACCGGCCGCTCTTATTATATCCCATCATAAATCGATAGGTTGTAAGCGTGTATGGAATATAATTATTACGCCACTCGCTTACCCAGATTGTACCAGTTAACCTTCCTTGTAAAGAACATAATCGCTGCAACAACAAGGAATAGCGCCACACTTCCAAAAATCAGGGACATTTCTTCTAATTGTATCAGGAAGAAGATATAGGCATATAAGATGGCCAGTCCAAAGGTAAACGCGAGGGATACGGATGTTTTCCGGAAAATACTCCATACATACATGCCAATGAGCGCTACAGTGGCGGAGCTGGCAATCGCGTAAGCAGTATTAAATCCCGCATATTCTGATATGGATAGGACCAATATATAGAAGATACACAAGGCGATACCGACCAAACCATATTGTAAGGGATGAATCTGTAGCTTCTGTAACATTTCAATCAGAAAGAAGATGGCGAAGGTAAGTGCGATGAACAGGATTGCATACTTTACGATACGCTCTGTCATGATATAGTTTTCGTCTGCATTGGCGAAGCGCACCCCTAAGGCATATCCGGATAGGTTTACAGAGTTGTTTTTCCATTGCTGCGGATACCCACGGGAGGCCTGCACCAGTTTCCAATGGGCATTAAAGCCGGTTTTATCAATTTCTGTGGTATCCGGCATTCCTTCAAATGAAGGAGCGGTCCAACTTGACTTTAAATGAATATCGGTATTGTTCCCCAAGGCGTTGAAATAGATATACTTTGAGCTTTTCAGCGATAATTTAATATTAAAACCGGTCTCGGAACCTGCATTTACGCTGACCGGAATGCTGACGCCATTATTGGCAAAGTTATTTTGAGGTATCCCAGACCTCATCATCAATGCCTGTGTCCCCCAGGAGAGCTGTACATCTTTGGACAGACCTTTAATATCAGTCAAGCCCAGGATCAGTTTTGCTTCGCCCCAAAGCATGTCTTCCGAGTTTAATTCCAGTGCCGTCAGGTTAATGGGTTTGAAAGTCCCTTTCATGAGCAGCTCAGACTTCATTAGCCCTACCTTATATAAGGCCCGGTTTCTGATCTCCGGTTGTATCGCTCCGTCTATCTGCAGGTCATCCGGCAAAAAATAGGCGATTGATTTTTGTGTATGCTCTTTTCCTTCTTTTTTCACTCGTTCATAATAAGGTATGGCTAACAAGGGACCCGTAAGGGTTTGCGGATTTGACCATTTCTTGCTCACCTCTTCCGTAACTTCGGCCTGTCGTCCTGCCCGCTCTGCAATCAGGTCTTTAATATAGGAGATTGGTAACAATAAGGCGAGTACGAAAATGCTAATGATCGCTCCTTTCCATAAAGCTTTGTTGTTGCTCTCGCCTTTATCATTTGCAGGTGTAAAATTGACATTTTGATTGTCCATGATGAATTGGTTTAATTGATGAATTAAGTAGTTAATTTGATTTATCGTTTTTCTAAAAATGCTTCGGTTTATGATACCCTTAAGAGCGCGTGCTGCACTTCATACAGGGGTTGGGGAATAAGCGCAAACCAGTCTGTTTGCTGCAACGATTTGTTTCGTCTCCCACGAATCCAGGCTTTATAAAATGCTGCCCAGTATTCGGGCATGGTCACCACACCATAGCCAACTGCGATCCAGACAGGAATAGTCATGCGGCCATTGGCAAGCATAAAGCATTGTAAGCATACTTCCCCCTCCTCATCAGCCTCATAACCCAGCACCACATGTTTGATATCATGCTTTTCATAATAGGGTAAGAGATCCAAGTTGTTTTTTTGAAAAAACACATACATCGTTTTACCTACGGAGCCTTCCGGCATGGCAGCAAGTTGCTCTTTTGTATAAGGGAAACTGGGTTTCTTTCGGATGAGCCGGAAATAGGGCAAGCCCATCTTATGTGCCATGAAGACCAGCACACCTTCTCTTAGCTTTTTAAGATTCATTTTTAATATATTTTTTATAAACGGTTTTGCAAAATGTAAAGCCCCCCAATAGAGCAGCGCCATTGGCCATCCAAAAAAATCCCCATTCAAAGGCACTCCTGTCTATCAGCAAAAAGAACAAATACAGGGTGGCGCTTGCCGCAAATAAGGTACTCAAGAGGATAAGGATTGCTTTATGATATGGCTTCAGGTCTGCCGTTTTAATGGCAGACATACTTATAATAAAGAGGAACAGTCCGGGTAAGCCGCCGAAGAAGGCAAAGGGGAGGATCAGAAGGCTCAAAACAGGTTCTTGTTGCCACAGACCAAAGATGATGGCTTCATAAATAATTGCGGTAATCCAAATGTGAAAAATTGTTTTCATAGAAAGTACTTTGTATTTCAAAGTGTTTAGGGAAAAAAATTTAGTGTAGATTTTTAATGATTTTTTCAAGTGCATCAATATGCGCACGAAAAGCTTGCTCACCGGCTACGGTAATGCTATATATGGTATTGGTTTTTCTGCCAATAAACCCTTTTTCTACAATGATGAATTTATGCTCTTCTAATGTTTTGAGATGCGAGGCCAGGTTACCATCCGTCGCATCTACCAAAGCCTTTAAATCGTTGAAGTTAATGGCTTCATTGACGATTAAAGCACTCATGATACCAATACGTATACGGCTGTCAAAAATCTTATTGAGCTGATCCAGTTCTTTTCTCATACCTATTTACGATCATATTTTTGCCACATAATAATACCATACAATATATGTAATACGCCAAAACCAAATGCCAGAAAGTACAGACCCCAATCGGGAAATAAAACAGCGATACATCCTAAGGCTACTTCCAAAAGCCCTAAATAGCGAATGTCGGTGAAGGTATATTTACTGCTGTTGATTAAGGTTAAACCATAAAAAATTAGTGTCGCCGGAACAATATAATAAAGATCTCCATTTTGAATGAATTGTATAATAAGCCAGGCTGCGGCGGCAATTGGAATAAACATACTGATGACTAATTTTTTAGCCGCAGCGGTTATCGTCGCCTGCTCTTGTTGCTTATTTTTCCGGTAGGTAAAGAACAGGGCTCCGGCCAAGGCTACCAAGAAGGTGATCGCCGCCAGTACGATAAATGGAAGGTTATATTCCGAAAATACCCCTCTAAAGCTGTGTTCCTCGTAAGTAAGTCTTTCTGAAGCCTGCCGTGCCAGCAAGATATGTGCGATAAAAGCAGCGATCAATGCGGTACCGCCAGCCCATATTCCGCTCCAACCGCTCAACGATAAAAAGCGCGATGACTTATGCATCATACTTCTAATATCGCTTAAGACCTGTAAAGATTCTTCTTTATTTGCATTCATATAAAGTACTTTGAATTACAAAGTTAATTTTATATTGCAAACAAGCAAATAAATTTTAAAGAAAATTCCCTCCACCGGAATAATGTTTCATTATTGCAGGTAAGAGGGAATGTAGTGGTATCAAATAAACTAAAGACGGGTATGTTATCGGAGCACAATAACATCTCCTTTCATAAACTTTGTTTCCTTAGTGTACCGATCGGTATACGAAACGGTATACATATAAACGCCCGCTTCTGCCGGTTTTCCGTTGAAATAGCCATCCCAGCCTTTGGACACATTATCGGCATAAAACACGATTTGCCCGTATCGATTATAGACATACATGGTATAAGCCATAAAATTACAACCCATCGATGCTACGGGTTTAAATATATCGTTGCGGCCGTCTCCATTGGGCGAAAAGGCATTGGGCATCCTTATATCACAAATACAATCGCTGACCTCTATATATATTGAATCTTTATAACTACCACAAGTATTAGTGGCCGTTACGATGTAAAGGCCATCCTGCTGCGGCCTGATTATGTCACCTTGTATACCATTATTCCAGGTAAAATCGCTCTCCGGTGTGGCGACCGCCTTGACATCAATCAAATTGTTATTACAAATAGTGGTATCGTTGCCCAGAATCTGAACTGAAGGCCTTATACTGCTTACTTTAAATGTATCTGAAATGGCGCATTTTCCGGAGGTTGCGGTTACAGAATAAGTTCCTTCGTGACTTATATTTTTTATACTATTATGATCTCCATCATTCCAGAGATATTGATTTACATTGGGCTGTGTCACATCAACTAAAATAGATTTACCTATACAAAGTGCGGTATCTGCGGGCAGTTTTAACTCAAAACGGGTGAAGGTCACATGAAAAGAATCGATCAGCGTACGACAGTTATCGGTACTATATACCCAATAGGTACCATCCTGTTCAACGGTTTTTAACATGCCTTGGGTGCCATCATTCCAAATGTAATAACCAGCATTATGATCATAGGCACTGAGTTGAAGTTTATCGGCGAAACATACAATGGTATCTTTTACGGAGTTGATAATGGTATCGCGCTCGGGATTAACCTCTACTTCCATACCCAACATCATGTAGCTGTAATTATAGGTGCCCCAAGGTTGGAAGTAGTCTAGAAAGTTATTGTCATACACGGAGTTACCTACCGGTTGATCTGCATTGGTCATACGTGCGATGCCAGATGAGGGAGATCCGCCGGAAGTACCGTTTCGAATCAGGTATAAGTGCCCGTCAGGACCAGCACGCATATGGGTGAACCGATTCCATACACCGGCACCGGTAATGGCCAAAGTCCGGGAATTCCGAAAGGCTAGCGGATTATTTAAAAGCGTGACATCATACTGATACACGTTACTGGAATAGGATTCTACAATATATAATTTAGAGCGATCCTTGCTTAAGGCATAATTGCCATTAGGTTCGCCGGCACCCGTCACGTAATTGGGGATGATCTGAAAGCTGGAAAACTGCCCGGTAGATCCGTCAAATTTTGCTTTGATCACCGCATTAAAATTGGCGCTTATTGCTGTGGACAGATCGCTTAACAACAAGAATTCATCATAGCCTCCCGAGTTCATAGGCGGTGGATACGTAATGACCGGTGTGGTATTAAATCCGTTCACGTCAATTTTAAATGCATGAATAGGTCTTGGCTGGCCCGTTTCCGCCCTTACAATCAGCCAATAGCTCTTACAATCGTTGCCCCGGAAGACGCTTAAATATTCGGAACCATTACTCATAAACTGTATATTCTTCTGTCCGGCCACGACATCTCCAAGGCCGTTATTCAGGCTCATATCTACCAGCGAGTAGTAGATTTTATGGGTTTGATCTTCATTGGCATCTCCACTGATTACATAATATAAATTCGGATTGCCGGGATGCTTAATAATATGTGTACTCCGGTATCCGGAACCTCTCGGCACTCCGTTATATACCGGCCCGTTACCCAGCAGATTATCTGCATTAGGCATTTGTACCCCATTCCGGTCCCAGATTTTACAGCCCATCGTATAAAACAAGAGCTGCCCTTGAGCATCGCTGACCGCGGCAGAAGATTCCGTCACATTCAACTGGCTCTGCTGTACGGCAAGCGGCAGTACATTAAAGTTTATCCCCATACCAAAGCCAAAATGCCAGTTATTGTTCTCTCCCTGCGCCAGGGAGTGTATGGGTATAGCAATAAAGGAAAAATATAAGACACAAATACACAAGTATGTATATAATTTTTTCATATAAAAGTCAGATCATCCTTATAACAAGGGGTTAACATATTCAGAAGACAAGATTATTTTTCTAAAAGTTGGTTGTTACTATATAAATATAAGCACTTAAGGATATAGATGCTGAATTAATTTCCTTCACAATAATGTAATACTTAATTTTGCAGACGGTAAAGCATCAATTTGCTTTGATCATTTTCAAATTATCCCCAACGAATTGGCAAAAGAGGCTGTCTATTAGTATAACAAAACTAAAAAATAGCATATTGTCAATTTCCTTGGCATATTATAATGTGTTGACAAGTACGAACGAATTAGAAGCGTTAATTACTGGTTGTGTGCGCAATGAACGAGGCGCACAGGCGAAGCTGTACGAATTATTTTATCCTAAAATGATGGGTATGGTCCGCAGATATTTTCCCGCCACAGAACTTGCCGAAGAAATCTTAAATAATGGTTTTTTACGTGCTTTTCAAAAAATCGAAAGCTATGGATTTAAGGGGTCTTTTGAGGGTTGGCTACGTAAAATCGTATTCCACTCGGTATCGGATTTTGCAAAATCGCAGGTAAAATATAGTGATAATGTGTTGCTGGTAGAGAAAGATGAATTTGTGCTGAAGGATGCTGCAAGCAATATGTACTATGATGATCTGATGAAACTGGTCCATAATTTACCGGAAACGGCAAGGATCGTATTTAACATGTATGTTTTCGAGGATTTATCACATAAAGAAATATCTAAGAATATAGGCATTAGCGAGGGTACTTCAAAATGGTATCTGTCTGAAGCCCGGAAAATATTGAAAGAAAAGATTCAAAAACAAGGTTTACATTTAAAAAAATAATCGCTGTGAGTAATAACGAATATGTAAAAGTAGACGACCTGTTCAAAGGCAAGGCTGACAAGGAGGAACGTATCCCTGCCGGCGCTTGGAATAATATGCAGCGTCTGCTAGAGAAGGCAAGTCCTATAGGCGGTGGGATGAGTAGCGGTAACTTTAGCCGTTATGTGGCATTGGCATTACTGACCCTCGGTATGGGTGCTGGTGCGGTTACATGGCAGTATAAAACCGATCCATATGCTTTCTCCAGCGAAGACAATGCGAGCACAAACATGGATCAAACTATTGGAGATGCAGCTACGGGAGTGGCTACAGCTACCGCTAATAATAAGTTGAATCCTCAGGATAAATTGAACCATCAAAGTGGTGTGGGGGTTATTGCTGCCAATACAACAAATTCAGCTGCCGGAGCGGGATCCGGTGCGGCAGGTCTTGCACATAATCTGAATACCGATGTGACTGCAACAAACAGCCCCAATGGTAATAGCGGTAAAGAAGTAATACAACCTTCTTCTACTGTTGCAAGGGCTTCTGTTATGCGTCAAAGCAAGAAAGAACAAAAAGCCAATAATGCCATTGCACAAGCGCTTTCTGCAGGTTCAGGACAAAACCAGTCTGTAGCGGATAATCAAAACACATCCATTCATAATGGTGATGTCGCTCTGGCTTCTATTGATAAAAATATGTACCGTCCTAAAGCGGCTATTGACAGCAATTATGCCGCAGTAGTATTGGACAATAAAAATAAATATGTACTGACCAAAGATGAGCAATGGTATAAAGAAACGGCCAAAGCGGTAAATGAAATCCATACGACTAAGCACGTGGTTAGAAATGAGGAAACGAAGACCGTCGCTAAAGTTATTATCGATACGACTAAGAATATTCGCTATACCAGAGTACAATTAGCCCCGCTTAACAGTACCGATAAACTGCAATTGTTAGCCATTACCAGCAAAGATGCGGGTTTCTGGATCAAAGCGCGTCCTGCTAAGTTTTTAAGCAATGTGCGTAACAATAATGCCGGTCGTAATGCTAATGAATCAGAATCTAATGTAAGCCTGGAACCGCTGAGTTCTTATAAAGTAGGCAGTACTACAGAACAGAAAGGTAGTTTTGCAAGACGTTTTTATGATGTCATGAATAATTACTTTAGCATGCAAAAACCGTATTATTTCGGTGCGGCAGCAGGATTTAATACTAGCTTAGGTTCTCCGATGCAAACCGGGTATCATTTTAGCCTGGGTGGATATTATGAGTTGAAAGAACGTCTTTCTTTTGGTGTAGAATTAAAATATGCACACAGTAATGTATTGCAAAAACGCATTGCAGAATCGTTCAATACTTATGAAAATCAAAGCAGCAGCTCAATAAACGGACAAACGGTTTACAGCGCTACACAAAATGTAAAAGAAAACAGCTACCAGATAAAAGGTATATCCAGCTTTGAGTTGCCGGTTACCTTAAGGTATCAATTAAGTAAGTTGTCTTTATTAGGAGGTTTGAATGCAAGCTATATTTTCCCTGCAAATTACACTGCCCTGCTGAACCAAAACAAAGAAGCTGCGAAAGCGGTTACTTCTCTGTCTCCGTTTACGGCTACGTCCGGAAGCATCAATACAAATGATTTCCGCTCAAGGCTCGGACTGGGCTATACCGTTGGATGTATTTATGACCTGTCTAAAAACATAAGCCTGGATTTAAGAATGAGCCAGACGTTATGGAATAATGTTAAGGGTACTTCCGCTTTATCTACCAATTTATATCAACAACCCACGATTCAGTTCTCTTTATTTTACTTCTTAGGTAAAAAAGATAAAGTGATCTATATGATGAGTGACCGAAAATAATAACCACACCTTATCACCACGAAAAAAAGGAGTACTAGCAATAGTACTCCTTTCCCTTTTATATCATTTCCGGCTAAGCCTTGTGCCTTATTTTGCTTCTTTCAGCACCATATCAATCGTAATCGCGCTGGAGAGGATTAATATTTTATTATTGTCTTCCGGATAAGCCTGATCTATGGTTACATTGTACTTATCTGCAGTGGTGAAGAACTCTTTTGCCAGTCCAGCCCATTTTTTATTTACCGTACCGATCTGACTGCCCTGAGCATCCTTAATGCTAAAATTCCAGGCTTTCCAATCGCCGGTAATCTCCGCAATCTGAATACCATGAGGATCAAAGATTTTAAACGTAGGTTTGAATAGTTTAAATTTCTGCTGAATCGTTCCTACTAAGGTATCATTACCATCAAAAACGGAGATCTTAGACATAAAGAAGGTCCAGCCTCTTTTAATACTGGATTGTACCGCACCTTCATGGTTTTGAATTTCGAGGTGAAAGGGCAACATGGCTTTGTTCAACAACAAACGCAGGGCTTTTTGCCCGCCGCTCAGGCGTTGTTTTACCATTCCGATTTGGATGGCTTGGTTATCATAAATTTTGTACTCATTTGCAAATTTCATGAAGTTTACTTTTTCATCGATGAAATAGCTGTCTGATTCAAAGAATTTAAATAGCATTATTTTATGTTTTTATGGTTAGTCCAAGTTGTTCCGCAAATGTAATCATAAAGGCCCTTGCTGCGGCGTAGTCATTTGTAATAATACCATCTAAAATAGCCTCTCTGATGGCCGTCTTTATGGTGCCGACCGCTTTGGAAGGTTCCAGTCCAAAAGTCTCCATGATCTCTTCTCCTGTGATCGGTGGCTGCCAGTTCCTGATTTGGTCTTTTGCCTCTACTTCTTTCAGCTTTTGCCTTACAATTTCAAAATTCTCCAGAAAGCGTTTTACTTTCTGCGCATTTTTAGAAGTAATGTCTGCTTCACATAAAGTCATCAGGTCATCAATATCATCTCCGGCATCGAACAATAGCCTTCTGATAGCAGAATCGGTAATATTTTCTTTAGTAAGGGCTACCGGCCGATGGTGCAATTCAATGATCTTCTTGGTATACTCCATCTTCTCATTCATCGGTAGCTTCAAGTTCCCAAAGATCTTAGGAATCATGCGGCCGCTAACCACTTCATGCCCGTGAAAGGTCCATCCATGACCCTTTTCAAATTTTTTTGTGGGTGCCTTGCCTATATCATGCAAGAGTGCTGCCCAGCGTAACCATAAGTTATCGGTATTGGGTACAATATTGTCCAGTACCTGGATGGAATGATAGAAATTGTCTTTATGCCCCTTATTGTCTACATATTCGGTACCGGATAAAGCGGCAAGCTGTGGCAGGATAAGCTCTAACAAACCTGTCCGGAATAAAAGATCAAAGCCGACAGAGGGTTTCGGGCTCATGACGATTTTGTTCAACTCTTCCGCAATACGCTCCTTAGAGATAATCTTAATCCGGTCTTTCTGAGATTTTATACTTTCAAAACAATTGACATCTATATGGAATTGTAATTGTGCAGCAAAACGGATCGCGCGCATCATTCTCAAAGGATCATCGCTAAAGGTCTGCGCCGGCAATAAAGGCGTACGAATGATCTTATCCTTTATATCCAGCAAACCGTCAAAGGGATCGATAAAAGTGCCTTTATCTGCCTTATTCAAACTGACGGCCAGGGCATTAATTGTGAAATCTCTTCTTTTCTGATCATCTTCCAGGCTTCCCGGAGATACTTCCGGATTACGGGATTGCTCCCGATATGATTCTTTACGTGCACCGACAAACTCTACTTCTATTCCTTTAATGATCAACTGTGCGGTACCAAAGTTTTTAAAAAATGAAACTTTGGGTTTGTTTGGAAGCAGGTCTGCTACGGCATGTGCCAAGGCAATTCCATCTCCATCACACACGATATCGATGTCTTTAGTTGCCCTACCCAATATCTTGTCTCTTACAAATCCACCAATAAGGTATGCTGATACACCCAACTGCGCTGCTGCCGCAGAAACGGTATTCATGATAAAATGCTCTTCCGTGCTATAGCTTATATCCACAAATCTCAAAAATTATTTTTAATAATAAGTAGCAAATATAAGTAAAGGAAATGGTCTGTATTTGTTTTCGTACGGAAACCTGCAAGATCGCTGCTGTCTGTAGTATAGTGAAACTGAAGATTAAATATGACAGAACTATATTGGATTAAAATTATACTTTTGTACCTATACAAACCTTTTACTTTTTCTAAATTGCAGTTTAAGAATCAACATACATATATCATCGTTTTCTTTCTTACGATCCTAAGCCTGTTTTTAGCAGGTACAACTGACGCTAAGGAACTGTATGGATATAACATTCCGGAGGCGCTCATTAAGGTGAAAGCGGACAGTGCATTTTCTGCTCATTTTGCCACGCATCCGATGATGGGTAAGGCGGTGAAGGTCATTAGCCAGGTAGAGAAGCCCCATACCTTTGTGAATAAGACCAGCAGCTTTTACCTGGTTTTATTGCTGCTTTTTGTACTCGGTAGTTTACGGCTGATCTTTCCTACTTATTTCCGGCATTTATACAATGCATTTACCAGTCCGTTGATGAACAAAAGACAGCTACGGGAACAGATAGAGCAAAATATTCAGGCTAATATTGCCATGAATATTTTTTTCAGCATTTCTATCGGCTTTTTTCTCTACGCCTTGCTCTTTACGCAAACGACTATTGTGCAACATGCGAGCTACTCGCCCAACCTGATTTTATGTGGCCTGATCTTATTAGTGGCCGCAGTTTATACCGTTAAATACCTCCTCTTAAAATTTGTAGGCTGGGTGTTTAAAATCGCATCTGTTACGGAAGCGTATACCTACAATGTTTTCCTCATAAATAAAATACTGGCGGTTGTATTACTGCCTTTCTCTATTATTTTGGCCTTTGGCCATGGTGGCTGGCTACGCCTAATGTTAGCTATTGCATTGATACTGACGGGGATATTGCTAATTAATCGATACACAAGGTCTTGGAGTTCACTGGGTTCTTTTTTCCAGTATAGTAAATTCCATTTTTTTATGTACTTTTGCGCCTCGGAATTATTGCCCTTAGCGATTCTAGTAAAACTTACTTTTAATACTTTGGTATAAGGTAATAATACACCTCATAAAGTCGTTAATAGTTAGCATTAAAAATATCATTTATTTATAACTCTGAAAATGGCAAAAGCTACTAAGTCTGCAACAAAAAAAGCAGTTGTATCCAAAAAAGCACCTACAGCAACCGCTGTAGCAGAAGCAAAGTCGGAACAACCCAAGAAGGCCACTGCTGCCAAGAAAGTTGCTGTAAAAAAAGTAGAGCGCATTTTAATTTCCCAACCCAGACCAGAGAGTGAAAAATCTCCTTATTATGATCTGGAAAGAAAGCATAATGTAAAACTTACCTTTCATCAGTTTATCAAACTTGAACCCTTTCCTGCAAAAGAATTCAGAAAGCAAAAGATCGAATTATCGGAGTACAACGCGGTTATTTTAAATAGTCGTAATGCGGTAGATCACTTTTTTCGTATTTGCGAGGAAATGAAATTCAAAGTGTCTCAGGAGATGCGCTATTTCTGTATTACCGAGGCCATTGCTTTATATCTCCAGAAGTTTATCCTGTACCGTAAGCGCAAAGTTTTCTTTTCTGCCGATGGTTCTGTAGATGGCCTAATGGACGTATTGGCGAAGTATAAAGACTCTGAGAAGTTCCTGATACCGGTTTCGGAAAATACGAAGAATGACATCTCTCCAAGCTTAATCAAAAATAAATACCAGTTTGCTGAAGCGATTTTGTACCGTACGGTTCCCAATGATATGGAAACAATCCTGAAAGGCGCTAAATACGATGCAATGATCTTATTCAGTCCTTTTGGTGTGGATGCTATTTTAAGTGTTGATCCTAACTTCAAGCAAGGACATATTGTCTTCGGTGGATTTGGCAACACGACACAAAAAGCACTGGAAGATGTCGGCTACGAGGTAAAGATCAAGGCACCGGTGCCCAATGCACCCTCCATGGTCGCTGCGCTGGACCGCTTTCTAGCAGAAAATAACAAATAATAAATACAGACCAAGTGCAATAAATACGATCTTTATTGCACTTTTTTTACTCCATAGAATCGAAGCATGATTTTCTCTTACGTCGTTTGTTCTGTGCCTGCGGCACCCATACGCTCCGAAGCTACACACCATTCCCAAATGGTCTCCCAGTTATTATTCGGTGAGCGTGCAGAGGTGATGCGTCAGGAGGGCAACTGGATGTATATTGTTTGCGCATGGGATCATTACGAAGGCTGGGTTTTGGCCGGCCAGGTACAACTACTTTCCTTTAAAGAATATCGCAAACCGAACAAATACCTGAATACAACCACCCAAGACAGGTTAATAAGCCCCCAGGGTGCTGTATTGCTTTCCCCTGGCTCTGACTTATTCGGACTCAAGAGAAGTGTCTTTCCCTGGCTTGATGCCCTTTCAAAGTTTAAAGGAAAAAAAGCCGCAGTTTCGAGCCTGACTACTTCCGATGAAGCCATCAGGCATGCTGCCATGTGTTTTTATGGAAGTCCTTACCAATGGGGCGGTCGCTCCAGTTTAGGCATCGATTGTTCGGGTTTGGCACAAATGGTGTATAAAATGATCAATATCGCTATTCCCAGGGATGCACGGCAACAATCGGAGGCAGGAGAAACAGTAGGTTTCCTACAAGAAGCGCTTTGTGGTGATTTAGCGTTCTTTGACGACGCAGAGGGGCAGATTACGCATGTCGGTATTTTATTGGATAATGCGACGATTATGCATGCAACGGAAGTATCCGGTGGCGTGGTCATCGATGCGATCGACAATGGGGGCATCATTAGTGTGAAGTATAAAAAACGCACCCACAACCTTAGAATTGTAAAGCGCTTTCTCTAAGTAAGGGCTATGCTATTCTCTTGCTCAGACCATTGAGCCCGACATTTCCCGCTATAAATTTTATGAAACAAGGTCAGGATTACTTATTTTTATAAAAAATCAGGACTTTATGCATCTATACAAACTATTTATTACGGCATTTGTGCTCAGCATCGTCTCCGGTATCATATTTTTTGCGGCCTATATGAGTGGCATTTTTGAGCTCATTACCCTGATGCCCAATACCGGCGAACCGAGCCTCAATGAGCCTTATATGGGTAATCCCTTCTTACTCTTCAAAACGCTCCTTAGCCCTACCCTTATTGTTTCGCTTATTGTACTCTCTATATCCAGCCTGCTTAATAAAGTGCTCGGTATTGTGTTCATTGCGAGAAATCCGACGATCAGTGAGGGTACAAAGGTGATCTGGATACTTGGTTTCGTATTTGCTTCCTTTATTGCCTCTATCGTCTTTTTCGTGTTACGCCGTTCCAATAATTTATTAGCCACTAAAGAGACCCGTAATACAACAGCCTTCCCGGAATTCCACCAGGATGCATACTCTTAAGTTTTTCCTTATAAAAGACCGGCGCTTCGTAATACGAGGCGCCGGTCTTTTATAAGGAATTAAATACTATTAGATTAGTCTTCTTTTTTCTTTGCTGTTTTCTTAGCAGGTTTTTCTTCACCTTCTTCTTTCACTGCTTTTTTAGCAGCTTTCTTAGCAGGCTTTTCTTCCCCTTCTTCTTTCACCGCTTTCTTAGCAGCTTTCTTAGCAGGTTTTTCTTCACTTTCTTCTTTCACTGCTTTTTTAGCAGCTTTCTTAGGCGCTTCTTCAACTACTTCAGCTTCCTGATCTTCCAATACCACATCACCCATATCCACTACTTCTTGTGTATACACTTCGAAGTTCAACAAGTCGTTAGCTTTTAACAACTCATACCATTTCATTACTTTTTTGATATCGCTTACATATACGCGTTCCTGATCGAATTCCGGCAGAACGGTCGCAAAATAGGCTCTAAAATCACTACTGGATGCTTTCTTATTCGCAATCAAAGCGGCAATAGAAGCATCATTTTCCTTCATACTTTCTAATACGTTATGAAGACGCACATTTTCGCTGTAGGTATAGATTTCGATACTTTCTAAGGGTGTTATCTGATGTACTCTAGATGATACAAACTTGATACTCTTATCCGTTAAGCTACGCACTAAAGCGCCGTCGTTCTTCGTACTTACTAATTGATAAAGCCCTGTCAAACCGGTTACTGCTACAATTTGTCTATATTCCATTTTTAAATGTTTAATATAAATATTTGAGGTGGCGAAATTAGGTCATTTTTTTTAAATATCATTCCTTTCCCCTTATTTACATCTTTTTTATTTTTTTAATACTTGTTTATATGCTTCTTTATCAGTCGTTAACAACGCTACAGCCTTCTTTAATGCTGCATTATAATTGTTCAACTGATTTTCTATCTGTCCCCTCTGATAATAGTATCTGGAAACGATTTCGGAGGATAAGATCTCCTGCAGTTCCGCTTTATTTTTGACAAAATCCTGTTTTTTCTCTGACTCAATCTTTGCAAGCAGTGCGTTGTATTCTGTTTTGATTTTATCAAAATTTTTCTCTTCGTCCGCATTCTTTTTTACGGCGTTAAGGATATATTGGCTACGGGTCTCGTATTTGAATTTATTTTTGATCAACCAGTTTTGGAAGTCTGTATAATCAGCATCAGAAAAGCGATACTCCTTGGCCGGTGCAATTGTGGGATGATTATAATAATAGTTAGTCACATAGTTAAAGACATAATCGTCTTTCAGCAGTTTGGAGGAGAGTAGGCTATAATATTCGCTTTCTATTTTCACATCCGGCTCGATGCCACCGCCATCGTATACCGTACGGCCAATGCTGGTTTTAAATGGTTTTTTCAGGGAATCGGGCACAGCGGCTACTGTTCCGTCTTCATTCCTGTGGGTATAGTCCAAAGCTTGTATACACCTTCCGGAAGGGATATAATATTTTGCAGTAGTCACTTTCAGGCGGGAGTTGTACCCAACCGGCCTTACCACCTGTACCAATCCTTTACCGAAGCTCTTGCTGCCGATAATCACCGCTCGGTCTAAATCCTGCAAAGCACCGGATACGATTTCGGAAGCAGAAGCAGAATTGCCATTAATCAAAATAGTCAGCGGTATATTTACATCCCAGGGCTCATTGGAAGAGGGATATTCTTTGCTCCACTCCTGATGTTTGGCTTTTGTGCTTACAATCAGTTTGCCTTTATCGACAAACAGGTTACAAATGTTTACGGCTTCGGTCACCAAGCCTCCTGGATTACCTCTAAGGTCTAAGACAATCCCTTTAAGTCCTCCATTGGCTTTTGCCTTTAGCGAATCCAAGGCATTGCGCACTTCGCGGCCGCAATTGGGCGTGAATTGTGATAAAAGCACATAGCCGATCTGCTTATCCTGATCTACAAAACCGGAATAAGGAATAGAGGCAATCGTAATTTCTTCTCTGGTCACTTCTTTGGTGCTTTGCTTTCCGGTAAGCGGGTTTTTAACCACAATGCTTAATTTCGTTCCCGGAGCACCTTTTAATAGGAGGCCTACTTCTTCATCTTTTTTGCCTTTGACCATATTCCCGTCTATCGAAACGATAATATCTCCGGGTTTTATGCCGGCTTTGTCAATCGGGCTTTTCTCCCGTATGGCATCTATAATAATATTTTCGGTAGAATCTATTTTGACGGTAGTACCCACGCCCCCGTATTTTCCGTTAAACTGCATTTCAAATTCTTCTGCCTCGGCTTCAGTAATGAAATTGGTATAAGGATCCAATTCGTTGAGCATCGCATCCAATCCGGTTTTGGTCATTTTTCCCGGATTAATCGGATCTACATAGAAGGTGTTCAGTTCTTTTAAGATATTGGTATAGATCTCCAGGTTTTTAGAAATCTCGAAAAATTTATCTGCTTCGCCATTGTTAAACTGCGCGAATGTGCTGAAACTCAGTCCACACAAGCCAAGACCTAAGATTATTTTCTTGCTCAAAGACATATTCAAATTATTTTCAAAGAGCAAATTAACGATTTTAATTGATTCAGGATGTGCAAAACATTAATTTAGATGGGCTTTAACTCACAAAACAAATCTGCTCTATTTTAGTTAATTTCGCAATCTAAATTTTTATATCGATCCTAATGAGTGAAATGGAATTACCGGAAGATTTACCGCAGGAGGCCTCGCATGAGGAGAGTGCCGCTTCTGTAGATAAGATGTATGAGAGTTGGTTTCTGGAATATGCAAGCTATGTAATCTTGGAGCGGGCGGTGCCGGCTATTGAAGACGGTCTGAAGCCGGTACAACGCCGTATTCTGCATGCGATGAAGGAAATGGATGACGGACGATTCAATAAAGTAGCCAATATTATCGGGCAAACGATGCAGTATCACCCCCATGGTGATGCCAGTATCGGAGATGCGATCACGAATATCGGCCAAAAGGATTTATTAATTGAAACGCAGGGCAACTGGGGCGACATCCGTACCGGAGACCGTGCTGCTGCTGCCCGTTATATTGAGGCGCGCTTATCTAAATTTGCGCTGGAAGTCGCTTTTAATGCAAAAACAACGGAATGGCAATTGAGCTATGATGGCCGTAAAAACGAGCCGTCTACTTTGCCAATGAAATTCCCTATGCTCTTGTCTCAGGGCGCTGATGGTATTGCCGTCGGCCTTTCGACCAAAATATTACCGCATAATTTTCTGGAAATCATCGATGCTGCTATTAAACATTTAAAAGGAAAACCTTTTACGCTGCATCCCGATTTCCTGACTTTCGGTATGGCAGATGTAAGCAATTACAATGACGGTGCCCGCGGAGGTAAAGTTTTGGTAAGAGCGCATATTGAAGAGGTGGATAAGAAAACATTATCGATCAAAGATGTGCCTTATAGCATCACCACTTCGGGACTGATAGAAAGCATCCTGAAGGCGAATGAAAAAGGAAAGATCAAGATTAAGAGTGTAACGGACAATACGGCTGCCGAAGTAGAACTGATCGTACAACTGGCGCAAGGCGTATCTATCGACCAAACGATTGATGCCTTGTATGCCTTTACTGATTGTCAGATCTCCCTCTCTCCAAATGCCTGTATCATCATTAAAGATAAACCGCACTTTGTCGGCGTTTCTGATTTGCTGAAACATTCTGTAGCCGATACTAAAGATTTGCTGCGTAAGGAGTTGGAGATAAAGCTTAAGGAATTAGAAAATGACTGGCATTACTCCTCTCTGGAAAAAATATTTATTGAAAAAAGAATCTACCGCGACATAGAGGAAGAAACCACCTGGGAAGGGGTCTTAGCGGCAATTGACAAAGGATTGAGTCCTTACAAAAAATTGTTTCGCAGAGACATCACACAGGAAGATATTATTAAGCTTACGGAAATCAAGATTAAGCGTATTTCCAAGTTTGATGGCTTCAAGGCTGATGAACATATTAAAGGAGTTGAAGAAGACATCAAGACAGTACAACACAATATTGAATTCCTTAATGATTATGCAATCGCTTATTATGAAAACCTGCTAAAGAAATTCGGCAAGGGAAAAGAGCGCAAAACAGAGATTAAAGTATTTGATACGATTCAGGCGACTAAAGTGGCCATCGCGAATACGAAGTTATATGTAAACCGTAAGGAAGGGTTTATCGGTTCTTCTCTGAAGAAAGATGAATTTGTTTGTGACTGTTCGGATATTGATGATATCATCGTCTTCCGTAAGGATGGGATCATGATGGTCACTAAAGTTGCCGACAAAACCTTTGTCGGCAAGGATATTATACACCTTGATGTATTCCGGAAGAGCGATGAGCGTACCACGTACAACATGATGTATATGGATGGCACGAGTGGCATTGTATATGCGAAACGCTTTAACGTAACCGGCATCACCCGGGATAAGGAATATGACCTCACCAAGGGTAATAAAGGCAGTAAGATTACTTACTTTACGTCCAATGCGAATGGGGAAGCGGAAGTTGTGAGTATAACCTTATCGCCGGGCAGCTCTGCGCGGATCAAGACTTTTGATTTTTATTTTGAAGAGCTGTCTATTAAGGGCAGAAGCTCTCAGGGCAACCAGGTTACGAAATACCCGGTGCGCCAGGTAAAATTCAAAGAGCAAGGCAGAAGTACTTTATCAGCACCGAAAATATGGTATGATGCCCAAGTGGGCCGCTTAAATACAGATGGTTATGGTGTTTTGTTAGGCAGCTTCAATACGGAAGATCGTATTATTGTCTTCTATAAAGACGGGCATTATGAATTGACCGATTTTGAACTGAGCAATCGTTATGAAACGGAAAACATTCTGGCTATTGAGAAATGGCTACCCAATGAGGCCATCACTGCAGTATATTTTGACAATGATAAGAAGCAATTCAATATCAAGCGCTTTAGAGTGGAGACGCAAACCCTGAAAAATAAATTCTTATTCATCAAAGAGGGTAATAAAAATTACCTGAAATTTGTGACCACCCATCCTGAACCCACCCTGACCATTTATGTAGGGAAGAAGAAGGCAGATGCCGAAACCCAGGAATGGAAACCGGCAGAGCATGTAGAGATTACGGGCTGGAAAACGATTGGTACCAAACTTTGTGATAATGATCTGTTGCAGATTGATGCGACTTTTCCAGAATTGAAAGAAACGGCACAAGCAACGGAGCAAACGGAGGAAGATAATGATACAGATAGCGCACCTACTTTATTCTAAGCTTCGTTATATAAGAACAGATTGAAACGTGAGTTATAAAAGAAGACTCCTTCTTGCCTTAGGCAGAAGGAGTCTTCTTTTATAACTGTACTAAAGAAAATATTAATGATGGCGCAGCAAGGTTTCTATGGCATCCGGTCTTGAGGCCACAAAATTGATGTGTCCCCGCTTGTTGCTCTCAAGCATAAAATCTTGCAGGCTTTGCGCTGTATAGAATCTAAAATCTCCGATGATCGCCAAACGCACGCGGTAATTGGAAAATTTTTGTAGTAATTCGCCGGCCATTCCGGTCTTCAAGTCAAAGAAATCGGGACTAATATTTTTTTCGTGTATCATCATCTTATCAATCCCCTGAAAACAGACATTCCCCAGCAGATCCATACCATCCTCCACCGTATGAATCACCCGGTCTTCCGACACCAGTTCAGCGATGCTGATATCTTCTATTTGCAGTATTTCTATGTTCATAATATCATTGATTACATTCTGGTACTGTTTATCATCTGTCTGTTGTAAGGTTTAGACAGCTTAATTTTTTCTTTTGTATTGCGAGCCTAAATCTCTGACAGGCGGAGCATGTCTAACCGCAGCCATTGTCCCTTTGTTTTTTTGAAAATGAAGATGCTGTCCCAGCCTCCTTCACTACGCACATCCTGCCCTATCACGATCAAGGCATAGTTACCATCATCGGTAAACACCGGAATACTGCAATAATTAATGAGGCGATCTGCTATTGCCGTTTTATTCCAATCCAGGATATGCTTACGTACTGTGGCTTTTTCCTGTGCATTTAATGACAATTTATCAAGCACGGTGGCGGGTATTTTATCTTTTGCATGGTCTACCAGCAAGTATTTTTGCACTTTTGCCTGTTGCCACAGAAAACGATGTTGCCACAGACGATCTAATGCCCGGCAATGTTGGTACAGCTCCGCGACGACCTCTTTGGGAGTCTCCGTCCAATGTGCGAAACTGACTTCGGATGTGGTATCTGAAACATCAGCGTTTTTAATTTTGGCACAAATTGTTTCATCAATGAGGTAGGGTTTTCGCAATAGAAAATTACCCCAGTCAGATTTGAAAATATTGAGTCTAAAAGTTGCACCCGGATTATAAAGCTGGTTGACAAAGGCATAAATCTGCACCGTGTCCTGTGCCCAAGCATTATGGGTGACCGAACAAAGGAGCAATATATATAGGAATAGCTTTTTCAAAATCTACACTAAGATACAATTTTACATCTTAACCCTGCCTTGCTCACTTTCGGAGCCGGAGCCATTGTATTTGGCTTTTTTATTGGTATTATTTCCAAATCTATAGCTAAAAGTAAGGGAGGCCACGCGGCTATCGGTCGGCCCATACCAATTGGCATCGGTCAGGTCCAAATTATTAATCCGACCCCTGATCTGGTTGGTAAAAAAGACATCACTCAAATTGAACTTCAAAGTGCCCTTATCTTTTAAGACGCTTTTCTGTAAGCCTACAGACATATAACCAAACTGGCCAATGGTAAACTGTGCATCTACTGAAGGGGTCATGTACATCCCACTTACTTCTGCACTCCATTGTTTGGAAAGCTGGATAATGTTATTGGCGTTGATATACCAATAGGTTCCTTTGGAGTTCAGGGTTTGGGTATACAGCTTACTCTTGAACTGTGTATAGCTCACCTCTGAATAGATGATTGTAGTCAGCCATTTGACAAGGTTAAATTTGCTTTGTACCGAAAGGGTGTACTGGTGGCTGGCACCTATATTGCCCGGACGGCTGTAGTAAATACCGTTTTTGATCTCAATTGTTTCATTGATCCGGTCTTTGGTATAGCTATAGGATAAATTAGTAGTCAGTAATTCTCCATAGTTATGGGATAAGGAAAAATTATGGGCAAAAGTAGGTTTCAGGTATGGATTTCCTTCGTAGAAGGTATATTGATCTAAAGGACTGGAAAACGGATTCAGGTCTTTATAAAAAGGACGGTCTACTCTTTTGCCATAGGATAAATTAAAATTCTGTGTCCCCAGGCTATCCAGCTTGTAGCTGAGGTAAACCGTTGGAAAAAATCCGTTGTAGTCATTATTAAATTCAGCGTATGGCTTTACCGGGTTACCTAGTTGCTTGCCTTGCAGGCGTGTATCTTCAAACCTTAACCCGGCTTGTATATCGAGCTTTTTAAACGATTTTGAATAATTAATATAAGCCGCATTTATCCACTCGTTGTATAAAAAGTGGTTGCTTAAATTGTTATTTTCTTTGGTGATATTATCCTGGGTAATGGTATAGATTGCGTTATTGTCTGTGGTGGTATAGCTGGTTTTTACGCCAAGATCCAATCGAGCATTTCCTTGCAGGGGCATCGTATAATCGCTCTTAAAGGCATAGATATGAATTTGTGCCGGTAAGTGCCCGTTTTGGTTATCCTTATAAATGTTTGTGTTGTCTGGCAGGAAGATATCATTTTTATAACGCTGATCGATGGTTGAGTTATAATTTACATAATCAAGATCTGCCGTCAGTGATTGATCCGGTTTATCAAACTTGTGCCTGAAATTAGCGGTAATGGTTCCATTTTTAAAATCGACCAGCTCTACATTATCGGCAATGACCGTTTGGGTCAACACACCGGCCGCATCGGTCACCAGGGCTTTATTGTATCGGGGTTGCTTCACTTTACTCAGTAAACCTTTGGTTGTGATCCCTATCGTTGTTTTTTCGGTTAGGTAATAATCCATACCCAGCTTTACATTATACGTGGTCGATGATGATTTAAGGTAGGTATTTTGTTCAAACCCTGATTTGGGACTCAGATCGGCATTTTTGAAATGCCGCTTAATGGTCAGATCATGATACGTATTACCCTGACTAAAACTGATATTGGAAAACAAGGCAATTTTAGCCGTGTTGTAATTCAGGTTCACATTATCGTTTGTTCTGGCATACCGGCCCTGCCCATAATTCAGGCTCAGGTTACCATTCAAACCTCTTAGCTTATTTCTTTTGGTAACAATATTAATGACGCCCGCATTGCCCGCGGCTTCATATTTAGCCGGAGGGTTCGTCATTAGTTCTATTTGCTTAATCGCATTAGAGGGTAGGGATTTAAGATAATTTTCCAGTTCGGTCCCGGTTAAATAAGTTGGTTTATCATCGATAAAAATAGTGACTCCTGATTTCCCTTTAAACTTGATATCTCCATTCTGACCTACCATTACACCCGGCGATTTGGCCAAAACATCCAGGGCGCTGCTTCCTGCATTAGAAATCAGGGCATCGGGATTCACCACCGTCCGGTCTACTTTCTGTACGACAAAAGGGACCCTTTGGGTAACGGTTACTTCCTTCAGCGATTTGCTGTTGCCTTTTTCCAAAATTATATTGGGTAGCGCAATCACTTTATTGGCAGTTTCATCAAGGGACAACAGCGCACTGCGATAGGGTTGATAGCCCATATCGTCTACCGACACAAAATAACCTTTAGGATAAGCCAAGCCCTTAAACTCAACAATTCCCAGCGAGTCGGTAAATCCTGATTGAATCACAGTAAGGGTATCCGGGCCTAATAAAGTCACCACCATATTGTCGGCCGGTAAGCCCTGCTTATCGACAAACGTGCCCCGAATCGTTCCATCTTTTTGGGCTATACTATTTGTAAAGCAAAAAAGGAGTAAGGTAATTGTCGCGATTATTTTTGGAAGGTGCATAGATGATATGGTTTTGACGTTGTGATAAGGGTATTTTACATACAGCTTACGCTCATGTTTTATAAACTTGAAAACGAGGCGGAATATTGCCTTAGTAATCAAAAAAATAGACTCATTTAAAAATGCGCGAAAAGATAAGAAGATAATCTCATTTTTCCATTTTCAGAGACTTAATTATTTGCTTATATGGATGATTAACCTATTTTAAATTTAATTAAAACTGAATAATTTATTAGCTTTACCGTTTAGCACAAGATTTGTGTATTTTGCATTGTTATGATGAATAAGATTCCTTTAGAAATTGTTGCCTTATCGAGTAGTGTTACCCAGTTGCAGTCTTATGCTGTCGTTTTGGGTGAAGTGGGTGGATTAAGACGTATTCCCATTGTGATCGGTAGTTATGAGGCGCAATCTATAGCCGTAGCGTTAGAACAGATAAAGCCTGCACGCCCGTTGACGCATGACCTGATGAGCAGCGTGATGTCTTCATTTAATATAGAACTGGTGGAAGTTGTTATTTACAAATTATCGGAAGGTATATTTTATGCCCAACTGGTTTGTAACAGAGAGGGAGCAGTAATGGAAATTGACTCCCGGACTTCCGATGCGGTCGCCCTTGCGATTCGCTGTGGCAGCCCTATTTATACGTACGAAAATATCCTGAACGAAGCTGCAGGCTTTACGGAAGAACAGCCAACGGATTCTGCGGCATTGGACAATCCTGCCAAAACACCGGAACCAAGCCCTAAACCGAAAAAAGCAACAGGCGCAAAATCCAGTTTAAGCCATTATACCATTGCCGAATTACAGGATATGATGCAAAAAGCATTAGATAATGAGGATTATGATCTGGCCATTCAATTCAGAGATGAACTGAAAGCCAGGGGTGCTGCGGAATAACCATCTTATTCTTATCAATTTTATTTTAGAAAAATAGTATGTCTGATATTATATCGAATGACAAAAAGAAAAAGCAATTACTCATTAAATTATTAGGAGTAATTGCTTTGTTGGTTTTAATCAATGTGGCTTCTTACCGCTGGTCGACCCAACTGGACCTGACCCGCGATCAGAAATACAGTACGACTAAAGCAACACAGCAATTTTTAAACGGCTTGAAAGGGAAAGCACATATTACGGTTTTCTTAAAGGGTAATAATATCCCGGCTGCTTTTAAAAATTTATCGGTCAGCACCGAAGAATTGCTCAAAACCTTTAGCCATAACAGTAACGACAAGATCAGCTATGATTTTGTAGACCCAATTGAAGATGATGACACTGCGATCATCGGTACTTTAGCACGATACAACATGACCGGTTTCCCGGTAACGGTGAATGGCAAAGCGGGCTCGGAGCAGAAAATGGTTTTCCCTTGGGCATTGGTGCGTTATAAGCCAGAAAACGGTGCTCCGGAGCGAATCATGCCGGTATTTTTACAGGAAAGTAATTCTATGGTTTTATCCAAAACGATTCTGAACCGCTCAGAAATGTTATTGGAGTACAACCTGGCCAATGCTCTCTTTCAATTACAAAAAGACCAACCGGACTTTATTGCTTACCTGACCGGTAATGAAGAAGCTTTTGGCCCGGAGATCCGTAGCCTTGTGGCAACTATTGGCCGGCAGTACGGGCTGGATACGGTAAACCTTCAAAGCCAGGTGGCCCTTAATCCGGCAAAATATAAGGCGGTGATCATTAACCGTCCCTTCAAAGCTTTTTCGGATATCGATCTATTTAAAATTGATCAGTATATTATGCAGGGTGGTAAGGTGCTTTTCTCCATTGACGCCGTACGTGCCTCTATCGATAGCTTCGCCCAAAAGGAAACATTTATAGGAATGCCTACCGAACTGGGCTTGAACGATATGCTCTTTCATTATGGTGCGCGCATCAATAATGATCTGGTTTTAGATGCGGCCAATAATGCGGGGATTCCTGTGGCATCTGGCGGACAGGCGCAACAGAAAATGTTTTCCTGGCCTTATTTCCCGGTATTACAAGCCGGTGCCAGCCAACATCCGATTACTAAAAACCTGGATGGTGTTCTGGCGCGTTTTGCCAGTAGTATTGATCTCAATAAAAACAATGACAAAGTAAGCAAAACGGCTTTACTCACGTCTTCTGCTTACAGTAAGACAGAAGGTGCTCCGGCGGCGATTATGTACAAATCGGTGCTGGAAGAGCCCAATCCGGCAACCTTTACCAAGAAAAACCTGGTGGTTGCGGCTTTACTGGAAGGCAAATTTACTTCTGCTTTTTTGAACCAGTATTCGGATAATGTAAAAAACTTTATGGCTGCACATAACCTGATTTTTAAATCGGGCGCAGCGAAGGATACTAAGATTATTGTCTTAAGCGACGCCGATATTTTATTGAACGAGGTTTCGGAGGCGGACAATAAGGCGATGGAACTGGGCGTATACCGGTTTAATAAGACCTACCGTTTTGATAACGTCACTTTTTTACAAAACTGCCTGACCTATTTAATAGATGATCACAACCTGCTGGAAGCGCGGGCTAAATCGTTTGAAAACCGCATTCTGGATCCGAAACGCACGGAAGCAGAGCGCAGTAAATGGCAGATGATTGCGATAGGGCTGCCTTTGGTATTGGTTGCACTTTTAGCGATCATTTACCTCTATCTCCGGAAACGGAAATACACCAAAAATGCATAAGCATTTGGAACATCACTTGAGCTTGAATAAGAACATTATAGGTTTAAGTAATCTTAAAATATTATTAATCAATATTGCGAAAGACTTTTAAAAGTTACATTTGTAAGCGAAATCACATTTTTAAAAACAAAAATTTAAATACACACATTATGGCACACACACTTCCTGCATTACCATATGCTTTCGATGCTTTAGAACCACATATTGATGCCTTAACTATGGAAATTCACCATGATCGTCATCATAAAGCCTATGTTGACAATCTGAATAAAGCCATTGAAGGTACAGATGCGGCGGATTTATCTTTAGAAGCGCTTATGGCCAATATTTCCAAATACCCTGCTGCGGTGCGTAACAACGGTGGTGGACATTATAATCACAGCATGTTCTGGACTATATTGTGCAACGATGCTTGTAAACCTTCAGAAAAATTAGCGGCGGCTATTGAAACATTAGGCGGAATGGATGCTTTAAAAGAAAAATTAAGCGCTGCCGGTGCTACTCGTTTTGGTAGTGGTTGGGCTTGGTTGATCGTTAAAGATGGTCAGTTGGAAGTAACGTCTACACCAAACCAGGATAATCCTTTGATGGATGTAGCTGAAGTAAAAGGTACTCCTATCTTAGGTATCGATGTATGGGAACATGCATATTATCTGAAATACCAAAATAAGCGCCCGGACTATCTTTCTGCTATCTGGAATGTCCTGAACTGGGAAGAAATAAGCAAGCGTTATGAAGCTGCTTTGTAAATAATACTACTTTACTATTTTATACCAAAGGGGTCGAAACATATGTTTTGACCCCTTTGGTATAAAATATCATTTACAGATCACATACGCCAAGCCCGCTGAGCCATGCTGAGTCAATTATTTTATATATATTAGCGGTTCTTTTAAAGATAGGAAGCCCGGATAAATAGGGGTACAATATTTCTAACACAATACTCAGTACGACAGTAACCAAATGCCTTTACATGACCAAGCTATTAAGCACCTTATTTCGGCTTCTACGAGCCGATAATTGGGTTAAGAATTTATTAATTCTCTTACCTTGTTTTTTCGGAAGAAAAATCACTGATCCCGATGTCATGATTTCTGTGCTCATTGCGATCTTAATTTTTTGTCTGCTGTCCAGTAGTATCTATATTATCAATGATATTGTTGATGCTCCCCATGACCGCAATCATCCCAAAAAAAAATTCCGGCCTATAGCAGCCAAAGAGGTTAGTGTTACGGCTGCGCTGGTCATTCTGGCCATTCTTTTGATCTGTGTTGTGCTCATTGCACCCCGTTTCCTTTCGGCATCTGCCTTACTATTTTTGTGTTTTTATCTTGCATTCAATGTATTATATAGCTTCTGGCTAAAAAATCAGTTGATTATTGATATTTTCTCCATTGCTATTTTCTTTGAAATCCGGTTATTTTATGGTGGTGTGGTCGCCAATATTGAAGTATCGCACTGGTTAGTGATCACCGTGTTTTTCTTAGCTTCCTTAATAGCGCTGGGCAAAAGGCGGGATGATATATTAATTCAGGAAGAAAGCAAGCAGGTCGTCCGGAAAACCTCAAAGTATTATAACTTGATTTACCTGGATGCGATGATTGTTATTACCTCTTCGATGCTGGTATTTATATATATTATCTATTCTATTTCTGATTCGGTAGTGCAGAACTTCGGTTCCTATTTTTACCTCTCTGATATATTTGTGGTTCTGGGGCTGTCTAAGTATTTACACCTCCTTTTCGTAGATAAAAAATCGGGCAATCCTGTTAAGATTTTATTTAAAGATAGATTCATCCATATCTGTGTGTTGCTCTGGTTCTCCTCTGTTTTATATTTTATTTATTTAGGTCATGCATAGATTATTAAATACCTATCGCGAAAAAGTAAACGGACCGATACTTGCATTTCAATGTTTAGCATTATATGTTTTGGTCCTGTTCTGGACTGCAGTCGGTTATGTTAGTAATATTGCATTCTTCGTTCAGAACAGCTTTATCGCTGCACTAATGTCTGTATTCTTATGCACTTACTTCGTATATCGGTATACAACAGATAAGGGTACAGATATCAAGCGCGTCCTCTTCAGCTATTTCCATTTCCTGCTTGTTTTTGCGCTGCTGTTATTGACCTCAGTTTTCATCTGGGACAATTCACATGATGGACAGACCTATCATTTACAAGCAATCCATGAATTAATTAATGGCTGGAATCCCTTCAGGACGTTTTTAGGAAATGAAATACCGAATGCTGTGTATATTAATCACTATGCCAAAGCATTTGAAATATTCGGCAGCTCCATCACTCAATTTACCGGTATGTTTGAAACAAGTAAAGTTTCAAATCTGCTCGTAGCACTGGCTGCATGGCTGCTTACCTTTTCCTACTTAAAAAAACACCTTAATCTTCACCATAGAAAAGCGTTTATATATAGCAGCCTCCTGATCCTCAATCCGATTATTAGCACACAATTGTTTGCCTTTATGTTTGACGGGCAAGTGGCTTCTTTATTCCTCATTCTGATCATCGGGTTCCTGCTTATTGCGAAGCAGCAAAAGCTCGGCTATTGGTTATGGCTAACCGGTATCCTGCTGTTGGCCAGCTTAAAATTTACTGGCCTGGTTTATGTATGCCTCTTCGTTCCTGCAGGCCTGGGCTATCTACTTTATTCCAGAAATAAGCCCTTGGTACGCAGATTTCTCCTGATCAATATATTGGGCATGATCGCAGGAATCTTTATCGCGGCTAATCCTTATTATACCAATATATCTTCCGGACATCATATCTTTCATCCGCTTATGGGTAAGGAAGCCATAAATATAATGGTTGGTGCCAACGCTCCGAAGTCATTTGATACGAAAAACAGGGTACAGAAATTCATTATCGCTAATAGTTCAAAATCCAGTAATGTACATGGCAGTAGCGTTACCCCGGAACCGGAATTAAAATTGCCTTACCAGGTCACGTTAAAAGAATGGACTGTTTTTAAAAGTGTGAGTGTATTATATGGCGGCATGGGGCCATTATTCTGGGCGATTCTCATTCTTTCTGTTATCCTGCTCTTATTATTGGTTATTTATAGGGTCCCCCTTCCGAGGGCCTTTATATTCCTGCTTGCTTTTATTACGATTAGTATATTTATCATACCCGAATGCTGGTTGAGTCGTTATGTGCCCCAACTTTGGTATTTGCCCATTTTACTGATTGTATTTTATGAATCCCAAGCTAAAAAAGTTAGCGCTATAAGGATTTTAAAGACGGTAAACCTGGGCTTGATCGGGATTAATGGAATCTTTATTTTAGGCATCGCTGTTGGTTCCAATTTAATCATTAGCCAGCAAATGAGAAATGAATACGTATGGCTACAAAAAATGCGTACCCCTGTAAAAGTGATCCCAAATGATTTCATTAGTACAGCATACCGCTTAGATGCGTATCATATTCCGTACACTAACGTTCCGGCATCTGACACATCCGCTCAGAAGTATCTTCAGTTTAAACCTATATGCTCCTCTTCGATTATATTACTCAATGAGCAAACGCCTCCATATACACCCGGTACATTTTTTAAATTTTTAGAATCATATGTTAAACAAGAAAAATCCCACTGATTCGATTGTCTTCATTGATTTTGATGGTACAATAACCAATAAGGATTCTTTTTTTGAATTTATCTTATATAGTAATTCAGCATTAAAATTGATTACCGGATCCCTTGCAGCCGCACCGGTACTATTGGCATACAAACTGAAATTACTCAATGCAGATAAGGCAAAGGAAAAGATCTTTGCCTGTTTTTTCAGCAAAAGAAGTGAACAGGATATGATTAAAGCAGGGGCGGAATATTGTCGTTATAAGCTTCATAAAATACTTCGAAAAGATGCATTGGAAGCTATAGAAGAACATAAAAATAAGCATCATCTTATCTGCGTGGTTACCGCTTCGGCACAATATTGGGTTAAACCCTGGTGTGATGCCCTTGACCTGGAGCTCATTTGTACTGAATACCAGGTTATCGACGGACATATATCCGGCAGATACGAGGGCACAAACTGCAAAGGAAGTGTAAAGGTTACAAGGATTAAAGAAAAATACGATTTAGAAAACTATACGGAGATCTTTTGCTACGGGGATACCACTGATGATATCCCGATGCTGGAAATAGGTACTCAAAAATATTATCAGTATTTTAAAGGGTAATACCACGCCATCTCCAAACGTGTTGATCAAAAGCAGAAAGCAATTAGAGACCGGACTACTTTCGGCATAAAATATTATTGTAAAGTCAATCACCTGTTGTGATTGGCTTTTTTTTATTAATACACAGGTACTTAGACTATAAAAGATGCCAAATTTTGTTTAGATTTGTTTTTGCCAAATCGGATATATTCTTTATCCACCGGCCTCCTATTTGCTCACAATCAAATATCTGACATGAAGTTCTTTACCTGTTTTTTTGTATTCTCGTTGCTATATATTTCCAGCCGGACATTTGCCCAGGGAGAAAATAATAACTGGCACTTCGGTATCGGGAAAAGCATCTCTTTTAATACACCCAATGCAAGCTATAGTAGCAACAGCAGTATGCGTAGCTGGGAAAGCTCCACTACAGTAAGTGATGCTCAAGGCAACCTGCTGTTCTATACCATGGGTGGCCGTATATGGGATCGCAATGGAGATCCGATGCCCAATTCCGGTGGTCTTTCCGGTAACGGTCCGGTAATAAATAACCAGCCGATCGGATCAGCCGCCTATGGGGTACAGGTGATCAAGCATCCCGGAAATGCACAACAATATTTTGTCTTCACGGTAGACCCCTATGAGATTAGTCCTCCCAGAAAACTATACTATCACCTCGTAGATATGACGCTGAATAATGGCAAGGGAGATATTGTGCCCGGAATGAAGAATATGGTGTTGCTCTCCTCCGGCATTTCAGAAGTACTCGCCAGTGCCAGGGCAGCAGATTGTAATTCCTATTGGTTGCTGGTCCGAAGGGATCAGGCCAATAATAATGCTTATTATGCCTATAAAATAACGGCTGCCGGGATACAGGCCACTCCCGTCATTAGCAACGCAACTGCCGATGATCAGGCTACAATCCCCGGTACACTATTCAACCCTTCCGGTACCATTCTCTACTCCTCGGGTACTTCAAGTATCATAAGGTCTAAGTTCAATAATATGACGGGAGTGGTTTCTGATTTTGAATCTATACCTATAAATCCCGGTATATTTATGGCATTGAGCCCGGACCAATCAAAACTGTACATCAGTGCAGGAAGTGCGGGTGTCCGTCAATACAATCTGTCTTTATACCCCAACTTGACCGCCATTGCCGGTTCTCAAGCATCTTTAGGGCCAAGCCCTGTAACAGGCGAGTCTAATGCCGGCTTGAAGTCAGGCCCCGACGGGAAACTATACCTTACCAGAACACTGGTTAGCCAGAGTCCCTTTACAATATCCACCCGGATCGACCGGATTGAATTTCCCAATCTAAGCGGTACAGCCGCGACCTACACCATCGGCTTTGCCCCTCCAGATACGGTAAGCTATATGGGTTTTGGAAGTAATATTGTTGTCAATACCAATATGGATACTATCGCTAAGCGCCGTAAGGATACGGTATTCTGTAACGGAGCTAACGCCATTTTACATGCCTCCGTCCCCGATGCCGGTATATATATATGGAATACAGGGGCTAACAGCTCCAGTTTGCCCATAACAACCAGCGGGACTTATTGGGTATATAATTATAAGAATTGCACCCTGACCATCGACTCTTTTAAAGTAGAAATGGTTACGAATATGCTGCACCTGGGTAATGATACAACTTTGTGTGCAGGGCAGAGCATGTTCCTGGATGCCTATGCTGCCGATATTGATCGATACCTGTGGCAAGATGGCACCATCGGTTCAGGAATGGCCATCACCGAACCGGGTAAATATTATCTGACGACCTCTAAAAAAGGGTGTATCGCAAGTGATACTATTGTGGTAAATAAAGTAATTCCTTTTGTACACATTATGGAATCAGATACCACAATCTGTAATAATACACTTATTGACCTTCATGCAATCGCCAATTTACCCAGCTCGTATACCTGGAATACCGGTGCTGCCTCTACGACGATAAGGCCGATGCAGACTGGCCGCTACATCGTAACGGCACATAATGTATGCGGAACACAAACCGATTCGGTACAGGTCATCATCAAAGATTGTAATTGTGATATCATGATCCCAAATGCATTCACACCAAACCGGGATGGAACCAATGACCAGTTTATGCCGAAGTTTACCGCCGGTTGCGATTTGTCTTTTTATGAACTCTATATCTACAACCGTTACGGGCAGGTTATTTTTCATACCAAAGATGCACAAAAAGGCTGGGAGGGCACCTACACTAAAGGAGATTATGCAGATGCAGGCGTATATATGTATGTCTTAAAATACCGGGATAGCAATAACCTGAAAAATATTCAGACCCACTCAGGAGATATATTATTGGTGCGCTAATAAGCTTGGCGACACTGTAATTTATATAAGGACAAAGCCTCCGCATGATGCGGAGGCTTTGTCCTTACAATAGATCTTATCGGTTAATATTGTCAAATACTTCTGTTTGATACGGTTTCAGGCAGGTAAGGTAAATACTATACCCCCTGTCTATAGAAGTGAGGATAATATGCTTTTCCGCTTCATTAAAAGTCATTTTATAGGTATTACCCACTTCGCTTACTGTCGTATACTCCATGGCCCCTTTTTTTTCTGTACGCTTAACGATCTTATACAGACTGGTAATGGTCCCCGTACAATGGATGAACTCATTGTTATTGATGAATAAATAATAGGAATTATAATCCGTCGATTCATATTCCTTTGTTATGTTACCCTCTTTATCAATATCAAATTCTTGCCTGGTCTGTGTGGGCCAGATCTGTCCTTTTTGTGCGAATGAATAAATACTGCCGATCAGCAATACGGCTAAGAATAGTAATTTTTTTGTCATGATGTTTTTATTTTTAGGAAGTGATAGAATAAGCTTTGCTCCTACAAATGTATTTATATTTATCAATATATCATATATGTATTGAAGATATAATGAATATTTTATAAACATATTGTGCGCCACTATTTCCCTTTCCTAAAAATGCGAAGATTGTTTTACTTTTAAGGTCTTATTACTTTTCCTATGATAAAACGAATTCTCTTATTATGCCTAATCAGCAGTTTTGGTATGCTTACTGCATGCAGTCCTGCGCTCAACTTTAGCAAACAGGAACGGGCATTGATCCATACGGGTACAGAGGCCAATCCTTTCAGGGTATTGACGATTGTAGACCCTAAAGATTCACAAATCTTACGCACGCCTTCCCGGGATTTGAAAAAGATAAAAAATAACAAGGACCTCTCGCTACTGTTGAAAAGAATGCAGGTCACGATGGACAAAGAGGAAGGGATCGGCATTGCCGCACCTCAGATTGGCATCAACAGAAATATTTTCTTGTTTACCCGTATTCATGAGACGTCAAAAAAGGTACAGGTTGCCATCAATCCAAAGATCATCGCACATGCACCCGAAACTGTTTGCTTTAAAAGAGATGGATGTCTTTCCATTCCCGACATAAGGGGTAATTCCCGTCGCTACGACTGGATTGAGGTGCGTTATTATGATGAAAATGGCATCTTAAAACAAGAGAAATTTTCCGGCCATGTACGACCCGAAAACTTTACTGCCGTGATCTTCCAGCATGAGTTTGACCATATTCAAGGCGTCCTTTTTATCGATAAATTATGCGAGTAATTAGAGACTCCCCTATATTGTTCTAAAAGCAGTGCACACATTACAAATGCGTTATTCTACAACAATACGGTAAGCAATCCCGTCGATAATCAGGAGATACAATCCCTTTATTTGATAGGGTAATACGATGCTGTTGCCTGTTCTAAATGGCTGGCAATAGGTCTGCAATACCTTCCCCTCCATCGAAATCAGTTGCACTTCCTGTACCCTTTCTAAGGCAGTTCCGGTAAAAGATACAGTACCTCCTTTTACCGGGTTTGGATAGATTTTAAATGCTTTTTGCACAATTGTCTTGGCGATTCCGGTGGTTGACTCGGGATTGCCTAAACCCTCACAATAATCCACCGGATAAACCGTCCATTGTGCCGTATCAAAAGCTATTACAGGGTTTTTAATATGCTCTTTTCGGTAAAGGCTTTTATGCACTGCATAATTCCCGATGACCGAAGCATCTCCCATACGATCGATGGGTGTATTGTCATACAGCAAATCCAGGGCCAGCTTCCCGTCAAAGTTCATCGGCAAGCCATTGGAGATAATATCGGCACTGTCCTGGTCAAAGCAGGTTAATTGCGCTTTGGGATTAATGATTACCAGTTTCCGGTTGTGGGCTAAAGTACCTTCTAACTGAATTTTATTGGAAGACCAATACAGTGCGCCGGAAGTATTATTCTCCTGCCGCATGTTGAGGTAATAATGTCTCAGGTCTACAGCATAGCCGGTTTGGTTACTGATTTCAATCGCTTTATTATAATCGGTACCCACAATAAATTTTGTGATGAGCAAATCGTTGGCAAAGGTATCGGTATCGGCAGTAGTTACATTTATCGGCGCAGTGAAGTCGCTCTTGACATAGCTCTGTGAATAACTGCGCACTTTGATCTCGTAAGGGGTATTCGGGTTAAGGTGGTTGAACGTATAGTTAAGTGCTCTGGTCGAACCCTGATAGGCGCCATTCAAAAAAACTTCGTATGCCCAACCATTTCCCTGAACGTATGGCCATGTTACGCTTATAAAAGATTTACCTTTCTGTACCATACTAACCTGGTAAGGCGCATCAGGTCTGCTCGTATCGGCAGGAAGCACCCCCCATATTGCCTGCGCCCATTCCGGATGGTCGATAAATGGATTACGGTTACCCTGTAAGGTGTATACAGTATTATTACGATCGATCTCTTTTTGTGATACCGGATCTAATTGATTCCAACTCAATAATAAAGGAATATACCAATTCTTAAATGATTGCTCGCTCAGGCTATCCAGCGGATTTCTAACATTACTATACTGAAAAAAGGGAAGCATATTTTCATAGCGCACGGCAACATACATCAGCATCCGCGCGACATCGCCTTTAAAGGCATCTATGGGTTCCGTAACCGTATTGGTATAATTAGGAGTGGCCGAGGGTCCGACTTTGGTTCCGTTCAGAGAGGTAAACGCTGCGGTACCCACTTTGGCAAAAGGAAAATTACTGCGTCTTTGATTGACCCGTGCATCTGTAGGCACAATAAAATGCAAATCGGAATACATGGGGTAATAACTATTAAAAAAGCTTTGAGAGTAGATATGCTCTCTGTTCCAACCCAGTCCTTCTGTAGCCGCGCCGCTGATCAGGCTGTTATTTTGGTAATAGTAGTTGTAGGGATCAACACCCGAAGGGTTTTCGGAATAGATATCAATTATCGAGCTATCCTGCTCGTAGTACAGATCCCGGTCGGTTTGTTCATAAAACAGGGGTAAATCCCCATAGTTCCAACTCGTCGTTTTTTTAGCAACAAGCTCATGTAGCTTTGCTTTCAGGGTATATCCCTGCAGGTTCAGCGTACCCGAATAATAATTGCCCGGGCCCTGAGCCAGAGCCAAGCTACTGTAAATAAAAAGAATAACAAGAAAGAAAATATTACGCATAAATAACCGTTTCAGCTACAAAGTTAAGGATGTCATATTATGTTTATGTATTCTTTTTCAATGCGTTAACCATGTTTTCAGGGTGCATTGTGCATTATAGTCACTTCAAGGTAAAATAGAAGCACAAAAAAATGCCTCCGAAATTCGGAGGCATTTTCTATATCTAAGAAGGTAATTCTTATTTAACGATCTCGGTAACTTGACCAGCACCTACAGTACGGCCACCTTCACGAATCGCAAATTTCAAACCTTTTTCCATTGCGATTGGAGCGATCAATTTCACGTGCATATTCACGTTATCACCAGGCATTACCATTTCAGTTCCTTCAGGTAACATACACTCACCAGTGATGTCTGTAGTACGGAAATAGAATTGAGGGCGATATTTGTTAAAGAATGGAGTATGACGTCCACCTTCTTCTTTAGAAAGTACGTAAACTTCACCTTTGAACTCAGTGTGCGGAGTGATTGATTTTGGAGCACAGATTACCATACCACGACGGATATCTTTTTTCTCGATACCACGTAATAATAAACCTGCATTATCACCAGCTTCACCACGATCCAATAATTTTTTGAACATCTCAACACCTGTACAAGTAGAAGTCAAAGGAGATTCGTTAAAACCAACGATTTCAACGTTATCACCTACATTGATCACACCACGCTCGATACGACCAGTAGCAACTGTACCACGACCAGTGATCGTAAATACATCTTCTACAGACATCAAGAATGCTTGATCAATAGCACGTGGAGGCAAAGGAATCCACTCATCTACAGCAGCCATTAATTCTTCGATTTGAGCAACGCCCTCTTCAGAACCATTCAATCCAGCTAATGCAGAACCTTTGATGATTGGTGTATTATCACCATCATAATCGTATTTAGATAATAATTCGCGAACTTCTAATTCAACTAATTCCAAGATCTCTGGATCATCAACTAAGTCAACTTTGTTCATGAAAACAACGATACGAGGTACACCTACCTGGCGAGCCAACAAGATGTGTTCTTTAGTTTGAGGCATCGGACCATCAGTAGCAGCTACTACCAAGATCGCACCATCCATCTGTGCAGCACCAGTGATCATGTTTTTTACATAATCGGCGTGACCTGGACAGTCAACGTGCGCATAGTGACGGTTTACAGTTTGATACTCTACGTGTGCAGTGTTGATCGTGATACCACGCTCTCTCTCTTCCGGAGCACCATCAATTTCATCATAACCTTTTTTAGCAGCCATACCTTTGGACGCCAATACAGAAGTAATAGCAGCTGTTAAAGTTGTTTTTCCGTGGTCAACGTGACCGATTGTACCAATGTTTACGTGGGGTTTCTCCCTGCTAAAGGTCTCTTTTGCCATTGTTATTTTTTTTTAAAGAGTTGTGTTAATTTTTAAAAATTTATACTTAATTGTTCTATTTCTTTTTCAAAATAGATTGCAAATGTATGTATATTTTTTATATTGTACAAATTATTAAGTGCACATTATATTAAATTTATATTTATTGTAACAGATTATACTATCTCCACACATAAATAAAGGCAAAAAGCCCATTAAAATAATGAGCTGTTGAGCAGGATTGAACTGCCGACCTCTTCCTTACCAAGGAAGTGCTCTACCACTGAGCTACAACAGCTTGTTTTACTACAAAAAAAATGAATTGAGGCAGGGCATTTGTTGTAATGCAACAACATTTAACATACCATACAACAATTCATTCGAATTATAATTTTAAATGAGCGGGAGACGAGTCTCGAACTCGCGACCTACAGCTTGGAAGGCTGTCGCTCTACCAATTGAGCTACTCCCGCAAAAACAAACAGGTAAAACCGGTTTGCTAACAAAAAAGTGGGCAGGGAAGGATTCGAACCTCCGTACACGTGAGTGAGCAGATTTACAGTCTGCCGCCTTTAACCACTCGGCCACCTACCCGATTGAAACAAAAAGATATGAAAGAACATTGCTGCACGTCACATCAAATCTCAATGAGAGCCGCTTGCCGGACTTGAACCAGCGACCTGCTGATTACAAATCAGCTGCTCTACCAACTGAGCTAAAGCGGCGCGTTATTTTTTGTTTTTGAAAGAACTTTTTCCCCTTTTGGGATTGCAAAGGTAATTAACTTTTTTTAACAGCAAAAATTTTTTTGCTTTTTTTTCAAAGAATTTTTCTGCTTATATGTTCTGTAGCCCAACCTATGAGCCCATTCGAAGAAAATAGGGGTCACTTCAATTTAATGCGTAAGTCCAGCAACAAATTAATACATTTGCAAATAGTAAAATATTACAGCAAAAATAGAATCATTATGCTACCAATTACGCTATTCAGACAAGCGCAGGAAAAAGAAAGGATCTTGAATGGTCTTAAGAAAAAGAACTTTAAACAGCTCGGCATTGTAGAGGAAATCATCGCCCTGGACGAGCAAAAAAGACATATCCAACAACAATCAGAATCGCTTACGGCGAGTATGAATCAGGCGTCCAAAAGCATCGGTGCCCTGATGGCCAAAGGTGAAAAAGAACAGGCCGAAGCCGCAAAGAAGGAAGTAGCCGCTCAGAAAGAGCAAGCAGCAACGCTGCAGGCGAACCTTGCCGGCCTGGAACAAGAACTTACGGATAAAATCATTTCCCTGCCCAACCTGCCGCACAGCAGTGTACCGGAAGGCATCACGCCCGAAGAGAATGAAACGGTGCGCAGCGGCGGTACTATTCCGGAGTTTCCGGAAGGCGCTTTACCGCATTGGGAATTGACAAGTAAATACAATATTATCGATTTCGAATTGGGCAATAAGCTTACCGGTAGCGGCTTTCCCGTATATCGTGGCAAAGGTGCCCGTTTGCAACGTGGCTTGATTCAATACTTCCTGGATTACAATACCGCTGCAGGCTTTGAAGAAGTACAGGTACCCCATTTGGTAAATGAAGCTTCTGCTTATGGTACCGGACAGTTGCCGGATAAGGAAGGACAAATGTACCATGCAACGGAAGACAATTTCTTCCTGATCCCAACAGCGGAAGTACCGGTAACGAATATTTACCGGGATGAAATCGTGAAAGCAGAGCAGCTCCCGATCAAGATGACGGGCTATACGCCTTGTTTCAGAAGAGAGGCCGGAAGCTATGGTAAAGATGTGCGCGGCCTAAACCGTTTGCACCAATTTGATAAGGTCGAGATCGTACAATTAGTAAAACCGGAAACTTCTTATGCAGTACTGGAAGAGATGGTATTGCATATTGAGAAATTACTTCAGGCATTGAACCTGCCATACCGTATTTTACGGCTTTGCGGTGGGGATATGAGCTTTACCTCTGCACTCACCTACGATTTCGAAGTATATAGTGCCGCACAAGAGCGCTGGCTTGAAGTAAGCTCTGTATCTAACTTTGAAAGCTTTCAGACCAACAGGATGAAGATTCGTTACCGGAATGAAGAAGGCAAGGCAGAACTGTTACATTCTCTGAATGGCAGCTCTTTGGCTTTACCGAGAATACTGGCCTGTATCCTTGAAAACAACCAGACGGCAGAAGGTATCCGTATTCCCGAAGTTCTTAAAAATTATGTACCTTTCGATCTCATCAACTAATCTCACAACAATATGATTCAAAGAATACAATCGGTATGGCTTTTATTAGCAGGACTTGCGATGGCGGGGATGTTCTATTTTAATGTTTATCAAAGCTCGCCAACGATGGAGCTTACTGCCGAAGCGCTGAATAGCCTTCGAAAAATCACGAATATCAAGAACGATTACCTGGCCATTGTTTTAGCCGGATTGAGTACTATAATCAGTTTGGTGAGCATCTTTATGTTTAAAAACAGGAAACGCCAAATAGGACTGATATGGATCAATATACTCTTGAGCATAGGCTTGCTCTTCTGGCTTTTTGTAGGCTTAAATAGTTTCTGGAACAACTATCCCGGCGCACAAGGAAACTTATGGATCGGAATGTTCTTACCTTTTATTACGGTTTTCTTTTTAATTTTTGCCTTAAGAGGCATCCGAAAAGATGAAAAGCTCATCAAATCACTCGATAGATTAAGATAAGTTCCTAATCAGGATTACATAAAAAGAAACCGCNNGCGGTTTCTTTTTATGTAATGAATTGGTATGCTTAATTAATTCTTAGCCGGCAATAAGGTATAGCCTTTTGCATACTCTACCATTTGATCGTAGAAGGAAGTCGGATATTCGATCTTCACGTCTGTGATCTTATCACCATTCATTACCGCAACCAAACGAGGTTGGATAAAGCCGCGATAAGGTTTTGTATTTAATTTGGCATAGCGATCCAGGATTTCTTTATGCAAGGTTTGGTCTACATTTACGCCATACGTTTCTACCAGGTGCTTACCGGCATTAAAATCGCCTTCAGACTTGATGCGCTGTATTTCTTTTAATAAATCGCCGAATAAAGTACGCAGTTTATTGTAATCATTGATTTTGACATAGGTTTTACCGTCTTTCTTGATCAACTCCACTACATTATCCTTTTTACCTTTTTCATAAACCCAATAAGCGTTTAAGGCGCGGTTACGCATATGCGCTTCTTCGATCTTATCGCCCAGTTTCAAACGGGTCAGCTGGGTCATTAAACCATTCATCATATAGCTGTAATACTCCGCTTGTCCTACTTCCAGAGAAGGCATCACCCCGATATCGATCAGCTTTTTATCCATGATGTAATATAGGGCTACCAGATCGGCACGCGCTTCTTCTAAAGTACTGGCATAGGTTTTCAGGGTTTTGTCCGGTGTACCAACGCCAGGGTTAATTTGTCCTGAAGCATGCCCGATACATTCATGCATATCTGTATGCAGATCGCTCGCTAAGCTACCATATTTCTTCATACGCTCCATATCCTGAGGATTATCGACAAACTCTTCAAGCATTCCGCTGGATTTGCTGCTTTCATTATAAGCATGTACGATATTCGTTAGCGAAACCGATTTAGAACCATGATCTTTTCTAACCCAGTCAGAGTTGGGCAGGTTAATCCCGATAGGCGTGCTTGGTGCCGCATCTCCGGCTTCCACAATCACGGTGATCCCTTTAGCGGTAATTCCTTTTACTTGTTTTTTCTTATGCTCCGGCATTAATGGAGAATTATCTTCAAACCACTGCGCCTCACCGGCAATTTTAGAAACAATTTTTGTTGTCGCCAGATCTTTCAAAGAAACCACGGCTTCATAACTTCCTTTTTTACCGATGGCATCATTATACACTTCAATGAACCCGATAGAAGCATCGATACGGCTTGCCGTATCTACCGTCCAGGCAATGTTATACTCATCCCATTTTTTAAGGTCGCCGGTTTTGTAGTATTCTACCAACAGGGACAGGGCTTTTTTCTGCGCTTCATTCTCGGCAACAGTCACCGCTTTTTCCAGCCAGAAAACCATCTTGCTGATAGCGGCATCATACATCCCACCTTGCTTCCATACATGCTCTACCAGTTTACCGGAAGCATCTTTCATCACTTTAGAGTTCAGCCCCCATTCCGGTTCTTTATCTGAATGCGGAAATAAAGCCGGATCGTTATAGAACGCTTCCACTTCTTTCTGGCTTACCCCTTCATAAAAGTTGTTAGAAGAATTAACCACATTATCTACGCCTGCACGCAAATCCACCATTTTAGGCATGTACTTCATATCGTACAAAGGTGCATGAATACGGGTCAGGAATGCATCTACACTTTCGCCCTGGTCTAAGGGTAATTTTGTGGTATCACTTCCTTTTACCAAAGACTGAAAATAGGCTTCGGAACACTCGGGAATGAACTTATCTTTTGCATAGTGGTGATGATTGCCCGTACTGAACCAAAAACGACCGGCATAGGTCATAAATTTCTTCCAGTCTTCCGTGTTTTTATCACCTTTGTATGTCGTGTAAATTGTTTCGATAGTTTTACGTAAGGTCAAACCATGTTTATTGGCTTGATCGTAATAGATATCTCTACCACTCAAGGCAGCTTCATACAAATAGTAGGCCAGCGTTTTTTGCTGCAAGCTCAACTCGCTCCAACCTGGTACTTCGTAGCGTAATAATTGCAAATCGGCAAAAGCATCGGCTTCTACTTTAAAGTCCTTACTATAGCCGGCGTCGGCTTTTTCAGCAGCTTCTGTACCAGTACCCGATGTGGAGCCCTTACAAGAAGCTAATGCTAATGCTCCAGTTAGCATCATCATTCCTATTTTAATTTTTGACATAAAAAAAACGGTTTACGTATGTTGTGGGTAAAGATAAGTATTTTACTTTATCCCGCCCATACCGTGTATTTCAGGATAGTGCGCGATATGCCGACAAAAAAAGGTTGCTGTTTATAACAGCAACCTTTTGGAAATTAATTATTTTTTGCACTTCTATTTTAGTCCGAATAAGGATAAAACCAGGTAGATGAGCCCTGCAAATAAGGCCGAGATCGGAATGGTAATGATCCATGCCCATAGCAAGCTAATGGTTACACCCCAACGTACTGCAGATAAACGCTTGGTTGCCCCCACCCCGATAATAGAACCGGTAATGGTATGGGTAGTGCTCACCGGTATTTTCATCATTTCAGTGATAAACAAGGTCAAAGCACCCGCTGTTTCTGCAGCTACTCCTTCAAAAGGCGTTACTTTGGTAATCTTGGTACCCATGGTTTTGATGATCTTCCAGCCACCACTCATCGTACCTAAGGCAATCGCGGTATAACAGGCTAAAGGCACCCAGGCCACCATATGGTCTAAACTATAGTTTGCGGGATCATAAGCAATATAGGCCGCCATAATGATACCCATTACTTTTTGAGAGTCATTACCACCATGTCCGATACTAAAGGCCGCCGAAGAGACCAGTTGCATCCGCTTAAACCAACGCTCAGATTGAGCATAGTTCAGGGAACTTAAGAACAAAGTAAACAGAGACATCGACATTAAAATGAAGAACAATAAAGCCCATTTCATATTATGCCCAAACAGTAAAACTTTAAGGAAATGCGGTTTTGAACTATCTAAAGATTTCTGCGCCGAGGCTACTTTCTTTTTTGCTTCTTTTAAATCTTTAAATAAAGGGGTCGCCTCTTCTTTTAATTTTTCATCCGTGATCTTTTTAACATCCTGATCGGGAGTAAGAGATAAGGCGGTAATCTTTTTACTGACCTGCTCAATCTTTTTCTCGCCCTGATCAATAGCATAGTTAGGCGTTTCGATCAGTAAGGACAGAGAGTTGATGGATAAGGCAATGATCGCAATAGAAATAACTTTGGGCCAGGGTCCTTTTTTAAAGGAGTGCAGAAACCAAAGGGAAATAATAAAGGCGACCAGCATCCCCATAAACGGAGCCAGGATAATAAAGCTGATAATTTTAATAATAGTAGGGCCATCGATGGCTGCCAGGCTAACCCCACCATTGGTCGACAACAGGGCATGTGTAATCGCAGCACCCCCGAAACCACCAATTAGGGTATGGGAAGAACTGGATGGAATACCGAACCACCAGGTAATCAGGTTCCAGCCGATGGCTGCAATCAACCCTGCCAGAATTACGGCTAGGGTGATGTATTCGCTTTTTACCGTTTTGGCAATCGTATTCGCGACGCCATGATCAAAAATAAAATATGCTGCAAAGTTGAAGAATGCTGCCCAAACCACTGCCTGTAAGGGTGTTAATACCTTGGTAGAAACTACTGTGGCAATGGCATTTGCCGCATCGTGAAACCCATTAATATAATCAAATATTAAGGCTAATGCAATGATGACAATGAGTAATGTTAACATAGAATAATAGAATAAATACTATTGAGATAAATTTAAAAGAAGTGTTTAATCCGTTTGTTGCGGATTAAGCATATTTCACTATTATCGATTCAATAATATTTGTGGCATCCTCGCATTTGTCTGTAATAAACTCCAGGTCCTGGTATACATCTTTTAATTTGATGATCTCAATAGCCGGCAGATTAGAAGAGAACAAATCGGTAATGCTTGCCGTGTATACATCATCTGCCTCATTTTCCAGGCTGTTTACTTTAACACAGCTTTCGGTGATAGCCCTGATGTTTTTCATATCTCTCAGGTGATCAACAGCAATAGATAAGTGCTTTACCGACTCCTGAACGATCAAAGCCATTTGCTTCATATAATCGTTGGGTTCGGTAACATTATAAGTCACGATCTTTTTACCGGCTGCATACATAAAATCGGCTACATCATCCAGCGCCGTAGCTAAGTAGTGGATGTCTTCACGATCGAAAGGGGTAATAAAGTTTTGCCCTAATTCAACAAATACTTTATGGGAAAGGTTATCGTTTTTATGCTCCCAATCCTCCAGCTTTTCCAGGTCCGCTCTGCGTTTGTCGTAGTTAGGTTCGTTCAGTGCCAATACAAAGGCATTGGACATACCCTGAAGGTTTTCCCCTATTTGCTCAAACAAACTGTAAAAGATTTTATCCTTAGGAAGGAAGGCTTTCAAAAATGAATTTAAACCCATATAATTTTGATTATGCTATTAAAATTTGGGGCAAATGTATTAACTATAATGCGAGCTTAGGGGATGCGAACAGAGAGTTAATAATTAATTAATATAGCATTTGTTACCAAATCAGGTCTAATCCATATTTCAAGCGCCTCAATTTCACATCATTAGGAAAAGAAAAGTCTGCCGCTGCGAGGAGCATGGGCGTAACCGATACCGCTTCCTTGTCTTCTACGTATTTGCCACGAAGGTCAAGGGTAATGACTTTTAAAGGCAACGCGCCTTCAGAAGCCTTGAGGTATGCGTTCCACTCTTCCATATTATAATTATGATATACGTGGTAGTCGACCTTAATCAAAGGAGAGTAAAAGTATATGTACGCCCTGAAGTCAGCCTCAACCTTTACGGCTTTACAGGCATAGCCGAGAATAGTATCCACATCCTCTACCTCGAATACTTTTATCCTTTGGGTCGTTTTACTGGTCACGTCAATCTTATAAGCAGTTTTATCTCTGTTGAAGTAGAAATAGGAATTGGTAAGCGCATTATACAGCTTCACATGATTATTATACTGATCCAATATTTTATAATTCTGATCATTGATATACAAATGTTGTTCCCGGTCAAAGAATGCAGCTACCTTTTTATTAATATTATTGCCCTGAAAATCGGAATAATTGAGCACATAAGAAATTTTGCCCTGGAAATAAGGGCTTTTTTCCTGTGCAAACAAATTACCTGCAAACATCTGTAACACAAATAAAAGACAAAGTTTTATACTGATATAATGGCGCATATTGGAGGATACATGAGTTAGGGGAATGCTTAGGGCAACCGGGGTTAAATCTAATTTGTAGTAAAAATACTACGATTTTATATTACTTTTATTTACTTAGGTTAATAAATAATAACTTTATTACATAGTACAATATAGCACATTTATCGGAGTATACAATATAAAATATATGAAAATGTCTCAATTGTCCCAAATTCTAGTGATTGATATCGAAACGGTAAGCATGTATGCGGAATATACAGCGCTCAATGAAGCAATGCAGGCACACTGGCAACGAAAGGCGGCTTTTCTAAAACTGAGTGAGGCAGAAGCGAACGATAGTGCCCTGAGCTATGAAAACCGCGCCGGCATCTACGCTGAATTTGGCAAAATAGTCTGTATCGGTTTGGGCTTTATTGATCAGGATCATAAAACAATAAGGATCAAATCATTACAAAATGACGACGAAGCTGCATTGCTACAGGAATTTATCGCTTTGGTCGATAAAATAGCCCTCAAAAATAAGGAATTGCTTTTCTGTGGCCATAATATTAAAGAGTTTGACCTTCCTTATATCTGCCGGAGATGTGCCATCCATCAAATACCGCTGCCCGCAAGCCTGCAACTTTCTGGACTGAAACCCTGGCAAATTCACCATATCGACACCCTTGAACTCTGGCGATTTGGCGATCATAAACACTATACTGCACTGGATTTACTTGCCCAAATCTTAAAAGTGCCGTCTTCTAAGACAGAGATGGACGGAAGTGAAGTGGGCCATGCCTACTGGAAGGAACACAAACTGGAAGATATTGCCCGGTATTGCCGCAATGATATTTTTACCACAGCACTGGTATATCTACGATTACTGAATCAGGACATAAATAGTTTTACACCCTCTTACGTAGTATAAAGGATAAATAGCTAAATTTGTTAGCATAATGCAAAAAATGAAAAATAATTCTACTACAAGTGATATTGTCATTGTATTAATTGAAGACGACGCCATTATCAGAGAAAGTTTTCAATTCCTGCTGAACGAAGCAGAGGGCTATAATGTGAAGGCCGTCTTTGCCGATGCTGAAAGTGCGCTTAAAAACGTCGTCGGTCTCAACCCCGATGTCATCTTATTGGATATTCAACTTCCGGGCTTGTCAGGACTTCAGGCCTTACCAAAGCTCAAAACACTGGTTCCGGATACGGCTATTATTATTTTATCTGTTAACGAACTTCAGGATACTGTTTTTGAAGCCCTCAGCAAAGGTGCTTCGGGATACCTTACTAAGAATACCCCGCCACAGAAAATTCTGGAAGCGATTAATGAAGTGATGCTGGGCGGTGGTCCGATGAGTGCACATATTGCCCGGATGGTGGTGAACTCTTTTCAAAGGAGCAACGAGTCTCCGCTTACCAAGAGAGAAACAGAAATCCTGGAGCAGATCGCTAATGGCAAAACAAGAGGCAAAATAGCAGATGAGTTCTTCATTGATCTGGAAACGGTAAAATCGCACCTTAAAAATATATACAGTAAATTGGATGTGCATTCTAAAGCAGATGCCATCAAAACAGCGAAAATGAATAAATTTATATAACCCCTTTTCCCTTACCATAAACTCTTTATCTAATTATGAAACAGGCATTTTGGCTTATTGGCTGCCTCCTCTTGCTTTGCACCCAAAGTAGCTATGCTCATAGCGAAACATCGGCGTCGAGCGCGGTATTATTTGTACCGAATCAGGGGCAATGGAAAAATGATTTCCTTTATAAAGGCATTACCCCCAATGTGGACATCTACCTGGAAAAACAGGGCGTAACCTACGTAACAGGAGCAGCGGACAACAATACGCTGATTGAAGCGTATAAAGATGGCAAAACGAGCGAGCCGCCCGTTTTAAAGTTTCATGCTTATAAAATGAAATGGGTTGGAGGTAATAGCAATGCCACAACCAATCCCCAAAACAAACAAACTTATTATCACAACTACTTTTTAGGTCAGGACCAAAGCAGCTGGAAAAGTAATGTGCCCTTATATGGCAATGTGACTTATAAAGAAATATATCCCGGTATAGATTTTTACTTTTATACCCAAAGCAGCAACCTGAAATATGACCTGATCGTACAGCCAAATGCCAAGGTACAGGATATACAGCTGCAATATGAAGGCACAGACGGCCTATTGATTGAAAAAGGGAACCTGATTATCAAAACTTCTGTAGGTAAGGTGATCGAGAACAAACCCTATGCCTACCAATATGTGAAAGGGGAAAGAGTAACGGTGAAATGTGAGTATCAGTTGGACGGCGATAAAGTAAGCTTCAAATTTCCGAAAGGATATGACAAAACACAAATCCTGACAATCGATCCACAATTGGTTTTCGCCTCCCTGACCGGGTCGGTAGCAGACAACTGGGGTTTTTCAGCAACACATGACGCGGCAGGTAATTTATACGCGGGTGGTATTGCCCGCAGTGCCGGTTATCCCCTGAGTACAGGAGCCTTACAACCTACCTATGGCGGTGGCAGTAACAATGCTGCTTTTGGCATAGACTGTGACATCTCTATATCTAAATTCAATGCATCTGGAACGGCTCTACTTTACTCTACCTACATTGGGGGCAATGGCAATGAGATGCCGCATAGCTTAGTGGTAGACAATAACAACAACCTGATCATCGGTGGAAAGAGTTCCTCTACAAACTATCCTACAACCACGGGTTCTTTTGATCCGACACATAATGGCGACTTCGATATTATCCTGACCAAATTAAACAGCACGGGTACTGCATTGATCGGTTCTACTTACGTGGGAGGCAGTGGTTCTGATGGGGTTAATATTAATGCCAACTATTCTTCTTACGCAACCTTAAAACATAATTATGGAGACGACTCGCGCAGTGAGGTGATGATTGATGATGCGGGTAATATTTATCTGTCGGGTAATACACAGTCTACCGGCTTTCCGGTAACTTCAAATGCCTTAAAATCCACACTTACCGGTGCACAGGATGGCGTATTTCTCAAGTTTAACCCGACCCTGACCACCATGATCTATGGCACCCTGATCGGGGGAAGTAGTGTTGACGGTGCCTATAGCATCGCGCTGGACAATTCACAAACAAAAGTATATATTTCCGGAGGTACCATGAGTACCGACTTTCACAGCGGAGCCACCGCCGGAGCCTATCAACCTACTAATTCGGGCAATATAGATGGCTTTATCATGCGTTTTCAAAATAGTGGTAATTACCCTTTATTAAAAGCGACCTACATTGGTACGGCCGCTTATGATCAAAACTACGGGGTACAAATTGACATGGAAAACAATGTGTACGTCATGGGGCAGACCTTAGGGAATTTTCCGGTAAGCCCGGGCGTATATAACAATCCCGGTTCCCGCCAATTTATATTAAAAATAGACAGTACACTGAGCACCCGAATCTATTCGACTGTTTTCGGAAGTGGCAGTAGCATTCCTAATGTAAATATATCGCCCGTTGCCTTTTTGGTAGATACCTGTCAGAATGTTTATATATCCGGTTGGGGCGGTTTAAATGCAGGGCCTAATACAACGGTAATCGGCATGCCGATTACCCCCACTACCGCCATACAACCAAATACCGACGGGGCAGATTTCTATTTCATTGTACTCAGCAGAAATGCCGCAAGTTTGCTCTACGGTACTTATTTCGGTTCTGCAGGTAAAGAAGAGCACGTAGATGGCGGTACCAGCCGTTTCGACCCTAATGGGGTAGTGTACCAGGCGATTTGTGCCAGTTGTGGTCCGGGCTCAGCCTTTCCGGCAACACCGGGTGCATGGGCAGCTACAGAAAACAGTGGAAACTGTAATCTGGGTGCCGTAAAAATTGCCTTTAACCTGGGTAGTGTAACAACCAATGCCGCCGCCAGCCCTTCCGCTACAGGATGTGCACCCTTTACGGTTCAGTTTCAGGACAACTCTACGAATGCGACAAGCTGGAACTGGAATTTCGGAGACGGAGGCAGCAGTTCGGCACAGACACCCAGCCATACCTATACTACTCCGGGTACCTATACCGTAAGGCTTATCGGTTCCAATCCGGATGCCTGTCGTACCCTGGACACCAGTTATACCACCATTACGGTGCGTAACGATACCATTAATGCTAATTTTACCTATACTATACAGGATAGCTGTTTTAATCCGAAAGTACAATTTACCAATACCTCTACCGGCGTTAATGGCGGACCGATCAGCGGCGCAACTTTCATTTGGGACTTTGGAGATGGTACTACCTTTACGGGAATCAACCCACCTTTACATACCTACGCTACGGTGAGTAACTTTACGGTGAAATTAAAAATGACGCTTGCGGGTGCCTGTAATACTCCGGACAGCGTGCTCAAAACAATCAACTTCTCTAACCTTTACGTTAATGCCGATAATATTCCGGCCGCGACCGCTTGTGTGAATACGGCTATAGATTTCCCTTTGGGCAGCAGCAATGCTACATCTTATTTATGGGATTTTGGAGACGGTACACAAGCCACCACCTCGCCGGTAAGTCATACCTTTACCACAGCCGGAACCTATACCATACGTTTGGTTGTGAGCAATCCGAATACCTGTAATAAAACCGATACGAGTTTTACTACAGTCACGGTGAACCCCTCACCTACTGCGGCCTTTACCTTTAGCCCTTTAGTAGGCGAGCCCAATCAGCCTTTTTTCTTTACGAATCAAAGTAGCGGAGCCAGTAGTTACTTATGGAACTTCGGAGACAGCCGGACCAGTACGGAAACCAATCCTTCTCATGAGTATAACCGCACCGGTACGTATACGGTTTGCTTAACTGCAACAAATGACTTTAATTGTAGTGATAAGATTTGTAAAACATTACAGGCAACTATATACCCGGTTGTAGATATTCCTACCGGATTTAGCCCCAATGCAGATGGCAAAAATGACATCTTACGCATCAGAGGATATGGTATTGAAAAAGTAAACCTGCAGATATTCAACCGTTGGGGAGAAAAAGTATTTGAAACCAACCAAGTAGATAAAGGATGGGATGGCACTTATAAAGGCGTTCTTCAAGAGATGGATACTTATGGCTATATCTTAACCGCAGATTTCATAGATGGCACCAGCGCCAAAAAACAAGGTAATGTAACCTTAGTCAGATAGCAGACGATCATATTAAGCTTCAATAGAAAAACGGAATGTGCGCGCACATTCCGTTTTTCTATTGAAGCAATTTTAATGTCTTGCCGGTATTGCCCCCGGGCGGTTCCGGTCAGGAGCAAAAGCATCAGGTTCGTATTTGAAATCAATATCATTTTCCCAGCCGGGCTTAAGGATGACCTCTATATGATGTGGAAATATGGCTTCGGGTTGTAATTGTGTAAACACATTTCCGGCATCCCATTTCCCGTTTTTATTTTGGTCTTCAATGATCTTTAGCGTGTAGCTTCCCGGTTCTAACAGAGAAAGGCTTACAATACTATCCGTAACCGGCTTCAGATAGATAGAATCCTGTTCTTTATAGATGCTAAGGATATACTTATCCGACAAATATGCTGCGGGAATATGAATATTCATTTGGGCATAATCTTCTTTACGTTTTGTCTTAAAACTGACTTTAGCGGGCGGTAGTTCCTTACCGGCGGTATCTACAGCCCACCCCTTGATCAATCTTAAGGTATAAACCGTTTCGGGCTGCCATGAGTTATGTACTTTAATAGAAGTACTATCCGTACTTAAGGTACGCCTGGCCTCCGTCTCGATACCCCCTGTATTCAAATAACTTAAATAAATCTTTGCCGAATCAATCTTTGCGACCGGCGCATTCAACAAAATATTCAAAGGCTTGTTTAATGCAAAAGTCTCCTTATCGAGATTAGAAGAATCGGCCTGTACCATATATTTTACGGCATTCTTGTCTGTCGATATCACTTTACCAATATACTTATTTACCGGCTTGGGTATTGTATCCGGCAATTTTGGTATGATACGCTCCTGCTGAAACATTTTTAAAGTAATAAGCGAAGAATCGGCAGCTGCCTTGGGTTGAACCGCAGCCTTCCAGAATCCTATTTTTTCATTTTCGACGCCATACATTTTATTATTATCGGCATCTGCAATAGCATAGATTTTAAATGAAGTGGCCGGGAGTCCTCCAAATTTAAATTTTCCCGCACCATCAGTCCTGGTTACATACATGGGCTTTTTGGTCAGCAACATAGAATCTTTAAAGGGTTCGGCATACAGCACCACAATTACACCCGTATCCGGCTTTCCCGAAACAACGTCCAGCACATTTCCCTGCAACTGCAACGAATCAAAATAACTACCGGTACTAAAAGTATATTTAAAGTTCCCATAGGGCGTTCGCTCTCTGTTATCCGTAATGGCATTGCCTAAAGAAATACGATAGGTTGTATTCGGTTTTAAGAGGCTATCAACAATTTTAATCTCAACACGTTTCCCGTTCGCTACTACGGTTGGTGGAATGTCCAATTGCGGAGACAGATCCAAATTTTTCTGCAAGTCGTTTATCTCAACAAATTTATTGAAGTGTAAAACAATCTTTTTTACCTTTTGATTGGTGACGGAGTCTAGAGGAGTCATCGAAAGCAACTTCGGAGGTGTTGTGTCCGGCGCTCCTCCCGAGGGAGGTACGATATTGGCACAAGAGGCAGCCCCCAATAGAAACAGGCCAAGCAACAGCGCCGCAAAAAGATTATGATGAGAATATCGGCTCAAGTAAATTATATTTAGGTTTTCAAAAGTACATGTATTCTATTGCTTAGAAAAATATAGCCGTTTTTTGTTTTATTACATTAATAATGGAATTTTGCGGCCAAACACTTACCCTAAACATACCGGAATGACAGACAAGCGCCCCATCGCCTTAAAAAAAGACTACAGCCAGCTTCAAAACTGGACCGCCGTACTTGCCTGCCTCATGATGATAGCCGGTATGCTGCATGCCAGAGCACTGGTGAGTATAGGGGTCATTCTATTATTCATTAATGCCTGTTTGCCGGGTTCCTTCAACATCCATTGGCAGCTGCTGAAGAAAAGCCGGTTCGCACAACTGGCCATATTGTTTTTTGCCAGCTATCTGATCTCTGGACTGTGGAGTACAGACACTGCCGCATGGGGACAAAAGGTGGTCATCAAGCTGCCGTTCCTCCTTTTACCCTTTGGATTTCTGAGCCTGCCCACAGAAAAGATAAAATATCTACGGATCGTCATCTATGGCATTTCGGCTATTTTAATGTTCAATGTCTTTCAAAGTTTAAGCGTATTTTTTCAGAATTCCGACTATTATATCCAGTCGTATGGGGCTTCTAAACTAATTCCGACCTCTATTTACAATGATTACATCCGCTTTAGCCTGACCTTGGTCTTAACCATCCTGCTGAATTTATATTTATTGATCGAGAAATGGACTCAGTTGAAATCATGGGATAAAGTATTAATCGGTATCATTATCCTTGTACTGACGGCCTTCAATCATTTACTGGCTACGAAGACCGGGCTGCTGAGCTTTTATATGATGATCGCGATTATCGGTTTTGGAAAGTTGTTTAAAAAGAAGAAAATATTTGCCTTGCTTTTTGTCCTCCTTCTACCCTTACTGGCTTTTATCGCTTATCTTAAAGTACCCACCATAAGGGCAAAAGTAGATTATGTACAAAAAGAAATTGCCTTAGCGAATACGCCCAATGCACAGTTGGATTACAACTACAGCGATCAGGGGCGCATCATTTCGTATCAGCTTGCCTTAAATATCATTAAAGCCAAGCCGATCTTTGGTGTGGGGGTAGGCGATGTGACCGAGGAAATGAAAAAAGAATACGAAGCTCATTACCCCGCGATTCCCGAAGCCAATCGCCTGATCCCACACAATCAGTTATTATATGTTTTGGTGGCCTTGGGTAGTGTGTTGAGCCTCATCTTTATCCTGATGATATCGGCTCCTTTATGCAGCAAGGGTCCACAGGCCATATACCCCATAGCCGTAGCGGCGGTCCTTATTTTTGCCCTGATGGTGGAACCGATGCTGGAAGTACAGTTTGGTGTGCTGGTCTATCTGTTCTTCACTTTATTTGTCTGGCGATTGCGCCTGGACAAGACAACAATAATTACGACACAAGCTTTATCCTAAAATTTTATCCTCACAAATACCTCCGGGTATTTTTCAAATAATGTAAATTGCATTGTTATGCAGAAAGATATCGTAGTCAGTGGCATCAGATCCACTGGATTTTTACACTTAGGCAATTATTTTGGTGCCATTCATAATTATATAAAAATGCAGAATGATTATAACTGTTACTTCTTTGTAGCAGATTATCATTCCTTAACCACCCATCCCGATCCTAAAGACCTGAAACAAAATGTATTTCGGGTAGCAGCTGAAAATATTGCCAGCGGCCTTGATCCCGAAAAGGTGTCTTTATACGCTCAATCAGATGTGCCCGAGATCACGGAATTATACCTGATGATGAATATGCTTGCTTATAAAGGCGAGCTGGAAAAAGTACCCACTTTTAAAGACAAGGTAAGACTCAATCCGGATAATGTAAATGCCGGATTACTGACTTACCCGGTATTGATGGCTTCAGACATTTTGATACACCGTGCGGTAAAAGTGCCTGTAGGAAAGGATCAGGAGCAACACCTGGAGATGGCCCGCAACTTTGCAAACCGGTTTAACCAAAGATATAATGTGGATCTGTTTCCGGAACCACATGTGTACCGTTTTGATGAAAGTACGGTAAAGATCATGAGCCTTGACGGTAATGGCAAGATGAGCAAGAGTGAAAACCAAAATGCGACCATTTACCTGAGTGATGATGATGAAACGATCAGAAAAAAAATAATGAAGGCAAAAACTGACAGCGGCCCAAGCGAGCCGAACAGCGAAATGCCCGAATATATTAAGAACCTTTTTGACCTTATGAACCTGGTATCCCCAACCGATACAAGTGCGCTTTTCCGCGAGCAATTTAACGGTTGCAGCATCCGTTATGGTGATTTCAAAAAGCAACTGGCAGAGGATATGGTACAGTTTGTAAGCCCGATCAGGACACAGGCAGCCGAGTTACAAAAAGATGAAGAGCGCCTTAGGAAGATCTTGAAGCAAGGAGCCGAAAAAGCAAGGGAAAGTGCGGCGAAAACTTTATCGGAAGCCAGAAAAGCCATCGGCATCAACTATTATTAATCATTATTCTCAAACACCAGTAGTGACTAAATTAAAGCATATTGCGATAGCCGGTAATATAGGCGCGGGCAAAACGACCCTCACCAATCTTCTGGCGAAACATTATAAGTGGGTGCCCCAATTTGAATCGGTAGAGAATAATCCTTACCTGAGCGATTTCTACAATGATATGCACCGATGGTCTTTTAACCTGCAAATTTATTTTCTCAATAGCCGTCTCAAGCAGCTCCTGGAGATACAGCAGAGCGAAGCCACCGTGATTCAGGACAGAACGATATATGAAGATGCTCATATTTTCGCGCCCAACTTGCATGAAATGGGCTTAATGTCTTCCCGCGATTTTGAGAACTACGCTCATTTTTTCAAGACCATTAAGAGTATGGTAAAACCTCCGGACCTGATGATCTATCTTAAGGCCTCCATACCTACGCTGGTAGATCAGATACAGAAGCGGGGAAGGGATTATGAGGACAATATCCGGCTGGATTACTTAAAAAGGCTCAATGAGCATTATAATCATTGGGTCAATAATTATAAGGACGGAAAGCTTTTGGTGATTGATATTGACAATTGTAATTATGCAGAAAACACAGACGATTTTGCGGCGGTCATCAGTAAGATCGATGCTGAAATCAACGGACTTTTTTAAAACAAACTGGGAATAAGGTCCTGCATTTTTGTCCTTGTTTTAACTTATGGCAAGACTAAGTTTTCTTATTTTTGCACAAATTTTCATACTTTGAACAGTAAGCAACTCATCGCTATAGGTGTTAGCATCGTAGCAGTTATCGGAATATACTTTGGCACGACCAATGCTAAGCCCCGCGCGCAGGCCGCAGCTGCAGAACATAGTCATGATGATGGCCATGACCACAGTAAGGATGCCGCCACAGGTCCCATGATGGGCGCAGGTGCTCCCGGAGCGATGGCAAAACCGGCCAATTTTGACTCTTTACTGGCCGATGCAAAGAAAAAACTCTTATCGCCGCAGTCTGCTGCAGAGATTAATCAGCTGGAAACCGAGGCAATTACAAGTACCGATCCGAAGGCAAAATTTACTGCTAATGAAGCCCTGGGCAAGCGTTGGCAGAAAATGAACCAACTCGGAATTGCGGCTCATTACTTCGCCGAAGCGGGTAATTTGGAAAATTCAGAAAAAATACTGAACTTTGCCGCCCATTTGTTTCAGGAAGCACTATCTGAAGAGAAAAACGCAGCAGTGAGACAATGGCTGGCCGATGGCCAGATCGCTTCTTTGAATAAGGCAATTAGCATTAATCCTAAAAATGACACTGCACAAATCGATGTTGCTATTGCAATGATTGACAAAGGCGATGTGATGAACGGGGTATTCAAACTCAGAGATTTTGCAACACAACATCCGCAAAATATCAGGGCACAGGTAACCTTAGGGAAAATGGCCGTTCAATCCAATCAAATGGATAAAGCGATAGAACGTGGGGAGATGGTATTGAAATTGGATAAAAACAATATTGAAGCCCGCCTGTTTATGGGAGAAGCCTATAAGGAATTGGGGAAAGCAGACAAAGCAATTGAATTGTTTACGGAAGCCAAGGCTATTATGAAGAACCCAGCTTTTACGAAAGATGTTGATGCTTACATCGCAACTTTCAAAAAGCAAGAACCTTAAAATTTTTGTAGGGCGGTGCTCTGAAAATATATATAGTAATCAATTTTTTAACTTAATTAAATCAATTAATTATGCCTTGTGGTAAGAAAAGAAAACGTCATAAAATTGCAACACACAAACGCAAGAAACGTTTAAGAAAAAACCGTCATAAAAGCAAAAAGAAATAAGTAGGACTTTTCCCTTATTTTAAAATATTTGATGCAGATACTTGTATACTTTTTGCGAGTATCTGTATTCTTATTTTGTGTCGTATCCTGTAATCTGTTATGGAATTAGATAAGCTTGCCCAGAATTTTTGCGTGCATAGCACAACAATCATGTGGGTTCGCCTATTCAAATAACTGATCTTGCAGTCAAATTAATTTAAAATTGCTTTTTTGATGCTGCTACCGGTTCAACATTTCTTTTAGCTCTTTTTTGCTAAAAACCTTTTGAAGCATTTACACACAGCGTCAAAAAATGCCGAAACCCAGTTGGTGCAAACGCCTGGGGTTCGATGTAAAAGATATTTCTCATGAATAAAGAAATGATAATCGATGCATCGGATAACGGAGTAGCAATAGCGTTATTAGAAGATAAAAAACTTGTAGAGTTACATTACGAGCAAAGCAATACTGCTTTTGCTGTAGGTGATTTATATCTTGGCAAAGTCAAAAAGCTTATGCCAGGCCTTAATGCCGCATTTGTAGATGTTGGCTACGAGAAGGACGCATTCCTCCATTATACCGATTTGAGCCCATATGTGCGCTCACTGATAAAATTTACCCAAGCTGCACGATTCGATACGAATCCTAACGGTTTTGATTTCGGAAATTTCAAAAATGAAGATGAAATTCTGAAAACGGGAAAGATTACTGAAATCTTTAATCCGAAACCGGAAATCCTGGTGCAGATTCTTAAAGAACCTATTTCTTCTAAAGGGCCACGCCTGAGTTGTGAATTATCGCTTCCCGGCCGTTTTGTGGTCTTGACTCCCTTCAACAACTTTGTTTCTATTTCCAGGAAGATCCATTCTGCAGAAGAGCGTAAACGCCTTCAGAAAATTGTAGAAAGTATTAAACCTAAAAATTTTGGGGTTATCGTACGTACGGCTGCCGAAGGAAAGAATACAGCGGAACTGCATGCAGATCTGTCTGAATTGGCAACTACCTGGCAGAACATCCAAACAAACCTGAAAGGTGCCGTACCCACGCAACGGATCTTGAGTGAAAAAGCCAAAACGACTTCTATCTTAAGAGACCTGCTGAACGACAGCTTTTCAAAAGTAGTGATTAACGATAAGGGCATCCTTAGTGAAACAAAGGATTACATTGCCCGCATCGCCCCGGAGAAAGAAGAGATCATCCAGTTTTACAATCAGGAGCAACCTATATTTGATTCTTTTGGGATCACAAGACAGGTAAAAGCTTCTTTTGGCAAAACGGTAAACCTTCACAGCGGCGCCTACCTGATCATAGAGCATACGGAAGCCATGCATGTGATCGACGTGAACAGCGGAACAAGGGCTGCTGATAGTAACCAGGAAGAGAGTGCCTTAAAAACGAATCTTGAAGCTGCTGAAGAGATTGCCCGGCAATTGCGCCTCAGGGATCTTGGCGGAATCATTATTGTAGATTTTATTGACCTGAAACTTCCGGATAACCGTAAGACGCTTTATGATGCTATGGCCAAATTTATGACGCAGGACAGGGCCCGGAATACGGTATTACCGATTTCGAAGTTCGGACTGATGCAACTGACCCGTCAGCGTTTACGCCCGGAGATTAATATTACCACTACAGAAGTATGCCCTACCTGTAAAGGTTCCGGCAAAATAGAACCCTCTATTCTAATTACCGATGAGGTGTCTAAAGATCTTCAATACCTGATTAATCAAGGACATAAACACCTTGCCTTAATGTGTCATCCGATGCTGCAATCTTATATTAAGTTTGGTGGTTTCTGGAAATCATTACAATGGAAATGGTATAAGAAACATAAAATCTGGTTGAAATTGAAACCGAATAATGACTTCCCGATTACCCAATATAAATTTATAGATACACACACAGATGATTTTATAAAATTATAAACGGTTATCGATCATACGATATAACTAAAAAGGTGTTNNAACACCTTTTTAGTTATATCGTTTTGTTATGGTTATTGACTCTCAATTAAATTGAGTAGTTCATCCAATTTAGGTTCCAGGATAATTTCCGTTCTTCTATTTTGGGCTCTGCCCTCCGGGTTACCATTAGCCGCAACCGGAAAAAACTGGCTTCTCCCGCTGGCGATAATGCGTGTAGGATCAACAGCATAATCTTTGATCAGTATCCGAACGATGGAAGTGGCACGCGCCACACTCAATGCCCAGTTGTCTTCAAATTTTAATCTGATCGGAATAGAATCGGTATGGCCTTCCACACCTATGTTAATTTCAGGATTGGCATTGAGCACCTCTGCCAGTTTTGACAAGGCCGTTTTACCCTCTGCATTAACTACTGCGCTACCGGAAGGAAACAATAAGCTTTCCTGCAAGCTTACATATACCTTTCCATTTTTCTGTGATACAGTAAGCTGATTGGCACTAAATCCTTTCAGGGCTTCTGCCATTTTATTTTTTAAGGCATCGGTCTTTGTCTTTTGCCGGTCAATCAGTTCCTGAAGTGTACGCAGCTTTTCTTGCTGTGAGGTGATCTCTGCTTGTTTAGAGGCCAATTCAGACTGTTTAGCATTGATCGTAGATTCTTTGTCCTGTATTTCCTGTGCGGCGCTGTTATTGGCCGATTCCATTAATTGAAGGCGGTCTCTCAGGTTGTCGATATTACTGTTCAACTCCCGGTTTTGACTTCTCAACGAAGCAATACTAGCATTAGCCGCTTTGTATTTTTTGCTGGAGACACAGCTTTCATTTCCTAAAACCGTTCCCAGGGCTAAGGCACAAAATAATATGTATGTACTGTTTTTCATAAAAAACTAATTAAGGTTACTTAATATTTTCGGCTGGTTACATAAGCGACCAGATCTTCCATAGCAGCTCTCGCCTCGGAAGCCGGAAAAGTATGTAAAATATCAATCGCTTCCTGTTGGTACGCTTCCATTTTTAATCTGGCATAGTCGATGCCTCCGTTCTTGTTCACCAGATCGATGACTTCTGCTACTTTATCTTTTTGTGTATTTTGATTCTTAACAATATAGATGATCTTCCTACGAGTCGCTTCGTCTACATGTTGGAGTGTATAGATCAGCGGCAAAGTCATTTTCTTTTCTTTAATATCGATTCCGGTCGGCTTACCGATATTATCATGCCCGTAGTCAAACAAGTCATCTTTAATCTGAAAGCTGATACCCAACTTTTCTCCAAAAAGCCTCATTCTATCGGCCTCTTCCATATTTTCATTAACCGACCAGGCACCGGCGCTACAGGCCGCAGCCAGCAGAGAGGCCGTCTTACTTCTGATAATTTCAAAATAAACTTCTTCTTTTATATCGAGCTTACGTGTCTTCTCAATCTGCAACAATTCCCCTTCGCTCATCTCCTTTACGGCAGTAGAAACAATTTTCAAAATAGTAAAGTCCTGATGTTCAACAGATAGTAGCAAACCTTTCGATAAAAGGTAGTCGCCAACCAATACCGCCACTTTATTTTTCCATATTGCATTAATAGAAAAAAAGCCACGTCTCATATTGGCTTCATCGACAACATCGTCATGCACTAATGTAGCGGTATGTAATAATTCGATGAGTGAAGCAGCCCTAAACGTACGTTCTTGTGTATCGCCCACAATTTTAGCCGCTAGAAAGACAAACATCGGGCGCATCTGTTTTCCCTTTCTTTTAATAATGAAATTCATGATCCGGTCTAAAAGTCCATTTCCACTTTTTACATTAGCAGAAAACCTGTCTTCAAAAATCCTCAGTTCCTCTTCTATTACTTTTTTGGCTAGCTTCATTTATAATTTAATATCAACAGTTAAGTAAACGTACCGCTAAAATAGTTATATTTTAAGAAACGAATACATATATATTTTTACGTATTTTACAGGCCTGCACTACAAAGTATGCTAATCCCTTAGCGGCTGATAACCTTTAGCAAACGAGATGTTATCAAATTGAAAAAATCGACAAATATGGGATAAAATGTACTATTTATTTTTTTTTTCTCGAAATAGACTATACCTTTGCCCCAATACTATAGAAATAAAACTAAAAACGTTTAATAAACAAATCTCGTTATGGTAAACAAAAAGTACATCTTGTTAGCAGGTTTGTGTTCAGCAATGGCCTTACAACCAGCCTTTGCTCAAGAAACACAACAATCATCTACATCATGGGGCGGTAGGGATATGACCTACCGTGGTCAGGTATATGATGTTTTAGACACTGCATATGTTCCAAAAAGTAGAATGGAGCAACAACGCCAATACCTGAATTATCAGTATGGCTTCCCTGCAAAACCACGTAATATGTGGGAAGTTGGTGTAAGCGCTGGTTTTCAAAACTTATTTTCTGATGTAACGGACAAAATGCCTTGGGGCGCTTCTACTCCGTTCAACGCAATCGGTTTCGGAGCTTCTATCCGTAAAGCATTCGGATACACGTTCTCTGGTCGTTTACAATACAACTTCCAAAACGCACAAGGTATCGATTACCGTAGCCGTGACGGTGTTCAAGCTGGTCCAGCATGGAACGCTTACAATGGTGCAGGTGAGTTAGTGTATAACAACTACAAATACCGTGGCCATGAATTAACATTACAATTGGTTGCAAATACCAACAACATCCGTTTCCACAAAGCTAAGAATGCATTCAGCTTCTATGGTTTCGTAGGTGCTGGTGCCTTATTGTGGAACACACAAGTTGGTACAATGCAAGCGAACAACACTAAGTTCAACTTTAATAGCTGGGCTGTTGATGCAGACGGTTTAACTAAAGATGCACAAAAAGATTACAAAAAAGCACTTAAAGATGCCGTTTATGTTGACTACAACCGTAGCAACTTAACAAACAAAGGTGTTGCTAAATTAGACATTGGTGACAAAACTTGGGGTCTGGTTCCTGCTTTAGTAGGTGGTGCTGGTATCCAATTCAAATTAGGAGAGCGCGTATCTTTACAATTTGAAGATAAAATTACCTGGACTGGTCTTGATCATCTAGATGCAACTGAAAGCGCTGTAATGACTAACAATGATAAAGATATCATTAACTATGCTTCTGTTGGTTTAGGTTTTAACTTAGGTAACAAGAAAAGAAACGTTCAACCATTATGGTGGGTTAACCCAATGGATCATATCTACAACGAAATCGCAGCGCCACGTCACATGATGTTACCTGATCCGGTTTTGGCTGATGATGATAAAGACGGTGTTGCTAATCAATTCGATAAATGTCCTGATACTCAAGCTGGTGTTAAAGTTGACGCTACTGGTTGTCCTTTAGATACAGATGGTGACGGTGTTCCTGACTATTTAGATAAAGAATTAATTACACCTACTTACTGTCAACCAGTTGATGCTGACGGTGTTGGTAAATGCCCTTGTCCTGATGGATGTGGTGGTGATAAAGTAGCTGCTTGTGGTAACATTGGTGCCGGTGCAATCAGCTTCACTAACAACTCTGCTCGTTTAGCGCCTGCTGCTCAAAGCCAATTGGCTAACTTAGCAGCTCAAATGAACGCTAATCCAGGATGTAAAGTAGTGGTTATGGGTAACGCAGGTTCTTCTAAAGTACAACAACAACGTGCTTGGGATCGCGTGAACAACGTAATCGAATACATGACTGAAACTCAAAGCATCAGCCGCGATCGTTTCATCTTCCAATACTCTGGTGCAACTGGAGATGTGAATTCTGTAATGTATCGTTCTGCTAATGAAGGTGAAGAAGGTCCTTCTTCTGTAGCTCCTCCACACCCTCACTTAGGAAATACTAAATAATCTTTAGGTTTAACGACTTAAACGATCATAAAAAGAAAGCCTGCGAGATTAATCTCGCAGGCTTTCTTTTTATGCTTACTTTTGTACCCTAATTTCAAGATATGTATATTTTAAAGAAGAGTTTAGGACAACATTTTTTACATGATGAAAATATGTGTAAAAAGATAGTGGATCAGATAACGATAGCAGCACAACTCAATTTGGTGGAGGTCGGCCCGGGCGGCGGTGCCCTGTCTAAATATTTACTGGAGATTAAAGACATTAACTATAAAGCAATCGAAATAGATGATGATAAGGTACAGTACCTGAACAACACCTATCCGGCTATTAAAGACAAGCTGATTCATGTAGACTTCCTAAAAGCGCCGGTACCCTTCGAAGATCGTTTTGCCCTTATTGGCAATTTCCCTTATAATATCTCTACCCAAATCCTGTTTAAGGTATTAGAATGGCAGACCCAAGTAACGGAGGTCGTCGGCATGTTTCAGAAAGAAGTGGCACAAAGGGTAGTCGCGCCTTCCGGAAAAAAGGACTATGGTATCTTAAGTGTATTAATACAAGCCTATTTCACGGCAGAATATCTTTTTGATGTGCATGAAAACTGCTTCACGCCGCCACCGAAAGTAAAATCCGGCGTGATCCGTTTACGGAATGCCAACAATCCATATGCAATTGATAGTTTTCCTAAGTTTCTGAGTTTGGTCAAAACAGCTTTTGGCCAAAGACGAAAAACCCTGAGAAATGCGTTAAGACCTTTAATAGCTCCGGAACAATTGGGGGACGAGATCTTTAATAAAAGAGCAGAACAATTGTCTGTGGCAGATTTTGTCACTCTATACAACACCTATTTCAAAAAATGAGTAAACCACAAGTATTAGTCATTACCCCTATTCACCCGGTGCTTACTGCATTTCTGACCGGGAAGGGATTTGAACTCATTGAAGATCATACCATTGACTATCATAGTATACAAGCGCATATTGGAAGCTACACGGGCATTATTACCTCTACCAAAATAAAATTTGACCGGGCTTTACTGGACAAAGCAGCACAGTTGCGCTGGATTGCCCGAATGGGCAGTGGTATGGAGCACATCGACGTGCCCTATGCGCAGCAAAAACAGATCCAATGCATCAGTAGCCCTGAAGGTAATGCTAATGCAGTCGCAGAACAGGCATTGGGTATGTACCTGGCCTTACAACATCGTATTGTAAAGTCGCATCAGGAATTACAAAAGGATATATGGCTTCGGGAAGAGAACAGAGGCTATGAAATAGAAGGCACTACCGCAGGCATTATTGGCCTGGGTAATAATGGCTATCGTTTTGCACAAAAACTAAGCGCCCTGGGTGTTTCTGTTCTGGCTTATGATATTGCGCCAAAAGCCTATCCGGAAGATCCGGCGATTAAAATAACAGACAGCCTGGACGCAATATATGCTCAGGCAACGATGATTAGCTTTCACGTCCCCTATAACCAAACCACACATCATTATTTTAATGATGCCTTTTACGATAGGATGCAACAGCCCTTCACCCTGCTAAATCTATCCAGAGGTGAGGTCGCTTGTCAAGATACGGTATACAAAGGCTTGACAGAAGGCAAAATAATAGCGGCGGCACTAGATGTTTGGGAGAAAGAACCCACGCCTAAAATGGCACAAACAATGTACACGCAGGCTAAGCTTTTACTGAGTATGCCTAACTTTATCGGTACGGCTCATATCGGTGGTTACACGTATGACGCGATCTATAAAATGAGCACTACTTTAAGGGAAAAATTAGGATTTATAATTTGAAAAATTAAATAAAAAGGCATATCTTCGCTTTAACTAATGCACGCAATGTATCTCCGTCAAAACGAATACATTGTGTGTTTTATTTTTATGTAATAACCTAAAAATTGATTATTATGTCAGTGGTAAACTATGTAACGAAAGAAAGCTTGGAGCAGATGAGAGGAGAACTTACAGAATTAAAAACTGCAGGTAGATCGGAGATCGCTCAAGCCATTTCTGAAGCACGCGAAAAAGGCGATTTAAAAGAAAATGCAGAGTATGACGCGGCCAAAGAGGCTCAAGGCCTCCATGAGGCCAAAATTGCCAAATTAGAAACCATTCTGGCCAATACCAGGGTAATTGACACTAAAGATCTGGATCTGAGTAAAGTATCTGTATTGAGTAAGGTAATGATTACCAATATGAAGACCAAAAAGAAGGTAGAATACCATCTGGTTTCCGAGAAAGAAGCAGACTTGAAATTGGGAAAAATATCGGTAACCTCTCCTATCGGGAAAGGATTACTGGGAAAAGCAATTGGAGAAATAGCAGAAATTCAAGTACCTGCAGGCACTCTTAAATTCAGAATCGAAGAAATCAGCATTTAAGATGTACTCCAGTAGCTATATATATCAAAACGACCTCTCTGGCTTTGCATGGCTAGGCATTATTGCAGTACTGGGTGTTTATGTACTCATCAGGGTCCTGTATATCATGACGTTGGCTAACACCCTAAAGGCTATTAGTCCGGAGAACCGGGCAATGCCGGTAGGTAATGTATGGCTACTCCTGATTCCGTTGTTTAACATAGTATGGTCTTTTATTGTAGTGAATAAACTGTCACAATCGATCCTACAGGAAACAAAAGTGAGGGAATTCGCTTTACGGGATGCCAATCCTGCAAATGGTGTTGGCATTGCAATGAGTACTTTATCCTGCATTACGTTTATCCCGATATTGGGCTCGCTGGCCGGTTTAGCGGCATTTATCTGCTGGATCATATACTGGACCCAGATCAGCAGCTATAAAAAAGCAATTATTGCTGCTCCGCTAAAATATAAAGAGAACGACAGCCTCATTTTTAATTATTAATTAAGCTATGTCTATATTCACCAAGATTATCGCAGGAGAAATACCTTCTTATAAAATCGCGGAAGATGATACATTTTATGCCTTCCTGGATATATTTCCCTTAAAAGAAGGGCATGTCCTGGTAGTGCCTAAAAAAGAAACGGATAAAATATGGGATGTAACGGATGATATTTTATCTAAATGGCTCACCTTTGCCAAACCTATTGCTTGGGCGATTGAACAGGCTTTTCCCTGCAACCGTTGCGGCATGAGCGTTATCGGCATTGAAGTACCACATGCACACATGCACCTGTTACCTATTAATAATGCAGACGACATCAACTTTACGAATGAGAAAATGAAGTTGAGCGCTGAAGCTTTAGCGGAAATTCAACAAAAAATAATCGCACATTTATAGTAATATAAAGAGTGCTGTATCTATCAAAATTAATAAAGAGATAAAATTATATGGCTAAAAAAAGTGGCCAATCCTGCTCTTTCTGTGGCAGAAGTGAAAGTGAAGTAGGATTACTCATCACCGGCGTACAGGGCAATATTTGCGATGATTGTATTCAGCAGGCGAGCACTATGCTCAATGATGGCACTGCCCCGAAGAAAAGTGGTTCCGCAAAATATGATGTCAACCAACACCAGATTTTAAAGCCGAAAGAAATTGCGGCCTTCCTGGATCAGTATATTATCGGACAGGATGATGCCAAGAAAGTAATGGCCGTAGCGATGTACAATCACTACAAGAGATTAAAACACGTTACAACAGATGATGTAGAAATAGAAAAGTCAAACATCATTATGGTGGGCGAAACGGGTACCGGTAAAACCTTACTGGCCAAAACCGTTGCGCGCATTCTGCAAGTACCCTTTGCCATTGCCGACGCTACGGTATTTACACAGGCCGGATATGTAGGGGAAGATGTTGAAAGCATCCTTACCCGCTTATTACAGGCTTGCGATTATGATACGGCAGCGGCGGAAAAAGGCATTGTGTATATTGATGAGATTGATAAAATAGGGCGAAAAAGCGACAACCCCTCTATTACCCGCGACGTGAGCGGCGAAGGGGTGCAACAGTCTTTATTAAAGCTTTTGGAAGGTTCGGAAGTCTTGGTTCCCCCGCAAGGTGGCCGGAAGCACCCGGATCAAAAAATGGTTAAAATAAACACGCAAAATATCTTGTTCATCTGTGGTGGTGCCTTCGAGGGCATCGATAAGATGATCTCCCGCAGGATAGAGACGAGCGCCATCGGATTTAAAAGTTCGGAAGAAAAAGACAAACTAGACCGGAGTAATTTATTGCAATACGTAAATGCGCAGGATCTCAGGTCTTTTGGTTTGATTCCGGAGTTACTGGGTCGTTTGCCGGTAGTCACTTATCTGAGCCCTTTGGATAAAGACGCACTTAAAAGGATTCTTACAGAGCCTAAAAATGCGCTGATCCGTCAGTACAAACGTTTATTCGAATATGAAAACATTGTGCTTTCGGTAGACGATGATGCGCTGGACTATATGGTAGACAAAGCGTATACGTATAAACTCGGAGGAAGGGGATTAAGAACAATATGTGAAATGATCCTGACCGATGCTATGTATGAAATGCCTTCTGCAGAGCACAATGGCACCTTTACCATTACCTTAGATTATGCACGCGAAAAACTGGATCGTTCGAAACTGGACGTTTTGAGGTCAGCAAGCTAATTCAATCATATCAAAAAGTGCATACCTTAAGCCGGTATGCACTTTTTTTAAACCATCCATTAATGTCTTTACAGATAGCAGCTTGTTTGTATATAGATAAGTCGGGAGATAAAGGGCGAGGGGTGTATACCAGCGAGGATCTTCCGGAAAATGCCATTATAGAAATTTCTCCGGTATTGGTTATGAGTGCAGACGACAGGAAACACCTGGACCAGACACCTTTGCATGATTATATTTTTGAATGGGGTGCGCAGCAGGAATTATGCTGTGTCGCCTGGGGTTATCTCTCCATGTATAACCATAGTTATACGTCCAATTGTGAGTACTATATGGATTTTGATCAGCAGGTAATCATGATAAAAACAGTAAGTAATATAAGAGCTAATGAAGAATTGCTGATCAATTATAATGGTGATTGGAATGATTCCAAACCTTTATGGTTTGAGGCAAAATAGCCGTGATACTACTTACTGCTTCATGTCTAAACTACTTTTTACCGGCAATTTTACCATAGATAAAGAGCACGACTAGGGCACCACCAACGGCCAGGGCAAAACTTCTTAAGTTAAAGCCTGTGACTCCGGTAGAACTCCATAATACATCTCCGATAAAGCCGCCGACCAAGGCACCGACGATCCCTAAAATGATCGTTATGATACAGCCTTGCGGCTCATTTTTGCCGGGCATGATAAATTTTGCCAATGCCCCGGCAATACCTCCAAATACAATCCAGAAAATAATGTTACTCATAGTGTTTTGTTTTAAGAGTGAGCAATTTGTCTAATAAAGGTATTATATTTTAGGTGAAATCCTTTTCTGAAAATGATAAAAATAAAATAACTTTTTTAGGCGGGCGATTTAACTTATTTTGCAGTAACAATAAATCATTCGATGAAAGCTATCATTCCACTGGCTGGAGCTGGCACAAAATTAAGACCGCATACGTATACGCAACCCAAAGCGCTCATACCAATCGCCGGCAAAACAATTCTCAGTGTTTTAGTTGAACAATTGCTGGAAAACGGCATTAATGAATTTGTATTTGTTATCGGTTACCTCGGCGATAAAATACAGGATTATATCAACAAGACATATCCAGACCTGAAATGCCATTTTGTAACGCAAAATGACAGAAAGGGTACTGGTCACGCAATCTGGCTTACTAAAGACATTGTGAATGATGATGAGATATTCATTTTGTATGGAGATACGATCTGTGATTATAATATCCAGGAAGTAATCAACAGCCCGCATTCTGAGATCGGCGTGCGCCGTGTAGACGATCCAAGGTATTTTGGGGTTGCGGAAATCGGAGACAACAGAACGGTATTCAAACTGATCGAAAAACCGATGATTCCCAAGTCTAATATGGCCTTGGTGGGCATCTTTAAGATCAAAGAAACTCAGGCTTTATATAAAACACTAGACTATTGTATTGAAAATAATATCGGTTCTATTGACGGTGAGTATCACCTGACCGAAGCCCTGCAACTCATGATCGATGATGGTGGGGTATTTAAGGCTTTTAAGGTGAATAACTGGTTTGATTGTGGCAAGAAAGACACTTTATTAGAGACCAACGCAACCCTGCTCAAGGGTCTTAAAAATAACAGCATCAACAATGATCGTTTTGCCAATACGGTGATCTTGCCTCCGGTAAGTATTGCTGAAGGCTGTAAAATTGAGAACTCGATTATTGGCCCCAATGCTACCATCGGCGAGCACTCTACAATTACCTCTTCTATTGTGAGCAATTCCATTATCGGTTCTTTTGCGGTTTTGGAAGAAGTGGTGCTCAAATCTTCCATTATCGGGAGCGATGCCTTTGTAAGGGGAATGAGCCAAAGCCTGAATATTGGAGACAATACAGATATTGATTTCGGAAAATAAAATAGCCTCTTTTTTTTTAATAATTATGTTAGCAGACAATAGAATCACCCAATTATTCAATATTAATTATCCCATTATACAAGCGGGAATGATCTGGGCTTCCGGATGGAGGCTTGCTTCGGCGGTGAGTAATGCAGGCGGTCTCGGACTGATCGGGGCAGGCAGCATGTATCCCGAAGTGCTTAAAGAACACCTGGACAAATGTAAAGCCGCTACTGATAGACCTTTTGGCGTGAATTTACCTCTGCTCTACCCGGATATAGATCAGCATATCAAACACATTATCGAGGCAGAAGTGCCGATTGTTTTTACTTCAGCCGGCAATCCCAAAACCTGGACAAAAACGTTGAAAGAAGCAGGTATTAAGGTTGTACATGTCGTCTCCAGTGCAAAATTTGCCTTAAAAAGCCAGGATGCCGGTGTAGATGCCGTGGTCGCAGAGGGTTTTGAAGCCGGTGGACATAATGGTCGTGAAGAAACCACTACCCTTTGCCTGATACCGAGTGTAAGGGCCTCTATTGAGATTCCATTGATTGCTGCGGGAGGCATTGGTACCGGAAGAGGTATGTATGCCGCTATGGCCTTGGGTGCAGAAGGGGTACAGATCGGTAGCCGGTTTGTATGCAGCGAAGAAGCCAGCAGCCATATGGCCTTTAAAAAAGCGATTATGGACGCACAGGAAGGAGACACCCAGCTGTCTTTAAAAAAGCATACTCCGGTAAGGCTATTAAAAAATAAATTTTATAATGAAGTAGCCCTCGCAGAAAGTGAAGGTGCAAGCCTGGCTACGCTGGAGCAACTCTTAGGAAGGGCAAGAGCTAAGAAAGGAATGTTTGAAGGGGATATAGAAGAGGGAGAATTAGAGATTGGCCAGATCAGCAGCATGATCAACGATATCCTGCCGGCGGCGGCCATTGTAGACCAAATCTGGAAAGAGTTTAACCAAGCAGTAGCGCAACCATTTTTTAAAGCTTAAATGTTTTGAAATTATCGTTCTAATAATTATCTTTACCTTTTACACATATTTAATCCTAGATATTCATTATGAAACAAATCTTTAATTTATCGGCGCTGCTCTTAGCTTTATGCTTCACCTTTGCCTCTTGCCAAAAAGATTATGATTCAACACCCGATGTTACAGAACCCATCACAGATAATCCTTTAAAAGGAAATTTTACCTGCAAGATCAATGGTGATTTGTTTATCGGGGAGCAAAAGAGTGCAAAAGTAACTGAAGTAAATGGTGTGAAAACCCTGACCGTAACTGCTACAAGATATGGTGCAGAAAGAACAACCAGCGATTATCAAACAGTCAGTATCGGAATTTCTAATTATAATGGTAATGCGAAATACCCGATCAGTGGTACTACCCAAATTATCTATTCCATTGTGGTAAATAATGCTACGACTACTTTTACCTCAAGCATTACCAATCCAAACTTTTATGTAACCACTACCGGAAATTATGTCGGTACGTTTAATGCAACGGTTGCTGAAGTGGGTAATACCTCAAATAAAGCGGTATTGACAGAAGGTAAATTTGACATTCAATAAAACATTAACTTTATATAGTGAAACCGATATTCTAAATGTAGGATATCGGTTTTATTTTTGTACAATAACAATCTGATTTCTATGAAGTTTACACTCAAGCAATTCCTGATCTATTTACTCTCTGCCTTATTAGGCTGCTTTTTTATTTTTTCGGCTTATACCAAGACAGAACCCATACAATTCTTTGAGTACACGTTATATGCCCAATTACATTTATCCCAAAATACCGCGGCCTATTTCGCCCGGTTCTTTATAGGGCTGGAAGCTGGGCTGGGCCTGTTGTTACTCCTGAATATTTACGGACGGGGGAAATGGGTGATTAAAATGGCATTCTGGCTTATTGTAGCCTTTTCCATACACCTCGCCATCTTATACTTCAATGCCGGGAATGATGTGAATTGCGGTTGCATGGGCAGTATGATTCCCATGACACCGGTCGTGTCTATTATTAAGAATATTGCGCTGTTGTGCTTACTGGCTTTATTGCTGAAAAAATCGACTTCAGAAAGTAGCAATACCCTTCACTGGCTCGCCAGCATTGTATTGGCCATTGTGGTTGCCGTACCTTTTGCCCTGTTTCCAAGCCAAAGTAAAACCGTAGCCCTTTCTAAATTATATAATCCGGCAAATAAAGAAATACCTCAGATAGAACTAAGAAAAGGAAAACACTTCGTGGGTTTCCTGAGCCTTTCCTGCTCGCATTGCAGAGAAGCGGCAAAAGACCTTAGAAAGATGAAAGCTGCCGATACCAGCCTGCCGATATACTTTGTCTTTATGGACCCTGAGAATGATACGGTAAAAACGGATATGCTTCAAGATTTCATGATGGATACAAAGGCCAATAATATCCCTTACAATTTCTTAGCACAGGATCCTTTCAGAGAGATTGCCGGTATGTATGTGCCTGCCATGTTTTGGCTCCAGGACACAACGATTATCCGAAAGCTCAATGTGCCGGATCTGAATCAAAAAGAGTTTCAGTTATGGTTAAAAAGTAACTAAAAAAAGGGTTGTTTCAGATGAAACAACCCTTTTTTTAAAAGGTGAAACTACCGACCAGCATACCCTCGGTGGTATTGCCCGCATCACTCATTTGTAAGGTAACCACCTTACGTTCCTCTTTGCCGCTACCATAATACAGGTAAATCTCTGCCATCACTGTAGTGGCACCACTCAATACAAATTGTGACTCTCCAAAATAGTTGGTTTCAATTATATACTTTCCTTTAATCGCCTTTTTCAATAAGAATTGCTCGGGGCCATAGCCTTGTGTAAAATCGTTACTGATCCTTCCTCCTGCCGTGGTTGTAGGCGCACTATACATACAGCGCTCTCCGTTCGGTTGTGTCACCCAAAGGTCTATATCGGTATCCATATGATTCCAGTTTAAAACGACACGTATATCTACCGGAAAATCTTTAATCAGTTCCGGATCTATTTTAGAGATGCTTAATTGTGAACGATGTTTACTGATCAGTTGATTGATCTCCATGACGATTACTTCTTCAATACCATCATCCCTGTTGGCCGCTTCCGGACTATAACTCCCTTGTAAAATACCATATAAATTATCTAAAGCCGCCTGGTATTGCCCGTTATCGGCCAAAGCCAAGGCATAATCTCTATGGCTCTGTGGATCCATTGGTCTCCATTCCAGCACCTTTTTCGCACACCAAAGTTCTTTTTCATATTTGCCCAATTGCTTCATCTTATACACCAGCATCTTCATCAAAGGAGCATCTTCAATATCCAGTTCAGCAATATTGCTCAGGATCATCATTGCCGTATCGGTTGCATTTTTGCTGAAAAAATAATTGGCAACATGATAATAAAAAGTTGGTTTATTAATATTTTCGGTCCTTTGGCTCAGATAGGTACGATACGGATTTTTGCTCATCCTGATTGCAATCATATAGGGCATTTGTTTGGAAGGCATTACCGGCTCAGGTTCCCGGTAGTCTGTCTCGCCTTCCACCTGACCTACAATATCTGTCGACCAGGCATAAGTCCCCAGCAGTCCGTCCATGCTGATATTATCGGTGACAACAGGCATTCCGGGAGCACTGCCGTCGAGCGCTGCAGCTACATTTGCAACCGGTGCTTTTGCCATTTCAGCAGCACCCGCCGTATATTGCGTTTCCACGGTGTATTGTTGCACCGCTTTTCGCGCAGGGTCCGTAATATTTACAGACGCCATATCCTTAGTGGAGGCTGACTTTTCATCGCGTACCTCCATTCTTTTTTCTTCCGCAGCCGGTGCCGCTCTATACATTGCCGTCGCAGATGGCGGCGGTGGCGGTGCATCTGCTGTTCCCACCTGGTAGTCTTCACTCACCATCTGGTTCCTCGTACTGATATCCTTTTGTGGCTTTGGAAAACGCGTTTGTGCCCTGAATGTCGTACCCCACCATTCTTTAAGGTTGGTGGTCATCTGAATGGCCTGGGCCAATAAATCGGTAATCCTTTGTTCTTCTAATACACTTTTATCTTTTTTCAGTTGCAGGTATTCCGCCATTAATTCTTCCGGCGGCGTGATATCATACTGCACATAATCATTTACCGATTCTAAGACCATCAAACTGGTATTGCGGGTTACAATGCCAAATTGTTGCGCGATATCTGCAATCTCTGCTGCATTTTTTTTATAATCCTGGTTTAATGTATTGATCTTTTGCTGTGCCCAAAGCTTGTGAAGATTAAGCGCAGGATTATTGTTACGCAATAAGGTAACCGTACGACGTTCGCTCACTACACCATTCCAACCATATAATAAGGTTACTTGCTTAGCCGTACCGGCAATAAGGCCCGTTACGATATTATGGCCGGCAATTGCGGTCGCCTTTGCAGGATACACCTGTGTCACCTCAGATTGGGCGATACCTAAGAACTGATAATAAGTACTGCTGATCTGTTGTATCGCATCGGCCGCTGAAGTGGCATTCAGGTTCACCATTTTTCCCGAACGGCTCAATTGCTGCATGGCCACATAATTGGCTTTTTGTCCGGCAATGAACGTATAAATATTGGCATTTACCGGGAGTGCGTCATCACCGAAAGTACTCATCCCATCTGTGAACAATAGTACATCTTTGACCATCTTATTACGCAGATACGATTTGCTTAATAAACTAAGATCGGTACCCCCATCATAAATTAAGGATTGCAGTTTTTGCTTTAATGCATTCCAGTTACCCTTGCTGATCACATAAGTACCTGCTTCTCTAAAATAAGTATTCAGCAGTTTTAAATCAATAGTCGTATTGGGATTCTTTTTAAAGAACAGGTCCAACACCGCCCACTCTTTCGCATGATCGCGTTTCAAACCACTCAAAGATACATCCCAGATCAGGTCAATTTTGGGCATCCATACCTTTGCTTTACTTTGTGGCTGTGCATAGTCATTAATCAGGAAATACGCACTACCATCCTCATTCGGCGCATAGACCGATTCTACAGTATTTATCTTTTTGGGCAGCTGAATACTTAGCGTCTTTGTAGGTTTATAATGCTCTTTATGCATTTGCGCAATATATGAAGGGCCCACATTATTGAAAGACAAACTACCATCCGGTTGTTCTATAAACGAAGGCTTTTCTGCACTTGCGGTAACCGTCACTTTGAGGTCAAAAGCGGATAAAGCATTGGGGTAATCCAGGGGTAAATGGTACTTCAGGTTGTGTTGCCCATCAAGCTTCAGGGCTTCTTCATAAGAAATCGCAATCGTTCTGGTGCCTCTTGCTGGAAAGGGAAAGATACGCGTACGAAAATTATTGCCCTCTACTTGTTCCAGTATACCCGGGTCTACATTTCGATGCTGAATACTTTCAAAAACCTCAGTAGCCTTTGCTTTTGCCACAGGAACGGCCTGGCGCATTTTACCATTAATATCAAGTGCATAACCGCTAATGGTTACGCCTTCTGGCATGGGAAAAGTGAGGGTTCCCTCTAAAGTACGGTCGCTGTTATTCTTAAAGGTCAGGGTAATTTTGGTCGTCGCTATATTACCGATAATATTCACCTCGGTATTCACCCGGTCGATCACCACATCTCTGGAGCCGTCTCCTACGGTAAGGGTTGGTATTTGCGCGTAAGCACCGGAAATGATGCTCAGGAGGAGCCCAAGCAATACGTAATATCTTTTCATACAAAGGGATTTATATGATACAAGATGGTAAAATAAAAAGATTTCCATAAAAAATATGGAAATCTTTTTTGCGTATGCTTCGCTATCGAAAGAGCGGCTTAGATAATATTTAATTCATGACCGCTCAGCAGCAATCCAATAATCAGTACCCCAAGCACAATGCGGTACCAGCCAAATGCTTTAAACCCGTATTTGGTAAGGATGTTGATAAAAGTTTTAATGGCGACGATGGCGACTACAAAGCCTACCAGGTTACCCACAACCAGCAATTTAATTTCTTCAGAGGTAAAGGTATTTCCATCCTTAAAGAATTTCAACACTTTAATCAGTGAAGCCCCAAACATCATCGGCAGTGCCAGGAAAAAAGAAAATTCTGCGGCGGCTTTACGGGTTAGTTTTTGGGTCATCCCACCCACAATGGTACTAGCCGATCTTGAAGTACCGGGAATCAAGGCCAGGCATTGATATAAGCCTATAATAAAAGCCTGCTTATAGGAGATATTATCCGAATCTTCAATCGCGGGCTTATTGAACCATTTATCGACAAACAGCAATACCACACCACCGACTACGAGCATCACGGCCACCGTCATGGGGCTTTCTAACAAAGCATCGATCTGATCATTGAGCAATACGCCTAAAAGTGAAGCCGGAATTGCGGCAATAATGAGTTTATAATAAAAAGACAAAGACCGGAAGAAACGCTTGTAATATAATACCAGTACCGATAGTATCGTGCCTAACTGAATCACGATCAGGAACAGCTTTACAAAAGCAGAAGGTTGCAAGCCCATCACGGCACTACCAATAATCATGTGCCCGGTAGAGGATACAGGTAAAAACTCGGTCAGTCCTTCTATAATAGCAAGGATAATCGCTTGAATATAATTCATAACGCTACGGTATGTTTAGGTATTTATGTGTTTGTAAGGATAAGGACCACTTTGGGTTTTGCTGTATATATTCCAGGATGATCGGGGTGATACTCTCCCTTTTATCCCATTCGGTCTGCAAATAGAGTTTACAGCTTTCGGGTACCTGCGCCGCATATTCTTCGGCCCATTTAAAATCATGTTTATTAAAAACCACGATCTTCAGCTCATGTGCCCAGGCCATATTCTCGGCTAAGGGTGCTTTGAATTTTTTGGGCGAAAGGGTTACCCAGTCCAGCTCTCCGCTTAAAGGAGAAGAGGCGGACGTTTCAATATGCGTTCTGAAGCCGGCTTCTTTCAAAGCCCTGGTCAGAGGTGCCAGGTCATACATAGAGGGTTCTCCGCCGGTAATGACCACAATGCGTCCCGGATGTGCCGCTGCAGCCGCTACCATTTCGGCAACACTCATTTTAGGATGCACGTCCGCATCCCAGCTTTCTTTTACATCGCACCAGACACAACCTACGTCACAACCGCCGAGGCGTATAAAATATGCCGCGTGGCCGGCATAGGCGCCTTCACCTTGTAAGGTGTAGAAATGCTCCATAACCGGATACTGTATGCTCATATAATCTGCTGAAAGGGACATGTATAGTAGAACTTGTGCGCAAAGATAGAAAATATCCCAAAGCTAAGGCCAAAAATAATGAGGGTAAAATGGTGGCTAAAAATTGATATAATGCGCTTATTTATGAAACTTTGTATGTTAAAAGGAAGGTTATGATCATTAGAGAGCGGGTAAGCTGGTTTAGGATGCTGTTTATTATGCGTGGATCTATTCTTCCCAAAATAGGATTTCAACTGTTGGGCCTGTTTGCCTTTTCTGCTTTAGTCACCTATTACAAAGGCATTGTTTTTGGATTAAACCTGAGTATGAATCCCTTTGCCTTTACCCTGATCGGTATTGCTTTGGCTATCTTTCTCGGATTTTGCAATACTGCGGCATACGATCGCTTTTGGGAAGGGCGCAAGCTTTGGGGTGCGCTCGTGATCGATACCCGCTCCATCATCCGGCAAGTAAAAGCATACGTAAAAGAAGGCACGGCAGCGGAAGACCGCTTATCTTATTTCACAAAACTAACGATTGCCTATACTTATGCGCTCAAGCATCAATTGAGGGAAGAAGAAGCCGGCACCGATTTACAGCGCCTGTTACCGGAACAACTGTTGCATGTAATCACTCCCATAAAATTCAAACCTGTTTTTTTACTGGATGAAATGGCTGCTTTTTTGCAAAGGGCACAGGAGCAGGGTAGAATTGATGTATATACCAAAATGCAGATTGACCAAAACCTGAACAATCTCTCTACTATCGTTGGCGGATGCGAGCGGATCCATAACACCCCAATCCCATTCCCTTACTATCTCTTGCTGCATCGTACGATTTATATCTATAGCCTCTTACTACCCTTCGGATTATTGGGTACTTTGGGTTGGCTCACTCCTTTTATCACCACCTTTATCAGCTACACTTTTATTGGTTTGGATGCGGTAATTGATGAGATCAAGGAACCTTTCGGTACAGAGCCAAATGATCTTGCCCTGAATGCCTTGTCTGAAACAGTAGAATTTTCGCTTTGTGAAATGGCAGGATTGCCTTTACCTCCGGTACGCAAACAGGAGGCGATAAAAATTGATTAAGAATGGTGAAAACCCGGCAATAAATCTAAGACCTGACGCACTGCAGAGTAAGGACTGACCTGGTTATTGAACACTAAAGTCTCCATTTTCTTAACCTGATCTTTAATACCTTGTTGTGCTAACAGCTGACGGAATAAAGCTTCGTTCAGCAGTTGACGGAAAGCAAACAGATTTTGTTCATTCCGCTTCTTCAGAAAATAGCCATTGGCTTGCTGGTGCTGATGAAATTTTTCAATCATCGCATCTACTTCTATGATACCGGTACGATCGTAAGCCGAACAAATCTTCACTTCGGGTATCCAACCGGAAGCATTGGGGGGAAGGAAGTGTAAAGCCCGTGCATACTCGCTTCTGGCCGATTTTGATTTCAGGATATTGTCTCCGTCTGCCTTGGTAATGATCAGACCATCGGCCATCTCCATAATACCTCTTTTGATTCCTTGCAATTCATCTCCGGCACCGGCCAGCATGAGCAACAAAAAGAAATCGGAAATCTGGCTGACTTCTGTTTCACTCTGACCCACACCTACGGTTTCTATGATGATAGTATCGAAGCCTGCAGCCTCACACAATAAGGTTGTTTCTCTGGTTTTATAGGTTACGCCGCCTAAACTACCACTTGCCGCAGAGGGACGGATATAAGCCATAGGATGTACGGATAACTGCTCCATACGAGTCTTATCGCCCAGGATACTGCCTTTACTGATGTTGCTGCTCGGATCGATCGCGAGTACGGCCAGCTTTTTCCCTTTCCCGATCAGGTGCATACCAAATGATTCAATAAAGGTACTCTTCCCTACTCCGGGTACGCCCGTGATGCCTATCCTTAAAGAATTGCCGGTATAAGGCAGGAGCTGATCGATCAGTGCACCGGCCAATACCTGGTGTGCGGGATTGGTCGATTCTATTAAGGTAATGGCACGGCTCAGCAAGGCAATGTTACCGGCCAGTATGCCTTCTTTTAGTTGCGCTATGTCGGGTAAGGGTCTCAAATGGGAATGCTATAGAACAAATATAGGCTAAAGCGCTTTATTGTTTGGGTTTAAAAATCGTTTCTTCCATGGTCATTCCGGGCTCCATCCAGATGGTCTGTATCCCTAAACTTTTAGCCCCTTCGATGTGCTGTTTACTATCATCCAGAAATAAGGTATAGGCCGGATCAAAGCCGGTATAATCCAGTACATACTTAAAGGTTTCGGGATGTGGCTTTCGCATGCCAATATGATGGCTGTAAAAAACGCGGTCAAAAAACACCCCTACATTATTAAACCCGCAGACTTCTCTTAATTTTTGATTAAAGGCGCGTTCATGCGTTTCATTCGTATTGCTCAACAAAACAATATCGTAATGCAATTGGAGTTGTTGTAAAATCTGCAGCCGGCGCAAAGGAAAGTCCAGAAGCATGGCATTCCAGGCATCAATAATTTCCTGATCAGATACTCCCGACGGGCACCATGTTTTAAGGGTTTGCACAAAGTGCGCCTCATCGATCTTCCCAATCTCAAAGTCGGAGAATAAATCCGTTTGTGCGGCCTGAGAATAACGCAGACCGAAATCATCAACCCCCAGGGCCACAAAAGCCTGTTCGGTAAGGGCATAATCAAGGTTGAGCAGTACTCCGCCCAGATCGAAGATGATGTGTTTTATATTATCTATCATGATTGATGTGCTTTTACTGCCCCTATAAATGCTTGTAAGTGCTCAATTTCGACATGATCCATCACTACGATTTTATACCAGTTTACGTTGCCCTCATGGGCATCGGGCACAAGTAAAAAATCTGCTGCAACCTGTGCCGGGATGGCATGGGCGCGGATGGTAATGATGTTCATTTTCGGATGACGATAGTAGGGAATACCCATCGCATCCAGCGCATGGCAACACCATTCGGTACGATATAATAAAGTATTTATTTTTTCTAACCAGCCATAAGGCCCATAGTTATACAAGATCATCCAAACGGCTATTGCATTGGCTCCGGAACGGCTCCCGCAAAGGGTTATGTCCATACCGTGCACATAGCTGGCTTCTTTGGTGAACACATATTTCATCAAATCTTTCCGAGATAAAAAGATACCGGTACCGTAAGGTGCCTGCAACATTTTATGGGCATCTAAAGTGATGGAAGAAACATGAGGATTAGAAAAATTAAGGTTGTTTTCGGGATGGGAAGTCGGATAGATAAATCCGCCAAAAGCCCCGTCCAGGTGTAGTTTAAACGGAACATTATGCTTTTGCAAATACGCAGCATATAGATCCGGATTATCGATAGAACCAAACATGGTCGTACCCATATTATTCAGTACGATTACATATTTAATGCCTTGCGTGAGGGCTTGAATGATCGTCTGCTCTAAGGCTTCCGGAATGATGCAGCGCGTATCGTCTTCGACCGCTACCGGGTAATAGGCAATACTCAAGAGGTTGGCTGCTTTTACCACAGAGTAATGTGTATCTGTAGAGGCCAGTATCGCGATCTCCTGCAAGGTAGCGCCATAGTCCTGCATAAACAGGTTACGATACATCCATACGGCCTGTATATTAGCTTCTGTGCCCCCTGTGGCTACATAACCATCGCAAGAACTGACCGCCGCACCAAACATATCAACCGCCAGGGTTTCGATTAGCTCCTGCTCAATTTTCTGTGTGCCCCTAAAAAAGGGTTCCGATTCCGTAATCGTATGGCAACCGATATGATTCGGATTTTGCACTACGGTGCGTAATAAAGGTGCATCTTTCAAAAAACTAGCCTTGTCATAAAATACCTGTCCGTCGAGCTTTGAAGCCGGCACGCCAAGCGAAACCCTTTTGCTGTAATCTATATTCTCTTCCAGGGCTTCGGTAATGCGGGCATCCTGCTGTTCATGGCTTAGTTTCTTCCAGTATTGCATCTTTATGATTTGTGCGGGCAAAGATAAATTATAAGCAAAGAAATTGTTTACGATTACCCATAAAAAAATCGCTCCCTTTTGATATGGGTAGCGATTTTTATCCTAGGGGTTAAACCCTTATTTCTTTGTTGTATCGGCTGTAGCTTTCATCAGCGGATTAGTCGGCTCTTTAGGCGCGCCGCCCGCTGCATTCATCGCATCCAGCACTTCTTTTGTAATATCCAGTGCCTGGTTGGCATATAAAATTTGTCCTCCGGCTTTGGAATAGGTAAAGATGAAGTCGTATTTTTTTTCTTTATTATATTGCTCTAAAAAGGCATCCAGGTTATTTTGAAACTCCTCTTGTATGGCCGACTGCTCTTTCAGCAACTGCGCTGAAATCGTTTGGTGCCGTTGTTCCAAAGCCTGTTGTTGTTGTCCCAAACGTTTTTGTGTGGCCGCACCTTCTGCTTCGGTTACGGTTCCCGCCTGCGCTTTCTTTTGAAAGGCAATATACTCTGTTTGCAAAGCCTTTTCTTTTTGTGCCATTTCGGCTTCAAAGGCGGCTTGCTTTCTCTCGTAGCTTGCTTTCTTTTCTTTTAAGAAAATATAATTAGCATTTAAGGTATCCCCGTTTACATAAGCCAGTTTCACCCCGCTCACCGTACCTGTTTTGGTTTCTGTAGCGGTTGCTGCTTTTTCTGTATTTCCTTTTTTATTACCGCAAGCAGCAAGGAGCAAAATTGTTCCTAACAGTATGGCAAGGCTGCTGAAGGTTGTGTTTACTTTATTCATTATTGATAGGTTTTGCGTATACGTATTTTAAAGATCATCTTCTTCCTCCTCTTCTTCATCAAGAGCAGCGTATTTAGACTTCTTTTCTTTTTCCGGTTTACCGGCAATTACCATCACGATCTCTCCCTTTGCCGGGTGTTGGGTATAGAAAGCAATCAGCGCATCTAAAGTACCTCTTTGGGTATCTTCAAACATTTTACTGATTTCTCTACTCACCGATGCTTGTCGTTCCGCACCCAAATGAACTTTCAGCTCTTCCAGGCATTTCACCAAGCGGTGTGGCGATTCGTACAGAATTATGGTACGTTCTTCCAAAGCCAATTTTTCCAGCATTGTTTTCCGCCCTTTTTTCTGTGGCAGAAATCCTTCAAAAGAAAACCGGTTGGTCGGCAAGCCAGACTGTGCCAATGCTGGCACAAAGGCCGTGGCACCGGGCAAACATTCTACCGGAATTTTTTGTTGCAAACAAGCCCTTACCAGGAAAAAGCCGGGATCGGAAATGGCAGGTGTACCCGCATCGGTAATCAATGCAAGCGTTTTACCCGCTTGCAGGTGCTGGACTAAAACCTCGGTTACTTTATGTTCGTTATGCTGATGATAGCTGTATAAGGGTTTCTGAATATCATAATGCTTCAACAACTTACCACTCGTGCGGGTATCTTCACACAAGATAGCATCGGCATTTTTGAGAATGTCCAATGCACGCAAAGTGATATCTGCCAGATTACCGACAGGTGTTGGTACTAAATACAACTTCATTACCCGAATAAATTAGTTTTCCGTTAAGGTATACTCGAAAGACTCCATTACGGCATTTACCAATAATTTTTTACAGGCTTCTTCTGTTTTTGTTTTTGCTTCTGCTTCTGTAGCCGCTGTAACTTGCAGGGTGATGTGTTTTCCCACTCTTACATTTTCCAGATGAGACAAACCCAGTTTGTGTAAGCTTTCTGTAACAGCTTTACCTTGAGGGTCTAATAATTCTTTTAAAGGCATTACCGTAATATTGGCAGTAAATTTCATAATTAAAGTATTGTAAAAAATTAAGCGAATTGTTTTGTTTCAGGATATTTATACAGCATTGAGGTAATGATATAGACCACAAATGCAAGTAATAAGGCACTATAACCCAGGGTAAAATACCCGATAACGGCTGTAAGTGTAATCAATATATGGGGCCACCAGGCAGCAATACCTTTTGCCGGTGCTTTCCATTTTAAGAATTTTATTTTGCTCACCATAAAATAGCTCAGCAATACGACAATAGCATATAAAGCCCATTTGCCACCCAATTGTGTGACGATAGCACCCTGGTCATAAGTAAGTACAAGGGGCAGCAAAGCAACCATGATTCCAGCTGCAGGAATCGGCATTCCGGAGAAATAGCTAGACTGTGCCAGGTTATTCTGATTGAATCTTGCCAAACGCAGGGCACCAAAACAGGGTAATAAAAATGCCGGTAAGGTGACCAAAGGATTTACCGCTAAGGCGTTAGGCTCTGACATGAAGGCCATCCATAGTAATTGATAAATGATCATGGCCGGTGCGACGCCAAAAGAAACCACATCTGCTAAAGAGTCCAAATCTTTGCCTATAGAAGAAAAGGCTTTCAGGCTTCTGGCTGCCAAACCGTCTAAGACGTCAAACAGGGCTGCCAATATGATAAAGAGGCTGCCATAAACTAACTTATGTGCGCCTAATACAGGAAAAAAGCTTTCGCCGGTAACGGTCTTCAATTCGGGATAGGCTCCCAGAATAAAAGTGATCGCCAAACAGCCGCAAACAAGGTTACACAGGGTAAGAATATTAGGCAAATGCTTCATCGAAGTATGCTGATTTTTTAGGAATTAAGGTATTGATCCAGTTGTTGACTCAAGGTCTCGCTGGCAGGGATCAGGGGTAAACGCAATACGTTTTCCAACAAGCCCAGTTTATGTAAAACATATTTCACCCCGGTAGGGTTTCCTTCTGCAAACAGCAGGTCAATTCCTTTCAGTAATTTATAGTGCAGGTTGCGGGCCGTCACAAAATCTTCCTGTAAGCCGGCATTCACCATGGCACAAAAATCTTTTGGATAACTGTTGGCCGCTACGGAGATCACCCCTTTAAAGCCAATCGACAACTGGGGTACGATGAGGTTATCATCGCCCGATAATACTGCGAAGTGAGCAGGGGCTCCCTGTACCAGTTCCATACACTGTGCCATATTGCCACTGGCTTCTTTAATGGCTACGATATGGGGAAAGGCATTCGCTAACCTCAGGGCTGTAGCCGGTAACATATTGGTCACCGTTCTTCCGGGCACATTGTATAAAATGATCGGTTTATCGGTTGCCTCGGCTAGGGCACTGAAATGTTGGAAAATACCTTCCTGAGAAGGTTTATTGTAATAAGGGACTACGCTTAAGATACCGTCTACCTCCTGCATGGGATATTCGTTTAAACCCGCTAATAATTCTTGCGTATTATTAGCGCCTAAACCTAATACAATCGGTTTCCGTTTCTGATTATGTTTAATGATACAGTTTAAAACGTCCAGCTTTTCTGCTTTTGTCAACGTAGGCGTCTCGGCGGTTGTTCCTAACGCCACTAAAAAATCTACCCCACCATCGATGGTGAAATCTACTAATTTTTCTAGTGCTTCAAAATCTACAGACTGGTCTTTTTTAAATGGTGTAACCAAAGCGACACCGGTACCCTTAAACATCATTATTGTAATTTATTAATTTGTATAGCTCAATTTATAGTTCATCATAGAAACCCATCTTGGAGAATTTCTCTATGCGCTGATCGATTCTCTTTTCCGGAGCGATCTTAGACAGGCTTTTGATGGTATCCAGGATATATTTCTTTAAGGATACCGCCATTTCTTCCGGTTTGTTATGCGCGCCGCCTTCCGGCTCTGCGATCACATCGTCTACCAATCCGAAGGAAGACATATCTTTTGAAGTCAATTTCAATTGCTCTGCCGCTTTAACTTTGTAATCCCAGCTATGCCATAAGATCGTAGAGCAGTTTTCGGGAGAGATTACAGTGTACCAGGTATTTTCCAGCATCACTACTTTATCTCCGATACCGATTCCTAAAGCACCACCAGATGCTCCTTCACCAATAATGATGCAGATAACCGGTACTTTAAGGTTGATCATTTCAAACAGGTTGCGGGCAATCGCCTCACCCTGTCCGCGTTCTTCTGCTTCTAAACCCGGAAAAGCGCCCGGCGTATCAATCAAGGTAACAATAGGACGGTTGAATTTTTCAGCCAGTTTCATCAGGCGCAAAGCCTTACGATATCCTTCCGGATTGGCCATACCGAAGTTACGTAACTGACGCTGTTTGGTATTGGTTCCTTTCTGGTGCCCGATCAGCATCACTTGCTCTCCGTCTATATCAGCAAAACCACCGATAATAGCTTTATCATCCGCTACATTTCTGTCGCCAAATAATTCTGTAAATTTATTACAGATCTGACCCACATAGTACAGGGTATAAGGACGTTCGGGATGACGGCTCAACTGCACCCTTTGCCAAGGTGTAAGATTGGCGTAAATATTTTTTCTGGTTTTATCAATAGTCGCTTCCAGTTCGGCCACAGACGCAGACATGTCTACATTGTTTTTTTCCGATAAAGCTTTTATTTTTTCTAATTGCTGATTTAAATCTTCAATAGGTTTTTCAAAATCCAAAAACTGCATAGTTTCGATTAATGTTTAATGTGCAAATGTACTATTTATCTTGTTATAATAAACATGATTGTTCATTTCAAATATCTCCTCCGGGTAGCGATTCTTTTAGAACCGGCAGACCTTATTAACATATTGATGTCACATATATGTTAATAATATTTCGTATTATTATAAAATGAATATCCCGAAATACAAAAAGCTGCTGAGCTACATTTTTCCGCTATCGCTGAGAAGATGGAACGGTAACTATAGCCGTAACCTGCAGTTGGTCTTGCATCGTAACGAACTACAGTTATCTACGCCGACTGCCATATATTCTCAGGGATACCATTATAAACCTTTAGCAATAGCTTTTGCGCACATAAAAGAGTTCTTATCCCGGGCGAATAATATCTTATTTCTTGGTTGCGGCCTGGGCAGTGGCCTGCAGATCTTAAGCCGGTTAAAATACTTTCCTTCCTGTACGCTGGTAGATATCGAAAAGGACTTTCTGGAGCTTACGGAAGAAACGGCTCCCGAAGCATTTAAAGGGAAATTAAGCTGTGTATGCGAAGATGCCGCAGAATATATGGCTTTTCCGAAACAACAATTTGACATGGCCGTGGTGGACATTTTCCTCGATACCGATCTGCCCTCTTTTGTTTATTCTAACGAGTTTACCATACAGTGTCATAAGGCGCTTGCCGCAAATGGCATCCTTGTGTTAAATTATATTGGCACCGATCCGGAGCATGCTAAAAATTTACACCATCATTTGCAGCATTTATACCATGACGTACACTGTATTTATCTTATCCCTAACATTGTCTTTATTGCATATAAACGATAGGAAACAGAAACTGCCCTGTCTAATACTGCAAATTTGGCATTCTTATTATTTGGTTTGATATTTGTAAGGATTAGATAAAATAAATGTATTCAAAATGATGAATCCTAAAGAATTTAGAAAATACGCCATACAGCATCAGGGTATCAGCAGTAATACTTTTGATAGTTATGCGGCCCATGTAAGCGCTGATCCGACTGCCCTTACCCCATATATTATTGAAGAACGCCCCATGAATGTTGCCTCTATGGACGTATTCAGCCGGTTGATGATGGACCGGATTATTTTTATGGGCGAACCGGTAAATGATTATGTGGCCAATATCGTAACCGCACAATTATTGTTTCTGGAAAGCGTAGACCGCTCCCGCGATGTACAAATGTATATCAACAGCCCGGGTGGTAGTGTATATGCCGGTTTAGGTATTTACGATACTATGCAGGTAATCAATCCTGATATCGCTACGATTTGTACCGGAATGGCTGCAAGTATGGCCGCTGTATTGATGTGTGCGGGTACCGAAGGTAAACGTACCGCTTTACGCCACAGCCGTATTATGCTGCATCAGCCAAGCAGTGCAATCGGGGGTCAAGCCACGGATATCGAAATTACGGTGAAAGAAATTAAGCGTATCAAAGAAAACCTGTATACCATTCTTTCTGAGCACTCCGGCCAGCCTTTTGATAAAATTGCGGAAGACTGTCAACGGGACTATTGGATGCTTGCTGAAGAGGCGAAAGCATACGGTATCGTAGATGAAGTTTTGATGAGCAATCCGCGTAAGGCTAAAAAATCTGTTTAACTCCTTAAAATTATCGACAAATGAACGCTTATAAATTGAATCAGCTGAATATTCGTCAGGAAGACGAGGAAGAAGAGGAAGAAGAAGAAAAACCACAGGTAGATAACAATCCCGGTGGTATGTGGGCTAAAAAGCAAGAAGAATTATTTTTCAAGAACCGCAATATTTATTTGTGGGGACCGGTAGAAGATAAGTCTGCCAAGGATATCGTAAACCGATTGCTGTTATTGGATGCAGATCAACCCGGAGTAGAAATCAAATTTTACATCAATAGCCCCGGTGGTGTAGTCACCAGCGGTATGGTGATCCATGATGTGATGAAAATGATCAAATCGCCGGTCAGTACGATCTGTATGGGATTGGCAGCCAGTATGGGTTCTATCCTGTTAAGCGCCGGTACTAAAGGCAGAAGATTTATTTTCCCAAGCGGGGAAGTGATGATTCACCAACCGAGCCTGGGTGGTTATTTCAGAGGGGTAAGTGCTGACCTGGAAATCCATGCCATACAAATTCAAAAAACAAAGGAATTGGGTGCAAGAATCCTTTCGGAGAACTGCGGACAGCCTTATGAAAAAGTATTGAAAGACCTGGAAAGGGATTACTGGATGGATGCTCCGGAAGCCATTAAATACGGCATCGTAGACGGCATTTTGGATAAACTGTAAGTTTCATCTTCTTTGCATTTTATAAAAAATTAAGGGCTGCTNNAGCAGCCCTTAATTTTTTATAAGGAAACTGATTTTCTATTTTTTACCCTATCGGATATCATCCAGGTTTGGCACTTCCTCTAAGATATCATCATCTCCACCGGAAGAATCGGAGCCACTGTACACAGGGCGTTGCACCTGAAACTCCTGCTCGTAATAACTGGTGCCGCCGCCGGCGCTACTGGTACCATAAGCATCACCACAAAGATTAAATCCATCGGGTTCTACGAATTTTGTACCACTTTTATATTTCGATTTCGGATCGTTATATACTTTCTGGAAGAAATAACCCCAGATCGGCAAAGCCGCTGCGGCACCCTGACCTAAAGCAGTGCTGTTGAACCGTAAGAAACGGTCATCATTACCAACCCAGGCTCCGGCTAAGAGTTGTGGCGTATACCCGATAAACCAGGCATCTGCCTGACCATTGGTCGTACCGGTTTTACCACCGATATCGCCACTCAGTCCAAAACGGCCTTTAAGGCGTTTGGCCGTACCGCTTTCAACAACTCCCTCCATCATTTTCACCATTTTAAACGCTGTATTGGAATTGATAATTTCTTTCTGAACGGGCGCAAAATTTTCGATTACATTTCCGTTTTTATCTTCAATTTTCACCAAAAACTGTGGTTGTGTATTGATACCGCCCGAAGGGAACATGGTATAGGCCCAAAGCATTTCGTACAGCGAAATATCGGAGGCCCCCAAGGCTATTGAAGGCAATTCCGGCATCGTACTACTGATCCCGCAACGCTGTGCAAATTCTATAAAAGATCGAATACCTGTCTGATTCAAGAGGTATAAGGAGGCATTATTCACCGATTGCGCCAAGGCCGATTTCATAGACATGCCGCCATATTTACTTCCACCTGCATTATATAGTTTGCTTTGTCCGGCAAATTTCTGCGGTGCGGTACTCACATTGTCACAAGGGGAATAACCATTATCCACAGCCAGGCAATATAACAAAGGTTTTATGGTAGAACCCACCTGACGTTTTGTGGCCAGATTTACGTGGTCGTATTTGAAGAAATCATGGCTGATACCCCCTACCCATGCTTTCACCTCTCCGGTCAGCGGATCCATTACTAAAAATCCGGCCTGCATAAAGGAACGCATATATTTTATGGAATCCAGCGGGGTCATGGTCGTATCCCTTTCATGATCTTTATTGGCCCAGGTAAATACCGTCATTTTCGTTTTGGCATTAAAGGCTTTTTCGATCTCTTTTTCCGAAGCCCCTCCGTCTTTCATATTTTTATACCGATCGGAAGACTCCATTAGGCGCTTCAAAACCCTGGCCGGTTGGTCTTGCTTCCAGATAGAGCCGGTACGGATTTGCGTTTGGGAAGCAAACAAACGCTGCAATTGCTTCATTTGTTCTTCTACGGCCTCTTCTGCATATTTCTGTAAAATAGGATCAATGGTCGTATAGATCTTTAGTCCGTCTTTATAAATATTGTAAGGTTCTCCATTTTCTTTCAGGTGGGTCTTACACCATTTACGCACTTCCTGCTCTACCACTTGTCTGAAATAGGGTGCTAAACCATCGGACTGTACCAGTTTGTTATAATCCAGGTTTAAGGGCTTGGCCTTACAAGCACTCGCTTCCGCAGCGGAAAGATAGTTGTACTTTTCCATCTGGTCAATTACTGTATTCCTACGTTCTAGGGCAATCTCCGGATTTCGGCGTGGATTATACAATGTATTTCCTTTAAGCATCCCTACCAATACTGCGGCTTCCTCTACAGAAAGTTTGTCCGGCGATTTATTGAAGAAAGTCAGGGAAGCGTTTTTAATACCATAAGTATTATCGCCAAAAGGTACTGTATTCAGGTATAAGGTTATGATCTCTTCTTTGGTCAGGTTACGTTCCAGTTTCACAGCCATAATCCATTCCTTTAACTTCACAAAAGGTAATTGGAAGATAGACGGATTCTCGCGGGGGAAAAGGTTTTTGGCTAGTTGTTGGGTTATGGTACTACCACCCCCTTTTTTACCCAAAAGTAGTACTGCTCTCAATACCGATACCCCATCGATTCCGGAGTGTTCCTGAAAACGGAAATCCTCTGTGGCAATGAGCGCATTGGTTACATTTTTAGAGATTTCTCCGTATTTAGAATTGGACCTATTCAGGATATAATATTTACCAATAAGGCTCTTGTCATTGGCATAAATCTCTGAAGCTGTGGCTGCAGAAGGATTTTCTAATTCTTCCATAGACGGCATCTCTCCCATATACCCCTTCTCAATACCGAAAACTATGGCCCCGAAAAAGACGACTCCTATTATGAAAACCGTCCACATCAGTCTTATTAATTTTCTTTTCATCTATTATCTTCTTTTATAAAATATGAATACACTATTTACAGCAAAGAAAACACTATTTTTCTAAATTATAGTATGGTCTTCTCTGCCTTTTCTATTTATACCAATACCTTTTGCTTCCGGCTATTTCTGATCAGCAGGCTTACCTGCAGCAATACAGACAGTGCGATAAGCCCCATACCGATGTAGAAACCGGCGGATAGCTGTTCTTGTTCGTCAAAAAAGATAAAGGCGAGTATAATGCCATAAACGGGCTCCAGGTTGACTGAAAAAGTTACGGTAAAGGTCGACAGGTCTTTCAAGGCTGTCATGGCCAAAGACTGTCCTAATACGGTACAAAAATACACCAGGCAGAAGATCCAAATAATATCCCAATTAAAAGGGATCAACGGCTCCGCCGGATTCTGATAGATATACAGTGGCGCAACTATGGTCAGGAAAATAAAGCCGATCATCATTTCGTAGAATACTAATAATCTTGGCTCATATTTTCCAGCCAGTGGTTTATTAAAGACGGTAAAAATGGCACTGATCACGGAGGCCAGGATACCCAATGCCAGTCCCAAAGGGAAATCAAGCATGGCTTTCTTATCCGGCTTCAATTCATCCTCAGCCGGATACATCACGTAAATACAATAAACCCCCAGGATTGCGATAAGGCTGAGCCCGATCTCGAGGGGGTTGATCTTTTTTTTATTGAGTATGGGATCTAAGACCGCCGTGAATACGCTTGCAGTAGAGAGGCAGACCAAAGCGATCGAGGCATTGGCCAATTTGATGGAGGCATAAAAGGCGACCCAATGTATCGCATAAAGCAACCCGATCCCAACCACCTTTTTCACATCTTTTCGTTCCAGTTTTTGCCATAGCTTTCTATAGCTCAGGATAATGCCGATGAATAATGCTGTCAGACCCATTCTATACCATACCAAAACCGGTGCAGACAGCGTGATCACCCGGCCCAGTATCCCGGTAAATCCCCATAAGAGCACGGCAAGGTGCATCTGAATTAATGCTTTCTTCAAAATTGACGCTGTTTGCGCTGCTTATTCTGCAGCAATAGTGATTTCAAATATGCTTCCTTTGGGTTCATTATCACGCACGACAATACTACCCTTATGCCTATCTACGATCTGTGCGGTAATAAACAGGCCTAGTCCCGTTCCTTTAGTATTGCGGGACTCTTCACTACCCACGCGATAGAATTTTTGAAAGATTTTTTTCTTTTCTTCATCTGCAATACCCTGTCCCTGATCGGCAACCTGCAGCACCCATTGCTGATCATCGGTTTTGTTCAGTTTGACGGTAACCAGTGCATCCGGAGGACTGTACTTACAGGCATTCTCTATCAGATTACTCACGACCAGTTTCCATAAGACTTTATCGCCGAGGATAAAGCTATCTTGCTTAATATCTAACAAAAACGAATGGCTGTTCCGGTCTATATACTGTTCCAACTCTTCCTTTACAATACTGGTCAGGCTAATGCGGTCTAATGCCGATTTAAACCGCGTACTTTCCAATTGAGAGGCCAGCAACAGATTGTTGCACAGGTCATTGAGCCGGTTGGTCTCTTTAATACTTCTGGAAAGCAAGGTATGTAATTGTGTTTCGGTAAGCTTGCGTTTATGAATGGTTTCGAGGTTCAGCTTTATCGCTGCAATAGGTGATTTCAATTCGTGGGTGATGGACAACATAAAGTTGTGCTGCTGCTTGGAGAGCGATTGCGTTCTGTGCAAAGCGGTATAAACAACCCCTGCACCGATCAGGATGATCACCAAAAAGGTAATACCCTCGCCTATATACTGCCTGTTCCGGGTATGTAAGCGTTCCTGGATTGCATTTTCGCCAATCTTGTACTGTACCGAATTAATTACCGGATCTACGCTGTTGCGCAGCTCCCTTTGCTCGTATTCATAAATGGTCTGGCTTTGCACATTAAGGCTATGTCCCCAAAAAGACAGCGCAGCAATGGTGTACAGGAAAATAAATATGTATAGAAAATTGACAAATTTCATTGCTTATGATTATAATTCTACGGCGATGGTTTTATTACTTTTCACCTGAAATTGCTTCATCTGTTCTGATCCGTCTTTAAAGAAATAAACCTGATATTGTCCCGGCAGAAATTCGATTTTTTGCGCTTCGGGATTTCCGTTCAGGCTCATATCATAAAAGGGCTCAAAATTACTGCCGTTCAAGTAGTAAAATTGCACTTTACCTTTCATATTGGTATTGGTAATCTGTACTGTTCCGGGCTCCGGGATCTCCACAATATGGGTTTGCATAAAACTCAGTTCCGGAATATAAGCCATCGTCGGCGGCAGGGTGTTGATCTCGATATGATATCTTCCCGGCTCGTACTCTACAAAAGAATCGCAGGCTTGCTTGACCACCGGAGCCGATTCAAAACGATTGCTCACTAAGGCAGTAAATTCGCTTACGGGACGGCTTTTATTACCTCTGTATTCAAACTTAATAGATCCGGAGCTTACCGTTACAACGATTTTATCGGTAGTATTGGGTTCAATAGTTACGGTAGCGGATTTAAAATAAGTGCCCGGCTTGGTAATCTTGTAGGTGCCCGGTGCAATTTTGATGGGTTCCGGTTCTCCGGTCGATTTATTGATATAACGAAAACTCGACTGTACCACTTTTTTGGCATTGACATCATAAAAATCTATGCTGGGCTCTGTTTTATAGAACTTACCTTTCCCATTGGTAAAATAGACCAATACTTTTGTGTCTTCCGATTTTTGCTTTACGACCGTGATCGGGGCATCTTCTTTGGGTGTGGGCGGGGGATTATTTTTCTGCGGTTTTACTTCTTTGGGCACAACCGTTTTTTCGGGCTTAGGGACCACGGCTACTGTCTGCGGCTCTTCCGGAGCAAACCTCACTTTTCCTAAAGTTGTTTTTATCCTGCTAGACCTCGCTTCAGGAAACACCATGATATTGGGGATGCGTTGCACTTTTGTCAGCTTTCTCAGGCTAAACAAAGGCATTTGTTGTAGTACGACAGGTACTTCTATATCTTTTGAAAAGTCCACTTTCGCCAGCATCGGAGTCTGTCTGGTACGCTTCAATACAGGCTTTGAGATCAGGTTATTGATACGCTGTATTCTGCTCAGCCGTTTCAGGTTGAATAAAGGAGTAAGGGAGCGGGCAACTAATGGTTCTTCTATATCTTTTGAAAAATTGACCAGAGGCAAATCCCTTTTATATACGTATGGTCTAGGAACCGGAGGCTTAATAGGGCTGCTCTTGATCTCCATCCGATTAAACCATTTGCTGGGTATATTGCTGATCTGAGACCCGGTAGGTACTTTAAGATAAATCAATGCTTTTTCCAGTTCGGAACGCCTTTGCGCATTGGGGTTAATCAAATCTGCGCCTCTTTTGGTTACTGTAGGGGTATCGATGACATCATTAGGTTTGGTGGTCACTAAATTACCATCATTCCGTTCAAACATGATTCTATTATCATCTACAATAGTTTTGATGGCCGGATTTACCTGAGCAGGAGTGGCTACCGTAAGAAATTTACCGAAACAGTCGTACTCGCCTTTTAAAGGTGCATAGTCTACCAAGCTCAGGATATAAGGCTTAAAGGTAATGCGGCCGCTTAATAGTTTTCGCACGGTTTCACAAACATTTCCGCCACAGCTCTCCCCCCCATCGGTAAGCAGGATAATACTGTACGCATACCGGTCACTGGATATAAAGTCTAGGTCGGCAGTTTGCTGCAACGACCAGGCAATGGGCGACACGCCTCTTGCGGACAAGTCTCGCAAACGCGCTTTGATCTGTTCTATATTTTGGGCAGAAAAGCTTACTTCAAGCTTACTATCATAACAGTTTTTAGCGGACATCGGGTATTGGTGTCCGAATACCCTTACGCCAAACTCTACATAGGGGTTAACGCGCTGAATGCTATCTACAATATTGACAATAATACGGCTGGCCGCAGTAAAACGCGGGGTATTGGGTTGCCAGTCATCCAGCATACTGCTGGAGCCGTCCAGCAAAAATAAAATTTTTACGGGCTTGGATTTTTGTGCATAACTATAACCACTTGCAGCACATAACAAAACCAATAAGAAAAATATTCCCTTGCTAAAACGATTCGAAACCCTATTCACTATTGCAGATTTTTTTTAATATCGGCAAATTACATCATTTCTGTAGTATGCCCATAAAATATTGAACTTTGATGTTGTTAAATTGATATTTTTGCAGAACGTATTCATAAAGATTTGATTTAGACATAAACATGATATTTACCTCCAAACTGATAGAAGATGCTGTAGAAGCTTTTTGTAAATTACCGGGTATTGGCAAGAAAACTGCTTTGCGCATGGTCTTGCATTTACTAAAAGAGCAGGCTGAGGTGACCACGATGTTTACAGAACGTATTCAGCGAATGCGTGAGGATATCCGTTTTTGCAGGGAATGTAACAATATTGCCGATGCAGAAATCTGTAGTATTTGCGAAAACCCTTCCCGTAACCGTGAGCTGATTTGTGTGGTTGAAAACTTCCGGGATCTGATCACGATTGAGAATACGGGGCAGTTTAGCGGTGTATACCACATTTTGGGTGGCTTACTATCTCCCTTGGAAGGCATCGGTCCTGATCAATTGTACATTGGCCAGCTGGTGGAGCGCGTACACTTGCATCAGCCAAAAGAGCTGATCATGGCTTTGAGCCCTACCATCGAGGGAGACACGACAGTATATTACATCAGTAAATTATTAAAAGGCGTAAATGTATTAATCTCGGGCATTGCCCGTGGGGTGGCTTTTGGCGGGGAACTGGAATATACAGATGAGATTACTTTAGGTAAGGCCATTGCCAAGCGCCTGCCGGTCGATATTTTACAGCATTAATATTTTTCTGTATGACCTTTAATATACTTATTCTCCTGGCTATTATCTTTGCATATGGTGTGTTTAGCTATATGAAGCAGAAAAGCCAGGCCAGAAAAGAGCAACGCCAAGAGCGTTTACGCGAAAAGCAGGAAGCCTTTATGCAATCCCTTCGGGACAATGTAGCAAAACATAAAGAGGAACAAGCTGCTTCGGATTAATATATCCTTTTCGACACCTTATCTTTTATTTGTACCAAACCGGGCTTTAAACCGGGCGTAAAGCTACCTACTACATGTGCTAACTGCAATGCTTTGGCACCACCGGAAGTAGCCCAGCACAAAAGTTTTTCTTCGGATATATGGGGATAATGCTCCTGTATTTTCAACACCTCATCGTAGATATTCAAGGTATGATTGGAGGCCAGGCTATCGGTACCCAAGCAGATGTTCAGACCGGAATGTGCCAGCATTTCTATATCAGGCAGGGTTCTCTCTATATACCAATTGGCATTGGGGCATAAGCACAGCGATGCTTTATAGCCACCGGCATGTATAAAACCAAGGTCTTCTTGCGACATGAAGGTGTTATGCACTAAAATAAAAGGATGCGCGGTATCGAAATAAGGCAAATAGGTCTGTAGCGATGTTTTGCCGGAAGGCTGAAAATAAGTATCATCGATCCTGAGCGCTTCATACAATTGGTGCATACCGGCTGCTTTGTCCTCAAAATAGGCATTTTCTGCAGCAGTTTCTTCATTATGAATAGAGATCAGGCTAGCTGATTCAAAGGAATTAATAAGCCCGAAAAGGGTCTCTGATACAGAATAGGGTGCATGTGGCACAATAGACTGTCTTAAGGTATAGCCGTGTTTAGCAACGGTTTGTTCCTGGTATTGCCGGTATATCTGCTCAGAATACGCAAAACGTTGCGCCGCGGTCGGCGGGATAAAACCCATTGTTTCCACAAAAGTATGGATGTGCATCTGTGCTTCCGGACGGAGCGCAACAAGATCGAGGGTGTTGGCAATATCTCCTACTGCGATACATCCGCTATCTTGCAAATCACTCATCGCCTTCAGGATGGCTTCTTTTTTTTCTATGTCATTGTCACTTCTGTGCAGCACAACCTTTCCCAAAAACGCCACCAGACCGGTATCTTCCGGAATAAGCCCTTTGGTATGCGACAATTCCAAATGGCAATGTGCATTCACAAAAGCAGGCGCTAAGGTTCCACTGTAATGTACCACTAAGGTATGGTCTATCTCTTCGGCAGGTACCGCCTTCACGAAGGTACCGTCTTCTTCAAAAACCAATACAGAGGGCATGGTGATCCATTGGTATCCGTCATGTATACGGTCTGCACTATAGTACTTCATCTTACAAATTGCGCTTGATTCGTTCCAGTTTTTCTTTCAGGAACGATAATTTATCTTTTAAATCCACTTGTGCATTTATCGCTTGTTTGCTATGCTTCAGCTTCTCCTTTGCTCCTTTAATCGTGTGTCTTTGTTCCTTCACCAGATGATGGATCAATCGCAATTTGGCAATATTAGCCGGATTAAATAAGCGGTCTCCCTTGCGGGTTGTCCGTACTTTAAGGCTAAACTCAGTCGTCCAGAACCGGATATGGGATACATTGACGCCAAACATTGCCGCAACTTCACCGATACTATAATATTTATCTTCAAGGTTAAATTCAGGCAAGGGCACAAGAGGTGCATTTGAACTTGCTGCAACCGCCTCTTCTACTATATTTTCTTCTTCTGAAACGCTTTCCTCATCGGTCTCTAATACCGCTTCAGTCGATGGTATTGCTTCCGCATCCTTATCATTTGACGGTTCGAAGGTGAGCCCTGCATAAGCGGCATAGTGCATCGCTACCATTTCGGAAAACATAAGCCGGTCCAAATCCTGTACCGGTTGATCTTGTATGGGGGCAACAGAAATTTCCTGTTCAGACGTTTCAGCCGCTTCTTCCTCCGGAATTTCAAAGGCAATATTACCCGGCACTGCAGGTATAGCGATTTCCGGTTGTGCCTCCTCATCCAATTCTTCAATCTCTTCACTGTCAGCTACTGCGACGATCTCTTCCGGTGTTTCGATTACCGGATCGGCCTCCAATAAGGGCGCTTCTTCGGGAATCAGTATAACTTCTTCTTCGGGAACTTCGGCTATAACCGCATTTTCGGGTACCTCTTCTATTACCTCATTTTCTGCTGCTGCTTGTGGTGTTTCAGGATTGGCCGCTATTACAGCAGTCTCTTCTGTAAGCGGCAGCACTTCTTCTTCCGGTATTGCTGCGGCCACGGTATCCTCAGTTGGATCTATGGCAACAATCTCTTCTATAATTTCACTTTCGGCTTCTTCCGGTAATCTTTCTTCTTCTGATCGCGCATTTGCCGGATCAGCCTCCATTACAGGTGCTTCTTCTGTATCAGGTAGGATCACTTCTTCTTCAGGCACTTCGGACAGGGCATCACTTACCTCTTCAGCCGATTCCGGAGCATCGGTTGTCTCTTTGTTTGCCGCAGTATTTTTCTTGGTTTCTTTTTGTGGCGGGGGCACATAGTAATCCTCATCATCAAAAAGTGTGGGCATTTGGCTCATTGCACAAATTTAAGATGAATTATGCAATACTCCTCATAGATCGCCGGCTTGTTTTTAAATTTATTGTTTAGATAATGTAATATCTAAGTCCTTATTTAATAACATTATAGACAAAATAAGGGCGCACCTGCGGTGCGCCCTTATGCTTATAGTTTAACTTAGCAGGTAAGAAATATCTTCTTTGGTTAGTTTTTTCAGGAAAGCGCTGTCATCCGCAATCAGGTCTTTCACCAAGTTTAGTTTGCGTTCCTGTAGCATCATAATCTTTTCTTCGATTGTGTCTTTACAGATCAGGCGATAGGCAAAGATACTTTTGGTCTGCCCGATACGGTGCGTACGGTCAATCGCTTGCTGCTCTACTGCAGGATTCCACCATGGATCTACAATATATACATAGTCGGCCGCAGTAAGGTTAAGCCCCACACCACCGGCTTTTAAGGAGATCAGGAACACACGGCAGTCTTCACTATTCTGGAATTCATTAATGGCTTTTTCCCGCTCTGTCATGGAAGTACTACCATCAAAATAGACATAAGGAATACCCATTTTCTCCAGCTGTTCCCGGATCAGTCCCAACATACCCAGGAATTGAGAGAAGATAAGGGCCTTGTGGTTACTGGTATTTTCACTGATCTCACGTACGAGTTCATCAATCTTCACCGAATGGTTTTCAAATTTTTCGGCTTCGTTCAGGATCGCAGGAGAATCACAGATCTGACGAAGTTTCATCAAACCGTGCAAAATGCTCATCTGTGCCCTTTCAATCCCTTTGGCCTCGATCTCGCCCAGTATTTTGGAACGGTATTCGGAGCGATAGGCATCATATATCTTCCTTTGTTTCGTCCCCATTTCACAGAAGAGTACCATTTCTACTTTTTTAGGCAGATCTGGTGCTACCTGCTCTTTGGTACGGCGTAACAAGAACGGATAAATCATTTTGCGCAATTGCACTTTTACCTCTTCTTCCTGATTTTTATCGATCGGGTTGGCAAATTCATTTCTAAAGAAATCAATAGAACCAAACATGCCCGGATTTAAGAAGTTCATCTGTGCATACAGGTCAAAGGTATTGTTCTGTACCGGTGTACCACTCAAGGCCAGCCTGTTTTTGGCTTGCAATTGTAAGGCCGACTTGGCCACCAGAGAAATAGGGTTTTTGATGGCCTGCGATTCATCCATCACCACATAATCAAAATTGATCTGTGACAACATCTTAATATCGCTGCGTAATGTACCATAAGTGGTAATAATCACGTGGACAGGATCAAAATCCGATATAGCACTGTTCCGCTTAGACCCATGATGCATCATGCTTTTAAGGTCGGGCGTAAATTTCTTCAACTCACTTGACCAGTTATGCATCAAAGAGGTCGGACAGATTACTAAAAATTTAGAATCCGGATTTTTATTCTGATAGGACTGTAAGAAGGTCAGGGTTTGCAGGGTTTTACCCAAACCCATATCATCCGCCAAGATACCACCCCATCCTGTTTCATTCAGGAAGGTAAGCCATTGGAAGGCTGCTTTCTGGTATGGCCTTAAGGTTGCATATACATTGTCCGGTATTTCTATCGGTACATTCTCATCAAAAGTATAATTGATCAGGCGCTCTTTCTTTTCATAAAGATCCTGTAATTCTTCATTTTGCCCCAGTTCTTCCTGTATTCCTTCCAATGCGGAGAAGTGGAATTTCTTCAGGCGCACTGTTCCGTCTTTCACCTGGCCCAATTTCAGCATCAGGGCATACTTGTCCATCCACTCATCGGTAAACAAGCCCATACTGCCGTCTTTCAACTGCACATAGGTTTGCTTTTTGGTCAATGCTTTTTTCACTTCATTCACCGATACCAGCTGATCGCCAAAGGACACGCTCATCTCTACATCAAACCAATCGATCCCGCTCTTCATATTCAGATTGGTGATCGGTTTATGCGGATTGATGCGCATCTGTTTCAGGTTTTCATAACCGATAATCTCTACCTGATGCTCCCGCAGGGTATCCATAAAATGGAAATACCAGCTTCCTTTCAGGGCCTCGGCAGCCATGAGCAAAAAGGACTGAGACTTACGGCTTTCCTGCATGGAAGGATGCAGGTAACGCAAGAGGTTCAGGAAGGTTTGTTCCGCTGCTTCATTACGCTCATACACCACAACTTTCCCTTTCTTGGCACTTACGGCAGAGGAGGTATCTAACCAATGCTTTTCGATACCATCGTATGAGAAAGCCGGTTTAAAGGCCATCATTTTATCCGATTCTTTCAAATAGAGTCTGTACTTCGGTTCTTCCGAAATCACGCGCTCTTGTAGTTTTTCATGAAAATGAATGGTCGTCTTAGCAGACAGGGGCAGTAATACTTTTTCCAGGTATTCGGGCCACTCTGTCTTATTGATATGCATCACACCCGACTTATCGAATTTACTGATGATATCAATGGTATCAACATTTCCGATCGTGTGAAAGGTATGGTTGTATAATACTAAACCTGCATTCAACAATTCCAGCTCGCTTGTTTCCAGAATATTGTCTCCGATACAGATCTGCAAGGCAACATTCACGCCGGTTTTGAAGGGGCGTACATCAATATGCGCTGTAAATACCTGTTCGCTGAAATTACACTTAATCAAATCCTGCAGCTTTGTGCTGTTCGGCTTTTTGGTATAGTATATAAAAGGATAATCTTTGTATTGGGCAAAAAGCCTTTGATAACGGGGAATAGTGAAATCCCAGACTTGTTGTTTCAGGTCATTATTGGGATTATTGCGCAGATCTTTATCCACACCATCCAGAAAATCGCCGAAAGGCGAGTTTTTCTTCAGCCACTTTACTAATTCGTCCGGGCTCTGCTTTCGCAGGGCGGTAATCAGTATTTTCTCTCTGTCATCTAAATAAATGGGGTCGATGTATTGCGTGTATTGTACAAGCTCAATATTACGTTCATAACCATCTGTATTGGCATTGGGCACACCGGCCACCAGCTCAAAAGAGGAGTATGGGTAATAGTCGCTGGCATTGCGCACCAATACGCCCAGTTTTTTGCGTTCTTCTTTTATGGTATTAACCGGTTCTTTCTTCGCTTCTAATACTGGTCTGCTCCCGGCGTTATTAAAATCAATTTTTTTAATGGTCTTATCCAATACGCGCAAAAACGGCTTGCCTTCATGATAGGAAAACTCAAATTTGTTGGTCAGATCGTCGTCTACAGTAAAGCCATACAGAGCCAGCAGCTTATTTTTCTGGGTATCCCAGTTGCGCAGCGAACTAAAATAATTTGCGCCGTGCCTATAGAGAATTTCCAGGAATACGGCCACCTTATGGATACATAAAGGGTAGCTTTTCTCTGTACAACTACAAGTCGTATCGAAATAGCGCTCTTCATTTTGTTTGATGATTACCGTAAATTTCCGGGATTCATCATCCGTGACATCAGCTCTTACCGCTTCATCCTTCGCCTCAATGATATTGATCCTGTTTTCAGCATACCAGTCTTCGGCTACTGCCGTAATGGTTTCTGAAGAGAACAGTTTCAGGAAATTGCCGGTAATCTGGCGCATACGCACGGTGGTATGTTCCTGATTATAATCAATGTGTGCATGTTCAAAAAAGCCACTTTGCAGCAAATCGTTTAACTGGAATAATGCTGCAGCCTGATGACGGCACACCGGTCCCATATTATAAGGGCACTGGCAGCGCATAGAAAGTTTACCCGGCTGTAAATAGTTATTAACTGTTACCTTGTAAAAATTATTGTACACATCATTCCGTACACGAAACGCCACCTGTTCGGTGAGCGGATCATTTTCAAGCATTTGCACCCCTGAAGTATGAAAAATTTTCTTTCCTCTACGGATTACTTCATCGGTAGCGTTGTGATAAATATGTTTGAGTAGTTCGGGTAAGGACATGAGATAAATTGGACCAAAAAAAGCAAGCGACAAAGTTAGGTAAAAAAGCTGGCATAAAGATCATTAAAATACAGGCGGCAACTTATGCTGCTTAGAATTAGCATTATTTTATTATTTTAGCAAGCTAATCATAACAAATATGTCGCAACAGCAAGATGCCCTTTCGGGGGTTCCCTCCCAGAAAGGACGTAACCATCCTAAAGGCCTACCCTTCTTATTTTTAACAGAAATGTGGGAACGCTTTGGTTATTACCTGATGCTGGGTATCTTTTTATTATATATGATCGATACTAAGAATGGCGGCTGGCAGTTTCCTGATGTAAAAGCAGAGGATATTTTCGGTACGTTTATCGCCTTTACTTATTTAACGCCTTTCCTAGGTGGCTTTTTAGCAGACCGGAAACTGGGCTATATCAATTCGGTGTATATTGGTGGGGTACTTATGGGGCTTGGCTATATGGGCCTAAGTGTTCATAGTGAAGGGGCTTTTTATTCTTCTATCGCTTTAATCGTTATTGGTAATGGTTTTTTCAAACCCAGTATCTCCACGCTGCTCGGTAATCTTTATTCGGAGGAGCAATATATCGCCAAAAAAGATGCCGGCTTCAATATCTTTTACATGGGCATCAATATCGGTGCGTTCGTCTGTAATATTATTGCTGCTTTTATGCGCAATAAATACGGCTGGAGTGCAGCCTTCCTTACAGCGGGTATCGGTATGTTCGTGGGGCTGATAGTCTTCAGCATTGGCCTGAAGCACTACCGGCATGCCAATATCCTTAAACCGACAGAGAAGGGCGATATCGGCATCTCACAGGTCTTGTTATATGTATTTCTGCCCGCAATGGTCGTTGGGGCTATCGGATGGATTATTCCCGGTAATATTTTTGGCAGTGACAGTTCTGATGCCTTCATCTTTGCCTGTGTTCCGGTCATAATCTTCTTTATCAGTCTTTATGTACGCGCCAATGGTAACGATAAGCGGCCCATTGCGGCCCTGCTCGCCATCTTTGCGGTAAGTATCATGTTCTGGGCTGTCTTTAAGCAAAACGGCACAGTATTGACCCGCTGGGCTAAGTATTATACCGATCGTCAGGTGACGGGTGGTGTAGAAGATGCAGCCAATAAATTGTACCTGGCCGAAAGCATTCCTTCTAAAAAGGATAGCGTGACTTTATATGATGCACAGTTCAGGGCACAAAAAGATGATCATGGAAAAGTAATTAAAGTGGTGGATCATGATGTTTACTTCAAAAATGCACCTGCAGATAAGATCCCGACTGATGGTCAACCGATTTCGGTCATGAATACAGAGCTCTTCCAGTCGATCAATCCGTTTTGGGTCGTGGCGCTGACCCCTTTGGTCGTGGCATTTTTTAGCTTCCTAAGGCGTAAAAAGAAGGAACCGACAACGCCGGCGAAAATTGCCTGGGGTATGTTTATTTCGGCCCTATCCGCTTTAGTCATGGTAGCCGCAGTATATTATAGCCATAATGGCCTGGAAAAGGTATCTGCCTTGTGGCTGATCGGTTGTTATGGGGTTATTACGGTCGGAGAGTTATTTTTAAGTCCAATGGGCTTATCTTTGGTGTCTAAATTGAGCCCGACACGATTAACAGCCCTGATGATGGGTGGCTTCTTCCTGTCTACCTCTATCGGGAACAAACTGAGTGGTATCCTGGCGAATACCTGGTATAAGTACGATAATAAAGCGAATTTCTTTATTGTAAACTGTGGTTTACTTTTAGTTTCGGCTGCTATCGGTTTTGTTTTATTGAAGTGGCTTAATCAGGTAATGAAGGAAAAAGGCGTTAAATAAATATACAGACATCTCATAAAAATAAGCAATCATGAAAAAAGGATTCGTCATATTGATAGGACTACTTTTAAGTATCAGCGCGCTTGCGCAGGATCGATACAGCAGCGGCGGACATAGTAGTAAACCTAAAAGCAGCAGTGGCGGCTTTGATCCGCAGCGCCTGGTCATGGGTGGCGGCTTTGGTTTAGGATTTGGTAGTGGCTCTTTCAATGCCAGTATCTCTCCTTTGGTAGGGTACAAGCTTACGAATAACCTGATGGCCGGTGTCAGTATCGGATATCAATATTTCCGGGAGAGTAACTATACCACGTTTTACAATACAACGACGAGCCGTTATGAAAACTATCCCAGAAGATATTCTATGTTCTCTCCGGGGGCTTGGGTACGTTATAACCTGTTCAGCCAGTTTTTTGTACAGGCGCATTTTGAATACCATATTTCTGATGTGAAATGGACGGAAGCGGCCACTTTAGGTGGTGGATCGGGTAAAGAATCGGTTAAGGCAAATTATTCTATCCCGACTTTGCTGGTAGGCGCAGGATACCGCCTTCCGGTTTCGGAAAGAATAAGCCTTTATCTGGGCTTATATTATGATGTACTACAAAAGAGTACCTTACAAACCGTGACCAGCTCTAACGGTCGCCAAGGACAGGTAGGCAGCCCTTACTATGGGGCGCTACAACCGGTGATTGGTTTCGGTATCGGTTTCTAATTCCTATTTTTCCCATAAAAAGAGTACCAATGTTTTGGTACTCTTTTATTTATAATTCAAGCTATGAATGCTACACTTTTACTTATCATCATTATTGCCTATTTCGCATTGCTCTTAGGCGTTTCGTTTTACACCTCCCGAAATTCTAATAATGAATCTTTTTTTATTGGCAACCGGAATAGCAACTGGATGCTGGTGGCCTTTGGTATGATTGGCACCAGCCTGAGTGGTGTGACCTTTATATCCGTACCGGGTACGGTAGGTAAGATGACTTCCGGCGCTTATGCTTTTGGCGGCTTTGAATATTATATGATGGTGATCGGGTTCTTCATCGGTTATTTCATTGTAGCGGCTATTCTGCTGCCTTTATATTACCGGATGAACCTCACCTCTATCTATACTTATCTGGGCAAACGATTTAATGTAGAAGCCCATAAAATAGGATCGATATTCTTTATCATTTCCCGGAGTATTGGTGCCACTGCGCGTTTGTATCTGGTGGTGAATGTATTGCAGCTGTTCTTATTGGAGCCCCTGGGTATCCCCTTCTGGGCCACCTCTTTGATCTTGCTGCTGATGGTCTTGCTCTATACTTTTGAAGGCGGCGTGAAAACGATTGTAATCACGGATACCCTGCAGACTTCTTTTATGATCATCAGCCTGCTGGCCTGTATCATCTACATTTTATCTCACCTGGATCTTTCTGTAGGAGAAGCGTTCACACAACTCTCTAAAAAAGATTATACAAGGCTGTTTAATTTTGATATCAATTCTAAAACATTCTTCTTAAAGACGATACTGGGCGGGATGTTTATCACTATTGCCATGACGGGTTTGGATCAGGAGATGATGCAAAAAAACATTTCTGTAAATAATGTCAAGAACGCCAAAAAGAATATGCTCAGTTTTGCCGGCATCCTGCTGGTGGTGAACCTAGCCTTTCTATTTCTCGGTGGATTGCTTTATTTATATGCACAACAACAGGGCGCATCTTATACCGCAGAGGGTTTTATATTAAAATCTGGTGGGCCGAGTGTCATGGGAGATGATCTTTTCCCGGCCTTATCCTTACAAGGACATTTCCCTATGATTATCGCCATCATCTTTATCATCGGCCTCATTTCGGCTTTATTTCCGTCTGCAGATGGTGCCTTAACCGCTGTGACCAGTTCTTATTGCGTAGACCTTTTAAAACTGAATGAGGACACGACTAAGACGGAAAAACAAAAGAAAAAACTGAGGATGCGCATACACCTGGTTTTCACGGTGCTCTTTTTTATCCTTATTATGGTCTTCAAAATGATCAACAATAAATCGATTGTGTATCTGATTATGGAGGTTGCTGGCTACACCTATGGACCTCTGTTGGGCCTGTTTGCTTTTGGTATTTTCACGAAAAGGGAAATCGTAACCAAATATGCAATTCTGTATGTTACTTTACTGGCACCGGCGATTACTTACCTCATCAATTATTTGGTCACGAACTACAGTGCCTATAAGATAGGCGTAGAACTGATTATCCTCAATGGCCTGATCACCTTTATCGGTCTGTATATCGTAAGCCGGAAACCGAAATTAGCCTAACAAAACAAAGATTGTTTTTCATTAGAATGCCCCCAAAGATTTTTGGGGGCATTTTTTTTCATTAAAAATACATGGTAATCCTTATTTCATCCTAAAGAGAGGAGCACAACTATGTGAAAGCCGCGATGAGCTTATTTATATATCGCTTATGTACACCAGCATGTTTCAACAATTACACAATAGCCATAGGTGTACATAAGCGGGCAACGGATCATATGGAGTTTCCAAAAGGTTATTTTATTATCATACATCGACACTATCGATGGGCGTCAAGGATTTCCGGTGGTTAGTTATCCATATCCTAAAGTAAGCCTCCGGCACAGGTATTTGCACCAGGCTCCTCATTTCCTCTTATAGAGACATTCGCCTAGCGATGTACGACGGGCTGCTTATGCCCGCTATTTTCTCAGCGCAGTTGATTAGCCATAAAAAATAAGCCCTTCTCTTATGGAGAAGGGCTTATGGAATATTTATGTTCCTTTAAGGAATATCTTATTTACGTTTTTTTGATGCTCTGAATTGATTACCAGATGGTGCATCTAAAATAGTGCTTCCTAATCTATCCATTACACAACGGAAACCGGTTGTAGAAGTAGGTTGGTTTGATTGTTGGAAACGTCTTGTACCAGGGCTTAACCAATAGTAATTATCATCCCAAGAACCACCTTTGATTACGCGGCTGTCATTATTAACCAGGCTTTGTTTGCCATAGTCATAACGGTATTGGCCTTCGTTCTCTAAAACACCTCTGTTATCTGCTTTTTTATAGTCTCTGTTATATTGACCTGCTAAATCGGTAGAATCAATATCCGCTACTACTAAACGGCCTAAGCTGTCTTTTTCAGAAATGGTATAATCGCTTTCTCTTTTCGTTTTTGTAAATTCGTTACCTACATATGGGCGACGACCTGCAAAATCTTGTAAAGAAGTAGCACGATATACATCTAAACACCATTCGTTAACGTTACCAGCCATATTGTACAGACCGTTAGCATTAGGTAAGTATTTATGTACATCAGCAGGACCATCAGCATTATCGTTCAAACCACCGGTTACACCCATATAGTCTCCGCTTCTGCGTTTGAAGTTCGCCAGCATTTCACCTTTTTGAGCATTTTTCTCTTGGTATCTTACTGAACGAATATCTCCCCAGGTATTGGATTGACGATCTGTAAAGGCTTCTTCACCACGGCTACGTTTTGTACGGGCAGAAGGGTTATTGGCAATAGCACCTAAAGCGGCAAATTCCCACTCAGCTTCTGTTGGCAGACGATAGTTAGGCAATAACATACCATCAGCGTAGTTGGTCGCTCTAGACCCGGAACCCGTAGGATCCAAATCTCTTTGCTTGCTTCTACCGGTAGCACCTAAATATTGTCCGTTTACGTATGTTTCAGAAGTAAATACATCTTCATTTACCTGATTAGGATTTTTCTTCAACAAACCATTTTTCATCAGGATTTGCTCATTAACCCTGTCAGAACGCCATTTAGCATAATCATTGGCCTGCATCCAGGTTACCCCTACTACAGGATATTGATCATACGATGCATGGTTGAAATAATATTGCACGTAAGGCTCATTATAAGACAATGCAGAACGCCAAACGGTTTCATCCGGTTTCGCTTCATCTACAACATCCGGATAATCGGCGCCATAAGCACGTTGCAACCAATAAATATATTCACGGTAATGAACGTTTGCCACCTCTGTTTCATCCATGTAGAAAGAAGAAACGGTTACTCTGCGTGGTGTATTATTTCTAGTATAATACAAGTCCTCATCCGTTTGACCCATTGTGAAGCTACCACCTTCGATAAATACCAATCCGGGACCGGTTTGCATACCTTTGTAATTCTGTGCGGCGGTAAAGCCACCCAAACGGGAATCATTATAATTCCAGCCTGTTTTTTCAGAGACCCCTCTTCCTTTATTAGAAGAGCATGATGTCAATACTGTAGCGAAACCTACACTTAGCAAACTAATACCAAATATTGCTCTTTTCATCTGTTATTAATGTTTATTTTACATTGTTTCGATAAAAATTATACCGAAAAGCGATACAATAATATAACTTTCTTTTAGAAATGCAAAGCCTTTGCTAATATTTTCTAAAAATTTTTCAAATTTAACCAACTGTGTTATCAGGACTTCTGTCACGACCTCACAATATTAGTTATTATGGAACAAAAAAACGATAAATAAACTAAATTATTTATCGTTTTTTATTGGTCAATTATATGGGTATTCCGATTTTTTATCTTCTTGAGCCCCTATCCATGCCACCTCCCGAAGGTCTTGAACCGTTATCGCTGCGCGTATTGTTCATTTGGCGTTCCGGTGGTGCAGCCGTTCTGGTTTCTGAACGTTGCACGCTAGGTTGTGCATTGTATTGTCTTTGTTGTTGCACTTGTTGTGGTTGTGCACGTTCTACGCTTCTAGAAGGTGCCGGTTGGCTGATCACTCGATTATTGTTTTGTACAGGCTGTGGTGCCGGCGTATTCATGCGGCTACCTCTGTCATAACTATTATTAGAACCAGGTCTCGAACCATTGTTATTGTTCATATTTGGTGTGGGCGTGTATGTACGCGTACCTCTGTCGTAACTATTAGAACCGGGTCTTCCACCATTATTATTATTCACATCGGGTGTCGGCGTAGTTGTACGCGTTCCTCTGTCATAACTACTAGAACCGGGTCTTCCACCATTATTATTCACATCAGGTGTCGGCGTAGTTGTACGCGTTCCTCTGTCATAATTACTAGAACCGGGCCTTCCGCCATTATTATTCACATTAGGTGTTGTCGGATTTGTACGGGTACCTCTGTCATAATTATTAGAACCCGGCCTTCCACCATTATTGCTATTTCTTACTGGAGTTGTGGTCGTTTGTCCGGTACCTCTGTTGATGGTTTGTACACTTCTGGTATCTATTCTTGTACTGTTACTGCGTACCAAATTGCTTACATTAGGACGGTACATATCAATATTATTACCTCTTACAGAAGAGCGGCCACGGGTATTTCTTTCGCCTAAATTATAGACGCTGACCGGACGGCGCACAGAACGTTCTACATCACCCCTGCTTGGTCCCACAATATAATTGCGGCCACCATAGTTGTTATAATTATTAATTATCGTGGTGCTATTGTAAATGTTATACATGTTACCACCATTGTGGTAGCGACCATAGCCACCGGTATAGTAGATATTTCCCTGAGGCACAAAAGTCCACCAACTCATAGGCGCATTGAAGCCCACAGACATGCTGATACTGATGCCGGGACCTAATGGTGCCCAACCATAATAACCACCACCGCTACGCCAGTTTACCCAAGCAGGGCCCCATTCATTTCCGGGAATCCACAACCAGCCATAGTATTGGTTATAGGTCCAGCGGCCATAGTGGAATGGCGCCCAACCCCAGTTGTAATTACTCATCCAGGTATTACCATATTGTGTCATGGCCCAGTACCCATTGGTTTGGTAAGGTGTGAAATCACGGCCTACGCGAGGCGACCATACCATCCCATATTGAGGATCCTGAAACCATTGTCCGTAAGGAGAAAGATCATCATAGAATGCGGAATAATCATTGTTATAACTGGAGTAACCATTATTGTTATAATTATCATCACCATAGTTATTGCCATTATTATAACCATTGTTATAACCATTATTATAGTTATCATTCGTGTATTGCGCATGCGCCTGTTCTGTACTTAAGCCGAGTAGGGTCATCATGCCCAAACCGGCCGCTAAGGCGTATCTTCTGTATGTGCTGAATAAGGTGCTCATGGTATTATATTTTAATTTCGTTTTGTAAATTTTCTTTTTATAAATACATAGACGCAATAGGGCTTCCTAAGTTTAGTGTATCCTTAATAATAATTCGTTAATACCTCATTAAAATACAAGCGGTGGCTAATGATCGCTGCCCGTATTGAATAGAGAAGGGTGACACTTTATGCATCACCCTTCTCTATTAACGTATAGAATTCATTTATTATTGGATAAAACCTCTGTTACGCAGCAAAGGCTTTATATCTGCCTTGTGACCGGTAAAGTTTTTAAATGCTTCATTAAGATCCATGGTGTTTCCTACAGATAAAATGTATTCGCGGAAACGATCCCCATTGGCTCTGGTCATGCCGCCATTAGCCTTAAACCACTCATAAGCATCATTGTCGAGAATTTCAGACCAGATATAAGCATAATAGCCGGCAGAATAGCCATTACCCCAAATATGCAAGAAGTATGGGGAATGATAACGTGGAGGCACTTCTGCTACTAAGAGACCCACATTTTGTAATGCTTTCTGCTCAAAGTCGTTTGCATTGGTCACCTGACTTTCATCAGAAATACTGTGCCATTCCAAATCAAGCGCTGCGGCTGCAGCTAATTCCGTTACATTAAAGCCCTGATTGAACGTACCTGCTTTTTTCATCTTATCCAACAAGGATTGTGGTATGACCTGCTTGGTTTGATAGTGGAGCGCATAGTTTTTCAACACAGATGGTTCCAGTGCCCAGTGTTCATTAATTTGAGAAGGGAACTCTACAAAATCTCTGGGTACAGACGTTCCGGAAAGTGTTACATATTTTTGATGTGCAAATAAGCCATGTATGGAGTGTCCAAACTCGTGGAACATGGTACTGACATCATCAAAACTGATTAAAGACGGTCTGCCCGGTGCGGGCTTTTGATAATTAAATACATTCACGATTACAGGCTTCTGCCCCAATACAAAAGACTGGTCTACATAGTTACTCATCCAAGCCCCACCCGATTTATTGTCTCGGGTATAAAAATCCAGGTAATAGATCGCAATAGAAGAGCCATCGCGGTCGAACACCTCATAAGCCACCACATCGGGGTGGTATACGGGTATATCGGAACGTTTCTTGAACGTCACTCCATACAATTGTTCCGCAGCAAAAAATACCCCTTTTTCGAGTACTGTTGTTACTTCAAAATAAGGTTTGATTTCGCTTTCTTCCAGATCATATTTCGCTTTACGCAACTGCTCTGCATAAAAGCTCCAGTCCCATGCAGCCAATTTGAATCCGCCCTTTTGCTGATCGATCAACTCCTGAAGTGCCAATGCCTCTTTTTGGGCCGTTGCCACAGCCGGTGTAGCTACCTGCTTCAGCATTTCCTTTGCAGCTTCAGGCGTTTTGGCCATTTGATCCTGCAGTTTCCATGCTGCATAATTCGGCTTACCCATAAGCTTTGCTTTTTGCAAACGCAGTTTTGCAATTTGTTCGATCAGGGAACGGGTATCATTTTCATCTCCTTTTTCGGCACGTGTCCAGGAGGCTTTAAATAACTTCTCCCGGGTTGCACGATTTTTGAGGCTTTGCAATAAAGGTTGTTGCGTTGTGTTTTGTAAAGCCAGTAAATATTTACCGTCTTTACCTGCTGCTTTCGCATCATTCTTGGCTGCTTCTAACTCTTCTGCAGTCAAGCCGTCCAAATCTGAAGCCTGATCAAAAAATACGCCACCGGCTTTACGGGCTGCCAATAATTTTGTGGTATAACTTGCGATCAATCCCGCTTCCTGCTCATTCAGCTTTTTCATCTTTTCTTTATCCGGTGCGGAGAGATTGGCGCCCGCGATGGTAAATTGCTCGTAATAATACTCCAGCAGTTTTTTATCTTCTGCATCCAAACCTAAAGCAAAGCGGTTTCCGTATAATTTACTAATCCGTGCAAACAAAGCTTCATTTAGAAATATACCATCTCTGTGTGCGGAAAATTTAGGCGCATATTCCTGTTCTAATGCCTGTATCTCCGGACTGGTATTGGCGCTGGTAAAATTGTAAAAAACACTTTGGGCACGTTTCAATATTTCGCCGCTGGTCTCCAGGGGCACAACTGTATTTTTAAAAGTAGGGGCTTCTTTATTCCCTGTGATCTTTGCGAGCTCATCGTTTTGCATCTTCATGCCCAAATCAAATGCGGGCTTAAAGTGCTCATTCTTTATTTTATCAAATACAGGTGCTTGATACTGCAAAGAACTCTTTACAAAAAAGGGATTATTCATAGCTTTATAATTAACCGTTTGGCTTTTCTTGGTTGTATTACAGGCCGCGACAGAACCGAATGCCGCAAGACAGACCAAAGCTTGAGAAGTTTTCATTTTCTTATTATTTTTTTAGGAGGATAAAGGTACAGCTTCCTTACATAACTGCCATAGCTATTTAAATCAAAGAGGATTAAATACGGAATTTTTCAAATGCAAAACATTTGATATTCAAGTAGTTTTAACAAATGTGTGCGTAAATTTCTCAAGCCTGTCTGCGGTTTTTGCGCTACATTTGGGACTCAAAAATTTTTTTAAATAGAAAAACATGAAGAAAATCTTTACAACACTTGCCCTTATCGGTACGTTCATTACAGGTGCGGTTGCACAGAAAAATGTAAATTTAAAATTCTCTATTGTTAATCCTGCAAATGGTGCGACTTACGCAAATATTCCTACAGGTGATAGCATGAATATTAAATTTAAAGTTGAAAATTTAGGTACTGATGCTGTTGCACCAACAGATACTTTAACTTTCTGGATTGCAGGTTACAGTTTTAATACTGCTAGCGGTCAATCAGTTTGGAGAGGAATAAGACAATATGGTTTTAACATTGCAGCTAACCAATCTCAAGAAGTATCTTATTGGGTAACAAAAGGATCTGGTACTGTTTCAGGTACAGATACTACCATTAACTGGTTCTTCGATAATGATACGAATATTGTGGTAGTAGAGGGTTATGGCAGAGCACAAGGTGGTGTATTGTTCAATGATCCTGGTGTAGATAACAGTAACCCTGATGGCGACGGTACTTTAACGGGTACTAACCATGCAGAGTCTGCTTATATCTTAGGCACGCTTCCTACTTCTATCAAAAAAACCGAATTAACCAAAGAGTTAATCAGCGTTTATCCTAACCCTGCTAAAAACGAAATCAACTTTGACTATACTTTCAAAGGTGCTACTACTGCTTCTGTAAAAGTATTTGATGCTATCGGTCGTGAAGTATATACTCAGGCTTATGGTAAACAACAAGCAGGAAAAAAATCATTCAAATTAGATTTATCTTCTTTGCCAAATGGCATGTACTCTGTTGAATTAATCACAGACAATGCTAAAGCAGTCAATAAATTCAGTATTGCTAAATAATCTTTGATTTGCCCGGTCTCAAAAAGATACAGGATTAATTAAAAGATAAATTACAATCAAAAACAGTAGTGGCCAATGTGCTGCTACTGTTTTTTGTTTTGGATATATTTGGGTGTTCAATTGACCTTTTCTCTTTTATTTGTTTTATTACAAGGTGGCTTCTAGCCCTAATACTGCAAGACAGAGCAAAACCGGGAAAATCCTCATCAAATCGCTATTTTTAGGAGGATAAAGGCACTGCCTCTTTTCAAAATTTATATATCACCTAACACAAACACATGTATATAAAGCTTATATAATATTAACAAATATAAACCTGCGTTTTAAAAAGATTACTCGGTTTTTTACCCTAAATTCGGGGATTCAATAAAATCAAAAATCGAAAAAATGAAAAAAATCTTCACTACACTTGCTCTTATCGGAGCATTTATGACAGTGGCAAATGCCCAACAAAAAACGATGGACTTAGGCGTAAAATTTTTACTGCCTGTTACTGCTCGAACTTATAATAATTTAGCAAATGGCGATACGCTTTTGGTTGCTATTGAGGTAAGTAATAACGGACCAGATGCGTTAGCAACAACAGATACTTTAACGTCTTATATGGATATCGGATTCTTAGGTTTAACACAATCCTTGACACGACTTGTTTGCCCTCAGGTTAATATTGCTTCAGGACAAAAAGATACTTTCGTTTTTTCTTTTGTCAAATCGGCAACCGTACCTATTCCAAATGACGCAAAAATCTGTACCTGGGTTTCTATCTTTGGTTTTGATGAGGATCGGACTGTATTTGCTGATGCCGGATTCAATTTAGCTGCATTCAATGCCGCTACTACTGCTGCTGCAGTAAAAGCAGCTTTCTCCGGAAACAACATCAATGCAGCTAATAATATTATTATTGGTAGTGGTGCTACGGATAAATGTGGTACAACTAGCTTAGTTGATGTCATCAAAGGCCATCAGTTTAAAGAAGCATTAGTAGTATATCCTAATCCTACTAAAAGCGATGTAAACTTTGACTATACATTCACTAAGAACACTACTGCTACTGTAAAAGTACTTGATGTGACTGGTCGTGTTGTATTTACACAAGCTTATGGTAAACAAGCTATCGGAAAAAAATCATTCAAAATAGATATGTCTTCTTTGTCAAACGGTATGTACTCTATCGAGTTAATTACAGACGATGCAAGGGCAATCAGCAAATTCAGTGTTGCTAAATAATACTTAATTTATCATAGAAACAGGGCTTGCANNTGCAAGCCCTGTTTCTATGATAGCAATTCCCTGTCCTGAAATGGCCACCCACGACAACACAAAGAGAATTTTAAGATTTCTTATACTAAATCAGTGGTTGATAAAGCTTAAATTCGTATCATACTAAAAACAACGGGCATGAAGAATAAGCGTAAATGGATTATAGGGCTTCTTGGCGCTGCCACCGGAACACTGGTATTATCCAGGGTTTTCAAAGCGCAAAAGCCCGCAAAAGCGGTTCCGGTAACCCACTTCAGCATTAAAAAATATTTAGGAAAATGGTATGAGATCGCCCGTATGGACTTTAAGTTTGAACGGAACATGAACAATACGACTGCCGAATATGATTTGACCGATGAGGGCAAGGTAAGGGTCCTTAACCGTGGATACGATACCGTAAAACAGCAATATAAAACAGCCACCGGTATCGCTATTTTTGCCGGCGATAAAGAAACTGCTGCACTAAAAGTTTCCTTTTTCGGTCCCTTTTATTCCGGTTATAATGTAGTCGCGATCGACGAGGAATACCAATACGCTCTGGTAGTAGGAGAGAGTCTTAAATATATGTGGATCTTGTCCAGAACAAAGACAATACCCAAAGACATCCGGAAACAGTACTTACAATTAGCCCAAAGTATCGGATATGATACCGATCAGCTGGTTTGGGTTAGCCATCAATAAAAATAAAAAAGCTTGTGGTCTCCCACAAGCTTTTTTATTTTTATATCTACGTCATTTTATTGCTCATTCAAGGCTTGCCAAAGCGTATCTTTCAATTGCATGATCCCTTGTTGACTTACTGAAGAGAAAAATAAATGCGGAATATTTGGCGGCAATTCTTTACTTATTTCCTTTTTCAGTTCTTCATCCAGCATATCGCTTTTACTAACAGCAATAATCATTTTTTTATGTAAAAGTTCCGGATTGTATTGTTCTAACTCATTATACAGAATATCGAACTCTTTTTTGTGGTTATCACTATCTGCCGGTATCAAAAACAGGAGCACTGAATTTCGTTCAATGTGTCTTAAAAACCGGTGTCCAAGCCCTTTTCCTTCTGCGGCCCCTTCGATAATACCCGGTAAATCTGCCATACAGAAAGACAAATGATCTCTGTAAGGAACAATACCCAGGTTTGGTGTAAGGGTCGTAAAAGCGTAGTTGGCAATTTTAGGTTTCGCGGCAGAAATAGCCGAAAGTAAGGTTGATTTTCCTGCGTTAGGAAAACCTACTAAACCGACATCCGCCAATACTTTTAATTCAAGGTATTTATATGCCTCGATGCCCATTTCTCCGGGTTGTGCATATTCCGGTGTCTGGTTGGTTGGTGACTTAAAGTTGGAATTACCCAAGCCGCCCCGTCCTCCGGGTACCCATATCACTTCTTGTCCATCTTCCAGAATTTCTGCCTCAATCGCACCGGTCTCTTGATCTTTGGCAATGGTACCTAAAGGCACTTCTATAATCACATCTTTTCCTTGTCTTCCGGAAGAGTTATTTCCGCTGCCTGATTGTCCGTCTTCACCCAAGACATGCTTATGATAGCGTAAATGGAGCAAGGTCCATAACTGACTGTTTCCTCTCAAAATAATATGCGCGCCACGCCCACCATCTCCACCATCAGGACCTGCTTTTGCATTAAACTTGGTCCGCATAAAATGCATACTTCCTGCACCGCCTTTTCCCGAGCGACAAAAAATTCTGATATAATCTACAAAATTCGCTTTTTCCATAATCTCACATTATTAAACAGTAAAGCCTTCTATACAGAAGGCTTTACTTATATTTTGCAAAGATGCTATATTATTTTCAATTGTACTCAATTTATACAGCGATCTTAGGATTTATTGTGGTAAAACGAACTTTTCTACCTGATTTTTCAATAAACCAAAAATCTCTTCTACTGTACCCAATCCTTTAATACGCTCTAGTTTTCCCTGTGCTTCATAAAAATTGGCTACAGGTTCTGTTTTTGCCTTGTATTCTGCAATTCTATTTTGAATTACTTCTTCATTATCATCGCTACGACCCGAAACTTCTCCTCTTAATAATAATCTTTTCTTCAATTCTTCTTCCGGTACTTCTAAAGAAAGCAATACTGAAATATCGGTTTTCTTTAAGGACAATAAGTTATCCAAAGCTTCGGCCTGTGCCGTTGTACGCGGAAAGCCATCAAATATAAAACCACGTGCTGCAGGATTTTCATCCAGTTTTGAACCAATCATGCCAATCACGACCGCATCGGGTACCAACTGCCCTGCATCCATAAACTTCTTGGCTTCTAACCCTAATGGCGTTGCCCTGCTAATTTCGTCTCTCAACAAATCGCCTGTAGATAAATGTTTCAAGCCATAGGTTTCAATTAAATTAGCGGATTGTGTGCCTTTTCCACTACCGGGAGGGCCAAAAAGAATAAGATTAAACATTTGTGTTGTTTTTAAATGTGTACGGCGACAAATTTACAAAAGTATGACCAAAAGGCAAAGTTTAACCCTTGTTACCAATACCGAAATAGGTAAATCCATCTTTAGCCAATTGCACATCATCATATATATTCCTGCCATCAAAAAGCACCAGCGTATTCAGGGTCGCTTTGATTTTGTCCCAATTGGGCAACCTGAATTCGTTCCATTCTGTAACCAGTGCAATCGCATCGGCATGCTCTACGGTCTCGTACACATCTTCGCAAAAAGTCACTTCCGGATTATGTTGCAGGTATTTTTTCGCTTCTTCCAATGCGACGGGATCAAAGGCTTTTACCTTAGCTCCTGCCGCCGTCAGCGCTTCTATAAGCACAAGGGAAGGTGCTTCGCGCATATCATCGGTATTGGGTTTAAAAGCCAATCCCCAAACGGCAATCGTTTTACCTTGTAGTTCGGCACCAAAGTAGCGGGAAATTTTATTGAAGATCACTTTTTTCTGGTCTTCGTTAATCGCTTCTACGGCCTCGAGCAGGCGCATAGGTTTCTTGTTTTCAAGCCCGATATTGACCAAGGCTTTTACATCTTTTGGAAAACAGGAACCGCCATAACCAACTCCGGCATACAGAAATTTTTTTCCGATACGGGGATCGGTACCGATCCCATTGCGCACATGGTTGATATTGGCGCCCACGATCTCGCATAAATTGGCAATATCGTTCATAAAAGAAATGCGTGTCGCCAGCATGGCATTTGCCGCATATTTGGTCATCTCTGCCGAAGGAATGTCCATATACAAAATACGATACCCATTTAATAAAAAGGGCTTGTAAATGGTATCTATTACTTCTTTTGCCCGATCGCTATCAATACCCACAACAATCCTATCCGGGCTCATAAAGTCTTTTATGGCGGCCCCTTCTTTTAAAAATTCAGGGTTAGAAGCCACATCAAAGTCTACCCGGGTACCACGCGCCTCCAAAGCATCGGCTATTGCCTTACGCACTTTATGAGAAGACCCCACAGGAACCGTACTCTTAGTAATCACTAATACATAATCCTCTATACTATTCCCAATATCTTTCGATACCTGTAAGACATACTGCATATCGGCACTCCCATCTTCACCTGGAGGTGTGCCCACACATATAAAGATGGCATCGGCACCTTTTATATTTTCCGCAAGTAAGGTACTAAACGTAAGCCTGCCTTTTTCAAAATTATGTTTTACAATTGCCTCTAAACCGGGTTCGTAAATAGGCAGGATTCCATTCTTCAGGTTTTCCGTTTTTTGTACATCAATATCAATGCAACATACTTCTGCACCTACATCTGCCAAACAAGCACCTGTAACCAATCCCACATAACCCGTTCCGACTACAATAACTTTCATTATGATAAAATTTGCGTAAAATTAAAGGTTTTTACCGGTACTTTATCATCCGCTTTACAGTTGCAGCAAATAGGTAAAATTAAGGTAGTGTGTTGCATAAGGTTTGTCATGATGCAGACCATTTTCTACTTTTGTCGGGATCGGCAATTCTACAAGATAGGCCCCTTTCATTGTCTTTGGAAGGATCAATTTACCCTCTTGATCGGTTTGTACCTGTTGTCCTTCTTTATGATTCACCTGCTCCAGGTTAAGGGTTGCATTAGCATGTGGCTTGCCATCTTTTAAAACGACAATTGTATTTGCTTTTTGCGGATTGGGTACTTTAATCTGATAGCGTCCTTTTCCTATGGTCGCAGCTTCTTTCTTTCCTTTTATAGTTACAAAAGCGCCTGCGGTATACGTAATTTTCATTTCTTTAAACACATCTTTCACTTCATGATCAAGCCAAAAAGTATATGTGCCTTCCTGTGTGGGGGTAAATGATGCTTTATAAAAAGTAGAATCCTGCACTTTGCCTAATTCACTCACAGTACCATCGGGAGCCGTGGCCATCAGTTTATATTCTTTCAGGTCCGAAAACCATTTTACAGTTTTAGTCGGTTTACCATCGCTGTATTCCCCAAAAAATATTTTAATATCCTGCGCTTTTCCAAGTTGTCCTTTATTAGCGGCTTCGATCCACATGGTATGGGCATGGGTAAAAAGATGCGCTGTGGCCAGAACAAGCGTAAATACCAAAGATTTGACATTCATTATCATGATTTCTAAATTTTGAAAGCAAATTTAATCAATGTAGCGGAGCCGCTACAGAAATCATTCTTAATGATTTTATTTTGACAAAATCATGATAATTCTATAGTTCCTCCCGGGCATTCTGGCTGCTGTGCCCCACTAAAGAAACTCCCTGCGCTTATTAACGGTATGTTCAAATTCCAAAAAACATAAGGGCTCTTTATTGTAGTTCTACAATCATTTGTTTTAAGGTCTCCCGATCGGAATATAATTTTATGGTGTATCGCCCTTCCGGATAATCGATCGTTTCGAAAGAGGCATTAAGATCATATTCTCCTTTAGGAAATGCTTTATGATCAAAATAAGAAGCTACTTTTTCCCCTGAAGTATTATAGATGCTTAAAGAAAGGCTTTCCGGGCGCGAAAGGCTCCATTGGAGATTCGTCACCAGCTTTAATACTTTTTGATTACTCACCAGTTCGCCTGGTGTAGCATTCAACTCTTTTACGGTAAAATATTGCGGTGCGGCCACGCCCAATAGCTTGCCCATAAATGCGGTAAAGTGCCTTGACAGCGCAGGATCGCGCTCGTCATATACATCACTTAAATCATGGTTATCGGTCAATACCCATAAGGCATGTTGTGCCATATCTTCCTTGACCTTATTATCTCTGATAAATTTCAGGGTCTTGATCATTATACTGTCTCCTTGCCGCGCATAACGATAAGGGAGATCTGCTACAGGAGCCCTGTCACTGCTTTCTCCGCAGTAGGACTGCATTCCAATGATGCGCGATTTACCGGCATTGACCACCAACACATCAAAACCCTCTATAATCAGGTTTTGATATTGCGCGTCTTCAGGACTAAAGACCATAGCAGGATCGACTTCCAGAATTATATTTTCTTTGCCCGTGTTTTCTATGCTTAACAGCAGCCCCTTCTGGTTATATAGGGTAGACGAGCTTTTGGCCGTAATGATTACCTTATGTTCTTTAACAGCCTGGAGCAAAGATAAGCGCATTGCTTTTTGTTCCTTCGCCTGCGCGATTACTGCTAATAACATTAGTGGCACAAGCAATGCAAGCATTCTATTTTGGCGCATAAGCATAAGGTGGGATTTTTATTAAAACGTAAGATAATAAAAATCATATATAATCTATTATGTTTAAACAAGGTTGATTCTATACCCATAAAAAAATGGCTGCAGGTATGCTGCAGCCTTTTTTTGTCGTAGTATGGATTTCTTTAAAAGAAAACACCTAAACGTAATGCGAAGTTATTAAAGCGTACGTTACCATCTTTAAAGGTACTGTTCACTTTTATTTTATTGTTGGCATTGTCATATAATTCATAATTCTGCGGGCTTGTTGCATCGGGTAAAAATCCATTGTTAAAGAAAATGCCAATGTAACCTGCTAATTTATCCGTCAAAGGATATTCCGCACCCAAACCGATATTCATAGACAGCATTACCGGAGCAACAGCTGTACCGAAGGTAGAGGATGTAGTCAATTTATCTTTTGATTGTGAGATGGACTGAATCTTGGTATCAGAATCATAATAGTTCAGATCATAAGATGCTTTTTTAGCAACATTAATCCCCAGGGTTAAGCCTACCTGGCCGAATAAACGGAAGTTAGAAATGGGATCTGTTCTTAATTTAATCCCTACCGGTATTTCCAGGTAAGAGATATTATATTGGAATACTCCTTTCTGAACGGTATTCGCTTCTCCAACAGAGGAAACACGCTCCATGGTAAGCTTTCCGCCACCGCTATTCATCTGTAAACCGGTAACGATTGCGTAATTATCCTGAAAATAGTACTCTGCCATCAAGCCATAGGTAAATCCTACTTTAGTCCCGTCGTTCGTGATGTTATAATTTTTATTATCGTCTGTTTTAGAGGTAGCGCGCATCCAGCTCATAGTAGGTGCTACATAGGCCCCAAAACGCAGTTTTTTGGTATCGATACCATAAGAAGAACTTTGCATAGGAGCATCCTGGGCAAAAGAAGCATTTGCTAAAGTAACAAATGAAGAAAGTAATAATAGAATTTTTCTCATAAAATATAATATTTTAAAGGGCGAAAGTACAATATCTGTTCCTAAGATAAGGTTTTATCGTGAAAATTAACAGGCTGTTCAAGAATAAAGGGAACAGGCGTTTTGAATGCCTGTTCCCTTTTGTTGAAAAAGAATTACTTCTTCCGGATCAACTATTGTCCCGGTGTGATATTGAAATTAATATTTAAATCATTATCTCCGCCTGCATTCTGATAGTTCGGACTATTATAGGCCTGCGCATCTGCATGGTTCTTATTTAATCCGTGACGCAACAATATCTGAAGGTTAAAAGCCGTACTGCCTTTAATCTCCATCACCCCATCTAAACCGATACCATCATTATAGGTATAGCTACCTACACCTGATGGCGGATTGGCAAAGAAAAAGAACTTATGCTCACTGGCTTCTTCAATGATCTCATGATTAATACTGGCACCATTGGAATATAGCGTGATTAAAGTGCGGTATTTTTTATCTGTAGTCAGATTTGTATTTGCCGGAGTGGCTACACCACTGGCATTAAACGATACGGTTGTGGTATCTGTTGTTTGTGTTCCATTACTTTCTAATTTGATAAAATTGACTTTTATCGCGTCAAATTCTTCGTTCTGGTTATTGGGTTGCGGCGTCTTTTTATCACAAGAAGCTAAAGTTCCTAAGGCCAAAAATGCTGCTATAATTCCGATGTTTGCGATGTTGATTTTCATAATAATTATTTTTTTATTTTTTTAAAATTTATATGCAATCCTTAATTCCACACTGCGGCCCAGGTCATGGGCATAGTAGCGAAAGCGGTTCATATATTCTTTGTACAATTGATTAGTGAGGTTATTGACCCCAAGGTTAATGTTGATTGATTGTTTACCCAATGTCCAGTCCAGGCCGGCACCAAGGTTAAGTAACTGGTAGCCTTGCGGCGGTGGCGCATAGTCGCTGCCCGCTTCATATCGCGTTTGCTTGGCGACCATTACATGCTCCAGGGATATGTAGCCCGATTTCACATTTTTAGCAATCGCTGTACTGTATTTGATACTGTGTGACAGGCGATCGGAGGGTATAAAAGGAAGAAAACGATCGTTCGATATATCTTTAGCACGAATGATGCTTCCTTTAATATTATAATCCCAATGTGTGTTCAAGGCATAATTGGCCATAAGGTCCAGTCCTGTGAAAAGGGCATTGGTACTTTTGTAATTAAATACGGGAAAGGCACCCCTCAAACTCTGAAAATAGGTGAGTGAAGGATTGAGGTAAATATAATTATCGAAATAATTCACATACGCATTCAGCTCTACCGACAGGTTTCTTTTGTAATTGGTAAAGGCAATCGTATTCATCCACTTCACGCTTTTTTCTGCGCGCAGGGTACTGTCGCCGAGCTCATACTGCGCTGCACCATGATGCAAACCTGTGCTGTATAACTCGTTTACCGTAGGTGGACGCCATGCCGTTCCGGCATTGCTCATCAACCGCCAACGATTGTTAGGGCTATAGTTTATGCCAAGTGTCGCACTGAGGTTTTCATAAGATTTACGTCCTCCATATGCATGATTAGCCGCATCATATCCGGCGGCATTAAGCCGTTGATAATCGTAACGCAGCCCCCCTTCTATGGTGTAGTCTTTACCCAGGTAGCGCGCTAGGGCAAACAATCCAAGGTTTTGGGCATCATAGTTAGGAATCAGAGGTACGGTGTATAAATCCGGCTCATTGTTATTCACTGTTGTACTTCCATTGATCCCTATATTCCCTTTCCAGTGTTTCCCTTCTGTATAGGCTGCTTCAATATTCAATTCCTGATAGAGCAGTTTAAGGTCTATAGAAGGAATACTGGTTCTGCCCCCACGGCGAATGTCATACTCTTGTCTGCGATCATGCTGCAAGCTGTATTGTGCATCCAGGTTCCATTGCTCATTAAGATGATAGTGGGCCTTCAGTTTTCCCAGATCATGCTGTACTACTTGCCTGGGCGCATCGATGCCGTAGTAAAAACTACCGTTATCGAAAGGACGGCCATTGGCAATACGTGCTTTTAAATCGGTGGTGTCGCCGATATGAGATCCTTTAAAAATACCGATCTCGTTATTATAATGGCTGTAATAGCCTTCCACATTCCATTTTTTCTGATTATAGCCCAATGCTGCAGAGTAATTCCGTTCCCGCGTTCCGGTATTATCTAAAAAGTATTCGGGTGTACGGTAATTCCCACTTTCGGCAAGACTTGATTGTACCCGCCAGGCCCAGTTTTTCTGTTTCCCTAAAGCACCGTTCAACATAAGCCCTCCTACGCCTTTTCGGCCGTTGCTCATGCCCATTAGATTTACGGTTCCGTGTATACCGGAAAAGTGATATGGTAATGCAGGAGGATTAATGAGTAAGACGCCACCGATGGCATCTCTGCCATAACGGACAGATTCTGCTCCTTTGACCACCGTAATATTATCGGCGGTCATCCCGTCTATTTCAGGAGCATGTTCTGCACCCCACTGCTGTCCTTCCTGGCGCACGCCATTGTTCAGTATAAGAATACGGTTGCCCGTCATACCGTTGATTACGGGTTTCGCAATGGAGGCTCCCGTCTGCAGCATCGTCACACCGCTGAGCTTGCTGGCCATGGCCGCAATATTATTGCCTTTGACCTGCTCCAGTGCTGCTCCGGCAATGCTGGCTTGTGCATTCGCAGATTTTACTTCCGTATGATGCCCGATTACCTGTACCTCACTTAAATCCTTTGATAAAGGTTGCATTGAAAGTGTTATGGTATCCGTCTGGCCGATAAGAATTGTTTCGTCAATGGCTTTATACCGCTCCAGCGTCACGTGAATATGAATACGGCTTTCCGGGCATACATTTTGTAATGGTGCCAGCCCGGCAACATCGGTTTGGATATGAAGGTTATCCGTTTGTACATCCGCTCCGATGAGGCTTTCACCCGATGCGGCATCCTTAACCAATACAGCGAGGGTATGGTTACATTTAGGCTTTTGCCCGGCAGCATTATAATACAAGCCCATTCCTAAAAGCAGGGCGAGATATTTTATATGCTTTGCCAAAATATGTGGCATATAAATTATTAATAAAACAGAAAAAATGGAATGAATTGAGTGCTGATTGCTTATTGTATACAGAACAGCTCACTATGCTGTGGTGTACATAGTCATCGACATCCAAAGCCAAAAATGCTTTACATGCGCTCAATATCGTAATCTAGGAAAGGAATGCCGGCGGCCCCCGAAGCAGAAAAGAGAAATGTTCATTATCAAACCATGCGGTATAATCTGTTACCGTATAGGTAAGATATTGTTTAGGGCTGAGGAAAAGTAAGGCATAGCTTACTTCACTTTTAATAAAGTGTGGTAATACCTGTGTCAGGTAATCACAGTGGTGGTGCTGCTCTTCAAAAGCAAATCCGCCATCTCCTCTGCCACAGCGATCATCCTTGTGGATATGATCGACCGTCTCCTGATGATGTTCAAAGCTATGTACATACTGCTGGATGCCGGTATTAAAACACAGCACCAGACTCAGGATAGAGATCAGGATAATATGAACACTCTTTTTAATCATGCGATCGTAGGGCAAAAGTACGGTAAACTATCATAATCATTTGACAAATTGTCTATTAATTTTATCCTCTATTGACAATGCTTATATCTAAATAGCAAAAATTAAATCGGGGTTTACAAATATTATCAGACATTTGCACTTGAAAAAATCATAAAAAAAATAAAAAACGTATTAAGACAATGAACAAGGTAATTTCAGTTGGTAGCCAATTTCCAGAATTTAAAAAGATCGCAGTTGTTGCAAATGCTTTAAATGCAGATGCCCCGGGAAAAGAATTTGAAACGGTTTCGAATGCAATTCATACCGCTACGGACCAATGGATGGTTATGTTTTGGTGGCCTAAAGATTTCACTTTTGTATGTCCTACAGAAATTGCTTCTTTCAATAATGCTTTTGGTGAGTTTGCCGACAGAGATACTGTTTTATTAGGTGCTTCTACCGATTCAGAATTTGTACACTTAGCCTGGAGAAGAGAAAATGATGATTTACGTGGTTTAAAATTCCCGATGATTGCGGATACTTCAAAATCTTTAGCGGAAGAGTTAGGCATTTTACAGGCAGATGAAAAAATTGCTTATCGTGCGACATATATCGTAGATCCTCAAGGAATCATCCGTTGGGTAAACATCAATGACCTGAGTGTAGGCCGTAATGTAGACGAAGTATTGCGTGTACTGGATGCTTTACAAACAGATGAATTATGCCCTTGTAACTGGAAAAAAGGAGAAGACACCCTAACCCACCAAATGGCTAACAACTAATATTACCTTATTATAATAAGATACAGAATGGCTGTAAGCGCAGATCTTACAGCCATTCTTATATCTGATAATTTTTCAAAAAATATAATTCGATTATGAGTATCACACACGAAACAGTACAAAGCCTGTTTACAGAATTAAAGATAGATACAAACCATACATCTTTTGCATTGGAGCAGCTGGTGGCAACGGATAGTAAGTATTTGAGAGATCTGAAACTGAATATCGCCACCGTATTAAATAAGAATACGGCATTAAATAAAAAAGAGGTGGCTTTACTAGCCCTTTGTGTTGCGGCTAATGATCGCTGTGACGTTTTGGGTAAAGGCCTGGTACAAATAGCGTTGAGCCATGAGGCTACCGCCGAAGAAATTTCGGAAATGTATGCCCTGACCTCTCTGATGAACACCAATAATGTGTTTTATCGTTTCCGTCACTATTTTCAGGAGAACACCGTATATAACAATACCCCTGCGGGCCTGCGCATGAACATCATGATGAACCCGGTAAGTGGAAAAGCGTTTTTTGAGCTGGCCAGCTTAATGGTCTCCGCATTGAACAACTGCGAAATGTGTATCAAATCACACGAAGCTTCGGTAAAACAACATGGGGTTTCGGAGCAGAAGATTTTTGAATCGGTACGATTGGCAGGCGTAATCAGGAGTCTGGTAGAGGTATTGTAATTATAGACTATTATTACGCAGAAATCCGTATTTTCCGAATTCAATCATTCTTTAAAATAATGAAAAAGATCCTCATCTTTATTTTATCATTCACTACGCTCCAATCCTTTGCAAAGAGAGATTTTGAAAAGCAAAACAAGGCAATACTTGAAGAAGGGATGCGGTTATATCAGTCTGAAAAAGCTTCCTGGCACGGTACAGACCTTTTCGGGGAGCACTATACAAAACATGACAATATTGGTGGATATTTTTCTTATGTCGAAGATTCAAATAATGCTAAGTGTATTTTCTTTTCCAAAGATGCAGCCCCCAAAGTGATTGGTACAATTAGCTTTGATTCCACTTATAATATATACACGGCAGAAATAAATCTCACGGAAAGAACATTTACAGACCTAGAATCATCTATATACCACCTGAGACAATCAGCAATCGAAGTCATTAGTGAAAATAAGGACGGCTTTTTTAAAAGCTATGAAAATACCAATTATAATATTATACCCTTGATCTATAAAAAAGAGAAAAAGGTTTATATCATTACAGGTAGCCAAAAAGAAGGAGTTGTTTTTCTGGGGAATGACTATTTATTGTCCTTTAGCAACAATAATCAACTAAAATCAAAAAAGAAATTACACCAAAGCCTTATACCCTTTAACCACGGAGCAGCGGGGGAAGAGATAAAGGAGGCAGTACATACCCATCTTCCGGAAACAGGTCCGTTAATGACGCCAACCGATATCTGTACTTTATTATTGTATGCACCTTTTACAAAATGGAAGCAGCATACAGTTGTCAGTAAAGATTATGTGAGTATATGGACTGCTAATGGACCAAACTTAATAACTATCTCTACAGCAGCGCTCAGAAAGATTAATGCAAATGGAGATAATGAATCCAAGAAATAGGATATAAAAAGGAAAGGACTTCGATGAAGTCCTTTCCTTTTTATAAAAAATTGAAAATAGTTTAATTTAAGCGTCCTGCTCCCGCATAAAAGCGTGTCCAGTAAGCCTGGCTTAATTCGCTGATCATAACGCCACGGCTGGAAGAAGCATGTACAAACATTCCGTTGCCTAAATATACGCCTACATGCGAAATTCTTTTGGTATGAATGCTGAAGAATACTAAATCACCTTCTTTCAAATCATCCTGATCGTAAATACGCTTGGTCATCATAAACTGCATCGCAGCTGTTCTGTCCAGGGTCTTTCCATATACATCAGATAAAAGCTGACGGGTAAAGGCAGAACAATCAATTGCTTTTTTGCTTGTCCCCCCCATTTGGTAAGGTGTACCGTACCAATCCTGGATGAATGAATATAAACTCGTATTTTTTCTTAAACCTTCTTTAATTTTCTCTGCCGCTTCCTTTTTGTCCTTGGTCGTAGGAACCGGTTCATCTATTTCTACTTTGGCCGGAACTACTTTCTCTTTTACGGCAACTGTATTTTTAACAGAAATGTTTTTAGTAGCCGTTGGCGTATTCAGGCTAAGGCCTTCTATGAATCGTGGTGCATCATTTGTTGCTTCCACCTCTGCACTGGCTATTTGCGTATTGCGATGCGCTCTCTGCGCGTTTGTTGTTGTTATTGACCCGATAATACAAGCCGATAGAATGGTTAAGAATTGACGCATTTTTTTCGGTTTTACTTTTGGTAAGAGGCGAAGATATAGGTTAAACCTTTAAAAAAGTGTTAATGTAAAACTTTCCTTACAATGCCGCGCAAAGCTGTTTGAGGCAAAAACAATGTAATTATATTATAGGCTAAGTGCTATATTTGCACAAATATTTAATTTAAAATCTAATCTAAACAACGAAATATGAAGATATTAGTTTGTATTGCGAAAGCACCGGATACGACTTCTAAGATTTCATTTACTGATAATGATAGTAAATTCAACGAAGCGGGTGTAACCTTTATCATCAATCCATACGATGAAATGTATGCTTTGGTACGTGCCATAGAGTTGAAAGAAAGCGGAGCGGCAAGTGAAATACACCTTGTGAGTGTTGGAGATGCATCTACAGATGCCATTATCCGTAAAGCTTTAGCATTAGGTGGCGATAACGCTTTCAGAATAGATGCTGAAAGTAACGATCCTTATACCATTGCAGCACAAATCGCTGATTTGGTACAAAAGAATGGTTATGATTTGATCTTAACCGGTAAAGAATCTATCGACTATAACAATAGTGCTGTTGGTGCCTGCATCGCAGGTATATTAGGGTATAACTATATTGGCAATGCAAGCAAATTGGATGTGAGTGGCACAACGGCTACTGTATCCCGTGAAATCGAAGGTGGTGAAGAAACGGCTACTTGTGATTTCCCTGTTGTGATCTCTTGTCAAAAAGGTATGGCAGAACCCCGTATTCCAAATATGCGCGGTATTATGGCTGCACGTACGAAGCCGTTGAATGTAGTGCCTGCTATAGCGGCCGATGCATTAACGCAAATCGTAAGCTATGAATTACCTCCTGCAAAACAAGGGGTAAAATTATTCACCATCGATCAGATGGATGATTTAGTAGCGGCTTTAAAAAACGAAGCTAAAGTACTTTAATATTATCCGGGTGTACACCCTATTTATCCTAACTCATAAAACTTATATATAAAATGTCTGTTTTAGTATTTGTAGATCACGCTCAGGGTACGTTTAAAAAGAATGCCTTTGAAGCGATAAATTATGCAGCAAAAACTGCAGAAAAAACAGGTGGCGACGTAGTCGCTGTGGTGCTGGGTAGCGCGTCTGACAGTGAATTAGCTACACTGGGCAATTATGGTGCAACACAAATCCTGCACTGTAATGACACCCGTTTGGATCATTTCTGTGCCAAAGCCTATACCAAAGCGGTTGTGGCTGCAGTAAACCAGTCCGGAGCTACCGTAATTGTTGTCTCTGCCAATAATAATGGTAAAGCAGTTGCCCCTATGGTTGCCGCACAATTAAAAGCAGGTATTGTTGCCGGTGCCGTAGACTACCCGAATACAACTAACGGATTCAGCATTAAGAAATCTGTTTTTTCTGGTAAAGCATTTGCACATGTTAATATTAACTCTGATAAGAAAGTAATCAGCTTGACGCCCAATACTTTTGCGGTAGCAGCAGTGGGTGGTACGGCAAGCGTACAAGCCTTAAGCGTAGACTTCGCTGATACTGATTTCGGTGTGAAATTTGTATCGGAAGATGTGGTTAAAGGAGAAGTACCTTTAAGTGAAGCAGAACGCGTCGTATCTGGTGGTCGTGGCCTGAAAGGACCGGAAAACTGGGGTATCCTGGAAGATCTGGCCAAAGCAATGAACGCAACCCTGGCTTGTAGCCGTCCGGTAGCCGATGCACACTGGCGCCCGCACCACGAACATGTGGGTCAAACAGGTGGTACCATCCGTCCAAATTTATATGTAGCCGTAGGTATTTCCGGTGCTATTCAACATTTGGCAGGGGTAAATAGTTCTAAAACGATTGTTGTAATCAATAAAGATGCAGATGCGCCTTTCTTCAAAGCAGCCGATTATGGCGTTGTGGGAGATGCATTTGAAATTCTGCCTAAATTGACTGAAGCGGTTAATAAAGCAAAAGGATAATTTTATCTCAATATATTGTAAAACAAGGGGTGTCTGTATTTCAGACACCCCTTGTTTTATGTTTACTTGCCGACACCAATAGCAATCCTTTTTTAGCCGGGATTAAATTCATGCTTCACTTTCACTAAAGCCGATCCGATAACCTGATGCATATCATAATAACGGTATTCGGCTAAACGGCCTCCGAAAAGCACCTTTTCGTTTAAAGTATCTGCAAGTGTTTTATACTTTTTTGCTAAAGCGTCATTTTGCCGGTCATTTACAGGATAGTAGGGTTCCGCTCCGGGTGTCCACTCCGTAGCATATTCCTTGGTAATAATGGTATGTGATTGCTCGCCAAACTCAAAATGTTTGTGTTCAATAATCCGGGTAAAGGGCACTGCCGCATCGGTATAATTCATTACGGCTGCACCCTGATAATTTGGTATTTCAAGGCGCTCTTGTTCAAATTTCAAGCTTCTGTAATCCAGCTTGCCAAACTCATATCCGAAATATTCATCAATCTTTCCGGTATACACTGTTTTTTCAGCAAGGCTATCCCAATAATGACGATCTTCAAAATAATCTACCCCCGTCTTACACGCAATGCCCGTCAATAAACCCTCAATGATTTTATTATATCCTCCAATCGGAATGCCCTGGTAGGTATCATTAAAATAATTGTTATCGAAGGTAAAACGCAGGGGAAGCCTTTTGATGATGAATGCAGGTAGTGCCGTCGCTTTTCTACCCCATTGCTTCTCGGTATATCCTTTGATCAAGGTCTCATAGATATCTGGGCCCACGAGCTTTAAGGCCTGTTCTTCAAGATTGGAAGGCGCTCCGATATTCATTTGAGCAATCTGTTCCTGAATTTTCGCCTGTACTGCTTCGGGGGTCGTCAATCCCCACATTTGGTAAAAGGTATTCATATTAAAAGGGAGATTGTACAATTTACCTTTATAATGCGCCAAAGGCGTATTGATATACCGGTTAAAAGTGGCAAACTGATTTACGTATTCCCAAATGCCTTTATCATTGGTATGAAAGATATGCGCACCATAAGTATGTACGTTAATCCCGTCTACATCCTCACAATACACATTGCCCCCTAAATGATTTCTCTTTTCAATCACGAGGCATTTTTTACCTCTTTTATGTGCTTCATGTGCAAAAACGCTGCCAAATAAGCCGGAACCGATGATCAGGTAATCGTATGCTTTAGACTTTTGCATTTGCGGTTGCTTTTAACTGTTTAAATAGTTTAATCCCATGCTTCATGATGGAATAGGTTTTGATGCTGGGTGAGCCTCCGGCTCTCTCCCGGAACACAATATCAATCCAGTGGATTTTGGTTTGCTTCCGGATCAGGATAGACAGGTAGATATTTGCGAGATAAAAATCATCGTGTATGAAGGGTAGTACTTTGTTTAATACAGCAGCATTCATAAGCCGGTAAGGCACATTGGCATCCCGCAACCATACACCTGTAGCGGCATAAGAAAATAGAGAAACAAACCTGGAGATCAGGAATCTCGGAAACCCATCTTCTCTTTTGTTACGATACCCGAATATCGCTTTATATTGTGCTGTATTCTGCACAAAAGATTCAAAAAATGCCGGATCACACTGTCCGTCTGAATCAAGCTGAAAGACCCAATCTGCCTTATTTTCCAGGGCAAGCCTATAGCCCATAACGCAGGTCTGACCGTGGCCTGTATTTTGCTTATCGACAATTTTTATTCTAGGATCGGCTTGTTGATGCGCCTGCAATTTCGCCAAAGTGCTATCTTTTGAGCCGTCATTCAAAATACAAAAGGTATATTTAATCTGCTGTTGTTCCAGGACCTTTGTCCATTCGGCCACGACACTTCCGATTGCTTCTTCTTCATTATAAACCGGCATTACAAGCCATAAATTTGATATAGACATAGATTGGTTTCGTTAGTTTTACTGTTGTCCTTTCCCGTAGAGCCTTAATTCTTTTTGTGGTTGTCCTGCAGGGGTATAAAATGAAGAAAGTACCGTATCCACAATTTCATTCATAGGATCAATGTTTCGGTATTCTTGAAAATAGGGATATGCCTGCTCCGCCTTTCCTTGCCGTACGAGTTCAAATGCCTGTATATCTTTATAAGAAACCCTTTTAAACACTACACACAGCGGTAATCCTTCAATAGTCGCGGCATACAATTTTCCATCAATCATCCAGCTTTGGCTTTGCAATACCTTTTCACGGATTAAGGCCCTGTGAAAGATGCCGTAATCCCATTTACGCATACTACGTTCATGAAAGCGGACGTATTCAACACTCAGGTTGGGATAATCTTTAAAATAAACAGACAGGATATGTTCTGCATTGCTCCCCACAATTACCGTATCCGTTTTAGGAATTTTGGGCAGTTCATTTTTTATAAACCAGTCTGCCGCTTCCCGTACACTATTATAGTAATAGTCCATTTCATAATTGTAATAAGCGGCTTTTGTACCTCCGACCATACCATTATAATAAGTGATTGTATCAGGAAAGGTTTTAATGATAAAATATGCCGGTTCTAAGAAACCGGCTATGATTAGCATTGAAACAAAGACACGTACTTTCTTAGCTTTTATTAGATCCATAAGATAACCCAAACCCAATGCACTAAGTGCTGCCGCTCCCGGAAAGATGAACAATACATGCCGCCATGCATGGTAAACATTAGAATGCTTATAGATAATATAGAAAAGCGGGAAGAAGGTCACAAAAATCAGGAATAGTACTCCTGCTGTATACCGATTTCTTTTCCGGAAAGGCATCAAGGCAAAAAATAAGAGTATGCCGGCCAAAAGGATATAGGTATTTGTAATGATAAAATTCTTCAACAGATAAGAAGCAGGTAGCTCCGGGCTGGGAATACGATGCCCATTATACATCTGGTCGATGCTCACCTTAAAATTGGAGAGCTCCGATAATGCTTTCAGCGGGTGCAACAAAGGGTTTTGCAAAGCATAGGGCCATAACAGACTGGCGCCAAAATAGCCACATACGGCGATCGCCATAAGGGGCAGCACTACTTGCTTCAAACCTTTTCGACCGGCCGGATGAAACACCTGGTTAAGCACATAATAAACCCCCATGAAAGGAATCAGCAAAATACCGGCAACCCTTATATCTATCGCGATGGCCAGGGCCATAACCGGGGCTATATAGTCCTTCCATTTTACCCCGGGCAGGCGATCATAAAAACGGATAAAGTAGTAGATACCGGCAATATAAGCCGTGGCGAAAGGTATATCCTTGGGATTATTCATGGCATGACCCAAAAAGAAGGGCGCCAGGAACATTAACCAGGCTGCCAGCGTAGCCGTACGGTAACCCGAAAACCGGATGCATATTTTACCGGTATACCAGATGCCCAACACACCAACCCATGCGTTGAGGATATGTCTTGTGGTATATGTTTCAAAAGGACTGACCTTATTGACCAATACAGCAAGCAGATCAAAAAAACCGCCATAGAAATGAAGCACACCATCCCGGTCCAGGTTTTTCGGCATGCCCAAAGCATTTCTTTCGGCTCCGAAAGAAGTATAATATTCAAGAATGGCTTTCCCATAATTATTCATATCAACCTCATCTCCCGAAATGCCATACCAAAAACTCATCAGCGTCATAACGCTAAATACCAGAATAATACTGCCGATAAATAAATGCTTCCAACGAGCCGACTCTCCAAAAACACTATTGTGACGTATATCTTTCGATACTGTTCCTTCCAACTTCAATATATAAGAGGTCTAAAAATAGTTACGCTACTTAGTAATAATATAATCTCCTTACAAATAGGATCATGCTATACCTACTGTACAGGAAAAACATCAATAATAGGAAATAATGTTCCATTATTGATGTTTTTCTGTAGGACTTAAAATAGTTACCTACTACTTTATCCTATTAGCTATATCAGCACTTCGTTTACCTTAAAGGCTTATTGCTTTATTTTTCAAAAATGCCTCTGCCTTGATCATATCATCATGCAACAAACGGTCTGTATCATAAAAACGAACCTCGCTTCTAAAATCAGCATAAGTTTTCTCTACCAGCACAGAAGAACTGTCGGGCTTTCTGAAATCTAATGCCTGTGCGGCACACATCAGTTCTACGGCCAATACCCTACGCACATTATCAATAACTCTTTTCAATTTTGTCGCGGCATTGGCACCCATACTCACATGGTCTTCCTGTCCGTTGCTACTCACAATACTATCTACAGAAGCAGGCGTACAGTATTGTTTACTTTGACTTACTATCGCTGCAGCCGAATACTGTGCAATCATAAATCCGCTATTCAATCCCGGATCTTGTGCCAGAAATGCCGGCAAGCCTCTTTGTCCGCTGATCAGTAAATAGGTTCTGCGCTCAGAAATGCTGGCCAGTTCCGCCATGGCAATCGCCATAAAATCCAGGTTCAATGCCAAAGGCTGCCCATGGAAGTTACCCCCGCTAATGATCAGGTCTTCTTCTTCAAATACAATCGGATTATCCGTAACCGAATTAATCTCTGTCTCAAAAACGGTATAAATATGTGCTATAGTATCTTTGGTTGCGCCATGCACCTGTGGTACACAACGGAAGGAATACGGATCCTGTACCTGTGTTTTTATTTTTTGCTGCATAGGACTTCCCTCCAGGATCTTACGGATATTGGCCGCTGTACTGATCTGGCCGGAATGAGGCCTTACCCTATGTACCGGATGCGCAAAAGGCTCTACCTTTCCGTCAAAAGCATCCAGCGACATGGCCGCGATCATATCAGCCCAGTCTTGCAGTTTCAAACTTTCGAGCATGCTGTGTACTGCATAACTACTCATGAATTGTGTCCCGTTCAATAAAGCCAGTCCTTCCTTCGCTTTTAAGGTCAACGGCGTAAGGCCTAATTCGTTCAAAACCTCGATCGCCTGTTGCTTCTGGCCTTTGTACCAAACCAAACCTTGCCCGATTAAAGTCAGGCTGAGATGTGCCAAAGGAGCTAAATCGCCCGAAGCACCCAAAGAACCCTGTTCGTATACTACAGGCAGAATATCATGATTATAAAAGAAAACTAAACGTTGTATCGTTTCTTCATGAATACCGCTGAAGCCCTGACCCAGGCCCATGATCTTGAGCAGCAACATAATTTTTACAATTTCCTGCGGCACCTCATCACCGAAGCCGGTGGCATGAGAACATACCAGGTTTTGTTGCAACTGACCCAGCTGATCATCTTCAATACGCACATTGCATAAGCTTCCGAAACCGGTATTGATCCCATAATAAGTCTGCCCGCTCGCAATCTTTTTTTCCAGAAAAGCCCTGTTGGCCCTTACTTTCTGTAATGTTTCTTCAGATAAGCTGATCTGTGTCGTTAAATATTGAGGTATCTCCTTTATGATTAAATGTTGGGGTAATGTTGTCATTATTATTGTTCGATTTGCCCGCAAAGATAATTGAAAAAAGAAATAGTTACAGGATCGCCATCGCAGCGGTAGCCATACTCAAAGTAGTGCCCTCAACCTGTAGGATACAATTTCCGCAAGAAGCAATCGTTGCACCTGTGGTAAAGACATCATCAACCAAAAGAATATGCTTTCCTTTTAGTTGCGGTGCTTTGTGTACCTCAAAAGCACCGGTTACATTCACAAGCCGTGCTGCTCTGCTTTTATGGATCTGCGAGTCTGTATTAATCTTTCGGACAACCGCTTTTTGCAATAAAGGAATATGGCTATAGGCACTAATCCCCTCCGCAATGCACTGTGCCTGGTTATAGCCGCGCCGATATTCTTTTTTGGGATGCAAGGGCACCGGGACGATTGCTTCTATGGATTGAAACCATTCTGTTTCTGCATAGCGTGCTGCAATAAGCGTACCCAGATAATGCCCTATATCGGGCCGGTTTTTATATTTTAACTGATGCATCATGACCTGCACCATCCCTTCTTCTATAAAATATAATAAAGGAGCCGCATTCAGGTGGTGTATTTTCCCATAAAGCCTGATATCCGTTTCATTATCGGCGATCTGTTCCAATCCGGTAAAAGGAAGCCTGTGGGCACAGGCCAGACACAATACTTGTGAAGTACCCGGAATCAGGGTATCACAGACCACACAATACTGTGGATAGAGTAAATCCAGTAAGGGATTAAGGAAATATTTCCGAAATGAGCGCATCTTTGTACACTTTGCTTACACTAAAGGTACGGTATCCGGATTATTTCTCAAATAATCCAGCTTTGCCTCAAACATAACCGCCATCTTACCAGCCCGGCTCTTTGCTTCTTCTGCAACCGCTCCTTCAAAATGCTTATCAATGGTCGCATGGAACAAACGTAGCCAAAGCTCGAAATGTTCTTTATAAATGGGTAATTTGATATGGTGTAAAAAAGGACTGCCACTATAAGTATGTTCATGCAGTAAGATCGTTTGCCAAAATCGATACATCTTTTCCAGATGGGGTGTCCAGTTGCCCTGTAGTTTGGCTTCAAATATCGGGCCAATCACGCCATCTCTTCCTACTGCAGCATAAAATTCATCTACAAACAATTGTACATCTGCTATCGAAGCAATATCATTTTTCATCTCCAGAAATTTTGCCCCTAAAGGTACCTAATTATCAGGCGCGTAGCATAGGCAAGTGATAAAAATGCGCATTTCAGACACAAATCACCACTTCATGGATCAAACGAACCAAAAACCGCTCATTTTATCCACATTTTTATCCACATTCTGTTTTTCCACATTTTATTTAAAATTGTTAATTAACTGAATATCAACAATATACAATCATTCAAATTGTGGATAAATGAGAAACAACTCCATAGTGGTAAATTGTGGGAATTTGTGTTATTTTGTAGCATCATTCACAAATCACCCCTAATGGCCTCAGTTTACGGCGAATATAAGGTTTCTATGGACGCAAAAGGACGACTGCTCGTTCCTGCCGACTTCCGCAAGCAATTGCCGGAAACGGACGTACATACTTATGTGGTAAAGCGTGGACTAGATAATTGCCTGACCTTGTATATATTGAGTGAATGGGAGAAATTAAGTCAGCAATTAGACGAAATGAGTGCCTTCAATCCTAAAGTACAAAAATTCAAACGTTTGTTTCTGGATGGCATTAACCTGGTAGAAGTAGATAGTGCCGGAAGAATACTGATCCCCAAGCCCCTGCAGGAATTTGCAGGACTGAATAAGGAGATCGTGTTTTGGGCACAGGGTAATAAAGTAGAGATCTGGGACAAAGCCCGTAAAGAACAATATATAGCAGATCAGCAATCAGAAGAAGAAGATTTAGCAAACGAACTATTTAATTAAACATCATGGAGCAGGCCTATCATCATATTTCCGTATTGCTCCAGGAGAGTATAGACGCCTTGGACATTAAGCCCAATGGCGTGTATGTCGACTGTACTTTTGGCGGTGGCGGGCACAGCAGGGCCATTTTGGAACGGCTGGGCAAGCATGGCCGGCTTATCGCCTTTGACCATGATAAAGATGCCTGGAAAAATGAGATTGATGATAAGCGTTTTCTACTGGTAAAAGAAAATTTCCAGTACATGAAACGCTTTTTACGCCTGCACAATGTTCCTAAAGTAGATGGTATTCTGGCCGATTTGGGCGTTAGTTCTTTTCATTTTGACACTGCCGAAAGGGGATTTTCCATTCGCTTCGATGCACCTCTGGATATGCGCATGGATGATCGATTGGATTTTACCGCCACCGACATTATCAAAGGATATAGCGAAGCGAAGCTGCACAAATTATTTGAGGAATTTGGTGAGGTGCGTAATGCAAAAACATTGGCCAAAACCATTGTGGATAGCAGAAAGAATGGTACCGTGCAAACGATAGAGGGCTTTAAGAATGCCATCGCTCCCTGTATTAAAGGGAATCCAAACCGCTATCTGGCACAGGTTTTCCAAGCCTTGAGAATAGAAGTGAACAATGAAATCGGGGTATTAAGCCAGTTTTTGGAACAAAGTAAAGATTGCCTGAAACCGAATGGACGACTGGCCATCATCACCTTCCACTCTCTGGAAGACCGGTTGGTCAAGAAAATGATGAAGAACGGCACTTTGAGCGAAATAACAACAGATGCCTTTGGCCGAAAAACATTTGAAAATCCTTTTAAAGCGATGAAAGATGTATTGCCTTCTGAAGCAGAATTAAACGTAAATAACAGATCCAGAAGCGCACGCTTACGCATTGCGGAGTATATAGGAAATTAAGCTCATGACGGAGGAAAAAGCTAAAAATAAAATTAATATCATCAAAGAGCGCTTTGATAACATCTCTTACAGAGGGGTGGTACTCAATGTGCCCTATCTTATATTTTTAGCGCTTTTGGCCGTGATGTATATTTCTAACAGCAACAAAGGCTTGTCTTTGTCGCGGGAGATCGAAAAAAGAAAGAAGGAATTAAAAGAAGTACGGTGGCGGTATAAGGATGCTCAGGCAAGCCTGATCTATTACACCTCCGAAAGACAGATCAGTGAACAGGCCGAGGCGATCGGGGTTTCCCCCTTATCAAAACCGGCATTTGAAATAAAAGAAACACCAAAAAAGTAAAGCGTAGAGCATTGGCACAGCAAAGAAAATCCAGCGTAAAAAAGGACATCAGCAGACGGGTAAACCTGTCTTTTGGTGCTATTGTACTATTGGGTGCCGCGATTATTACCAAAGCAGGGCTAACACAGATCAACGAAGGAGAACGCTTAAGGGCACAGGCCAATAAGTCTTTTTCAGACAATGAAACTTTATACCCTGACCGCGGTAACATTTATACGGAAGAAGGAAAGATTTTATCGGCAACCATTCCCAAGTTTGACTTGAAGATGGACCTCTCGGTAATTAATAACGATACTTTTTACAGCAATGTAGATACGCTTTGTGAAGCATTGGCTAAGATCCTGAAGGAGGAAACAGCCAGCTCCTTAAAGCAGAGAATGAGAGAGGGCTACAGAAGAAAAAATAAATACTGGACCCTAAAGAATGGTGTAGCTTATTACGATTATCAGCAAATCCGCTCGCTACCGCTGTTAAGGAAGCCGAAGAATAAAGGCGGCTTTATGCCAGAAGCGCAGATGAAGCGGGTGAATCCATACGGCATGCTAGCCTATCGTACCATTGGTTTATGGCGCGAGAACGCACAGATCATCGGTCTGGAAAAAACGTACGATACTGCTCTTGCCGGCCGTGCCGGTACCCGCGTTATCCACAAAGTAGGCGGACAATGGGTACCTCTGGTAGGTTCCGAGATTGAAGCGGTAGAAGGACAAGATATTGTATCGACCATTGATATTGATATACAGGAAGTAACAGAGCAATCGTTACACGATATCATGGCGCAGTATGAGTGCCTGCAAGGTACTGCTATCGTTATGGAAGTGGCTACAGGTAAGATCAGGGCCATTGCCAACCTGGGCAGACAAAAAGACGGACAGTACTGGGAAGATTTTAACTATGCTATGCTACCCTCTGAACCGGGTTCTGTTTTTAAGTTAATGTCTTTATACGCCCTGCTGGAAGATGATTATGTGACCGCCGGTTCTTTGGTCAATTGCATGGGCGGCCAGGCCAGATTCGGTACACAAACAGTAAGAGACGATCATGGCGGACTAGGTTCAATCACAGTAGAGAAAGCCTTTGCACAGTCTTCCAATGTCGCTTTTGCAACCCTGGTGAATAAGTATTACAAGGACAATCCGATGAAATACATCAAGCATTTGCAATTTCTCGGATTAGATAAGAAAACACAAATAGACCTGGCAGGCGAACGCACGCCGGTGATTAAAACAACAAAAAGCAAGAGCTGGAATACGGTAACCTCTTTGCCCTGGATTGCTTATGGTTATGAAAGTATGATTACACCTCTGCATACCTGTATGGTGTACAATGCGGTAGCCAATAACGGCAAGATGATGCAACCTTACTTAGTGAGTGCCATCAAGCAGGATGGCCGCGTGGTGAGACAAATAGAGCCGAAAGTACTGATTGAAAAAATAGGTAAAGAATCAACTATAAAACAATTGCAACAGGTAACCCGTGCCGTGGTAAGAGAAGGTACCGCCAAAGCGGCACAATCGCCTTTCTATACTGCAGCAGGCAAAACGGGTACGGCACAGGTGGCCGATAAGATCGGGGATGTATTTTACAGTTATGCCGATGGGGTAAAACAAGGTTCTTTCGTAGGATATTTTCCTGCCGACAAACCTAAATATACCATAGCGGTGGTAGTACGGTCAAAACCACATGGTGTTTATTATGGCGCGGCACTGGGTGTTCCGGTGTTCAAAGCTATTGCAGACAAATTATATACCACTAAGATCGGTGGCTGGAAAGTAGATACGGATTCTTTAGGTAAAGACAAGCTATTAGTAGCCAAGGCGGCACCTTCGCAACAATTGTTCTATCTCCTGAAAATACTGGGCTATGGCCCTTATCAAGAAAACAGTAATGCGATGCTGGCCTCTTTACAGAACGATGCACAAAACCGGCTGAAGATCGCAGCCAAAGAAGTAAAATCAGACATTGTGCCTGATGTGATCGGAATGGGTGTAAAAGAAGCGCTGTATCTATTAGAAAATGCAGGATTGAAAGTACATATCAGTGGCGCGGGAAGCGTAAACAGCCAGTCGATACCGGCAGGCAATGCTTTTAAGAAAGGACAAACTATATCAATACAATTAAGTTAAGGTGAAACGGTTAAAAGAACTCATACAAGAGGTATCGGTTATTTCGATACAAGGGCATACCGACATTGCGGTCAATGAACTGATCATTGATTCCCGCAAGGCAAAGCCGGGCGCCCTCTTCTTTGCACAGAAAGGCACGCTTACCGACGGGCATCAATATATCCCTGCGGTAATCGAAGCCGGTGCGGTTGCGATTGTTTGCAGCCAGTTACCGGATAGCCTTTCACCTGAAGTAACGTATATACAGGTAGCTGATGTTTCGGCGGTGGTCGGTATTATGGCAGCAGCCTTTTACGATCATCCAACCAAAAAGCTGAAGGTAATCGGTGTGACCGGAACCAATGGCAAAACAACGGTAGCCACTTTATTATACAAATTATTCAACGAGTTGGGCGAGACCTCCGGGCTGGTCTCGACTGTAGAAAATAAAATAGGGGCGGTAGTTGCACCTGCTACGCATACGACACCAGATGCGATCAGTCTACAGGCTTTATTCCGCCAAATGGCTGATCAGGGCTGTAGCTATGCCTTTATGGAAGTAAGTTCTCATGCCATACACCAGCACCGTATTGGCGGCACGCATTTCCAGGGCGGTATTTTTACGAATATCACGCATGATCATTTAGATTATCACAAGACGTTTGACGAATATATCAGGGTAAAAAAACAATTCTTTGACCATTTACCTAAAACCGCATTTGCCCTTACCAATATTGATGATAAACGCGGTATGGTAATGTTGCAAAATACAAAAGCCTTAAAAAAGGCATACGGTTTAAGAATCCCATGTGATGTTAAAGGCCGGGTATTTGAAAATAACCTGACGGGGCTGATCATGAGTGTAGACGGACAGGATGTTCACTTCAGAATGTCGGGATTGTTCAATGCCTACAATCTGTTAGCGGTATATGGCGCAGCGATCTTGTGTGGAAAGGATAAAATTGACGTATTAACGGCTTTAAGCAATATGCAGGGGGCAGCGGGGCGTTTTGAGACCTATCATTCTGCTAAAGAAAACATTCTGGGTATTGTGGATTATGCCCACACCCCGGATGCCTTACAAAATGTATTGTCGACGATCAAACAGTTCGGGCAACAGGCGAATATTATTACGGTAATCGGATGTGGCGGTGATCGGGATACCACGAAAAGATCGGAGATGGCGAAAGTAGCCTGTGATTTGAGTTATAAAGCGATCCTGACCTCAGACAATCCGCGCAGCGAAGACCCTGAAGCGATCCTGGACGATATGGAAGCGGGATTAACACCCGGACAAATGCGCAAAGCCTTACGCATCAGCGACCGTAAGGCAGCGATAAAAACAGCCGTAAGCATGGCACAGGAACACGATGTTATTTTAATTGCGGGTAAAGGGCACGAAACCTATCAGGAAATAAAAGGCGTACGCCAGCATTTCGACGATAAAGAAGTGTTATTAGAAATGTTCAACTTATTAGACAAATAATATCAGGAAATGCTTTACGACTTATTTATATACCTTAGAAAAGTATTCGGAATGAGCGGCGCAGGCGTCTTTCAGTTCATTACCTTTCGTGCTTCTATGGCCATCATCTTATCATTAGTCATTACGATGATCTATGGTAAGAAAGTGATCAAATATTTGCAGAAAAAACAAATTGGAGAGACGATCAGAGAGCTGGGCTTAGAAGGACAAACGTCAAAGAAAGGTACGCCTACTATGGGTGGTATCATCATCATCGCGGGTATCCTGATCCCGACCCTGCTTTTCGCACGCATCACGAATGTATATATCCTGATGATGCTGATCAGTACCATTTGGCTGGGCATTATCGGCTTCCTGGACGATTATATAAAAGTATTTAAGAAGAATAAAGAAGGCTTAAAAGGTAAATTCAAAGTGGTCGGCCAGATCGGACTGGGGGTGATTATAGGCTCTATGATGTACTTCAACAGCCACGTCGTTACGACCCGTGAAGTGGTAGACGGAAAACCTACGGTATATAACAGTGCAGAAAAAATTATTGGAGAGCCAACCTTCAGAAAGGAAAACGATGGCCGTATAAGGAAGTATGTAAAAGTACAATCGGCTGTAACCAGCGTACCATTTAATAAAAATCATGAAATCAGTTTCGCCAAGATGGCTTCTGTTTTCGGAGAGAAGAATGTAGACTGGGTAACGCCGATCATTTATATCCTCTTCGTGATCTTTATCATTACTGCGGTGAGTAACGGAGCCAATATGACCGACGGTCTGGATGGTTTGGCCACAGGGGTCTCTGCTATTATCGGTGTATGTGTGGGTATCTTCGCTTATCTCTCCGGAAACTATGTGTTTGCCGAGTACCTGAACATTATGCATATCCCGAACTTGGGAGAATTATCCATATTCATGGCGGCATTCGTAGGTGCTTGTATCGGTTTTTTATGGTACAATACGTATCCGGCACAGGTTTTCATGGGCGATACCGGAAGCCTGGCGCTTGGCGGCATTATCGCCTGTATGGCGATTATCATCCGGAAAGAATTACTGATTCCTATTTTCTGTGGCATTTTCCTGGTAGAAAATTTATCCGTATTGCTGCAAACAGGATACTTTAAATATCAAAAAAGAAAGAATGGTGTTGAATATGCCCGGGAACATCGTTTGTTCAAAATGGCACCCTTACACCACCATTACCAGAAACTAGGCTACCATGAAACAAAGATCGTAACCCGCTTTTGGATCATCGGGCTTATACTGGCTGTATTGAGTATTGTTTCTATGAAATTACAATAAAGAGCAAATGGAAAGAATCGTTGTATTAGGTGCAGGAGAAAGTGGCAATGGAGCCGCAATATTGGCAAAGAAGGAAGGATTTGATGTTTTTGTCTCTGATTTCGGCGCGATAAAAGAACAGTATAAAGCAGAACTCAAAGCACATGATATTGCCTTTGAAGAGCAAGGACACAGCAAAGAACAGATTTTAAATGCCGATCTGATCATCAAAAGTCCGGGCATACCGGAAAAAGCAGGTATTATAAAAGAGATCAGAGCCAAAGGAATAGAATTGATCAGTGAAATAGAATGGGCCTATCGCTATAAAGGAGACAGTAAGATCATTGCCATAACGGGTAGTAACGGGAAAAGTACCACAACCAGCTTAATCTATCATATCCTGAAACAAAACGGAATGCATGTCGCTCTGGTCGGGAATATCGGATACAGCTTTGCCAAACAAATTGCAGAAGCACCTGCAGAATGGTATGTGGCCGAGATCAGCAGTTTCCAGCTGGACGATATCAAAACGTTTCGACCGGACATTGCCCTGATATTGAATATCACACCCGATCACTTGGATCGATACGAATATAGTTTTGACAAATACGCCGCAGCGAAATTTAAGATTGCCGACAACCAGACCAACGAAGACCTTATTATACTGAACCAGGAAGACGAAGCAACACAACAATATTTAGAACAACATACTATTAACCCACGAACAATATATATCACAATGAGCGATCAGCTACATAATAATCAAGACGGAGCATATATGAACAATGACGAAATGCACATAAAATGGGATGGTGATGATATGAAAACAACTGTGCATGATCTGGCATTAAAAGGCAAACACAATCAATTCAATTCTATGGCAGCAGGCATTTCTGCAAGAGCGGCAGGTATTCGTAAAGAGAAGATCAGAGATTGTTTTGAAACCTTCGACGGTTTAGAGCACCGCTTGGAATATGTAGCGACCGTACGTGGCGTAGATTTTATCAACGATAGTAAAGGAACCAATCTGAATTCTGTATGGTTTGCGCTGGAAAGCATGAACAAACCGGTGGTACTGATCTTAGGTGGACAAGATAAAGGCAATAACTATAACGAGATCATGGAACTGGTGCAGGAGAAAGTAAAAGCAATCGTATGTATGGGTATCGACAATAGTCCTATTCATAAAGCGTTTGATGGTGTCGTATCACAGATTGTGGATACCGCCAGTGCAAAAGATGCTGTAAACGCCTGTTATGCCCTGGCCGATAAAGGAGATGTGGTATTACTATCCCCAGGCTGTGCGAGCTTCGATTTATTTAAAAACTACGAAGACAGAGGAACACAATTTAAAGAGGCAGTAAAAAGCTTGTAAAAAGACAAAAGAGAAGGCATGAAAAAATTGTTGCAAAATATAAAAGGAGACAAAGTAATTTGGTCAGTGGTAGTGATTCTATCATTGTTCAGTCTGCTTTTGATATACAGTACCACAGACAGGTTGGCACTGGAGCACAATTCTACGCCATTCCGTTTCTTAATCTCACAGATTTTTTATTTGATCCTGGGTTTAGGTACGGTATATATTTTCCATAAAATAAAATATACCCGGTTTATGAAGTGGTCGGTGTACTTGTTTTTAGCCAGTATACCCCTGCTCTTATACACCTTATTTTTCGGTACCGAGTTGAATAGCGGGTCTCGTTGGATCAGTATCCCCTTTGTGGGCGTTACCATACAGACCTCAGACTTAGCCAAACTGGCCATTTTTACCTTTTTGGCCCGTCAGCTGAGTTTAAAACAAAAAGTAATCGGCGATTTCTGGAAAGGATTCTTTCCGGTATTGTTCCCGGTCTTGGTGATCTGTGGGCTTATTGCTCCGGCAAACCTTTCTACAGCACTGCTTTTAGGGGCTACCTGTTGCTTTATGTTCTTTATCGGTCGCATACCTATGAAACATATTCTGTTGCTGATTGTGGCCGGTATCGGTTTAGTACTATGCATTTTTGCAATATCAAAACTAACCGGTAAGGGACGTGGCGGTACCTGGCAAAAACGGATCGAAGTGTTTATGGGTAAAAACGCCGATGCAGATGATACCTATCAGACCGACCAGGCGAATATTGCTATTGCCAATGGGAAGATATTAGGAAGAGGCCCGGGAAACAGTTATGCAAAAAACTTTTTACCACACCCCTATTCCGATTTTGTATTTGCCATTGTGATTGAGGAGTACGGCCTTTTTGGTGCAAGTGTAGTGATGTTCTGTTATTTGCTTTTCTTATGGCGCAGCATTAATATTTTCAGGCGATGCCCTTATGCATTCGGGGCCTTCCTATCAATCGGGCTCAGTTTTACCCTGGTCTTCCAGGCGATGATTAATATGGCAGTGGCGGTGCATTTAGTGCCGGTTACAGGGCAGACCTTACCCTTTATCAGTAAAGGGGGATCGTCTATCGTGTTTACCGCGATTGCGGTTGGCGTTATCTTGAGTGTGAGCCGGTATGTAGATGAAATGGAAGGAAAACAACAACTGGTGAAACAAATAGAAAAAGAAGAACAGGAAAAAGCGGCACTGGCAGCTGCACAAAACAATTCATAAATGATGAAGGCAATTATCGCAGGCGGAGGAACAGGCGGGCATATATTTCCGGCAGTAGCAATAGCTAATGCTTTGCAGCGCATGGATGCCGGTACAGAAGTATTGTTTGTAGGTGCTTTGGGGAAGATGGAAATGGAGAAGGTGCCTCAGGCCGGATATAAGATCATCGGATTAGATATTGCAGGCTTGAACAGAAGTAACTGGCTAAAGAATTTGTCTTTACCCTTTAAGCTTTGGAAAAGCCGTAAAAAAGCAAAAGAGATTATCGCCACGTTCAAACCGGATATCGTGATTGGTGTAGGTGGCTATGCCAGCTTTCCTATGCTGAATGCCGCACAGTCGCTCGGCATTCCGACTTTGATACAGGAACAAAACTCTTTTGCAGGAAAGAGTAATAAAATATTAGGCAAACAGGCAAAAGCCATCTGTGTTGCTTATGACGAGATGCAGGTGTTTTTCCCTGCTGAACGCATCATAAAAACGGGTAATCCGGTGAGAGCCGTCATTGCCCAATCAACCATAAGCAGAAGCGAGGGAATCGGTTTTTTCGGTTTACGGGAAGATAAGAAAACGCTCCTGATCGTGGGCGGAAGCCTGGGAGCTAAAGCCATTAATGAAGCGATTGCCGCCAACCTGGAACTATTAACCAGCGCAGGGTTGCAGATCATATGGCAAACGGGGGAACCCTTCTATGCCGAAGCCGTAAAAGCAGCAGCCGACTATCCACAGGTGAAGGTACATGCCTTTATCCGCCAAATGGAGCAGGCCTATGCAGCAGCCGACATCGTGATCTCACGTGCAGGTGCACTGGCTATTGCAGAACTCTGTATAGTGGCAAAACCGGTCATTTTTGTTCCTTATCCCTTTGCGGCGGAGGATCATCAGACCAGCAATGCCCTATCGCTGACGCGTAAAGATGCGGCAATCATGATTAAAAATGACGAAGCACAGCTGCAGCTGGCCGGCAGCCTGTTACAGTTGTTGAAGAATGAAGAACAACAGCAACAGATGCACCGTAACCTCAAGCAGGAAGCAATTGCTAATGCAGATGAACGCATCGCACAAATAATAACCGATATAGTGAACCTAAAAAACTAAGATCATGAATATAGAGGCGATAAAGAAAGTATATTTTGTTGGGATTGGCGGTATTGGCATGAGTGCTCTTGCCCGCTTCTTCAAACAACGTGGTGTAGACGTGAATGGTTATGATAAAACAGAAACGGACCTGACCCGTACACTGGTACAGGAAGAGATCGGTGTGACATATACGGATGCAGAAAGTGAGATGAAGAAGGATGTAGACGTTGTGATTTATACACCGGCTATCCCTCAGGATAATGTTATTTTAAATGCCTATCGCCGCGATAATGTTCCCGTCTTCAAACGCTCTGATGCGTTGCAGTGGATTACTGAAGCGATGTATTCCATTACTGTAGCCGGTACGCATGGCAAAACAACCGTGAGTACCATGATCGGCCATATTTTGAGAGAAAGTGGTTATGGGTGTAATGCCTTTCTTGGTGGCATTTCTGTAAATTATAATACCAATTACTGGAGTTCAGATAATAAGGTAGCGGTGATTGAGGCGGATGAATATGATAGAAGTTTTCTGAAACTAAAACCGGACGTAGCGGTACTAACCGCTATGGATGCCGACCACCTGGATATTTATGGCACTGCAGAGGCCGTCCAGGAAGCCTATATACAATACACGGAAAATATAAAACCCGATGGTATCCTGATTAAAAAACACGGATTAAAAAACGGGAATTTATTAAAAGGAGCGCATAAGAAAAGCTATAGTTTACAAAATACGGGTGCAGATGCCTATGCCGATAATATTCAAATCAAAAATGGTGGCTATATTTTCGACGTGAAAGGAAAAGGCATTTTCATCACAGGCATACACCTGGACATAGGGGGTATGCACAATGTAGAAAATTGTATTGCGGCCATTACGGTAGCCAAGCAATTGGAAATTGAAGATGACGACATCAAAGCTGCAGTCGCCAATTTTAAAGGCGTAAAACGCCGCTTTGAATATATTGTGAAGAATGAAAAGGTGGTGTACATAGACGACTATGCGCATCATCCGGAAGAATTAGCCGCACTGATCAAAAGTGCAAAGACTTTATTCTCGAAACGCAGGATCGTCATCGCCTTCCAACCGCATTTGTACAGCCGTACCCGTGATTTCGCAGCAGAATTTGCGCATGCCCTGGATATGGCAGATGAGGTGATCCTGTTAGACATTTATCCGGCAAGAGAATTACCGATTGAGGGAGTAGATGCACAAATGATCAAAAACAAAATGGGCAATCCGAATGTAACGATCTTGTCTAAAGAAGGTTTATTATCTTATGTAACGAATGCACCCTTAGACTTATTTATTACTGCCGGTGCGGGTGATATAGACAAACTGGTCGCGCCAATCGGGGAAATATTAGCAGCAAAATAGTAGAACCGTATTTGAATTCAATATAATGTCAGCAGGTAAAAAAATATCATACAGAAAAGTCAAACGATTCATAGCAGCGACGCTATTGTTAGGGGCTTTTTCGTTCATATTATTTGCTGCTACGAAAAAGCAATCCGAAGGCAAAATCCTGGGTGTCAAAGTCACCTTGAAGAACCAGGGTGAAGAAGAGAATTTCTTATTGGCTAAAGATGTGGAGCAGTTATTTGTGACCAATAATCATATTGATATCCTGAATAAAAGTATTGCGACACTGGATCTCAACAATATTGAAAAACTTGCGGAGACAAACCCATGGGTAAAAAAAGCCGAAGTATATGTAGACAATAATAATAAACTAAACATTGAGGTGACCCAACGCTTACCCGTAGCGCGCGTATTCACCGCACAAGGGCAGAGTTTTTATATGGACACGGCAGGTTTTGAAATGCCTTTAAGTGAGCGCTATGCCTACCCGGTAGCAGTGTTTACCAATGTGATCAAACCGGTTAATGATAGTCTTTATAATGATTTGAAAAGAAAAATGGTGTACCTGAGTTACATCCTGAAGGCTGATACCTTTTGGAATGATCAGGTTACGCAGGTGGAAGTGTCGAATGACGGACGGTTTAATTTTTATACGACCATCGGAAAACAAAAAATTCTGTTCGGAGACACAACCAATGCGCATAGTAAGCTGAATAATTTATATTCCTTTTACCGGGAGGTTTCCAATAAGATCGGATGGAATAAGTACCAGACTTTGGATGTACGTTTTAAAGACCAGGTAGTAGCGAGCCCCTCTATCGGATGGACACCACCTAAAGATACCAACATCGTGGTGTTGCAAAAACAGGCCGCTGCGACTATAGCAGTTCAAGAGGACAATGAAACCCCGGCAGCCGCTAAGCCTGCTGTAGTTACTGCAAAAACAGCAGCACCAAAAGAAGTAAACAAGAAGAAGCCAGAAGCACCGGTAACGGTAAAAAAACCTGAGCCTAAGCCAAAAGCAAGCACAAAAAAAGAAGACCCGAAGCCGGTAAAAAAGGCTGCAGATGCGCAACCGAAATACCAGTACACGAACGGGAAAAATAAAACAACAACTAAAAAATAAGTATAGCATAATTTTTAAAATCTTTGTGATATGAATAAGAATGACAACCCCATAATTGTAGGCCTGGACATTGGTACCACCAAGGTTGTAGCCATCGCCGGAAGAAAAAACGAATTTGGGAAAATCGAAATCATCGGGTTTGGAAGAGCCGAGTCTAATGGTGTGAGCCATGGCGTCGTGCTGAATCTGGATCAGTGTATCACATCGATTAAGAAAGCCATCGACAACCTGCATGAAAACAATCCTAACCTGGATATACACAATGTATATGTAGGCATTGCAGGGCAACATATTAAGAGCATTCCTTCCCGTGGCGACAGGGTAAGGACCTCTTCGGAGCAGATCATTACCAAGGAAGAGATCGAAATGCTGATGAGTGATCAGCGCAAGACGCATATTCCTGCCGGTGATGAGATTATCGACATTATTCCCACAGAGTTCTCTGTAGATAATATTAATAATGTATCTGAGCGCTCTGTAGTGGGTATGAATGGAACTAAATTCGGTGCCAATTTCCATATCATTACCGGTGATAAAACGGCGATCAAAAATATACAGCGTTGTGTAGACAGCGCGGGTTTATCGACCAGAGACCTGGTCTTGCAACCTTTGGCCTCTGCTTCTGCAGTATTGGCCGATGATGACCTGGAAGCGGGTGTAGCGATCGTGGATATCGGTGGTGGCACAACGGATATGGCTGTATTTGTAGATGGCATTTTACAACATACTGCTGTTATTCCATTTGCAGGAACTAATATTACTAATGATATCAAGAATGGCCTGGGTGTTTTAAAAGCACAGGCAGAACAACTGAAAGTACAATTCGGTACGGCCATTGCAGATGAAGCGAACAGCAATCAGTATATCGCCATTCCTGGTCTTAAAGGCTTGCCGGCAAGAAACCTTTCGACCAAAACCTTGTCTAACATTATTCAGGCAAGAATGGAAGAGATTCTGGAATATGTAGTGTATCACCTGAAACAACATGACCTGGATAAGAAACTGCATGGCGGTATTATCCTGACCGGTGGTGGCAGCAGCCTGAAGCATTTAAAACAATTGACGGAATTCAAGACCGGCTTAAATACCCGTATTGGTTTCCCTACGGAGCATTTATCGGGCGGCTATGATGAAGTGCTGAACAATCCGATGTACTCAACCTGTATCGGTTTGATCCTGAAAGGCTATCTGGATCTGGAGAAAAATAATATGACCACGCATGTGATCAAACCAAATGAAGTGGCTAAGGTGAATACGCCTGAACCGGCAAGACCAACATTGAACAATACAGAATCTGTTGCTCCTCCAAAAGTAAGCCCAACGACTGCAGCTCCTGAAGCGGCTGATATGGCTTTTGAAGATGACTTTATTGAAGAGCCGAAAGCAACAAAGGAAAACCCGGGCGTAAAAGTATCGCAAAGGGTGGCCTCTATCTTTGGTACCTTAAAAAACAGTATCAAAGAATTGTTCAGCGAAAATGAAGATCAGCAATTAAATTAAACATATATAAACACAGAACTTTATTTAATTAACCCATAATTAAAAAAATCTATTATGATACATTTTGAAATTCCAAAAAATCAATCATCCATCATCAAAGTAATTGGTGTAGGTGGCGGTGGCGGAAATGCGGTAAACTCCATGTATAATCTTGGAATAGAAGGCGTAGATTTTATAGTTTGTAATACCGATTCACAAGCTTTAGCACAAAGTCCGATTCCTAACAAAATCCAATTAGGACCACACTTAACCCAGGGTTTGGGTGCGGGTGCCAATCCGGAGATAGGAAAACAAGCAGGAGAAGAATCCATTGACGAAATATCAAAAATACTGAGTGTAAATACCCGTATGGCCTTTATCACGGCCGGTATGGGCGGTGGTACGGGTACCGGTGGTGCTCCGGTTATTGCCAAAACCTGCAGAGACTTAGGTATTCTTACGGTTGGTATCGTAACCACACCTTTTACATATGAGGGCCGCAAGCGTTTAAACCAGGCGCAAAACGGGATTGCTTCGATGAGAGAGCATGTTGATACGATCCTGATCATCTCGAATGATAAATTGCGTCAGCAATTTGGTAACCTTCCGTTTACTCAGGCCTTTGCCAAAGCTGATAATATCTTAGCTACTGCGGCAAAATGTATCACGGATCTGATTACCGTAGATGGCCGCGTAAACCTGGATTTTAATGATGTGCAAACGGTGATGAAAAGTGGTGGTGTCGCGATCTTAGGTAGTGCTGTCGCCAATGGTGAAAGCCGCGCCTATACTGCGGTTACCGAAGCGTTAAACTCTCCGTTATTGAACGATGATGATATCTCCGGTGCTAAATGGATTTTGTTGAACGTAACCTCTTCTCAGGGAGAAAACGAACACACTTTAGATGAACTGGACATCATCCAGGGCTATGTACAAGACCAGGCAGGCAATAACTGTGATATCATTTTAGGTATGGGCCATGACCCAAGCCTGGGCGACAATATTGCGGTAACCATTATTGCTACCGGTTTTCAACAAAATGAAATTAAAGATAACCTAGCGGCCATTGCCAAAGCAAAACAACCTGCAGCCGAACCAGAAAAAGTAATTGTGTCTTTACAACAGGAGACAACACCTCTGGCACCTGCCACTCCGGAGCCAGCTCCGGTAGCGGCTACACCTGCTCCGGTTGTAGATCCTATGGCTCCGCGTCTGATTCAGGAAATGGTACAGCCACAACCTGCTCCGGCACCCGCAGCGGCAGCGGCACCTGTAACTCATACGTTTGAGTTGGAATTGCCTAAAACAGCAGAAGAGCCAAGAGACTTTATCGCCAGTGCTCCTCAGCAAGTGGTGACGCTGGAAGCAGCACCTATGCCTGTTATGCCCGCTCCGGCACCACAAGCGCCACAGCAAGCTTCTAATACAGCAGCCGATAATAATGTGAAAGTAGGAGAACGCTACTTAACACCGGATGAGATCGAAGAACGCAATCGTTTTGAAGAACAAAAAAGAATCCTGGAAGAACGTGCAGAACGCCTGAGAAGAATGAGCTTTAATTTTCATGGCAACAATGCAGATGAAATTGAGAACGTACCTGCTTATATGCGTCGTAATACCAATACAGAAGAAACCATTGACGAATCGTCTAAGCCGTTTTTATCTTCATACAATGTGAATGAGGAAGGCAGAGGAAATATCAGTACAATCAATACCTTCCTGGATGGTAATAAACCGGACTAAGGAACAAATATTTTAAATGAAAGAAATAGGAGCTCAAATGTGCTCCTATTTCTATGGGTGCTTATTCCTTGCTATTTATACCCGATTTGTAAAGATGAAGCACCGATTAAAACCAATTACCACCCATTGCTACACAGACTTTTCGTAAACAAACAAAGCATTAAGGGTTGCTTTATGCGTTGGTTATATAATTAACCCGAGTAATATTTTGTACGCAAGTGTAGTTGGAATAAGGATCCCATTAGCGCAAACCAATTCAGCCGTATCTTTTTTATAAGCCTTAATGTAATTCTTATTGACAATGTAAGATTTGTGAACCCTGACAAACTGGCTATGGTACTTGAAAAAAGCTTCATATAATTTTAGGTTCTTCGATTTAACATGTTTCTCGCCATTATTTAAATATAACACTGTATAAGCGCCTTTTGCCTCCAGATACACAATGGTATCCACTTGAACGAAATCTGTCCTGCGCATGTCTGATAAGGGAATTATCCCGGGCAATGGACGGGTGTTCGGCAAGACATCCGAGATCAACTTGGACATGCTATTAATATTTGTACTCTTTTTTCGTTCTATCCGGCGTATACTTTCTATTAGTTGCTCATAATTTACAGGTTTTAGTAAATAGTTCACTGCAGCGTATTCGAAAGCCTTCAAGGCAAAGTCTTCATAGGCTGTAATAAAGACCACATCAAAAGCTTGTTGGCCAAGCATATTTAATAAATCGAAGCCAGTGCGCTTTCCGAGGTTTATATCAAGAAAAAGCACATCAGGTTTGACCTCGCCGATCATCAGCATTGCTTCTTCAATATTCCCTGTTGCGCCGACAATCCGAACTTGCGGGCAAAACTCCTGTAAAAGTTCCTGAATGGCTTCACGCGACGGTTGTTCGTCATCTACAATAAGCGCAATAATATTCATATACCTATATTTAGGGGTAAGTGTAAAACAGCCGACACCCCCGTCAAGGGAGGCATATTATTCGATATACTAAAGCCGCCTGTATTTGTCTTCTTTTTCAAAAGTGTTATTCGCTCCTCAATAATTTTAAGTGCATGGTTATCGACTAATTCAAAATTGTCTGGCAGTCCTTTTCCATTATCGGTAACAGTGAGACACAGCGTATGTCCCCATTGCATAATGCTGATCGTTATCATACCATCATTATGCGCTTTATCTATTCCGTGTTCTATAGCATTTTCCAGCAGGGGTTGTATCAGCAGCGTAGGTATTATGTGCTCAGAAGGTACAATGTTGGCCGCAACATTGATCCTGTAGGAAAAACTATTACTAAACCTTTTTTGCTGCACATTGAGATAATGTTTTACAAAATCCAATTCAGCCTGGAGCGATGCATACCGATCTCTCATACCGGTCAAAATACCACGCATAAGCGCCGAAAAGCTGTCTAGATAAATCAAGCCTTCCATTTTACTTCCTTTCAGAAAATAGCGCTGTAGCGGTATTAATAGATTAAAAATGAAATGAGATTTCAATTGCCCCTGTAGGCTTCTAGCTTCCAGATCGTATATATAGAGTTGCTGTTGCAGTTTCTTCCGCTTTTGGACAGACTGATCGTTAGTTATTTTAATGGCGCAATAAAACACGATGCTAGCACCCAGAAGGATGAGCATCGGGATAAACCAAAGTTGCTGGTACCAAAGCGGCTTTATGATTATGGTAAAGGATACAACTTGCCTGGCCCTTTGCAGATCATCAAAATCAATATGAAATTCAATTCTGTACTTACCGGGGCCAACCGGCTGGAAGTTCATCTGCGTATTTTCGCTGACGCCGGTGCGGCGGTACATTTCTTTTTCGTCTTTTATTACCCTGTACATAATCATTTTTGTATCATCCCGATAATCCATTATATCCAATTCAAACGAAGCGGAAAAATGTTTATCGTAGGCACATTCAAATACAGTATTCCCCGGAGAAAATCCATACAGAGAGGAAAGAATATGGACAATCGGCGCCAACCGATCAGGAATAGAGGAAAGACTTGTTTTTGGTAAACAAAATATTCCTTTAGTGCCCGCCACTGTTATGTATTTTTCATCAACCTGAAAATCGTTCACTCTAAATGGGATAACATATTTTTTGCATGCAATCACCTTAACAGGTTTTAATTTCTTCTTGTCGATAATTACAATTTCTTCCTGATTGTTTCTCAGGTAAAAATATAAGCCATCCTGTTTGATGTCGTAAGTTGCACCCGTCGCCATTCTTTTCAGGAATGACTTATCCATTACCTTTTTTCCTTTATCGTGTACACGCCTGTGTTTGTACAAAACACAATCAGACTATCAAATGTGTGTATACTGTAGAATTGATCATCGGATAGATAAGGCAAAGCTATGCCATTGACAGATCCACCCCTTACCGTGCCGATAAACATTTTCGCTTCGGATAAGGGGAGAATACATGTATTTTTATTTTCGCTTAAGGCATAGGCCGGATTATATCTGTGCATCTTCGCTAAACGATCAATAGTAAGCACCCCGTTGCCACCGGCATAATAGAAAATATCATGAAGCAACGCACCATTTTTATAACCTCTTGCGATGCCCCGCTCTGCAGGTAATAAAGGCTCAACCGACGCAGGTATAAAGCGAGTACTACCGGGTAAATGTGCCCGGAATGCCTCCAACCTTGTGAGCAGGATCCAGTTGTGGGCCATTTTTTCGGCCGATAGCAGCCTTGGCAAATGCTCACTAACCGGCAATAAAAATCGCTTGTGTTTGCCGCCCGAAATAAAATCGGCACATGCATTATAGCCAATTACAGTACCATGACCCGCGTATTGCTTCAACATAGAGACCTCATCACTATAAAGCCCACTGGTCGCTTTATTATAATGCAAGGTTCCTGCTTCCGAAAAAGGAAAAAAGAAAATACCGTTATAATAAGAACTTACCCAAAGGTTATTCAAATAGTCCTTGCGGAGATCGGTGATCTGCTCGTTCGGAAGGATATTCTCAATTACCTGCTGGCTTTTGGGTACACTAAAAAAGCCGTTGATCTTGGTCAGGCCTAAATGCTTAATCCCCGCCAGGTATAAATCAGTGCCCAGGCGCACTGCAGCTTGGATGTATTCATGTATATGATAATCATTTCCGTCAAATATCAATTTAGCATGCGCATTCCCCCCGGCGATGCCGAAAATTTTATTGCCGATGATTAGGTAATCATTATTTACGTAAATCCCGGTATTACTATTTTTTAAAATAGTATCCATTTCCGATTTCACCTTTTGAGGCAAATGATAATGTGTCGCTATTTGCGTGGCAAGATCAGATGAAAAATAACTTATGCGATTATCGAGCTCTATACAGACGCCATTTTTCATTGACTGGCGTCGCAATAAGAGATTTGTTCCCCATTGCATTGCCACAAGGAAGGGCTTGCCCGATAGCTTGAGTTTATCCAGCCCATACAAGCTGTCTGTATTGATAATTTGATGATTATTAAGGTTTAATCCTCTGGTATGACCAGTATAGGCAAATAACCACAGGATATTTGCATTTGTTTTATAAATAGATATTACATCTTCAAACCGGCCGGTAGCGACCAAAGTAAACTCTTTGCCGTTATAGCGCACCAGGCCCTTTTCTGTGGCCAGCCAGACATAACCATATGGATCCGGAATAATTTTATAGACCATATCGGCAGGGAGACTACTGTTAAAAGAATTATACTGTATATAAACAGGTTGCGGTTTCAAATGAAGTTGCGGATAGACAAGGACAACAGAACACAGCCCAAATAAAAGAGAAAAAAAAGACTTAAAATAGTTCTTCATGTATCTGTAACTATATAAAATGAAATAAATATTAATATTTTATATAAAGATATCATTTCATTAAAAAAAAATATCATTTCATTAAAAATACTCATTTAATTAGGAAATAACCTTAGACTTTTGTACGAACCAAAAACTATTTTTTATGAAATCTATTTTATTTTTCCTCTTTTTAGTCCTTAGCCATATTGCTTCAGCGCAGAGTAACATCTGCTTTCAGCGTGCTCACGGCGGATTCGCAGAGATTCTGATCCCGGTAAATCAATGGCATGATAGCAGCGTGATCGTCAAAGCTTTCGACACGATTGGCCAAAATGCAGGTGGCCCTGTCTCTTTCAATACGGCCAACCTGCCTAAGGTTACCAGTACAGGTGGGGTACAATATTACTATATCAAGACAGCGTCACCCTATAGCACTATCGACCTTATTTTTGAAGTAAGCAGCACTTTGGACGCGGCCGTTACCAA
>NZ_QAJI01000005.1:530324-530647 GCF_003852495.1 Taibaiella sp. KBW10 | reverse complement strand
ATTACCACAAAACCAATGGAATATGGCCGGCACTGCTGATGTGTGTGGGGTAGCCAAAGCTGATGTGTGCTTTCAGCGTGCTCACGGTGGATTTGCAGAGATCCTGATCCCGGTAAATCAATGGCATGATAGCAGCGTGATCGTCAAAGCTTTCAGCACGATTGGCCAAAATGCAGGTGGCCCCGTCTCTTTCAATACGGCCAACCTGCCTAAGGTTACCAGTACAGGTGGGGTACAATATTACTATATCAAGACCGCGTCACCCTATAGCACTATCGACCTTATTTTTGAAGTAAGCAGCCCTTTGGACGCGGCCGTTACCA
>NZ_QAJI01000005.1:0-530217 GCF_003852495.1 Taibaiella sp. KBW10 | reverse complement strand
ATTACCACAAAACCAATGGAATGATTTTGCTTTGCAAAATACTTGTATTAACAAGGCGAGAGGAATTTGTATCAACAGAAACAATGCCGACTATAATCTTTACCTACAGAAAAACCAATGGAATGATACTACAGCAAGGGTAAAAATATATCATGCAAACGGGTCTGTAGTCTTCAATCAATTATACTCAGCCATACCAACTATAACGTATAATGGAGTATTGTCTTATGCCATTGCGGCAAACTATTACCCTTATTCCGGGGAAAATGTAGTGGTGGAGGTTTCCAGCGCAAAAAATGCGCCGGTACATATGTTGCTGACACCTGTGCAGCAGCTGTGCTACGCAGGCGACCCCTGTACCACGCCCATTACACCTGCTTTTACACCGCTGGCTCCAGTATGCAAAGGCAGTACATTCACCTTACCTACTGCATCCAATGAAGGCAGTACAGGCACTTGGACGCCCTCTGTGAATAATCAGGTAACGACTACATATACGTTTACACCTGATACCGGGCAGTGTGCTAACAGCACAACCATGACTGTAGCTGTGAAAGGGGGTCTTAGCTGGACTTCGGGCGATACCGATCAGGTTCTGGCCGCCTATACCTTTTTATCGCCCATTGTGTATACCTTAGCCAATGGGGCAACAGGAACAGCATTTACCGGGCTTCCTGCAGGAGTTACCGCAACCGTCAGCGGAAGTACCATCACCATCAGTGGAGTGCCTTCTGTAACAGGAACGTTTCCTTATACCCTGCGCACCACAACAAGCTGCGGCGCGGATAGTACCCGAGGAAGCATAACGATAAATGCACCGATAGCAGACTGGACACTTGCGCCTAACAGTTACATTTTTACAGGAAAGGACAAAAACGGGAATAAAACGGATGGTCTCTATATCCCAGTGAAGAAGGCTTATGCCATGTGGGCAGATACGACTAATCCTGAATTGTCCCTACGCAGCCCGATCCCGGCAGGTAGCCTGATCTCTGCTTATGTCTATTGGGAAGATGTATCCGGCCTGATTACCTCTGAAGCCAATTACAAGCTGGAAATCGTGGGCACCGGAGAAAACGCAAAAGTCAAAGTACTTGTCAATAAAGAACACAAAGAAGGTAATGCGCTTGTTACTTTCCATGCGGGTACCAATAACAATAACACCGACCCTATCTACTGGAGCTGGCATGTGTGGGTAACCGATGATGTGGACGCGAACGGGTCTACCTACCGGCAGGGTTTCGAAACGGATAAGAACAATATTCCCTTAGACCAAGTAACGAACAGGGACGGATCTCCTTACACATTTCAATGGATGAACCGGAACCTGGGCGCAACCAACGCTGCCTTTTTAGGGAACGACTGGAACAAGTCCGCAGGACTGATGTATCAATGGGGAAGGAAGGATCCATTGCCGCCCATGTACTATAAAGACGGTACAGGCTACGAGATCAACGGCGCTGCAGGCACCTTCAGGGGTGCCGAGTTTACGCAGAACACAAACCTGCCTTTCGGCTGGATGATGCGTCCCTACGACAATCCCGGCAGTCATACAGAGGTGGCACAGAATATCAGGTACTCCATAAAAAATCCGCTGAAGGCCATTACTTTCCTGTCAAGATTCGGGCATTGGTTTTCCGATCAGCCCTACAAAGTTGCCAACACCGACATATACCGCATTGTCAACTGGGACCTATGGTCCGATAACCGGAAGGGCAAGTGGTCCAAGGTATATACTACTGATACCGCAGTTGCCGCGGACACCAAATCCTATGAATTAAAATCTCCGTACGATCCCTGTCCCTGCGGCTGGAGGATTCCATCACACTATGGAAGTATCGCTGCAGGTGGCCAAGAAAACCTTTCAAGCCCTTGGGGCAGAAACGGAAGCTGGGAAAATGATGACCCAACAGACAATTCGAAGTTCCATGTAAACACGGTTAACCCTATCCTGAATAACGTGAAAGTGTATCCATCTCTGGGTTATGATTTTTCAGCACAGAATGACCGGAACATCGGCGTATTCCCGCTTTCCGGAGCTTATGTCTTTACAGGGCCTAATGAGGTTGCAGATTATGTAACATCTACGCCTAAATTAGCTTATATCAATTGGCTTTCTACAGCAGGTACGGCCACCGCAACTTTATCGGTATACGACAGTGCATCCGGAAGAAATATGGGCTTTGTTTCTGATTATTACAAATATCCGACGCAGGCTAAATATAGATTTAATGTAGCACAGATCGCTCCATCTAAAGGGGCAGGTACGGTACGGTGTATGCGCGATCCTAACGAAAAGTACCTAGGCAATTTTGAAACGGAGTTTATTGCATCTGTAAACAGTTCCGATAAAACGGATAATGCAGATACCTTGAAGCACTGGATCAAAGATGCCAATAGTTATATCGTTATGACCAATACAGTTACTGAAAAGAGGATCAACCTGCGTAAAGCATATGCCATGTATAAGTTATTCCTATCCGAGCAACATCAGCTGCCTCAGGGGCAGCCTTCGATAAGTGTATATTGGTCTACCAATAATAGTCTGATCAATAATGTTTCGCTGAACAACACGGCGATCGGCAGCAGCGAAATGGTGGTTTCTTTAACCCAGGGACAAACCGGCAATGCCGTTATTGCCCTGCATGTGGGTAGTAATGGCACTTCTGCCGACCCTGTGATCTGGAGTTGGCATATTTGGGCGCCGGAAACAGTGCCGGTTGCATTGGCCCCTTATAAAACAGAAGACCCTTATCAGTCAAGCCCTTCCAGCGGACAAATTATTGATGCTACTAATAACTGTTTGACACCGCCCCTCGTAACGGAATTTATGGACCGGAACATGGGCGCTTTGATCGCTATGCCGAGCAATACGGCTATGGAGCCCGCAATGGGTAAAAAGGCAATGGGATTACACTACCAATGGGGAAGAAAAGATCCGATTCCGACCTTCCTAGATCAGTTATCCATTATCAGGAATGGCGGCACGATTAATGCAGGACAATACAATACCAATTTTACGCAACTGTTCTCCGTATATGGTGCGGGTGCCATAGCTGGCAACGATAAGCGATATGTAAAAATCGGAAGGATACTTAAGTATTCCGTAGAAAACCCGTTGACATACCTGTACAATGACGGTGCAACACAAGATTGGATCAGCAATGAGCCCGGTCTAGAAGCGGGCCGTTGGGGACATGCTATGGAAAAATCTCCGTATGACCCTTGTCCTGACGGATGGAGAGTTCCAGACGTATCTTTTTCCTTTCTCAATCAGGCGTATAACACACAAGTAAGCAACGGCGTAAAGGGTACTTCTCCCTGGTATTTAGGAAAAATAGCAGATCCGGTAAGAACAGATGGCATTATGGGTGTAGACCAGAGGTGGGATGGGACTAATACCGTGATCACAGGCGCCGCTTCCCAGTCTTACAAAGGACGACTATCTACTTATACAAATAGTTCTGGATGGGCTGGGTATCTGTTCGACGATCCTATCTATAGTATCGGCAATTACCCGGTAACCGGGATACGTGGCGAAGCGGGTGTGGGTGTATCCAATAATTTCCCCAGAATCGGCGCCTGGACTGCTGCTATGGGCGATCTCATGGGCGTAAATGCGATAGCCTTGATGATCCGGTATGGCAAAATGCAGACCGGGATTGGTGTTGCGCCACACCAGGCTATGGCTTGCCGTTGTGCAAAGATCAACTACGGCAGTAACGGCAATGAAATAGGGCGTTATGACCCGAATGCCATACCGGTGCCCACAGGTGCTACACTAATGCCAGAGAACAGATTTAGCCCACATGAGGTAAGCAATATGGTGCAGGCACATAAGTTGATTGTATTCCCCAATCCGGTTAATGATATCCTGAGTATCAACGCTAGCGATGATAAGGATTATTACTATCAGGTATACAATATGGCTGGCCAGCTGGTATTGCAAGGTAAGTTCGTCAATAAACAAACTAATGTTTCTTCATTAGCTGCAGGAGCTTATCTTATCCGGATCAATAATGCGGAAAGCGTAGTGAAGATTGTCAAAAAATAGAAGCATAACACGCATGTAATCAAACAGGGTCTGTCTCTTATTGAGACAGACCCTGTTTTTATGAATATCAATTTTATATTCATCCATCAATCAGGTTACAGTCCCCGAAAATAAAATTACACGCTACAAGGTATCAGCTTCTTACGATGTAGTCGGTCTTCAAAAGTGCGCAAAGGCATTTTCGGTATTAACATTCATTATAGGTATAAATAAAATGCATCTGTTTGATTAAATAACATCAATCCTCGCCTTCTTTAATATGTTACAGAAACCGAAATGCAAAAGAAACGCTGTCGTCCATTGGAAACACATTTAACAGTTTATTAAGTAGTTGCATCATTTGTATACCTGAGAAAATATTCAATCACGCTTTTCGAACGACAACTAAGCCTAAATTAATCGTTTCCAGAAAGTATCTCCTAATAACATAAAAGAGTTGCGCGCCGCATAGCGGCGCGCAACTCTTTTGTCAGATCATTTAGGCTTGAGAATTCGCTTAGTCTGCTAATTTTAAATCCATTTCTACACGGCGGTTTTGCGCACGGCCGGCAGCGGTTTTATTAGAAGCTTTAGGTCTTTCCAAACCAAATCCATCAGTCGTTAAACGGCCTTCGGCAATACCTTTTTCTACAAAGTATGCTTTTACAGCCGCGGCGCGTTGTTTCGACAATTCTAAGTTACGATCGGCTTTACCTACATTATCGGTATGCCCTTCGATACTCATATTATAGTCGGTATACTCATTTAAAATACTAACGATTTCGTCCAGCAATTTATAAGAGGTTTTCTTAACCACTGCCTTACCTGTTTCAAACTGGATTGCCGTTGCGGCAAAGGCCAGGCGTTTTTTCACTTCTGCCCTTATCTCTGGACAGCCATGATTTTCAACAGTACCCGGCACTGTAGGACATTTATCCAGATAGTCGGCAATACCGTCATTATCCGTATCCGGGCAACCTTGTTGTGCCGCAGGACCGGCATTATTAGGACACTTATCTTCCCAATCGGCAATGCCATCGCCATCGGTATCATTACAACCTTGGAATTGTGCTAAACCGGCTACATCAGGACACTTATCATCTTTATCGGCAATGCCATCACCATCGCGATCAGGACAACCTTTAGTTGCTAGGCTACCCGCTTCGTTAGGACAAAGATCTTCTCCATCTGCAACGCCATCCAGATCTGCATCCGGGCAACCTTGTGCGGTAGACACACCCGGAATATCCGGACATTTATCCAAAGAATCTACGATACCATCTTTATCTCTGTCGAGAGGTTTACAACCTCTGTCTTCCCACAGACCTGCTTCGCCAGGACATTTATCCATTTTATTGGATACTTTATCACCATCGCGGTCTTTCAGTTTACGCTTGTTGAAAGGCACTTGCAATCCAAAATAGAAATTGGCCCCTTTAGCCTTATTGCTACCGAGTAAGGCCAAACCATCGTCAGTACCCAGGTACAAACCGCTCACTCTTATGCCCAAACCAGCCTTCATACTTTCAGAAGTAAAATTGTAGGTTAGCGGTACGCCAACGGTTACCACCCTGTTTTCAAAGCGAGGGGTAACGGTTATTTGAGAAAAGTTATAAGGGCTGTGTGCTGTATAGGCCGGTTTTTGCAAAGAGCCGATAAAGGTGGCATTTACGAAGAACCCTTTGTCCAGGTTCAAATCAGCTCCGAAGACGAAACTAGTCGGCATCATGATTTTCGTTTTCACAGGGCTACCTTCATTTACGGAGAAACCTCTGGAATTAAGGTAACTTTTCAGGTTATCGTAATTCTGAAACTTATCGCCCAAACTATCTACGTTTAAGCTTCCCGAACCACTGACGCCATAGTTTCTGGAATCTTTATAATTGATGGCTCCGATATCGGTTACCGCCGCAGATAAGCGTAATTTGTACAGATCCTTTTCCGGGTTTCTACGATCGGTTTGACCATCCATCTCGTAGGTATATTTTGAGGCATTCGGACGCCACTCGTACACAAATCCGATATCACCACCTACGCCTGCCGACTTCCCATTAAACATCGACTTAAACAATTCACTATAGTTACCGTTCAGTACATCGGAATTATATACATTGGTAGAGGCATTCATATTCAGGCTTTGTACGGTCACCGTTTTATTGGCCTCTGTATAGTTACCTACAATAGACTGCACACTGTTACCGCCATATCCCAGACCAGCCAGGTAGCGAACGGTAAGTCCTACGGACAAGGAATTGTTTTTATTTTTGAACAGTTCCGTGGCATACGTCAGGCCCGTTTCGGTCCAGGCATTGATATTGAAATTCATATTGGTCGCATTCACCGATACGTTTCCGTTGTTTTTTGCGAATATGGTACTGAAAAAAGCAGAATTATAATCTCTGAGCTGGTTGGCAAAACGCACTCTGTTGGTAAGGGCGAAACTATGCTTGTCTTTAAAGTTTGCATAGATATTCAATACATTTACCCCAACTAAAGGGCCATTAATGTCAAATGTTTTGGTATTACCTTTCGATACAATATCACCAATGTTAAAATCACCTTCTTTCCGGATCAGTTTTTTGAGAATTCCTGAAGAGTTGATGGTACCGTAGTTTTGATCGATGCCCCCATTGATCGATATGATATCGACAGACCATTTTACCCTGGAGTCGCCGATAAGCGCTGGATTCAGGAAAACAGATTTTGTAGGAAGGTAATTACCCGTTGCAACACCTAGGTAATTTTGGGCAAACAGGGCCGGAGTCAATGCCGCTATCGCCAGTGTGGATAGTGTAATTTTTTTCATCATAAAAGTTAAATTTTAAGGTTATAACAAAGCTACATGGAATATGTCATTTAAAAGAGAAATGAATTAAGTATTTACCATTCATAATAAGTGGTTTACACCTTATTAACAAGTACTAATTTACAGAAAGTAGGTTCTTTGTGTACCGTAACACAACTTTATGATCTTCAATGGAAAAAAATGCGCTGAAATATTATTTTTAATTAAATTTGCTACGAACATTTTTCAAATAAAGGTATGAGTTTTAAAGCGAAGATTTTATTGGTAGAGGATGATGCATCTTTAGGATTCGTTGTCAAGGACAATCTTGAAGATAATGGATACGAAGTATTGTTATGTAGTGATGGAGAAAGCGGTTGGCAAACCTTTATGCGCCAAAATATAGATATCTGTTTGCTGGATGTAATGCTCCCCAAAAAAGATGGTATGGCATTGGCAAGTCTCATCAGACAGAAAAATAACAAAATCCCTATTTTGTTCCTGACCGCCAAAAACATGGATGAGGACAAAATCGCAGGATTTAAAGCGGGTGGAGATGATTATATCGTCAAGCCGTTCAATATGGAAGAGTTGCTTCTGAGAATTGAGGTATTCCTCAAAAGATCAAAAGATGATAAAGTTTTAGATGAAAAAATCGAGTTGGGCAACAATAGCTCTTTTGATTACGATAATTTACAGTTAGTGAATCAGGGGCATCCCCAACAATTGACCCAAAAAGAAGCAGATCTTTTTAAATACCTGATTCAGAACAAGAATATGGTCTTGAAGCGGGAAGACATCCTGATGAATGTATGGGGAAAGGATGATTATTTCCTGGGCAGAAGCATGGATGTATTTATGACCAAAGTAAGAAAATACATTAAAGGCATAGAAGGGGTGGAGCTGCAAACCATGCATGGGGTAGGTTTCAAATTAGTTTTTGATAAATAGAGTTGTCAACTCAGAAACTATTATCTTTGCAGGCTCAATATTAACAATCGTTCAGATACTGAAATAATATGACTTGGTTTAAAAGAATTTCAAAAGGTATTTCTACCGACACGAAAGAGAAGAAAGAAGTACCGGATGGCCTGTGGCACAAGTGCGCTTCATGCAAAGAAACCTATACGACAGATGTCTTGGTTGAAAATTTGTATGTATGCCCGAAATGCCAGTTTCACAATAGAATAAATGCACCGGAGTATTTCGGAATCCTTTTTGATGAAGGAAAGTTTGAAGAACTCTTCAGTAATATTGCTCCCAAAGACTTTTTAAAGTTTGAGGATATAAAACCTTACGAAACAAGATTGGTGGCCGCTCAAAAACAGACCGGACTTAAAGATGCCATGACGGTGGGTGTAGGAACGATTAACGGCAAAAAGCTGGTGATTGCCTGTATGAACTTCAACTTTATCGGCGGTTCTATGGGTTCTGTGGTAGGAGAGAAAATATCCAGGGCAATTGATTATTCCATTAAGCACAAACATGCTTTTATGATCATCAGTAAATCTGGTGGTGCCCGTATGATGGAAAGTGCCTTCTCTTTAATGCAAATGGCAAAAACCTCTGCTAAATTAACGCAGCTGGCCAATGCCAAATTACCATACATTTCTTTATTGACCGATCCGACTACCGGAGGCGTAACCGCTTCTTTTGCGATGCTGGGCGATATCAATATCGCAGAGCCTAAAGCTTTGATTGGCTTTGCCGGTCCACGGATTATTAAAGAAACGATCCGTAAAGACTTGCCTGCAGGGTTCCAGCGTTCAGAATTCCTCTTAGATCACGGGTTCCTTGATTTTGTGGTTGAGCGCAAAGACCTGAAGCAAAAACTTACGGACACCATTGAGTGGTTCGGAACAAAATAAAAGAATAAGAAATAATAGATACATAAAAAAGGATGCGCGATGCGCATCCTTTTTTATGTATCAGTCAATCTTCTACGATTAGGTAGAGACTACTTTATAGTCCAAAACACTTTGTTCTTTCATTTCTTCCAGGTGATGGATCAGGCTATCGTTGAGCAAAACACTTTTGGTTCCGTTAGACTTTAGCTTAATCTCTGTCTCATCACTAACGACAAAGATTTCCAGTTCGCAGTCGCCATCATTATGGGCATAATTATCGTAGAGGTATTTGATAAAATCGGCATTCACCTTCTCTATAGAACACCGGATCCTTAAGGCCTTGGTAAAACGCTTACGCACATCGCTCATCAGCATCATTTCGCTGATCTTAAATTCAAAAGTACCGGGACGGAACCTTTGCTCCTGATACCGGCCAATCATCATCACCTTTTGGTCTTCTGATAGGTAGTTACCAAACTTCACATAATCCTCTCTCCACAAATTAACCTCTTTAAAGCCGCTGTAGTCATTCAGGATAAAACGACCGTACTTATCCCCTTTCTTAGTCAGCAAGTGTCTGGGATCGCTCATAAAGCCTATTACCCGCACTTGCTTGTCTACCAAATCTTCGATATCAGCCAGTGATGTAATATTATAATGGCTCATTTCAAATTTGTAATTATCCAGAGGATGCCCGCTCAGGTAGATCCCGATCACCTCCTTCTCAAAGGCCAGCCGCTCCGATAAGGTCCAGGGTTCTACTTTAGGAATATCCGGGTGCTTCGCTACCGGCATTTCCATATCGCCAAAAAGGCTGCTCACGCTCATAGAGGCCTCGGCCTGTACCTGCTGCCCGAAACGGATAATCTTAGACAGGAAGGTTTCCCCATCCATAAGCGTATGGAAGTACTGAGCACGGTGCATATTGCTAAAACTATCAAAACCACCGCCATAAGCCAGGCTCTCCAAAGATTTTTTATTTACGGTACGTTGATTGACCCGGGTTATGAGGTTAAAAATAGACTCAAAAGGCCCCCCTTTGGTACGCTCTTCAATAATATCAACCACTGCCGCTTCTCCAACGCCTTTCAAGGCACCTAATCCAAAACGGATCACCCCTTCTTTGTTTACCGAGAATCCGTTCAGGGATTCGTTCACATCAGGACCCAATACATTCAGGCCCATACGCTGGCATTCCTCCATAAAGAAGGTAATCTTCTCAATACTGTTGGCATTGTTCATCACTGCCGCCATATACTCACTAGGGTAATGCGCTTTAAGATAAGCAGTCTGAAAGGCCACAAAAGCATAACAGGTAGAGTGCGACTTATTAAAGGCATACTGAGCGAATGCCTCCCAGTCTGTCCAGACCTTATCCAGCTTATCAGCAGCCAGGCCTTTTGCAATGGCCCCGTCGATAAACTTACCCTTCATCTTATCCAGCGTATAACGGTCTTTTTTACCCATTGCCTTACGCAGTACATCCGCATCTCCCTTAGAGAAGCCTCCAAGTTTCTGCGACAGCAACATCACCTGTTCCTGATACACCGAAATCCCGTAGGTCTCCGCAAGAAATTCTTCCATTTCCGGTAAGTCATAAGAAATGGCTTCTTCTCCATGCTTACGCTTAATAAAATTGGGGATATATTGTAAAGGACCAGGGCGATACAGGGCATTCATTGCAATCAAATCGGCAAACTTATCGGGTTTCAGATTGATAAGGTGCTTCTGCATGCCCGGACTCTCAAACTGGAAAGTAGCATTTGTATCTCCTCTCTGATAAAGCTTATACGTCTCTTCATCATCTAAGGGGATGGTATCAATATCGATGTCAAGATTATAATTCATCTTGATCAACGCCAGGGCATCTTTAATAATGGACAAGGTCTTTAAGCCCAAAAAGTCCATTTTAATTACGCCGGCATCTTCAATAATCTTTCCTTCATATTGGGTGATCAATAACTTTACATCTTTCGCGGTACATACCGGAATCAGATCAGACAGATCCTTTGGTGCAATGATGATCCCAGCCGCGTGAATACCGGTGTTGCGTACGGAACCTTCCAGCTTTTCTGCTTCATGCAGTACCCTTGAGGCTTCATCAGTACCCTTATAAAATTCACGTATTTTTAAAATATTCTCTATATCCTCCGGGCCATAGCCTTCTTTCTCATCTAAAGACTTTTCACCGTTCTTTGCTTCTTTAGTCGTAATGGGTGCATGTAATACACGGCTTAATTTGGTACCCGGTTTATCCGGCACCAGTTTGGCCAGGGCATTGGAATCCTGCAAAGGATAGTCCAGAACCCGCGCCACATCTTTAATACTCATTTTCGCCGCCATGGTACCATAAGTCACAATATGAGCTACCTGGTTTCTACCGTATTTGTCCACCACATAATCAATCACCTTCTGCCTGCCTTCATCATCGAAATCGGTATCAATATCGGGCATCGACTTACGATCCGGATTCAAAAAACGCTCGAATAGCAAATTATACTTGATCGGGTCTATATTGGTAATGCCAATACAATAAGCCACTGCAGAACCCGCCGCAGAACCCCTTCCCGGACCGATAAAAACCCCAAGGTCTCTACCTGCCTTGATAAAGTCAGATACGATGAGGAAGTAACCGGCAAAACCCATGGTACGGATGGTGAATAATTCAAAATTGATCCGCTCTTCAATATCGGGCGTAATCTCCTGATAGCGCTCATGCGCCCCTTTCCAGGTCAGGTGCATCAGGAATGCATCCTGATCGTTATTAAACTCGTCAGGTACTTTAAAGTGTGGTAGTAAGATATCTCGCTTCAGTTGCAGCGGCTTAATCTTATCTACAATCATTTGCGTATTGTCCAGCGCTTCCGGAATATCGGAAAAGAGCGTAGACATTTCCTGTGTATTCTTAAAATAGAACTGATCATTCCAAAAGGCAAAACGGGTTCCTTTTCTGGACTCCCCGTCGTCGGAAAATTCTTTATTCGTAGGCGTGGCTTGCTTTTCGCCGGTATTGATACACAACAAAATATCATGGGCGTTATAATCCTCCTGCTCTACATAGTGCGAGTCATTGGATGCGATAACCGGAACATTATATTTCTTTGCAAAACGCATCAGCACTTCATTCACCTTCACCTGCTCTGCCATATCATGGCGTTGCAGTTCTACATAATAGTCCTCTCCAAATAAATCCAGCCACCACTTGAACAGTGTTTCTGCTTCGGCTTCGCTTTTATATAAGATTGCTTGTGGCACTTCAGCTCCAATACAGCAGGTCGTGGCAATAAGGCCTTCATGGTATTTTAAAACCAGCTCTTTATCAATACGGGGATATTTACCATACATCCCTTCCATAAAGCCCAGAGAGCACAGTTTGGTGAGGTTCTGATATCCTTTTTCATTTTTCGCCAAAAAGAGTTGGTGGTATCTTTTGTCTCTTCCTTCTTCCCTGGTAAACTTATTCTTATGCCGGTCAGCGACTAAATAAAATTCGCAACCGACTATGGGTTTTACAATAGGCTCTTTGATCTCATTTCCCTGATCATCGGTACCCACTACTTTTGTATTTTTCCAGGCTTCAGACACAAACTGGAATACCCCATACATATTACCATGATCGGTAATCGCAACAGCAGGCATTTTGTCGTTTTGCGCCTTTTTATAGAGCTTCCCTATATTGGAGGCCCCATCAAGTAAAGAAAATTGGGTATGATTATGTAAATGAGAAAATTGCATTGATAAAAAAGTAAAATTTCAGGTCATACAAAGTAACAAATTTTGTGCCGTTTGTAGCCGGATTTTTATGCACAATAAGAGGGTCTGTCCTGTGATTTCTATCATATTTACATCCGCATCCACCGGAAATTAACGTTTACTAAACGGTATTTGCAGTACATTTATCTTTCAAATGCAACGTGATGCGCAAGGTTAATTTTATAGGGATCATCCTTCTGTTTATAGTTGGCCTGTCTTGTCGCTCCAACGCTCAAAAAAACAGTTCCATGTCCCAAAATCCTTATTATTCCAGAACGGATACAGCAAAATTGCATGTCTCTGACGAAGAATGGAAAAAAATACTTCCGGCAAACCTTTATGCGGTTGCAAGGCAAGCTGCTACCGAAGCTTCTTTTACCGGTAATTTATGGAAAGATGAAACGAGGGGCAGCTATTTTTGTGCGGTTTGCGGGAATGCCTTATTTAAAAGCACGGCCAAGTTTACCAGTATGTGTGGCTGGCCCAGTTTCTTTGAACCCTTACGCAAGGACAATATGATCTATAAGGAAGACAATACTTACGGGATGCACCGCATTGAGGTGCTCTGCGCCCGGTGTGACAGTCATTTAGGCCATATCTTCGATGATGGCCCGGAACCAACGGGCAAACGTTACTGTATGAATGCCGTAAGCCTGGATTTCGAACCAGAATAAGACTATCTATATAAAAAGTGTTGCGCGCCGCATAGCGGCGCGCAACACTTTTTATATACGTTTTTACTTAGTATTTGTGTATGCCGACTTCCGTTAACAGGTCATGCAACAATTTTTTCCTCGTTTCTACTACGTTCTGCGCATTTTTAGGAATGCTGTAGTTCAAAGCAAAAAAGTAAGGGTGCGGTATCGCCTGGATCTGATTGGTCTTTGGATTCTTTAAACGGTGTACTGTTTCTGCGTAACCGACTACCCAGATTATATCTTCTCTACCCGGTTGTGAACTCCATCCGGTTTTATAGTACAAACGGTAGTCTCCATCTGTTTCCTGCAGCATCATCCCTTTTACAATACGTTGAGAACGGGGAGAGAACGGTAGCTCATCATGGTATAAACGTTTCATAAATCCAACTTGCTCATCGGGTGTGATCTTCAGACTGTCGTTTAACCAGAACTCATCAATTACACCACCGATATTCATATTACCGTACTGTACGGTATCCAGAAAATGCTGCATTTCCTTGATGCCTATGCGACGTGCCAGTTCCTGATAATAAGGAACGGCGCTGACTTTAAACGCCTGGGTCATCGTCAGGTCTTTATTCCACTCCGGCATGGTAAATGCACCGGTAGTATCCTCTCCTTGTTTGAGTAATTTTCCGTTGCGGTAGAACTTTGTTTTCCCGTCAAACTTGATCAGCATTTGCTCATCCAGGGCAACCCCGGTTTCCAGCGCCACAAGCGAGTTAAAGATTTTGAAGGTAGAGGCGGGGCTCATGCGCTCGGAGCAACGCAGCTTATTGTAAAAGTTGGCTTCTTCCTTATTATTATCATAGTATTCAAAACAAGCATTCGTGATCTGATATTTATCAAAGACGGGCTTCCATTCTTCATGATCATTAATCCTCACATCGGAGCAAGCACCCAAACCCAATACCAGTCCTATTCCGGTAAACATTACCGCTATTTTACGCAAAATCATAGAGATTCATTTTAAAGAAATGCAAATTTAAGGCTATTGCCGCAATAAAAAGGGCTTTAACAAAAATAGCTATTGCAAAGACTTGCAATAGCTATTGTATAATGTAACCAGAGTATATTTCTTATTGTGGCTCCTGACCCAGCATGAAGGTGAACTTCGCTGCGGAACCTAATTTTACTTTATTACCGTTTACATCGGTAAGGTTATCGATACCGATACCATAATCCAGACCCAATAAACCAAACATTGGCAAATACACCCTTAAACCAAGACCCACAGAACGTTTCAACTGTAATGGGTTGTAATCTTTAAGGCTATTATATCCATTGGCGGCTTCAAAGAATGCCAAACCAAAGATGGTCGCATTAGGATCTAAAGAGAAAGGATACCTTACCTCTGCCGTGTATTTATTAAAAATGGTATAACTGTTAGTCACGGTACTGGTACCGTCAAAACTGCTGTATACATCATACCCTCTGTGGGCTACGATATCTCTACCTACAAAATAGTTAAATCCGGAAAGACCATCACCACCAACCTGGAAACGCTCGAAAGGAGAGAACCCTAAGTTTTTATTATAATACCCTAAGAAACCGAATTTAGTGCTCAATTTCAAGACCAGGTTACCGGTAATACGCTGATACCAGTCTGAGGTAAATTTATATTTATGGTATTCTACCCAGTTATATTTCTCTCTGGCAGTCATGGTGCTGTAATCATTGTCGCTAAAGGCAGAAATAGGAGGCGTAAACGACAGGCTTAAGACAACATTCGATCCCGAACGTGGATAAATTGGTTGGTCCACCGTACTTCTTGCAAGCGTTAATTTTAAAGCCAGGTTGTTAGAATAACCATTTCTGTACTCCGGCATTTCCGATGGCAATAAAGGATAATCTTTTAATTTAAAGTTCATATAATCTACCCCAATAGAGAAGATAAAGTTATTATCCGGCCAGGTAAGGCGTCGGCTTAAAGTAATACCACCACCTATATTACGAATATATTTATCATAAGGAGAGGCAATAGGACGACCATTACTGTATCCCTGATCGTTCAAGGCATAACGACCATAACTCGCACTTACACTCAAGGCAATTGGTTTTTTACCTCCTAACCATGGCTCTGTGAAGGAGAAGGATAAAGAGTTATACCACAAACCACTGGACTGATAACGGAAAGACAAGCGCTGTCCGTCACCCATAGGCAATGGATCCCAGTTCTTTGTTTTGAACAGGTTTTTCAAAGAGAAGTTGTTAAAGGTAATACCGGCCGTTCCCGTAAAACCAATCCCACCACCATAACCGGCAGATAATTCTAATTGATCGGAAGATTTTTCGGCAATATTAAAGTCGATATCTACCGTCTTATCCTGCATATTCGGTTTAGGCTGCGGATTAACCTTTGTTGCATCAATATAACCTAAAGCAGACACCCTGCGGATAGAGCTGATCAGGTTAGATTGGTTGTAAATGTCACCCGGCATAGATTCCAATTCTCTACGCAACACATAGTCGTTGGTCCGATCATTACCGATGATATTAATATTCTTAATCCGGAACTGCGGTCCTTCATTCACCATAATATCAAAGTCGATCGTATCTTTTCTGATCGATTTCTCTACGGCTTCTGCTCTATAACCCAAATATCCATTATTCAGGTAAATACTACCTACATCCACACCACCTTCCATCGTCGCACGACCTGCGATCTTGGCATTCAATAAATCTTTATTATAAATATCTCCACGCTTAATCCCTAATAATTGGGTCAGCAAAGAATCACTGTGTTTTGTATTTCCTTTCCAGTTTATATCTCCGAAATAGTATTTATGCCCCTCGTCAACTTTAATATCTATATTAATGTTGCCGTTCTCTACATTATATACGGTGTCTTTTACAATTTGTGCATCGCGGAAACCGGAGGTATTATACATACTGATCACTCCGCTCTTGTCTTCCTCGTATTTTTTCTCGTCGTATTTTGAACTAGACATGATGCCATACCTGAAATACGGATTCAGGGCATCCAGGGTTTTGCTTAAGGACAATGGCCCGGACTGGCCCATGTATTTACTAAAGCTACGTTCAGGCTTAGGGTATACGGTAAATTTGTCTGCAGGATAAAAGGAAATACGCGCCATTTCTTTGGTGCCCTTCATGCTTCTCTTTAATTTAGACGCATAGAAAGATTCATTGCCTACAAAGTTGATATTATTGATTTTTACTTTACTTCCTTTATCTACATTGATCAGGAGTGAGGCGCCATTAACGACTTTTGGATCCAGGGTTTCGATAATGCTTACAGAAGCATTGCGATAACCTTTATCCATCAGGTATAACTTGGTTCTTGATTCAATCTCTTTTTTCATGGCGTTGGTGATCATTTTATTTGATACCAAGCCAATTTTATCCTTTAGTTCCGTAGCCTGAGACCCGTTTAATCCCGTAAATTTAAACGTGGTTAACCGCGGACGCTCTTCTAATTGTATGTTTAAATATATTTTATTCCCTTCAATCTTCGTAATCAGGATATCTACTTTAGAAAACATCCCCTGATTCCACAGCACTCTAATGGCTTTGGCAATCTCACCATCATAAGGAAGCTTCACGTACTGGCCTTTCGTTAATCCCGAAACATCTAAAACAGTAGCAGAATCGGCATATTTCACTCCGGAAATGGTTACCTCAGCAATCTGAAACTCCCCTTCCACGATCGCTTCTCCGAAGTTCACTTCCCGGGCATGGGTATTACTATTTGCCGGATCACTCAAATGTTGAGCATCCGCAGAGGTAATAGCAAAGGTAGCAGCCGCACAGGTCAGGATTGCTACACTTCTTATATATTTAAGATCCATTAAAATGGTTTTATATTTTATTGTTAAACGCAAAAAGCGTAGAATAATTATTGGTATTATGGTTTTACTTGTTCGCTTGTCATTCCGAATCGCCGCTCTCTTTGCTGATAATTCAAAATGGCTTCATACAGATCTTTTTTTCTAAATGCCGGCCAATGCACATCGGTAAAAAACAATTCGCTATACGCAATCTGATATAATAAAAAATTGCTGATGCGATGCTCTCCACTGGTCCTGATTAATAATTCCGGATCAGGAAAAGCTGCTGTTGTCAGGCACTTCCCGAAATAGGCGTCATTAATCTCTTCTTCGGTTATGGTACCGTTCAGCACATCTTTCGCTATTTTCTTTGCCGCTGCTACAATCTCCCATCTGGCACTATAACTTAAGGCCAGGATCAGGGTAAGACCGGTACATCCTTCCGTAATGTCCATGCCTTCCTGCATTTCTTTCTGGCATATTTCCGGCAGGTCTGTAATGTTTCCGATCAGTTTTAAACGCACATTATTTTTTTTCAAATGTTCTGCCTCTTTTCTGATCGTGCTCACCATTAACTCCATAAGGGCATCCACTTCTGCTTTGGGCCTGCTCCAGTTTTCGGTAGAAAATGCGTATAAAGTCAGGTATTTGATCCCGATTTCGCCACAACCTTCTACAATATCCCGCACAGACACCACACCTTCATAATGCCCTACAATACGACTCTCCCCCTTCTCTTTCGCCCATCTGCCATTACCGTCCATAATAATCGCTATATGCTCGGGTAATGCAGCCTGTTGTATTGCAGATTTTATGTCCATTCTACAAAAAGAATATTTTAATTGTAAATAAGTTGGCAAAGGTACAAAAATAGACGCAGTATTGCGTCTATTCATTATATGATATATATTACTTTATCAGAACGTTGGATCAAACAGTATTAGTACTTATACTTTTGAAATTTTTTGAAGAAAAAGCCAAAGCTGATGCCGGCTTCAAATGTGGTGAATTGGTTGCGGCTGTCTGCCATTGGATGAATATTAACCAATCCGTATTGACCATAGGCCTTAGTATAGAATCCGGATTTGAATTCATAACCTAAAATCAGTGCTGCATCGATATTAAGCGGTGCAACATCTTTGTAATTGCCTTTGCCTATCGCAATCGGATCGTTATTATCACGCGTCCTTTCATTACCATTCAATGCATTTTTATAGATCTGGTGTATACGGCCGCCTACATTGTAAGAAAACGATGGTCCGACACCGACAAAGAAATGGTTTTGATCATATTCCGGATCGCCGCTTTTATACACAAAAAGCACGGGAACCTGTACTTGGTTAATTACATATTTCCTAAAATCACTTTCATAAGTAGGGGCACCGCTTCCGGTAGCTGATTGCTTGTAATAACTGCTTTCTGAACCTTGCAAACCACGGTATAAGACACCAGGCTGGATATGAAAACGGCTATCACTACCCAAGGGAATGTTTACATTTACCCCGGCTTTGTAGCCGACTTGCCCGGTCGCATTGCGATTGGCGCCATTAATATATTGCGACATAGAACCGTATGCGGCTCCTGCTTCTACCCCAATACTTACTTGCGCAAAGGACATAGCGCTTGCTGCCAAGCCGATTATGGTAGTAAAGAGTTTCTTCATAATATACATTATTTATCTCCAACAAAGATAATAGAGAAGTTCTTATTTCAAAATAGAAATATGGAAATTAAATAGAAAGCATCCGGAGGATACTTATTTGTCCAGTTTGGAGTAGGTAGAATTATTACTTACATATTCCGGAACGATTTCTTTCATCTTGATTACGGTATCAAGTACGATATGGTTTTGCGCCAATCTGAGCAGTTCCGCAATTTCGGTTTGTACCCATACAAAATCATATTCCCGCACCCTGGCGATTAATATTTTTTCATGATAGGTCGGCAAGGTATTTTCCGAGTTATTCAGCAATTCTTCGTACAATTTCTCTCCCGGGCGTAAACCAGAGTACACGATCTTGATATCCACATCCGGTACTTTTCCCGAAAGCCGTATCATTTTATAAGCAAGATCAACAATCTTCACCGGCAAGCCCATGTCAAACACAAAGATTTCTCCGCCCTTACCCATGGCTCCTGCTTCCAGAACCAGCTGACAGGCCTCGGGAATGGTCATGAAATAACGGGTAATTTCGGGATGGGTCACCGTAATCGGGCCCCCTTCTTCTAATTGCTTCTGGAATCTTGGAATAACCGAACCATTAGAACCCAGTACATTTCCAAAACGGGTTGTAATAAACCTTGTCTGAGGAATGATGCCAGGACCGTTGTTTTGACGGGCGAGCGATAAATGTTTATGGTAAGATTGTGTGTATATTTCCGCAATACGCTTGGATGCCCCCATCACATTGGTGGGATTAACAGCCTTGTCGGTCGAGACCATCACAAATTTCTCTACGCCATACGCGACAGACAGCTCTGCAAGAATCTTGGTACCCATTACATTATTCACAATAGCTGCAGAAGGGTGTTCTTCCATTAAGGGAACATGCTTATAGGCTGCCGCATGGTAGACGATATCGGGTTCATAGATCTCAAATATTTGCTCCATTCTAACGCGATCCTTAATATCGCCGATAAAGCTTTTGATTGGTGCACTTTCATTGAAGGTGAGCATGAGCTCATGCAGGGGTGTTTCCGCCACATCACACATAATGACGACTGCAGGATTATACTTGATCAGTTGGCGCACCAACTCACTACCAATAGAACCTGCTGCACCCGTTACTAATATTTTTTTGCCCTTAATTTCCCGGATCACGCTTTCATTTCTCAAAGAAATCACTTCTCTATCGAGTAATTGCTCAATATTAATATTCTTCAGCTGCGTATCATCCAGCTCATTATTGGTCCATTTTTCGCTAGGAGGTACTTGTTGTATCTTAATATCCAGCTCCAGGCAAGTATCTACTAAAAATATAAGTTTCTCCTTATTGATAAAGGGTTCTGCAATGATCAGCAGTTCGGTACCCTCTTTTTTGAGTTTTTGTAAATTCTGACGGGTAACGCTGTACACGGGTACATTTTCTATCTTCTTGCCAATCAGCCGCGGATTATCATCTAAAAAGGAAACGATTTTAATAATGGAACGCTCGTTATTGGTAAACATCCTTTTGGCCAACATTCCTTCATAATTTGCATTATAAATTACAGCCTTCAGCGTTTTCTTTCTTAGCGAAAACATATTCTCGTATATTGTTTTAATCACAATACGATACGCAATTAAGGAAAAATTGGTACACAGAAAATAAATCGCAATAACAGAAAGTGGAAACAGCAGTATGTGCGGAGAGCGCGGGAGGTTATAATTGATGATCAGGAACAGGATACTGGCACTCAAGTTCAGCAGCAATACGCGTTTTGCATCTTCCAGCGTAGTGTACCGAACAACGCCTTTGTAATTTTTAAATAAGAGTAAAAGAACGATATTAACACCCGCTACAATACCAAAGGAAAGATATAAATCGACAATGTCAACCAAGCGCACTAAATTAAAATTCAGGCGAATGACGTAGGCGATAAGAATAGAAAGCAATACACAGGCCAGATCGATCAAAAAGATGATCCATCTGGGTGCAATTCCCAGTTTTTTAAACATAAATTCTTTAGTTATGTTAAATTCTTACAAAACTACGTTAAAAGGCTTGTATTATTGTAGTGTTATTTAGTTTTTACGATGTTAATTAATCAGTCACTCCTAATTAAGTCTCTATATTGACTATGAAGATTTTAGTTGTATGCCTGGGTAATATCTGCCGGTCTCCTATTGCGGAAGGCCTTATGCGCCAGATGGCTATTGAGCACCAGCTGGATTGGACGGTCGATTCTGCCGGCACCAATGGCTATCATACCGGTGAGCCACCACACCGCGATTCACAAAGTATCTGCAGGCAAAACGGTATTGATATCAGTAAACAAAGGTCAAGACGGTTTACCGCCCGTGATTTTGATGATTATGATCATATCCTCGTTATGGCGGAAGATGTATACCAGGAGGTAAAACGTATAGCCCGAAAACCGGCAGATATGGATAAGGTTTCTTATTTTCTCGAACCTTTGTATCCTAATCAGCAAGCTGCCGTGCCTGATCCCTGGTATGGACCGGCATCAGGATATAAGCCCGTATTTGACCTTATTCAAAAAGCCGGCATCCTGCTTGTATCTCAATTAATACAAACCTCAGGAAATATAAGCAACAGAACAAATTCTATAAAAAAATAATTTCAAATATTTGGTTAACTTCTTTACTTTATTATTTTTGCATACAATTCATTCACATTAAAATCAAAAGAACGGTGTCGTACGAAAACAACAAAAATTTCGATGAGAAGCGTAACACGGAGGTAGCTTTCAGTAAAAAGATTAAAGCCGGAAAAAGAAGAACTTATTTCTTCGATGTACGTGAAACCAGAGGTAGTGATTATTTTATTACAATCACAGAAAGCAAAAAAAGATTTAATGACGATGGTTATGATCGCCACAAAATGTTTTTGTACAAAGAAGATTTTAATAAATTTCTGGCCGCTTTGACGGAAACAATCGATTTCGTTAAAACCGATTTAATGCCTGATTTTGATTTTGATGCCTTTAACCATGATGATACGGAACAACAATATGTTACAGAACCATATGTTGCGGAAAATCAGGAAACAGTAGCAGTAGCGGTAGCAGCTCCTGTTTATAGTGAAAGCGAAAACGAAATAAATGCTGAATTGAAAGATACGACAGTAGATGAGTGGAAAATGTAAGCTCATTTTTACCTAAAATATAAAAAGCCCGGCTGCAATGTGCAGCCGGGCTTTTTATGCAAGGGATATACGCAAGCAATCCATAATTTATATAAATTTGAACCGTATAATCAATCCAAGTTATGGCAGATCAGGAGAAATTAAGAATAGATAAATATTTATGGAGCATCCGCGTCTTTAAGACGAGGAGTCTTGCTACAGAAGCCTGTGACTCGGGAAGGGTAAAAATGAATGAGCAATCCCTCAAAGCGTCAAAAAGTGTGAATATCGGAGAGACATATGAGATCAAAACCAGCGACAGGAAATGGATCATTAAGGTAACCGGCTTACTCCTGCAACGAAAAGCATTTAGCGAAGCCGTTCAGTTTTATGAAGACCTCACTCCGGAAGAAGACAAAACGAATACGAAAAGTGAGTCTTCCAGTTTCTATACCGGTAAACGCCTGAGTAAAGTAGGCCGACCCACCAAAAAGCAACGTCGTGGCTGGGACGACATTATGGATGAACCTTGAAAAAAGACAAACCAATTAATTTAAAATACTGTCTATATTACTCGGTATTAAATTATGAAATATCAAGTCATTTTTTTATATTGCATTCATATTCAAATTTTTAAAATGAAAAAATTTACATATCTGGCTTTTGCAAGTTTATGCCTTGCTACATATACCCCTTCCTTTGCCCGTACGCAATTGTGGGGGAGCTTTTTGGGAAAGGCAGCGCCTACCGCTAATCCAAAGCCATTCTTACCTATAGACTACAAAGTAGTGACCTTGGACCAATCGGGCATCAAGGCATTGTTGGCTACTGCAGGCACAGATGAATCTGCAAGTATTAAAGTCTCTATACCTACACCGGACGGAACGTTCAGAACATTCAGTGTCTGGAACACACCGGTATTAGATACCGATTTACAAAACCGATATCCCGAGATACAAACCTATTCGGGTGTTGCTACAAATGATGCAACGGTAACCGTCAAAATGTCGGCTACTCCAATGGGATTCTTTGCACAGGTATTTTCTTATAATAAGATGGAAACTTTTGCAATTGAGCCTTATGGATTTGATGCAAATGGCTACTATACGGTAGCTTATACCAAAGATTTACAGGCTTTACCAAATCATAATTCTTCTTGCAATCCGGAGAAAATACAACAATTAGTAACCGGAGAAAAAACGGCTATTGCACCTCCTGAAACAGGCAAAACAGCTGCAAGAACAAATGGTAATGTACGCCATACTTACAGACTAGCGATGGCCTGTACCGGTGAATATTCTCAATTGGTTACCGGCTCAACGGTACCAACGGTATCACAAGTACTCAGCATCATCACAGCAACAATTAATAATGCCAATGCGGTATGGGAGAGAGAAGTAAGCATTTCGCTTAAATTGATCAGTAACACCACAAGTGTGATCTACCTGGATGGCAATGCCGATCCTTATACCGATAATGACAACCCGACGGCACTTGGTGAAAACCAAACCAATGTGAACAATGTAATAGGTGCTGCCAATTATGATATCGGGCACATCTTCAACACCGCAGGTGGTGGCCTTGCCGCCTTATCTTCTACTTGTAGTGCCGGCTCTAAGGCAAGCGGCGTGAGCGGCTCCAGCGGTCCTTCTGACATCGGAACGGTAATTCATGAAGTAGGACACCAATTAGGAGCAGGACATACATTTACCTCGAAAGCTGGTGGATGTGATGGTAATGGCATGGCAGAATCATCTTACGAACCAGGCAGCGGTACCTCAATCATGTCTTATAATGGGGCTTGTGCTGCAGATAATACACCTTCTGTAGTCACCGACTATTATAATCAATTTAACCTGGGGCAAATGCGCACCTTTATTACCACTACCGGAAGTTCTTGTGGTACAACTGCTGTTGGACAAGCTCCCGTAACAATGGCAAATCTGGATGTACGCTACATTATCCCGGCCAATACACCATTCGAGTTGATTGCTCCGGAAGCATTTAAAACGGTAAATAGCAATAGCACGACAACATATTGCTGGGAACAATCGGACAAAGGCCCTATTGATATGGTAGAAGCCAATGGTGCAACGGTTACTGTAGGACCAATATTCAGCAGTCTGGATCCCGATACCAGCAGAATCCGCGTATTCCCTTCTTATCAATTATTGAGTACAGGTCTATATACTTCATCAGGAGCGAGATTGCCTAATGTAACCAGAAACATGACCTTCAAAGTAACCGCAAGAAGTATTGCTACCGACGGTTGGGGTACGCATAATACCATCGACAGCGTTCTGAAAATAAAATCAGTAAGAGGTAGTATGGGTGATTTCAGGGTATTAACACCTAGCAGTAATGTAACATGGACTCCTGGTCAAAAATACACTGTAACCTGGAATAAAGCCAATACACTTACTGCAACGGATAGCATTATGACCGGTTTTGTAAATATCTATTTGTCTAAAGATGGCGGTTTAACTTTCCCTATCATTTTAGCGACAAACGTAGAAAATGACGGCAGCTTCGACATTACGGCTCCGGATTTGTATACCACTAAGGCACGAATCAAAATTAAAGCGGTAGGAAATGTGTTCTTTGATGTATCTCATACCGACTTCAAAATTAACGGTACACCGACTTCTGTTAAAAATACTGAATTGAACAATAGTATTTCCGTATTCCCTAATCCGGCTACGCAACACATCACGATTAAGAACGAGCAATACAATGGCGAAACTTTAGAGGTGCAAATGTTGAATGTACTGGGTCAGCGCGTTTGGTCGGGCAATATGAAAGCACAGTTAAATATCTCTGTTGATCAAATGGGCAGAGGTGCTTATTATATCCACATACAAAATTTAAAAGAAGGCAAATTTGGTGTAAAACAAATCGTATTACAATAAACTACTTCCTTTTTTGTTAAAAAATGCGGCCCGGTATATACGGAGCCGCATTTTTTCGTTTTAATATATATTTGGGATCAGCACACCGCTATTTTTTGTATTTTCGTGTTTAATTTTTTGCATATTACCAATATGAATATCAATCGCATTTTTTCTATATTGTTTATCTTCTGTCTCTGTGCCGGTACCGTACAGGCACAGCTTACCGATGTAAACACCGTTAGGAGTTATCAAATGTCTATGCCCAGGGTATCGGCCGCATTTTCAAAATATGATAATATTTTACGATCAGAATTTAAAAACAAAGGACTAAACTACCCGGCAAACAATATTTACATCAGATCTTTCAAAGCACAAAATGAACTGGAGGTTTGGGTAAAAAATAACAATGCCGATACTTTTTCTTTGTTTAAAAAATATAAAGTGTGCGCTTTGTCCGGAGTACTGGGGCCCAAACGCGCGGAAGGCGATCGTCAGGTTCCGGAAGGCCTCTATTTTTTAGCCGATTTTAATCCTAAAAGTGACTTTTACCTTTCTATGTTGGTGAATTATCCCAACTATTCTGATAAGATTTTGAGCCATCAGGAGAAGCCGGGCGGTGATATCTATATGCATGGCGGCTGTCTCACGGTAGGCTGTATTCCAATGACGGATGAAGGTATACAGGAAATATATACCTTATGTTTATCAACCAGACTGAACGGTCAAACCAATATCCCTTATCATATTTTCCCCACCCGCTTTGATAAAGCAGGACTAAACTTTTTGGGCAGGGAATACCGCCACGAAGTGGATAAGCAAAAATTTTGGGTAAACCTGAAATCTGCTTATGACTACTTTGAACGCAATAAAAACATACTTCCTGTTATGTATGACGAGCAAGGCCGTTATGTATTTTAAGCCCGGGCAATAAAGAATATATGGATATAGAGATCTGGTCGATAGGCAAGGAAAATGATGCCTTTATAGAAGCAGGTATTGCACACTATTTTAAGAAAACCACACCTTGGAATAAAGTAAAATTAGATACCTTTCAATTACCCAAAAAGCTGGTCAGTACGGATGTACAAAGAACCAAAAAACTGGAAGAAGAGCTGATTCTTAAAAAGCTGCAGGCAAACCATTACCTTGTTTTATTGGATGAAAGAGGGAAAATGCTGGATTCGCCACAATGGGCAACCCAATTCCAGTCCTGTATGAACCAGGGTACACGTACTTTAGTCATTCTTATCGGAGGTGCTTTCGGCGTAACCGACTGTATTAGGGATAAGGCTAATCAGGTATGGTCTCTTTCCAAACTGGTTTTCCCACACCAATTGGTTAGGCTAATGGTGGCAGAGCAGGTTTACAGAGCCTTCAGCATTTTGAATAATGCGCCTTATCATCATCAGTAATTAATTGCCTTTGAATGGGGCCAGGAGCATAAATTCAGGAATGACTACTTCAAACTTTTGCTGTGTATATAAGTTCATCATCTGGTAGGTACCATACATTTTACCCATATCACTGCGCAGATTAGCAGCAGAAACATATTGAAAACTTTCGTTGGGGTCTATGATGGGTGTCTGACCAACAACCCCCTCGCCCTCAACAACCCTTAAACCCAGCGTACTGTCTACAATATGCCAGTTGCGGCGAAGTAATTGTACCGGGACATCGGCATAGTTATCGATCGTGATGCGATAAGCAAACATATATTCTCCATTTATCGGATTACTTTGTTCGTCCTGATAAAAGGTTTCCACTGTAACACATATCCCTTCTGTAATTTTCTTAACCATATAACCGAGTTACTGCAAATCTAAATAAACATATTCTAAAAACGGGGCCTTCTGTGTAAAAAGAATTGTAAATTACAGATCAATAAAAATTATGGAAACAAAAGCATTTATCACCTGGAATGACTTCGAAAAAATAGACATCCGTTCAGGAACCATCATACATGCCGAAGTATTTAAAGAAGCGCGTATACCGGCGTATAAGATCACAATCGACTTTGGAGATTTAGGCCAGAGAAAAACGTCGGCACAAGTAACCGACCGCTATCAACCGGAAGACCTTATCGGAAAACAAGTGGTTGCCGTGGTCAATTTTCCACCAAAACAGATCGCCAATTTCATGAGTGAATGCCTCTTATTAGGTACCATCGGGGATCAGAAGGTGATTACGCTTTTATCGCCCGATCAGTCTGTTGACAATGGCTTGCCAATAGGATAATACATCACATTTTCACCCAATTTAATAATAGCTTCGGTGTATGAACTATAGCATTCGCCCTATAGCCGCAACAGATAATGTCGCCCTTTCGCGATTGATTAAAAGCATTTTTGAGGCTTTCGACCTTGCCCTGCCGGGAACAGTATATAGCGATCCTACCACAGACACGCTATTCGAGGTATTCCAGCAAGAAGGCGCGGCTTATTGGGTGGCAGCAGAAGAAGATACGATTTTGGGTGGTTGTGGCCTGTTCCCTACTCCGGGGCTACCGGAGGGCTATGCAGAACTTGTAAAATTTTATCTCTCCCCAGAAGCAAGGGGTAAAGGGATCGGTAGCCGGTTACTGGAACAGACGATCGATACGGCAAGAACAATAGGCTATACACATTTGTATCTAGAATCTTTTGATGCCTTTGAGATGGCAGTAAACCTATACCAACGGCATCATTTTAAGGCTTTAGATAAAGCGCTGGGCAATTCAGGACACTATGCCTGTACCATATGGATGCTAAAGGACTTATAAACGTCCTTACTCTTTTTATAATTATCGATTTTATACTGATGTCGCAATCCGTTTACCCTATTTATGATATTTGCAACCTCCATACGGATACCGTATTACAAGACCTGATCAGTATTGAACGTTTTGAAGGCTATTTATCGAAAAATCCACATTTACAGGGGGTGCATACGCATACCTTTTATCATGTGGTTTATTTTGAAAAGGGTTCGGGAAAGCATACGATTGATTTTAATACATTTCCGGTAGAAAAGGGTATGTTCTATGTCATGAAACCCGGACAGGTACATAGCTGGGATTTCGAATCGGCCGTCGATGGAGTGGTGATCAACTTTGCACCCTTATTTTTTGACAAACTGCTCCTGCACTCCAGTTTGCTGGAACAATTGCCCATCTTTTTGGGTGATACCGCACAACAGGTGCTGCACTGCACACCTACAGAACAAAAGCAATTCGAGGCTGCATTAACCATCATTTTAGCAGAAAAAGAAAAACAAGACGAGCTCAGCTACCTGACGATTGCGAATACGCTACTACAGCTCTTCCTCTTTGCAAGCCGAAGCCTGACGCAAAACAATAGCACTCCTCAAAAAGAGCACCCGCACTATGCGGGATTCAAACGTTTTGAACAACTCCTGGAGGTGCACTTCAAAACCTTAAAATTGCCGAAAGCTTATGCCGAACAATTATTTATAAGCCCGCAGCAACTAAATACCGTTTGTAAAAGCATTACAGGGCTATCTGCCGGTGCATTGATCAGAAACCGGATTCTCTTAGAAGCCAAAAGATTATTGGTCAATTTTGATATGCAGATCAATGAGATCGCCTTTGAGCTTGACTTCAGTGATGCTTCCAATTTCAATAAATTTTTCAAAAAACACACTGCTACAACACCCGAACAATTCCGGAATAAGTATCATACTTCTGCATAAAGCCTGTATCATCGAGAAATACCATAGAATGTGCTAATCGTACCACAAATGCTGCGCGGCGCAACCGAACTTTGTATCTACAAACAACGTTTTATGGAACCATCACAAAATATAGCTATCCCGGAACATAATAGTTCATTTCTGAGTGTGCTGCAATGTAAATGCCCCCATTGTGGTAAGGGCAAAATGTTTACACATACAAATCCATACAATTTAAAATACACCCTGGACATGCCGAAATACTGTAATGTATGTGGCGTAGATTTTGAGCCAGAACCGGGTTTCTATTTTGGTACCGGTTATGTAAGCTATGGTTTATCTATTGCCTTGACCTTCGCATCGATCATAGTAGCCTTTCTGTTTTTCGGGTTATCACTCAAAGACAATAGTTTGTATTACTGGATTGCGAGTAATGCCGCCTTACTGATTCTGATACAACCGGTCATGATGCGTTTATCAAGGTCTATATGGCTGTGGTTTTTTAAACATAAATTAATGGTACCTGCAAACAAAGAGCCGCTTGCTTAGGAAGCAGGCGCCATAAGATTGCTCATTGTGTATTCAGATCCGTTTCCTGCTGTTCCCATACTTCCTGTATGAGCTCGGGCTCGAAGCCTTTTTGTAATAAGTAATGATGTACTTTCTGCTTCCGTACCCATTCATTCTTTTCAGCAGCCAGAGCAGTAATCTTTTTTTCCATCAAGCCACTCAGCGTATCGAGGTACGCTGCTTCCTCAATTTGGGCGATGCCTTTTTTAATGCAGTATTCCGATACTTTTTTAAGCTTGAGTTGTTGTTTGATCCTCGTTTTACCCCATTTATTCATCCTGAATTTTCCACGGGCATAACTGGCCGCAAATCGCTCCTCGTTTAAATAGTCTTCTTCAATCAAAACACTCATAGCCTCTTCAAGCTCCTCTCCGTAACATTCGAGGCTAATGAGTTTATGACGCACTTCGCTGTGACAACGCTCCTGATAGGCACAATAATGTTTGATTGCCGCTATCGTTGATTCTAATACTGCCAAAAGAGTTTTTTGGCTCAAAAGTAACTCATTTTGGGCAGGCACACTTTTTCTTTGGAGGAATTTAAGAACAGTTTTAACCCTATCTTTGTATGTAGTTATGGAACCCTCTAATGTACGCCCGAATCAAAACCCGAATCCGAAAGAACGGGAGTTTGAAAATACGATCAGACCACAATCTATTGAAGACTTTTCGGGGCAACCGCAATTGATCGAGAACCTGCGCATCTTTATTAAAGCAGCAAATATGCGTGGTGAAGCATTAGACCATATCCTGTTTCACGGCCCTCCGGGCTTGGGAAAAACAACGCTGTCCCGTATTGTGGCGAATGAATTAGGTGCCAATATAAAAGAGACCAGTGGACCGGTGCTTGAGAAACCCGGCGATCTTGCCGGTATCCTCACCAATCTTGGGGAAAGAGATGTTTTGTTTATTGATGAGATCCATCGCCTGAGCGTTGTTGTAGAGGAATACCTCTATGCAGCCATGGAAGATTATAAAATCGATATTCTGATTGATAGCGGTCCTAATGCCCGAAGTATACAGATCGATTTATCTCCCTTTACCTTAGTGGGTGCCACCACCCGTTCGGGATTGCTGACCGCACCGCTCTTATCTCGTTTTGGAATCAAATCCCGTCTTGATTATTATCCCAAAGAGGTATTACAGAATATTGTGCTCCGCTCTGCCACTATGTTGAATGTAAAAGTAACTTCCGATGCTGCTTTCGAAATTGCAGGCAGAAGCCGCGGTACGCCGAGGATTGCCAACGGCCTTTTGCGCCGGATGCGGGACTTCGCACAAGTACTGGGTAACGGGATTATAGATCTGGGTGTAACAGAACATGGATTAATGGCCTTGCATGTGGATGCCAATGGCCTGGATGAAATGGATAACCGTATCCTGACCACTATTATAGACAAGTTTAAAGGCGGCCCGGTAGGGATTAGTAATATTGCTACTGCCGTAGGGGAAGAAAGCGGCACGATAGAAGAGGTGTATGAACCATTCCTCATACAGGAAGGCTATATCATCCGTACCCCAAGGGGCAGAGAGGTGACTGAAAAAGCTTACACCCATTTAGGCCGCGAGGGCTTTAATAAAGGGGGGGTAGGGCTCCTATTTTAATGTTTAGCATACTTCGGCTTCCAGAATTGCCACCAGTGCCGTTTTCTGAGCGGGCTGATTGATCCGTAAACATATATGCCTTCTATATTTTTAGAGCTCGGAATCTCGAAAGTACTTACTAGTGGTAAAACTCTGGGACTAAAATGAAACGTTCTCCCTCCATCAATACCTGATATTCTAAAAGAAATAACACCATTCGCAATCTGTTGTTGCAGAACAAATAATAAAAATTGTCCATTCTCATCCGATACTGTTTTATCATTTGCACCCACCATTGAAATGACACAGCCCGGGAGTGCGGCTCCCGATTCGTCTACCACTTTACCACTAATATAATGTTTACTGCAATCTGCAATGCCCTCTTCTTTCTGAACTAAAGGCAGATCTTCGGCTGTCTGTGGCACTATGGTTACGGCAGTATGGGTATGCTCTTGTGCGATCGCTGTTTGTCCTATGCCCGCAAGTATTAAGCCTGCTGCGTATTTAAAGGGCTTTAAATATCCAATCTTCTTCGGAGCCGGAATCAAATTACGATGTTGCTGCGACGCTTTTATTCGGCCACAAAGTTCGCCTTCATGATTGGCCAGGATCTCGATAATCTGCCGGTCATTCATTCCCGTAAAATCGATTACCGATTTTTGACAGGCCATACAATATTTACCTTTGTCTTCAGGAAGCATCGCTTCCCAATTTTCCGTACAAGGTTCGGGAATACTCATTTGGTATTCCCTTCTTAATTTGGTCATAAATTAACTAATATCGTTCCAGAAAGGCCTGTATTGGCGTGGTATAATTATTTTCTTCATGTGCGATCGTAATCGTCTTCCGGCAGGCCGTTTCACAGTCGTTGGTACAAACCCAGTCTCCATCGGCTTGTTCAGGGCCACAACCCGTGGTACAGCCGCCACAACTGGCCGATCCTTTTTTAAGGGAGCGGTCATTAAACTCAATTTTGCTGCCATTTAAAAAGACCTGAACAGCGATGGTGAAACTATAATCTTTATTAGACCCCACAAGCATATAGTACAGCTGCTTGCTTTTTGTATCTTCTTTCGCAATAATTTTATAATTCTCCAGCTTTACATCTATTTTGTTATGTTGCAGGACCATAGTCCAGTAATTTTTTATTTTTCCAATGTTACCCAGCACATATGTGTTACTTTTAAACTCTCCTACCGTCAGTGCGGTTTGTTCTTTACAACCGGTCATTAATAATATCAACCCGAGTAGCGCATTGTATGCAATTGTTTTGATCATCTTTTCCATAAGAAACTTATTTTACCTTGATGGTACCTAAATTAAGGATTCTTTTTCACAACAAGGGATTTCCCTCAAAAAATAAGGACGCGATTTTCGGCTTATTCCGCACGGCCTTTCTCCTTATCATAATGGACGTAATTTTTCCAAAGAAATTAAGAAGAAATATGTTTTTAATTTAAAAATACATTACCTTTGCCTGCCTTTAAAAAGGAAGCGGGTGTGGTGAAATTGGTAGACACGCTAGACTTAGGATCTAGTGCCGCGAGGCATGGGGGTTCGAGTCCCTCCACCCGCACAGCAAATGCTCCGCAACAGATGCGGAGCATTTTAATTATTAACAATATTCGTACTAACTATAAAATTGAGCTCAATGGCAACGGTAACACGCGAACCAATTGCAAAATTGCACGATAAATTAATCGTGAAAATCAACAAAGAAGATTATTTACCTTCTTTCGAAAAGAACTTAAAACAATACGGAAAACAAGCTAACATACCTGGATTTAGAAAAGGAAACGTTCCTACAGGAATGGTTAAGAAAATGTTTGGCCAGTCTGTATTTACAGATGCGGTTATCCAGCAGGCTAATGAACAACTACAACAATATTTAACTACTGAAAAGCCTAGCATTTTTGCGCAGCCTCTGCCTTTAGAGAATGCTGGTATGAAGTTTGATATGAATGCTCCTGAAGATTTTGAATTCAGTTTCGAAATCGGTTTGAAACCGGAGTTTGAAGTAAAGCCGATTAACGACAAAAAAGGCACTTTAAATAAGTATGTTATCACGGTTGATGATAAAATGCTTGATGAAGAAGTTGAAAACATTCGCAAACGTGCCGGTAAAGTTGAAAATCCGGATACTTTAGCACAGGATAGCGATATGGTATATGCTGCTTATCAGGCTACTGATAAAGACGGTAATGCTGTTGAAGGTGCTGCTGTAATCGACGATGTGGTGACTTTGGATAAAATGCCAAAGAAAATGCAGGAAATGCTGAAAGGCGCTGCTGCAGGTGCTACCTTTACCTTCCAACCTACCGCGGTAGCAGAAGGAGATGAGTTGAAAGAGTTATTGAAAGATGCTTTGAAACAAGATCCTGAAAACAAAGAAGCTGCTGAAGCACATTATACCTTAACCTTAACTAAAGTGGGCCGTTTGGCACCACGCGATTTGGATGAAGCCTTCTTTGAAGAAGTATTCCCGGGTCAGGAAGTAAAAGATGAAGCAGCCTTCAGAGCACGCATTAAAGAAGAAATGGGTAAAGAGATCAACCGCATTGGTAGCGATCGTTTACAAAATGATATTTTCGAAACATTGGTACACGGTACCGATATCGAATTGCCTGCAGATTTCCTGAAAGCATGGTTACAAAAAGGACAGGAGCAAGTAAAAACAGACGAAGAAGTTGCTAAAGAATGGCCTTCTTTTGAACATCAATTGCGCTGGACGCTGATCTCTGACAAATTGGTTAACGACTATAAGATCGTAGTATCTTTGGAAGACGTTAAAGAAGAGATGAAAGTGCGTGTATTGGCTTATTTTGGCAATACCGCTGCTGACGCTCCATGGTTAGAAGAGTATGTAGACAAAATGGTAAACGATGAGAATACTTTGAACGAAACATACCGCAGATTATTGATGGATAAATTATTTATGGAGATTGCCAGCAATATGGAGGTAAAAGATAAAGCGATTTCTTTAGAAGATTTCCAAAAATTACCAAGTGCACACGAAGCGCATGTACATTAATTAAGCTGAGTAACAGCATATCCTGAAATGCCCGGAGAAATAATATCTCCGGGCATTTTTATGATCCGGTACCGGATAAAAGATTATCTGTATTGCAACCGCTCAATATTTCAAAATTTAGTACTTTTACCCCAAATATCAGACCTTGACACTGCATAAAAGAATTAAGAAATTATATAAATCAATACTTCCCGAAAAGGTTCTGGATAAAATCGGTTTTATACAAAACAAAAGAAAGTACGGTGCCCTGCAAGCGCAACTGATCGCTTACCTGAGTGCGCAGAATGCAAAAAAGATGCTGGACGCGGATCAGAAGGAAATTTTAAGAAATTTAAACACTAAAGGCCTTACCCCTTTTCCTTATGATTTTTACTATAATATTATTAACCAGGATGTAGTAATGCATTGGGATAAAGACCAGCGATTGCCTTACTTTATCTTTGAGGGTAAAAAACTTTATTTTCCTACGGAAATAAGTGCTTATGATGCCAAAAAGCTATTTAAAAGTTTGATTGGTGAGCAAGCTCCGGGTTCTCCGCATTGCTATTTCAATGGCGTACATGTACCTAAATCATCAGATATCGTTTTGGATTTGGGTGCTGCAGAAGGAATATTCGGGCTCAGCGTCATTGACCAGGTTAAGAAGCTTATCTTAGTAGAAGGAGACGGTATGTGGCAAAAACCATTACAGGCCACATTCGCAGCTTATAAACACAAAGTCGATATTATAAATAAATATGTTGGTAGTGGCGATGGCGACTTTATATCCATAACAAAATTATACCAGGATTATGGTGATATCTCATATATAAAAATGGATATTGAGGGAGCAGAGTTAGATATGCTATCGCAAATCTCCACTTTAAGTACCTCATTGTTGCATAACCTTACCTTGAGCGTTTGCACCTACCATAATCAGGAAGATGCCGTTATGATAAAAGGGAAATTGGAAGAAATGGGATTCGAAACCGAATTTTCAAATGGTTATGTGTTTTTCTATTATGATGGCAATATGACAAAGCCCTTTCTAAGAAAGGTACTGGTTAAGGGATACCGTGCAGAATAGCTCCTCATTAGTTATTTTCACTATCTACAATAACAAAAAATAGCATTTGTGATTACACATAAAAGATGGGCAANNCCATCTTTTATGTGTAATTCATTTTTATTGTTTTACCTCGTCCAACTTAGATTTAGCATTATTAAGTTCTTTTTCTCTATCTCCCATTTTAGACTGATTGTCCGCAATATCTTTCTCGAGTTTTTCTTTCTGTTTTTTCAGATCCTCATCTCTTTTCACATACTTATTATAATCCTTCTGCGCATCATCTAAAACTTTAGAAGAAGCGGCAACAGCCATAGTCTTGCTGTATTCAGAAACCTTCACATTTAACCCCGATAAGAAATTGATGGCTCCCTGAGCGGTTTGCGGGTCATTCTGAGTAGTGGTGAAGTTATCATAACCTTTAGACACCAACAGGAATACCTGGCTATTATTTTTCTTTCCTTCTACTTTATAATATACATCCAGTTTATCTGTAGACACTTCATTCCACAAAACACCTTTGTATAGTTTATATCCTTTACTGCTAGATGATTTAGAAGAAAATGTTTTTTTAAAATAGTCTTCCATGCTACCGGCAACAACGTCTTTTGGTGCTTCGATCGTTGTGGTGAAGGCGCCTGCATCTGTCTTATTGAACTTTACGGTCGTTTCTGTTGCCTGCGCAAAACTTGTATTCGTACTCAAAGCCATAAAGCTCCCTGCGGCAATACATAACATTAAAAATTTCTTGTACATAAGTCTTAATTTTATAGGTGAATGATATAAAATGATATAAATAATTTCACTTTTATACTATCAAAAGTACCATTCTTACCACATAAATGGGAGTTAAAAATGCTAATTAAGCTATCATTAACCATTACTCAGCATCAGCGCAGTAATACCATAATCTGCCAATAAAATTGTGATACAACTCACTACTACCGAAGTAGTTGAGGAGCGCCCGATTTCCAAAGCCCCTCCTTCAACATGGTAGCCATAATATGCCGGCACTGTAGAAATGATAAACGCGAAGGTAAAAGACTTGGCCAGCGCAACATACATATTAAAAGGTACGAAATCCGTTGTCAATCCATAATAGAACTGATCCGGCAAAACAGTTCCGGTCATTGAACCGGCTGCATAGCCCCCGATCATACTGATTACAATCGCTAATATGATGAGACAAGGAACCATTAGTAATGCCGCAACAATTTTAGGCAAGATCAGATAGGTTTTCGTATTGATCCCCATAATCTCCAAGGCATCGATTTGCTCACTAATACGCATATTACCCAACTCCGAAGCAATTTTAGAACCTACTACACCTGCCAACACAACACAGATCATTGTCGGCGCCAACTCCAGAATGGTAGAATCCCGCACAATTTGTGCAATTACATAACGCGGGATAATCGGGCTCACCAATTGATAAGCCGACTGCAGGGTCATTACTGCTCCTAAAAATGCTGCAATGATCAATACAATGGGCAGGGAACGGTATCCGATATCATTACATTGATGCATGAATTCTTTCCAGTAAACTTTGGAATTTTCCGGTTTATTGAGCATGCCCTTAAGCATAAGGGTGTACCGGCCTACATGTGATAAAAATTTACTCATTATCATAGCGACAAAAGTAATTAAAGATTATGGATAAAAACGTATGTTTCCCTAAACACTTTTACGGATACATGCTTAGTGCTATGAATGCCGCTAGCCTTGTGGCATATCTCTATCAGCTGTATTTACACAAATTCCCGTATTTTAAAAGGCATAAAAAAACTGCCTACAAAAAAATGTAAGCAGTTACTCGTTATAGTAAATGGTAATTACTCGATTGTTTTAAGCATGCCGTCATCACCGACGGCCATTTGCTGTACCGCTTCAGGTGCTGCTTCTGCAGCATCTGTCGGAAATACAATTTCCATACTTGCGACCTCTTTTAATTTGGGTAACTGGTCAGGCGCATTAATGCCTAAATAGTCCATAAAATGCTTTGAAGTAGCATAGATCAGTGGTTTACCGATGGCCTCTTCATTTCTGCCTGCAATGACGATTAGTTCTTTTTCTAATAATTTCTGAATAGAGTAATCGGCACTTACCCCACGAATGAATTCGATTTCCGATTTAGTTACGGGTTGCTTATAGGCAATAATAGACAGGGTTTCCATTGCCGCAGACGATAGCTTTTTAATGTACTTATCTCCGTTCAGTTGCATAATGGTCTGATGGTAGGCTGCTTTGGTCAGAAATTGATATCCGCCACCGGTTTCTGTCAATTGAAAAGGATAATGTGGTGTATCATATTTTTCTTTAACCGTTTCTATAGCCAAGGCAATTCTTTCACCGGGAATAGGCACTTCTGTAACATTAGACATAAGTTCAATCAGCTCTACCTGGGTTAAAGGTTGCTGACTGGAAAACACCAAAGCTTCTACATGCAGGATCAACTGTTCTAATTCCATTTTATGCGTTCATTAATTACACAACACCGAAAATAAGCTATCTATTACTACTTAACGCAAAAAGAAATGCACAGATGTGGGTAACAATTTAGCTGTTAACAACAACATAATGCACATACATTATAATTTATCTTAATTTCATATAATCAATTCATCCTAAAATAATTATAATATGGAATGGAAAAGATTGAATGGCAGCAGTTTAAAACTGCCTATTAAACAAGCGGTAGAAGAAACGATTATCGCCGAGCAGGAAAAAGGTAACCGTATCAAATTGTTTATCGGAACCGATTCGCAGGTTTTTGGCAGGTATACTGATTTTGCGACGGTTATTGTCTTTCTACGCGAAAAAAAAGGAGGTTTTATGTTTGTACACCACAAAAGCGATCCACGGCTTTATGCCATCAAAGAACGAATGCTGCTTGAAGTTGCGAAAAGCATACAGGTGGCCTATGACTTATGTGATGTACTCACGACCTACAATGTAGAAATGGAAGTGCATGCAGATATCAACACCGATCCACATTTTAAAAGCAACATTGCTCTAAGCGAGGCGATGGGCTACATTTTAGGCATGGGCTTTGCTTTTAAAGCCAAACCACATGCCTTTGCCAGCAGTACCTGTGCTGATCGTATCATACATTAATCAGGTCAAAAATATCTCTTTTCCTATGGCAACCTATTGCAAAAATGGGTTGAGCACTTTTTCCTCCCCTATCGTTGTGGCTGCGCCATGACCACTCAGCACGACGGTTTCCTCCGGCAAGGTGAATAATTGTTGTCGAATGCTATTGATCAAAGTGTCGTAATCTCCTCCCGGCAAATCCGTACGTCCGATGCTTCTTTGAAACAATACATCTCCTGCAATCACAAAATTATCTGCCTGACTGTAAAACACGATACTGCCCGGTGAATGTCCCGGGGCCAGTCTTACCTCCAAGCTATCCACACCCAAGCTTAAAGAACCTTCTTCAATAAAGAAATCCGGAATGGGCGCAACATTAAAATTAAAGCCAAACATCACGGCAGAACTCACTGCATTCCGCAAGACCGGCTCTTCCAGCCGATGCATCCCAAAAGGAATATTATAGCGTTGTTTTACGCTATCTACTGCAAAAATATGATCGATATGTGTATGCGTATTAATGATCTGTTGCGGTACCAGCATTTCGTTAGCAATAAAGTCATACATTTTTTGCTCTTCATCAACACCATACATACCCGGATCTATGATCCAGCATTGTTTTTTTTCATTATAAATCACATAAGAATTTTCCTGAAAAGGATTACAGGTGAATTGTTGTATCTGTAGCATGTTTATCGTCTATTTTATAGCACAAAGAAAACCAATTTTACGCATTTAATGTTACGGCATGCGTCCGCAATTACATTTATTTTTCAGAAATAATATATTTTTTTAGGAAATTAAGTTTATTCCTCCTACCTTTGCATTCCATTTACAAAATCACGGTTGCGTAATTATTGGAAACGGATGATCTTGTAGCTCAGTTGGTAGAGCACATCACTTTTAATGATGGGGTCCTGGGTTCGAGTCCCAGCGGGATCACAGAAGGCATGCTAAAGCATGCCTTTTTGCATTAAATCGCATTTCCTACAGCGGTTTTTCCCAAAAAGCATATCATTTCTTTCCATCTTGAGCCATCCTATCCGGGGTCATTTTCTATCCGTACGACACAGCGTTATTGTCGTGGGCTAAAAGAACCGTAACCTTCCCGAACTTAGCTAGATGACTTCTTTATAATACTTATTTAAAACTAAAGCGTTTTCTCTAATTTTAAATATGCCTATTTTATGGGAAGCTCACGGTATCATATCGGCAATTAAAGGAACGCACAATTATACAATATGAAAATCTAGCAATTAAAAGAAGAAAGTTATCACATTCCTGTCCGCTAACATGATAACGAAAAATAAATTCTAATAGAAATCACTTATGAGATAATAAAATCACCCTAATATTAGGATATCAAAAATTCCTAATATTAGGTATTGTATTGGTTTTTACCTGTGGGTACCTTTGTTTAAATAAATCATTTAAACAAAATAAAGCCCAATCAAAAAGTCTTATTCACTAGTATTGCCTTATTAACATCTACATAATAATTATTGAAATTTTAAAAAAATGAACTATGAAAATGTGTAATACGCTATTGACTATTTTAGCTATTTGCTTGAGTACGGTTGCTTTTTCTCAAGAACTTGTTTATCCGAAAGCCGCTTTCGACCAGGTGAGTGCAAAAAAGGCATTAGCTAATGGAAAATCTGCCATTATGGGGTCGGTGTTTTTTGCTCCGATAAATAATATCTACGGTATTAAGAATACAAATGCCAAAACATATGGTAAGTATGCAGTAGTTTCTATTTTTCCCCTTACTCCCTACATCCAAGAATGGAAAAAACTAAAAGTAAAAAATAGTTTAAGGCAAAAGAAATTAGTAAAAATGAGTGATGAAGTTTATGCAACGAGATTAGATGTAAAAGCAGATGAAGGCGGTAATTTCCAATTTACGGAGATGAAGCCGGGCAAATATTTTTTGCTCAGTACGGTAGAGTGGCATTATGGTGCTACGGAAGAAGATCCCGCCGAAAGTTATTATAGAAATGTGTACGGAATTGTCGAAATAAAAACGGACGGAGAAATTATTAAAAATGTCAAGGTAACGAATTGATCTAAAGCAGAAAGGATTCATGATGTTTTGTCCGAGGGCAAAAAAACTGAAAATCAATTAATGTATTTTTTTAAATGAGGTATTTAGATATGCTGAAGTTTTTAGCATTATTTCTATCTTATTGGACTTTTATATTGCAAATTTAGGATAGCTATAAAATGCTTTGCATTAATTTTAAATATGAAAGTCGATATAGCTAAAACCTACCATATGAAAAAAACAATCTTTGTCCTGTCCGGTTTACTCTTCTCTTTTATTTCGTATGCGCAATCAGGTAACAAGATTGATAGTTTAAGGAACCTGCAAATACAGGGCAAAACAGATAGTATAAAAGCAAGGGCCAGCTTTTTACTGAGCGATGAATATAGTCAGGAACCTGAAAAGGGAAAAGCAGAACTGGACATCGGTCTTAAATTAAGTAAAGACAATAAATTTTTAACCGGGGTATATCATTTTTATTATGGCCAGTTGCTTTTTTATAAAGAACCGGAAAATGCCATCAATCAGTATAAAAAAGGCATTACCCTATTAGAAGAGTTTAAATCAACGGAAAGCCTAGAATTTCAGGCGCGTGCCTGGTATAATATCGGGGCTCAATACGACTATCTGGGTGATTCTGAAATTTTTATGGCCATGCTGATGGAACATTGTATTCCTTTGGCAAAGAAAGCAAAGAATGATAAATTTCAGGCCAGATATAATTATACGATCGGTATGCTGCTGATGAACCTTAAAGATTATCCGTTAGCAGAAGCATACTATCAAAAAAGTATCGCTTATCATCAAAATTTAACCAATACAGACGAACTCGATCACCTAGAAGCGCTTATTGGGGCAGCAACGAATTTTTTACACCAGGAGAAAACAGATGCTACCAAATATTATCTGGATCAAGCACTCCCCTTGGCGAACCGTCATAAAAATGATCCGTTATATATAAGCCTTAAAGAAACTGAGGTAAACTATTACAATGTGATAAAAAATTATGTTAAAGCGGAACGCTTTGCAAAGGAAGTGATTAGAACGGTCAATTCTACGGGTGATGCCAGTCAGGATTATCGGTTAAGGGCTTTATATTTTCAGTTATTTAAGGCTTTGTCCGAGCAAGGTAAATACGCTGAAGCAAAAGCTATTTTAGAGGCGCTAAAACCGGGTTTAATGGTTACTCCAAACAACAGGCGCATCTATTTCTCCCATATGGCAGAACTTCATGAAAGGACGAAAGACTTTGCCACCGCTTATGATTGGCTGAAGAAGGCCTATATCCTTCGCGACTCAATATACAATGACGATTTCAGAAAGGAAATTAATGTAATAGATAAAAAATTGAAGCTATCCGAAAAAGAAAACCGAATCACCCTGCTGGAAGTCGAAAAAAAGGAAACCTTACTGATCCGGAAAAACCAAACATTACTTAACTGGCTTTTGGGTATTGGTGCTGCGGTTTTTCTATTGGCCTTTATTTTGTCGGTGTACATTTACCGAAACAGGCAGCAGCGTACCATATTAAAGCTAAAGGAACTGGAAAAACAAAAAGAGCTGGAGCTTACACAAGCTATTCTTGAAGGGGAAGAACGGGAACGCCAACGTATTGCACGTGACCTTCACGATGGTTTAGGTGGAGCTTTATCCGGTATTAAAATAAAACTTTCGGGAGTTCAAAACCCATCCGATACACCCGTTATTGGCGAAACCATTCTGCAACTGGAACATTCTATTGGGGAACTACGCCGTATCGCACGGAATATGATGCCGGAAACGCTCATTCGTTCCGGGCTGGAAGTAGCATTGTATGATTTATGTGTGTCGCTTTCTTCTGAAAAAACAGTTGTTGAATGTCAACCCAATGGCATGCAAAGGGAAATTCCACTTCAGTCGCAGGTCAATATTTACCGGATCATACAGGAACTTATTGCAAATGCCATTCGACACGGCAAAGCATCAAAAATTATCGTGCAGTGCATTCAGAGCGACAACCATTTCCTGCTTACCGTAGAAGATAATGGTAAAGGATTTGATCCGAAACAAAAATCACTATCCAATGGCATCGGATTGATTAATATCAAAAACCGGGTAGATCTTATGAAGGGAAAAATGCAGATAGATGCTGCTGCAAATGAAGGGACGACCGTAAATATTGAATTATATGGCTAAGCAAAAAATAACGTTGGCTTTGGTGGATGACCACCCAATTGTTATAGAAGGGTTGAAGTCACTTTTTGCCCATCAGCAGGAAAAATATAACCTGGTTTGTTTTGGCGATGGCCATACCATCCTTTCTTTCCTGGAACATAATGCAGTAGATGTTCTGCTCTTAGATATTGCCTTACCTGATACTAACGGCGTGGACCTTTGCAAAATAATCAGATCTCAATATCCCGATACCCTTGTTATTGGCCTGAGTAATCAGGCAGAGCACAGTACGATCCTGCAAATGCTGCATAACGGTGCGTCCGGATTTCTGCTAAAAGATGTGCCTGCCGAAGAGCTGTTAAGCGGTATAGCCGATGTCCTGGAAGGGGAAGTAGTCTTAAGTAAAGAAGTAAAGAAAATCCTGGCAACGCCGACTACTGCAGCACAGCAACTGCCCTCCCTGACCAAACGGGAAAAACAATTGTTGCTACTATTGGCGCAAGGCAAAACAACGGTGGTTATCGCAGAAGAACTTTTCCTGAGTAAACTCACCGTAGACACGTATCGTAAAAACCTGTTACAGAAATTCGAAGTTAAAAATATCGCTGAATTGTTGATGCTTTTGGTGGAGCATAAAATGCTATAAGAATGCATGACACCCTAATAGTAGGAGGTCAAAAAAGCCGATTTGTCGGTATTGTGGGCGGTTTTTGTTAGTCGTATTTTTGCTTTAAATAGTTTAACTAAATATTCAATTAAACAAAAATATTATGAAAAAGTTATTTCTTTCAAGTCTTCTGATGCTTGGTTTGTTTACGCTCGTATTAAGTTGTTCCAAAAATAAAGGACCAGATGGTGATACCGGCTCGTTCAATGTTTCTGATTTTGAAGTGTCCAATATTATAAAAGAAGTGAATTCTAGTACTAATGTTCACGTTTCTTATGACTTTAAAAACATCAGCAGCAGGAACTATTCCAGCATTAACGGAGGAACCAGTTTTAGGATAGAATGGACTGTTAGGACTACCGATGGCAATTCCTTTCAGCAAAACGATCTGTTGCCTCTAGAGCTTAATGCAGGGGCAACTTCGGCAGAGGTTACTAATATTGCGATTTCTGCCGGAAAAACACCAGATCTCTCTACTGTCACGTATAGAGTGTATAAAGATTAATTCTTTTAATATTATCGTAGATTATTTACGTTTATCGGAACGTTGGGCTATTTGATAATTCCGTTGGTTACAGATCACCTTATAGTGGATCTAAAGTTCTTGTTTTGCAGGAAAATGATTGAATTATTGCTACCCAAAAATGAACAATAAAGTTAAAATCAATAAAATAGAAACGATGAACAGACAACATGCAAAACAAATTTTGAGTACTTTATTATTGTGCTTATTTTCAAGTGCCCTACTGTTGAGTTGCGACAAATCAGGCAATAGCCCGGGGGGAGGTGATCCAGTATCCAATTTCAAACCTTCAGATTTCCAGGTAACCATTACCAGTACCAGTACCAACTTGACATCAAGTCCTTATACAATATATTATGAGGTTAAGAACCTAAAGAATGAAGGTTATACCCGCAATGTTGAAAATGGATATTACTCCCTTAGATTTAAAGTAGCGACAACAGATGGAACGAAATATGAAGATAATTTGATGATCAATACTACACAAGCTGGCGGAAGCCATGCATATGATCTCGGTATATATTACACGGCGGGTAAAACGATAGCGCCCTCTACTTTGACTTATGAAATATATAATGATCAATAACGTTATCAAAAGTTTGATCCAGTCTTTTAAACTCCATAAAACATAAACGATGAACAGACAACATGCAAAACAAATCTTGAATATTTTATTATTGTGCTTATTGTCTAGCGTTTTTCTACTGAGTTGCGATAAGTCCGGCAATGAACCGGGTGGCGGTGATCCTGTATCCAAATTCAAACCTTCAGACTTCAAATTGACCATTTTGAAGAAAGAGGCAGGTCAAGTGTCTTACCGAATAGAATTTGAAGTCACAAATTTAAAAAATGAAGCTTATGGCGATCAGCACGAAGATGGCAACTATTACATTCGCTTCAAAGTAAAAACTACAGATGGAGCAGAATACCAATCGCAGGCTTCCGTAAAAGATATATCGGCAAATGGTTCATCATCAGATTTTTCAACAATTGATTTTCCGAATGGTAAAACAGTGAATGAATCGACGCTCAACTATGAATTTTATGAATAAATAAAAAGAATATTCTTCTGATAGTTTTTTGGGGTGGTATTATGCTTAGATAAATGCCGCTCTAAAAATGATTAATTATTGATATCTCTATTAGAATTTGTAACAACAAAATAATCCATGTACATTTATAGTAAATAAGCAGTTATTTGATCTATTTTAATGCATATCAAACCATTTGAAACGGTTACCTTTTCGGTTACAAATCAGAATGAAAAATTCGCAATTGGTTGATTATAATTACATAGCATACTTAATTTTGATTCCAGCGGGATCACCTCTTGGGACAAATCAGAAAATAACTGGTTTGTCCCATTTTTTTACCCTGTAGTTTCCTGTTTACTAACGATATAAGCCTGATCGCTTCGTTGATTCTTGTAGTTCGAAAACTAAATCCGTCAAATACCAGTTTTTCGGGGAAAACCGAAGCGATGACCGTTCTTCGCTGATATAAAGTGCCATTTTTAGAGGCAGGAATGTAAAGCCAAAATACAAAATCACATTATAAAGATTGTCCCTTTAATTTTGTCCTATCCAAGCTCTTGTTACAGACAGATCCGATCCAGTCGTTTTATTTATTTTATAACCTTCTCAAATGTTTGTCCGTTCAGCTTGCTGATTCCTTCACCTTCTGTTATAAACCACAAGGAGTTTTGCTTATCTTTATAGATAGTGCTGACTTTTTCATTTGCAAGCCCGTCTTTGGTCGTGAAATTTTTCAAGTTCTTCCCATCATACTTCCAGGCGCCATTGTCAATTGTTCCTATCCAAAGATTACCTTCGTTGTCTTCATTGATTGTCCAAACTCTGGCAAGGTTTGCTTTACGCGCTGAGGTAGTTTTTTTATTCACGAAATCAGGATTTCCAAGCCCATTCTGTTCTGTGAAATTTGTGAGTGTTTTACCATCATAGCGAAATAAGCCAAAGCCATTATTCCCAAACCAAATATCACCCCTCTTATCTTGAAAGATAGCCCGAACAGCTCCTCTATTAAGTCCTTGCTCTGTAAAATAAGTAAATGTCTTACCGTCATAACGACAAACGCCTTGTTGGTCTGTCCCAAACCAAATGTTACCTGACTTGTCTTTTAGAATACAATAAACCCCATAAGGTCTGTCTAAATTTGTTGGAGAAGGTTTGTATGTGGCGGGATGAATAACAAATTGGGCAAAGCGTTTCCCATCGTAGTGATACACATTGCCATTATAACAAAAAAAGAGGCCCTCTTTTTCTAATTCTAAATCTTCTTTTGGTGCATTTTTTAGTGTATCCGCAAAATCAATAAAAAAATTTCCGTCGAACTTGTTAAGTCCTTCACTGGTGTTAAACCATAAATTCCCTGCACTGTCCTCTTTAATATCCGCAACAAAATTACTACCCAAACCATCTTTGTCCGTGATTTGAAATAATCTTTCTCGCTTAGCATAATATATGCCTTCACCATAAGTTGCAAACCAATAATTGCCCTCTCTATCTTGTAAAACATCACGAATATCCTTGCCCAATTCATTGACAATTTTTCCATTTACCTTAAGAGATTGTGTTTCCTTTTGAACCGTCGTTTGCGCAACAATTTTATCCTTATGGGCGTTGCTCTGTCCGTTACAAGAGGAAAAAAGCATTAGTAAAATAAGTGACATAGTTGAGGCCTGCCTGAGTATTTTTTGTGTCATATTTTTTATTTTTTTAGGTCAACCATCCCGGGTGCTCAGTTTAGTTGCATCGCTGCAAAGGTTCAGATATATGCGCCATTTCATTTTAAAGCTCACAAGTTAATCATTGCATTCTGAAACATCCCAACAACTCGAGGTATTGAGCAAGAATCTTTACGGCTCCTATTCCATATTTTTCCTTTTTATAGGACATCATCATTTATGTCTTATAATGATACAAATAAGTTTTCGGTTACTATAAAGCCAATTTCTTAATATAAATACTGCTTTACAAATCATTTTACGTTAGTAGTTTTAAGCAAAAGATACAATGCTGTAAAAAGATCAATAACATATTAATGCTTCACATAATCACCCTAATATCGAAATTAAAATTTTAGCGAAATTTGGTAGAACAAAATACTCGTTATATATTTGCACTCCAATCAGCTATTTGATTTATTAGTACACATCAAACAATTTGAAATTGCTGTTTTTTCAGCGGAAATTTTTTAATTTTTGAGTATAAATATATTAAAAAGCAAATCAAACAAATGATCTTGTAGCTCAGTTGGTAGAGCACATCACTTTTAATGATGGGGTCCTGGGTTCGAGTCCCAGCGGGATCACAGAAGGCATGCTAAAGCATGCCTTCTTGCATTAAATCATATTGAAAAGGCCGCTTTTAAAAGATAATCATACCATTTCAATCCATTCTGATCCATACCAAACGGTTACCATTTCGGTTACCATTTCCTTTTTTTACTTTTGGTAACCGCGAACCTCATTTCGTTTGATGCGTGTAATCGATCAAAGGGCTGTTCAAATTAATTTTTGTTAACCTTTTTAATGTGCTGTGTGATGAATATCAAACAAGAAAAACCGGATCTGTTGTTCTGGTTGCAAAGGAGTAAAAAAAGAAAAGACGGTAAAGTACCGATCTCCGTACGTATTACCATTGATTGTGCTTCCCGGGAATTGTCTTTGGGGGCATCTGTGCTTCCCGAACATTGGGATGTGGAACGAAAGATGGTTTTAAGGCAGGATGCTGATCATAGAAGTATCAATACTAAGATCAGGAAAGTTAGTGTGGATATGGAACGAATCTATGATACACTTTGCCTGCAATATGCTGTTGTCACTCCGGAGATGGTAAAGAATGTTTATAACGGAAAATCGGCTGTTGTGGTTTCTGCTGATATGGCAGATGCGGAAAACTTTACATTGATGGTTGCTTTTTCGGAGTTTATTGAGCGCTTTGCTAAGATGGTTGGACAGGATAACCGTTCAGATGGTACTTTACGTCATTGGCGATCTACTAAAACCAAGGTACTTGCTTTTCTGGAGTCTCAGTATAGAGTTACAGATATTGCTTTTGGGGAGATACGCCCTGCTTTTGCAGATGAGTTTTATGATTACCTGACCATTTATGTGGATTATCCTTTGGCCGATCCTACGGCTAAGAAGCATATCAAGAAGCTGAAACAGATCATTAAGGCCGGAGTGAAAAAGCAAATTATCTCCGCTAATCCTATTGCCGATTTTGTTTGTGGAGGGGATTTGGTGGATATTCCGCCTTTGGAGCTGCAACAGGTGTTTACCATTCAGCAGAAGGATTTTGGGGTAGATCGCTTGAATGAGGTGCGTGATGCCTTTATCTTCCAGTGTTTTACGGGTTTTGCCTATCAGGATATTTATGCCCTTTCTCCTGAAAATATTGTCTTAGTAGACAAGGAACGATGGTTGATCAAAGATCGGGGAAAAACGGGCGTTTCTGAAATTGTGCCGATCCTGCCGAATGTAGAAGAACTTATTACTAAATATAAAGATCACCCTAAATGTAAGGTGCGTAATGCTTTGATGCCGGTATCTTCGAATACGAGGTATAATGGTTATCTGAAAGAGATTGCTTTGATCTGTGGTTTGGACCGGGAGTTAAATACGCACCTTGCCCGTCATACGTTTGCGGATATGATGCTTAATTTAGGAGTACCACTCGAAGATGTAAGTAAAATGCTGGGCCATCGGTCTATCCGTACCACCCAGCGTTATTGCAGAGTACGTAAGGAACGCATCAGCCGTAATATTAACCTATTTGTAAGATCTAAGCTATTTGATGAAAAGGGGAAATTGATGCTGGTAGGATAGTTTAATGATGGATAATAATCTTATAATAATTAAAAAGCAGGCTCCCTTAAAAGAGCCTGCTTTTCATTGATGTAATAATAAACCGGAAAAAATTAAGTAATGGACAGGGCAAGCGCCGGGAGTTCTGTGCTGCAAGGATGCTTAATGGGGTTTCTAAGGACTTAAATTCTTCGTCCTCTCTTTTGCCGTAACCTTTGTTCCTCTGGCAGTTCCTGTTTTGGCGTCAGCACGGCAGTTAAATTGAGTTCCATTTTGAAGCGGTCTGTTTCTGGCAGGGAAGCTGATCTCCTTTCCATCATCTGCAGTACTTTAGTACAGCTCTTCAAATAATATTCTTGCAGCTTAGGAGACCAGGAACGTAGTACCTCTTCTTTATAAACTTCCATAATATCAACCGGGTTATGAGCAACCAAAGTTACTCCCTCCACCAAACTTGTATATTCCAGTATAATGGAGCGGGCGTATATAGAGATATTGTCAAAAAGTCGCTTCCGGGATATTGCTGCTATTGTGGTCGGTATCGCTTCAAAACGAACATCGTGCGCATCTTTTGATACCTTTCTGCCCAGACCTTGTTCTTGCAGATTTTCTTCATAACGAATGTAAGTGCCCAGTAAACTCAGCTTCGGACTCACCGCCAGTAACATAATATCGACCTCAAAACCATTATCTTTCATTTCCCGGATGGTTTCGTTAAGCCTTTCACCTGATGAAAAGGTAGTTTCAAGAATATAGTTTAACCTGTTTTCTCTGCAGTATCTGCATAATTGGTCATTCCACTGCTGTGCATATGCTGTCGTCAGTTCCGGATAAGCTAAAGGGTACTTTTTCTTTATTTCTGTTGACAATGGGTGATAGTCTCTCAGGTTGTCTGCATTGCAAACAACAGCATTATCCCGAAGCAAAGCCTCAGCGTTTTTCTGTAATTCTGATTTTCCTGCTCCCGGCTGGGCACCAAGGATAACAGCTTTGGGCGTTTGTGAAGCAATATATCCTTTTGCAACATGCTCTACAATAATTTCAAATATTGTCGAAAAATCTTTGTCAGACAAACGATACTGTTCCTTTAGGTGTTCAAGGTCATTATACGAGCTGTTCTCCATTATTAACCTTTTTTAATTTAGGCCCATATAATGCAATGATCTGCTTCAAACGATCCCCATCCATAAAGTTGGCCGATTTCCTGTTTATAGCTTTGATTTCTTCAGATAGCTTAAGCAGTTCCTCTATTCTGCCCTGGTCTGGTATTTCTTTTTTAAGCTCTGAAAATTGCTCGCGGCCTGTATAGGCAATGAGCTCATTGAGTATCGAGTTAGCACTCTCTGTAAGCGCATACCAATCTAAGGGATTTTCCGGTGGATTTATCCTTACTTTTTGCTGTTTCAGCACTTGTTCTATTTGAATCCATTCTTTATAGTCCAATAATACCGAAACGGGATTGCCGGCATTATCCCTTATAATCTCCTTTATCATAATGTTCTCCTTTTTATCCCAAATATGGGTATATTTATCTATCTCAAATTTACTCAATAAAATGCAAATCCAGTTAGTTATAAGTGTTAAAATCTCCAACAATTCGTAGGCAGGATAAATAGGTCGAAACAGCAATTATTAACCACTAACGGCTAATCTTATTACCAAAAATACTAAAAGCAGGAATCAACCTGCTTTTAGTATTTAGACAACTTGTACCAAATAAATCAATATTTTCTAGTTGGGCACGATGTAAATTCAGGTTTTCAAGTGAAACACCTTTTAAACTATCATAAGGCACTTCAACATGTTGATCAGTTTCACAAAATATTTTCATATTAAATAAATTCAATCAACATCCTCCCCAATCCAAAGGGCTAACTTTTGATTGTTGAATTGGAACGATTCTAAATGCTTAACTTGGCGACATTGTACCTGGGATTATTGGCGGTTCTACTACAAACTGCCCCGTCCACAACATTACTGTAATTTCCATTCCCATTAATGGCTGTCTATGAATTCGCCACTATTTCATCGTATTCCAAATTAGAATTATTAATCCTATCTTCAGTGTGCCACTCTTTTTTCCAATTCTATAGTTTCCTGTAACAACATAAAATATATTATTTTCAGACTTAATTTCAAAAATTTTAAATCCTAAATCTTTTTTATAATGGATTAGTTTTTCAGGGATACCTTCATTCAATTCTCTTATTTCTATTCCTTTCAAGATATTGGGTAAATCCAAATATGCTACTGCCGAAAATTCTATATCAATATTGCAGTCATATAACTTATTATAGTCGTCTTGGTCTGGGAATTTCATTGGACTTCTCCAGATTAGGAAACTGTAGCTAACTGTATAAGCCCAGATTTTAAAAAACTCTATTCAATATATCATTCATAATTTTAAAATGGATTGGGAACTACATCATAACTTCCGTTTGAAAACTTATAGAAAGTTGTTCGCTGTAAAGCATTTGGAATTGTCAGAATCGTGTGCAATTCCCAGTTAGTAAAATTTCTATTTGATTTAAAAAATTCTTTACTTATAGTCAGTCTTCTTTAAAATGGACTTGGTATTACTTTTCCGTTGAAATAAAATATAAGGTTCTTGACTATTCAACAGTCACATCCAGCTTAATGATAAATTAAATCAACAACCTTAAATTATATAACAAAAGCCCTATTTACTAAGGCTTTTGTTACTTGATGCAATGTGGTGCAACATTTGATATATTCCTTGAAAAGGTTCTCCTTTTTCAATTTTCACAACATATCTATTACCATTCATATTTGTCAAAGCAAGTCGTGTAAAATCTTCCTTACTAACTATACTATCTTTAAATTCTTCCTTCATAGCAAGACTGACATCTGCCAATTCTGTAAATGGCATAAAGATTTTTTCTCCGAATGACACCGCACAAATACCATCAGTTGTTATGAGCAGCCAATTTAATTCGTCTTCTTTAAAACATACTAAAGCATTTTCATCTTTTGCTACTAATGCTAACTCATTATAATAATTATATTTATTTTCTTCATTTATTAATTTAGTCCAAAAACCTTCTCCTCCCTTTCTTTTAAATATTGATAATAATATTGAAGAATTGTATGTTTTTTGTTTCATAAATTATTGTTTTAAATTTTTTTGTAGAAACACTCCAGTACCAGATTGTTCAAAGCTATAGCCAAAACGTCTAGCAATGTTCGGGTTAAGAAAGCCTTTATTAATTACAGATGAACCATATATAGATATTTTACTTGCACCTGCGTCTAGTGCTCTTCCTTCTAAATTACCAATAAATGTTCTAAATCCAGATAGACTTTTTCCTGCGCTAGCTTCTAAAAGAAAAACATTTACGTTATATGTGCTTCCAACCAATCCGTTCGTGCCATAAACTGAATATCCACTTATTTTTTCTGCACCTTTAGACACCGCTTGTGAGAATGTCTCCTCAGTAAGATTTACCAAACCTCTTTCTCCTGCTTTAACAGAAGCAGATTCAACTAAACCTGTCGGCGACTCTCCGGCATAACCCTGAGAGCCCATCAGCAGATTGTTAGCCGCTTCGTTCCATCTCATTGGATTGGATAAGTAGGCCACCATCAAACTCGGAGCAAGCTCTGCACCGGCAATTAGTACAAATGGTGCGGCACCGGTAGTGCCCCATACTTTCATAGCGGTTTCAAAACCGGCTACCTTGCTACGGTTATAATCGTTGCGCCCGATATCCTGGTTGCTGGCCTGCCATACATTTAAGCCACCATCTCCATACAGGCCACCTGAACCGCTTGAGCCGGAACCAGGCCTCGTTGCGGATGCCGTAACCTCACCCAGCATTCCTTCTTCTCTTCCCCAGTCGCCTGTACCATCAACCCTGTAATTACTACCATATGGTGAAGTATATGTTTGCCCTACAAAGGCTGCAAAGCCACATAAAGGGCAATCGCCCATAGGATCTGTATAAGATGCCGGGTTATTGCGCATGGAAACATAGGGACTCAAAGATAAATCTACCTCTGCTTTAGGGTCAAGTTGGTTGAATCTTCCCAATTGTGGATCTAGTCCACGATAAAACGTTTCATAAGTTTCCAGTCCAAAGTTTTTTTCCAATTCTATACCCTGATACTTATATGGTTGGCTATTGCCAGCCGCATTATCGGTTATGGCTAATCCAAAGGGATAATAATGATCCTCTTCAAGCACCTGACCACTGTAATGGGATACCTGCACATTATCAAACCATACATCGGTACCGATGCTTCTATTATCTACATAGACCACCACATAGCCTGGTTCAGTCGCAACCGCAGGGCTAACACTTACATTTTCAAAAACACCCGGGGTCGCATTTACCGGCAAGCTACCGCTGATTGTACTCATCAGCTTCATATTTTTATCAAAGAACAAATAGTTCAAGCCGGCTTTGGGGCCTGAACCTGTATAGGTATCGTTCAGTATATTTTCTAACTTGTTGGTCACTCCTGAATTGCCCAACGCTTGGTTGATCAATTCTCCGCTTTGCCCGCTCTCACTTACAGGCACCCCACCTATAGTACCTCCAGTTAAAGCACCGATTAACGAAGTTACGATATCTTCGGCTGCTGTGGTCGGCCCTTCAATCGGATTTCCACTACTTTCATAATAGGCATCCGTTGCAAAAGTAAAACGGTCCCCCGGCATTACCCGTAACATGATTGCTGTGCCAATACGTTTAGCCGGGTCATCGGCGATCAATCTTGCTGCTTTGGTATCATCAAGGTTGATACTACCCGGTTTATCGGCTCTTACGGCGGCAATATTATCAAAGATCAATTGTTCGGCATTGGCCGTAGCGATTTCATGGCGGGCCAGGTATTGCTGATTGGCAGGCTCTGCTTCTATCGTACTGCGAACATTACCCAAGTGATCTTTAATAAAATAATCATATACAAACTTGGTCTGCCCGCTCATCGCTCCTGTGGTCACCTGTGGACGACACCGACCTTCTTCATTGAGGATATACTGCAACAGATCATTTTTGTACACAAAATTCCCCATGTAGTCCCAGATATCGGTATTGCCTGCTTGGTAATCGGCTACTCTCTTTTGTAGCAGATTGCCGGTAGCATCATATACATATGTAATACTGCCTTTACCATTAACCTCCAGCTTCTCTGGTTTATTCAGGTAGTTGTAGGCAATGCCACTAATATCCTTATTAGCATCACTCAACAAGTTACCATTAACATCATAGGTAAATTCTTCAGCAAGGTTGGCATTATCCTTAAAGTCCGGTAAGGCACTTGTTATATTGGCCGCTATGGCATCGCTTACTTTAACCAGCTTATTACTGTTGGGCGCATAGATATATTTGAGGATGTCCATATCCCCTGGGTTGCCCCCAATATTCCCTCTATGGTTCATAGTCTGGATATTGCCTAAATCATCATAGGTGATATTGCTGTTGGTATAATCGTAATTATCATTTACCCAGTTAGTGGGGTTTGCATGATTGTTCCTATATTCTGCATGGGTAAGCCGATTGAGTTTATCGTAACTATAGCCATAGGCATGTTTCTGTACATTATCATCCTCATTATAATAGTTCCAAGTAGTACCGGCAATTTTGCCACTATACAATTTACTGCCGAAACCATCATCATAATGAATTGTCTCATTAAAATAGTTAATATTCTGATCTACTGGATTACGCGCCTGTATATGTTTGAGCCAGCCACGAATGTTGTACTCCTGTAATACATTGGCAATGGTATATTGCTTGACCACCGGTTGGCCAAGATGGTTATAATCATAATAGGCAATGTTATAAGCAGCACCATCATTGATACTTTGTTGGATGTTCCAGATCTGGTCATTACCGCCAAAGCCCAGGTTACGTTTGTATTTCTTGTCCAACTTAATGCTTGTTAAGGCAGCATTGGCTCCGGGAATAGTCATGGCATCTGGGTTCTGGTGATAGTTTACACCTTCATAAGCCATCCCCTGGAAGTAATATAGGTTACTGCTGATCTCTGTACCGCCTTTCAGGTTATTCTGCTGGCTTTGAATCAATCTGCCTTTGGCATCATAATAATTTACGGTGGTGATCCATTCATTTCCACTGGGGTTGTCCGGGTCCATTATCCTTATTTTACTACCGGTTGTTAATCCCCTTACGGCATTGCTGTAAACGGAGGGTACAATGGTGTTGTCATTTGCGGGGGGTGCCGGTATTTTGGATGGGTCAAAGCTAAAGCCACCCAGCCGCGTATAATTATCATAATAATTATAGCTGAGTATAAAACCATTGGTTACGTTTATGGGATAGTTTTCAGAAAGTTGCTCTGTATAATTGTTGACAAAATATAACCAGTGACTTGTAGAGCTGCCACCGCCTACACTGCCGCTATTTACCTGGCTTTGTAAACTGGCTCTGTCATCTGCAATAGTTAACAGGCCGCTTGTCGTCGGGCGGTTAAGGACATCGTAAAAGACAAACATCCATTTTCCTTGCTGTTTCAGGTTCCCGTCCTGTGTGAGCACCACACGATCACGCTTATCATATACCATGTATACGATTCCTTTGCCCGGGATTCTTTTTTCTATGATCCTGCTTTTGGTATCATATTGATAGGTATAGCACAGTTGTTCCCGTTGTGTTATGGTCGGAACACTCCAATTATAGGTATAGGTATTAATTGTACCCCCGCCACCCGGACTGCTGCTGACGCTCAGTTGTGGAGTGGTTGTACTTGGTGGTAATACATATCTTAACCGATCAAGGTCATCATATACATAGATGGTATATACATAGTTGACCGGGAATAGGCTTGCAGATGCCTGAGCAGGATACATAATTCCTGAGGTATTTTTGCTCAGACTACGTTTGAGAATCAACCGTCCCTGGTTATCCTTGCATTCTTCTGTAATATTTCCATCCTCATCAGTCACTTTAGTGAGGTATAAAGTCCCATCGGCATAATTTCCGTCATATTGAAGCGTACCTGTAGCATCGACGCTAAAACGCGGAAAGCTGCTCTTTACGGTTATATTGGTAGGATTGATCCCACCTCCAAAATAGGTTTCATCACCATTTGTCTTATACTCCATAAGGGAGCCCCGATTACTGCCCACCCAGCTTTTACCAGGAGACATCTGTTTTACCGGACGGTTAAGGGGGGAATTATCATATACGGTCTGGCTATAGGGTTGTTCTCCTTGGGCAAGCGGATAAAAGATTTCCATGCGCACTTTGGGTGAATAATCTATTTGCCCCAATGAACTAAATTCTTGCTTGGCATAAGGCAGGTACTGAACACTCTCTCTGCCAACCCCATCGTAAAAATGATGCTGTACCAAGTCATTGCCATCTGCATGGGCTCTTTTTTGAACGGATTGAAGAGGACGGCCCAAACCATCTATAAAATCGGTCACCTGTCGGTGTTTGATGGCACTGTCCTTCACTGTGGTCGGTGCATCGGGTACCCAGGTGACTATATAGTTTTTCTTCGTAGTTGAAGGAAAGTTAAATAAACCGGGATAGGCTGTAAGGCTGGGTAAAACCGCTGGGCTTTCCGGAATATTTGTAGCAGGATTATTGACCGCCTGACCAGAAGCAATAAAAGTCGATAACAAGCCAATGGTTACAAAAACAAGTATTCCTTTATAAAGCATGTATTTCATTATTGTTGATTGTGGATCAATAGGATATTTAAATTTATTGCTGTAATTCATAAGTGTTTTGTTTTATGATTTTACCATTTTGATCTTTAACGAATGATAGTCTGTTAAAGCAGTCATATTCATAGAAAATAATAGCTCCATTTGGGGCGGTTTCTGAGGTCATCCCAACTAAAAGCTTATAGGTATAGGAGGTAACCTGTGCCTTTGGCAAAGCCGATCTTAAGGTATTTATGGCATCTCTTATTTCATTATCGATCAGATAAACTTGTGTAGCACCGACTAATCTATAACCTTTATTAAGATTTTGAAGTGTTGTACTGGATATGACTCCTTCAATTTGGGCATAACTGGCATTGGTAATCATAGCGATCGGGTACTGCCCGTTATTGTAGCCCCATATATAACATACCAGCTCCCCACTTTTCATTTGCACTTCTAGAGGATTACCTTTATCATCATAGCGGTTGACGACTGATTGTTCCACATAATTGGGATCTTTTATTAAAGCCCAAGGAGCTACCGTGGTATATGAAGGTGCGAAATTATTAAGCAGCTCGCCATTTTCAACTTTGAATTCTCTTTTTGGAACCGGGGTATTATTACTTAACTTATCATAGGTCATCAGGCTCGCACCCTTCAAGTATTCGGTTCCATTTCGCTTTATAAATAGGGATGTTTCAATGGGCACCGCGCGCATCTGTTTGTATCTTAATGCAGCAATTCCTTCTACTCCACCGAAACCTCCGGCAGTTGTGTAATTATAATCAGCAGCATATTTTATCCTTTTTATTAATTCGTCGCCTGTACTTGACATTGTATTAGTCTGGGTATTATATGGATGAGTTACTCCATCATATTTAAATTGTTCCGTTTTTGTGATTGAATTACTTGTGCCCACCTGGTATTCTGTGGTTGTTTTAGTTGATAAGACTTTATTTACATCAGTTAGATAATAGTATTTACCGGCTCTCCATACACCAGCCCTATTTGAACTTGAAGGACTACTATTGTTTGCATTTCTTGAAGCGGTGATTAAATCCATCTTTAACCCGTATACTTTTGTAGGACTACTCACGCCATTGGCAATCCAATTTTTATAAGTATAGGCTTCTGACAACAATAGTTGGCCACTCTGGTCGAAAACATTCTTTTTCATTAAATGACCTCTCGCCCAGTCATAATTAGGATTTTCAGCAAACGGATATGAATTTATAGAGGCCGGAAAGAGTGTAAAATTAAAATCACTGTATCGCAATGGGGTACTCGGGAAAAGGGTAACGACAGGAGTTGCCTTATATAAATTATCACAAATCCCATTTTCTGAGATATTGCAATCCGGTCCGGGTAAGGGTGCAGCCGCATCATTCGTCTCAAACCAATATCCCGGTAGTGAAAACTGGTATTCCGTTTTACCATTTCCACTTATGGATTCTGTAACCTTCCGATAACCAATATTGGAACCCTGGGTAGTACCCAATGGTGCCTGTGTAACACTATACCTGATCGTATTCGCCCTAAACGAACTTTCAGATCCGTCTAAAGGATATATACCTCCAATACCTTGAGGGCTTGCGTATTGAGGCATACTGATCGCTCTACCCGAGGAAACATTCAGACTATCGGTATAGCCATAATTATAAATAATGGGTTGACTATTGGGGATACCGTCATTCTTAGTTATTCTTTTTATCCTAAGCCCACCACCGATAAATTCTTCATTAAAATCCTTGAATTTATGCGGTTCGTATTCATATTTAGTATAACCACCCGTAGGATAATTTATCTTGGTAAGCATAGCTACATCCATTACTGACACAGACGGTTGCCGATTTGCACCTTCCAATACATATTCCGGTCCGGTATAATTGTTTCTTTTATAGACACCGATTTTCCTGCTATCGTCAAACATCTGGGGATAGACATAAAGTGTAGGTATTTTAGAAAAGAGATTTTGGGTTGCACCGTTATAATAACCCCACATATCCTGTTGTGAAGAAAATCTATAGGGCAGTTCATCTGCATTTGTATAACCTGCAAAATCCTTGTATTTATATTCAAATGATGTTGACGGATTGATGCAATTATCTGTTAATCCTAATTCCTGTACACTGCGTAGGCGAAGCCTTTTGAAATACCTGTTGATCGGCGCATTAATATCTATAGAGTTCGGGGGATACATTTCATTACTTCCGATTGGATAATAGGCTTGAGTTATGGATGTTTCAAAATAATCTTGTTCAAATTTGAATCTTTTGATCCTTTCTGCTGATTGATTTCCAAGGGAATAAATAGTCAGTCCTGTAATAGCCCGGGGATGAAGTGTGTTGATTATTGCTGAGTCAGAAATATCCTGCCTTTCAAAAGACTGTTCAAAAACAATTCGTGCAGTAGGACTTTCGATTTTACCCAACCTCTTGGAATACTGGTAATTATAGTTTTGAGTAAGAAAATATAGGGTTGCACCACTAGTATTTGGATTATAAGTATTGTAGGTATTAGCCCAACTAGGGCCCCAGTAAAAATTCTGCTCCGGAATAGAGGTATGACTTATATTAAATTCCGTATTATAGCTAAAATTAATATTTTCTCCTGAAGTAGTTACAATTTTACTCAAATACCAACCCGTTCTGTAGCCGGAAGATGCACCGGTAATATTAAAACCGGAAGAAAATAATCCCGGTTCCATTTGAATACTAGGGACACCATTGACAATTCTATAAGCAAACGATTCCTGGCGCTCTATATCTTCAAAAATATAGGTATTTCCCGTGTTATCCATAATTTCAAACTTTGACAGCTCCCCACCTGTATCAAGATAGTGCTTAACACTCAAATCGGAATTTGAAAGCAATTTAACCGTTGCGGTTCCATCGATCACCTGGAAAACAAACTGACCTGTATGGCCACAAAAATTAAAGTAAAAAACATCCGGTTCTGAATCGACATCTTTAAAGTATATATGTCTTCCATTACCCTGTGGATCGGTATCAATCCTATTAAATTTATCAATAATATTATTATATGAATAATTTTGGTCTATAAGATCCTGAGCATAGGCATATTCTAGGTCAGTATCGCCAATATTCTTTCCACTATGCAATAAGCCCTTTTTGCAACCGGGATTTGGCCCGCCTTGACCGTAAGATGAAACACAAGGAGATTCTATTCCTTTAAAATCATCCGGTATATCTTTAACGGAGCGAACTATAGCTCCGCCAGCATTTAAAACCCAGCCCAGGCCTACATTTGAAGACACTTCTTCTACTTTAATACCCCCGGCATGGTAACTAAGACTAATGGGTAAGCTGAAATTTCTTTCCTTAATCTCGTATAAGGGAACTGAAATGCCGGGAACACCCGTATAATAACCTACCGGATTATCGACATACTTTCCCAGTGAAGCGGTATTGGGAGCAGGGGGCATTACTAACCGGATTTGACCTAGCAAGACAGATGTGCATACACCAAACCCAATTGTAAGGATTGTTTTTTTCAAAAAAATAATTTTCATAATTAATATCTACTTATTTAAAGTTTCGAACCCAGCAAGACGAATCCATTGGGAGTTGGATTTTACAATCTTTTTAGAAATTTCTTCTGGAAGTGTCTAAGCTTCTTTACGTATTGGTTTGAATGCCCTGATTGTTTGCTGATACAAACCTGCGCTTTATGAATAACATTGCTGTTCTCGGGTGAAGCATCATATTCACAATTTACCTGCGCGTTCGATAAAAACGTGCCTAAAACAAATACTAACAGCATCTGTAAGAATAGTTTCAAGAAATTTAGGTTTTTGTTAACAGGAATTTTTCGCGGCGAAGATATTGCGGTTTTTCATAATTTCAAGCGTTTAATCAAGAAAAAGTGAAATAATCCAGAAGGCTCCACCTAAGCCTTTGATACATAATATTAAATTAAAATGGGGAGCCATTCCCGGAAGCTAAATGTTTCCCTAAACGAGTAATCTTCCCTTTGTTCGTGTTTCGAGCAAGAACACTCCTTAAGGACTATGGTCAAGCTAATACCTCTTAATCTATTAGCCTTTTTCAAATATTACGTGATTCTTTCCGACAAGGAAAAGGACAAAAAGGCCGCCAAGATAATGGGATCGGACAGCACTGCGCGCGCATAATGTTTTGCTGCGAAAACAGCAAAACACCCTTCGGGACTTATAGCGCTCCGCTGGCCCGATCCCATTCTGTAATTGCTTTCTTTTTTCCTTTTCTTTTGGAGAAATTTCATTTAAGGGGAAGGAGATTGTTACACTTTTATCCTCATTTTCTTTCCCTATTTGGATTCTTCTTAAGGTTGTATTTATTCGGCTGCACCGATTTAAATTGACCCCTGATTGATGTACACATTTGATCTAAAAACAGGGCTTGGTTTCAATGATTTCTTTAACAAAATGATTGCGATTTGTATCACGATCTTTCTTGTTTTAAGCAACAAATTCTTTGGTGTTTTAGGACTTGGTTTCACATTTTATTTTGTTCTTTTTTCCCCTCTTTTTACTGTTGGGTTATTTAGAATTTGAACAACTATTCTTTTTTTGAAACCGGTGTTTTACCTTTGCATCACTGATGGGGTTTAACTCCTTCGGTCTCTTTATTTTTGGTTTTTAGTTTCCGGTTTTGGTTTTGGAATTTTGATGCCTGCTGATCTTTTCTCTTTTCATCAGCATTGTTTTTTTGAAAGGCAGATCTTGCTTTTCGGCGGTTTCCCTGTCTGCGCCCGGAAACGGCAAGATGAACCGGTGTATCACCCCACCGGAATTTTAAGCCCCATACTCGGAACTCGTGGGCTTTGCTTTTTTAGGGAGATGAGTGTTTTTTGATTGTGTTTGATTGTGTAATGTGATAATGATATAGTGATGGAGGAACAAAAGAACATCCGAAACAAATGGCTGCATCTGCGCCTCAATGAGGGAGAATATGCCCTGCTTTTACAACATTTTAATAAAACTACGGAACGGCAACTAAGTGTGTATGCCCGTAAGATCCTGCTGTCTAAACCGATGATCGCATCGGTTCGGGATGAGGGTTTGCAGGACATCCTGGTGGTCTTATCTAAGCTGCAAAAGGACTTTAACGGAGTAGGCAATAATTATAACCAGATGATCCATAAGCTGCATCTTATGGTTGCGCTCCCGGAGTTCCGGGATTGGATTTTACGGTATGAAAAGGAAAAGCTTGTGCTCTTTTCGGCTATTGAATTGATCCGTGATTATGTGGTTAAAACGGGGGAAGTATGGTTGCGGTAATCAATACGGGGACTTCGCTGCGCAGGAGTTTTTCGTATAATGAAAATAAGTTAAGGGAGGGTGTGGCGTCTTTGCTGTTTTCGGAAAATTATCCTTTTCAGGATGCCGATTTAACCCAGGATCTCCGGCTTAAGATGTTATTGAAGGTGGCCGGTTTACGTCCTGATGTGGGCGTAAACGCTGTGCATATTTCTTTGAATTTCTCTCCTGATGAGCTGCTTTCTGATGAAAAAATGGGTTTGATTGCCAAAGCATATATGGAGCAGATTGGCTTTGGTGATCAGCCGTACCTGGTCTACCGTCATCATGATAGCGGCCATCCGCATTGCCATATCGTCACAACGAATGTGACGATGGAAGCGAAGCGTATTTCTCTGCATCATATTGGTCGTTTGAAGTCGGAGCCTGCCCGTAAGGAACTGGAAAAGAAGTTTGGTTTGGTGCCTGCGCAGGGTGTTCAAAAGACTTTTCAAGATCCCTTGAAACCTATTGATGTTGCACGGGTGCAGTATGGCAAAACGGATAGTAAAAGGGCTATTGAGAAGGTATTAAATAAGGTGCTGGGTGAATATAAGTTTGGTTCGCTTCATGAGTTAAATGCGGTCCTGGGTTTGTACCATGTGCGCGCGGACCGGGGCGAAAAAGGCAGCCGGATCTATGAAAGGGGTGGCCTGGTCTACCGGATCATTGATGAAACGGGTAAGGCGGTTGGCGTACCGATCAAGGCGAGTTTGTTTTACAATAAGCCAACCTTGAAGTATCTGGATAAGTTATATCTTAAAAATGAATCGGATGCGGACAGGTTTAAACATCAAAACAGGCTTAAATCTGTTATTGATTTTGCGATCATGTCGAAGCAACCTAAAAGCTTGGACGCTTTAGCGGAGTTGCTCAGAAGGGAGGGCATTAATATGGTGCTCCGCCAAAGTGATGGTGGTATGGTTTATGGAATTACTTATGTGCATTTTGAGACAAAATCGGTGTTTAACGGGAGTGCTTTGGGTAAGGAATATAGTGCTCAGGGGACGCTGGAACGCCTGGGTATTGTGGTGGATCAATCGGCTAAGCTGATGGGCCAAGATATTGCTTCGGCTTCAGATACTAAGGGATTTAGTGATGGTAGTGGTGGTACTGCTGTTCCTGATCATAGCCCTTCTGAGGGCATTAGGGATTTGCCTGCCGGCAATGAAAAGTCTCTTTTGGAATTGCTCATTCAATATGAGTATGCCACCCAAACGGTTCCCAATGAGTGGAAGAAAAAGAATAAAAAAAGAAGAAGATTATAGGGTAATCTTTCTTTTATTGGTTTAATTAAATATTGGGCGCTGAGCCTGTTTTAAAGAATGGTGGGGATGGAAAAGAAGTTAATAGCTGCGCAGGAGCGGCTGGTTACCGTGGGGGATTTGGAAGTATTTAAAGCAGGGTTGATCTGTGCATTGAGCGCTGAACTGAAGGTTTTGCTCTCGGGAGCGAAGCCTGTAGCCAAGAAATGGCTGAAGTCTAAGGAGGTACGGAAGCTCCTGGGTATCTCCCCGGGTAAGCTGCAATCCATGCGCAATAAAAGGGAACTGCCCTATACGCCTATTGGTGGGGTGTTTTATTATGCCGAGGAGGATGTGTTGGCTTTGATGGAACTCAATAAGGTGCAATAGTATGGGAAAGGTTTGTTTAGGTTTTGGAGTCTCAATCCCTCCCTTGCTTGCTCATGTGGAGATTTACTTTTTACAGGCTGGGTGTTCTGTTAATCAGGCACATAGCTTTTTTGAATGGTATACTGCGCTTAATTGGAAATATAAAAACGGGAACCCCGTAAGCAACTGGAAAAAGGTAGCTTGGGAGTGGGTATATTGGAGAAATATATAAACAATATTAAGAAGCTCGTGTAAAAAATATAAACAAAAATGAAAAACCTATCTTAATTTAGTAACATTGTTGCCAAACAAATATTTGGGACTTCCGAATATCATGAGACAGTTGCAATTTCTTTAATTCATCTTTATAATGATGGATTGTAACAGAAGATTAAAAATATTATGACCGATAAAACACCTAACCCAATATTTCAAGGTTCCTTATTTGAAGAGGACTATCTTGTACGCACATTAGGCGCATTAGTTCATTCACCTGAAATAGCTCTTACCGAACTTGTTGCAAATGCTTGGGACGCTGGAGCAACATTGGTAGACATATTTATACCTGAAGATTACGGACAAAAATTAATTGTCGAGGATAACGGAACAGGCTTAACAAGAGATCAATTTGAGCAACGCTGGATGAAGCTCGGGTACAATCGAATTAGACATCAAGGAAAGAATGTTATTTTTCCACCTAATGTAGAAGGAAAGCGATTAGCTTATGGAAGGAACGGTGTTGGCCGCCACGGATTACTTTGTTTCGACAAAGAATATACAGTAATTACAAACTCAGGTGGCAAAAAATCAATATTTGTTATCACTACTCAAAATGAATCCCATCCGTTTGTCATTAAAGATGCTCATTTTGACATATCGAGTACTTTTGGCACACGACTGGAAGTGACAGTTACCAGAAATCTACCTAGCCCAGATAAGATTTTACAAATCATTTCTGCACGTTTTCTTCATGACCCCAAATTTATTGTTTCAATTAATAGACAGACAGTCCAATTAGAGCAGCATTCTGGTTTAATAGATTCTACAGATATTAAAATTGGAGACATTAACTTAACTGCACACTTTATTGATTCACAAAAATCTGCTCGTTCAACTTTATATCAAGGTATTGCCTTCTGGCAAAGTAATAGATTGGTTGGAGAACCGTCTTGGATTTTAGGGAATGAGGTTGTTATTGATGGAAGAACAAAATTTGCTAAACAATATACAGTTGTTCTTCAAACAAATGATCTAGCCGAATATATTTATGAGGATTGGACCGGATTTAAAAAAGTAGAAGTTATGGAAAGCGTTTACAAAGAGGTTATTTCCTATGTAAACAAAATGTTTTCAGAAATAGCAAAAGATACTATTGAAGAAACAAAACAACAGATTAAAAGCGATTTTCATTCCGAATTATCACAATTAACACCTTTAGCAAAATATGAAGTTAACGAGGCAATTGAAAGCATTACCATAAGTCACCCCACAGCAAAACCAGAATCTATCTCAATAGCTGTAGAAGCAATTATAAATCTTGAAAAGACAAGAACAGGAAAAGAATTATTAGTAAAGCTTGCTAAACTTTCGGAAGATGATATTAATGGGTTGAATAGTCTTCTGGAAAAGTGGTCAGTAAGAGACGCTTTGAGCGTCTTAGACGAAATAGATAATCGGATTTCAGTAATAGAAGCTATTCGCAAACTTTCTAAAGATAAAGACGTAGATGAATTACATGTCTTACATCCATTAGTGACTGGGGCGAGGTGGTTATTCGGACCCGAATTTGAATCAGCAGAATATTCATCTAATCGACAGTTGCAAACGGCAGTTGAAGCCGTCTTTAAAAAGAAAATTGGAACAGATGTTTTTAATAATCATAAGAAGCGTCCTGACATAGTTGTTTTGAATAATTCTACAGCCTCTATTACAGGTACAGAGTCCTTTGATAGTGATTCCAATTTAGCAACAGTCAATAAAGTCCTAGTTATTGAATTAAAAAGAGGTGGATTTAAACTTACAAGAGAAGAAAGAAACCAGGCACAAGGTTATGTAGAAGAGTTTATGAATTGCGGAAACCTAATTGGTTCACCATACATAGAAGCATTTGTTGTTGGTGAATCATTCTCAGAAAAAATACAACCAATTGCGAAGGTATTGAACGGAAATTCTGTAGAAATGGGGAAAATTAGAATTACAACATTTGGACAACTTGTCGATACGGCGGAAAAAAGATTATTTGGGTTAAGACAAAAACTTAGTGAGAGATATGATGATGTCCCTGGAATGGACTTATTTAAACAGCAAACTAAACAATTAAAGGTAGACTTTGTAAGTAGTGAAACAAAAGAAGTTTTACACCAAATCAGAAAGTAATTTTTAGAAAATTTGAAAGACTAAGAGGGTATGAAACTTTTTGATGAAAAGATTCATCAAATTTCTATCGGGTAACTATACAATATCAACTTATAGTAGACCTACTTCTTAGAGGGACTTAATCCAGTAGCTAAATGATTATTCATGTTTTTATAATAAAAAGTTTATATTCAATATTATTCCGTTTGTAAGTTTCTGTAGAAATACTCGCAAATGGTTTCCCTTCAACCGTTTTAATAAAATATAAAATTCCCTGTGTTATCTCTGTTGACTCTAAATACAAAAGTACCTGCTCTTTATCACTTTCAAGTCTTTGTTTATCAAATCGCTTCTTTATTTCTAAAATAACCTTTTCATTGTCATATTCAATAATAAAGTCCGGTCTTAATATTCCATTATTTATTTTGATTTTTGGTTCTCTAACAATATCGAATTCATCGTTAGTCATTGATAAGAATCCGTGAATCATTCCCAATATTTCTATCTCTGTTAATGATTCCTTTGTGAGAAATTCATTTCTTTCTATAAATTGATTCAACAGCCTAGAAATTTTTTCCGCAAGTGTAATATTTATTTTCAAAACGGTTCTTTTTAATTGCTCTAAACTTTCTTTTTGCTCTTGCAATATTTTTTGTTCTTTGTTAAATGCTAATTTTTCTTGTATTTGCTTAAGGAGCAAATGAACAAATGAGGAAACACTTGTAAGCGCAATAAAAGCTTCACTTTCATTGAATATTATTTTATAGTCATGAGTCGATTTGTTTCTCCATTCTTGCCTATAGTTCTCAAATAGCTGTAAAACTCTCTCTCTAAAAATTAAGTTTTCTTTGAAATGAGTTTCAATCTTATATGGAGTTGTATTGTTAAGTTCTCCTTCCTCTTTAGATGCTAAAACTTTATATGCTTCCTTTAATGCACCTTCAAAAGCTTGATTCGACCTATAAATTACATCATTAAAAAAATGCTCATCTTGCTGTCCTTGTATATAGTATTTTTCAGCTCTGTCGATATGATTTAATATCTGATCAAGATAAACTGAATTATCCTCAAATTTTATGTTGTTGATTTGCTTTTTTATTTCAGAGGAAATATCCATTAGTATATGAAGTTTGATAATTATAATCTTGACATTTCTAGCCCCAATGTCCCGGAAAATAAATTTACAAAAGTTTATATTATTAGAAAAATTGAATGCCTTTTAAACCCAAAGAGTTCCTGTGTATTAAATGCATAATTAAAGTTTCTGCGAAATTTGCCATAACAAAATAATCCTTGTATATTTATGGTAGAATAAACAGTTATTTGATCTATTTTAATACATATCAAACCATTTGAAACGGTTACCTTTTCGGTTACCAATCAGAATGAAAATTTCGCAACTGGTTGATTATAAGTTTATAGCATCCCTATTTTTTGATCCCAGCGGGATCACAGAAGGCGCACTAAGTTGCGCCTTTTTGCATTAAATCGCATTTCCTACAGCGGTTTTTCCAAAAAGCATATCATTTCTTTTCATCTTGAACCGTACTATCCGGTGGTCATTGTATTCATACAGTACAACGCAGCGCTATTACAAGGTGCGAACAGAACGCATCAGTAGAAATATCAACCTGTTTGTGCATTCTAAACTGTTTGATAAAAAGGGGAAGCTGATGCTGGTGAGATGAAGTCTCTATTCACTAAACTACCTCAAGTCAATTGGCTTGAGGCAGTTTCTAATTTTAGGAACCATATTCATGTTAACTTCCAAATTTCATCAAATTCAAATTGACTAATCAAATTAGAGTTCTACAAATCTAATTCTGCAAGAGATTGATCATATAACATTGATTCCCCAAGTGGTAGTGTATCAAACGTGTTGATATCTATAATAATCCTTTCTACCTATAGGTAAAACCTTTCATTTGAAGGCAAAACTAATACCATAAAGAAAGCGAGCAATATCTATATTGCTCGCTTTCTTTATGGTATTTTAACGTCTACTATTCCATATTAAAAGGTCTTTTATCTGCAATCAACATATCTAGTACACTACCACATATGTGCATTAGTTACTTTAGATGTAAATTGCAAAATCAGGATGCTCTTTCTTAAAAGCGGCTCCCTTATCAGGCAAATTGCCCAGTGCTTTAAGAAGTTGTGTCTTTAACTGAGATTTTTTCTTCTTTAGCTGCTTGATATATGCTTTATAATTTAAACTCGCTAAATAATTTCCTTTGTTATAGGCATCTTTTAATAAGTGTAATCCCTTAATAATATTGCTTTTTTTGCCATTTTCTGGAGAAATATACCAAACAGACAAGTTAGCAATTGCACTTATATTCCCATTCTTTGCAGCAATTTTCATCCATTTATAATATTTTGAGGGATTATAAAAAGGGTTTGGATTTAAATATCCACTATCAGCATAATGTACAGCTAAATTAAACTGAGCAGCATCATCGCCTTCCTTTGCACCAGCCTCCAGAAATTCTATTTGTAGCTTAATTAACTTTTTTGACTGATTATAATCAAGTATATTCTTATATTTATATAGGAGATCATTAATATCTTGATATAAATTATTGTGATTTTCATTCATATATGATAAATTATTTCTTTTTAGATTTATTTCCTCCTTCAGGTGTTTTCCAGTCAGACCAATCAGGGGGCTCGGGTATTGACTGAAAGCTACCATTACCGTCATTTTTAGGTTTTAATACATTATTTGGATTATTTTTATCTTTTCTCCATTTTTTATAAGGATTATCAGTCCCCTTCGAATCTCCTTGCCATCCTTTTTCTCCTTTAGTAGTACCTCTACCTCTTGAAAATAAATTCCAAATCCTATCTACCAAGAAGATAATCGAAATTGATTCTGGGTACGCTTTAACCCAATTGGCCACACTCTCTGCGCTTGGTATTTCCAGCGGCGCGGCACCCGGATAAGGAGAACTACCAGCAGGACCAAATACCGGAAAAGGTATAGGTATAGCAAAACCTAATGTACTACTAAATCCTCCTTTTATTCTGCTGTTGTTATAATAGGTTTCTATTCCTTCACTATAATAGACTGCTGTGTAGGCATCAATAGTCTGCACATCCGAAGACATATTCATAAAGTTTATATATCCTCCTATCTCAACTACAATTTTATTTTTAAAGTGCCTTTCAANNTTGAAAGGCACTTTAAAAATAAGCAGTTTAATATTCGCAATGACTAATCTCTTGTGTCGATGAAAAATTCATGGTACAAAATGTCAATCATGCTGACCAAATGATGAGCAATTATATTTTAACTGCATATAGAGCTCTCTACAGTGGATTTTGATATTGTAATTTACCTTTTACTTCTATTATTTTTCGCCTCAATTCCTCCGCAGTAGAAAAAGCACTTGGATTTAGCTTATGGTCTTCTTCGTATTGAGAAAATCTGCTGGAAACTTTGCTTAATTCTGCGAATGCAACTTTTTCCATATCAGTAAGAATGTCATTATTCACTTCTAAATCATACGAATAATAAAATTCATTACAAAAAACTGGTTCATTAATCTTCCCTGATAAATACTGGTCAATAAGCCAATATAATCTTCGTTTATCGTTTTTATCGTACATACTATTTTTTTAATTTCATTTTGGCCAATACATGAAGTGCCAAATAGAGTTTGTTGCCTTATCATAAAGAACTTCTAAATTATATGCTTTCCCATTCTTCCACATTTCAGTGGTGTGCATTAGCCGCAAGATCAACCTCTTTGTTCGTTCTAAACTGTTTGATCAGGATGGAAAGCTCATGCTGGTGGGTTAAGGGAGGTCTATTAATAAGCTATAATAAACGAAAAGAAGGCTCTTTTCGGAGCCTTCTTTTCATTTATACTCCAATCCGCGGCAGTATTAAACGGCAATGTATCATTTTAACTATAGTATCATGTACTCATTCTGAATGAAGCCCAGCCTATTGTATCGTTGAGCACTAGGTAAATAAATTTATTTGGCTAACTTGATCGTGTTGAATAGTTGTATACAACCCTTTAAATAAAATGCCGAAAAATTGGTTGAACATTGTTATTATCGTCAAGTTCTGACTTAGAAACGGCACGAAATAATGTCGTGCCTTCACCCTTCAGCCACAGCATCAATTTTACTAAATGATGCTTTCCTAACCAATACTATTTCGGCCACTTTCTCTAAGGCATACCCAGCGCCATATTGCACATCGGCAGCGCTATAATTGTCCCAATTGGTTATTATCTCCATAGCCCCATCTACTAGGCTTTGTGCTGCCCCTGCTCCAAAGGTACTATACATATATCCTACATAGCCCTCCAGAGAAGTAAAAGGACTAACGATTCTTTTTAGGGTACCTTTGAATCCTCTAGACGCCCAATATATTTTAGCTTATATATCCCCTTAGTGACTTTCTATCCAACCAATCACCTTCAGTACCTTACCATCTCCGATTTCGACAGGTCCCTCATAAAATTTAAATTCAGTTCCAAAGTGAATTTCTCCCAAAAGTTCATTAGAAATAAAGCTCACTTCTACAATTCCTTTTTCACCTGGTTTTAAATCTTCAGTATTTAATAAAAGTATTGAACCGGAAGTTTGCATTTTATTAATGAATTTAAACCCTGGTCTATACCCTGTTTTTACAGGCCAAGTTCTACCACCTTCTTTGTTTATTTTTATTTCTGCTTCTATTTTAAATATTCTATTCATTTGACTTTTATTTTATCCAAGGATGATTTGGTAATGGGGTTTGATTAAAAATGCTTGGCTTAGATAATTGGTTAAACAAGTTATTGGGAACAGAGACACCTTGCATTAAATCCATCTCACCTCTGTAAAGCATAGATGAATACTTATTGGGAATTGATGTCTTGATAATTGTGAACGGTTGTTTATCTAAACCAAAATTTAATCTTCCGAAATTTGTAGCATCTTCGGCAGAGGTTGCGAACAATTTTCCTGTTTCATATCCTGGAGAACTTCTTATGCCATTAATTGCAATATCATCAAGTTCTGACTTAGAAACGGCACGAAATAATGTCGTACTTTCACCTTCAGCTGCAGCACCAAATTTACTAAAAGATGCTTTCTTAACCAATACTATTTCGGCCACTTTTTCCAAGGCGTATCCTGCTCCATACTGTACATCGGCAGCGCTATAATTGTCCCAATTGGTTATTATCTCCGTGGCCCCATCTACCAGGCTTTGTGATATTCCTCCTCCAAGAGTATTATACATATATCCTACATAGCCCTCCAGAGAAGTAAAAGGACTAACGATTCCTTTTACAGTACCTTTAAATCCATCATAAAAACCAGAGGCTACATTAGCGGCTACACTCGATTTCTTTTCAATCCTGGTATCTTTAACTAATACTTCTGGTAGTAAATTCTCACATTCCGGACAGCCATCATCTCCCTGGGTGCTGGTACTTCCGTTATTCGTTCCCCCTGATGGTGTGATACTCAATCCTACATTCCTCAAAGAGGCAAAGGCAGTTCTAGCCGCCGTTCCATTTAATCCCGAACCGACGTATTGATAAAACAGTTCCACAATAGCCATTAGTTCATCCTGCTGCTTTAGAACTTCTATCAGTCCATGATCTCCGCCAATATAATAGGCAGCGGTATAGGGGTCCATGGCCTGCATACCTATAGCCATACTCATATGAAAGCCCTGTAAGCCCATCGGGTCAACTGTAGTTACGGGATTACAGCCCATGGCATGATAAGGACTTAATACTTGTTGCCCACCGGCATCCGCCATAGGATCAACGCTTAAGAACCTGCCTAATTGTGGATCGTACTGCCGGTTGTTAAAGTCCATCCATCTTAGTCCCTGCTCTTCTCTGTACTCATTGCCCTGATAGCGCTGACGGTTGAGTAAAGAACCTGCTGCGGCTGAGCCCATACCGGCCATCGGTAAACCATAGGGGTAATAGTGTTTCTCCTCAATCAATACACCGGGCTCTAAAGTTACGGACATATTATCAAAGAATGTCGCTGATTGGGTCTGATTGCTTTGGTACACGGCAATATATCCGTTCTTAGGCATCTCGATGGTCTCTTCTTCTTCGGTACCGATCTTTCTCCACTGCCCTTCGCCATCAGCCTGCCACAGGCGGCTGTACTCGGACACCAGTTTCATGTCTTCATCGAAGAACAGGTAGTTTAAAAAGGCTTTGGGTTTGTTGGGGTCTTCACTGGCTTGCTGTAAAGCGGTATAGGCATCTTTGGCTTCGGTGCTGTTGAACATCTGGTTGGCCATATCGTTGCCGATCCCGGTCTCTCCACCCGGAAGGGCGCTGGCGGCACCCGCCATACTGCTTACGATATTGTCAAACAGGCTTTCTCCGGTGCTTTCTGTTGGGGTATTGGGCTGTAAGCTGTTGTAAAAGGTATTGGTATTGATGCTGATCTTATCGCCAGCCATTACTTTTAAAACAATAGAGGTTCCTACGGTTTTGGCTTGGGTACTGGCATCAAGCAAGGCGGCTTTGGTATCGTTGCTGCTGAGGCTGCCGGGTTTTTCTTCCCGTACATTGCTGACATTTTCAAACACTTGTTCTTCTACAGCGGCATTGGCAGCTTCATAACCGGCACTATAGTTTTGGGTTCTTCCCGTACCTCCCGGGCCGATCACCTCGGTAAGGGCAGAAGCGATAATGCTGCGGATATTGCCTAAATGGTCTTTAACGAAGTATTGTTCCTGGGGTTGGGCTTTACTCATATCGGTACGCCCTTCGGCGGTACTCAGGTATTGCAGGACTTCGTTTTTATACACGCCATTGGCGATATAGTTCAGTTTGGTCGTTGCAGCACCTTCTATACTGATTTCCTGTACTTTATTGCCTCCGGCATCGTAACTGTAGCGGATGGTATTGCCATTGCTGAAGCTTACTTGCTGGGGTTTGTTAAAGAAGGTATAGGTGATACCGGTGATACTTTTTGATTTGTCTTCGGTCAGGTTACCGCTGGCATCATAACTATAGCCTTGAGCTGTGCCTTGCTGGAAGTCGCCCACGCCGTAATTGCTGGGGTTCTGGTCGATCACTTTGTCTATTTTATTGCTGTTGGGCAGGTAGGTATAGACTAAACGGTCCAAAGCTACGGGGCTCAGGCTACCGGAGACCATCGCAATACCGCTACGACGTAGGTTAATGATATTGCCATTAATATCATAAGCCATAGACTCCGCAAAGTTCTTGTTATCTACATTCCAGGCGGTAGGTACACTATTACCTGATGTTGCTGCTTCATTGTAATTGGCCAGAGTCATTTTCCCGGTGCTATCATACCAGTATCCATATGCATTCGCCTTTACATTGCCACCGCCGGAGCCTCTCCATAACATACCGGCTATCTGACCATCATATCTTGATGTTTCAAAGCCGTAGTCGTAACGCAGGGCTTCTCCAAAGGTTACGCCTTTACCGCCGTTGTTACCGGTCAGGGCATATTGTTCGTTGATCCCGGTCAGCTCGCCCCTTACATTATAGGTATACTGCTGGCTTTCAGCATTATTACCGAACACCTTTTCTTTTACCCTACCCATTTCATCGTAGGTATAGGCCACCATAGGTTCCCAGTCTTTGTCATTGATCTTGCGGTTGCTTTGCTGCAAGCGGCCGCTATAGTCTTCATAGGTATGGCTAGTCAGCTGCAGGCTACGTTTATTGCCGCTGCTTAAGCTTGCGTTATGGCTGAGTATATTAAACAGTACCTGCCCGGCTACATTATATTGTGTGGCTGCGCTGTCTTTAGCACCGGTAGCATTCTGGCTTATACTATAGATTACCCTGCCCATACTGTCATAAAAGACTTTGCCATAGGTCCAATCCTGTAAACCGGTGCCGGCTCCGGGTGCTTTGATCACTTTTACTGCCGTAGCGGTAAGCCGGGCAAAGCTACTGGGGCCTTGTACATAGGCTTCTGCGGTAGCCGCTGTGCTCAAATAGGGTTGGATTAAGGTATTACTAAGGGTTTCGCTGCTTAAGGGAGTATTGGTATAGCTGTCGTAATAGTTATAGCTCAGGACTTCGGTATTAGTCACACCGGTTTGTGGCGGCAGGCTTCCTTTACCGGCGCCCCAGATATAATAATGGGCCTGGGTAGTCGCCGTGGCCGATCCGCCTGTAGCGGCCTGACCCTGCCAGTAGGCACGGCTTTGGTTGTCGGTCAGTAAACCGGTGGCGATAATGCGGTTTTTGCGGTCATAATAGACCAGTTCCCAGATGCCTTTGGCTGCTTCTAAAGGCGAACGGCGCATCACGGTCTTACCTACTTTATCGTAGACCAGTTCGGTAAAACCTGTTTCTCCGGGTTTATGTACGGCTATTTGTCTTCCTTTCGCATCGTATTGGTATTCAAAACACAGTTCTTTCAAAATATCGGTTGTCATGGTCCAATTGGCCTTGATCGCATCTACGGCTTTTGGGCTGATCGTAAACCGAAGTCTGCCAAAAAGATCATAAACATAATAGGTGATGGCATATATTCTGGCGGTCACATTACCATCGATATCGGTTATTTTCTGTACAAAGGTGCATTCATATACTAGCCGGCCGCTAAGATCAGAAAAGGCTATTTTTGTGGCCCCGTCCACATTCGTGATGCGGATACCCTGCAGGCTGCCTACAGGATAAACGGCAGTACTCACCGGTATTCCGTTGTTTATGGTCCAGATGCGGATATTGGCTTCGGGTTTTGTAACGGCATCTACACCCAGGTTAAGAATGCCAGTCGATTTTGTACCTCTATTCTGCCCTATGCGGCTTTTGCCGGGGGCATAGTCTGTGACGCTGCGCTCACTTGCCGTAGCCGTATTTTTGGTCAATCCGACAGAAATCACCGCATCGGTAGCCAGGTTTCCTGATTCTTCAGGATGGCGCTGAATACCATTATGATAACTGATAGACTCCAAATAGGCGCTCTGGTTATAGCTCTTTTCGCCGGAGGAATAGGACATAAAGCTATAGCGTTCGGCCATAGACCGGGTATCTACCGGTATTACGGTATGCTGGTATGCGCCCCCTGAGGTTCTGAAGGTATTGCGCATCACTTTTTGTTCTGCCATACCCTGGGCATTGGTGTATGTGGTGCTGACAACTACTTTATCCGGACTGGCACTAAGCACTTGTCCTACATCCGTTATACGGATTTTTGGTACATAAGTACGGCTATAATTGACCCGTCCTTTGGTCGTATTGTTAGGCATTGGTATGGTAACCGTAGAGGCGCCGGGTACAGCCGTTTCGGTTAACTTGGGAATATTGGGTTTTATTACTTGTGCTGTGGCCTCTGTAATATCGTTTGCCCAGAGCAAGCCCAACAATAAACTATATATATATCTGGATTGAAGAACATTCATCGTATTCAATTCTTTTTCTGATTATTGATTCGGGTTTAGTTTGTTGGATCGCTATTAATGCCATACTCTGTATGAATCAGGATATTACCTAGCTGATCGCGGGTGAATACCATCCTGCCTATGGCATCGTATTCATAGAAAGTCATACGGCCCAGGGCATCGGTGGTTACCGAGGTACCAAATAAAGGCGTGTACCGGTAGTTTTCCATCACCGCATTGGCCGGGTGGATACGCAATTCTTCCAGGGCAATATTGCTGCTGTTGCTATGGAAACCGATTTTCTGATTGGCCGCTGTTGGGGTAAACAGCACTTCGTATTGTCTGTATTCGCCTTTCTTCGCGATCTCTGTCAGGGTAAACTGGGTACCGCCTTCTATCCCAAACTGGGGTACCGCATTAGCAGAAGCCCAGAAAGTAGCTCTGTAAGCCTTATTGGTTTCAAGGGTATTGATATATACTTCTTTGCTACTACCGGCATTGGCTTCCAGTACATATACGCCCTTACCAATCAAGGGTGCATTGACGGGTATGCCAAAGTTTATGGAAGGCACACTCATGCTGTTGCCATTATAAACACTGCGGTGCTGCGGGTTAAAATAAAGGTTCTGCTCCCCATCTTTATCAAAACCGGCATACACAATCTCGGTGCTCCTGGCATTAGCCACATCCGCAATTTTCTTACCAATAGTGGTATCCCAGATCATAGATTTATATGCATCGGATTGCGGCACATAGGTCTCTGTAGGATTGCCTTTTTCATTAAACAGCTGCACATTGGTCATTTCTTCCAGATAAGCCGGCAAAGTTGTGGGATTGGTATAGGCGTTGATAATTTGCTGTGCAGTATTGGGCTGACTTCCCATATAGGTTGCATAGTCCAGCGGCTGATCTAAAGCCGTTCCGTACACTATTTTATTGACCACTGTATTATTGGCAGTAGTATATTTATAAATTGATGCACTTAATAACTTGGAGCTGCTGTTGCGGGTACCGGCATTGGTGCCATTATACCATGTCTCTGAAGCCACAATACGTTCCATATCATCGGTGGTCATTTTGCTTAAAGCCACATCGCTGCCGGATGGAATATCGTAGTTATAGATACTTACCTGTTCTGTATAATTGCCATCGCTGTTTTGCTGACGAACACTTTTCATATTCTGCCTGCTGTCATAACTGTAAGTGCTGGTCTCCGCAAGGTACTGTGTATTGGAGACATAGCTACGAGCTATTTTCTGGCTTAGTAAAGCATAGCCTTTATAAGGTCTGTAGGGATCTTTGGTGATCTTATAGTCCCGGATATTGGCGCAAGGTACATCCGGATCATTGTAGACACTTAGTCCGTCAATCACATGGGTCACTACATTATTTGATTCATTTACTTTTAGGCTGATGGCGCTACCAGTATCGGTAATAAAATTATAGGCATACTGCTCTTCTTTCTGGATCAGGCCATTATTATCATAGCTTTTTACATTGACTGGCAGCCCCATTTCCCAACTGCGTACATATTGTTTGCGCGTAAACGGAAAGCCTACATAGGATTGCCCGCCACCGGCGACGAGCAGCCTTGGAGCACTGGCACCTTCTTTAAAGTTGGTAAACTGGTATATGGTACTACCCAACACCTGATTATCTATGTTGCGTTGTGTCTCGGTTACATTGCTGTAACCGTGGTTGGTACCTCGTGCAAAATAACCCGGGTTCATAAAGTTTTCATAGCGGTAGAATTTCTGTATTGTGCCGCTTGCATTAGCGAAGTGACTGCTGATATCGTAAATGCCTCCGGGAAGGAAATACTGACCGCCACTATATGTATAGCTTATGGTATTTTTATAGCCCGGATCATTTACATCGCTGATCTCAATAGAATTTACCCTTAGGCCATCTCCGATGGTGCCGGAGCCATACCAGGTGACCCCGGAGGGGATAAGAGCCGAAGATATTGCACTAAGCCCTTCCTGAGCGCTATAGTTAAAGGTGGCTTTGCTCCCGGTGCCTGTTGTAATGCTGTTTAAGATACCATATTGCATGGAAGCGGCATCGGAATTACGATTACTAAGATCGGGTAAGGAATGTCCTTTTTGCCCCAATACAGTCGTTCCGCCATTATAATATCCATAAAAATCCAGTCCTTTACCATATCTTCTTTGCTTGTTGGCATTATAGCTAAAGGTATAAAGTGGATTGGCATTGGTGCCATCCAATATATTGACCCCTTTAAGCTTCAGGCTGTAGCGATCAGGTTCATCATTAAGGTAGGTATTACTTTCGGTTTGCGGATTGGCAGCAGATGGGGTATGAAAATAGCTATAATCAAAGAGATATTTCAATTGCTTATCCTGTTCCTGGTATAATACAGCGTTCAGCTTTGGGTAAAAAGGATAAATCCCGTTATTGCTTCTGCCGGCAAACTCCAGGCGCTGGTTAAGGGTATCGTATTCCAAAGTAATACGTTTACCATAAGGGAAATCGATTCCGCTGACCAGTAAAAAAGTGTCTACTCGCAAAAAGTAAGGATTGGCGCTCCCGTTGGCAAAGGTGTCCACAGATGAACTGCTTACATCTTTAATTTGCGTCCAGGAGGAGTCGGCCGAAAATCCGAGGGGCATAATAAAGGTTTTGTAGCTATAGGACACCTGTTCATTTTCAGTACTCATCACTTTATCCAGCTTCCAGGTATTAACAATCCTTGTCTCTTCTCCCTTAATAGATAAAACATCATAAATACCGCAGTTCATCGTGTGCAGAAAGGGGAAAATATTCCTGAAATAAGGAGTTACTTTGCGGATCTCGCGGATTGCAGGACTGAAGTAATAGGTCAGACCATTGTCCTTGTCTGTAACCCTGATATTAAATTCCTGTACGGTATTCATTGCAGGTACCTGGCTGGGATGCACATAAGGCTGATCTCCGTTCAGGAAAGTAACCTCGTACCGTTCCTGGCTGCTCACAAAGATACCTCCGTCCCAGCCCACCTGGAAAGAGAACTGGACATTACCTACATTAAAAAAATAATCGTCGCTCTCCGGGTCGCGGTAGACGTTCTGATCGGCTCTCTGGCTACCGTTTTCCTTACTGACAATCAGACGGCCTTTATAGTTATTATACCGGATTAGCATATCTGCTCTTTTGATATATTCCGGGGTGAGCTCGACACCGCCGCTATACCATTCGTCAGGCAGCCCTTTGACGGATCTTACTACCGAACCCGCCGTACTGAGCGACCAGTGCGTTCCGGCAACACCGGCAAACTCCCGCACGGGAACACCTTTGGTATTATAGGAAAGGGAAACACCCAAATCATTGTTCTTTAACTGGTAGGTAGTTATTGGTATATTTACATTAGCCACACCGGTATACAGATCGGTGCTATAAAGCTTACTCACATCCTGGCTGTAGCCGCTTCCGGCTCCTGCCAGAAAGCACAACAGCAGCACTACGTTTTTAACGGAGCGTTTTACCATGTTCTATTATTTTATTGTTGATTGATTATTAATAAAAGATTCGGAATCTTTCCTATCCAAAAAGAAAGCAGCAAGGCAAGTTGCTACATCTGGCAAGGGAAAAAAGCGTATTGAAAATATTTGTTAAAAAAGAGCAAAAGTAAATCACTATACGGAGAACACGAAAAATAATTTTTATATAGAATAAATATTTAATAAACACTATTAGCAATACATATGTTTGATAATAACATGAAATAAATCTCACTAAAATAATTAAATTGTTTTTTTGATCTTGAAAGTGTAAAGTGTACTCAGGTACATATACTTATTTTTGAACACATTTCCCTTAATAAAAGGTATTGATATAGCAAACGTTTATCCTTAATCCAGCATTATTTTAAAATTTATGTGCTTCTTTTCCACTCCCGAAAAGCACTAAAAGACAGCCAATATAATAGGATCGGACGGCACTGCGCGCGCATAATGTTTTGCTGTAAAAAACAGCAAAACACCCTTCGGGAATTTATAGCGCTCAGTTTGCTCGATCCCATGTTTCAATTGTTTTCTTTTTTCCCTTTTCTTTTGGGGAAATTTCATTTAAGGGGAAGGGTTTCTATAGCGATTTTATGACCGTTTATTCTCTTAGTTCGGTTTGCATTTTGATCTCCATAATTGCAAAATAATTTGTGTTTATTTTTTTGTACCAATTTAATTTGACCCCTCTCATTAAGCTTGATTTATGTAGTTAAAGGCTTAGTATTTGCTCAGAAAATTGGACTTGTCCTTAGTCCATGTATCATCTCAATGAGTGTCATTTGCATCACGAGAATTGTTTTGGTTGATCCCGATTTTCATGCCGCTGTTTTTCTTAAGTACGGGGTTGTATGGCTTGCTAAAGGCATGGTTTGTAGGGGGGTATTTTATTATGATGAGGCGGATGTTCTGGCCTTAATGGAACTTAATAAAGTGCAATAATATGGCTAAGGCTTGTTCGGGATTTGGTGCATGTATCCCTCCTGCAGTTGCCCATGTGCAAATCTATTTTGTGAATGCGGGGTGTCCTGTAGAGTAGGCGCGCGCATTCTTTGAATGCTATACCGCACTTAATTGAAGATATACAAACGGAAGCCCTGTGCGCAATTGGAAGAAGGCAGCTTGGGAGTGGAGATGGCATTAAGCCGTAATGGATTTTATTAATATGAAACGTTTCTTGTATTGGTGATGGGCGGGATTTTTAGCACCAAAACTCAATAGAAGCACCGAAGTTTAAATTTAGTAAAAGTATCATAGTAGCACGGTCTGCCCGCCTATTGTCAATAGAATGTTAGTAGTTCGGGTTTTTGGCCAATTAAATTATAACGGTACTAACGATTTATAAATACCCTTTTGATCAATCTGTTAATATTTTTGTAAGAATACTGTTCTTTAATTTGCCAATTATCAAAAGAATCAAAATTTTTATATTCAGTCTTTTCATTAAGATCTTCTTGTTTTTCTAAAATGAGTTGTTGTTTTTCATTATAATAGTAATTTTTAATCATAGGATTGGCGAAAGCATCCTCATACCATTCTTTTTTGGAAAGCAACCCTTTATCATAATGGTATATTATACTGTCATTTAATACACCGTTCCTAATATGTTTATGTAATATTACTTGATTAGTTTTATTGTATTGATACAGATTTTTGGCATCTAAATATGAACTTTTAAACCACTCTTCAATTAAATTTCCTCTTGAATCATACTTAAAAGAAGTCTTCTTGAGTATATCACCAGTTTTTTTAGAAATAGCTGACACGTCAACCAATTTGTTTTTTTCGTATGCATTTCTATATTCTAATATATTCACTTTGTTATTTTCAGTTGTTGTGAGTTGTATTATGTTGCCATATTCATCTAGTTTTCTTTCAAATATTTGATTTGAATTTTTGAAATGTAAAAGAGTGTTACTCTCTATACAATTCCCATTTGAATCAAATACATCATTAGTAGTTTGGTTAAGAGTATCATTAACATAATATTTCCTATTGCCCGAAACAAGTATGCCGTTTTTTAGCTCAAATAATTGAATTGTCTCTAATTTTTGAATACCATTTTTAAACACATAAATACTATCTATGATTTTAATAGTATTGGGATTAAGTGTTATTTCTTTTGGTAATAAATTATTTTTTATTGATTTGGATTTCGAATTTTGTCCAAAAGAAGTGCTAAAAAACAAAAGACTTATAAAACTGATGAAGATTGTCAAATAGACTTTTATTTTAGATTTTGTCATTTAATTAGAATCATTTTTTGTATTAAGTTATTGGATTCGTCCGAGTCTGCGGTAGCCTGACCGCTAACTGATTAGATATTTGCGATGGTGCGGTAATAGCGTTCCGTCAGCCGAGTTTTGCACTAAAGTTAAATTGAATTACTAAAGTTCAGCCTTTGTTCGTCAGCTGCAGTATGTTTATTTGAAATATTGGTAGTCATACTTTTTATGTAGTTCTTTTGAGTTGTCGTAAACCATATATTCCTTAATCAATAATCCGTTTTCTGAAAATACGTATTCAATTGTAGGACTTTTCCAAGCACCTTTAGTTGCTTCAATTTTTTCGCCAACGCAAACTGATTCATATTTTGTCCAACTACTATCAGAATAAACGTAATTCGTTGTATAAAAAATGTCGCGTTGCTTAATTTCTCCAATTGAACCATACTTCTGAAATTTTATTATCGTCTTTAATCTTCCTTGGTTGTCATATTTCAAACTATCTGTGTAGCGTTCTTCAAAAGGTCCTGTCATTTCTTTAATCAAAATAAGTCTGTTTTTATTGTCGTAAAAGTAATTTTCAGCAGTATTTAGTTCATAAGACGCCTCATTTGTGGAATAGTGATCATTTAATTCTTTAGAAAAATTATGAACGTAATAAAAATGTTTTGCTGTGATTCTGTTTAACGAGTCGTAATAGAACTTAGTCAATTGGGCAGAAATATTATTTGAGTTTTTATAACAATTGGATTTGAAAATAATTTTCCCATTACTATTGTACAAATACTTTTGTATTTCTATGACTTTTTCAGTCAGATTTTCATTTGATACTGTACTAATAAAACATAAAATTGTATCGGCAGAAGTTTTGTATACATTCTTGTATTTAAATTTACTGTTAGTATAATAAAACAAAATTTTTCTTCCTAAAGTATCATACTTAGTAATTGTATTTTGGTTTGGCGGATTATGAAGAGTGTCAAACTTCACCCTAATATTGTTTTTAAAAGCGACGCTATCAATGACATAAAAAAATTTTAATGGGTCATCTTGTCCGAATAGGTTTATGCTCATTAAAAAAGTGGCAGTTAAAATAAGTAGAATTCTCATATAACGGTAGGGTTCTGAATATTGCAGGCAACGTTTTGGGTATTGCCGTAGGTGGAGAATTTGTGGCTGTAAGCTGAAATTCTGCGTCAAAGCAAGGCAAAACAACTTTATATGAGTTTAAATTTAAGAAAAAAACGAACATAATTCGTTTTTGGTGGTGATTAGCTCAAGGAGAACTACCGCAGATACTACGAGCAAGAAATAATTTTCAATACTCCTAGCCGGACAGCAGTAACAAATAAAGCCCCTTCATAAATGAAGGAGCTTTATTTGTTACTTACTTGTGTCTCGTTCTGAAATATCGATTAGTGTTTTTCTATAACTATCTCACATTGTTAAACAAAACATGCTTATTGCTTCTAATTTTATAGTAACTATTCAATTTTGACGACTTTTTTATAGATCACATTTTTATCTGTAAAAATTACAATGTTATATAAGCCATTAGAAAACTTAGACAAATTAATTAAAGATGTGTTTTCTTTACTACTTAGTATCATCGAACCTTTGCTGTCGTAAACATTAATGGTATTGACAGTAACATCAAGTGGATGTATAATTTTAAATATACCTGTCGAGGGGTTTGGAACAATTTCAACACTAATCTTATCCCCAGTACTAGTTTGATGATCACTTATATTACCCGTTTTTGGTTGGTTCTCCAAAACTACCGCGGTTTGATGATAACGTACTGTATCCTTTTGAGAATTGAGTGTAGCGTAAACAACATGATAAGTTCCTGGTTGAGAGAAAATTACAAAAGGATATTGTTCATCCGAAGTGTTTCCATCTCCGAAATCCCAATGGTGATAGGTGTTGTTAGGATTAAATTTTCCAGTGACCTGAAAGCCATCTTTTTGCCAATCCATGGTATCGTTTATGAGATAAATATCACCTTTGTTATTATCTTTGAACTCGTCGGCATATGCCATTCTAAACTGACCATCTTCTTTGTATATTTTTACGCCATAATCGGGTGCATATTCACATGTGATACAGGAGCCTAGTTGTCTCTTTAACTTAATATTTCCTCCAAGTAATGTTGCTGTTTCTTGGAAGAAAAATTGCACCCCTCCACCTCCATAAGTTCTCCATAGTTCGACATTATAATCTTGTCCATTTTGAAATCCTCTTACGGTTATCTGATCATTAGGTGTACCTGCAGGAGGAGACCCCATACCTTGATTAGGAATACAATATGGTTGTAAATAAGGGTCGTTAGCCCAATAAAAATATACACTATATAGCCAGCCGTAGGCCTTGTGACCTGAATGGCTTGAATTGTATATAATACCCGTGGTTGGATCCTCTTGCCCTATACCACCTGGAGTTATGCTTATTAATGGTGCCAATTCCCTATGAGGAGTAAATTCATCAGTTGCAAAAGGCATATTGTCAAAAAAAGCATGTAATGCTGGGAAATGGAGATTCCGTTTATTGTCACTTTCATAACCGTAGCGATATAGTCCGGCCCCGGCAGCTCCACTACAGCCAGATGCCCACATACCTTTGTGAAATTCTACATCTGTACAGGTATCCGCTTTTCCCATTTCATCAGACATGCCCATTTCACCGAAAAGCACTGGCTTTCTGGTAGTTTCAGGAAACATTTCTGAACCGTTATGTCCATATAACTGTGTACTGACATTTTTTGCCCTTTTTATTGGGACCCCTATGTCCTTGCCATAATGATGCGGAGATCGAAAATCAAAGGCAGAGTTGCTTGTTGGATTTTGTACATTAGCCGGATCTTGTAGAGAAATATCTCGAAAGCTAATCGTTGCCATGTGATAAGGATAAAGAGACTTAAAATAGTTTGCTGTATTCACAGCCCAATCGTAAACGATGTCACGGGTAGCACTATTATTTTCATAATGCAGATTATTCCCTTTCTGTATTCCATCAACTTCGTTACATATTTCATAGGCAGCCAGGTTGGGGGAATAGCCGTAACGCGCCTGGATATAGAACAACCTCTTTTTGTATACATCATTAAACAAATTTGTTTTGGAAAAAACATCTAAGGGCTCATATATACCATAATTTGTTAAAGCAGCATAAGGATGAGCAGGCCATTCTGTTTCGCTCACATTACCACATTTATAGGCGCTTTCAATATGAAAAACCTGATCTGTTTCCGTTAAGAGGATACTGTAGACATTTCTACTTTCTATTTTATCTAATACTTTATCCAGGCTGTTGGCACTAAATTGTCTTTTGAAATTTTCATTTGGTTTCCTATTAGCGCCATATACTCTGGCTTCTTCCCATTCCAATGCGAAATTGTGTATGTCCATGGGCATGCGAATAAAGTTTCCGCCCTGATCCGCAAGATTAGTGATGTGTCCTATATACTCTGTAACATCATTTGGCTGCATCATACTACCGCATTGATTCGGACCATTATTATGAATGAGCGGACCGAAATCCTGTCCGATTGGAAAAAACGTATTGCCCCCTTCAAACTGAAATCTGTTATGCGGACCTATTGATACCGGTCCGGGTTTGCCTATATCAATGCAGTCAAAATGCCCGTCAAACGTCCCAATGACTGATCCGTTAACTATTAATTCAAGATGTACAGTCCAATATCCAACCGCATTTGGTGCAAATCTGATTCTGAAGGGTTTGTTAGATTTATTTTGAGTGTATGATGTGCCATTGTTCGTAGATGTAATATCACGATAGTAAAAACCGAATCTTTCGTAAGAATTTGAGCCGTTTGTATATATTCCTTTTAGTTTGATTTGGTCATAGTCATACGGATTTATGGCTCCGGCAGTTATTACACCATTTAAGAAATCTTCTACCTGTTGATCTACGGTTAATGGAAGGGAAATGCCTATTTCAAACCTGTCCCATTTACCAATATTTGTCCACCCGTTTGGGTGATATGAAATGGGATCAAAACTCCCTGGTTTAATTGCAGCACGGTAGCGCCCATTTTGAGAAAATGCATTTATATCTGTAACTGATTGTAGCAGAATCTCCTGACTAGCTTGAATGTCCAATACAGCATCATTGGAAACTTGGCCAGTCATAAATACTTTATATTCATTGCTAATAAACATGTTCCCGGTGTTCATGCCTCCGCTATTTAAAATATACGGCGGTGGAGGGACTTGTCCAATTGCAGTACAATTTAGTACAACAAACAATATCATTAAATATCTCATAACTAGTGTTTTTGTAGATGATTAATTTCTTTTTGTTGTGCATCCAGTTTCTTCTGTAGTTCGATGGTATATAGTGTTAGTTCCTCAATTTTTTTTAACAGCACTGCGCTGATCTCAGCCACTTCAATACCATCTTTACTTACCTCTTGAGCACTAGGCACCTCGGGTAGGTGTTTATTGGCTATAATGAAGGCTTCTACTTCTTGCAGGGGCATTAATTTATAGTCTTGTTCAAATACATAATCGGCCCAGTGTGTTGCAGTAGAAATGGCTACCCTTACTTCTTTAGCGAGTATGGTACCATCTACGCTCAACATAGCATTAGCAGCCACTCCGTTAGGCAATGGTCTACCCATTCCTATATGCGTTTTGCCACTACCATATACCACAAAAGTCTCGTCCCCATTGGTATTCGTTACAGTATTAAGAACTGACAGCGCTTTTATATGGTCTCTGTTTACAAAAAGTTGTGTATTATAAACGGCTGGCGGATTAGGGAAATTTACCGGGAAACCGGAATTGGCCGTAATTCGCTGCCCGATTCTGTTCTTGGCAAATACATTCAACGCGACGCCCCCATTACGGACAGGAGTTCCTACTTCCAGATAGTTTCCTGTGGCAACGTAGCCGCCGCCCCTGGCAATCTCTACATCACCATAACACAAGCTATTGAGCTTTAAAGCGGGAATTGGTACTGGTGCGCTGCCTTCCTCTGTTAGAAGAGCATACTTGCCGATGTCATAGCCATAGTCAATAAGCCCATTAGCTCCGTCATTGTTGAAATCCAGCATATTGGGACTGGCACTGTGCACCACACCTGCTCTGGTATTGAAAATAGAAAGGGAGCTGCTGTTGTAAGGTTTAATACAGGTAGTAGGCAATTCAACGAATGGTCCGGCAAAACCAAAGGCTAAGACCTTTCCACCACCAGATAAGTTTTGCAAACTGATTTTCACATTGTCTGTCGCAGTACCGACTAGTATACCGGGAGTTAAGACCCCTCCCAACAATTTAGAACTACCTGTTACGGTCAGTTTTTCACCGATATCGACATTGCCGGGCACGGTAATATTATTTTGTCCCTGAGTATAAGCTTTAAAGCTTGAGATCACTAGGATCAAGAGTGTAATTTTTTTCATAAAAAAGATTAAAATAGATGAGTAAATAAAAATAGTTATGTGGCTTAATACATTGATGTAGGATATTGAAAATTCCGGTAGCGATCCCAACTCTAATGGATTTAACTTTTTAGTTTTTCATAAATTCCTACTTTATTAATTGTTATTAATAACACAAAATTGAACTTATTATAAATAAAAAAATGTCCCTAAATCTAGGGACATCATTAATCGATTAAATACTAAGAGTGGTCTTTATTTTTACTTTTCATCTTGAACCATACTATCTGGTGATCATTTTCCACTCCTAGATTTGACCACCAGATACAACTGTGTTTGATGTGATGTATGGACTTGAAGGCTAAGCCTAAATTCTATTTGATAACCTTTAAATGTGCAGAATGATGAAAATCGAAAAATTTATGTAACGCTTACTCTGTAAAAAACGTTAATGGTAAGGCAACTTTGTTTACCGGGGTTACGGTCAATTGTCTGCAAACGAAAATTGGGTTTTTCTGCCAAGACAACTTCCATATGGCTTTTTTTATTTATAGTATTTCTTCCGAAACCAGAACGCGAGATTGACTAGGGCAATCAACACCGGCACTTCTACGAGTGGGCCGATTACCCCGGCAAAAGCAGTCCCTGAATTAATCCCGAATACACCAATCGCCACCGCAATGGCCAGTTCAAAGTTATTGCCGGTAGCGGTAAACGCAATAGCAGTACTCCTTGAGTAGTCTGCGCCAAAATACTTTCCTGTAAAAAAGCTGGCTACAAACATCAGGCAGAAATAAATCACAAGCGGTATCGCAATACGCACTACATCCATAGGTATCTGTACGATTAGGCCGCCTTTCAGGCTGAACATAATTAAGATGGTAAAAAGTAACGCGACCAAGGTTATTGGCGATATGAAGGGCACAAACTTATCTTGATACCATGCCGCTCCTTTAAGCCTGATGAGTCCATAGCGGCTCACAATGCCCATAGCGAAAGGCAGCCCTAGATAAATGCCCACACTTTTTGCTATTTCGCCGATGGTAATACTCACTTCCAAACTCTTCAGTCCAAAGTATGGTGGTAGTACGGTCAGGAAAACATAAGCGTAAAGGCTGTATAGTAATACCTGAAAGATACTGTTCAAAGCGATCAGCCCGGTTGCATATTCCCGGTTTCCTTCGGCAAGTTCATTCCAGATTACAACCATCGCGATGCAACGGGCAAGGCCTATCAGGATAAGCCCGGCCATATATTCGGGATAGTCACTCAAAAATGTAATCGCCAAAAAGAACATCAGGAAGGGCCCGATAACCCAGTTCAGCAACAAGGAAACGATAAGTACTTTCGTATCTTTGAAGACCTCCCTCATTTTTTCATACTTCACTTTTGCTAATGGCGGATACATCATCAGGATCAGCCCAATAGCCAGTGGTATATTGGTTGTGCCACTCGAAAAAGAATTGATAAAGCCAGCCGAAGAGGGCATGAAATAACCAATACCCACGCCTATAGCCATAGCAAGCAATATCCAAAGGGTAAGATAACGGTCAAGGAAGCCTAATTTTTTTCTTCCTGCTACAGGCATGCAATTGTTTGATGTCATGTTAATGCTTTAGGTGTTCCTTATTGAAGTGCTGTATATATGTTTTAATCAGCTCCCGTACTTCACGGAACGCTTCCATAACCTCCTCTTCACCACCCTTTGCTTTCGCCGGATCGGGAAAGTTATGATGCAAGGTTACAGCTTTGGTTGGAAAATAGGGACAGCTTTCTTTTGCATGATCGCAAACCGTAATCACATAATCGAAATCAATATTCCTGTATTCATCAAGCATATTTGAGGTGTGACCGGAAATATCAATCCCATCCTGGCGCATAATCTCAATGGCTTTGGGATTGACCCCATGCGTTTCTATTCCTGCACTGTATATTTCTGCAGCCTCCCCAGCAAAATGCCTTAAATAGCCTTCGGCAATCTGGCTCCTGCAACTGTTTCCGGTGCAGAGTACTAATATGTTTTTCATAACTTGTTTTGTATTTAAATGATAATTTTACGCTTTCTATCCCTGGGCATTTCTTCACAAAACTATTAATGCCCTTTAATAGCTGTTTACAAACCCTGCTTTTGTATTCATGTAGTGACTATCATTTTATATATATAGATGATTGCATACCACATTAGTTCAATTTGTTCGGCAGTACTATTTTCGCCAATCAATTTATAAACACTCCCGTCTGAGGCAGTTATTTACAAGCTCCTTCAATCAACCCAATTAACAACATCCGCCACCAGGGGTACAACTGTTTTCTGTCCCGGTCGGATTATGGGTTGCCTTTTGTGCCGTTTGTTCAAGTCCACAAGCTTCATTCGCAAGACAGGCAGTCTGTTTAGAGCGTAACAGGAAGTTAGTTCCGTCAAAATCAAGATCATACTTACCAATAGTTCCAGACTGGTATTCGACTTCTATTTCCAGGTCTTCCATACCCAATATGCGTTCCGAAAGAGCAATGATATGCAGCAGTTTCCCCGCTTTTAAACGATGCTCGTAATCATCGGCGTTCCACAATTGGAAATTTGCAACTTTTTCATGGCGCACCTTGCCCCCACAATCGATAAAGTCTTTTGTAATGATACCCACTTCTGTAACATGGAAGTGTTCCGGAACTGCTGCTCCGTTTTCTACTTGAAAATTAACGGCCTCTGCCGTAGCCAGGATTTGTTTGATTTCTGATAGTTTCATAATATTTAATTATAATATTGCAATGTAACGATTGATTTATTTAAAAAAAGCTAACAACAGCTTTCAGGATTTTTATAGGAGCCCAGGAAGCTACCGAGCAATGATTCTAAAAGTGCCCACATTTTGGGTTCTATGCAATAGCAGACTTTTACACCTTCTATCGTACCCTGAATGATACCCGCATTCTTCAGCTCTTTCAGATGCTGTGAAATCGTAGCCTGTGCAAGCCCCAGCTCTTCTACCAATTCCCCACAGATGCAAGCATTTGCTGCGATGATCTGTTGTAGAATCGCGATACGTGCCGGGTGTGCTATCGCTTTCAAAAGTGTTGCAAGCTGATTTTGCTCCCGAGTGAATATTTCTGTTTTTGTGAGTCCCATAAATCTATATCGCAATATTACGATTATAAACTATAATGTCAAAAATATTTTTTCGGGGAGGCAATTATTTATCATCATTTTTATCCTGTCAAGAATAATGCTAACATGAAGGAGCATAAATAACAAAGCTGTATTATGGACTACCAACGCACGTTTTTATCGTTTTAGTACCGCTTTGAAGGGCTGAACTATGGGAGCACTGGAAAATCAATACAATAGGCAAGTGTTTTCTGATACCGGAAACTAAAATTTACCTATTTAATAACCTGGCATTAATATTCCCTTAATGCAATAGTGATCATTTTGCGCAAAAATTGAAATGCCGAAAATGCTACCTAAACTATTCCTTTGTTTACTCTGTGCTGGTGTGATAACCGGCCATGCACAATCAAACATAACCCTTACTAAATCTGTTTCTGCTAATACAGACGATGCAGAAGAGTATATCTCCGGTACCGCCGGTTCGATGTCTTTAAACAGTTCTGACCTGGAGTTGATGACCGATGGCTCACAAACACAGAAAATAGGCATCCGTTTTAATACCCTTTCCCTACCACAGGGTGCCGTTATACAACATGCCTTTATTCAATTTGCGACCAAAGGAGACAAAAATGCAGTATCCGGAACAATCGTGATAAAGGGTCAGGCTACAGATAACGCTGCTACATTTACCACGACAACGAATAACCTGAGCAACCGCACACCCACTTCCGATTCTGTAAGCTGGGCCGGTTCCACCAGCAGCACCTGGGGTACCACTTCCGGAGGTGTGCAGGGTGCAGAACAACGAACACCGGAACTGAAAACAATCGTACAGGCAATCGTGAATCGTCCGGGCTGGGCTTCAGGCAATGCTTTGGCCTTTTTGTTTACCGGCACCGGCGTGCGTAATGCTTATGCCTATGATGGAAGCCCTGCGCTAGCTCCTCAACTTATTGTACAATACACCCTGAACACTCCACCCCCCGCAATCGCCATCGATACACTCCCGATTATGAAGGGTTCAAAATGGGCCTATAACGATAGCGGTATCAGCCTGGACGGTAGCTCTTGGACGACGACAAATTATAATGACACGTTTTGGAGCCAGGGACCCGGAAAATTAGGATACAGCGATAATGCGCTCACCATACTGAATTACGGACCGAGTGCTTCTAATAAATATATCACGTATTATTTCCGTAAAAAATTCAATGTGCCCTCTGTAGCGGCACTCAGTGATACACTCTTGCTCAACCTCTTGCGCGATGATGGAGCCATCGTATATATAAACGGCCAGGAAGTACTGCGCAGTAATATGGCTGCCGGTGCCTTTGATTACCAGACCTTTTCCTCCGCAATTGTAGACGGGGTAGACGAAAGCACCTATTTCCCTTATCATGTTCCTAAAAACTTGCTGGTAGATGGCATCAATACCATTGCCGTAGAAGTGCACCAACGTGACGGTACTTCTTCAGATCTCGGATTTGATATGGATTTGTCTATAATGCCTAAACCAAGCTTGATCCGCGGACCGTATTTACAAGTAGCCACGACAAATAGTATTCATTTACGCTGGCGTACCGATCAGGCGACGAGTTCCCGTGTGCACTATGGCACGAGTAGCAATTCACTAACCGGAACCGTAACCGATAGTACCCTGACGATGGAACACGAGTTGGTCTTAAATGGACTTGCTCCACATACAAAATACTGGTATAGCATCGGCAGCATTACCGATACCCTGCAAGGAGACACCAGCAACTATTTCATGACCCTGCGCCCCGCCGGCGATACGGCTTTACTGCGCATTGGCGTGATCGGCGATTGTGGCAATAATTCTACCAATCAGATCAATGTACGCGACCAGGTAGCCGCCTATTTAGGTGGCAATTATATGGATAGCTGGATCTTGTTGGGCGACAATGCTTATACAACCGGTACGGACGCAGAATTCCAGGTGGAGTTTTTCAATATCTATAAAAACAGGTTTCTGAAACAAAATCCCTTATTTCCCGCACCCGGAAATCACGACTATGGTAATAGTACCTCATCGCCTTCTGTAGTCAATCATAGTGTAGCACCTTATTATAAAAGCTTTTCGATGCCTTCCAATGGAGAAGCTGGCGGCGTGCCATCCGGCAAGCAATCTTATTATTCTTTTGATGTGGGTAATGTGCACTTCCTCTCCCTGGATTCCTATGGAAAGGAAGATAGTGCCACACTGATGTATGATACCACAGGTGCACAGGTACAATGGATAAAAGCAGATCTTGCAGCCAATACAAACAAAGGCTGGGTCGTTGCTTACTGGCATCATCCACCCTATACAATGGGTTCACATAATTCCGACAGTGAGGGCGACCTGGTAAACATCCGCCAGAATTTCATCCGCATCCTGGAGCGTATGGGTGTAGACATGATACTTTGCGGGCACAGTCATGATTATGAGCGTTCAAAGCTTATGCAGGGCCACTACGGTTCTGAAGCCACATTTAACCCCTCTGTCCATAATATCAGTCAGTCGAGCGGGTTGTATGATGGCTCGGCCAATTCCTGCCCCTATATTAAAGATTCTGTAACCCAACCTACAGGTACGGTATATGTAGTTTCCGGTTCAGCAGGCCAGTTAGGCGGCACACAAGCCAGTTTCCCGCATGCAGCTCTTTCTGCTTATGCTGATGCCACTCATGGTGGTGCGATGATGCTTGAGGTACAGGGCAATCGCCTGGATGCCAAATGGGTTTGCGCCGATGGAACAATCCGTGATCATTTTACTATGATGAAAGATGTAAATGTACATAAGACTTATACGATTAATGCCGGCGATTCTGTAACACTTACTGCAAGGTTTAACGGTACCTATTCCTGGAATAACGGTGCTTATGTAACCAAATCGATCAGGGTAGCCCCAACAGATACAATGACCTATATTGTACAGGACAATAACAACTGTGTGGCCGACACGTTTAAAGTGAATGTGCAACAGGGAACACCATTGCCCGTTCAGTTGACCGCTTTCGCAGCCACAGCTACTGCAAATTGTACTGCCACTATTCAATGGACTACCGCTACGGAAGAAGCCGGAGCCAAATTCATCATTGAGCGTGCTACAGAAGCAAATGTATTTATTCCGGTGGGAACCGTCTTGCCGCAAAGCAGCTTGTCTGGCAACCAGTATTCCTTTATAGATAATACACCCACAGAAGGAATGAACTACTACAGGCTCAACATATTGTCTTCGGACAGATCATCTGTATACAGTAGTATCAAGATGGTAAAAATGGCCTGTGCACCCCTCTCTGTAACCATGTCTCCGAATCCGGTAAACAACAGCTTACTCATTGCAGGCTTACCAAAAACCAGAACCAACATAGTTATTTATAACAGTAACGGGCAGATTATTAAAGAACAGTCCTGTACACAGAGCAGTATACACATAGACTTCAGTCGCTTTGCACAAGGTATTTATGCGGTGCAGGTAACAGATGAGCAGGGAAAGGTAATTGCAGCACAAAGCATTAGCAAACAATAATATTTAATTTTTAAAGTGTATTGATATGAAGCGTTTCGTAATTAGCCTCCTTGTTCTTGTATGTCTGATAGTAGTTTCTGCAGCGAATGAGCAAGGAGCTTCCCCCTACGTTAGCGCCAGTATTGAGGCTTTTAAAAAAGATGCTAAGGTCTTTGCAGACCATGCCGAGCAGTTAAAAATTGCGGTAGCGGCCCTGAAGCCAAAAGACAAAGCCGGCCGGCAGCAAGCTATTGCACGCTTAAGGGCATGCCGGCTCAGTTACAAGCGCATTGAGGCCTTCATGGAATACTTTTTTGAATACCCGGTGAATCTGTATAACCGTGCACCGGTGTATGAGCTTGAGGAACCCTATATGGAATACCAGTCGCCGGTAGGGCTTCAGTATATTGAAGGACTGCTGCTGGATACTGAGCCCTTTCAAAATAAAGAGGAACTGCGTGCTCAATGCGAAGTTGTCGCGGCAACAGCAAAGGACATTCCCGGCATTCTTTATGGGCTTAAAGTAGATGATGCCGCGCTTTTGGAGGCCAATCGCCTGGAGCTAATCCGGATATCCACCTTATCCATCACGGGATATGATGCGCCGCTTTTGAAAAGTGCCCTGGAAGAATCGGCTACTGCACTCGGCGCCATGAAGGATAATCTGGAGCCACTACTCATAAAATATTCCGGCGCGTATGCCGATGCTATTCGCCGTCATCTTGGTGCAGCAATTGCACTGCTGGAACAGCCGCATCAGCATTTTGACCGTTTCGACCGTCTGGCCTTTTTCACGCATGCCATGCTACCCCTACAAGAGCAATTATCCGCCTTTATCTCAGCGCAACAACTGGATGTGAATACCCATCCCGCTTTGAACCATAACGCAGACCACCTATTCAGCCCGGATGCAATCAACCCCTCTTCGTTTCCCGGTATTCAGGAGGCTGCAAAGCAACAAAACCTCGTTCATCTGGGGAAAAGGCTTTTTTCGGAGCAAGCTTTATCTGGTAATAACAGCCGCAGCTGCGCCAGCTGTCACCGGCCGGACAAGGCCTTTACTGACGGTTTAATAAAGAGCCGCTCGCTGGACGGAAAAAGCTTCGTTATGCGTAATACTCCTTCCCTTTATTATGCCGTATACCAACATGCGCAATTTTATGATGGCCGGGTAACCAGTCTCGAAGCGCAAATAAAAGTAGTATTGCAAAGCCCTTTAGAGATGAATATCTCCTTGGATACGGCAGTATATCGACTGAACCAGATTCCGCACTATAAGCAAGCATTTAAAGAACTTTGGCCTTCCTCTACAACGATTCAGTTAGACCAAATAGCCGCTGCACTAGTGGCTTACGAGCAAACGCTCGCACCGTTCCGTTCCCGTTTTGATCGTTATATCGCTGGCGATAAGACTGCAATGAACCCGGCACAAAAACGCGGATTTAATCTTTTTATGGGGAAGGCCAGTTGCGGTTCCTGTCATTTTGCCCCACTCTTTAATGGACTACTCCCACCTTACTATGATCGTTCTGAACTTGAAGTAATCGGAGTACCACAACAGGATGCCAAAGGTCGTAGGCGCGTAGATACGGACAGTGGCCGATTTCATTTTTTCCCGATTTCATTTAACAACGGAGCATTTAAAACCACCAGCGTGCGTAATGCGGCTGCCACAGCACCATACATGCATAATGGTGTCTTCCGGAATTTAAATGAAGTACTTGATTTTTATAATAGGGGAGGCGGCCGCGGAATGGGCTTGAAAGTTCCCGGACAAACGCTTTCCGAAAAGCCGCTGGGCTTAACAAAAGCGGAAATGAATGACATCATTGCCTTTTTACAAGCTTTAGATGATGATGCTCCGAGAAAAAAACGATAGCCGGATCCTCCGGCAAGGAAGTACGTGTTAAAGGGAATTCATCCCGTCAATAGTAAAAACAAGTAAGTCTTATTCATCTTGTAATAAATCTTTTCATAAAGACCTACATGAACACAACAATCCCCCGAAGCAGGACTTCGGGGGATTGTTTATATAGCCAACCGACTATTGTTCGATATCATGGCATACTACCATGAGCTAAAGACGGAGCAGCTATATTAACCCTTCGTCCTATGCGCATTGGGGCATCCCGATCAAACAGATCATGATCACTTTATCTGTTTAAGCAATAATTGCTTAAACCCATTTGGATCCATATTTTCAAACGACCCCGTCTTGGTAAATATTATACGCTGCGATTTATCCAAAATAAAGGTGGTGGGAAAAACACCAATCATAGACTGCAGTATTTCCTCACTTCTGACAAAAACAAAATCATACCCTTTTTTTTCTTTAAAAGCCTTTATCGTCTGTGGATCCTCATCGGATATCATAACAAACACATACTTTTCCTTTAGCGCTTTGTACTCATTCTGAAGCATGGGCATTTCCTGTACACAGGGTAAGCACCAGGTACCCCAAAAGTTTACCAGCACATACTTATCAGAGAACTGCATCATATCTACCGGTTTTCCCTCCAGGTCTTTTAAGGGTAAATTCAACTCCTTAAAATGCTTGCTTTTCCCTATCGCATCGCTTTGGGCCATATTTCTTTTACTCACGTAATACAAATAACCCAGTGCAGAAACCGCGAGTATAGTTCCTAAAATAATTCCTGTTATCAAGCCCTTTTTAAAATATTTTTGCTGCATCTCTAAGCACTTTTAACGGTTAAAAATCCAGTTAGGTACGCGATAACCATAATAATCAGAATACTAATCAACAGGCCGGTTAAAAAGCCGGATAGGGATAGTAAAATGTTTTTTGTCTTCATAGGTATAGGTAGTTATTGTTGAAAAATGAGCATATTATTTTCCGGAAATAAGAGCGCTAATAATCATTTTTTGCATAATCCTTTCTGGAACCGGTGTGGCATATATTGGCTTCTTTAATTATACACCACTCATAAAAGAAAATGCAGCACAGAAAAAATCTGATTTATCTGTATCGTCTTAAGCAAAACATATAAAAATAAATGTAACGTCTGAAGTTTATACTCTATAACAATTTTATATAATTATTTTTTTATAAGTCATAAACAATTGTGAATGTATTAAATAATAGTAGCCAGCATTTTTAGCCTTATACACACTAGTTCAACGGGTTTTCTGCTTCAATAAAAAATCGATCTTTTACCCTTACTAAGCCCGGCATCTAAAGTGTAATATTGCAAGCATTTTATATATTTGTCGATAAAATGCATTTTCTTTTTGTAAGATGCGGTTGGATGAACCATTATTTAATTTTTCCTTATCTCTTTTTCTTTGCGTTGGTTATCACTTATAATATTCTGCCTGAGCGTTTTTGAAGCGAAAGCTCAGATACCTGCTCTTTACCGTTATATTCCGGCGCGGTATACATTGCAACCTTTGCAAATTAATACAAAAGAAAATATTGAGTTTTTAGTGGACGCAATTGAAGATAAGGAAGGATTTGTATGGTTTTCGGGTGCCAAGGGTTTATATGTATATGATGGCGCTCAGCTGATTAATTACGCCAACAATAGTTTGGAATATCCCCTGAAAAAAGATTCTTCCATGGAGAGTTTTGGCATCATGCGTAAAGATGCTGCCGGTTTGCTGTATATACAGGAGCGGAATTACTATAATTTTATCTGCTTTGACCCGCTAAACCGGAAAGTCAAATATAAGTTCAGGACTCGGTACGATCTGAATAAAGGTCTTTATTTCGACATGAGCATCTCCGATAAAAGCGATATGATGGCGGCATTTTTTGACCAGAAACGGGGCAAGTATCATATCAGGCGCGTGATCGATAAGAAAGATTCGAAAGAGATTTATACCGGTTCTTTTGAAGCCGATCACTTCAGATCTTTTCAATTCGGTTGCGGCAATCATTGGCTCAGTAATCATAAGCAGATACTGCGTGTTGCTGCCGATGGCGGCCAGGTCAATGAATATCACCTCCCGGATGATAAAGAAGCTATTTTAATGACATATGTAGATGAAGGGCATGTATTTTTCCTTAATCTGGATTGTACCCGCATTTATACCTGGGATAAACAAACCGATAAGATCGTATTATATCTGTCTTTACCTGTTCTTCCATTGATTCAACGGCTTGAGTTATTCCCTCTATCCCAGATACCGACTAAGTTTGCGGTCAGAGACGGGATAGTGTTTTTGGGTAACAAGCATTCCTTTTACATAATTAACAAGGAAGACCTTACCATACAGGATTTGTCTGAACTACATAATCAGTATGATCAGGTAAATGATATTTCAAAAGGGAATCATGAACTGATCAAAATCTTCTTCGCCGGGAAAGATAATATTTACCTGGTTAAAGAAAGTGAGATATTGACTTTAAAAAAGAAACAGGTAACGGAAAATATTTTTTCAGCACCTATTGATAAGGATCTTAAGGTTAAAAACCCGGTTTTAAGTTTCAGAGCATTGGCCGAGGATGAACAGCAAAACATATATGCGTCCTATTATAACGGATTAATCGTATTAAAAAAAGGGTCGACCGAGTTTAAGCCTTTTCCATTGTTTGGCAGTATGCCCCCAAACGTATTATCCACTTACAGCCTTAATTACTGGAAAGGCCATTTATTATGGAATAATATTATGGTTGATCTCAAAACCGGTAAGCATCATTTTTTAGGGAACTGGAAAAAAGTGGAGCATACGACGCAATGTCTTGACAAGGATACCTTATGGTTTTATACCTGGAAATCGGGACAATTATTCCGGTATGACTTGAATCAGAAAACGCTTAAAGCATATAGTGTAGACAAAGAAGTGAGCAGTTATGGAGAGCCTATCGAAGAGATTAACGATATGATTCCGGATCAGACCGGGCATAATTTATGGCTGGCGACCAAGTGGAATGGTATTGCACTCATCACCAAAGAAGGTAAACTATTAAAAAAATATGACTGGAAGCAGTTGAAAATAGAAAAAGGCCTGGGCGCAACTGTTAATAAACTGCACCTTTCCGGAGAAGGACTTTGGTTTGGTTGTGCAGATGGTTTAGGCTTACTCAATACACGCACCGGTGAGCATGTTATATATCATGATCCTTACAATGATAAAGGGACCTTACATAACCGAAATATTTTTTCCATACTGCCCGATTCTTTGGGTAATTTTTATCTGGGCACCAATTTGGGTATTGTATATTTTGATACCCAAACAAGACAATTCTATAATCTTCATGAAGACCATCCACTAGCCAAGCCAGAATGCAACCGGGCGGCGGCTTTTAAGGCATCGGATGGTCGCTATTACTTTGGCACGACTAATGGCCTGTACTCTTTTGTACATTCCGAATTACCCTGCTATACTCCATCCCCAAATACGTTGAAACCGATAAAAATATGTAATATTACTATATTCAATAGCCGGCATAAAGAGTATCATTATCTGGGTGTGTGGAACGATCCAACAAAAAACCTGGTGTTAGGTCATTATGACAATACCATAACCTTAAATGTTTCCGTTCCCGAGTTTGATAAAACAGTTTATTACAGCTACCGCATTAAGGAGCAGAATGAAGAATGGAAGGAATACTCACTAGACAGTAGGATATATCTCTATAGCCTTCGGTCTGGCGATTATACGCTGGAAATAAAAGCATCTACCGATTTGAATGACGATACCGCCCGTTTTTATAAAATAAATATTGTTGTACAGCAAATATGGCATAAACTGATCTGGGTTCGGCTCCTATTTTTATTATGTACTATTACGATCGTCGTGTTATTAATGCGTAGCCGCTACCGGCAAAAGCTGCAAAGGCAACAGGATCTGGCCAATTTAAGAACCAAGATCAGTATGGATTTGCACGATGACGTAGGGAGTATCCTTGCGGGGCTTGCGATAAAGAGCGAACTGTTGAGCTATACCACAGCAACAGAAAACAAACAATCGCTTAATGATATCAGCAGTATGGGTCGGGAAGCGATGGAAACCATGAGAGACATCGTTTGGTCTATGGATAACCGCAAAGACAAATATGAAAATATGATTGATCGCATGAAGGCCTTTGCAGAAAAAAGTTTGCAAGCCTGTGGCATCAGCCATACTTTTTTCCTCGATGGAATTACGGGCGGGCATTTTATCGATCCCGCCAAGCGGCAGGCCCTATACCTCATTTATAAAGAAGCACTGACCAATATCATCCGGCATTCTGATGCAAAAGAAGTAGTGATCAGACTGCTGCGGCAGAAGAACATGTTGTGTTTAAGCATTCATGATAATGGTATTCGTCCGGCTACAGCCGCTACAGCCGGTATGGGTCTTGACAATATGAAACTCCGGGCGCAGAAAATAGGTGCTGCATTCAGTGCCCAATATGAACAGGGCGGTTTCCTCATCTTGCTTAAAATTCCCTATTAAATACGAGGAATATATCGGGATCAAAAATCATTACTACCCTGCACGGTACATCCTTATCGACCGGTATTGAGGAGATCATATGATAAGTCTCAGTAGACACCTTGCGTATTTGGCCGATATTTTTATTTACTTTTTCTGTTCTTTTTTTGTAAAAGATAATAATTAAAAAAAATAGTTCTTTCTTTGATATAATAAAAACAAATACGACAAGCAAGCACCGATAAAAAGAACCTTATCTGACAGAGAAATTGTAAGGGTCATCAATAGCCTTGTCAAAAACCATTACCTAACAGAAAAAAAGATCAACAATATGCTTGTCAACAAATCACTTACTTTCCGGGGTATTATGGCTTTCTCGGGCCATCACCTCATCTGGCTTTCTGCCTGGATGCTGCTGATTGCAGCACTTTATCACTTTACTCATTGGCGATGGCTATCGATTCCATGGTTACCGGTATCACTCATCGGTACGGCGGTAGCCTTTTATGTCGGATTTAAAAATAATCAGGCTTATGACCGCCTATGGGAAGGCCGTAAGATCTGGGGTGGTATTGTAAACAGTAGCCGTGCCTGGGGTACAATTGTACTTATCTTTATCCGTTCTAAAAACATTCCTGATAAAGAAGTGACGGCACTGCAGCAGCAATTGATATACCGGCATATCTACTGGCTGTACACCCTCCGCAATCAGCTGTTGCAACCCACCCCGTGGGAGCATGTAAGCCTTTCCTTTATCGGCATTGGCCGGTATAATGAAAAGCGCAGTAAGAAATTTGGTCTCGGCTTGTATGCTGCAGAAGATGCTGAAAAGCATTGGCGGAAATACCTAGAACTGGAAGAAGAGCAGGAGCTAAAAAATAAGGCGAATCCAGCCACTCATTTAATGCACCATCAGGCCAAACAGATTTCGGCGCTGGAACGGGAAGACCTCATTGATAACATTAAGTTCAGTGATATGCAAAAAGTGCTGAGCGATTTTTTTGATCACCAGGGAAAACTGGAGCGCATCAAGAAATTCCCTTTGCCACGCCAGTACGGCGGTTTGAGCTTTATTTTCGTATGTATCTTTATTGTGATGCTTCCTTTTGGTATCGTAGCAGAGTTTGCCAAAATCGGGGACATCGGCATCTGGCTTTCCGTGCCTTTTGGAGTGATTATCGGTTGGGTATATGTCAATATGGAATTAGTCGGCGATTATTCCGAAAATCCGTTTGAGGGTTTGTTTAATGATGTACCCATGCTGTCTCTGTGCCGAACGATAGAAATTGATCTGTTACAAATGTTGGAGGAAACGGATATACCGAAACCCGTTGCGGCTAAGAATGGAGTACTGATGTAAGTACATAGGAGCCAAATCTTTAATTTTCAGGACCGATTCAAAGCGCCTATATGGTGCTTCAAATCGGTCCTGAATCAAATATAGAAAACTCTTTTATTTTTTCCATTTCAACAGAAGGCTGTTGCTCACCACACTGACACTACTCAAAGCCATTGCGGCACCCGCGATCATGGGGTTGAGCAGAAAACCATTGATTGGGTACAAAATCCCTGCCGCCAAAGGAATCCCTATGATATTGTAGATAAAGGCCCAGAAAAGATTCTGGCGAATGGTCGCTACCGTTTGCCTTGACAATTTTATGGCTTCGGGTATTTTATTTAAATCGGAAGAAATAATGGTCATCTTGGCCACATCCATAGCAATATCACTACCCTTGCCCATCGCAATGCTCACATCTGCTTGTGCCAAAGCCGCACTATCATTAATGCCATCGCCCACCATCGCCACTACCTGGCCTTCGCTTTGCAGTTGTTTAATAAAAGCTGCTTTCTGCTCGGGCATCACTTCTGCTGTGTACTGCGTAATACCCGTTTGCGCGGCAATGGCACTTGCGGTAGCCTCGTTGTCGCCAGTAAGCATATATACCTTTATTCCGGACTGTTTCAGTTGCTGTATTGCTGCTATGGACGTTTCTTTTATCGTATCGGCAATGGCCAGAACAGCCAAGGCATTTTGATCATCGGCAAACCAGATGACGGTTTTGGATTCTTTACTCCATTTTTCGGATTGCTGCTTTAAGGATGCGGCAATAGAAATGTTTTTGTCCAGGAGTAATTGTTGCTTACCCACCACATAAGTAATTCCTGCTACTGTAGCCCGCGCCCCCATTCCCGTAAGGCTTTCAAAATCTTCAATCGGTGTCGCCTTTAGGTCTTTGTAGAACAATGCGACTGCTGCTGCCAGAGGGTGTTCCGACTGTTTCTCTATACTGAGCAATACTTGTTTTGCGGCATCCTCTTCTGTAAGCCAATAGGCGTCGGTCACTACAGGTTTGCCTTCGGTAATGGTACCGGTTTTATCCAGTACCACCGCTGTTATTTTTTTGGCCAGTTCCAGGCTTAGGGCATCCTTGATCAAGATTCCTTTTTCGGCTCCTTTACCAATCCCGACCATGATGGCAGTTGGTGTAGCCAGTCCCAGTGCACAGGGGCAAGCGATCACCAAAACGGTTGCAAGGGCAATCAAACCCTGAGAAAAGCCGTTGTCTCCTCCTAAAATAATCCAGGCCACAAAAGCAAGCAGCGCAATGCCGATTACTACGGGAACAAAAATACCGGCGATCTTATCCACCAGTTTTTGTACCGGTGCTTTACTGCCTTGTGCCTCCTGGACCATGCGGATGATCTGAGCAAGCATGGTTTCCGCACCAATTTTTTCGGCCCGGAATTGAAAACTACCTTTTTGATTCAGGGTACCGGCAAATACCGGTTCCTTTTCCTTTTTTTCTACGGGCAGGGGCTCTCCGCTCAACATACTTTCATCTACGTAAGAATTCCCTTTGACGACCACACCATCTACGGCTATCTGCTCGCCCGGCTTTACCAGAATCAATGCTCCTTTCTGTAATGCTTCGATGGGCTTAAGCGATTCTTCCCCGTTCTCCGCAATAACCGTCACCGTTTTTGGTTGCAGGCCGATCAGTTTTTTTATAGCGGTCGCCGTATTTCCTTTTGCTTTTTCTTCCAGTAATTTACCCAAAAGAATAAAAGATATGATGACGGCTGCTGCTTCAAAATACACATGCCCATGCAGGCCTCTTTGATGCCAGAAGCCGGCAAAGAGGGTATTAAAAACGCTGAATACATAGGCAATTCCCGAACCCAGGGCGACCAGGGTATCCATGTTGGCAGAGCGGTTTTTGGCCTGTTTCCAGGCATTGATAAAGAAATCCTTACCAAACCAAAGCACGACCGGGGTCGATAAAACCCACATCAGCTCATTGGCATAAGGCATCTCCATAAAAAACATCCCGATGATGACCACCGGCAAGCTCAGTAAACTGGCCCATAAAGTTTTGCTTTTGAGTTGGCTGAATTTTGCCGCATGCAGGGCTTCGAGGGTTTCAGCCCCCTCATTACCCTTTTCCAGCAGTAAATCATAGCCTATAGATTGTACGACTTGCCGTAAGGCTTGCGCATCAATCATATTAGGCAGGTACTCTACCGCGACGGAAGCAGAGGCATAGTTTACCGAGGCGCTTACCACTCCGGCCTGTGCCTTAAGCATACTTTCAACGCTGACCGCGCAGGAAGCACAGGTCATATCTAATACCGGGAAGGTAGCCTTTACGGAAGCCACCTCATAACCCAGATCCCGGATGGTCTGTACCGCCAACGGTAATACTTCCTCCTCACCACTAATGGTGGCCATACGGTTATTGAGGGCTACACTATGCTCCGAAATACCCTTTATCTTTTCCAATCCTTTGTCTACGATCAAGGCACAATGCTCACTCTCTACCCCTTCCAGGGGAATATGGATCTTTAATGCTTTATCTGTTGCCATACTTAGCTGATTTATAGAGCAAAGATACTTAGGGGAGCTGCGGCGGCTATTACATGATTATGGGATTCATTTATAAGATTTACCCATACACATGAAAAAGGGATGCCGCGTATAGTACAATCTGCATCCCTTGATAAAAATATAATTTATGCGTCCGAAACGGTCTTATTAATCCAGCTCTATCGTCACTTGGTCGTCCAGTGCATAGCTTTGGCAGAGCAGGATCATACTGTCTGCTACCTGTTCTTTGGTAAGGGCAAAGTTATTGACCATTTTTACGGTTCCTTTGGTATGCCTGGCCCAGCAAGAGCCACAGGTGCCGCTTTCACAGGAATGAGGCACACGAATACGATGAGCCTTCGCGGCATTCAGCAAATTTTGCCTTGGTGCCACGGGTATCAGGGTAGTGATTTCATATACCTGTTCGGCATCTTCCTTTACCATGCTGTCATAGTAATTGATCAATACTTCAAAAGATTCATCGGGCAGATCGAGGACGGACGGATCGGTAATTGCTACCTGAAAGTCCTCGAGATGAACCTGATCAGGCCTTAAGCCCATACTCAATACGGCATCTTTATATAGGGTCATCAATTCTTTAGGGCCGCAGATATAACAATGCGCTTCTTCCAGATTGGAACAGTGCCTTTTAAGGATCGATTTTATACTCAGGGTGTTAAACCGCCCCCATATACAGTTCTTATCATCGGAGGGTTTATCTCCTTCTGAAAAAGCATAAAAGGCATGCAGTTGCTCAGCCGCATCCATATGTGCCAAGGGTTCTTTGAAGATGATATTATCGGGGGCTTTATTCGCATAAAGCAATACGGGGGGGTGCATCGCCTCCCGTACCGCTTCCTTCAGTAAAGAAAACAGAGGGGTAATGCCACTGCCGCCACCTAAAAAAATAAGAGGGGTCTCTTTCTTGAGATCGGTGTCCCTTACAAAATTCCCGAACGGCCCTTCGACAGCCCATTCAGAAAGGCCTGGTGCCTGTTCCCATAAATAATTACTCATAATCCCGCCCGCTACCTTTTTGACGGTTATACTTGGGTATTTATCTTCCGGACTGGAACTCAGCGAATAAGATCTGCTGACTTCTTTCCCGTTTATGGTACAGGTTATATTGATAAACTGACCCGGTTTATAAGTAAAGGGGCTGTCTTTCGTATCAAAAACGATAGTCAGGGTATCTTTTGTTTCAAAAATAATTTCCTTAGAAATCCATTTATATTTGTTCATTATTGCGAGCGTATTGTCGTCTTCACCATTTCTGTTGATCACCTGTTCCTGAAGACAAATCGTGGCGATCATGATCTTTCGTTATGCATGCACTTGCCGTAAGCAGCTTAGCCATGCAAACCACCTGTTTTATTTATTTTCTGCAAATATCGTCATTCGCCGCTTAATAGGCGGCAAACAATAAATATGTTTAACGTATCGCACAACAAGAAGCAATTATACTTCATCCAGCGGTTTTCTTTTTTCGGTACGGATGTGTTTAAAATGACTTGGCGTAAGCCCCGTCACTTTTTTAAACTGGTTACTTAAATGCGCTACGCTGGAGTAGTTGAGCCGGAAGGCAATTTCGCTAAGGGATAATTCATCATAGACCAGTAATTCCTTGACCCGTTCTATTTTTTGTGCGATAAAGTATTTTTCAATAGTTGTTCCCTCTACTTCGGAAAAAAGACCGGACATATAGTTGTAGTCATGGTGTAGCCTTTCGCTCAGGAACAGGGAGAGATTGCTCTTCAACTCCCCGTCATGCTCATGTATTAACGCAATGATCAGTTTCTTTATCTGTTCAATAAGCCTGCTTTTCTTATCATCGATCCATTCGAAACCCAGCTCCTTTAAGGCGGTTTCCAGCGCTTGCTTTTTATCCGTGCTCAACTCATGCACTAAATGTACTTCACCCAATTCAATAGCGGTAAAGGGCAGCTCGAGTTGGTCCAATACCGATTTAACGACCATTTTGCAACGGTTGCAAACCATATTTTTAACATATACTGTTGTCATATTGCCGGTCCTGTATTTAAAAGCAAAATTAGCACATTGTTCGCCACTTAGGCTCATACACCGCTTCCATAGCCCCATCAAATAATTTTATCGTCTTACCCTCATCGACCAAAGTCTTTAGGGGCAACGGTTTCCCTCGACCGGCAGGTATTTTAAAAAATTTATTTGCACCAAAAACAGGTAATTATGTAAAAGAAAATGGAAATGATGTAAGCCTTTAGGCTCGTTTCGGGTGGCTATGGCGGTATATGCAACAGAAGTATTCTATAAATTGACTACCGGGATACTGTAACCATTTTCTCTTCTTTTCTTTTGCCCGGCAGTAAAAGCAACAAAATACTATCGCTGTGATGAAAACGGATCAGTACATAGTATGATTACGCGACTGTTTGGGTATGCTCACCGGAGATGTAATATTATTTCCCTAGCTTTATAAATCGCTATGGTATAAAGCTTCGCATTTATGAATAGAATGAAAACATTTATCGGCTTCTGGGCAATCTATCTATTGCTTTTCGTGATCGGGCTCCCTTTACTGATCTATTATGTTTCGGATGAGGATATGCGTTATGCACCGATGCCCAGCGCAGCAACTGCCTTTTTCTACCTGGGCCTGGGTCTGCTACTCTGGACGATGGTATTCATTTTCTTCTGCCGCTATTTCCTGATTAATGTTTTCCGGGCGAGGCAACGCATCTTAAACATTATTACCCACGGTGATCCTTTTCTGGTGAAGGTGCTTTCTAAAACCATTAAAGCAAGCCGTCCGGGTTATGAAGTGCTGTCGCTTCAAATCAGCTTTACCAATCTGAGGCAAACCCCGGTCTCTATACCCTACGAAGTGAATGACACGAAACCTGATGAAAAACGTTTTGAACCGGGACAGACCTTGCGGATGCGGGCGATGCCGGACACTAAAAATCCTGTATTGATCTTAGAGTCGGCACAGGTTTCTCTGAATAAAGGGGTATTGCTTACTGCAATTATCGGCCTTTTGCTGATCCTTACTTTTGCAATAGGCTATTTGTTGTTCGCTTATGAGCAGGAAAGTATGGGAACGGGCTGGCGCTTTCTCCGCTTCTGGCATCCCTGGATCATCATCCCCCTCTCTGCATTGTTCTTCGGGGGTATTATTGCCCTGGTCCTAAAGGGTATTAATCGCATGGCGGGCACAAGTAAAGAGCTGATGAAGCTGGTATTTTATGGCAAGAGGACCATGGGTACAATCTTGCATTATGCGGAGACAGGGGTTTATATTAATGAGCAACCCCGCATTAAATTTGAGGTACAGTTTACCGATGAACGGGGTCAGCTGCACAACGCATCTTTTCAGAAAGTGATCTCTCTGCTGGAATTGCATCAATTGTCCAAAGGTGCTAAAGAGGTGCTCTATTTACCGGATAACCCTAAAGAATTTATTTTTTATGAAGACCTTTCTGCAGAATAATAAACGTAATGTTGGGTTTTGTCTGAGACAGTCCTATGTGCTACTGACCTTGGCCTTGCTTTCTCTATCAGCTTGCAACCGTGTGCGCCGAAGCATTGATGAAACCCTGCATCCTAAAGCGCAAAAGACCACTCCGCAACGAGAAGGAAGAAGTGTGTCTAGCGCCGGTTCCTCGACAAGCGTTACGACAAGTAGTACTTTAGGAGCAGCTGTAGATACCAGAAGCATTTTTGAAAGTACGGAACGCCTGGACAGTATACAAGCGCAATTGCAAGCCCTGCCTCATCTAAAGGGTAAGAAGTTAATGTTCTTTCAGGGTTTTTTCTTTTATGATTTCCAGGGTGGGATGATCATCATCAACCTGCAGGATCCGGACAAACCGGAAAATATTGATGTATACACCTATAAGGACGGCACCTGGCAGGAACCCAAGCCCCTAAAGACTACCGGCCAGGAAGCACTCGCTAAAGCAGGAGTCAATATGTTTATGCCGCTAGACCAAATACGGTTTAGCACGGCAAAAAAGATCTATGCCTTTGCCCAAGAAAAAGCGAAAACTATTGAAGGGGCGGAGCCGATTCTCTATGTCAATTTCAATCAACTCCGCACGCGCGGATTTGCCTTGAAGGAATGGTATATATTAGTGAACGGGACAAGACACAATTATAGCCTCAAGTTTGATCTAGAAGGAAATTTTAAGGAGATGTACTAGAGATCAAGTAAGGTCAATACTTGAAAAACAGCAATAGACTTTAGTGTACTGCTACTTCTTTTTGACGCCTTGCATTAGATATAACTGTTTTATCAATAGATTTTAGCAATTTCTCATACTCAGCATTATATATAGACTTCATTAAATAGGCTTTCATATCCATATAATACTTTATTGTTTCATCAGGATAGAAAGTATACCCTTGATATCCCTTCTTTGTTCCGTATTATGAAAGTCATTTTTATTGACTATTGTTTCAGCACTTTGCCTATCTTCCTTTTTACGTTCTGCATTTTTACAGCCCCATATTAGAAACATAGACATTACAATAACCAATATGGATTGTTTTTTCATATATCTTAAATTACTAATTGTATTTTGAAGACATAGCTATAATTAATTGACAACCTAAAAAGTGATAATTCAATTAGATTATTACTAAAATTGACAAACACTTTTATGCTTTTAATAACTCCTTCATTTTAGAAATTATTTCAACGTATTCTTTCTTGTTGTGAGAATCTTCCATATATTTAATGACTCCTCCAAAATAATTATTTACTTTTTGCGGGTTAATATACTGACAACCTCCTATCTGTCTATTTTTAGAATAAAATCTTACAGTGTATAAGGGGTAATCTTTTAAGCTATCTGCTATCGATTTTAATTCTTCACAATCCTGGTTCATGTACCGTTGTAGGTTCTCAAGTATTGGTTTACTTATTATTTGAACATTATAAAATCCTATAAGCTTAGCATCTAAGGCCAAATTTTTGTTTGTGTCAAAAAGTTCATCTAATTTACTTTTATCACTACAAATATAGACAACATTATTTCTCCCTTCATTTTTGCAAATTCTCACCAAATCAATATTTACTAAGTCTATTTTTTTTGCAAAAGAGTCATTATTTTGTTGCAGATTTGGTTGCTGTTTATTATTGTTGCATCCCAAAATCAAATTCAGCGATATAATTGCGCTTATTAATATTAAATTTTTCATAAATCTCATCTTAGATTGTTAAGTGTATTTTGATGGTATGGCCATGGTGTAGCATTGGGTTGCACTGCATTATTGGGATAAATAACTGTATTATTTACCACAAGGTATCTATATTGAAAGGTTGCAATACTTTCCCATTGGCCATTTTTGTATCCAACTAAAGTCACCTGTCCAATTCTAAACATATTCGTCGTTACTATTGCCCTATTAGGCATATCATAAAAAGATTTACCCCCTTTCACTCTATCCCTATTGTTTAATCTATCTCTGCCATCTCCGCTATTTGGATAATAAAATGGTGCACTCGCTTTATTGGCATCAATAAACGGTTCATTTTTAGGATAACCATCTAATGGTTGGTTGGTTAGCCCAGTTGCAACCCAATTAGTTTTAGAATAACCAACTACTTTACCTGTGTATAGAATTTCAACTTCTGATCCGACATTTAGAATTCCCGATTCCGAATCATAGAAAGGTGTCAAAACTACTGTAAAGTCATCTCCTTTCAATGTATAACCTTCACTATTTTGATAATTTTCTTTGCCATCATTTTGTGGCTCTTCATTTTCAATTTTAGTTCCATTGTCCACAGTAGTTATCCCATTTTCATTAATAGCACTACCTCCCGCATCTGTTACCATAGCCATATATTCTCCCACACCAATATTCAATACAGCAACAGCCTCCATATTATTTTGCAACTGCACCATACCTGGACTGGTATATTCTCCAAACAAAGAACCTAGATTAAATTGATTCGCAATTGTGGGCATCAGTGCCAGCATGCTGACGATCAGATCTGCCAGATTTCTCAAGGGGATCCACCATACTTACCAAGTTACAGCTGATGCATGGTAGGGACTCGATTATACTGTAAATTACAAAAAGGATGAGTGGTTATTCATCCTTTTTGCATCACTCACACTAGACTTTTACATTTAAATCAATATCTTATGAAAATAATTTTAAATTAATCGATAGGGCATATTATCCTCCTATATATCCATCCCTAAATTATTACGCATATATCCAATAGATATAGGTATCAACATTACCAAAATCAAATATAAAATAAACAGCCAACCGCTCAATCGCTTAGCACTTAATGTTTCTTCTTTATACCTAGTTTCCAACTTTTGCGCATAATCATTTTTGCTGTAACGCTTCCCAAAAAGGAATAAAAAAAGAAAGAAGAAGAAAAGAAGAAAAAATTTCGTAAAATAAAAGTCACTCTTAACCACTATACTAATAATCCCATTTATACAAAGAAGACTAGCTCCTAAAAGAACGGTTAATGCCAAAACACCCATCAAAATCGGATTGACATCATTCTTTTTCTTGTAAAAATTATATACTCTGTAAAATAAATAATCAATTAGTTTCATTTATATATTATTTATGATTTATCATGTCATCAATATGTTCTCCCAAATCCTTACCTGTACCCGCTTTTAATGCGGCATTACCCAGCTTTCCCATTCCCAAAGGCTTTTCAACTTAAAAATGTCCATGTTAGATATAAACAGTGCTCAACAAATAGATTTTAAAAATTACATTCAAAAAGACTACGCAAGGGAAGACGGCTACAATAGTATAAAACAACATTTAATTTACTTAAAGTAATAGCCAGCAGCATAATCGACTGCTGGCTATTACTTTCTATTTATACTTAGTAGCTTAAAATATAAATCTGGATTCAGAAGTTAGATAACCAACTTGCTGAACATTTTACCATTCTTTCTTACACCTACAAGAGTCTGAACTAGTATTCAAATTCACACCTGTCTACATATAGACCTCAATTGCATGCATATACGAAAATTACAAAAAACAATCCTGACAAAAAACAGTTCACCTTTCGTTACCACTGCGTAACAAGCTAATTTTTAGTTACCTAATAATTTTTATCGCTTTTTTAGGACGAGCCAAGATTTTGTTTCCTACATGTGAATATGCTATATTCAAGTATTACAGTATAAGTTTAATTCATCATAAGAATGTCACCAAAAGTTGCCTTTTTATATTTCTTTTTAAAGTAAATATTGGGTTCAGTCAGTTCATCTTTCTCGTCAAAAATAAATAGATTATTAGGCTTTTTTAGAAAATGCTCTCCAAATGCCTGTATTGAAAATAAATATGTGCCCTTTTCCCAATTAGTTTCCACTATTATTTTAAACATTGGTAAAGAAACTTTGAAAAAAGTAGGAATAATTTCAGAACACCTTCCATTTTTATAATTGACTTCTCCAATTAGAAGGTATTTTTCTTGTTGCTTGCGAATAAAATAGATGCTGAAATTACCTCTACTTATATTTAGATAATTCAAAATATTTTTTGACGCAGAAAAGTCATATTGCTTCAATGTATTTTTGGGACTTGCAATGTAACATTTTATAAGAAAAAGGTCCCTATCTTCTATCTCATTGTATACTTCGGGGAAAGAAATCGCATTATGAGATTTATAATATCTCATTTCATTTAAAACTCTTTCCTTTTCCTTACCCTGAATAAAGATGTTTTTACTTTTGTTTTTCTGAGAGAAGGCAAAACTAGCAAAGGTCAATGTGATAAAAATTAAAAATATATTTTTCATAATTATATTAAATTTATTAGGGTTTATTAGGATTTTGAATAATAACTATTATAAATCGGCCTGACCTCCAATATGTATCCATATTTCCTCTATCATTATATGTTCCAGTCCAAGGGTCAGAAACAATTGAGTTGTAAACATTAACATCATCATAAACTAGTTTTTGTGGTACCACAGCATGAGAGCCCATCTTCTCTATTAAAATGACAGCATTACCTTTTATCATTTCATTTCTTACTTTATTAAAAATAGAAAATCCGTATAGTTCTATTATCTCATATTCTAAACCTGTTTTTTTGAAATACTTATTATATTGCTTTATTTTCAGTCCCTTATCATCTTCCTTCGAATCTTTATTTAATTTAGCAAAATCCTCCTCTGTCCTTTTGCCTCCATAGTATTGATCTATTATTGCTAATGAAGTATAAACACAACCATTTATACGCTGCTGCTTTATTGTAGCTAAATTTTTAAGTTCATTTACAGTAATGTTATCTTTTTTCTCTTGAGGCTCTCCATTTTTTTTAGTCCCATTGTTTACAGTAGCAGCCTCATTTTGGTTAACAGCCTTACCTCCAGCATCTGCAACCAAAGCCATATATTCTCCCACGCCGATATTCAAAATAGCAACAGCCTCCATATTACTTTGTAATTGCACCATGCCCGGGCTGGTATACTCCCCAAAAATACTACTAATTTCGTACTGTCTTGCCATTGTGGGCATTAGTGCCAGCATGCTGGCAATCAGATCTACCCGATTGTTCTGCCTGCTCGGCTGCATACTCTGTAATCCCAAGGGATCCACCATAGTTACCGGATTACAGCCCATCGCATGGTAGGGACTGAGCGTTTGCTGCCCACCGGCATCTGCCATAGGGTCAATGCTTAAGAACCTGCCTAATTGGGGATCATACTGCCGGTTGTTAAAGTCCATCCATCTTAGTCCCTGCTCTTCTCTGTACTCATTACCCTGATAGCGCTGACGGTTGGGTAAAGAACCTGCGGCGGCTGAGCCCATACCGGCCATCGGTAAACCATAAGGGTAATAGTGTTTCTCTTCAATCAATACACCGGGCTCTAAAGTTACGGACATATTATCAAAGAAGGTCGCTGATTGGGTCTGGTTGCTTTGGTACACGGCGATATACCCGTTCTTGGGCATCTCGATGGTCTCTTCTTCTTCGGTACCGATCTTTCTCCACTGCCCTTCGCCATCGGCCTGCCACAGGTGGCTGTACTCGGACACCAGTTTCATGTCTTCATCGAAGAACAGGTAGTTTAAAAAGGCTTTGGGTTTGTTGGGGTCTTCACTGGCTTGCTGTAAAGCGGTATAGGCGTCTTTGGCTTCGGTGCTGTTGAACATCTGGTTGGCCATATCATTACCGATACCGGTCTCTCCGCCCGGAAGCGCGCTGGCGGCACCCGCCATACTGCTCACGATATTATCAAACAGGCTTTCCCCGGTGCTTTCTGTTGGGGTATTGGGCTGTAAGCTGTTGTAAAAGGTATTGGTATTGATGCTGATCTTATCACCGGCCATTACTTTTAAAACAATAGAGGTTCCTACGGTTTTGGCTTGGGTACTGGCATCAAGCAAGGCGGCTTTGGTATCGCTGCTGCTGAGGCTGCCTGGTTTTTCTTCCCGTACATTGCTGACATTTTCAAATACTTGTTCTTCTACAGCAGCATTGTCAACTTCATAACCGGCACTATAGTTTTGGGCTCTTCCCGTACCTCCCGGGCCGATTACCTGGGTGACCGCAGAAGCGATAATGCTACGGATATTGCCCAAATGGTCTTTAACGAAGTATTGCTCCTGCGGCTGAGCTTTACTCATATCGGTACGCCCTTCGGCGGTACTCAGGTATTGCAGGACTTCGTTTTTATACACGCCATTGGCGATATAGTTTAGCTTGGTTGTTGCAGCACCTTCTATACTGATTTCCTGTATTTTATTACCTCCGGCATCATAACTGTAGCGGATGGTATTGCCATTGCTGAAACTTACTTGCTGGGGTTTGTTAAAGAAGGTATAGGTGATACCGGTGATACTTTTTGATTTGTCTTCGGTCAGGTTGCCGCTGGCATCATAGCTATAGCCTTGAGCTGTGCCTTGCTGGAAGTCGCCCACGCCGTAATTGCTGGGGTTCTGGTCGATCACTTTATCTATTTTATTGCTGTTGGGCAGGTAGGTATAGACTAAACGGTCCAAAGCTACGGGGCTCAGACTGCCGGAAACCATCGCAATACCACTACGGCTCAGGCCGGTAATATTACCGTTGATATCGTAGTTCACGGATTCAATAAAATTCTTATTGCTAATGGTCCAGGCGGTCGGTACACTACTGCCGGAATTGGTGGCTTCGTTATAATAGGCGAGGGTCATTCTACCGGCACTGTCATACCAGTAACTATAGGCATTGGCTTTTACAGTGCTGCCGCCAGAGCCGCGCCAGAGCATCCCTGTCGCCAATCCATCATAACGAAGGGTTTCAAAGCCGTAGTCATAACGCAGGGCTTCTCCAAAGGTTACGCCTTTACCGCCGTTGTTACCGGTCAGGGCATATTGTTCATTGATCCCGGTCAGCTCGCCTCTTACATTATAGGTATACTGCTGGCTTTCGGCATTATTACCGAACACCTTTTCTTTTACCCTACCCATTTCATCGTAGGTATAGGCCACCATGGGTTCCCAGTCTTTATCATTAATCTTACGGCTGCTTTGCTGCAAACGGCCGCTATAGTCTTCATAGGTATGGGCGGTCAGCTGCAGGCTGCGTTTATTGCCGCTGCTTACCGTTGCATTATGGCTAAGTAAAGTAAACAGTACTTGTCCGGTATAGCTGTATTGGCTGGCCACAGTATCTTTAGCACCTGTGGCATTCTGGCTGACGCTGTAGATCACCCTGCCCAGGCTGTCATAAAAGACTTTGCCATAGGTCCAGTCCTGTAAACCGGTGGTGGCTCCGGGTGCTTTGATTACTTTTACTGCCGTAGCGGTAAGCCGGGCAAAGCTACTAGGGCCTTGTACATAGGCTTCTGCGGTAGCCGCTGTGCTCAGATAGGGTTGGATTAAGGTATTACTAAAGGTTTCACCACTTAAAGGAGTATTGGTATAGCTGTCGTAATAGTTATAGCTCAGGACTTCGGTATTAGTCACACCGGTTTGTGGCGGCAGGCTTCCTTTACCTACGCCCCAGATATAATAATGGGCCTGGGTAGTTGCTGTGGCTGATCCGCCTGTAGCGGCCTGACCTTGCCAGTAGGCACGGCTTTGATTGTCGGTCAGTAAACCGGTGGCGGCAATGCGGTCGCTGTTATCGTAAAACACCAGCTCCCAGACGCCTTTGGTTGCTTCTAAAGGCGAACGGCGCATCACGGTCTTACCTACTTTATCGTAGACCAGTTCGGTAAAGCCGGTTTCTCCGGGTTTATGAACGGCTATTTGTCTTCCTTTGGCGTCATATTGGTATTCAAAACACAGTTCTTTCAAAATATCGGTGGTCATGGTCCAGTTTGCCTTGATCGCATCTACGGCTTTTGGGCTGATCGTAAACCGAAGTCTGCCCAGCTCATCGTACACATAATAGGTGACGGCATATATCCTGGCGGTAACATTGCCATCAATATCAGTTGTTCTGCGGACAAAGGTGCATTCATAGATAGCTTTTCCTTCGCGATCGGTCAATACGACTTTGTTTATACCGTCTGCATTCGTCATCCGGCTACCGGTCAATTCATTGGCAGCATAAATGGCGGTACTTACCGGCAGGCCGGAACTATTGATGCGCCAAAGGCGAATGTTGGCTTCCGGCTTAAAAGCGGCATCATACCCATCATTAAATATGGCTTGTGTTTTGATGCCCCTGTTCTGCCCGATACGGCTTTTACCGGGAGCATAAGCAGTGCTGCTCCGTTCGGTAGCCGTAGAGGTGTTTCTTTGCAGGCTGGAAGAGACTACCGCCTGTGAACTGATACTGCTCCCTTCTGAAGCATACCGTGTTCCATTGTTATAGTTTACGGAACTGCGAATAGCATCCAGGTTATAAGCTGCGGTGCTGCTGCTGTAGGGCATAAAGCTGTAGCGGTCCGCCATGGAGCGGGTATCGTTCGGCGCTACCATATGCTGGTAAGTACCTCCGCTGGTTTTATAGGTATTTCTCTGTATCCTTTGTTGCAGTACGCCCATACCATTGGTATAATCGGTACTGACAGCGACTTTATCGGGTGTCGCCTGTACATTGACCTCTAAGGGATTGTTCATCCGTACTTTAGGCACATAGGTACGGATATAATTAACGGCAGGAGCTTCTGTTTGTACATCAGGCAGGGGCACGACTACTGTCGAGCTACCAGCAACGCCTGTCTGGGTTGCAATCGGGGTGGTCTGTGCCATCCCCTTTTGGCCAAATAAGCAAAATAGCAAAATGCCGGTGTATATATATCGGGGCTTAAAATAAGCGATCATCTTCTGATAATTTTTAATAATAGATAAAGGAATTATTGCGGCGCGGTACCGGTGGCATATTCGGTTTTCTTCAAGATGTTGCCGTCTTGGTCTCTGATCAGGATCAGCCTGCCTAAACGATCATATTCCATAAAGCTCATGCGACCCAGGGCATCGGTCTGTACCGAAACTCCGTATAAAGGAGCATACCAATAACAGGCCATTACCGCATTGGCCGGGTGGATGCGCAATTCTTCCAGGGCAATATTGCTGCTGTTGCTATGGAAACCAATCTTCTGATTGGCCGCTGTTGGGGTAAACAGTACTTCGTATTGTCTGTATTCGCCTTTCTTCGCTATCTCTGTCAGGGTAAATTGGGTACCGCCTTCGATCCCAAACTGGGGTACCGCATTAGCAGAAGCCCAGAAAGTAGCTCTGTAAGCTTTATTGGCTTCAAGAGTATTAATATACAATTCTTTACTGCTGCCGGCAATGGCTTCCAGTACATATACGCCCTTACCAATCAAGGGTGTATTGACGGGTATGCCAAAGTTTATAGAAGGCACACTCATGCTGCTGCCATTATAAACGCTGCGGTGCTGCGGGTTAAAATACAGGTTCTGTTCCACATCTTTATCAAAACCGGCATAGGCGATTTCAGTACTTTTGGCATTATTAGCCTCTGCGATTTTCTTACCGCTCAGGGTATCCCAGATCATAGCCTTGTATAAATCTGCCTGGGGTATATAGGTCTGTGTCGGATTACCTTTGCTATTATAAAGAGATACTTCGGTTTGCTTTTCCATATAAGCTGGAAGGGCAAGGGGATTATTATAAGTGGACAAGATATTTTGAGAAACTGCTGGCTGACCGCCCATATAGGTGGCAAAATCCATCGGCTGGTCAAGGGTACTGCTGTAGGCCGTTTTTTGCAACAGAGTATTATTTGCACCCGTTATGTATTGCACAATGGCCGCATTTTTTAATCGGGAATTACTGTTACGCGTGCCGGTACTACTACCGTTATTCCATTCTTCGGTAGCAACCACCCGGTCTACATTGTCGGCACTCATCTGACTGAGTACAGCGGTATAGGATCCCGACGGAATATCATAGTTGTAGATATTGATATTTTCAAGGTATTCGCCATAACCGTTTTTAGAGCGGGTGGTCTTCAGGTTGTTTTTACTGTCGTAGGTGTACCACATCGTTTCGGTGCGACTGCGGGTATTGGATACATATTGTATCGTATTTTTTTCTTTAAGCAGGGAGATGCCTTTGTAAGGCCTGTAAGGATCTCTGGTTAAGCGATAAGTGTGTACTTGGGTACAGAAGTTCCCTCCGGAACCGCCGGTATAAAAAGCATACTGGGGATCAGGGGCGTAATTTTGAACATGGCTCACGACTTCATTGGCTTCCTGTACTTTTAAGGTTAAAGAAGATGCGGTATCCGTAATGAAATTATATTTGTATTGTTCTTCTGAAAGGATCAGACCGTTGTTGTCATAATTCTTAACGCTCAAAGGCAAGCCGATCTCCCAGTTGCGGATGTATTGCTTACGGGTAAAGGGAAAGCCGATATGCGTATTACCACCGCCCAGGATCAGGGTTCTGGGGCTATTGAATTCGTCTAAAAAGTTAGTAAACGTAAATTCCTTTTGGGAAAGGGTTTGGCCTTGTTTATTCCTTATGGTCTCTTTGGCGATGCCGTAACCATGATTAGCACCCCCTACCATAAAGGCCGGATTCATCATGTCTTCATATACATAGCTTTGTACGACACTATCCCAGGATTTGTTATAGAAATGGGAAGGATAGCTGTAAATTCCTCCGGGAATAAAGTATTGCCCGTCAAGGTATTCGTAAGTACGTTTATCCCTGAAACCAGGATCATTTATATCGGTAAAGATAATGCTGTCTACCCTTAACCCATCGCCGTTTAACAGGGTATTGTTATCGTTTATACTTGATCCGGACCAATTATAATTGAGTGGGATAATACCGGAAAACTCGGGATATACTTTCTGATAGCCATACTTAAATTCTATGGTACCGCCGATCACTGAATTTATCGCGTTCAGCACACCATATTGCATGGAATTGATTTCCGCATTACGCGAAGCCAGTTCGGGAAGAGAATGCCCTTTCTGACCCAAAATGGCCGTTCCGCCATTATAATAGCCGTAAAAATCCAGGCCTTTACCAAACCGTCTTTGCTTCTTATTATTATAGCTAAATTCATACAGCGGAGCACGCCCGTTGCTGTTCAGATCAATCATATTGATCCCTTTGAGTTTTAAACTATAACGGTCTTTTTCATCACCAAGGTAGGTATTGCTCTCTTCTTGCGGATAAGCTGCGGAAGGCGTATGAAAATAGGCATAGTCAAAGGTGTACTTCATCACCTGATCCTGCTCTTTATATAAAACTGCATTGAGCTTAGGATATAATTTATATTGCCCTCCGGGATTGTAATAGCCGGTAAATTCCAGGCGGGTATTGAGGGTATCGTATTCCAGTTCTATTGTTTTACCATAGGGCAGGCTAATTTTACTAACCATAGAAAAAGTATCTACGATGCGGAAAAACGGATCCCGCGAGCCGCTTGAAAAAGTATCAATACTACTGATATTGGCCCGTTTGATTCGGCTCCAGGAGGAATCGGTTGTGTAATCGGGAGGCATGATAAAAGTCTGATAGGTATAAGCTATTTTGTCTTGTTCCCGGCTGACTACCGAGTCCAGTTTCCAGGCGGTATTCACCCTCGTTTCATCACCCATAATACCCACAAAATCGTAGGCTCCGCAATCCTGTTCATAATTCCAGGGATAACGGCTTCTGAAATAGGGTAATATATTCATGATTACTTTCTTGGATGGGCTAAAGAAATAATCCATGCCTTTATCTTTATCACTTACCTGAATGTTGATGTCCTGAGCGCTACGGACAAGTGGCTGCGCCGGTAATTGATAGGATACATTCCCAACAAAGAATTTCACGTCATAGCGCTCCTGGGTATTGACAAAAATACCCCCGTCCAGACCGATCTGAAAGGTAAAATTCAGGTTCCCAGCACTGACCATATACTCATCACTTTCTGGATCACGGTATATTTTTGCATTAGCCCGCTCACTCGCATTTTCTTTGCCCACGGCTAAACGGCCTTTATAATGGCTGTATTTTGCTAAAAGCGCATTGGAAGGATCGGTTTCATCGCCGAACAACAACGTGCTTCCCATCGAATACCATTCATCCGGCAGCCCTTTGACGACTCTGGAAATATTTCCACCTACATTCAGGTTCCAATGCAGTCCTGCTACCCCGGCAAATTCACGCACGGGAACACCTTTGGTATTATAAGACAGAGAAGGACCGAATTCGTTATTGTTCCACTTGTAGGAGACAATGGGAATGTACACATTAGCGACACCGGTGTACAGGTCTATAGAATAAATGTCGTTTACATTCTGGCTCTGTACCGTATAGGACATACCCAGGCAGGAAAGGAGTAACAGTAAAATGTTACCGGAGCGTTTAATCATATTGATACTATTTGTATTTATTGAAGTATCGGTTACCGGCAAAAGAGCTTAAAGCTTACCGGCAAACACGAAAAAGAATAATTCTAAAAAAAATGTTAAAACGCTGCAAAAGTAGCCTACTATCTTAAGAGTAAAAAATTTTCTATAGAAAAAAATTAAATTACTATTAATCTCATATTTGTAATTTATTTTAAATCAACCAAATAAGTAAAACTGTTTTGCAAAAAATTTAGAAAGCAATCATGCACCTTCTTCAAACAACACCTGTTACGGTATTAATTGCCGTAAATAGCCTGTTTAAGGGTCGNNCGACCCTTAAACAGGCTATTTAAAAATTACCGACTAATTTAATAGTCGATAAGCGAAATAAAATACTTAGAAATTTATTTTTTGCAAACGCCAGTTCCGGGTTTGGAACAATAAGAGTTCATTACGCAGTACGGGCATACCTACGATCATTTTTATCGTTTCCTGTGCCATCATGGTTCCGATAATGCCGGGTAAGGTTCCGACTACACCATTACTGTCGCAATCGGGAACCGCTTCTGCATCGGGTGGCTGAGGAAACAAATCCCGGAGATTTTTGGACCCTGCTTGGTTAAAGACGGCCATCTGCCCTTCAAAATTGAGAATGCTGCCATAAACCAGGGGCTTCCCTAAGGCCACGCAGGTATCATTCACCAGGTAACGGGTGGCAAAATTATCGGAACCATCTACGATGATGTCATAAGCCCCCACAATTGGCATAATGTTGTCTGTACTTAAGGCGGCCTGGTATATATTATAGTGTGGATTACTGTTCAAGGATTTCAGGTGTTCTAAAGCGCTGGTCACCTTAGCACACCCGATACTTTCTTCCTTATGTAAGAGCTGCCGGTGCAAATTATGAAGGGCCACGGTATCAAAATCGATGATGCCGATCGTGCCCACCCCTGCAGCGGCCAGGTATTGTAATACCGGACAGCCCAGGCCACCCGCACCCACCACCAGAACCTTGGCTGCCTGTATCTTGGTCTGGCCCTGTATCCCGATCTCGGGAATCAGTATTTGCCGGTTATATCGTTGAAAGGTCTCTTTTGTAATCATTAAATTATTGGTTCTTTTGTGTTAATGCCGGTATGCTTTATCCCAGTCTTTCCAAACGGGTTCATAACCGGCCCGGGTTATAACGGCAGCCATTTCGGAAGCAGTGCGTTCATCGCTGGTTTCGAACTGTTCCAGCGACTGCAGGTCTACGGCATACCCACCCGGATTGGTTTTCGAAGCCGCACTCATACTGGTTATCCCCAGTGGAATGATATGATCCCGGAACAACGCCTGCTCCCGGGTTGAGATCGAAAGTTCCAGGTCTTCGTTCCAAAGCCGGTAGGCACAGATCAGTTGCAGCAGGTCGCGGTCTTCCATAATAAAATTAGGTTCAATAATGCCTTCTGCCGGGCGCAGCCTTGGGAAAGAAACCGAATATTTACTCTGCCAGTATTCCTTCTGTAAATAGTCGATGTGCAGCGCGGTAAAAAAACTATCGGTACGCCAGTCTTCCAGACCCAGCAAAACACCCAGGCCTATTTTGTGCATACCCGACAAACCGATCCTGTCGGGTGTATCTAAACGGAAATCAAAATTCGATTTTTTACCCTTAGGATGATATGTTTTATACACCTCCCGGTGATAGGTTTCCTGGTAGACCAATACAGAATGCACCCCTGCCTGATGCAATAAAATATATTCTTCGGTTGTGAGCGGCTGTACCTCAACAGAGATATGGGCAAACTGCGTTTTGATCTGTTCAATAGCATTCAGGAAATAAAGAATATTGACGGTATAATTTGCCTCACCGGTGACCAGTAACACATGATCAAAACCCATGGCTTTCAGCGCGGCCACCTCCTGCATGATCTCCTTATCGGAAAGGGTCTTGCGTTTGATTTTATTATCAAGGCTAAAGCCACAATAGGTGCAGATATTCTGGCATTCATTGCTCAGGTACATGGGGGCATAAAGCTGTATCGTCTTCCCAAAGCGCTGTTTGGTGCGCCGGTGGCTGATCTCCGCCATAGGTTCTAAATAAGCCCTTGCAGCAGGCGAGATCAAAGCTATAAAATCGGTCAGGCTTCTCTTTGAAGCATGCAAGGCCTTTTCTACATCCCTTTCGCTGCATTGCTCAATGCGGGCTTGGACTGCATCCCAGTTGTATTGGTCAAATATGGTTTTAAAAGTGTGCATCATACAGATTTAGGGATACAAAAAGGAAGTCAGCGGACTGGAAGCACAGGCACCCGGAACGGACTGGGCCAGTTGTGCTTCATAGGCTTTTCGGCCGGCGATCACGGCTTCTTTAAACGCCTCCGCCATGCGCACAGGATTGCCTGCTACGGCAATTGCAGTGTTGACAAGAACGGCATCTGCCCCTAATTCCATCGCTTTTGCCGCATCAGAAGGCGCACCAATACCCGCATCTACGATGACCGGCACTTTACTTTGTTCTATGATAATCTCTAAAAAATCGATGGTTTTCAAACCCTTGTTACTGCCGATTGGTGATCCCAAGGGCATAACCGCTGCCGTACCTGCAGCTTCCAGGTGTTTGCATAAAACAGGATCTGCATGGATATAAGGTAAAATTATAAAGCCCATTTTGGCCAAAGCTTCCGTTGCCTTAAGCGTTTCTACCGGATCGGGTAACAGGTATTTTGGATCGGGGTGAATCTCTAGTTTGAGCCAATTGGTCTCCAGTGCTTCTCTGGCCAGTTGTGCCGCCAGGATGGCTTCTTTGGCATTGCGCGCGCCGGAGGTATTGGGCAATAATTGTATCTGCGGATATTGCAAATGGCTCAAAAGACTATCATTTTGCTCCGCAGCGGAAATCCGTTTTAACGCCAGGGTCACCATTTCGGTTCCGGAAGCGAGCACGGCTTGTGCCATCTCTGCTGCCGAACCAAACTTCCCGGTACCCAGGAATAACCGGGAGGAAAAAGTTTGATCAGCGATTTGTAGTGGGGACATATAAGTTTGTTTTTAGTTGTGCAATAATGGCCGTAGGATTGGCCGCTTGGGTAATGGTGCCCGAAAGAGCAATACCGTGAATACCGGTCTTCATTAATAAGGACACATCCTCCACCCTGATGCCACCGATGGCATACACCGGGGGCAAGGCGGAATTTTCTGTTGCTTTCTCGAGCAAAGCATGGTATCCTTCAATGCCTAAAACAGGACTAAGCACCGCTTTGGTGTTTGTGAACCGAAAGGGGCCTAAACCGATGTAATCGCAAGCCTCCCCAATTCTTTGTTGCAGGTCGGCAAGGTTATTGGCCGTGCCTCCGATGATCTTTTCATTCCCTAAAAGGGTCCTGGCCGCAGCAATGCTTCCATCATTCAATCCAAGATGTACCCCATCGGCATCCGCCTTCAGGGCTACTTCAGGATGATCATTTATGATAAAGGTAAAGGCATAACTGCTCTTCAAGGCCTGTACTGCTTTGGCCAATACGAGCAGTTCTTTTTCGCGGGCATCTTTCCAGCGCAATTGAATCCAGTCACAACCGCCCTGAAGGGCACGTTGTATATGATACAGTTGAACGTCCGCTGTTGTCCCCTGAGAAATATATTGTAGTCTGCTATACATGCTTGTTGTCTTGAAGGTTCGTTTGTTGGTTCCGGCATTGTTGATAGACCGCCAAAGGACTTTGCTTTTGTTTCCAGATACTGCCCATAAGGGCAACCTCATCAAAGCCCCCGTTTAAAGTAGCGGCTATATTTGCGGGGCTGATACCGCCCAAAGCCACCAAGGCTACTGCAGTATTGGTCCTTTGTTTGATTTGTGTCCACAAATCTGTAGCCGGCCGGTATCCGGGTTTGGAAATGCTCTCATAAACGGGGCTCATAAATGCATAGGAAAACCGTTTATTTAAGCCATTGAAGGCTTCTATCGTATGCACAGAAGTAGATAAAATCAGCGCTTGATCAGCATCCATAAATGTGGTATCGTTCCTTTGTTCCTCGGTATAATGAGTGCGCGACATGCCGAATGCTCCGGCCAGTTGATGCTGTTGGTGTAAGACCAAACGATCATAATACCGGGCATCGATCTGCCGGATTAACCCGTCAATGGCTGCTGCGGTATAGCCGGGTTTACGGATGTGTAAACGCTCCAAACCATGATCCAGCAAAGCATTGATCCAAAAGGCTTCTTCATCGATTGTTTCGGGATGGGTGATGATGATCATGTGCAACCGATATTTATAAATAAAGCTCTTTTCCCTGTGCGATAAATGCATCTGATTGTTGCAGCATACCCTCTTCCACGGCGGCTCTGATCTCCTGTGTAATTTTCATCGAACAAAATTTGGGGCCACACATCGAGCAGAAATGGGCAACCTTTGCCGCATCGGCAGGCAGGGTTTCATCATGAAATTCTCTCGCGGTATCCGGATCGAGGGATAGGTTGAACTGGTCTTCCCAACGGAATTCGAAACGGGCTTTGCTTAGTGCATTGTCCCGGTATTGCGCACCAGGATGGCCTTTCGCCAGATCCGCAGCATGTGCCGCAAGTTTATAGGTAATCACCCCGTCCTTTACATCTTTCTTATTGGGCAAACCCAAATGTTCTTTTGGCGTGACGTAACATAACATGGCGCAACCATACCAACCGATCATTGCCGCGCCGATCGCCGAGGTGATATGGTCATAACCCGGTGCGATATCGGTGGTCAACGGGCCCAAGGTATAAAACGGCGCTTCTTCACATTCAGCCAGTTGCTTTTCCATATTTTCTTTGATCAGGTGCATGGGCACATGGCCCGGTCCTTCAATCATTACCTGAACATCATGTTTCCAGGCAATCTTCGTCAGTTCACCCAATGTCTCGAGCTCCGCAAACTGCGCGGCATCATTGGCATCGGCAATCGATCCCGGACGCAGACCATCTCCTAAAGAAAACGCCACATCATATTGTTTCATAATCTTGCAGATCTCTTCAAAATGTGTGTACAGAAAATTTTCTTTATGGTGAAACAAACACCATTTGGCCATGATAGACCCTCCTCTGGATACAATGCCGGTTATCCGGTTGGCGGTAAGATGAATGTAGCGCAACAGTACGCCGGCATGTATGGTGAAGTAGGACACACCTTGTTCGGCCTGCTCTATCAGCGTGTCACGGAAGATTTCCCAAGTCAGATCCTCTGCTACACCTTTTACTTTCTCTAAAGCCTGGTAAATCGGCACGGTACCAATGGGAACGGGCGCATTCCGGATAATCCATTCGCGGGTTTCGTGTATATTCTTTCCGGTAGAAAGATCCATAATGGTATCTGCACCCCATCGGCAGGCCCATACTGCTTTTTCGACTTCTTCCTCAATACTGGAAGTGACGGCACTATTGCCAATATTCGCATTGATCTTGACCAGAAAATTCCGGCCGATAATCATCGGTTCACTTTCGGGATGATTAATGTTATTAGGAATAATGGCTCTGCCCGCAGCAATTTCATCGCGTACAAATGCGGCTGTAATCTTTCCCTTTGGTGTATTGGCACCAAAACTGTCGCCTGCATGTTGTGCCGCCATCCCTTTGGTGGCATTTGCTAATTGTTCTATGCGTTGGTTTTCCCGTATGGCTACATATTCCATCTCAGCGGTAATGATTCCTTGTTTGGCATAGTATAATTGGGTCACATTCTTTCCGCTTTGGGCACATTTCGGTTTATGCTGGTATCCAAAACGCAGTTCCGATAAGGCGGGGTTATTTAATCGTTCCAAACCATAGGCTGAGCTAATCGCGGCTAGGATGTTTACATCGCCGCGATCTATAATCCATTGTTCCCTGATGCGCGGTAATCCTTTGCGGATATCAATGTCGATCTGCTCATCCGTGTAGGCGCCCGAAGTATCATAAATGGTGACCGGTGGATTATGTGCTACTGCGCCGGAAGATAATTTGGTATCGTGAAGGGCTACTTCGCGCATGGCCACTTTGACCGGGTGTAACTGCCCGGATACATAGATTTTTTTAGAATTGGGGAAGGGTTTCCTGGATATTTTTTCTTCGGACTGCATGATGAATTTTTTAATAATTATGAATGGATATGTGGAGGTACAGACGCGCCAAAAGACGCCAAATCAGCAGATGTTTATCCACCCTGAGTGGCGATAATGAGCAGCAGCTGATCATTTTCACGGACAGGCGTAACCGGCCATTGGTTTTTAGGAACCACGGTATTATTGAGCGCTAGGGCCATACCTTTCGGTATATCGGAAAATTCAAGGTCAAGTAAAGCCTGTACCGTAAAGGATTCGGTATCAAATGTTTTTAAAACATCGTTTAGGGTAATGGTCATTCCTGTTCAGATTTGTATCATTAATACACTTCAGGAATGAAAACAGATGCATACTATATGCACATGAGGATTCATCTTACTTTTCCCTACGCTGGTATTAACCAGATCAGGTTCAGAGGGTAACATCTCAGCCTGCATTACTGCAAACACCCCTAAAGCGAATACGAAGATACATTATTTTTGTAAAGTAGCTCACCTGGCACTTCGCATGTGTATTTTAATATTGTTTTATTTTGCGCTATCACTCTTAATCCTTTATCATTATGAATATAGCACCTGCAAGCCCTAACGACTACGATACTCTGATGCGTATTTGGGCTTCTTCTGTAAAAGCAAGTCATCATTTTCTAAAAGAAGCCGATTTTCTATGGTACCAGGAGATTATTGCTGATCAGTTCTTTCCTCAAGTACAGTTATACTTGATCAAGGATGCACAGGAAGTACCACAAGGTTTCCTGGGAACCGCAGGCGATATGCTGGAGATGTTATTTATTGATGCAGCTGCCCGCGGAAAGGGTTATGGCAAGGCTTTGTTACATTTTGCCATCCATACTTTAGCCATTAAGAAGGTAGATGTAAATGAGCAAAATGAAGAAGCGGTGGCTTTTTACCTGAGTCAAGGGTTTTCGGTACACGCAAGATCTGCACAGGATGGTATGGGCAAAGACTACCCGATCCTGCACCTGCAACGCCGATAAGCCGCAACCGTCTGAGCATATTCTAAAGAATTTCGGCCGCCTCTTTTTTTTGGAATCGTTTTACAATTACGGGTAGGATCAATCCTTGCCCGACAATCGTGATCAGTACGACTACAGTTGACATAAAGATAATGGCATTGCGCATCGGAAAAGCGGCTCCGTTGTCCAGTGTTCTGGGTAAACCGATTGCAATCGCCAGCGATACAATGCCCCGCATACCCGACCAACTGATGATCACGCTCTCCCGAAAACTAAGCAGGGCCTCTTCTTTGATCTTTCCTTTCTTACTGTTGAAGGCTCTTTGGAGGTTGATTCTTTGCAGGAATACCCTTGCCATACGCAGCAATAAAGCGAGCAGAGTAATCAATACCGCATACCCTACATAGGGCCAGATCAATGCACTGTCGATCTCCCGGATTACAATGGGAAATTCCAGACCGATCAGGATAAAGATCAATCCATTCAATAAAAAGATAATCAGGTCCCAAATGGTTTTGGATTGCTGCCGGAAGGCCTCCGGAAAGCGTTTCCGGCTGAGGCGCGCAATGCTTAAGCCCAAAATAACTACGGCAATTACGCCTGAAACATGAATTTCTTCTGCCAGTAAATACGTGATAAAAGGTGTCAGTAAAGTAAAGCTCAGCACCGCGAGATGATTATTGCGCACGGCTCTTAATAAAAAAGACAGAATTTTCCCCATAACCAATCCCAGCAATATACCGCCTGCGATGAGCACAAGAAAGGTCAGCGAGGCTTTCCAGGCCACAAAGGTAACACCGGTAACTGCAGCTACGGCAAAGTTATAGGCGACGAGGGCCGAGGCATCATTAACCAGACTTTCTCCTTCCAATATGGTCGTGGTATTATGAGACAGGCCTAAGCCTTTGGTAATGCTGATGGCCGCAACTGCATCGGTGGCAGAGAGAATAGCGCCTAATACAAAAGACAAGGGCCAGCTCATGCCCGGTATCATATAATGGGCCAATACGGCAATCCCACTCGCCGTTAAAAAAACAAGGCCGGTGGCCAGGGTCGTTATGGTATTGATATTATTACGGAATGTTTTAAAAGAAATATTAAAAGCCGCATCGTATAATAAAGGGGGAAGGAAAATAAGGAAAACCACTTCGGGGTTCATCTCGATCTCGGGCATATTGGGAATAAAGCCGATGGCGATACCCGCGGTAATCAACAAGATCGGATAAGACAATTTGATCTTATCGGCCCAGGCAGAAAGCCCCACCATAACGGCCAGAATAATTAAAACAATACTATAGTTTTCCATGTGTCGATACTCCTTTAGCAACATTCTGTTTGAATACGCCTTATTCAAAAATAATTAAACTTATCAAAAACCGACAACTGCCCTAAGGGTTTCTCAAGAACCTGCAGTATTCATATCCAACAATATCTTGCCTAATCCTTTATCTTAGCATAAAATATAGGTTATGGAAGTGCTTATTGCGGGCAGTACGGGTTTGGTAGGAAAGGAATTATTGCAATTACTGCTACAAGATCCTCAAGTGAAGACGGTGTACACTTTGCTGCGTAAACCAAGCGGAACCCCTCATCCTAAAGTTCAGGAAATTGTATTGGATTATACCCAACTACCCACTGTACTCGAAGGCCTGGATACGGTAAGCGCTATCTTTTCCTGCCTGGGTACAACCAAAGCGAAAACTCCGGATAAAGCGGCTTATAAAGCTATAGAAGTCCTGTATCCACTACAATTGGCACAATGGGCGGAAGAAAGAGGTACGGCACAGTTTCATTATATCAGTGCGCTCGGCGCCTCTTCTAAAAGCAGCACACATTACCTGCAACTCAAGGGCCAAGCTGAAACCGCATTACTGGCCTCTAAGCTGTCTAATGTATACTGCTACCGGCCCAGCCTGCTTTTAGGGCATCGAACCGAGCAAAGAACCGGGGAGCGCATTGGTGCGTTGCTCTTCAAATTACTCAAGCCGCTTTTACGGGGACCCTTTAAAAAATACAGGGCCATATCTGCGATCACGGTGGCCAAGGCCATGCTGCATCAATCGAGAAATACGCTGGCGGAACACCGCATCATTCTTTCGGATGAAATTGAATTATTAGAACAAGCATAATTGTATATAAAATGAACAGTCAAAAAATGCATGTATTAAAAGCGGAACAATACCAGACGGCGGACTGGACCGGCGGACAAACAAGCCAGATTTTTATCTTTCCGGAAGTGGCTTCTTATGCGAACAGGGATTTTATATTCCGCATCAGTGCGGCAAGGGTCATGGTAAGCCCTTCTGATTTTACCCTTTTGGCGGGATATAACCGGATTATCATGAGTACCGAAGATCCGATTGTATTACAACAAGACGGAAATTCATTTACGTTAGCACCTTTTATCCCTTTCTCCTTCGCCGGGGCAATACCCACACATTGCATCGGTACCACGTCCGACTTTAACGTGATGATGCGCGAGGGATATAAAGCCAGCCTGGAAGTAATCTATATCCGCAACAGTTATCAGGCCGAAATAGCCCCTCATACCATTACGCTCTTTTATGTTGCCGCAGCGGAAGAAGCCCTCTTTTGCCAAGAACAACATTTATCGCAAAAAGATAGCCTTGTATGCGGCAGTATGGCTACTGCCGAACACAAGGCTATCCCTTTTACTACCGCAGCGACCGCCACCTTATTGAAGGTAACGCTCTACCCGGAAGAGTATTAATTCAATTTTACTACATCGGTTTTGATACCCACGACTTTTCCCTTTTCGGTCAGTTCGTATACCACAACTAGCTCATTGTCCACAATAATGCCATTAGGATTGGTGCCGGTTGCGGAGTTATCTAACCATTTATCGGCCGATACTTTTGATTTGGCTATGGTTCTGTAACCAATCTTAGTACCGGCATCCTGTGTACCTTGTCCATAAAGGATTACGGCTTTTTTCTCATTACCGGCCAAGCTGGCCGTTTTAATCGTTTCGTCTTTTAACAATAAAAGCTGTTTGCCCGCTTGTGTTACCAAACGCACGCCGGGATTGCCTTCTACTCCGGAATAATAAGAGATCAGGTTGGTGTTGCCGTATCGCAAAGCCACCGGCCCTGTATGCGGACAAGCATTAATTTTCCAGTTGTCTTTATATACCATTTCGGGTGTGGAAAAGGTGATCCCGTTGTCGGTAGAGATCATTTTGGCAATGTCTCTAATGTTATCTGCATTCTCGCGGTAATATACATTCAGGTTTCCTTTTTCGTCGGTCAGCAAACCAAGGTTACAACAATCACATACAAATGAATCGATGATCCTTTCATCGCCAAAAACACCATTTTGTGCAATCACTAACCTAAGGTCTCTTTCATGTGGTTTGTTGGGGATATCTTTCAAGAAAACCACCGCCAATTCATCATTTGCCATTAAAGTCGCATCATAAAATCCTCTGATCACACCGGGCGTTGCGTCGTTATGCACGCTTTTGGGTGTGCTCCAGGTATTACCTCCATCTGCAGACTCGGTTACATAAACCTGTAATTCTTTTGGTCTGGCTGCTTTTACTTCTCCGGCATTTGCCTGTAACTGTGCGTCGGGATTGAAGGAAAAGGTGGCCACCATATCTCCATTCTTTTTAAACAATAATCTTGGTCTGGCCAATCTCCCGGTGCCGATACCGGGCGCTGCATAAATCAGTTTTTTATCAGAAAATGTTTTGCCTTTGTCTGCGGATCTTGCAAAATAATAGTTGACCATTCCGGCAGCATCTTTTTCTGTCCAGGATAAGATGATTTCATTATTATTATTCTGAAATAATGCCGGCAGGGCATAGGTTTTAGCATCTTCTTTATAGGTAATAGATTGTGCAGAACTGATCTGGCTGCCCATGATCAACAGGGCACTTAAGAGGAGCATGTATCGTTTCATATCATGAAAAATTTGTGTTTACAAGAAGTGCAAATTTAAACCATAAAACCGGACCATAGCCCCGGCAAATGTCATACAACTGTTATAAATAAGCACTTTAGCAAAACTTAAAGGATTGTGCGCCTGTATGATACCTTAATCTATTTTTTTAAACTTTGGGCAATAGCCGTATCTTAGCAATCGCAATCAACATATATTTATTAAAAATGAGTAGGTCTATAAGCATACTGGGCGCAGGATTAGTGGGTTCCGTATTATCTGTTTTATTACGCAAAAAAGGCTACGAAGTGACCATTTACGAGCGTCGTTCTGACTTAAGAACGGCAACGATAGGTGCCGGTCGTTCGATTAACCTGGCGATGAGTACAAGGGGTTGGAAAGCTCTGGAACTGGCGGGTCTACGTGAGGCCATTGAAGCGATTGCCATCCCGATGACGGGTCGGTACCTGCATCAGCAGGATGGTACCGCCGCCTTTCAGCCTTATGGCAAAAACGGCGAGGCCATCTATTCGGTAAGCCGGGGAGAACTGAATAAAAAGCTAATGGATCTTGCCGAAGAAAACGGCGTAAAGATTCTTTTCAACCAAACCTGTGATCAGGTAGACTTACAGCAGAATATCATTCACCTTACCGATCAGGAAGGCAAAAAGCACACAGTTTCCTGTGATCTTTTATTGGGTGCGGACGGGGCCTTTTCTGCTTTAAGAAAAAGCATGATCTTACAGGATCGTACGGATTACCAACAGTTTTATATCAACAGTGGTTATAAGGAATTGTGTATTCCTCCCAACCCGGAAGGCACTTTCCAAATGGAAAAGAATGCCTTACATATCTGGCCGCGTCATAACTTTATGATGATCGGCTTGCCCAATACAGACGGTAGTTTTACCTGTACCCTGTTTTTCCCTTTCGAAGGAAAGCCTTCTTTCAAAAGTATTCAATCAGACGAAGAGATTATGTCTTTCTTCGGGGAGCATTTTCCGGATGCCATTCCGCTGATGCCTACTTTACTGGAAGATTATAAAAATAACCCGACGTCCTCTTTGGTTACGGTAAAAATGTATCCATGGGCGTATGAAGATAAAGCTTGCCTGATCGGCGATGCCGCACATGCTATTGTTCCTTTTTACGGACAGGGTATGAATGCCGGTTTTGAAGATTGTTCTGAATTGTATGCGCTGCTGGACCGTCATGGGGATGATTGGGAAACGGTTTTACAGGCCTTTCAAGCCAATCGTAAACCCAATGCGGATGCGGTGGCAGAGCTCGCACTGAATAATTTTATCGAAATGCGGGACAAGGTAGCGGACCCGAAATTTCTGGAGCGCAAAAAAATTGAAAAAGACTTGGGTATCCGTTATGCCGGGCGCTTTAATTCTGTTTATGAAATGGTGAGCTTTAGCCATACACCTTATGCTTTTGCCTGGAATGCCATGGCGGCGCAGGACTGGCTTTTGACACAGATCATGAATGCCGGTGATTATTTTACTAATATAGAACAAGCTTCTTTTCTGAAGGATCTGGATACATGGATCGGAACCTATGAGCAAAAGGTAAACGGATAAGCTATTTTTCTACCGAAATAAATACACAATACAATATATGAAACACGCATTTTTATTTCCCGGCCAGGGAGCACAATTTTCAGGAATGGGAAAAGCGCTGTACGAGGGTAATGAACAAGCTAAAGCCTTATTTGAAAAGGCAAATGACCTTTTGGGTTTTCGCATTTCTGACATTATGTTTTCCGGATCTGATGAAGAACTGAAACAGACTAAGGTAACACAGCCTGCTGTATTCTTACATTCTGTGATTGCCTACCTGACGACACCGGAACTAAAACCGGATATGGTTGCAGGACACTCTTTGGGCGAATTCTCTGCGTTGGTTGCCTGTGGCGCCTTACAATTTGAAGATGCCTTGCTGCTGGTCTCTAAACGTGCTGCTGCAATGCAGAAAGCCTGTGAGCAAAATCCTTCTACTATGGCTGCTGTACTGGGTTTGGAAGACGCCAAAGTAGAAGAAGTATTAAGCACAATCACGGACGAAGTAGTGGTTGCGGCGAATTATAACTGTCCGGGTCAATTAGTCATCTCCGGCAGTATCGCAGGTATTGAAAAGGCCTGTGAAGCCTTAAAAGCGGCCGGCGCTAAACGCGCATTGGTCTTACAGGTAGGCGGTGCATTTCACTCCCCGTTGATGGAGCCGGCACGGGTAGAACTACAGGAAGCCATTGAACAGATGGCGTTCCAAACGCCTCAATGTCCTATCTATCAGAATGTGGATGCGCAAGCATATACAGAGGCTGCGGCAATTAAACAAAACCTGATCAACCAGCTGACGGCTCCGGTACGTTGGACACAGTCGATACAAAACATGGTCGCAGATGGCGCTACACAGTTTACGGAAGTAGGTCCTGGTGCGGTTTTACAAGGTTTGGTAAAGAAAATTCATAAAGAAGCCCTTACTACGGGCATCAATTAAATACTTTCTTTTAAAACTAAAAGGTCCTTTACAAAAAATGTAAAGGACCTTTTAATGCTAAGAGACTCTTGGTCTCCAGGGTATTTCTTTTGCTCCTTGCTGGTGTACGATATAGCGGGAGAGTACAAATAAGAAGTCGGACAAACGGTTCAGGTATTTGAGTACATCTTCTGCCACAAATTCGTTGGTATTGTTCATATGCACACAAATCCGCTCTGCTCTGCGACAAACGCATCGTGCTACATGGAAGGTGCTGGCTGCAATACTTCCTCCCGGCAAAATAAATGATTTCATCTGGGGCAGGGTATCATCCATCTCATCTATTCTTTGCTCCAGCCACTCAATATCTTCTTTATGCAGATCGGGTAATTTCTGTTTGGGTGCCTTCTCGGGATCGGTGGCCAGACTCGCTCCTACGGTGAATAAGCGATCCTGTATCTCTAAAATCCATTCGTTGATTTTAGGATCTGCTAACTGATCGGTACCCATACCGAGGTAGGAATTCAATTCGTCTACTGTGCCATAAGCCTCGATCCGGATACTATCTTTTCCAACCCTCGTCCCACCGATCAGTCCGGTGGTGCCTTTGTCGCCTGTTTTGGTATATACTCTGAATGCCATTTAATTTGATTTAAGAATACCAAATTTATGAATAAATTTGCGCTTATACCCTATAACGATTTGTCATGATCTGTTTTCCTAATGCGAAGATTAATATTGGTTTGTTTGTAACGGAAAAGCGCTCCGACGGCTATCATAATTTAGAGACCATTTTCTATCCGATACCGCTTAAAGATGCTTTGGAAATTATTCCTTCTGCGCAAACGGATATGATCACGCATGGTTTAAACATCAACGGCAATCCGCAGGATAACCTGGTCTGGAAAGCATGGGCATTATTACAAAAAGATTTTCCGGAAAAAGTACCCGGTATTACAATTCATCTGCTCAAAAAAATACCGATGGGTGCCGGTATGGGTGGCGGCTCTTCTGATGGCGCACATATGTTACAATTATTAAACAAGGCTTTTGCGCTGCAGCTTTCCGTACCACAACTGATGGACTATGCTTTGCAGCTGGGTAGTGACTGTCCTTTTTTTATACACAACCAGGCATGCTTCGCCAAGGGAAGGGGAGAACAATTATCACCGGTATCACTGGATCTTAAGCATTATAGCCTGCAAATCATATGCCCTTCGTTGCATATTGCTACCGCAGTCGCTTTTAGTCAGCTACAGCCTAAAGCTGCGGCATACGATTTGAGTACGATCGCTTCTTTACCTATAGATCAGTGGAAGAACCATGTGTTTAATGATTTTGAACCGGCGATATTTGCAGCATATCCCCTACTAAAAAATATTAAGGATACTTTGTACGAACAGGGAGCGGTGTATGCCGCCATGAGTGGCACCGGCTCTACATTGTACGGTATTTTTGAAAAGGGAAAGAAGGCAAATATTGGTGCGGATACTGCCGCAGAACAATATTATTTTGAATAAATGACTCCTTCCTGTGGCGCAATGTTATAAAGTAATACCCGTCTCCCTGATCTCATAAACCCGGCCGGCAATACTACGCACGGGAATAATGCCTCTGAGGGCATTACATACCCATACGGATTCTGCTTTCCCCAAAAGATCTTTGGTCAGGATAGCTTCCGTAATAAAACCTTTTGTAAGCAGATAATGACGCATAACACCGGCAATACAACCCTCTTTTATATCTGGGGTGTACAAATCCGGTTTACCCTTTTCCTTCCAGATGATATTGTAAATAGCGGTTTCCACCAGATGTCCTTTTTCGTTGTGCAGGATCATATCGCTGTATTGTAAGGCTGCAGCCTGTTCCTGTGCTTTATCATAAAGGGCTCTGTCGGTCGTTTTTAAACCACTCGCACGGGTACTCTGAATACAAATCCCCGAAGCAAACCCCAAGGTCAGGGTAATGCCCTCTGTTCTTTTAAAATCAGACACGGTTATGTTTACCTCCGCTTTTTCCGGAGCCGGATAAACTTCCAGACGCAGCTTTTTAGGCTGCTTCGGATCGGCCGATTGTTTTATTTTATAAAAACACTGCTCCCGGAGTTCATCCTCGTCTACATCGGTTTGGTATTGCTCCAAGCCCTTTTGTAACCGTAAAAGATGATGTGGCCACAGGTCAATGGTATGTCCATTCCAGTACATGGTTTCGATCAATCCTATTGCTGTTTTCATAGTAACGAAAGTAATTAATTTATAAGGTTTATTATCTTTGGCCTTTAAAATAATATATTTGCTATTATGTCTGAAAGAATATCAACTGATAAAGCACCCAAGCCCGTAGGCTTATATCCGCATGCCCGTAAAGTGGGCAATTTATTGTTTTTGTCCGGTATCGGCCCCCGCACCACGACCGACGAGATTCCCGATCTTCAATTAGATAAGAACGGCAATTTTCTGGCCTTCGATTTTGAGGCGCAATGTCGCAGTGTGTTTGATAATATCAGGATAGTACTGGAAGAGAGTGGCAGCAGTTGGGATCAGCTGGTAGATGTTACGGTATTCTTGGTGGATATGAAACGGGACTTTGCAACCTATAACCGCATCTATGCCGAATATTTTAAAGACAACCAACCTTGCCGCACCACGGTAGAGATTAATTCTTTACCTACTCCGATCGCGATAGAATTAAAATGTATTGCAACAATATAAAAGGGCTCAGGCCCATTAAAGAAAAGGCTGTAGCAAATGCTACAGCCTTTTCTTTAATCATAAAATATCATTTATTTCATCAACAAACTACCCAAAACGCTTGCTGCTCCGGTAGAGAGATTGTTGCCGCCGCTTAAGGCATTCAATAAAGAACCACCTCCGGAAGATGAACCGCCCAAACCTAACAACTTAGCATACTGTGATACGGTAAGCAGGGTTTTCAAGCTGCCTAAAGTTCCGGTATTCAATCCTAATAATTTTGCTGCATACGTGGTAATATTGGAATTGGCCAAAGAGGAAATGGCATTGGTACCCGTGATGTGTTTGGTAAAAATATTGACTAGTTTAGAATTTTGCAGTTTCGACAAGCCAAGTGTGTTGGTTAAGGTACTGGAAATCTCTTTCGCAGCACTAGCTACATTACCTATTTTCTGAACTGTTTTTACAGCACCTGCAGCATTGGCTACCGTATTGAGTATATTGCTTTGCGCAAAAGAAGCGGTGGCGCCAAAAAGGGCAAGCACAGCAATAAGGATGACTTTTTTCATTGTTTATTATTTTTAAGTGTTCTGTAAAGATAGGCACCAATTAGATGCACTCGTTTGCATCGGCCTGAAATAACATCTTAATAAAAGATATCCTTAACGCTATTTCTTAAAACTATAGGTAAACATTCTTAAGCGGATGGTCGTTCCCTGTCCTTTTTCACTACTCATGCTCAATTTTGCCTTGATGGCCGCAGCACGATTCTGTATATTTTTCAAGCCGTTACCCTTTTGTATTTCGTCAAGGGCATAGCCGATACCATCATCCGAGAGCTCCAGCACAATGCTATTATCCAGGTCTTCGAAAAAGCGCAGGTATATATTCTGTGCCCCGGCATATTTTACAGCATTATTAATCGCTTCTTTAAAAATAAGGATCATGTTACGGCTATAATCCAAGGGCATTTTAATATCTGCTTTAATCGGCGGTTCTTCTTCGATGTGCAATTTGATTCCGGTGTCTTCCAAAATCGCATAGGCATTCTGCTGGATCCTTAATAAAGCCTCTTTCAGGTAATTGCTTTCCTTTTGCAAAGACCATATGATATCTTTTGAGCCATGGTATAAAGATTGGGTATTGTTCCTGATTTGGATCAGAATATCCGCCACTTCCGTTTGTCCGTTTACTTTGCGTTCGGCCATCATCGTCAGCAAATTGATCCGGGTAATCTTATTGCCGATCTCATCATGAAAATCCTCTGCCGTCCGTTGCCTTACTTTGTTTTGCTCTTCTTCCCGTAACTTCAGCTCCCACTGCCTTCTGGCCTCTTTTTTATTACTGTACCAATAGATGGCATAAAAAAGGAGTGCCGCCAAAAGTAAGGTGGCAATGGCCTTGAAAATAGTTGTCTGGTAGAAGATGGCTTTAATGGTAAAGCTATATTTATAGGCGTTCTCACTCCAGTTGCCGTTTTCATCAGAAGCATAAATGATAAAGGTATAATATCCCGGAGGCAGGCTGGTATATACCACCGAGGTTTGATTGGTTTCTATAAAACCAGGATCTGCCCCTTCCAGTTTGTAGCGGTATAAAATCTTTTCGGGCGAAGAAAGCGATATGGCTCTGTAAGAGAAGGTCAGGTTATTTTGATCATGCTCAAATACGGGTTTGTAGGGAATTTTTGCATAGGGAATGGTACTGTCGCTGTATTTCCCCTGGGGTATGTTCCGCGAAAATAGCTGCACATTGTTCAGGGTCACAAAAGGTGTGGCGTATAAAGTGCGCTCTTTACTTTTGTTATACATGTATAAGCCTTTGGTGGTGCCAAACCAGATATTACCGGAGGCATCCTGGTAAGAGGCCCGTTCATTGCTTTCCGCTCCCGCCAATCCTTCTGACTTACCATAGCTTTTCAGCTGGTAGCCCCCCTTTTGCGCAAAAGTAATGCGGTCTATACCACAGCCTGTACCTACCCACAGTTTCCCGTCTTTATCGATCAGCAAATTGTAGGTATAATTACAACTCAAACCCTCATCGTGATTGATCGCGTATGTCTTTTTGGTATGGTAATCATATACCATAATACCATTGTCATCGGTACCGATGTACAGACGGTCTGCGTCGCCTGCCAGGCATTGTACCCGGATATGCTCCAGACCTTTGATACTATCTACTTCATGTTGTACGATGTTGTATCGAATCACCCCGTTTTTAGTACCTAAAATGATGTTGTTGTTATCATATTTCAGCATCCGTCTGTAAGCAGGATCTACATGTACCGGCTGAATAGAATCGGACACAATCCGGCTGAGCCCCTCTGTAGTAATGCACCATACTTCATTATTGATACTGGCCCAGTCTGTAATAAAAGGAATACCGGCCGTTTTTATTTTTTTTATTTTTCCATTATCAACATTCCATAAGCCCTTATAGGTAGCGTAATAAGTACCAAGGTTGAGATCATCGTGTATGGAAATAATACTGGTTGTAAAATCGGGCAGCGACATGGTCCGTATTTGATTAGTCTGCTCATCAAACTGGTAGATGCCATGATATCCGGTACTCAGAATAAGTCCGCTCCCTCTTTGAAAGATATTAATGATGCTTTTGGAGAAAGGGATCTGGCTATTATCAAATATTTTGAACGGGCTATCGGAATATTTGAAGATCCCGCTTCCGTTGGTTCCAAACCATACATTGTTGGTGTTGTCTATAAAAAGATAAAGGGTTTGCTCATCGGTATAACCATTCGCAGAATGTAGCTTGATGAATTCTTTTTTCCCATTATGATAAAGCCACAAACCATTACCCACTGCAATCCATATATTATCATTGGCATCCACCACCATTTTAGTGGCGAGTGTGGTCACGGCAAATTGAGGAAGCTGCGTATTGATGGCATTAAGTTTTTGGTCGGCCACACGATACAAGCCCTTTGTGGTAAGCACATACAGGGTTTTATCATGTTTGGCAAAGTAAGCTGCTAAAGCAAAGCCTTCGGGGATTGTGGAGAGCTGGGAAACCCATTGATCATTAATATATTTATAAATGCCTTTTTGCAGATAGCACACATAAACATACCGTTGATCATCCAAACATAAAGTTGTGATGACGCCTTCTGTAGGAATAAGGTCAAATCCGGTACCGTTATATAAATACAGTTTATTGCCTGAAAGAACCCATACCCTATTACGGTTATCGATCTTTACATCGGTGATAAAATTGTTTTCGGTTTGTGTGGTTAGTTTGTATTGCTTGAAATGCAAGCCGTCAAAGCTGCATAAGCCTTCGGTAGTACCGATCCAGGAGATTCCGTTTTGGGCAAAGCCGATTGCGGTGATGGTATTACCAATCAGCCCGTCGCTACGGGTATAGGTTTTGAATTCGCTGCCATCAAAGACAGAAGCCCCGCCAAAGGTGCCGATCCAAAGCCGGTTTTGGGGGTCTTGAGCAATCGTTAGGGCCTGAGATTGTACCAGGCCGTTTTCGGTATTATAATTTTGCAGGGCATACCGCTGCGCGGAAGCAAAGGTGCTTACAAGCATACACAGCAAAGACATTGCGAAAAATATGTTTTTCGCTAAGCATCTATATCGCCCTGTACTTATCATCAACAAAACATTATACAATCGTAGCCTTAAGCAACTCTTCTCCATTGAGGGTGCCCCTCAATTCATCATATGGCAATACGGGACCAACCCCTTCAGGCGTACCGGTAAAAATAAGATCACCCATTTGCAGGGTAAAATATTTGGATACATGACTGATGATTTTCTCAAAAGAATAAATCATCAGCGAAGTATCACCCGATTGTACTTTTTCCTCATTTTTATAAAACTCAAAAGTAGCCGTATCCATAGTCTCTTTAGGTACTGCTACAAAGTCGCCCACAACGCAAGAGCCGTCAAATGCTTTTGACAATTCCCAGGGTAACCCTTTGGCTTTTAATCTTTGTTGTACATCCCTCGCCGTAAAATCAATACCAATCGTCCATTGGTCGAAATAGTTCTTCGCCTGACGCTCCGGAATATTTTTACCATTTTTAGAAATCCTTAAAACTACTTCCGCTTCGTAATGCAAATCGTCTGTAAATTCCGGATAGTGTATAGGGTAACTCTGGTGTACTAAAGCCGTTTTAGGTTTTAAGAAAATCACAGGATTGCTAGGTATCTCGTTTTTTAATTCTAAAATATGGGCTACATAGTTTCGACCAATACAGATAATTTTCATTTTAAAATAACTAATGGGTTTGTGCTACGAAATTAACTATTTTTACAGATGTTCCAATAACAACCTTATGTCTAGAGTAAAAATAATCATTCCGGAGCGTATTCCGGACTATAAAACCACCTTATCCATAAGGGTCACGGACATTAATTATGGTAATCATCTGGCCAACGATAAGTTGGTCGCTTTGCTACATGAAAGCAGGGTCTTAATGTTATCAGCATGGGGTTACACAGAATTTGATGTGGAAGGCGTAAGCCTGATACAAGCCGATCTTATGGTTTCTTACCAAAACGAAGGCTTTCTCGGAGACCAATTATCCTTTGCGTTATATTTAACAAATTTTACTTCCCGTTCATTTGATTTATTATACCATATCAGTACAATTAGAGCCGGTCAGGTACTTACAATCGCAATGGCCAAAGTAGGATTAGTCTGCTTTGATTATGTCCATAAAAAAACAATCTCTATTCCTGCTGCATTTACTCAAAAATTCAGCCCTTAAAAAAAGCATTCATGAACAATCTTAGCATAAGCCTTATACAAACGGATTTACACTGGGAGCAAAAGGAGGAAAACCTTAAACTGTTTACACAACTTTTTACTCAGGTGCCTCAAGAAAGCCAGGTAATCGTTTTACCCGAAATGTTCTCGACCGGCTTTTCTATGCAAGCACAAAAGCTGGCAGAGCCCATGGACGGTCCTACCGTATCCTGGATGAAAACACAAGCGGCATTGACCCGCAAAATCATAACCGGCAGCCTGATTATTGAAGCAGAAGGAAAGTATTATAACCGGCTGATCTGGATGCAGCCGAATGGAATAGCCCATTATTATGATAAAAAACACTTGTTTGGTTTTGCGGGCGAACAGGAAGCCTATACCGCAGGCGAAAAGCGGGTTATTGTACAAGTAAACGGCTGGAAGATCAATCTACAGGTTTGTTATGACCTTCGCTTTCCCGTTTGGGCGCGGCAAAATCCGAAAACATCAGCCGAAGACGATACCCCTTCTTATGACATCTTACTGTACGTCGCCAACTGGCCCGAACGCCGCATTGAGGCCTGGGATACACTTCTGCGGGCACGTGCCATAGAAAACCAATCTTTTGTAATTGGCGTAAACCGCATCGGCAAAGATGGCAACGACATTTACCATAATGGTAGCAGTGCTCTAATAGATCCTTGGGGGAAAGTCCTCTGGAACGATACAGATAAAGAGGCCATTTTTACCTATACTTTTAAGGAAGAAAATTTAAATGAAGCCAGAGCGCGTTTACCTTTTTTAAGAGATCGAGATTCTTTTGTACTATTATAGCCTATCTTTCCGTTATTTTATTCCAAACTCAGCGAATTAATAAAACACTTTCGGTTGCGATATTGAAGCCTCGAAAAGATTTAGTAATCAGTTGTATTTAAATAGTTTAGTGTACTTATCAAGGCCATTATAAAAGACTACAATCATTGTATATAAATCCATACCATAAATGAAGCTAAAGCGACTTCTCCTTGCCCTATTCTTGTTGTTACCCCCCTGCCTTTGGGCCCAAATACCTACCTATACCATTGAAGGAAAAATCGTAGATACCGCATCTATGATGAACATGGGTTATACCAGCATTACCGTTATTAATCAGTCCGATTCTATTTTGCAGGATTTCACACGCGCTGATGAAGACGGGATATTCCACTTAAAAGTTCCGCAAGCCGGCGATTATATTCTTTTATACGCACATCCCACTTTCGCCAATTTTATCGGAACGGTAAATATTAGCCAGGCCAATACCAATTTGGGAGAAGTACCTATGATCTCTAAGCAAAATTTGCTCCAAGAGGTAATCGTGACGGACTCCAGGTCTATGGTCATCAAAGGAGACACCGTCGAATATGCAGCAGATAGTTTTAAGGTAAGGCAGTTTGCAACGGTAGAGGAATTGTTAAAGAAGCTACCGGGTATTGAGGTAGACCAAAAGGGTAATATTACTGCGCATGGAGAGAAGGTGCAAAAGATGCTGGTAGATGGTGAGGAGTTTTTTGCTGATGATCCGGCGGTACTCTCTAAAATGTTACGGGCAGCGGCGGTAGATAAGGTACAGGTTTTTGACAAAAAGAGTGACGAGGCGCAATTTACCGGTATTGATGATGGTACAAAAATAAAGACGATAAACCTTACGCTTAAAGATAATGCCAAAACAGGCTATTTCGGGAAGGCGGTCTTGGCCGGAGGCTCGCCCAGGTTTTATGAAAACCAACTTATGTTTAACGCCTTTAGAGATAAAAGGAAAATTGCAGCTTTTGCAGTTATGAGCAATACGAATAATGTAGGCCTCGGATGGGACGACGCCTCTAAGTATAGCGGTGGCAGAAGTGGTTCTTTTGGCGGAGACGAAGACGATATGAATATCAGTTCTTTTAGTAGTGAAGGAGGCGGAGGAATTGGTGGATCCGACGGTAGTTTTAGCGGAGAAGGCTTGCCTAAAAGCATCAATACCGGATTGCATTATGGAAATAAATTTGGCAAAAAGGATCAGGTAAATGTAAATGCAGATTACAGGGTGAACAGCTATAATCTTGATATAGCTAAAGATACCCGGACGCAATACATTATGCCGGACACCCAATATGTAAATAATAATTCGGCTACCAGTAAAACGAACAGCCTTTCGAACAACTTTAACGGAAGAACTGAGATTACGGCAGATTCGCTAAACAGCTTCATTGTGAATGTAAGAGGGAGCATTCTGAAGACAACTAAAAACAGCCTGAATACGGCCAACTATACCACCATGCAGGAACAGGCGATAAACGATAGTAAAAGCCAAACTAATGGGGAATCCAATACAAAGTCTGCTGATTTCGACTTTACCTATAGAAAAAAATTCCGGACTCCGGGCCGGTCACTTTCCGTAATGCTTAGGGGTAATTATACACAGTATACTTCCGAAAGTTCATTTTTATCTGAAAACAATTTTTACAACACCGGAACAAGTCAGAATTTTAACCAGCGTAAAACAGATAGTAATCTAAAGGCGCAAGGCAATGTACGGCTTACGTATACAGAACCAATCGTAAAGGAGAAGATATTCCTGGTGCTGAATGCCAACAGCAATTATATAAAAAATACAGCTTCCAATCTGAGTTTTGACAGGATTCCGAATACAACAATTGATACCTTCAATACCCTGTATAGCAGTAATTATGATTACAGCATTTTTACTAATTCTTTTGGCGCGAACCTCCGATTCAAATATGAGCAGTTAAAATTTAATTTTGGCGGCAATGTTGCTTTTGCCCAGTACCAGAATAACAATAATTTTACGGGTGCACTGTTTGAACGTAAGTATGTAAACTTTTTTCCAAGGGCCTCTCTGAATTACAGCCGGAAAAGATCGTCCAGCATTTCTTTAAGTTATAATGGCTCTACCACACAGCCCAGTATGGATCAGATACAGGTAATGGTACAAAATACCGATCCGCTCAATATCCGTTTAGGTAATCCTGACTTGATACAAGCCTTCAATCATCGCGTCTCTCTAAATTTCAATCAGTACAAGATGCTTTCGGAAAGCTATATCTACGGTAATATCGGATATAGCGTTATTCAAAATGCATTAGGGCAAAAACAAAATATCTCTTCCTCGGGGGTTAATACATACCAAACCGTAAACATCAATGGCAACTGGAATACCTACGCTTTTGCAGGCTATTCTGCAAAAATAAACCCAATCAAAAGCCGCATAGGATTTGGCCTCAATGCGAACTATGGCAATAATAACAGCTATCTGAATGATGTATTGAATGCATCCAAAAATACCTCTTTGGGTGCAAGACTAGACCTCAATTATTATAAAGACTCTACCATACAACTCAGCTATAATTTAAACCCGACTTATAATTACAGCAGCTCTTCTGTTAATATAAATGCTGTGAATAAATTCCTGATGACCCAGCAGGAGTTTAATGTCTCCTATACCCTCAAACAGGGCATTGAGCTTGGGTTTAACTTCAACTGGTTGTTGAGACAAAAGACTGCCGTACAGGATCGGAACAATAATGTTTTTTTGGCAAATGCCTATATCAGCAAGTCCTTTCTTAAAGACCGCTCCCTGGCCATCCGTTTCGAAGGCAACGATTTGTTTAACCGGAATATTGGGTTCTCCAGAACTGCATTTGGGAATTCCATAACGGAATCTACCTACAACAACATTCGTCGATACTTCCTTCTTAAGCTGAGCTGGAACTTTACGCATAGTAAAGCGATGTCCGGAACGAAAGAGAACAATGAGGGCAGCGAGAGCCAATCCCTTGATTTAAATTAAAAAAGAGTTGAAAATGAAGAAAATCATAAATATCCTGCTGTTGACACTCTGTGTACATCCTTCATGGGCGCAATTCTCTGCAAATGGATCTATCGAATTCACAAAGGTGACAAGTGTAAAAATGAATATACAAGTAGAAATGGGTGAAGAAATAGAGAAGAATGAGTATATGAAAGATTATGTAAAACAGTTACCCAAAACAAAAAGCGTTTTTTATAAAATGAGCTTTAATAAAAAACAAAGTCATTATTTTTTCGATAAAGACGGACCGGAAAAAGTACCGCTCTGGGGAGGAAAAGATCCGGCAAGTGAAAATATAGTGGTTAAAAACTTTAGCAATAATACCATTACCGCACAGAAGGAAGTATATGAAAGTAATTATATCATTCAGGACAGCCTGCCTAAATACAAATGGAAAATCCTGGATGAAATGAGACCTATTGCAGGATACAACTGCCGGAAAGCCATTACCACCATGGATGATTCGGTTGTTGTGGTCGCCTATTATACCGAGCAGATTATGGTCAGCAGTGGCCCCGAATCTTTTGGAGGGCTTCCGGGCATGATCCTGGGGCTGGCCATACCCAGGCTATACACCACTTGGTTTGCATCAAAGGTGAATCCGGGAATTGAAATGGGCGAAAATGAAATAAAAAAAATCAAGAAGGGAAAAGAGCTTAGCAATGAAAAACTCTTTAAAGAGTTACAGCCCAAGCTGAAGGAATGGGGCAAATATGGCGCAGCCATTTTGTGGAAGATCAGGGTTTAAACCCATCAGGCCTAAATAAAAAGAGGAAGCCAATGGCTTCCTCTTTTGCAATAAGAGATATTATGTATTAGGAGATCGAAACTTCCTGTGCCGGCTTATTGGTGTCCGGATTTTTAGGAAGGGTTACCCAAAGTACGCCATCCTGATAACTCGCCTGTACCTGATTGGTCAATACTTTACCATTTAACTGGAACGCACGTTCAAAAGAACCGGGTTGATATTCCTGATGGATATATTGTTGCCCGTTTTGCGTTTCTGCAGCCTGGTAACGAATGGTCAATACATCTTCACCGGTCACTTCTATTTTAAAACCTTCTTTTTGTAAGCCTGCAGCATACAAACTGATGATAAACTCCGTTTCGTTTTCTTGTATATTGGCGGCTTTTCGATGACCCATACCCGACATCCAGGGGGCATGTGCACCAAAGCGTTCGCTCAGTTTTTTGGCAAAGTCGCCTTTGCAGTTTTTAAATTTAGACCCGAAAAAGTCATTATTGTTCCAGTCTGCTGATGATTGTCTATTAAACATTGTTTTGATTATTTAAGATGGTTAAATTGTTTTGATTATTTTAATAAATAGGGACGATGGTTGTCGCCTTTTGTTTTGTTTGGGTATAGATCGGTTGTTGTGGCGCCTGATGATCCATAGCATGTACCTTTTGTCCCGGAGTGCCAAACGCGGCCGGTCCGTATCCGGACATATGCTTCCGTGCACGTTTGCCCATAAATTTACTGGCGATGGCCAGGATGATACCTATAGCTGCTGCGGCGATTAATAGCTTGAACAGGATGAATAATACCATAGATGCCAGACCGATAATGACAGTGGCTCCGATAAGGCGTGGCAGGATAAAACGCAGTTTGTGTTTCATAATTTTTTTGATTAAAGATTTAAATTGTTTGCTTTGTATTGAAGACGGGGACCTTGTTTTTTTACTTTAAAAAAAGATCTCTTTTTTTGAAAAATAATTGAGCATCCGCTTTTAGGAAACAAAAACTTTCTTTATTGTTTTGGTTTCTATTTATAGCGATTGCTACCTTTTGCCTTGATGCAAAAGGTACCGCCGAAAAAAATCAAGGCTGTATAAATCCATGGCTAAAAATCAATGCACAGAACACAACAAAATTGCGATGCGGGGCAATCGCCTTTATGAAAACAGGCATTTTGGGTCCTTTTGTTGCCACAAAAGGACCCAAAATAGCTGCATATATGCGGATAGTCCTATAAAAATATTTTCCACGCCGGTATAAAACAGAATTGGCGCGCCTTCGGCGCGCCAATTCTGTTCAGGCAAGTTTTTATTTTCTATCAGGAACACTTATTCCGCCATAAGCGTTGTAAGCGTTCGCGCTCTTCATCCGTCATATTCATCATGCGTTCTTTAAAACGCTCCCCACCACCAAAGCGTCCGCCGGGTCCCGGTCTTCCTTTAAAGCCGAAATGTCCGAATAGGATGCGGCATAAGGCCAGCAGGCCAATAGACTGCCAATACCCAATCTGTTTAATCCCCAGTAGATCGGGTAAGATTGCATTCCACAAAAACATCACCAGCCATCCGATTAAAAAAAAGAAGGCGATAAATAATAAAAAGAATGGTTTTCTGCCGCGTGTATGATTCCTCATTTTCAATTAGTTTTTATGAATACAATTCCCGGTACAAAGGTTCCAGCCGTTTACGCAGGTGCTTTACCGCATAACCTTTACGACTAATGACCGTTTTAATATTTTCCTGTTGCATATCGGCAATCTCCTGCAATGTTTTGTCTTCAATTTCATTCAATACAAAAGTATCGCGCTGATGCTCGGGTAGCTCTGCCAACGCCTCCATAAAGGCTTTCCAGAACACCTCCTTAAACATCGTTAATTCGGGATGATTACTATCATCCAAAAGTAAGACATCTTTTATATTAAATTCCCCATCTTCCGTTTCATAGGTATAATCTTCCAGAGAATCTGTTGTTCGTTTACGATATAGGTCTGTAATTTTATTTTTGGCGACAAAGTATAGCCAGCCGCTTACGCTTTCCAGTTCATTAATATTGGTCAGACGGCTAAACTGGTACCAAACATCCTGCAACACATCTTCTGCATCTTCCAGTTTTTTTACCTTTCCCTTAATAAAGCCCAGCAGCTGAGACCCGTATTTTTTGACGGTATCGGTAATAGACAGAGCATTGTTCTCGGGCATAGGTGAAGCAATTGAATGGTTCATACACAGGAAGACGGGCTTCCGGCCATTTTACTTTAAACTACTTAAAAATTTATCATTCAAAAGTAGCGCATTGGGCATCATCAGCCTTCACAATGCCTGTTAAATTTGGTTTTATGATATTTTATTTCTTTTTTAAGTGTGAATACATACGGTAACGCCCGAATTTGTTTTAATTTGCAAATATCATTATCGCATATTCTATACCCCGGATTTATATATATGAAGAAACTTATTTTTGGCCTGTTACTGATCACCGGCACGGTACACCTGACTTTTGCACAATCTTCCAGACAACGATGGGTAGACAGTGTGTACAACCAATTATCTGAAAAAGAAAAAATAGGACAACTGTTTATGGTAGCCGCCTATTCCGGCGGAGAGAAATATAACCAAGGGCAAATTCAGGCACTGATTGACAACCGGCTGGTTGGCGGATTAATCTTTATGCAGGGAACTGCTGAAGCACAGGCTAACCAAACCAATATTTTTCAGAGATCGAGTAAAGTACCTTTATTGATCGGTATGGATGCAGAATGGGGCTTGGGCATGCGCCTGACCGGTGTGCAGAATTTTCCGAGACAAATGATGTTAGGAGCCACCCGAAACCCTTCCTTGATGGAACAAATGGCCACTGCCATTGCTTACCAATGCAAAAGGCTCGGGGTACATATAGACTTTGCACCGGATATTGATGTGAACAACAATCCCGATAACCCGGTGATCAACTTCCGCTCTTTTGGTGACAATAAGGAATGGGTGTCCATAATGGGCAGCGCTTTCACAAAAGGATTGCAGGACAATGGCGTAATGGCTTGCGTAAAACACTTTCCCGGCCATGGTGACGTTTCCGTTGATTCGCACCTCGACCTGCCCGTCATCTCGAAGACCAAACAGCAACTGAACGATCTTGAATTGTATCCTTTCCGGAAATTATTTCAGGCTAAGGTACAGAGTGTAATGATCGCACATTTATCCTTACCGGCTTACGAATCTCGCAAAGATGTACCTTCCACCTTATCTTATCCAATCGTAACCGATTTATTGCAAAATGAAATGGGCTTTAAAGGTCTGATCTTTACCGATGCCCTGAATATGAAAGGGGTTACAAAGTTTTATCCGAATGGAGAAGCCGATTTGCAGGCCTTTCTGGCTGGCAATGACGTACTCTTATTTTCGGAAGATGTACCTAAAGCCATTGCAAAAATCCAGGATGCCATCAAGCATAAAAAGATCACCGCTGCAAGGTTAGAAAAGAGTGTGCGAAAAATCCTGAATGCTAAATATGATGCCGGGCTACATACCTATCAAACGATACCGGTAGCGAATGCGACTGTAGACCTGAACCGTTATACGCAAGCCATATTTGAGCAAGTAGCCGCTGCCGCCATCACCTTAGTAAAAGACAACAATCATATACTGGATAAATTAGCAATGCGCCCCAATGCATCGTATGCTTACGTATCGGTAGGTAAAGACGAGAACACGACGGCTACAGATAGTAAAGCTTTTTACAATATGCTTAAAGCGGCTTTACCCAATACCACTATCTTTAGCTTTGCCAAAAATCAAAGTGCCGCAAGAATGGATGTGCTGGTAAATAACCTTAAAAAATATGATGCGGTCATTATCGGCATGCAGGACTTGAACTTGTATCCTAAAGACAATTATGGCATTGATGCCATGCAATTGGCCTTTCTAAAACAATTGACCCTTTCGGACAAAACGATCTTCCTCAATTTCGGTAATGCTTATGCCTCGAAGTATATCTGCGGTGCCGGTTCCAGCATCATTGCCTATGAAGAGAATTATGCCACTTACCTGGCTACACTAAATGTATTATTAGGCAGAATGACGGCAAAAGGCGTTCTACCGGTACAGCCGTGTCCAACAGCCGGTACTTACAACAGCAGCGGAGCGACGCGGAATATCCCAAGCACGGCCGTTCCCACAAAAACGGCAGTGGTCAATACTCCCGTCACCACACAAACGACAACGAATCCCGTAACCATTGCGACCAATCTTATTAAAAACCCTGCTGCGATAGAAGCATTAGACAGCTACCTGAAAGGATCCATCGTTAAAGGGGTCTTTCCCGGTTGCCAGGTGTTGGCGATGAAAGACGGACAGGTCGTATACAAGAAAAATTATGGCGCCTACAGTTATGGGAGCAGCACGCCTATCGTTGATCAAACCTTATTTGATGTGGCTTCAGTAACCAAGCTGGCGGCAACGACGCTGGCGGTGATGAAGCTGTATGAACAAGGCAAGATCAATCTGAACTATACCTTAGGCGATTATTTACCCTTTGTAAAAGGAAGTAATAAAGCGAGCCTGAAGATCAGCAATATTTTATTACATCAGGCCGGGCTAAAAGCCTGGATTCCTTTTTACAAAAGCACCCTTGACAGTACAGGACCTAATCCTGCAATCTATGCCGCTTTTAAAAGCGGGAGATATACTGTTCCCGTAGCCTCCGGGATGTTTATGAACCAGAATTATACCGATACCATTTGGAAAACGATCCTGGAAAGTCCTGTAAGCTATCCTGCTGCTTATGTATATAGCGACCTTGACTTTATCTTCCTGCAAAAAGTGGTAGAGGCCATTACCAAAATGCCTTTGGATGAATATGTAGAAAAGACCTTCTATCAGCCTTTGGGGCTAAAAAACACTTTATACAATCCCTGGGAGCGCAATTGGCAATTACGATGTGCGCCAACAGAACGCGATAATTACTTCCGCTATCAGCAACTCCAAGGCTATGTACACGATATGGCTGCTGCAATGATGGGCGGTACGGCCGGGCATGCCGGGCTGTTCTCCAATGCGGAAGACCTCGGTATTATCATGCAGATGCTGGCCAATGGTGGAACTTACAGGGGCAAACAGATGTTCAGCCCGCAAACAGTCGAGTATTTTACGGGCTACCGTTCGGGCACCAGCAGAAGGGGCTACGGATTTGACAAACCGGAAAAACGCGCAGGCGACGGCGGCCCTGCATCGGAATACTGTAGTAAAAGCACCTTCGGCCACCAGGGCTTTACCGGCACCTGTGTATGGGCCGATCCTAAAACAGGCATTGTCTTCGTCTTCCTGTCTAACCGCATCAATCCAACTGCCGACAATAACCTGATCAATAAATTAAGTGTACGCACCGTAGCACAAGATTATATTTATAAGGCTTTGGGCTACAATTAAGGCCTTAACCCTATTTGCTACAATTGGCACCGCTCTTGAGCGGTGCCAATTGTTTTTGTATGCTTCCCGGCGGATTAATTCAACGTGCAATTTTTCAAGGCATTTGGTAAAATTAGGAAGGATGACACCGCAATCCATTGCAATAAGTATCTTTGCAATCCATTATAAGATTAATTCATGCGATTATTCCAACTACGGCGACAATCCGTGGCCATACAACTGCTTATATTTTTATGCCTGTATTTCCTGTGCAGTCTTTTATTACTGGTGGTATTGTCCGGGCTGGCACAAGTCTTACACATTGATTTCGCGCAGATCAGTGCAAAAAAGACGGCCTTAAATACGCAAGAAACCATAGGGATACTTTCTATCACTACCCTGAACCAAGTACTTACTTTTCTTTTACCGGCCCTACTCTTTATCTACCTTATTCCTGAGCGGCCAAAAGCATTCCTGTCTTTTAAACCAGTACAAGGACAAAGTATCCTTTGGGTTATACTGCTCTCTCTGGGTTTGCTGAGCCTGATTTTGGGCAGTACTCCCCTCATACAATCTTTGCCTTTCGGGAAAGCCGCAGATTCGCTTCAGGAGCAACGCAAGCAATTGGAATCCTCCATGTTGCAAATGAAGACCATAGGTGATCTGCTGGTTCGTATCGGGGTGATTGCCTTGGTGCCCGCCATCTGTGAAGAAGTATTTTTCAGGGGTATTGTCCAGCGCTTTACCAACTCATTTATCAAAAACCCTGTTTGGAGCATCGTCGCCGTAAGTATATTCTTTGCTTCTTTTCATGGGAGTGTTTATAATTTTTTACCCGTTGCTATTGCCGGATTCGTTTTGGGCCTTGTATATCATTATACCGGTAATATCTGGTACAATATCATCTTGCACTTTTTTAACAATGCCATACAGGTTGTACAGGTATACTTGATCTCTAAACATCCGGAAATGGATATAGAGGCTTTTCCCATCGCCATTGCAGTGAGTATGATGCTTATTGGTGGGGTTATTGTGTATATCGCCTTTAAACAAACCGTAAAAGGGAAAACACCCTCCCCGAAACTTTGGGGCATGAGCTATATAAATAATCATCCAAACCCGAATTTATCCTGATTTATGAACTGGCCTGTATTTTTTACCCGTTTAGGTTCCGCTATTGTCTTTGCCGCCCTTATGATGTTTGGTTTGTTGGGACATTTATGGACGCATTCTGTTTTTGGTATTTTCGGTTTGGCGCTGCTGGTTCAATTTCTGGGCATCCGGGAGTTTTACCGCCTGTCTCAACATATTTTTAAAGAAGCTTACTTTCCTCCATACCTCGAATGGGTCACCCAACTTCTGGGCCTGTTGGTTTTTGTGGGCATCAATCTTGCCTCTACCGGTGGCGTTGCGACGGCTATGCTGTCTATGATTCCTATAATCCTTCTTTTCGTGGCGGTTTTAGCAAAGCGCACCGCGCTAACAGCCGGTATGATGAGCTTGGTTGGTTTAGTCTACGTTGCCGTGCCGATGGCTTTACTGGTACAATTATGGACCATTAATTTTGCCATTCCGCTCGCACTCATCTTAATGATCTGGATGAATGATACGATGGCTTATATTGTCGGCTCTTTTATTGGCCGGACCCCCTTTTCTCCTATATCGCCCAAAAAAACATGGGAAGGAACCATCGGAGGTGCTTTACTGACCATCGGTGGCGCTGCTATCTGGGCACATTATACTTCCTTATACCATCCTGTAGATTGGATGGCTTTAGCCGCCTGTGCTGCATTTGCGGGTACTGCCGGCGATTTGCTGGAATCTAAATTAAAACGACTGGCCGGCATCAAAGACTCAGGCAACATTATGCCGGGGCACGGCGGAGCGCTGGATCGCTTTGATTCCTTATTGGCGGCCTTACCCTTTGCATTTATTTACATTATGTTTGCATTTGCTCCTTAATTTCATTTATTTTTGCCCCTTATTTTCAACAAATATTTTACTATGACTATTCATCGCGAAGGCTATAAGTATATCACCATTGCCTCTGTTCTATTCGTTATCCTGGCAGGATTGAACCATTATTTTTTAAACAAACCCGGCTGCGGATTCCAGATTATCTACTGGTTCTTACAAACAGGATTTTTCCTTTTATGGTTTTGGGTACTTTGGTTTTTCCGCATACCTAACCGCACCTTCACACAAGGCGACAATGTGATCGTGGCACCTGCCGATGGCAAAGTAGTGGTTATTGAAGAAACAACAGAAACAGAATATTTTAAAGATAAAAGATTACAGGTATCTATTTTCATGTCTCCCTTGAATGTGCACGTAAACCGTAGCCCGATCAAAGGACTGATCAAATATGTAAAATACCATCCGGGTAAATACCTGGTGGCCTGGCATCCAAAATCATCTACAGAAAACGAACGGACGACTGTAGTGGTGGGCAACAACCAGATTACGTTACTCATGCGCCAGATTGCCGGAGCCTTGGCCCGCCGCATCTGTTATTATGTAAAAGACGGACAAACTATTGAGCAAAATGCAGAATTCGGATTCATCCGTTTCGGTTCCCGTGTAGATATCTACTTCCCGGTGGGCACAAAGATTGAGGTTAACATCGGAGATAAAGTAAAAGGCGGACAAACCATATTGGCAAAAGTCTGAATCTCAAAATTGTAGTATATTTATTGTTTCAACAACAGACAAGAATAGTATGAAATCAAAAGAAACGATAAATAGGCTAAAAAAAAGAGGAATCACAGCAGCAGCAAACGCAACCAAGGCTCCGGCAGTGCCGCAACCCCAGTTCAGCCCCAAAGATGTAGAGGCCATTTTGATCGATGTATGCCTTAGAGAACTATACAATAACGGTGACCGCAGAGACCTCAATTTTGTAAAAGAAATACTGACCCCTAATAAGATTACCGTTCCGGCAGGAAAGCCTCTGGAATCCTTTTGGGACATCATTACCAGTACGGGTTTAATGAAAGCAGTAATCGGCTTCGGCAGGCAAGGCTGGCTCACCCTAACGGGTGAAGGCTACAACCTAATGAACCAATACGGCAGCTATATTAATTTCCTGAATAAAACGATGCCTCCGGGTTGCCCTCCCGAAAAAGAGGAGAAAAAAGTAGAACAGCCCGTTGTACATCCGAATGCAACACCTCCTGTAGATGAACCCATGGACGGCGTACAATAAGCACATATATATTCCGATTAAGAAAGCAGTACACATAAAAAGCGCGGTCACCTTTGGTGACCGCGCTTTTTATGTGCTTAAAACAAAAGACTATTTTTTGTTTTGTTGTTGTACTTTTTGAATTTCTTCCAGCTTTTGCTGCCATTTGGAGGTAGCGGCAGGCTTGCTTCTGTTTTCTTTGATCTTCGCATGAATTTTAGCTTCATTGATAAAGAATTTCTGAATGATAAACTGTTGTAACAAGCTCAACATATTGGAGAAGAAGTAGTAGAAAGTAAGACCGGCTGCAAAGTTATTAAACCAACCTAAGAACATAATCGGCATGATGTATGGCATCCATTTCATCACTTGTCCGTTAGGGCCGCTCATTTCTTGTCCGGCAGTCATTTGCTTGCTGTAAATCGCCAACAATAAACTGGAAACAGTCATTAATAAGGTAAATAAACTCACGTGATCACCATAGAACGGGATGTTAAACGGCAGGTTCAGGATATTATCATAAGTAGATAAGTCATCGCTCCACAGGAACTTGGCCTGGCGTAATTGAATCGCGGTCGGGAATACATAATACATCGCCAACAGGAACGGCATTTGTAACAGCATCGGCAAGCATCCTCCTAAAGGATTGACACCGGCAGTACGATACAGTTTCATTTGCTCTACACCCATTTGTTGTTGGTTCTCTCCGTATTTCGCTTTTAACTCATCAATCTCCGGTTTCAATACCCGCATCTTCGCAGAGGACAGATAGCTTTTGTAGGTAAAGAAAGACAGGAATAAACGGATGATCAGCGTCAGGACGATAATCAATACCCCGAAATTGGAGATAAAGGAGGCTAAGAAATTAAATAAAGGAAGGATCGCCCATTTCGCAATATATTTTACAAAGAAGAAGATACCGAAACCTAAAGGAATCATTTCTTCCATTTCATAATTATACGATTTAAGCACTTTATAGTCATTAGGCCCGATATACCATCTGAAATTGAAGGCAAAATCATTAGAAGCCATTACCGGGATACTCATGGTGCTGACATCAGTAGCTACAATACTGGAATCTTCTTTAGGCTCCGCAGCATCATAAGCACCTTTTTTGAAGGGCTTTTCTGCAGCAATGATGGTAGAGTTAAAGAAATGCGTTTTTACACCCATCCATTGCAACTCTTTGTCTATTGATTTCTTTGGGGTACGGGAGATGGTATTATAATCATGCTCCCCATCCTGATAGCGGAAATGCATCTGTGCATTAGTGCGCTCATTTTTCAAATCCTTTTCAGTACTCAGGGCCGCCGTTTTCCATTCTACCGGAATTTCGCTGGTTTTTGCTAAACCTTCCGACATCCCGATCATCCGTAGACTGGCGTCCATCATATAGCCGTCTTTCGGTAAAGAATAGGTAAGGACGACACTTTTACCTGCACCTACATCAGCAGTCATGATCAATTGCGTGCTGCCATCTGTTCCCGTTTTTTGTTCGGGTGTAAAGTACAGCTCATCCGACCACATATCTTTTCCGTCAACCGGAATCTTAAAGGCCAGGCGATTGCCTTGTTTACCGGAGAACAACAATAAAGGTTTCTGACTATAAGTCTTAAATTTAAGTAAGTTAGCTTCTACCGGAAAAGCCCCTTTTGTGGTTACATTAAGGCTTACCAATCCGTTACTTACCGTAACCAATTTTTCTGCCCCTCTAAAGGCTGCAGGCAGGGTACTGTCTATAGCGGTAGTGGTGTCTTTGATCACAGTACTTGTGCTGTTTTGCACAGGCTGTGGATGTGCTTTAGCATAAGCTAAAGAGTCTGCAGTTTTTTTTGCTTGATATTCTTTGGCAGAGTGATTACTATAAAAAATGTAACCAGTGGCTAAAGCAATTAACAATACAAAACCAATGACTGATTTGCGATCCATTATGTATTAATTCAATATGAGGCGCAAAGGTAAAACTTAATTATGAATTATAATTTGGGAATATTACATTTAACGTTAGGCCACTATACCCGTATTTTCTTTATCCTGTTTCCGGGTCACCATGCGCCTTCTTCTGGAGAAAGTTCTCGGTCCGGTAAGCTTACCTACAGTAAGTCCTTGAACAATAATAGAAAAGATTACGACAAAATAGGTTACGGTCAGGATCATGTGTTTATTGGTCGTTTCGGATAAGGAAGAAGCCAGGGCAATCGACACGCCACCCCGCAAACCACCCCAAACAAGGATGATGAGTGACTGATTACTGAGCCTTTGCTTGAATTTGATCAACCTTGCCGGGATCACAATGGAGATAAAACGGGAAAACAAGACGATCACGATGGCAATAATCCCCGGTAGCCAATAGATTTTCCATTCGGGAATCAGCAATACTTCAAACCCGATAAAGAGAAACAGAATAGCATTCAGTATTTCATCATTCAACTCCCAGAAACGATCTACATATTCTCTTGAGGTTTGGCTCATGGCCTTATCCCTTCCAAAATTACCGACGATCAACCCGGCCGCCACCATCGCCAGCGGACCCGATACATGTAATTCATGGGCAATCAGGTAACCTCCCATTACAATAGCCAGGGTAATGAGTACATCTACCGTATAATCATCAATTTGTTTGATCATCAATGAGCCGAAATAACCCAATAATAATCCGAGAGCAATCCCACCGATGGCCTCTTGTACAAATAACAGGGTAATTCCTTTGGGGGTCACATCTACGCCGCTGCCTTCTGCAATACCCCTTAATAAGATAAATAATACGATGGCCACCCCATCGTTAAACAAAGACTCTCCCGCAATTTTCGTTTGCAGCGACTTGGCCACTTTTGTTTGCTTCAGGATACTCAAAACCGCAATCGGGTCGGTAGGGGAAATAAGGGCCCCAAATAACAAACAGTGAATAAAGGGAACTTCTAAGCCGATCAGATGCATACCATAATGAAACAGGTAGCCCACCACGATGGTAGAAATAATGACACTGACGGTAGAAAGGGTCAGCACCTGCCACATCTGCTCTTTAAGGTCTTTCAGGCGGATGTGTATGGCCCCGGCAAAAAGCAGGAAATTCAGCATGGCGCCCATCAGGAGTTCGGTAAAGTCGAAACCAGAGAGCAGCTTCAGGAAACCAGAGAAGGTTTTAGGAAAAAAGCGACCGGTAGTAACCAGCCCTATCGAAAACAACATGGAAATTACCATTATTCCTATTACAGAGGGTAGTTTTAGAAATCGTGCATTGATGTATGCAAATACGGCCGCTAAGACTATTAAAATTGAAAAGGAGTAGTATAATTCCATATATGATTAATTGTTTTTTTGATTTTTATCGATAGACTAATATTTCGCTTGGTTTGCTTTCATTCCACAACCGGTCGGCCGCAGTAATGATATACTTATGGTTTGCAAAATCAGGATCTTCATCTATAAAGATGTTTTTCTGAGTAATGGCAACGATTTTAATAGATTTATTCAGGTCTATACTTTCGGTTTTATCAAATTTATACACCAGGTATCGAACCGGTTCTTTATTGCCGGTAGGCTCCCAGGTAAGTATAGCCCCTCTTTGATTAGGGCTTGATTTCAATGTCGCTTTCGGTGCGCCGGGCGGTATATTATCGATCCAGGGCATTGTTGGAGGTATGGCAATGGTGCCATAATATTTCGCTTGCTTTAAATCCTTGCTCAGCGCAGTGCCGATCTTATCGAAACTGGCCATACTGTACATAATCGCACCTTCAGCCTGATAACTGCGTTCGGTCTCTATTTGTTTTAAGATCTCTTTAGACCCTTGCCATGTAGCTTGTGTGGCATTCACCATACGATATACGCCCATACCAATATACAAAGCTCGTTCTTTACATACGCTTTTCCACCAAGGCACAAGCACATCATAAGCTGCCAAGCGGTGGCCATGTTCCCAGTAAAGTTGCGGCGCTACATAATCTACCCATTTATGCTGTATCCAGGTGAGTACATCGGCATACAGGTCATCGTAACAACTGGTGCCATTGGTAGCACTGCCTGCCGGGTCCTGCCGACTGTTGCGCCAGATCCCAAAAGGGCTGATCCCCACTTTCACATAGTTTTTTTCTTTCTTTACCCCTTTATATAAGGCCTCAACAAATTTATTGATATTGTCTCTCCGCCAATCGTCCAGGCTTTTGCCCTGTCCGTATTGCGCAAAAGAACGCTGATCGCCAAATACCTTTCCGGCTATTTTATAAGGATAAAAATAATCATCGATATGCACCCCATCTATATCATAGCGCTTCACGACATCTAGGATCACCTGGTTTACATAATTGCGTGCTTCGGGGTTTCCCGGGTCCAGATAGGCTTTACCACCATAATTGATCACCCAGTCGGGATGTTGTTTGGTTACATGCGATGGTGGGTTTGGGTTAAGGGCACTATTCACCAAAGCACGAAATGGATTAAACCATGCATGGAATTCCATATTACGTTTATGCGTTTCGGTCACCATAAAAGCAATCGGATCGTACATCGGAAAAGGAGCAACGCCTTGTTTTCCGCTCAGGTATTTGCTCCAGGGCTCTAACTCAGAAGGGTAAAAGGCATCTGCCGAAGGGCGTACCTGCACAATGACCGCATTAAATCCGTTTTCTTGTAAGAAGGTGAGGCGGTCGATAAATTCGTTTTGTTGTTGCGCAGCACTTAAGCCGGGTTTAGACGGCCAATCGATATTACCGACAGTAGCAATCCATACCGCCCGGAATTCTCGTTTCGGAGCATCCTGAGCAAAGGAAAATAGGGTAACAAACAGTAAAACAGTAGAATAGAAATACCTTAGCATATAGCGAATCACATATGAGGTTGCCCGCGAAGTTACGAAATTCTATCGGTATCTCTACTCGTTCCAGATACGCCAATTCGCTTCTGCCTGCAATTCCAGCATTTCTAAACCATTTTTCAGGACTGCTCCCGCTGCCTTTCCTTTCTGCAAAAAGGCCGTCTCTGCGGGATTGTACACCAGGTCATATAAGATATGCTGATCGCTCAAAACCGCATAGGGAAGATCAGGAAAAGTATGCACTTCTGGAAAAGTGCCTAAAGGAGTGGTATTAATAATGAGTTTATGTGCCGACAGCAGCGTAGCATCAACATCGGCATAGGTAATAGCCGAAGCGGATACCATTCGACTAACTAAAGTATAAGGAATTCCTAAAGACTCCAAGCCCTTCAACACCGCTTTAGAAGCGCCTCCGGTACCCAAAACCAGGGCTTTTACAGGTACAGCAGGCAGTATCGGCACCAAAGAATTTACAAAACCGCTAATATCGGTATTATACCCTTTCAGTTTGCCCTGTTTAAACTGAATACAATTCACCGCGCCAATGTCCGCCGCTACCGGATCAATTTCATCAAGGTAGGGCATAATGAGCTCTTTATAAGGAATCGTCACACATAAACCGGCAAGTGCCCGATGTTGTGCAATAATTTGCTTAAACGATTCAATATGAGGGATTTCGAAGATTTCAAAATGCGCCTCTAAACCCAAAACCCCGAATTTATTGTTAAAATATTTTGGAGAAAAACTATGTGACAAACTTTTGCCAATTATACCATATTCCTTCATTATATTTGTTTTCCAGAGGTAAATGTATGGAATAAATTTATGGCGAAACCCCAAACAGACAAAGAAATCGTAGCACTCCTGCAGCTGGTCGATGACCCGGACCAGGAAGTATACGAAACCGTTGCTCAAAAACTATTGAGTTATGGCTTGTCTATTGTGCCTCATCTGGAGGCCTTATGGGAGGTTTGCGATAATCCTTTTGCCCAGTCGCGGCTGGAAAACCTGATCCATCAATCCTTTTACCAGCAATTACAAACCGAATTGATTCATTGGGCCAAGGCCTCACATCCATCCGCATTTGAGGCGGCGCTCATCATTGCGAAATTCCGTTTTCCGGAAATGGACAAGGAAGCCATTCTACACCAGTTTGAACTGATGCGGCGGAATGTCTGGTTAGAGTTGAATAATTTCCTCTCTCCTTTGGAGCAGATCAATATCATTAACGGTATTCTATTCAATTTTTTCCGGCTGAAAGGGCATGAACTGACCGATCCCAACCCGAATCTGTTCTTTGTTAATCATACGGTAGAAAGCAAACAGGGAAATGCATTTACCATCGGTATTTTATATCTGGCTTTATGTGAGATGCTGGATGTGCCGATCTATGCTATAGACCTCCCTAATCAGTTTATCTTAGCATATTTTGATCATGTGTACGCATTTGACGATATGGAAGAACACAATGCCATTCAGCATGTACAGTTCTTTATAGATCCCACCAATGGTATGGTCTATAACCGTAACGACATTATGATGTACCTGAAGAAAAATGGAAAATACGATCTCTATCCCGAATTGAATATGCTCGACAGCCGTGCGGTGATTACCCTGCTTTTGGAAAACCTGGCTACGACTTATGATAACATCGGAGAACCGGAGAAGGCTGTTGAAATAGAAAGTCTTATTCCCCTGATCCAACAACCCGAAAAATAGGTAAGACCTTATTTGAACCAGCTACTGTACATCACATAATTATTAGCGATGCGGTTGATCTCTCCTTCGGTCAGTTCGGCACTGATGTCTTTTACCTTTTTGGCCGGAACACCCGCAAAAATACATCCGGAAGGCACTTGTGTCCCTTCAAGCACTACAGCACCGGCAGCAATAATGGTATTGCTCCCGATATGCACATTATCCATAACAATAGCCCCCATACCGACCAGTACATTATCCTCTATGGTACATCCATGTACGATAGCATTATGTCCCACGGATACATTATTGCCTAAAACGGTTTCGGTTTTCTCGTAGGTACAATGCACACAGGCACCATCCTGGATATTTACCTGGTTGCCCATACGAATACGGTTTACATCCCCGCGCACAACCGCATTGAACCATACGCTGCAGTTTTCTCCCATAATCACATCACCTACAATCGTGGCATTAGGTGCAATAAATGTGCTTTCGGGCATTTGTGGTTCTATTCCTTTTACAGGTAGGATTACGGCCATAATAATTATGTTTATACTGCTACACTCGCTTTAATATGCGGATACGCCTGGTAATTTTCTAAAGTAAAGTCTTCAAAAGTAAAGCCAAAGATGTCTTTTATCTCCGGGTTAAGGCGCATGGTCGGCAAGGCATAAGGCTCCCGGGTCAATTGCAGTTTTGCCTGCTCTAAATGGTTGTTGTACAGGTGTGCATCTCCAAAAGTATGGATAAATTCTCCAAGCTCCAGGTCGCATACCTGCGCGATCATCATCGTGAGCAAAGCATAAGAGGCAATATTAAATGGTACCCCCAAAAACACATCCGCACTCCGCTGATATAACTGACAACTCAGTTTGCCATTAGCTACATAAAATTGAAATAAAGCATGGCAGGGACTCAGCGCCATATGCGGCAAGTCGCCCACATTCCAGGCATTTACAATAATCCTGCGGCTATCCGGATTGGTTTTCAACTGTTGAATAACGTCCTTAATCTGATCATACACTTTCCCATCTGCACCTTCCCAGCTCCGCCATTGTTTTCCGTAGACAGGGCCTAAATCGCCCTGTTCATTGGCCCATTCGTCCCAGATCCGCACCCCATGATCATTCAGATAATGTACGTTCGTATCTCCTTTTAAGAACCAAAGCAACTCATAGATAATAGATTTCAAATGCAGCTTCTTTGTGGTCACCATCGGAAACCCCTTATTGAGATCGAAACGCATTTGATACCCGAAACAACTGATCGTTCCCGTTCCGGTCCGGTCTTCTTTATGCACACCGGTATCTAATATATGTTGGAGTAATTGCGTGTATTGCTGCATTTTTCAAAAATTGAATACAAAATTAAACAAAAATATCCGAGCGTCCCTTAAGGTAATTTTAATGTTAATTCTATGATAAGGGCTATCTTATTCGCAGCGAATCCTTTAATTTTATAAGCATAAGAAATTGTTCACCTTTTAAAAACCGCTTATTATGTCAGAAGAATTAAAAAACGAAGCAGAAAACAAAGAAGAGAGCCTTTGGGATAAAATAAAGGATAAAGCTGCCGATGCCTGGGAAGCCACTAAAGATGCGGCAGAAAAAGCAAAAGACAAAGCAGAAGAAGTATTTGATGCCGCTAAAGACAAGGCGGAAGATGCCTGGGAGAAAACAAAAGAAGTCGCCGGAGACCTGAAAGATAAAGCAGAAGATGCATGGGATAGTACGAAAGACAAGGCTGCCGATCTTAAAGACAAAGCAGAAGACAAAATTGATAAGCTCAGCAACGACACAGAAGCTGCAGCAGATAAGGCTTAAGGATTATAAGCAAAATCCTAAGCATAAAAGAGTGGGCCGTCCGGCTCACTCTTTTATGCTTAAAGAACCGCGATTTTTGTCCTAAGTTTAAACTTTTTGCTAAAATTACCGTCCTACCCTGCGTATCCACAATATCCCATGGATAAACATTGTATTTTTACAACTTTAAATCAAGATCTGATATGAACTTAGTTACCAAAACCATTGTGATCTCCGGAGCTTTCGGATTGTTAGGTACTTCGCTTTTTGCCCAAACGGCAGACGATGCACTTCGCTTTGGCATGCTTTCTCCCGCAACTACAGCCCGTTCCTTATCTATAGGAGGCGCTGCAGGATCTTTGGGTGCCGATTTTTCTTCAGCAAGTGTAAACCCCGCAGGATTAGGTGTATACAGACAAAGTGAATTTACCATCACCCCATCTCTGAGGATGAATAATAATTCCAGCGATTACCTGAATCAAAATACGACAGATGATAGATCTGCATTTAAATTGGGTAATGCGGGCATGGTATTTAACAGCAGCAAAAACAGAAGCGGTTGGAAAAGCGTTTCTTTCGCATTAGGTGTCAATAAATTGGCCGATTTCAATAATAATGTCACTTATCAGGGCAACAATAAAAACAGCTCTTTCTCCGAAGTTTTTGCCGCATCGGCACAAGCCAATGGCGTACAGGAAAGTGCCGGCCCTTATGGCTATCTCGGATATCAATCATTCTTGCTTTCCAATGACCTGAAATCGGTTCCTTATCAAAGGATTATCGCCCAGGGTGGTACACTATCACAAATGAAAACAAGTGATATGAAAGGTGCTGTAAACGAATATGTGGTGAGTTTAGGTGCCAATTATGATGATAAATTCATGGTGGGCGGTACGATTGGCATCACCTCTTATCGCTTCAAACGTATTACAGATTTTATAGAAGCGGATCAAACGGGCAATACAAACAACGGTTTTGACCGGTTTACCTTCAGAGAAGATCTGCAAACAACAGGTGTAGGGGTTAATGGTAAATTCGGGTTTATTTTTGCACCGGTAAAAAGTTTCCGTCTAGGTGCAGCCATTCACACGCCAACCTGGTCTTCCTTTAACGATTACGTAGATTATAATGTCGTGGCTAATGTAGAAGATGGTGCCGGCAATCGTAGTATAACGCCTCAAAACATATACCAATATGAATATTCCCTGAAAACACCATGGAGAGGTATCTTAAGTGCTACAGCATTTGTCGGTAATAAAGGATTTATCACTGCGGATTATGAATTTGTGCCTTACCAAACCATGTCTTATAAATTCTCCGGCAACACAGACTATCAGGTTCAGGTGAATAATGCCATCAAGAATACATACAGAGGTGCTTCTAATGTAAGAGTGGGTGCAGAATACAGAGTTACCAATCCATTCTCCATACGCGCCGGGGTAGCGTATTACGGCAACCCTTACAGCACACAATACAGTGATTTTGGCAGCGACCGCATGGACTATTCTGTAGGCTTAGGATATCGCTTTGCCAACAATACCTTTATTGACCTGGGCTATGCATACAGCAATATGACTAATAAAGAAAATGCCTATGTTGTGAGCGGCCTTACACCCGATGTCGCTAGTATTAAAACCAACAGAAGTATCGTCGCATTAACCTTAGGCTTTAAGTTTTAAGGAAATCACAAACTTTTTATAATATAACAGAGGATAATGATGCTATTATTATCCTCTATTTTTTATTCATAAAAAATGCGCCTATCTTTGTCTTATCATTTTCAAAAAAGTAAATTTATAATAATGGCAGCAGTATATAATGATGCTAACTTCGAAGCAGAAGTGCTAAAATCCGATAAATTGTCGGTTGTTGATTTTTGGGCTCCTTGGTGTGGTCCTTGTTTGGCCTTAGGCCCCACAATCGATGCTTTGGCTACCGAGTATGATGGAAAAATCAATGTAGGAAAAGTAAACGTTGATGAAAATCCAAACTTGTCTGTAGAATATGGGGTAACAAGCATTCCTTGTATCCTTTATATCAAAAACGGAGAAGTAGTAGACAAACAAGTAGGTGCTGCTCCAAAATCTGCTTTCGACAAAAAAATCCAACAACATCTGTAATTTTTTTTCAGATGTCTTAATGTTACAATAAAGCCCTTTCGCAATATGCAGAAGGGCTTTATTAATTTATACGATTATGGAAACCTCTTTCTTAAAAAACAGTATTATCCTATTTGGTTATTATAAAAACCTGGGAGAAAAGACATTTCGTCAGATAGACGCAGACAAATTATTCTGGCAGGCTAACGAGGAAAGCAATAGCATTGCTCATATTGTAAAACACCTATGGGGAAATATGCGCTCCCGCTGGACTGATTTCCTCCAGACCGACGGGGAAAAGGAGTGGCGTGACAGGGATAGTGAATTTGACCTGAAAACACAGGATGCCGCACAAGTCTTTCAACAATGGGAAGAAGGATGGAAGGTACTGTTAGATACGCTCGATACGCTTACAGAAGCCGATATGGACAAGGTGGTGTACATTAGAAACCAGGCACATAGTGTTATGGAAGCCATTCAAAGACAAATAGGTCACTATGCTTATCATGTAGGGCAGATTGTTTTTCTGGGCAAAATGCTCAGTACGCAATGGGAATCACTTTCTATACCGAGAAATAAATCTCAGGAGTTTAACCAGCACCATAATAAAGCAGAGAACAGAGGCGATCACTTTACGGACTATTTAAAATAAGATCGCGTCCCGTTTTCTATAAAAAAATATTGAATTTGTTAATTATTCATAAAAATATATTATTTTTCCAACGTAAATAATATACAATATGAAATTCAATATACTTAAGAAAGCAATAGCCGGCACTTTATTATTGGCGAGTTTTACGGAAGTACATGCCGGACCGGGTTATGGCTTACCTAATTTTCTGAAGCGTTGGGAAATTGGCTACTCATATTCTATCGCCTCCGCAACATATAAAAGCAACGAGACTGTAAAAGATGCGGCATCGGGCAAGTCATTTTCCAGAGAGATTAACCAAAATGTAAATAGCAAATTTGGGTATGGTGGTTTTGCAGGCACTTATATTCCGGTGAAACGCCTGGGTGGGCAATCTTTATTAGCAATCGGTATCGATTATGAATACAATGCGTTTTTATGGGATTATAAAGTACCTGAGTTCAGCGGCTTTACGACAGATGAGAACGGAACGGTAAATGGTGTAACTTATAGTGATCCTATTTTTGGTTTTTCTGCCATGTCTGTACAGATGGCCTTACCGGTAAGTGTGGATTTCAAATTCGGAGGAGAAGCGACCTTGGAAAAAGGTAGCCGCTGGACCGGAACCTTCGGGGCAGGTGTTCATCCTTCTCTGAATATGACGGTAGATTATGGGAATGCGGGTTTCGGAACGGGTATCGCACCATTTTTAAAAGCAGAAGTTGGGTATAAAGCAGGTATTGTTTTTAAATTAAGAGCTCAATATTCTTTTGGAAAGATTCCATTCTACACGAATGCCAACAGCTTGTTTGGTAATATCTCAGGCTTAGAAAGCAAAAGCGAACTGATCGGTAAAAATACTTTTTCATTATCACTGGTATTAATGCCTTTCTCTTTCAATTGGAAAGAGTACGGATGGTGGGGTGAACACCACTAATCATTCCGCATAAAATTGTATCTTGGGGCTGTTCTGTTGTGTCAGAACAGCCCTTTTTATAATGAGCATCGGATTCATCTTCTAAATCGCAATTATATGCTTCTGTTTAAGTCATCTTTCCGCTCCGGCATTGCCCTCGGCTTGTTATGCTGCTTTCCGGCATTACCTGTTTTCGCACAACAACAAAAAAAGAAAAATACCGTTATTGCTACAGCTTCCTTTAAGGAGACGGATCGAAATGGCCCGATAGAACTGGACCAGATGCTCCACACAATAAGAGCTAATTTCAAGCGCATCAATTCCATGACGAAGTGGACTACTGTACGCAATAAAGCGCTCGACAATAGCTCAGAAGGAGGAACGGCCACTTTTTATTATCAACAAAAGCGGTTAGAGAAGATTATTACCAGAGCATTTGGGGAAATGACTCAAAACCTTACGGAATACTACTTCCTGAATGGGGAAATATCCTTTGTATTAGAAAGAACCTATCAGTATAACCGGCCGTATTATTATGATGTGGCAGCAATGAAAGCGAATAATGATACCGCGGCCTTTGACTTCAACCAATCGGAGATTGAAGAAACCAGAAGCTACTTTGAACAAAAAAAATTGATCTACCAACTTAATAACCAAGACTGCGGTGCACCCTTTGCCAGCGACTACCTGGACGAAGAACGAATCAGGATTGAATCAGACATCAAAACACTTTTAAAATACGTACCACAATAAAACATGAACAAGATTGCCCTGACTTTACTATTAAATTTAATTGCGCTGATTTCCTCCGGACAAAATATTGCCGGTACCTGGAAAGGCGATTTAAAAATACAAAGCGTAACCCTGGAATTGGTTTTAAACATCCAAAAAACGGATTCTGGTTATTTGGCCACCATGGATAGCCCGGACCAGGGTACCAAAGGAATTCCGGTAAGCGATCTATCTTTTGATCAGTCCGTGTTGCGTCTCTCTATTCCGGCGATTGGCATGACCTATGAAGGCAAAATGGTATCGGACAGCCTGATTACCGGCACCTTTAAGCAAAGAGGACAATCCTTGCCCTTGAACCTGGAGCGTGCCGCAAAAAGCCGCAGACCCCAGGAACCCCTCAAGCCATACCCTTATTATGAAGAAGCGGTGCATTTTGAGAATAAAGCCGCCGGCATTCAGTTAGCAGGTACCCTCAGCTTGCCGGAACAAAAAGGAACCTACCCGGTGGTCGTGCTCGTCAGCGGTAGTGGCCCGCAAAACAGGGATGAGGAATTGTTGGGGCATAAACCATTTTTGGTACTGGCCGATTTTTTGACCCGAAACGGTTTTGCAGTGTTGCGTTATGATGATCGCGGTACAGCGGCCTCAACCGGCAATTTTGCGAAAGCAACGACCCGGGATTTTGCTGATGATGCATTGGCAGCCGTAGCCTACCTGCGTACCCGAAAAGAAATTAATAAAAAGAAGATCGGCATCATCGGGCACAGTGAAGGTGGTGTGATCGCCCCAATGATGGCAGTACAATCTAAAGATATCGCCTTTATCGTAACCCTTGCCGGACCGGGCGTACCGGGTGCAAGCTTATTATTACAACAACAACTGGCGATTGCAGCAGCGAACGGGGTGGCACCGGAGCAAGCCGAAAAGTCAAATAAAGTGAATAAGGCTCTATATGATATCGTGGTAAAGAGTGCGGATGAAAAAGAAGCCGGACAACAACTGAACAGCTATCTGAAACAATCCTTCAAAACAGAGCTTGCAGCGGCAATACCGGCGGGCGCTTCAGAAGACGCACTCATTCAAAAATATGTAACAGAACTGAGCTCGCCCTGGATACGGTATTTCCTGAAATATGATCCCTCAAAAGACCTCGAGCGACTGAGTTGTCCGATACTCGCCTTATTCGGAGAAAAAGATGTACAGGTACCTGCAAAGGAAAATGCAGAAGCGGTCAGAAATGCCTTGCAAAAAGCGAATAATAGTCATGCTTCTGTACTGGAGCTTCCTAATCTGAATCACCTTTTCCAGGAATGCAGCACAGGAGCGCCTCAGGAATATGCAACAATCGAACAGACCATATCCCCTAAAGCCCTGACAGAAATATTGAACTGGCTTAAATATCAGGCAAAACAAAAGCACTAAACCCAATAATGAATATATAGCAAAAAGCCATCGTAGAAACGGTGGCTTTTTGTTATTATTACTCCTTGCATGACCATACTTTTATTAAAAGATAGCCTGTCTGAAATTTGATTATGAAAAAAATATCCATGTTTTGACAATCAAAAAAGACCATTTCACAATATTATTATATCACTTTGCACAACAAAATTTAAATTTTATGATTTAAATTTAATATAAATATATGTAATCATATATCAATCATTGATTACTCTATATACAATAATTACATATTTTAACAATATGCTGTTAACCAAGCCTTAGTGCCTAAACCAGTGGTAGGACGATAATTTAGCGGAAATAAATTACGTACCATCATGAAGCATTTACTAATTAAATCAGGCCTTATGGCTATGGCTTCTCTGGCCACGTTGCAGGGCAATAGCGCTCCCACTAAATTTGCACCAAATACCTATGTGTCTATTTCAAAAGCAGGTATGAATAATGGAGCAAAAACCGATTACCACTCAACACCGACCAACGTCGGCGCTTCCTTTACCTCGCCGTATAATCTTAATAGGGCCGGACTCAATGCAAAAGATAGCTTTCTCTATACCGCAACCTCTGTGGGTGCAGATAATACCATTGGCAATATTCCTCAATCCGGAGCTAACTTGTGCGGCAATCTGGCCAAAGCATTAGTGCCACCCCCGGTACCTCTTCCGGTTACCCTTGTTTCTTTTGGCGGTACAGAGAAAGATGGAAACATTGTTTTACAGTGGGATACCTCACTGGAAAAAGATTTCAGGAATTTCATTGTTGAATACAGCACTGATGCTTCTTACTGGACCGTTCTGGCAAGTGTTGATGCCAAATCAGGAACACAAGAAACGCTTGCGCATAATGAATATACTTATACCCATACCAATCCTAATACTAAAACCGGATCTAGTTTTTACCGGTTGATCCAGGTGGATAATGATGGCTCAAAAAAATATGGCAATGTTTTGCACATCACGCGCTAATGTAATGCTGTAGCGCTTACAGTATACCCGAATCCGATAGACCATACATTACATATCCAAAGCACAACTGAACCCATAAAGATTATTACAGCTATAATATGATGGGGCAAAAATCGGCGGGGAACACGCAAGCCAATACAGTTGATGTCTCTGTTTTACCAAAAGGTAATTCTTGCAGAGATTGCGACGGCATTCGGTACAATCTCCAGAAGACAATTTGTAAAAAATAATCGTTTAAAAGACCGCTAACACAAAGCCCGGTGATGAATCACCAGGCTTTGTTATACTCCTTATTGTTGTTCCGCTTTAAGACAATAAATTGCTCAATGCGGTTATGGTCACCAATTCCTGTGTCCCGGTTTCCATATTCTTCACCATAATCTTATTTTCTGCCAATTCACTTTCACCGACGATACCCACAAAAGGAATGGTACGCCTGTGCGCATACTTCATCTGCTTATCAAATTTTGCCGTTTCACTATACAGCTCGCAGGAGATACCTGCATTGCGGAGTTGTGACAGGTAAGTAAGGATTGTTGCTTCTGCCTTTGGCTCGATATTTACAAACAGAATCTTTGTAGTGATATCGACCTGCACAGGGAATAAGGCCAGCTCTTCCATAACATCGTAAATACGGTCTATACCAAAGGAAACCCCCACACCAGATAAACCCTTTAGTCCGAATAAACCCGTAAGGTCATCATAACGACCGCCGCCGCCGATACTACCCATTTTAACGGCTGTTGTCGCAACCTCTACAATGATGCCTGTATAATAGTTCAAACCACGTGCCAGCGTAAAATCAACGATCAATTCACTGGTCCATTCCGGATGTTTAAGTTGTTCAAAATAGTGCAGGGTCGTTCTTAATTCTGCAATCCCTTTCTGTGCTATGTCACTCGCCTGCAACAAGGTTTCCATGATGACCAGGCGCTCTTCTGTATTCCCTGTTACCGATAGGTATTGTTGTATATAGGCAATCTTATCGGCATCTAATCCTCTGCCGATTAGTTCCTTTTCCACGCCATCCCAACCGATCTTATCCAGCTTATCGATGGCCACAGTAATATCTGTTAGTTTATCCAGGGCGCCGCAACATTCCGCCAACCCCGCTAATACTTTACGGCTATTGATTTTTACCTGTATACCCGGCACCTTTAATTGGTGAAAAGCAGATTGATAAATACATAACAATTCCGCTTCGTTTAATAAAGAATTACTGCCCACCACATCGGCATCACATTGCCAGAATTCGCGGTAGCGGCCTCTTTGCGGACGATCAGCACGCCATACCGGCTGCATCTGATAGCGCTTAAAAGGAAATACCAAATCGTTCTGGTGCATCACCACATAACGTGCAAAAGGAATAGTCAGATCATATCGCAAAGCTCTTTCTGTAATCGCCGTCGCGCTATAGGGTTTTTCTAAAACCTTTGCCCATTCTTCATTCAGCTTTGCCTGATCTTTTTTCTCATGCAAGCCATTATTCAAAATCTTAAAGATCAACCGGTCTCCTTCCTCTCCGTATTTACCCATCAGCGTGCTGAGGTTTTCCATAGAAGGTGTTTCCAAAGGTTGATAGCCATACACTTCAAAAACCGATTTAATGGTCTGGAGTATATACTGGCGGCGCCTTACATCGGCAGGGGAAAAATCGCGGGTACCTTGAGGAATGGAGGGTTTCATCTGTAAAAAATTTGAATACGGGAGCAAATTTAACCTTTAATGACTTAATGAAAAAGTAGATTTAGCAAAGCCCGATTTTCCTTCCATTTTAACCTTTGAATCTCTGCTATTTCTGTTACCTTTGTTTTTTCCAAAACAGTAAAAAGATGATGCAGATTTCTTCATTTGTTGACCGTTTTTCTGAGCCGCAAACATTATTGATGGCTAAACTCGGTCGCGAATTGGCTTCAAAAGGTGTGAATGTGATCAATTTAAGTTTGGGAGAACCGGATTTTGACACCCCTCAACACATTAAAGACGCCGCCAAAAAAGCCTTAGATGAAGGCTACACCAAATACACGCCTGTGGCGGGTTTTGCCGATTTAAGAGCCGCTATTTGCGCTAAATTGAACCGGGACAATCACTTAACCTATACACCGGAACAGACGATGGTCTCTACCGGGGCGAAACAATCTCTGGCGAATGTAGTACTGGCCACGATTAACGCAGGTGATGAAGCCATTATCCCTACGCCATATTGGGTTACCTATTCTGCTTTGGTAGAAATGGCACAAGGGCTATGTGTTTTTGTACCTTGCGGCATCGAAGATCATTTTAAGATTACGCCGGAGAAACTGGAAGCCGCGATCACGGAGAAGACAAGATTATTTATTTTCTCTTCCCCTTGTAATCCTTCCGGAGCGGTTTACTCAAAATCGGAATTGCAGGCCCTGGCTGCTGTCCTGAAAAACTATCCAAACATCACGGTTGTCAGTGATGAAATATATGAGTACATCAATTATGTAGGCAAACACGAAAGTATTGCACAGTTCGAAGAGCTGAAAGAGCAGGTCGTGCTGGTGAATGGTTTTGCAAAAGGCTTTGCGATGACCGGCTGGCGTTTGGGCTATATTGCCGCACCGGTAGCCATGGTGAAAGCCTGTGAGAAAATCCAGGGTTCTTTTACTTCCGGAACAAACTCTTTTGCCCAAAAAGCTGCAGTGACGGCACTTTTGGAAGACAATGCTCCTTCGATGGAAATGGTAAAAGCTTTTCACGAAAGAAGGGATTTCTTTATTGCCGAATTGAATAAAATAGAAGGATTTAAAACACTGATACCCGAAGGAGCCTTTTATGCTTTCCCCGATATTTCTTATTATTTCGGTAAGAAAGATACACAGGGCAATGTATTGCGCAATGCGGATGACTTTGCCTTGTTCCTGCTCAATACCGCACATGTAAGTGGTGTGAGTGGTACGGCTTTTGGTAATGATAACTGTATTCGTTTTTCCTATGCAGCCTCTACGGCACAACTCTGGGATGCGGTTACCCGTATTAAAAATGCTTTGGCGGATTTATCGTAAATCCATAACAGATATAAATAGTAAAGGAGACCCNNGGGTCTCCTTTACTATTTATATTCAAATCACAATTGTATAATTATCCGCACTTAGAGCTACCACAATCTTTACAGGTGAGGCAACCTTCCTGATATTGCAGGTTATTACCACCACAGTTGGCACATTTTGCTTTCTGAGCGGCAACGCCATCGGCGATATAACGCTTCAAAGCACGGGCCACCCCGTTTTTCCAGGTATTGATATTATCGGCTAATTGTAAGCCATTGATCAGGTCTACCACTCTTTCTATAGGCATACCATGACGCAAAGTGCCGGAGATTAATTTAGCATAGTTCCAGTATTCCGGATCAAATTTATGCGATAAGCCTTCGATCGTCGTCTTATATCCTCTTTGGTTCTGGAACTGGAAATCATAACGGGTATTACCTTCTTCATCTTTATTCTTAATGATCTGGCCTTCGTTTACCCATCTTGGAATCAGGATCCCATCTTCATCATCCGAAATACCGGTAAAGATTTCATAAGGTTTACCATCGATCAGGCCGATAAAGGCGATCCATTTTTCCCGGTTATTTTGAAAACGCACCACGTCTGCACTCAAGGTTTCCGGACGGGTTGTCGGGAAGATACGGGCATCTGCACTTTCATCCGGATCATCGCTCAAATCTGTATTTGGTGTTTCTTTTTTCTTTTCATCTGCAGCGATCAATACACCGCTACGGCTACCATCACGATATACCGTAACGCCTTTACAACCGCTTTTCCAGGCTTGCATATACAATTCGCCTACCAATTCTTCGCTTACGTCATTCGGCATGTTAATGGTTACACTAATGCTATGATCCACCCATTTTTGAATGGCGCCCTGCATGCGTACTTTTGCATGATAATCCACATCGTTGGAGGTTGCTTTATAATAAGGCGACTGTTCTACCAAAGCATTCAGTTCTTCCTGAGGATAGTTTTTAGTGGTATCATGCCCGTTTACTTCCATCCATTTTTTGAAATTATGGTGAAATACGATGTACTCTTCCCAGCTGTCTCCTACTTCATCCACAAAATCTACACGCGCTTCTTTATCATTAGGATTTACTTTTCTGCGGCGTTTGTACACCGGCATAAATACCGGCTCAATACCACTGGAGGTTTGCGACATCAGGCTGGTTGTTCCTGTTGGTGCAATGGTCAATAAAGCAATATTTCTACGGCCATATTCCGTCATATCGAAATACAATTCCGGATCCGCTTCTTTCAGACGATTAATGAAGGGATTATTTTTTTCTCTTTCTGCATCAAAAATAGGGAAGGCACCACGCTCTTTGGCGGTATACACGGAACTGCGGTACGCTTCTAAAGCCACGACTTTATGAATTTCTGTAGAGAAGGTAATCCCATCTTCACTGCCATAACGAATACCCAAAGCTGCCAGCATATCGCCTTCGGCAGTAATACCAATACCGGTACGACGGCCTTCTTCGGCTTTTTGATAAATGTTTTCCCAAAGTTTACGTTCGATTCTTTTGATCTCTGCATCTTCCGGATCTTCGTCTATCTTTTGAATGATGATTTTTACCTTTTCTAATTCCAGGTCAATAATATCATCCATCATGCGCTGTGCTGCATGAATATGTTTTTTAAACAGGTCCCAATCGAAGGCGGCCTTCTTGGTGAACGGATCGTTTACATAAGAATAAAGATTGATAGCCAATAGACGACAAGAGTCATAGGCACATAAAGGAATTTCACCACAAGGATTGGTCGATAATGTTTTGTATCCCAGGTCTGCATAACAGTCCGGCACGGATTCTTTGATAATGGTATCCCAGAATAAGATTCCCGGTTCGGCAGAACGCCAAGCATTATGTACAATTTTCTTCCATATATCGTTGGCATTTACTTCTTTGGTGAATACGGGGTTAGCACTGCTGATCGGATATTGCTGCATAAAAGTAGCTCCTTGTTCTACTGCCCGCATAAAATCATCGGTAATGCGCACCGAGACATTTGCTCCGGTAACTTTCCCCTGCTCCATCTTCGCATCAATAAAGGACTCCGAATCGGGATGCTTAATGGATACCGATAGCATCAGTGCGCCTCTGCGGCCATCCTGCGCCACCTCTCTTGTAGAGTTAGAAAAGCGTTCCATAAAGGGCACCAAACCAGTTGAGGTAAGTGCCGAATTTTTTACGGGCGAGCCTTTCGGACGGATATGAGACAGGTCATGCCCTACACCACCACGGCGTTTCATCAGTTGTACCTGCTCCTGATCAATTTTCATAATCCCTCCGTAAGAATCAGAATCGCCATTATTCCCGATCACAAAGCAATTGGATAAAGAAGCGATCTGGAACGGATTGCCAATACCGGTCATCGGGCTGCCTTGAGGAATAATGTACTTAAAATCCTTAATGAGCTCGTAGACTTCTTCTTCGCTCATAGGATTAGCATACAGCGCCTCTATACGCGCGATTTCAGACGCAATACGCCGGTGCATATCCGCAGGAGATTTTTCATAAATATTGCCAAAAGAATCCTTTAGGGCATACTTATTTAACCATACGCGTGCCGCCAGGTCATCGCCTTTGAAATAGGCCAGGCTGGCCTCGAAAGCCTCTTCCTGTGTGTAGGTTGTTACCACTAGGTTAGTATCTTTTACGTTCATTATAATAATATATTTTAAATATGGGAAGTCGGGATAAGAAACCCAAAGCTATAAAAATTCAACATTCAAAACATCATTTCCAAACATAGGTTTTCAAATTGAAATACATAATAAATTGATTATCAAATAATATTTTATTTTTAATAGCAAATTGGTAACAATAATAAATAAAACATATAATGTAAAAATGTTTGTAATTCTCAATTATTTTCGGTATATACTTTATAATATTCACATCAGCAGAAAGTATTTCCAGTATTGAAAACTTATTTTAACAATTCCCTGCCTTTGCCTATTGCTTTTAGTAATTTTGGCTTCCTAATTTTTTTACATGTTATATAGATTAATCCTGACTGTCCTGATTCTATGCGCTTATATTTCCAGCCCGGGACAAGTCACTTTTGTTGCTCCTCTTGCATTTCCCGCTGCTGCGCCAAAGCCTGATGAGCCGGAAAGAATGGGAAAAGTGAGGGAATATCTAAAAAACAACAATGAATCGGCTGCCTGTACCTTATTAGAAACAGCAGGAACACAATTAAATGGTTTTGAAAAACAATATTATGGGCAGCTTTTATTTAGTGGCAAAGGCGTGCAGCATAATATCCCCAAGGCCATTACCATCTTAAAAGAAGCCGCCCATCTCGGGTTTGGGGCGGCCATGATAGAGTTGGGTGATTGGCATTATAACGGCACAGGAAAATTTGCACCAAATATAGACTCTGCTGCTTACTGGTATTTTAAGGCTTTTTCGGTAGGTTATAAAAATAATCTTATGTATACACTTGGTAATCTTTTCCAAGATAAAAACTATTGTAACCACAATATTGATAATGCTATTTTATGGTATTCTTTATCTATAAATTCAAATGAAGCAAGAAGCGCCTTGGCTGCCGAAAAACTTGGGGATATCTACAATAGTAATGTGGATATTGTGATGTACCCTGATAAAGCCAAGGGCTATTATTCTATAAGTTATGAACGGCGAAATGAATCCGGTTGTCTAAAAATGAAGAAGATCAGCGGAGCCGCAAATAAGAAGGATTTAGAGAATGTCGATAATGATATCCTTAAAAACCTACAAACGATTCATGGTGATTAAGGATCATTGCTTCTCTGTCAAAAAACGCCAGTAGCGTTTAGGAACATGTTGTACATGTAGCTTGGGGTTATTGCGGGCTTCAATATTGGTACTTTTAAAATAATCTTTCCAAAGGGTCGCATACAAGGCCTCTTTTTCGTCCAGGATTAAAGGAGTGGACAAGCGTGTATCTGATAAACTTTCCGGGACGATCTCCACTCTTTGTACACTATGGGTATCGTAGTGAATACCATATTTTCTTTTTTGATCATAGATCAGCCAGGGCTGGTCTGCATAACGATTGCGAAAAAAACGGATAATCAGGGGCAGTACATTAAAATCGGGTGCGACGGCACAGAAGAAAAGACCATCGCCGCTCTTTTCAAACCGGGTAAAAGCCTTCATCCGGTGTTTTTCCCGCTCCACTTTTTTTGCTGTTTGTGCGGTATCGAGAATCAGGGCATCTCCATAATTTTCCTGAAAAATAGCCTCTGAACAGAAAAGGGAATGGATCAATTTAAATAAGGTGTCATACATATCGGCCTGTTCGGATAAAAAGGCACAGTATAGTTTACGCTGCCAGTCCTTATCCATTTTTTTTGCTATGCCTTTCCAGACCCGATCTGATTTTTGGGAACTGGTATGCACGATATGAGGCGCTTCAAATAAGGAGCCCTGAAAATAGTGCTCTTCTAATAAGCGACTTACGGTATGCCTTCTCTCAAAACAATCAAATACGGCACTCAGCAAGCCTTCAAAGCTGCCGTCAAACACATAGATCATGCTAAAAAAGTGTGAGTTGGGGTGAAAAAGCGGCTTCGTATTTACTTTTAGAAGTAGCGAGTATCCGCGACTTGATCTGGTGTTGTTGAAAACTACCTAATTGTAAAGGCGTATCCGCACATACAATAAAATACTGCGCCCGGTTATAAGATATCCCCATTTTACGCAATTGCTCAGTCCTTAAGGTACCAAACTTTCTGGCCTGTATGATCTTCATCGCAGATTGCCGGCCGATACCCGGAACTCTTAAAATGATTTTGAAGTCTGCGGTATTGATATCTACCGGAAAGTAGTGGAGGTTGCGCAAGGCCCAGGTCAGTTTCGGATCAATATCCATATCCAGATGAGGGTGCTCCGTATTCAGTATTTCGCCCACCTCAAAATTATAAAAACGCAAGAGCCAGTCGGTCTGGTATAAACGGTTTTCCCGCATTAAAGGCGCTTTCACCACGGGCAATACTTCATCATTCCGAATCGGAATATAGCCGCTGTAATAAACCCTTTTTAGCGAGAAATTTTTGTAGTATGCCGCTGCAGTATGCATGATCTGCATATCGTTCTCAGGTGTAGCGCCAATAACCATTTGGGTACTTTGACCTGCAGGAACAAACTGGGGAACATGTTTGATTAACTTTTTTTCCTCTTTAAACTGTGCAATCTTATTTTGGATAATCCCCAAGGGGCGCTTTACGTCTTCGTGGCTTTTTTCAGGAGCCACTTTCTTTAAGCCTTCTTCCGTGGGCATTTCAAGGTTAATGCTCATTCTGTCTACATACAAACCGGCCTCATTGATCAGCTCCTCACTCGCTCCGGGAATCGTTTTTAGATGTATATAACCATTATAGCGCTCTTCGGTACGTAGTTTCTTCACAATCTTCAGCAGGCGCTCCATGGTATAATCTGCATTTTTAAAAATGCCGGAACTGAGAAAAAGCCCCTCAATAAAATTACGGCGATAGAAGTTCATCGTCAATTCTACCACCTCTTCTACGGTAAAGGCCGCACGCTTTACATCATTGCTTTTGCGCGATACGCAGAAAGCACAATCGTAAATACAATGATTGGTCAGCAATATTTTCAGTAAGGACACACAACGGCCATCTTCGGTATACGTGTGGCAAATCCCACTTTCTGAAGCATCTCCAATACCTTTATTAGTATTTTTTCTTTTGCTGCCACTGGAGCTACAACTCACATCATACTTCGCAGCATCTGCCAGAATCTGCAATTTTTCACGAATCCGTTCCATATCTCCCGTTTTTTTGTTTTACGTAAACCAAAATAAAGACTAAGGTACTATAGCCCTAAGACAAGCTACGACGTAGTGATATATATTATTTTACCTAAATTGTTTCCTAAAAAAGTGGCCAATATATCTCTATATACTGGCCACAGGAGCATTATTTATGATAAATTTATTTTTTTGCTATCAGGTCCTTAATATCCGGGAATACATCAGGATACTCACCATTAGTCAATCTTTCTCTTACAATAGAGAATGCTTCTAAGGTTTCGTTGATATCTGCATCTGTATGGGTTGCGGTAGGGATCAAACGTAAAATGATTTGCCCTTTAGGAATTACCGGATACACCACGACAGAACAGAAAATATTATAGTTTTCTCTTAAGTCTACGATCATTTGCAGGGCCGGGTTCAATTCTCCTTCCATATATACTGGCGTTACAGGAGTATTGGTCGTTCCGATATTAAAGCCTCTTTCCGTAAGCCCTTTCTGCAATTTATTTACATTCTCCCAAAGCTTTTCTCTCAGTTCCGGTTTATTTCTGATCAGCTCCATACGTTTCAATCCACCCACAACCATTGTCATCGGCAATGATTTTGCGAAGATCTGAGAACGCATATTATAGCGCAGGAAGTGAAGAATGTCTTTATCTGCAGCGATAAAACCACCTACACCCGCCAATGATTTAGCGAAAGTTGAAAAATACAGGTCAATCTCTTCAATACAATCCTGCTCTTCCCCGATACCGGCACCTTTCTTTCCCATGGTACCAAAACCATGCGCATCATCTACAAATAAACGGAATTCATATTGTGCTTTTAAAGCCGCAATTTCTTTGATCTTGCCTTGGTTACCGTTCATTCCAAACACACCTTCTGTAATCACCAAAATACCTCCGGGCGTACCTTCGATAAATTTAGCGGCACGTTGTAATTGTTTTTCACAATCTGCAACATCATTATGGTTGAACTTGTAACGCATACCCGGATGCAAACGTAAACCATCCAAAATACAGGCATGGCTTTCCGCATCATATACAATCACATCATGGCGGGATACAATAGCGTCGATAGCCGACACCATACCCTGATAGCCAAAGTTCAGCAACATCGCACCCTCTTTACCGATAAAAGCGGCAAATTCATTTTCCAGCTGATCATGGTTATCAGAATTACCGCTCATCATACGGGCACCCATTGGCAGGGCCATACCGTATTGTGCCGCTGCATCTGCATCTGCCTTTCTTATTTCCGGATGATTTGCTAAGCCTAGATAGTTGTTCAAACTCCAAACAATTCTTTCTTTTCCGTTAAACTTCATTCTGTTCCCGATCTCTCCTTCCAGTTTGGGAAAAGCAAAATATTCGTGTGCTTGATCTTGATATTTACCGATAGGACCTCTATCTTTTTTTATCTTGGCAAAAATGTCCATTAAGTACGTTTTAAATGTATTAAATTAATTTAGATGTGCAAAGTTACAAAAATTTAATACATGGTAATATGCACAAATAATATTGTGGGTATAAACTTATATTTGCAGGTTATGAATGGAATACCTTCCTTTACGGCGATCGATTTTGAAACGGCACATGGGGCTTATCATAGCATCTGTCAGATAGGCCTGGTACGGGTAGAGCAGGGAGTGGTGACACATACTGTTAATCAATTAGTGCAACCACCAGACAATTATTATCATTGGGGCAATACCCGTGTACACGGCATCAACCGGAAAACAACCGCAAATGCCCCGGCATTTAACGAGGTATGGCACCTGATTGAGCCTTATATTACCAACCAGACCGTAGTGGCGCACAATGCTGTGTTTGATGCGGCCTGCTTAAGAAAGACCCTGTCTTTCTACGAAATGGTGATTCCGCCTTTTCAGACGGAGTGCACCTACAAGATTTATAAGACCAATTTAAAAGCGCTATGCACGCGCTTTACCATACCCCTAAACCATCATGATGCCTTGTCCGATGCCATGGCCTGTGCCACTTTATATTTAAAACATTTGAAAGAAATGCTCCATTTTAGTGCTCCGGCATAAGCCTTTGCACCATATGAAGCATGTATAATAAACACAATGGTCAAGAAACTTCGTGCCAGATGGAAACGTAATAAAGAGCCGATACCGATAGAAAGTATTGTAGAGGACCTTAAAACGAATACCGATAATAACCGGTATAGCGACCTTTTTATCCTGACTTTTGCCTTTTTAAGACCCCGAGCGGATCAAAAAGCAGACGAAAACCTGAAAGTCATGCTACAGGTCCTGGAACATGATGCCGCTTTCCGCAATGGCATACAGCGGATGTTTGTGTACCTGATCAATAACAGAGAGATCGAAACGCTTTTTGCTAAAGTGGGCCTTCTGGTCAGCAGCTCCTTTGTAGAGGAACTGAGCAAGCAAATTAAACACCGCATCTTACCGCCCGTACCAGAAAAACGCTCTTTTAATTATTTACTGGAGAAAACATTCCATAAGAAAAAGGACTATATCTGGGTTAATGAAATCAGCAATGAAGAATGGATTACCTTTTTCAAACTGATTTATGTACCTTCTGAAAGTATTGCGAGCCCGATGCGCAAACAAATGAACGATGCATTGGTCGCAATTTCTGTGAAGATCTCTTATCTGGGACTGGAGGATGAATTTAAACACCATTCCAAAAGCACCAAAAACAAAGAAGAGCCTTCTCCTTTTCTGGAACAGAATAAAAGAATACAAGCCTTCCTTGAACTCAGCTATAATGAAAGCACCTCGCCAAATACCATTATTCTTGCTGCCGAAAATGTAAGAGAAAACATTATCCAATGTGAACAGATCATCGAAGATATTCGCAAGAATACGGTAAAAAACGGCACGAGTTTAAGACAGTCTTATGTATTATTACGTACCGCACAACTCTTAGCCAGAATGCGGGTAATCCTCCGGTTCTTAACTCCCGAGTACTTACCGCAACTGGGTTGGGAAAATACGGCAAAGCTTTTTAAGAGTATCATCTTCGGAGTTACGACCCGTAACAGCACGAAGTTCTTATATGCTAAGAATGTAGAAATGCTTGCATACCAGATTGCAGAGCACAAAAGTGAATCGGGGGAGCATTATATTACCACTACCAGAAACGAATATGTAGACTTCTTTTACAGCGCCGTAGCCGGCGGTTTTATCATTGCCTTTGCGGCTTTGGTAAAAGCCTTGCTGCACATGATCAAAATGCCGATGTTTTGGCAGTATTTCTGCTATGGGCTAAACTATGCGATCGCCTTTGTAACCCTTTTTGTGACCGGTGCCTCTCTGGCGACCAAGCAACCCACCATGACCGCAAGTGCTTTGGCCGGCGGCCTGGACTCTAAGAAAAATAAAGGAGATGTTTCTTTCAAAGGCCTGGCACTCACTTTTGCTAAAGTATGGCGCAGCCAGTTCGCTTCCTTTGCCGGCAACCTGATTGTTGTCTTTCCCATGTCGTACCTGATTGCGGTAGGCTGGAACTATCTTACCGGCGAACATCTATTACACACACCGCAAGAAGCACAGCAAGCCTTATATGATCAAAATCCGCTCAGGAGCCTGGCCTGGTTTTATGCCTGTATAACCGGTGTCGCTTTGTTTATCAGTGGCTTGATCACGGGCTTTTTCGACAATAAAGCTGCCTACAGCAGCATCGGCTCCCGCATCACCGAACACCCCTGGCTCAAACGCTATTTTTCTTCCAAGAAATTGAAAAAAGCGGGAGACTATGTGGCGCACAATATGGGCGGTATCATTGGTAATATTTGTCTCGGGTTTATGTTGGGCTATGCCGGCTTAATTGGTAATTTTTTCGGCATTCCCTTCGACATCCGGCACATCACTATTTCTACGGCCTACTTCGGCTTCGGAGTAGCGGGACTCGATAACCACATAAATGCTTATAACTGGATCTGGACCACCATCGGCGTGGTGGGCATCGGCTTTTTCAATTTCGCAATCAGCTTCGGTCTTGCATTTTTTGTGGCCCTCAAATCCAGAAGTGTGCCCATCAGCAAAGTGCCCCGTGTAGCCCGTTACATCATCCGTTATTTACGCAGATTTCCTGCCGATTTTGTTTTCCCGCCCAATAAAGAAAGAAAAGAGGCCGAGGCATTTGATAAAAAGAAGAAAAAAGAAACCCCATCCATATGATTACAATATTTGGCATTCCGAATTGCGATAGCGTCAAAAAAGCTTTAAAATGGCTTGAAGCACATCAGCTCGCTTATCAATTTCATAATTATAAAAAAGAAGGTATTGACGCCCGAACACTGGATGCCTGGTGTACCCAGGTAGGCTGGGAGATTATTTTAAATAAAAAGGGAACGACCTGGCGGGCCCTGACGGACCAGGAGAAGGCCAATACAGTAGATAAAGCATCGGCTATAATATTGATGCAGGAAAAAACAAGCCTCATCAAAAGACCGGTGATCACCAAAGGCAACAAGGTTGTCGTGGTAGGGTATGATGAGGCAGCCTTAGCACTGCTGAATGCCTAAAGATTTATTTTGTGTTAAAAAACACCGACAATTCAACCGCAATTGATATTTAAGATATTTTTGCAAAAAATATAATATGAAACAATTATTTGGACTTTTACTCCTTTCCGCATTAAGTTTCACGACGGTAACCGCACAAACGGCGATTGCCCCTGCTGCAAAGGGAGTCGTATATGGCACTAAAATCGCGGAAAAGAAAGTGGTGAACACAACTGATTTTGACGGCAAACTCAAGGGAGAAACACCGGTAAAGATGCAATTGAAAGGTACCGTAACTTCTGTTTGTGAAAAAAGAGGTTGCTGGGCAAATGTAGATTTAGGTAATGGCAAAACCGTATTCGTTAAAATGAAGGATTATGCCTTCTTCTTGCCTATGGATATTAAAGGCAAACAAGTATTGCTAAGCGGCGAAGCCTATGAGGAGACAACTTCCGTAGACGAGTTGCGCCATTATGCAGAAGATGCGAAAAAATCTAAAGAAGAGATCGAAGCCATTAAAGAACCGGTGAAAAAGAATCGCTTTACGGCTGCCGGTATTACCGTTTTGGATTAATATTATTTTCTTAATATAATTTTATATACAAGAATAATAGAATTTAAGCTAAATTTGCGGCTCAATTTAATAAACAGTTATCCCATTTTATGGCAACAAACAGAACATTTACAATGGTTAAGCCTGATGCAGTAGCAGCAGGAAATATCGGCGCGATCTTAGCTGAAATCAACAAAGCAGGTTTTAGAATCGTAGCAATGAAATACACTCAATTGACAGAAACGGCTGCAGGCCAATTCTATGAAGTACACAAAGAGCGTCCTTTCTATGGTGAATTAGTATCTTTTATGAGTAGTGGTCCAATCGTTGCCGCCATCTTAGAAAAAGAAAATGCAGTAGCAGATTTCCGTACGACTATCGGTGCGACAAACCCTGCAGAAGCAGCAGAAGGAACCATCCGTAAAATGTTTGCAAAATCTATCGGAGAGAATGCCGTTCACGGTTCTGATAGCGACGAAAATGCAGCCATCGAAGGAAACTTCTTCTTTAGCGGATTAGAAAGATTCTAAATTTATCCTTATAAATAATAAAGGGTTGTGCTTTTGCACAACCCTTTATTATTTATAAGCAATGGTCTTCTAAAAACAACGATACTTTAATCCTAGAGTCGTCCAGGTACCGGGAAGCGGCACAACACCGGTCTCGATGTATTGTACGTTACTCATATTATTGACATCGGCATAAATAGTGAATCGGTTCTGAGTATAGGCCACGCGGGCATCCAGCAGGTTATAGCTACGCAGTTTATAACTACCCGATGTTTCCGGCGTATTCAATCTTTGCACATAACGATTTTTAACAGACAGGCTCAAGCCTTTACCGATCAAGGCTTCTAATCCGCTCACCCATTGGTGCTGCAGGCTATTGATTGCATATTTCGACTGTGTATTTCCCGAAAGGTCATCAATCACCGGGTTCAAATAGGTATATCCTGTTTGTATATTCAGCTTAAAAGAAGCCGCGATATCCCACAGATAGCGGGCTTGTACCCTCAGTCCTAAGGTGCTTACACTGGCGTAATTCTGCGGCTGCCAAGGCTGTAGCGTATCCGGTCTGGTCCAATCAATAAAATCGACTCCTTTTCTGTAAAATCCGGAAGCCTCCAGGCGCAAATTACCTTGTGTATATTTCGCTCCAAGCTCCGCAGTAGTGGCCCATTCCGGAGCAAGGTTTGCATTGCCGATATTACTGGGTCCTACATAATACAAATCGGTAAAAGTTGGTAACCGTTGTCCGGTTCCGACATTGGCATATATCCTTAAATCTGTGCTCGCCTGCCATCCAAGATCTACGCCCGGATACAATTTGAACCCGTACACAGAATTATAATTGGCAAAAGCGCCAATACTTGCATCAAATTTTTCAGAAAATACATAGCGATACTCTCCAAAAAGGCCATAGTTATCTCTTTTATTCTTTCCTAAGTTGCTGCTATTGATCTGCTCTCCGCGATAGTTTAAACCAATACCCAAAGTGCCTTTACCTAAGGCAATGCTGTTATTCAGGGAAAAGTCAACGGTATTGGTCTCATGGAGATTGCGGTATACCGCCGGTTTCTGGCGAATAAAAATATAATCATCTTTGGCATAGCGATAGTTCAGGATAGGGCTGATGGTCCAGATGGAAGACGCTTTTATCTTTCCGGAAATACTACCCATTGCGACCTGCACTTGTTCTGTCGCTTCCTTGTCGCGCGGAGCCGCATAAAATAGGTTGGCCCCGAAATCATTGTTTACGTAGCCACCCATTACATTAAAAACAGCATCTTTACTTGGTGCGTAAACACCATTGTACATCAGTTTCACATTTTGATAAGCGGTGTTATAGCGATATCCGTTACCCTTATCGATCCCTAAAGAGATCTGGTTACCGAATTCATGTCCACTGGCAAAAGAAGCGACTGCATTAGCCCCGTAATTGATATAGGTCTGCCGGGTACTGTCATCCTTCTGAAAGCTGGAGCCGGCATATACATTTGCCTCAATCCCTGTTTGCATGGGAGAAATGGTTACAATATTGATTACCCCCATCATCGCATTGACTCCATAAATACGGGCGGCGGCTCCTTTTAATATTTCAATACGCTGAATGGCCGACAGGCCTACCGGAATATTCATCATATTATGTCCGGTTTGAGGATCGCTCATTTTTACCCCATTTACCAAAACCAATACCTGATCAAATCCGCCACCATCAATGCCGATATCAGCTTGTGCACCATTGGGCCCGCGTTGGCGAACATCTACTCCGGCCACAAAGCTCAGGATTTCATTAATCGATTTTGCCGGCATGGTGGCCAGATCTTCTTTAGAGATCACGGTAACATTTCTGTTTTGTTGTGCAAAAGGGATGTCGATTCTATTGGAAAAGACACTTACATTATCTAATAGTGTAGTACTATCGGCCTGTGCAAAAGCAGATAGGCTTAACAGAGTACCTGACAGGACTGATAATAGATTTTTAGTCATAGATTTTGAAATTTCGTGCGCAAATGTAAGTGAATACTTCCCATTTCAAGCAAAAGTTGTGTCATAATTATATGTCCTAAAGCCAGATCGGTTCAGATCAGCCACTATCCTGAAACTGGAACTATTTACATTTTTCACACATTTATTAGTGTTCAAAAACGTACATTTGCAGCTATAAAAAGACATATATTTTATGCCCAATATCTCGAATCGTGGTGCCTTAATGCCACCTTCACCCATCAGGAAATTAACGCCCTATGCAGATGCTGCAAAAAAATCGGGTGCAACCGTTTATCATTTAAATATTGGTCAGCCCGATATTGAAACACCTGCAAGCATTTTAGATGCGGTCAAGCAAACGGATTTAAAAGTACTGGCTTATAGTCCAAGTGAGGGTTTTGAGAGCTACAGAGTGAAATTGGCCGAATATTATGTGCGCCAACAGTTAAATGTAACAAAAGAGGATATCATTATCACGACAGGAGGATCTGAGGCGATTTCATTTGCGATGATGTCTTGCCTGAATCCCGGCGATGAAATCATTATTCCGGAACCTTTTTATGCGAACTATAACGGATTTGCTGTAGCCGCCGGTGTTACGGTAGTTCCGATCGGATCTACGATAGAAGAAAACTTTGCTTTACCTTCTATTGAAGCTTTTGAAAAGGCGGTAACGCCAAAAACAAAGGCGATCATGATTTGTAATCCGAATAACCCCACCGGTTATTTGTATAGCAAAGAAGAGCTGATGGTGTTACGGGATATTTGTATCAAACATAATTTGTTCTTATTTAGCGATGAGGCATATCGTGAATTTTGCTATGACGGGCACAAACACTTTTCTGCATTGGCCTTAGATGGCCTGGAAAACCATGCTGTACTCTTAGACACGATTTCTAAACGTTATAGCGCTTGTGGCGCCCGTATCGGTGCTCTGGTTACGAAAAACAAAGAAGTATATGCATCGGTTTTAAGATTTGCTCAGGCACGTTTATCACCACCGACTTTTGAACAGATTTTGGGAGAAGCAGCTTGTGACCTGCCGACCAATTATTTTGATACGGTACTGAATGAGTATAAGTCCAGAAGGGATTTATTAGTACGCCGCCTGCAAGCAATGGATGGTGTGGTATGTCCTAATCCGGGAGGTGCTTTCTATGCCATGGCAAAACTGCCCCTTGAGGACAGTGAAGATTTCTGTGTGTGGTTGTTAGAATCATTCCGACACAATAACAGCACTGTAATGATGGCACCGGCCAGTGGTTTTTATGCCACTCCGGGTCTTGGTAAAAATGAAGTGCGTATGGCCTATGTATTAAACGAAGAAGCCATCAACAACGCCATGGATTGCCTTGAAGAAGCCTTGAAACAATATAAAAATTTAAAAAGATAAAAACGGCAAGGTCAATATTCTTCTGAATGTTGACCTTGTTTTTTTTCATGACTATGTTTAATAAGAATACCTGGATCGACTTTATTCACGATTTGCAAAATCGTATCTGTACGGCATTAGAAGCTTGTGACGGGTCGGCAACATTTGTAGAAGACTTGTGGGAAAGACCCGAAGGCGGGGGCGGAAAGACCCGCGTGATCAGTAACGGAGCCGTATTTGAGAAAGGCGGTGTCAACACCTCTATTGTACATGGAATGGTCAGTGATGTGATGCGCAAACAGTTGCAAATCGAAGGCCACTCCTGGTTTGCCTGCGGACTAAGCCTGGTGATCCATCCAAAAAATCCTTTTGTACCCACCACACATGCTAACTGGCGGTATTTTGAACTGTATGATGCAGCGGGCAATATTTGTGATTGCTGGTTTGGCGGCGGTGCAGACCTTACCCCATATTATTTAGACCGGGAGGATGCCATGCATTTTCATGGTACCCTCAAAAAAGCATTAGATCCTTTTGATAAGGCACTCTATCCTGTATTAAAAAAGCAATGCGATCATTATTTCAACAATACACATCGCGGTTTTGAAATGCGCGGAATCGGTGGGGTATTCTATGATCATGTAAAGCCAGATGTGGCTTTTCAGCAAGCACTTCCCGACACCAAATTGTCTCTGGACAGCTTATTTGCGTTCCAACAAGCAAATGGAAATTGTTTTACAGATGCTTATATTCCTATTGTCGAAAAACATAAGCATAAGCCCTACACTGCCGAAAATAAATATTGGCAGGAGATACGCCGTGGGAGATATGTGGAGTTTAATCTTATCCATGACAGGGGAACGATTTTCGGGCTTAAAACGAACGGACGCACCGAGAGTATTTTGATGAGCCTGCCCCCGACTGTTCGCTTCGATTATAATTATCAGCCCGCGGAAAACAGTCCGGAAGCTTTGTTGTTGGACGCTTGCCAATATCCTAAGGACTGGGCTTAGCGCCATAAATTTATTGTTTATTATAGAAATATTGCATCATGATTTTACAAAGAAGAAATAGGATCAACAGAAGCAGTGCTGCGATAAGAAGCATGCTTGCAGAAACCATATTAACGCCCAGCGACTTCATTTTACCTATTTTTATTGATGAGGGTAGCGATGTGGTATACGAAATCCCTTCTATGCCCGGTTATTTCCGCCGGTCTTTAGACAAAACCCTGGAAGAAGTAAAGGACGTATGGGCAATGGGTATTAAATCGGTACTGCTATTTATTAAATGTGATGATCGTGCCAAAGATAATACCGGTAAAGAAAGCTGGAACCCGGATGGCTTAATGCAAAGAGCCATTAAGGCCATCAAAGATGCAGTACCAGAAATGGTTGTGATGACTGATGTCGCTTTAGACCCTTATTCTATTTATGGCCATGATGGTATTGTTGATCCCGAAAAAGGCACCATATTAAATGATGCAACCGTATATGCACTGACCAGAATGAGCTTAAGCCATGCGGCCGCAGGTGCCGATTTTATTGCCCCCAGCGATATGATGGATGGCAGAATTGGGGCTTTCCGCAACGCACTGGAAGCAGATGGCTTTACCAATGTGGGGATTATGAGTTACACAGCAAAATATGCCAGTTGCTTTTACGGCCCCTTCCGCGATGCCTTGGATAGTGCGCCTGGTTTTGGCGATAAGAAAACATACCAGATGAATTATGCCAACAGAACAGAGGCTTTAAATGAATTGTATCACGACGAGGCCGAAGGAGCAGATATTGTTATGGTAAAGCCGGCCATGGCTTATCTTGACATTATCCGAGAGATTAAAAACAATACGACCCTGCCGGTATCGGCTTATCATGTGAGCGGAGAATATGCTATGATCAAAGCTGCCGCAGAAAAAGGGTGGATAGACGAGCCTAAAGCAATTATTGAAAGCCTAACGTCGATTAAACGCGCAGGCGCAGACCTGATCGCCACTTATTTTGCCAAAGATGCTGTAAGGCTTTTATAAGCATGAATAATACATTTAAACATAAAAGGANNTCCTTTTATGTTTAAATGTATTTGATCTCGAGTGATCTTATCTTACAGATTGAACTCTTTCTGATTTTTCAATTTTAATCACCTGAACCTGATTTGGCGCTTTTGCTTCTTTAACAGATTTTTCTTCTGCTACTTTTTTATCGCCTTTTTTGGCGCAACAACCACCTTTGCTATCTTTAGTACAGCTCTCTGTTTTAGCACCCTTTTCTTTCTTCTCTTTATTGGTACCTGCAAAAGACAGGGTACCTACTAATAACATCGCTCCTAATAATAATGATACTTTTTTCATGATTTTTATATTTATAACGTTTAATGTATGTAAACTATAGAACGTAAAGTTAAGGATTAGTTTAAAACGACACAACACATTAAAATAGATTAAAATGTTAAAAAACAAGCCGTTGCTGTACTACAGTTATGCTTCCGGCAGCAAGGAATTATTAAATCCCTCTGCCTTCAGGAGCTCATCAGTACAAAAGCTTTCATAAAGATCCTTTACCGATGCGAAACCGGTGGCCTCCGGATCTGGAGATAAGCGATTACGATTGTACCGCTTGAAGCAATAAAAGAATAATGATATCAAATCATGGTGTCTGTGCTTTAAATAGTAGATGCGGTGCGCCTTTGCCTGTGCAAACAAAGCGATAATCCTGTGACTGATTATCGATATATAAAACACAAACACGGATTATATAGGCCTAAAAAACATATAAAGAATCCTAAAAGTACAGCCACTTCTTTACAGGGAAAAGATTATTAACTACCTTTGTATGCGCTATGTACTATTTTCTATTAAATGCATAGCAATATAGAAGTATATGAATCTTTCTCAGTTATATAAAAAAGCCCTTGATTTAGCATTTTTGACCGTAGAAGAGGGTGTGTTTTTGTTTGAAAATGCTCCTTTGACAGAACTGGCTTTTGTAGCCAATGAAATCAGGAAAAAGCAGGTACCTCATGGTAAAGTAACCTGGATTATAGACCGTAACATGAACACGACTAATGTCTGTACGGCAAACTGCAAATTCTGTAATTTTTACCGTATTCCGGGACATACCGAAGGCTATATCTCTACTATAGAAACCTATAAAGAGAAGATAGAAGAAACGTTTAAATACGGTGGCGAACAATTATTGTTACAAGGCGGCCACCACCCCGATCTGGGTCTGGATTATTATGTAGGTCTTTTCCGGGAGCTGAAAGCACTTTACCCGAATTTAAAATTACATACCCTCGGTCCGCCGGAGGTAGCCCATATCTGTAAAGTTTCGGGCGTAAGCCATCTGGAAGCCCTGACTGCTTTAAAAGAAGCCGGTATGGATAGTATGCCTGGCCCGGGAGCAGAAATTCTTGATGACCGGGTGCGCCGTCTGATCTCGAAAGGTAAATGTAGTGCACAGGAATGGCTGGATATTATGGAAGTAGCCCATCAGGTAGGCCTGACCACGTCGGCGACGATGATGTTTGGTCATATTGAGACCATACAGGAACGCTTTGAACACCTTGTGAAACTAAGAACCGTACAAGCTAAAAAACCGGATGATGCCAAAGGCTTCGTTGCCTTTATCCCTTGGACCTTCCAAGATGTAGATACTTTATTAAAGAAAATACGCAGGGCTAAGAACGATACGACTGCAGAAGAATATATCCGCATGATTGCCATGAGCCGGATCATGCTGCCTAACGTAAAAAACATACAGGCTAGCTGGTTGACGGTAGGTAAAAAAGTAGCCCAATTGTGTTTACATGCCGGAGCAAATGACTTTGGGTCTATCATGATTGAGGAAAATGTAGTGAGTGCTGCCGGAGCACCGCACCGCTTTACCGCAAATGGGATCCAAGAGGCCATCAAAGCCGCAGGATTTGAGCCCCAATTGCGTAATCAGCAATATGAATTCAGGGCAACACCGGAGATGGTGGAACAAGTGATTACTTATTAAACACCGTAAAGAATGCCTTTATACCGCAGCTGGCAAACAAGCCATGCACATATTGCGATTTGGGAAATTACCGAAACGGAAGATTTTTTTGCGGCAAGCCTAGGCTTCGGCTCTGATAAAAAACACCCCAAAAGGCGACTGGAACATTTGTCCGGTCGCTTTTTGCTGCAATACCTGGTTCCTGGTTTTCCTTTTGATAAAATACAGATCAGCCCTTTAGGGAAGCCGCAACTGGCCGATCAATCCCTTCATTTCTCTATTTCGCATTCTTATCCTTATGCCGCTGTGATCGTCAGCAGGCAGCAGGAGGTCGGTATTGATATTCAGGTGTACCAGGATAAAATACTACGACTACAATCCAAATTTTTATCCGCAGCCGAACAGCTTATCTGTGCTAATGATATGCAACGAATCACGCTGACCTGGTGCGCGAAAGAAGCGCTTTTTAAATATTATGGCCTGGGTGCCGTAGATTTTAAAGAGGATATGCCTATGGGTAGCCTGCAGCGCACTACTCCCGAAGATGCCCTTATTGACATGCGTTTAGAAAAAACCCGGGAAACCTGTCAACTGTCGGGTTTAATACAAGAAAAATTCGCCCTATCTTATATTTAATATTAAATAATATTAATATTTTCAACAAATTTGGAGATATTTTTATCTTTTTATGAAAAATATTTATAATTTTGCTCATCATTCGAAAGAATAAACATAAAAAAGCAATCTTTTCATAACATTAAATATTTTTAAAATGTCTGCACACCGTTTTGCCTCTATTGATGAAGTGCACATGCACAACGACAAGAAGATTTTGGACTATGCCGGTAAAAAAATTACCGACTTCTTTGGTTCCAATGTATTTACCGGCGTAAAAGTTCGCGAATACTTAAGCGACGAAGCCTACAAAAGCCTACAGGCTTCTGTAAAAGCCGGCAATAAGATAGACCGCAAGATGGCAGAGCAAATTGCCTCGGGCATTAAAGCCTGGGCCATGAAGCAGGGGGTAACACACTTCTCTCACTGGTTTCAACCCTTAACCGGTACGACTGCAGAAAAACATGATTCTTTCTTTACTTTAAAGGCCGATGGTACCCCATTGGAAACCTTCGACGGAGATGCTTTGGTACAACAAGAACCCGACGCCTCCAGCTTTCCTAACGGCGGTATTCGTGCCACTTTTGAAGCACGTGGTTATACCGCATGGGATCCGGCTTCTCCTCCCTTTATTATGGAAACCGCACAAGGTAAAACCTTATGTATTCCAACGATATTTATTGCCTATAGCGGAGAGTCTTTAGATTATAAAGCACCTCTGCTAAAATCTATCGCTGTGTTAGACAAGGCAGCAGTAGATGTATGTCATTATTTCGACAAGAATGTATCTAAAGTAACCGCTACTTTAGGATGGGAACAAGAGTATTTTGTAATTGATGAAGCATTAGCAGACGCCCGTCCGGATCTGGTACAATGTGGCAGAACATTGATCGGTCATGCTCCGGCAAAAGGACAACAATTGGAAGATCACTATTTTGGTGCCATCCCGGAACGCGTATTTGCCTTTATGCAGGATTTCGAACAGGAGTCTTATAAATTAGGCATTCCCTTGCGTACCCGCCACAATGAGGTAGCTCCGGCACAATTTGAATGTGCGCCAATATTTGAAGAAGTAAATATCGCAGTGGATCATAACTCTTTATTGATGGATGTGATGAACCGTGTAGCAAAACGTCATAAGTTAAAAGTATTATTTCATGAAAAACCATTTGCCGGTGTAAACGGTAGTGGTAAACATAATAACTGGAGCTTAGCTACGGATACGGGTATTAACCTGCTTGCCCCGGGCAAAACACCAAGAACCAATTTATTATTCCTGACCTTCTTTGTTAATGTCATCAAAGCGGTACACGACTATGCAGATCTATTACGCGCAGCGATTGCATCAGAAGGCAACGATTATCGCTTAGGTGCCAATGAAGCACCACCGGCAATCATTTCTGTATTTATCGGAGAATACCTGACGAAGGTATTGAATGAAGTTAAGGAGCGCGTATCGGGTAAATTCACGGAACAAGATGAAGTCATCCTGAAACTGGATATCCATAAGCACATTCCGGAATTGTTGATGGATAATACGGATCGTAACCGTACCAGCCCATTTGCCTTTACCGGTAATAAATTTGAATTCAGAGCAGTAGGCTCTTCTGCCAACTGTGCTTCGTCTATGAGTACTTTGAATACGATCATGGCCAAAACCCTGATTGAATTTAAAAAAGAAGTAGATGCAAAAATCGCCGAAGGAGAGAAAAAGGAAATTGCAATCTTACAAATCTTAAGACAATACATTAAAGACAGCGGCAACATTCTATTTGAAGGAGATAACTACAGCGAAGAGTGGGCCAATGAAGCCAAAAAACGTGGCTTGAATAACTTCAAAACGACTCCTGAAGCTTTAGACATCCTGGGTAAGCAAGAAACAATTAAAATGTTTACCGAAATGGGCATCTACAGCGAAAGAGAGTTGGCTGCCCGTCATGAAATCGTACTGGAAGAATATGTAAAGCGTGTACAGATTGAAGCACGTGTATTGGGTTACTTAACGACCAATCATATTTTACCGGTTGCGGTAGAATATCAAAATAGCCTGATCACAAACGTAAAAGGCTTGAAAGATCTCGGTTTAAAAGAAGAGCATTATGCGGCACAATTAAACCTGATCAAAGTAATTAGCGGACACATTCAGGAGATCAACAATAATGTGGAAGCAATGATCGAAGAGCGCAAAAAAGCGAATAAACTCAATGATATGCACCAAAAAGCATTTGATTACTGTACGAAAATCAAAGCGCGTTTTGATAAAATACGCTACCATGTAGATAAACTGGAATTATTGGTAGATGATAAAATGTGGCCTATGCCAAAATACAGAGAGCTGTTATTCTTAAGATAATGCTTGTTCAATATTGACAAATGCCGCCTGTATCGTTACAGGCGGCATTTTATTTTTTATAACAACTCATACAAGGGTACACCATTATCTTTGCGCGGAACAAAACAAAACATACATGAAACGGCTCCTTCTAATCTTATGTACGATACTCTCCGGATTTAGCCTATGGGCAAATGAAAGTAAACTAGGTGCCTGGTATAATTATTTTGGTAACCAGGCAATCAATAAAAACTGGAACTGGCATAATGAAATCCAATACCGTAATTTCAATCTGGGCGGAGATCTTGATCAACTCCTGATCAGGACCGGGATTGGCTATAACCTTACACCGAACAATAATAATATCCTACTGGGTTACGGCTTTATCTATAACAATCCTTATGTAAAAGGTTCTGATGAAAAATATAGCTTTTCGGAACACCGTATTTTTCAGCAATATATCACAAAGCAACAGTTTGGAAGGGTATACCTGCAGCATCGTTACCGTGTTGAGGAACGTTTCTTACAAGACGATTTTAAGATCCGTTTCCGTTACCACTTTTCGGTAAATATTCCGATAAATAAAAAAGCAATGGGACCAAAAGCACTCTACGTTTCCGCTTATAATGAACTTTTTATCAATGGGCAAAAAAGCATTTACGACCGCAACCGGCTTTACGGAGCGCTCGGCTATTGCCTGAGCAAAGAACTAAAATTTGAAGTCGGTTTTATGCGTCAGGTAACGGAGCAAAAAGGTACGAACCAAATGCAGCTTGCCTTTTACAATAACCTTCCGTTTAAAAGAGATTCCTGATAATCAAAGCGGTGCTGACCATGTGGTCAGCACCGCTTTGATTTACGACGTCAGTGTTTATCCCTGCATAAATTCATCTTTGCCTATGCGGTACCAGTGATGTGGTGTGCCATCCAGGTCAAATGTTTCGATAAAACGCAAACCCGATTTCTTCAATACCTTATCGGAGCCGGTATTTTCACAATCTGCAATAGCATACACAACCCTTGCATTCAGGGTGTCAAAAGCATAAGACAAGCAGGCCTTCGCCGCTTCCGTAGCAATTCCCTTGCCCCAATATTCTTTCCGAAGCCGGTAGCCAAGATCATAGTAATCAATATGTTTATTGGTTTCTTCTTTCACCAGTTTTAATCCCGCCCAACCGATAAAGTCATTTGTATGCTTGTCGATCACCGCCCAGCGACCAATCCCGTTATCCAGATATTGCTTCCGGATAAATTCAATGGCCGCTCCCGCCGCTTCTTTAGTGGTTGTGGGTTTATTCCCAAGGTACCGGTGTACTTCAGGATCACTATCCAAAGCAAAAAGCCCCTCAATATCCGTTGGCAGCAATGTTCTTAATATTAATCTTTCCGTAGTGGCAAATATGTTCATCTCTTTATGTTTAAATAGGGGAATGCTTATCGTTTAGCAACAAAAAAATCTTTCATCAGGCTGATACACTCATCTGCCAGGACACCATAGCTGATCTGCGTTTTAGGATGGAAGCCGTGCTTTTCGCCAATCACCTGCTTATACCCATTCTTTACATCTCCTCCTCCATAAACTACGCGACCCATTTTAGACCAGTACAAGGCACCACAGCACATTAAGCAAGGTTCTATGGTCACATATATGGTAGCATCTGTGAGGTATTTGGCGCCCACCTCGTTAAATGCTGAAGTAAGGGCAATCATTTCCGCATGTGCCGTGCAATCATTTAGTTGTTCGGTCTGGTTATGCCCCCGGCTAATGATCCGGTCGTTCCAGACGACCACCGCCCCTATGGGGATTTCGCCTAATTCATACGCCCTTCTCGCCTCTTTTAAAGCCTGCTGCATAAAATGTTCATCTGTCATGATCCTCTTAATTATGTTTGTTGATATTGTTTTTTAATGTGATTACGATGCTGCTTGCCCCAATCCCTCAACATGTGTATGACGGCATCCAGGGTTTTGGCATGACGGGTCAGCTGATAAGAGATCATAACAGGATAAGTGTCCAAGACCTGACGCTTAATCAGGTAGTGTTGTTCCAGATCCTTCAGTTCTTTATTCAGCACCTTTGGGGTGATCCCTGGAATGCTTCTTTCTATTTCCGTAAACCGCTGGTTGCCGGCGGCAATGGCAATAATCACCTGTAGCTTCCATTTCCCGCTAATTACGTCTAGGGCATCCCTTACCGGCAGTAAGGTATCTGCACATTCCGAACACTGTATTTTAGGCATATCAAATTATGTTAATGCACTTTCTAAAAGGAAAGTACTATACTTTGGAAAGTAAAAGTAAGTATTTTTGTAGTAAATTAAGCGCAACAAATGAAATTATCCTTAATCGATTTATCGGCCGTTCCTTTGAATGGCGACCGGCATCAGGCTGTACTCAATACTATTGATACCGCACAAAAGGCAGAAGAATGGGGATTTGAAAGAATATGGCTGGCCGAGCATCACGCATCCGGCGGTATTATTGGCAGGGCTCCGGAGGTATTGATTCCGATGGTAGCCGCAAAAACCAATCGTATAAAAGTCGGATCCGGCTCCGTATTACTGAATCATTACAGCCCCTATAAAGTAGCAGAGAATTTCAGCTTATTGGCAGAAATGTTTCCCGGAAGAATAGATATGGGCATTGGCCGCGCTACAAATGGCCTGTATGTAGATATCGCCTTACAGCGCAACCGTAATGAACGGCCACATACCAGCGATTCGGAAGCACAATTATCCGAATTAATGGCCTGGATGCATGGAGACTTTGAGGCCAATCATCCATTTGGCACCATACCCTTTAGCAGGGCATACCAACCCGATTTCTGGCTTTTAGGTTCCAGTGCATGGAGTGCCCAAGCTGCAGCCTATCTCGGTTTACCTTATGCATTTGCTGGCTTTATCAATCCGCAACAATCGTATTCGATTACACAACTTTATAAAGAGCAATTTCAACCCTCAGAAAAAAGCCTCGGTGTGCTGAAACCAAAACTCATTTTATCGTTATGGGTGTTTTGTGCCGAGACTGAAGAGGAGGCTGCACGTATGGCCGCACCGATTACCCTGTCTATGCAAAGATTGATGCAGGGAGATACCACACAATTGTTGGAAAGTGAAGAACGGGCGATTGAGCTTCTGGGAGGTGTTCCCGCCATAGAGCCTTTAGAAGATCCAAAGTTCCCCCCGCGCTACCTGATCGGCACACCGGACAAACTGGAAAAATGGCTGCGGGCAATTGCCGAGGTTTACGAAACAGAAGAGATCATGATTCAATGTGGCACCCCACACCATGATAAGCGTATGCGCTCGCATCAGCTATTGGCCAAACAATTTGGGCTGTATTAAAATAAGGCAATTATATAGTAGTTTAACCTAAAATTACGCGCATCAATGGCACATCTTAAGCAGGTGTGCCATTTTTAGTTGATGTTTAGAAAGATTTAACTATCCTAAAAGCAAGTAGGTAAATCATCCAAAAGTACTAATATCTACTAGGCATGTTTGCAAGATTTGACGTCTGAAAACGCACATCACTCCGAAAACAAAGCAAAGAAACCACTCACCCTAAGGGTGTTTGTTCAGTTTGCTTAGGGTACCTTTAGGTATTGGCAACACCCAACAACATATTGAAATTCAGCACTTAGACTCAGGTGTCCGAGTATTTCTCGAATAATGAGAAGTGCGTAGAGTTTCCTAAAGATATACGTTGGGGAGGTAATGTTACATGCATCTATTGTAATTGCTTAAAGGTTTATACATTGAACGGCAAAAACAAGCGTTTCAAATGCGCTGATTGTAAAAAGCAATTCTCTGTAATCAAGGGGACTATATTTGAAAATAGCCCAATCCCTCTTTCTACATGGTTTTGTGTTATCTATTCAGTAATTACCAAGACAAAAAGTATTAGTTCTGTTCAATTAGCATCTGATATTGAGGTTACACAGTCGACTGCATGGTTTATGCTGCATGGAATCAGATACATGCTTATGGAAAATGCAATCAAGAACAAATTAAATGCCGTTGTACAGTGTGACGAAACCTACGTCGGCGGAAAAAACAAAAATCGTCATTGGAATAAAAAGGTTTTTAATAGCCAAGGGCGTAGCTTTAAGGACAAAACACCTGTATTTGGTATTTATCAGCAAGCTGAATATGACATAATAGAAAGACCGCATAAATTAATTCCCAATAAAACGGTTAGAGAGAAAGTTATCACTCAGCACCCAATATTGATTTGTAAAGTAGTGCCCGATACGAAAGCAAAGACTTTAAAGCCATTAATATTCAGGACTGTCGAAATTGAATCAACAATTGTAACAGATGAATATAAAGTATATCGAATGCTTGATGATTGGTATGATCATAAATCAGTAAATCACAAACAACATCGTCATGCTACAGATGGCGATTCTAGTAATGGAGTAGAGAATGCATGGTCGCAATTTAAACGTACAATATTTGGTACGTTTCATAATGTGAGTAGAAAGTACTTAGAAAGATACACTAATGAATTTCAGTTCGGATTTAATGGGAGACATCTTAAAAAGGGAGAACTGTTTAAAAGTGCGTTCGAGAATGTGAACAGAAGACTTACTTTGAAAGAGTTAATCAATAAAGGGAATTATGAGGAATTTAAGATCGCTTGCTAAGGGAGAAAAAAGAAACTGAAAAGTTTAAAAATAAACCAACCATTATTAATAAAAGGGAGTCTATGGTATAGAGATGGATCGTGATATGAGTTTGGCCACATTATACGTAACTTAAAAAAGTAATATTCAAAAATTGATTATCTAATTTAGATGACAATTTATAATTAATTGAAAATCAGTAATTTTTAGATTTTTAAAAACGGAAACCAGATAGACTTAACATATATTTGTACATAAATACAACAAAGGAAGTAAAAAGAAATTAAAAAGGATTGTAAAATAAAACATAAATTTGCAATAATGAAGCTTAAATTCATAGAAGCGGACACAATATCCCATAAAGCAAAAGCTACAATACATCAAACAGGAAAATTGGGCTTTTCTACAGATGCTGTGCCATATTTAGATATAACTGAGAATAAATCTATCAGATTTGCAATAAATGAAGATGATCCGAACGATGACAACTTGTATGGTGTAATAATCACCGAGGATGCAGGTTCTGCTTTCAAAATCTATAAAGCAGGTGATTATTTCTACGTCAATACAAAAGGTTTATTTGATAGTTTAGGTATAGAGTATAAGCAAAAACGTATTATATATGATATAATAAAGATTAAGATCGAAAATGATGAGATAATTAAATTTATTAAACGAGAAATTATTAAAAAAGAAAAGGAGTCAGAAGACTTAGAACAACAATAAAAAACCGATTAATGATTGGTCCCATTAATCGGTTTAAGGATAAGAAATTTTTTAAGTTCGAGCTTTAAAATTCAGCGGGTTAGTCACCCTAGCTGCTATCCTTGCATCTTTTATATTACAAAGTTACTATGGAAAATTGAAATTAGCAACTACCGATATATAATAGACCCGACAATGTCGTTTATCCTGTCGAAATATTTAAGTGATAAACAGCAGTACTCTAAATATAAGAAGTATGAAGAATAATATTTTATTTTCCCAACATTTCAAGATTCAATCAGATAGTATTGAATTCTTTGACATTCCACTATTAAAGGATAAAAGAGCATTTATATGTCCTTTCTTAATTGCAAACAATAGAGATGTAAAACTGATTAATGAAGTTTACAATAGAATTACACAGTTTCTGACTAAATTAAACAGAGATTATGTAGTGACTGGTGATAGAATTAACGGTTTAAATTTCTTATCGCATTTACATGAAGCAAACGAATACCATTTGGGGTATTCGGGATCAAATAAGGGTAAAGCAGTGTCTAATTTTAGAGCTGCCACGATATACGACGCATTGCAAAACAACAAATTTGCGGTAAAGGGTATATCTATTACAAATGAGGCTCATAATGTTTTACTCTTAGTAAAAGGCATAGGCCAAGATATTATGTCAGATATATTGGCCAATGTGTGTAGAGACATATTTGCGGATTATACTAAGCAAGTATGTGATAAATACTCTGTTTCCACATACTCTTTTAAGATAGAGTATTTCGATGCATCAACAAATAAATGGCAGACTAAAGAATGCTCCCTTCCTATGTTTAACGGTAAGAAGATTATTCTGCTACCGAGAAAGTTAGCTTGTAGTGGCCGTGCATATCACTCGTTATATAATTGGTTTATTGCATCTAACTATATTGCAAGAGATCTCTTGAACTTTAAATTGAATGAAAGTTTAGAAAGTGGTTTGTTACATAAGTTGGAAGATGGCACAATTAGAGCCGTGGTTAAAAAGATCAATGGCACGTATAGAAAGCCTAAACAGGAATTGATTGATTTTGTTATAAGGTACAATGGATCAATAGATAGATTCCTTAATTATTCAAAAGACAATTATTTTGAAGCGTCCTAAATGTTTCATCTAATTATTAAAGGTACAGATTGCTCTGTACCTTTTTTTATTAATTGTACCTTAACTTAATAAAGATCTTACTAATAAGGAGTTTATTAAATTGGAAATTGCATGTTAATAGGGCTTACATGATGTAAGCCCTATCACTTAAACTACTTAGAATAATTTCCATAATTCACAGTAAATAATCCGGTCCTTTCTACATTAATTGCTGCCATTAGAAAGCAGGTATAGACATTGCTTTTTCATATCTGAACATTGATGCCGGTGTGATCTGATTACTTCCATTGCTAGTCTTCGTTAGTTTAAAGCCGAGCTTATTTAGTCCATCAGTTACTTTGCTTTGATTCAAAATCGGCTCTTGGACAGATAAAATACTTACAGCATTTTGCTTTAGACCTACAGATAATTGGTATCGACCTTTCGCAAATACATAAAACTCATCGTCTTTCTCAATAAACGAGTAACCCTCTTTTATGAGAGACGCTTTAACTTGCACATAGGGTTGTTTGATAACTGAAATTCTTCCGCCGTTCAAGGTTTACCACAACCTTCTGCACAAAAGACAAAGCTACGCCCGTACTGGACGTATCAGCATCATATGTAGTGCAATGTCGTGTTGTGGTAATTTAGAACGGCAACTATATGACCAGATACAAATATGATATTAGAATATTGTTCTTCTTATATGCAATGATTTAATTGGCTGTAAAGATAAGAGTACTTTATTAAAGAGAAAGCATTAAGAGCGTTGCAAACATTTAATCTTTGAGGTAATTTTGCCAAAAACACATGTTATGCAAAAGAATGAAGTTAATAAACAACAAATGCTCATTATAAAAGAAATTGCAGTAGCTCTTTCAAAACTTGGTGCAAATTCAGATATAATAAGCATTGTTGCATCATGGAAAGATACGCTTTCTGATGAAGATGTTCTAAATTACTTAAAAGATTGGAACTCAAAATTTGACTTGAACGTCAATAAAGTCGATGCAGGTTGACGGTGTTGAGTGGTTATCTGCAGTATGCCACTCTCCATCTCTAATCATGACTTGATCAAGTCCTGCAACTGGGATGCATCTCCAGTTTGACTTATCACCAGGGGAAACCGGTCCAGAGCTAGAATCACCACCGAACTGGTAAAATATAGCTTGTTCTCTTCCTTTTTTTGTACCAATGGCATGTGGACACATTTCTCTGTAATAACCATTGTAACTAGCAATAATCTGCTTCTTCTCCAGAATTGCTTGTTTGATTAAGTCATAGTTGCTCATATTAAAATACACCCCAGTTTTTTGTTATAAGGAGTGGAATAAAACATTAACAAAAATGAGACCAGTGAAAATATGACATATCGTTTATATGTAACGGACCGATAAAGTGACAATAATTCACAGGTCTTGTGATATATTTAATGCTTATATGTCACATATTATAAAAATAAACAATTACTTAGAGGGTTCATCTAATATATAATTGCCTCAAATAAAGTATTTTTCTCGATAAATTTAGGTGTTGTTACAGGTATGTGCAACACCTCTTTTATTTGCAGGTTAAAGTACGCTGCCAGTTCCGGAGACATTGCTTCTTCCTGCATGTGTATAAAGAAAAACGCCGTTTCCAGGCCATGATCGAACCAGTATTTCAATCGCTGTACCCAATCATCTAAACGGGTATAGTCGCTGGGATCTAAACTATTACTCACAAATCGAATAAACACTTTGGCTATGCTTAGGTACATATGGGCACAATCCCTGCGGCCGGCAGTATCGGTAATAACGATCCCTATATTCATTTGCTGTAATTGCTTTAGGAAGGCTTCAAAAACGAGTGGATGACTAAACCAATCGGGATGCCGTAACTCCAGAAAAAAGGAAATGTCTTGGGGTAAGGTGGCTAGATAAGCTAATAATTCCGGCTTCCTTCGTATAGAGAAATGCTCACTTAATTGGATAAAGACAGGGCCTAAGTGTTCTTTAAACGCCCTTAATGGATTCAGAAATAATGTGGTAAGCATCTGCTTATCATTTAAAGCACCTCTATGCGTTATGTCCTGATACATCTTCGGGCAAAACAGGAAGTCTTTCCCTACAGCAGCGGCTGTCCATTTTAGAATAGTCTGTTCGTCGTAAACTTTATAGTGGGTGGCATTGAGTTCTATACTGTTAAAATGCTGTATGTAGTTGGAAAGAAAATCTCTTTCTTTAGTTTTTTCCGGGTAAATCTTCCCCAGCCAGTGCTTCGCTCCCCATTTGGGGCATCCGGTATATACAACAGGCGCTGGATTTGAGGCCCCGCAAAGTACCTTACGATTCCAAACGGGTTCTTCTGCTAAACGAAAATCAATAGCTTCTAATAAGTGTGCAGGCACACGTCCAAATTCCATAAATCAAACTTAAGCAAAAGCAGGCAAAAAATCCCTGCCGCTTGTTTTAGCGACAGGGATAACAATGATCATAACAAACTTTGCCGGATGGTTTTCACCGGATCTCCTCTTTCCAGGATATTATGATTCAGTAATAATTGACCGCTTTTGTTAGGCTACAATGAAAAAGAATGATATGTACAATTGTTCTTTCACGGCTATTGTGTGTTTACAGGGTTACACAAATATTTTTTCCGATGCCAAATTGAAGATATACTTCTGATATAAAAATTTATGCGGTTCTTTATAATTCCAAAAGCAGCGGTGTAAATCTATACGATATCCTTTACTTTTGTATTACATTCACACATCATGACAGAGCAGATTTTAGACAAACAAAACTTTTTCTTTGCCGGAGTAGCCGGAGCGGGCATGAGTGCTATTGCACAATATTTAAGCGGTACCGGAAAGCATGTTGCGGGTAGTGACCGCCTGTTTAATACAGAACAAAATAATCATACCAAGCAGCAATTGGAAGCGGAAGGAATTACCTGCTATCATCAGCTTAAAGCACAGATCAAAGAGACCGATGAAGTGCTGGTTGTGAGCACGGCTATTGAGGATACCAATGTAGAGGTGGCACGTGCCAAATCCTTGCATATACCCATCATTACCCGTGCGCAATTATTGGCGCAGATTTGTGAAAGTAAAAAGACAATTGCGATCGCCGGTACGAGTGGCAAGAGTACAACGGCCGCTATGTTATTTCATTTACTAACACACAGTGGCATTGATGCTTCTTTGATTACAGGCGCCGGTATTGTATCGCTGATCAAACAAGGTAAGATTGGAAATTGCCACGTGGGCAAAAGTGACTGGCTAATTATTGAAGCGGATGAAAGTGATGGTTCTTTGGTACAGTATAAACCGAGTATTGGCGTATTATTAAGTGTGGATAAGGATCATAAGGAGCTATCCGAATTGCATGAGATCTTCTCTATTTTCAAAAGCCATACAAAGGACTACTTCATCGTGAATCAATCGCATGCGCTTGCAAAATCCTATAGTACGGATACAGCATATGATTTTGGTACAGGGGCAGCAACTTCCGGTACGGACTTCAAACAAGAAGGTTTCAATATTTATTTCAAAGTAGCCGGCATTCCGTTTCAACTGCCGACGATTGGCGCGCATAATATGGAAAATGCATTGGCCTGTATTGCGGTTGCCAAATTGTTGCATGTGACCCTTACTCAATGTGCTGCCGCACTGCAAAACTATCCCGGCATTTATCGCCGCCACCAGTTGTTGGGCAAGCTTAATGGTATTACGGTTATTGATGATTATGCACATAACCCGGCTAAGATTGCCGCCAGTATTGAAGCCTGCAAACCGGTAGCCGATAAATTGATCGCCTGGTTTCAGCCACATGGTTTTGCGCCAACTCGTTTTATTCGCGCAGAGCTTGTTGCGGAGATCACCAGAACCTTACGTCCACAGGATGAAATGTGGATGAGTGAGATCTATTATGCAGGCGGTACGACTACAAAAGATATTTCTGCGCATGATTTGATCAAGGATCTACAGAACAACGGTGTACAGGCTTATTTTGTCGCGGATAGAAATGAGTTGATTGATAATATGCAAAGCCACTTTACGGATGATTGCGTTATATTATTGATGGGTGCGCGCGATCCGTCGCTGGAACAATTCGGCGACGAAGTAATGAACAAGTTAAACTTAATTGTATAAAAATAAAAGATGGAGCATTTATCCGTAAATGATGAATTACAGGATTTTAAAAGAAAGGCCAGGGGCTTTGGCAAACAGGTGCTTAAAATAGAAAAAGTGGGCAATGGTAATATGTCTGCATTCCGGTTGTTCTATAAAGATCCCGGTTCGGATATTACAAAAGAGCAATTTTTCTGGAGACATGATCTGCAAAAACTATTAGATCTTTTTGAAAAAGAAGCCAATCAGGCATAAGAAAAGCCCCTTTAATGTAAAAGGGGCTTTTTATTAATCTTCCCGGCTACCATCATCGGCCATCCGTACCATTTTCGGTTGAAAAGTAGCTACTACATCTACAAGGTCGGTTTGCGCGGCCATTACCTGGTGTATATCTTTATAAGCCATCGGCGCTTCATCAATTCCGGCACCGATCAGTGTGATGTTATGTTGTTCTAGAACCGCTTTTACCTTTTCTTTGGACAAGGATTTGACGGCTTGGGTTCGGCTCATTTGTCTTCCGGCACCATGTGAAGCCGAATTAATGGCATTTTCCGATCCTTTACCCCGTACCAGGAAACCCGGTGCGGTCATTGATCCCGGAATGATCCCCATCACGTCTTTCCCGGCAGGCGTGGCACCTTTCCGGTGTACAATTACTTCTTCCCCGTTCCAGGTTTCTTTCCAGGCAAAGTTATGGTGGTTCTCCACTTTGGCTAAAACCTGCGCCCCCAGTGCTTTTGAGATCTTATTATGGATCACTTCATGACAGGCAGAGGCATAATCTCCTGCCAGGTTCATTGCAATCCAGTATTCCTGCCCGGCTTCAGAATCCAGGTCCAGATAGGCTAGGTTCTTGGCTTCATGCGGCAGTTTACAAATTTGTTTGGCCAGCTGTGTATAATGTCCGGCAAGGGTCGCGCCAAATCCACGGGATCCGGAATGCGTCAGCAAGGCCAGGTAATTTCCTTTAGGAATATTCAGCACCTTATCTTCCTGTTCGAAGCTGATGATCCCGAATTCTACGAAGTGATTACCCCCTCCGGAAGATCCTAATTGAGACCAGGCCTTATCTTTCATGCGCTGGATAAAGCTATTGGTTTCAAACGCAGCATGGTCCAGAACGTTGTGTTCTGCACGGTATTGCCCCTGGAAACCATGCCCTGCACCGAAGCGGGAATTTTCCGTCAGGATGTTTTTCAACAAATCGTGATGCGCAGCATAATACTGCTCCGGTATATCATATACAGACAAGGCCATACGGCAACCAATATCCACACCAACGCCATAAGGAATAATCGCATTCCGGGTAGCCAGCACTCCGCCTATAGGCAGACCATAACCCTGGTGTGCATCGGGCATCAGCGCACCGGCAACGGTTACGGGCAGTCTCATCGCAACATTCATCTGGTTAAAAGCACCGTCCTCAATATGTTCTTTACCATATACTTCAAAAGGCAGGGCTGATTCTTTAAGTGGGATCAGATTTTCTTCCGGTTGTGTACCTACGCCGTTCATAATCGCATCTGCCAGCGCACCGAAAATCTTATGTCCAATATATTCTTCTGTATTCTTCAATACATTTTGATACATTCCCAGCATTTCTTCTCGCGTATAACCATGTCTTTTTTTATTAATCTTTAAAGCGATACCCAGCAATTCATTTTCGGGATATCCTAATGCCAGCAGGTCATTACCATTGATTCTGTTCATCATTATTTGTTTTTATCTTATAATCCGGCTTGGATCCGAATCCACGATTCATATGGACTATCGTTCCCTCTAAACTATAAGAATATTAATTGATAATGCAAAGATGTACATACTACTGCGCAGTACTTCTGCGTAGTGTAAAAAAATTTCAAAAAAATAAAAATAACTACGGAACGATTCAAAAGAATGTACCGGTCGATGCAGGTAACAGCGTACAAGCAGATAGATACAGATATGACAAATCTGCCAGAGCTGTGTAGTAATGATGCTGAAAAAGCAGACGGCTATTAAAGGCAGTTTATGACAAAGTATTGATGCCTGTAGAATAGGGAAAAGACTCTGCAGGATCAGGCACCAAGTATCCATCTGCTAGCGATATACCGCAACAAACTATCAAGAACCCGGACAATAATTACTTCTGCGATATCTTACCTCGTATAACCTGAAGGAATTCCTCCCGCTTCCGCTGGGAAACCGCTACTTCGGAATGATCGCTCATCAATATCGTACCTCCACGGCCTTGCCTGTACTCCAGCAGATGATCCTGGTTGATCAGGTGCTGGTGGTGTACCCGGATAAAGCCATGATCCTTTAAAAGCAACTCATAGTTACCGAGCGTGCGGCATACGATTACCGGCTTTCGATCTATAAAGTGGAAAAAGGTATAATTGTCGGAGCCTTCACAACGAATGATCGAGGCAATAGGTACATAGATAAATCCATTGGTTGTAGGCAGATCTATCTTAATTTTCGCCGCCGGAGGTTGCTCCAGGTTGGAAAGCAGGTCTCCTATACGATCTGCTATTTGCTGCCGGCTACAATATTGCTGTGCTCTTTCTACCGCTGCCTTAAGATCCGTAACGTTCAAAGGTTTCAGGATATAGTCGAGCGCATGTTGCCTGATGGCCTGAAGTGCATAGTTGTCATATGCCGTTACAAATATAGTCTGGAAATCTGGTTTCGGTATTTTCTGAAATAGTGCAAACCCATTTTCCTTTGGCATATTGATATCCAGGAACAGCAGCATAGGATTATGCTGTTCAATCTCCAGGATTGCGGCATCGACCGAATCAGCTTCGGCCACGACCTGCACATCCGGACAGTAGCGTTCCAGGAAATGTCGCAGGGTTTGCCTGCTTCCTTTTTCATCGTCAACGATTAGTGTAGTCAGAATCATGATCTATTAATTCTAAGGGTATAAGTAAGGATACCTGTGTGCCTCCTGGCTTATCTCCGGTCTCCGGTTTATCTATAATATCCACCAATACAATAATACCATACATGCGGTTGATGGCTTCTATACGCTGGTGGGTAATCTTCATCCCAAATGAGGCATGCTGCGACTGCTTATAGGTCGAGGCCTGTGTGCGTCCTATACCATTATCATCTATGATGATGCACAAATTATCCTGCTTCATGGAGAAAGAAAGAATAAGCTCGCCCTGCCGCTCTTTAAGGTAACGCAGCCCATGGTTGATCGCGTTCTCCACATAAGGCTGAATGAGCATAGCAGGTATGGCAACCTGCTCCACAGTAAGACCGGGCATCACATTAATAGTAACGGTAAACAAATGCTGGAAGCGGATCTGCTCTAATTCCAGGTAAATACGCAGCATAGCGATCTCTTCACTTAGGGGCAACCAATGTGTTTGCGAGTGCGCGAGTGTAAGCCTTATGAAATGGGCAAACGAGGACATGTAGTGATTTGCCGTTATTTCATCATTCTGGCTATAATAGAATTGAATGGCATTAAGTGCATTAAAGATGAAATGTGGGTTGATCTGTGCGCGTAGGGCATTCATTTCCAGCTCAGCCAGCTGCTGCTGGTTACGGGCTTCCTGCGCCACGCGCTTTTTCACTTTATTGATCCTGAACCGGAATATCGCGATCACAGCTGCACCGGCAAGCAGTAGCAGTACGGCAATGGAGACCGGATGGCGCCAGAACGGCGCCAGAATGGTAAAGGAGAGTTGAACCGGGCTGGCTGTCCAATCGCTAGCCGGGCTACGACACCACAGCAACAGCTTATAATCTCCCGGGCTTAATGCTGAAAAATTAATCGCCTGCTCATTAGTGTATAAGGTATCGTCCAGGCTACCTGCCAGTATATATTTATATTCTATTGGGGATCCTCCTGTATAGCTCAGGCCCGTATACATAATTTGCAGGTTCCGTTCCTTATACCGAAACCGGAGCGATTGCCCGGTGAATGCATTGCCATTTACGGACTCTATATACAAACGGGGAGGGTCGAAAGGCAGCATACCCTCACTGTTTAAAGCCAGAATACCTCCGGATGTGGCCAGGTACAAGCGACCGTCGCTTTCTGCCAGGTCATTGATCTGGTTGCCGGTTAAGCCCGAAGGGAGCGGAAATGGTTTTATCATAAAATCGCCGTCTTCGGTCTGGATGATGCGGTCGATACCGCCATCTGAACACAACCAGATACAGCCGTTTTCAGAAACAAAGATCTGTTTACAACTATTGCCGGAAAGCCCTTTGAGCTTATCAAGGTGTAGAGGTGGCTGCTCCGGACTTTTTATAACAAACAACCCCTGCGTAATGCTGCCTGCAAGGATGCCACCACCGGGCGCAGTTGCCATGCAGGTAATGCGGGAGCTGGCCAAGAGGGTGTCCAGGTTGTATTTTTGGGCTTGTCCATCCGTATAATAGTTCAATCCTTCGATACCGCCGGTCCATAAGATGTGCTTACCATCTAATGCCAGCGCTGTAATACGACCCATTTCATAATACCCGGCCTTACGGGTATGGCTGTTATAAACCAGGAAGCCCGCAGAGAATCCGGCATAAAAGTGGTTTTCAGAAAACACACCGGCTTTCATCGAAATCGATACCCGGATAGCAGATACATGCTCACCCTCAATAGTAAATAATCCCGCATCGCTTCCCACAATCAGTAATCCCTGACCATTATCACGCACAAACAGGACACGGTTGTCAGGTAGCCGTGGCGTCAACGTATAGATCTGTATGGTATTATTCTTCTTTATACGATAGACATGTCCGTCATCATCACCTGCTAAAATATCCCCTTCACTACTCAGTGAGATAGATAGTATATTACTTTTAAGGAGGCCAGAACGTTGATCAATAATTCTGCCGCCATTCACAGGAACAAAGTATACCCCGTCGTTTAAGGTACTTATCCACTGGTTGCCTTTTTTGTCCACCCGCATATTGTTCGTAGGCACACCAGCCGGGAAGCCGGGATCGGGTATAATTTTTTTCGACAGGCTATCATAAGCCAGTATACCCTCAGAGGTACAAAGCTTCATGCCATTCTTTTCCAAAGGACCTGCCTGATAAAGGCGACCGGGTACCTTGATTTCTTTTACCAGATAAAGACTATCTCCCCTTAACTGCCATTGATGCAGCTCCTGTCCTTTTTCCGTACTTGTAAAGGCTGAAACAAAAAGAGAATGGCCATCATAAAATGAAACCGCGGCGTAACCCATTTTCTGAAGAGCGTTGGTATTGATGTTATACAGGCCGTTTGTGGTCATGATACAGTCATCACCATTTATGCGAAAGTGCCTTAACCTTCCTGCCGGTAATGTAACATGATCTAGGATTTTCAGATAAGGCGGCCCCGGACGGAGCACCCCGATTTTTTTGCCGACCAGGCATTCGTTGCCATCGCGGTCGGTAAATAGCTCGTCATAAGCAATATCCTCAGCCTCTATTTTCCTGCAAAGCGCATCATTCTCACTGGTATATATTTTTCCGTGTTTCAGATAGCAGGCTTTCCTGTTATAACAGACCAGCCAGTAGCGCTGCTGGTTATCTTCCCTTATCCTGAAGACCTCCCTGTCCGGAACACCGTCTTTAATGGAGTAATTATGAAAAGCCGAGCCATCGTAACGGCTGATACCCTGGTCGGTACAGAACCACATAAATCCTTTGCTGTCTTCATATATATCGTAAACCACATTGCTGGGTAAGCCATCCGCCATTGTTATATGCCGTGCAGGCTGCAGCAATATAGCTGAGGCAGGCTTTGCATCAAACAAGAGCAGATATAACAAAAAAAGCAACAGGTAATACCGCATACGTATGCAATATAAAGAAAAGAAAATCAGTTTAGACCTATTGCCGAATGCCTGCTTTCGGGCTGTGCAGTTTCATAAAGATATGTATCACTTACGCATAAGAACGTGCAACTACTCAATACCGTTTTTTGCTTTTGCAGCAAAAAATTAATAAGAATAAAAATAGCTAAAAAAGGGTTTGCTATTCCTGTCGCCATCAAAACATCTCCCAGCTATGTGCAGTTAATCGATAAGGTAACGCATTTCCTATTTAATAAAACGCATTTTCTCAATACCACTTGTGTGATCAGGCAAAAACGTGCTATTTACATATACGAAGGGTTCAGGTACCTGTTCTTGCGAATTCATTTTTTTTATTTCTTTTTAAAATTATCTTTTATGATTTCATCTTATCTAATGAAGCAACCTGCCTGGGGAAGATTAATGCTCTCCCTTCTTTTGATCGGCCTGGCTTCTCACCTACATGCACAACAGTGCGTTGTTCAACCTTCGGGTGGAGCGGCACTACAGAAGGGTGCAAATGCCAATTGTAGCAAAGCCTCCGCGATTTTTACGAATTACTTTTCAAAAAACATAAATTTCCGTCCGTTCCCGGGGCAGAATATCCAGCCTACGACTCCCAAGGAAATAAGGGTGCGGGCTGTAGTCGTTCAGAATACATTGCTCTCTACTCCGCAATATGCGAATAACCCTACCGATATTGCTGAAATTAATGCACTTCTTCAGGACTGGGTGAATCCGGCATGGATACCATCACCTTATGGTGGATTGGGTAATATCCTGGCTCCTACCAAGCCCAATCCCAGCACCTGCACAAATTGCCATATAGCCGATTCAAAGTTCAGGGTCAAGTTAGTGGGCATTGACTTTGTCACCTATGACGGCCAGGATTATCATACGTTCCTTAGTACTAATTACGGCACGCAAAAAAATGATTCCATTTTAAATGTGCTGTTAATAGAGCACGAACTTAATGGCACTGCCGCTACTAGTGGTATTAACGGATGGACCTCCGGAGGTAATAATTTTGGACTTTCTGACGCTTTTCAGGCAGGTGTCGGTTATATAGCCCTGTCTGGCCCTAAAATAAATTCCTGGGGGGCCTACGCTACCTTTATTCATGAACTGGGCCATATGTTTGGATTATGGCATTTGTACGACTACAATGCAGGTCAGTCAGAATGCGAAAGGGTAGGAACCGGTTCAAGTGATTGGCTAAGCGATATTTTCCCTTCCGGGCTTTGTGTTATTAACTCACCATGGGCTTGCGATCCCACTACGGACCTGGCGCCTATTAACGCGAACAGCTGTTCGGATAATTTTATGGGAAGAGGCAACCGTTATCTTTCGCCCATGCAGTTAGGTAGGATGCATCGTTCGGCCTATCTGGGTTCTATGTCCCGGTATATTTATCCGACACAAGCGCATAATGCCACTCCTTGGCAGGTCTCTTCCGACCAGGTCTGGGATTTCGGTATCAGAATGTACCAAGATATTATTGTAAAAGCAGGGAAAACGCTGACCATTACCTGTGAGGTACAGATGCCTCCTGACGGTCGCATTACCGTGGAGAAAGGTGCCAAACTGGTGCTGGACGGCGGTACGATCACTTCCTACCATGCAAAAACCGGCTGGCATGGCATACAGCTTTATGGAGATAAGTCTGCACCTCCTTATCCTGCAAACCAGGGTAGTTTCGAAATGAAAAACAATGCGACTATAGAGAATGCCTACGACGCCGTACAGGATTTTACGGATGATATGCTACAGGGTGGCGGTATCATCAATGTAAACAATAGTATTTTTAGAGATTGCAGCAGGGCAATAGAGTTAAATGACTATCCTTCCTTCCCGCGGGGCTCTTCCTGTACTTTATCCAACGTACAATTCCTGACCGAGAACCCGCAGGCGCCCACCAATATCAACAGGGATAATTTCCCTATGGTATCATCCTATAATGAACGCGGTGTACTGATCACTAAGTGTACTTTCCAGAATAAGATTCCCATGACAACTCCTTATTTCGACATTTCTCAGCGTAACCGGGCCATCTATTCTGTTGATGCAGGATTCCGTATTCAGAATTGCAGTTTTAAAGGATACAAAGAAGCCATCAATATCAACACCTACAGTAATTCCCCCTTACGCAATGTGAAGATCATGAACTGTACGTTTGATAGTGTGGCTAGCGGGATCATATTTGCCGATAACTTCTCTTATGCCCAGGGCAATACTTTTGACAACTTGCTCAACTATGTTTATACCAGCGGTATGCAGACTTATTTACACGAAGGTCAGGCGATCTATGCAGATCGTACCGGTGGGCTCACGCTTACCCGCAATACGATATTGAACTCCGGTAACAATCCTAATATGCGGGGGATTACCATTAACCATACGAATAATACGGGGGGCAGGGTAATCGATAATGTGATCAATAATGCAAGGCTGGGGATCACTACCCAGCAGGATAACCAGGCGCTGGACCTGCTCTGCAACCGTTTTGTCGGAGGAGATTATAACTTTTTAATCAACCCTCAATCAACCTGGGGTGCACTGAAAAATCAGGGTAATGGCTGTGGAAGTACACAATATCGTGCCGGTAATGGATTTAGTGGCCCGGTAGTCAAGCATATTGCATCTTATACAGCTAATCCCTGGACCTATTATTATTGGGCTTCTCCAGCCCAGACGCCTGTGTATGTCAGTGGTACATTTACTCGTACGGGCTGCCTCGGAGTAGATCCCATTGATCCTAATTCGATGTGCAATCTTCCGGGTAATGTTGAATCTAATATAGACCGCATTTTGGACGAGGCCTTTCATACATGGATTATGGAGATCGGACCAGGTCCTATGCAAACACAGATGGCCGCTGAATTTGCCGGCATAATCAATCACTATAATGAAACGGGAAGTATTGAGGAGATGGTAGCCTTCCTGGAAGCGGTGGACCATATCGAAGCCAAAAAACTGCTCTTGCCGCTTTACCTGGAACAGGAAAATTACAGTGCTTTTGATAAGCTGCTGGCTAACCTGAGATTACCTGATGAAGAGATAACCGCTTACCATGATTATTATAGTTTGTTGAGAACGTTAAAAGAGGAAAACCGCAGTATAAAAATGCTCACAGAAGAAGAGCTGAGCATGGTGCGGGAGATTGCAGCCGGCACGCTTGATATCAGTGACCGAGCTAAGAGCCTGCTGGATTTCGGTTACAATGAGCCTTGGCATCATTACCAGGAACAAATGCCATCTGAATTGTCCGGGGGCATCTATGGAACAAAGGTAGCTACTCAAAGTAAACTGTCAGATGCCGTGCCCAATCCGGCAGAAAGATATACGACTGTAAAAGTGGTGTTATCCCAGGAAGATGCTGCGCATGCCCTGCTGCTGGTACATGATATGATGGGCAAGCTTGTCAGGACCTATACGCTTAAGGAAGCAGGTAACCATAATCTGCGCATAGACCTGGACGGTTTACCCGCCGGACTGTATATCTATACTTTACAGGTTAATGGGAAAATGGTACAGAGCAAGCGATTGGCTGTGACAAAATAGTAAACAAACAGTACAACGGTAATCATTTCGGAATTGATGTATTTCTGAAAATCAAATTACGAGCTTGCAACAATATAATAGAAATGGCGGNNCCGCCATTTCTATTATATTGTTTATCGTATTAAGCCTGTTCAATATAAGGAATGATGCACAGGTCTAAGGGAAATATCCGAAAATCGCGTGGTTAAATATCACTTTTCAACAGCTTCGACCTTGAGCTGGAGTATCTCGTTATTGTACAATGCAAATATCTACACATTATTATTCAACAGTTCTACGCAGTAGAAAAAAAATTTAAAATACTTCGAAAAACGATTTAGTTTGCAGCATTGTGAACAAGTACTTTATGGATTTCAAGATCATCGAAACAGACCTTCTCCGGCTACGCCTATTGGGAGAAGCCGAATACAAATATATCTTCGAATGCCTAAGCGACCCTGAGATCATTGAGTTGCTGGGATTAGATTCGGAAGAAGCACTGCAAAAAGAAAAAGCAAAGTATGTAAGGGGTTATATCACCTTTAATAAGAGTTTTCTCTTTATCCAGGTTTTAGACAAAGAAGGAAGGCATATCGGCATGTCGGGGTTCCACACCTGGTATCTGGATCATGCCCGTGCAGAAATCTTTTATATACTATACAATGATGAAAACAAAGGTAAGGGGATCATGAGTGAAGCACTACCCGCCATCATTAGCTATGGGTTTAATGAAATGAAGCTAAACAGAATAGAAGCTATGATCGAACCAAATAATATGGCTTCTCTAAAACTTGTTGAAAAATTTAATTTCAGTCGGGAGGGAGAGATGATTGATCATTATTGTAAAGATGGCGTCATGGAAAACTCAGTGATTTATGGTCTGCTGAAGACGACATATGAGAAAAACTAAAACCGGTGTAGCCCTTTTGTACAGAAGAGTTGCACCGGCCAAAATAGTTTTCTATCGAGCCTTTCTAGTCCATCTGATGATTAAAATCCGATAGCTTTATTGCCCTTGTTCAGGTACCGGGAAATATCATTGCTCAGTACTTTATCGCCCGGCACAAAATCTTTAAGCTGCTCTGCAATGCGGGGATTTGAGGGCAACCTTTCTGCAATAAGTGTATAAGCCATATCGCGTATAGGCACTTCCAGGCTGCTATACTTATTGTATTCATACTTCAATACTTGCAGCAGTATTTCTTTTTGCGTCATGTCTGATGTCGCTGCTACCCTTTCCAGGGTATCCATAACCTCATGATCATGATCCAGGTAAGTGAGGTAATTATTCAGGCAATTGAAGGCGTCTTTGCGCGTTTCCCAACCCTTCCATAGCAGGTCTTTTGCTTTACCGGGCAGACCCATTTTCTGTTTATACATCAGTGAGGCTTTTATATATTGTCCCTTTTCGATATAATCGTCAGTAACCAGTTGGTAATAATGGTTTGCCTGTTCTCTATCCGCCAAAAGGTTATACAGGTCGCCCACTTTTTCCTTATTATCCAGTTCTTTAAATAAGGGTATTGCCCTGGTATAATCCCTACCCAGCTCATAGCATTCGGCCGCTTTATTTTTGTTTTGCAGCTTATCAAGGTAAATGATCGCCGCTTCATTATATAGCTTTCCCTGCTCCAGCGTCTGTGCCCCCATATGTGGATTTTTCAGCAGCCTCAGGTAAATATCGGCCGCTTTCCGGTACGCGCCCTGTTTGAGGTAGTTTGCAGCAAGGGTTTCATATTCCTGTTGTATACGGTTAAACATATTGCTGCTCAATAAAACATTTGCACCACCACCGGATGAGGAATGTGATCTTGTATTACGGCCAGACATGATGATCCTTATGATCACTATAATCAAGACCAGTATCAACAAGGCAATCAAGAAACTCCGGACGTTCAGTCCTCCGGAGGTGAACATAGATAGAAATACCTTGAGCAGCAACAGCAGCACAACAGTATTAAATAATTTCTGTTCGAAACTTTGTGGTTTCATACACGCTATTTTAATAATGTTCCTGAAGGCTTCAGCAAGCGGTACAGCATCAGGGCTACTACACCCGTAACAACAATACTCAAGCCATCGAAGCCAAAACGATACAATAAAGGATAAAAAATAAGAAGCAATAAGGTCAAAAGCACAAGAACATACATCAATTTCCGGAGACCGGAACGGGTTCCCATATCTATTTTATGCCATATGGAATGGCCAGGTACCCCGGCACGTCCAAACAATAAGCGTAATACGACAATACCCCCCAGTAGTGCGCAGACCATACCCATAACACTAAGCAGATTCCAGGATCGATAGCGAGGCGATGCCGCCGGTTCCGATGATGTGTATTTCTGTGCGGCCAAGGTTTTTTCCTCAACGGCTACTTCGCCGGCAAATCTTTTCTTGTCTTGTTGTGTGTCGGCGGTATTCTGTTTTGCTGTGGATCGGTTGTCTTCTACGCTCCTTATGATCTGTCTCAGCGAATCCCTCATTACCTGCCCCATTTCCGTTTGAGCACCTGATCTCAATGCAGTACTGCTCAGGTCATGATCGGGCTTATTAATGTTCCGGAATACCAACGAGAACAGCCACAGTACTCCTATCAGAGCGACTATTGGGGCAAAGGACTTGTTTCGCGCTCCGGCAAATCTTGGTGTTCTTTCCTGCCGGTCTGCTCCTCCAAAAGAGAAAATACGGTTCATAAAGTTTGTGGCAAAAGCAGACATACCTGCTCCGGCAAAAGTATATTGCCCCCTCTGACTGTTCCTTGAGGTTCCCAACATATCTAATGGTAGCCCTAAGGCAATAGCTTTTTCCGGATGCTCTTGCAGGTATCGAAGGTATTTCTCCATTTCTTTCTGGTTGCCATTCATCAGCTTTTTAAGGTCGAAAGGAAGGTTATCTAATAGCTCCTGCTCCGTCTTTGGCGCTAATAGTTCTTTACGCAAGGCTTCATCATCCAGAGACACACTGAAAGACCGTATCTGTTCCGGGATGGGCACACTTTCGGCTGCAATTTTGAGGCGCTTCTTTTTTTCCGGTCTTATATCCAGTAGCGCCATCCAGTTAACCGGCTCATCCAGCTTTACCAGGCCCGTTTCCGGATGCAGGAGATAAAAACTTTCCGGAAAAAATTTATGCCATTCTGTGGTATGGATTTCGGGATAATAGTGGCTGTGTTCCGGTATAAATAACCGGCCTTCTACCATTTGCAATGATTGATTTGAGCGCATATTTGCCGGCAGGCCATCCTGCTCACAAATAAAAATGCAGCCATACAATACATTAGCCTGCGCTCCGGGTACGGCATAAGCTTTTACCCGGCTCAGGTCGAGGAATAATTGCTGCGCCTCCTCCAGCCATACTGCAGGGCTGCTGTTGCGTATCAGTATAGCACCGGGCGGGAATGTGTTTCTTGCAACCGGCCTTATCCTAAACTCCATGTGTTACAATTGTATTGATGAACGCCTGAATGTATTGTGTGTAAAATCCTGCCATATTTACCGGTTCATTCATTTGTCCCTCTCGTAAAAAATAATCATTTCCGGAAAATACCCCATCACTGGTGACGAGCCCTAAGGCCATATGCTGCGCTGCAGGGATATAGATCTTCGGGATCGAAGTATTGCTACTGGTTAAGGTGAGCATGCCCCGTGTATCGACCAGCAACTCACTGCCATCGGGAAAGGTAAATATATCTTTATGCCGCCGCTCCGCCATGATTTGGATCTTACTCCCTTTGACGCGCTTCAACATAAGATAGGTGTGATATAGTCCCAATACATAATTCGAAAACATCAACTGTCCCTTATCATTAATACCTATAAGAAAATGATTGGTCAGTATCCGCTGTCCCTCTAAGGAAAGACTGTTCAGGGTAGCGGCCTGCTCATTCTTCCCTTTCCTGATCTCTAATTGCATTTTTTCGGGTATCGGCTGTAGCCTCAAAGATTCCGCATCTATCGTGATTTCACGGCACAGTTCCGGTAAGGAATGAAAAAGATATGCTTCCCCATCCTGTGCTACGAGTTGCTGATCAGGAGCGAAATCCTGCAGGGCAACAGTAAGGCTTTTGTATGCTTTTGTAAGCAAGTTCAGACTGGACAATAATCTTGATTGCCGGTCGAAATAGTATAAAAAAAGGACCCCATCCTCATCTTTACACAATGCATAATCACCATTAGACTTCACCGATATCTGCCCGAACAACAGATCGCCTCCGGCCAGTATCTGGCGGTATGCACTATATTTATTCCGTTCTGCAAGCAAGCAGCGGTATAAGTTCTTTTTACTGCTGAGCACATAATATGCATCCTTCAGCACAAACCGAGCCAAAATACTCTTGGGCACGGGAAACAGGATATCATAGTTCAAAGGAAACATATCCAGCTCTTTTTTCCGTACACTTTTTTCTTTGGGTTTGTCTGCCCATAATTCTTCCAGAGGCAATACTATTTTCTGTATATGCCTTTTCGTCCCTTTCTGATGCCGGAAAAAATCCATGCTGCCATCGGGTTCTGTAGCGATGACATACTTAATGGATGCGGAATGCTCCTGAAGTATCTTTTGTAAACGCGTTGCTTTTAAAGCCTGTGCTGAAGTAATAAAAAATATTTCTATATTTTTTTGAAAGGCTTGTTGTTTCATGTAGCCATCCAAAGTATCGGCCACATCAAGCAAGCCACTGACCACGGATAGGCCGTCGATAACCTGGACAACTTCGTCGAAAGCGACTTCCCTTGCGGTAGTCCCTAAAATAACGGTATGGCAGCTCATTTTCGCTTTGGGATGGTTCGTAATGGCAATGGCCGTAGCCATTGCCATTACTTTTGGCGTACCCCAGTTCTTAATGCTGCTGTCGATAAGGATGATGCGCTCAAAAATATTCTCTTCGGGAGGGATCTCTCGTTTGATATATAACGTTTCATTATTCGCAATACGGGACAAAAACAGGTCATCATCATATGCAAACTCCGACAAAAGCATCTGGTCAAAATTACCTTTATTGGTCATATCCGAAACACCACCGATCGGCTGCTCGCCCGGGGAAAGCTGGTGTATGGGTATCTTCAGCCCGCTCCAGATCCGCTTAATCAAAGCGCCCACCTGAAAGGTCTTCGGATCTTCGATTAATTGTTGTACAAAATCTTTTCGGGAATCTGCTGTAATGGTTTCTTCGACAATTTCCTCTGCGATCCCCGGTACTTCCATCAGGCCGGCCATGGCTTTTTCGATCGCCTGGGCCGTCGGGAATCGCTTATTCAGTAGTTCCAGCACCCTGACTTCTTTCTGAAAAATCGCATTATTAAAGGGTGCTTTCACCGCACAGTCCTGTAACAAATGCACCGCACTGGTTACTTCATCCAATATGTCCTTAGCTTCTTTTTGCGGTATCTTATGATGGCAGTCTTTAAAGATGGTCTGTAGCAATAAGCCTTTATTCTTCCCTTTCTTGTATTTATCATCGATCCGATCTACTTTCTCCAGGAAGTCAACGGCCTCTGCTACATTATAAGCGTATTGGTTGTTATTTCTTAAGTAATAGGATACCCCGTCAAAACCGGAGCTTGCATTTTTACTACTGGCATACAAAACCAGCACGTAAGCCCCAAACAAGGGGATGCCGTCAATCGCTATTTGCTGTAATAATTCCAGGGCATAATCCCGGTAAGCGATTACACTTACATTAGGGATGGATATAAGATGCTGATAGGGTTCTCCCGTCTCCACACCCATATCGTCTTCCCATTCCCAGAAGTACTTTTCATAAGACTGGAAGTAATCTGTTGCATTCATTGTTTTATATTGTACTTAATCTGAAAGAACTGATGCTTAAAGGTTTTACCGATGATTGGGGTATTAAGGTATAGGTACTGTCGGTATGCCATAATATCCAGTTTTCGCCCGGTGCATCTATTTTTTTTGCAATGATCTCCTGTAGTATGCCATAAACAAAATCATACCCTGTAGGAATCAGATGCCTGCCTTGTTTCCAAAACGTATCGCCGGGTATGCTTAAAACCGGGGTTCCCAGAAACAATGCCCGCTCTTCCAGCATAAGCCATTGGATCCTATCTAAACGAACCTTTAATGATTCGAAAATATAAGGAGCGGCCACCACGGTGTTGCACAGTAGTGCAAAGGCATCTGTTTCTTTTTCTGATGGAATGATCGATACCGGAACCTGCTCTCCGATACCAAAGTAATTATGGTTCCAATTGTTGAATGTAACATTCAGCAATCGTTCTACCGGATTCCAGAGCAGGGATGCCGGTAGCCTCCGTTCGGGAACAAGGTGGCCTATACGGAATAATAGATTGGCCCTGCATTCATAAGCCTGCAGAAAAGGAATCCACTTAAACTCTTTCGACTGTATCTGCTCTTTTGTAAATCCTTTGATCCAAAGCAGGTCGCCTTCCTGCGCCACCCGCAACTGCTGCCAATGTCTTATTGATCCCAGGCCCTCCTTGTGTGCTACCGGTATCTGTGCATAATATGCCGTTAAATGGTCTGTAGCATTTTCTGCCATAAAGCTTCAATTTCGGTTTGTATAAACTGTTTCTGCTCCGCACTTTTTATCCAGTCTGCCCGGGTCTGTAAATAGCGCAGCTTATCCTTTATGATGTTCTGTTTTTCAAATTTCAGCTCGCCTGTTTCCCATTCCGCCTGTAGCAACTGTACATCTTTCATGATCTCTTCCGGATCGGGTACTTTGTTGAACCTCGCCTGTGGATGCGCTTTAGGATCATCATCTTTGTCGATGATCCCGTTGATAATCCCTTCCAAAATCTCGATCTGCTCTTCCGTGTCCCAGATATGCTTAAGTACCCAGAGATCCGACAAGACCGCTGCGCTCCTATCACACATCAAAGCACTGGCGGCGATCAGGTGCTGCATTTTTACTGCCCTGCGATCTGAAATACTAATCCCCGCATTACGTAAGCTGAATATGGTGTTCACATAAACCTCGTAGACCGGCTGCAGATCAATACTCCGGCAATGTTGCTGCAGTTCTTTTACTACATCCGCTGTAATTTCCGGTTTTAAGAGATCCGCCCCTTGTTCGAGCTGCCTGCCGGCCAGCAATACTTGTTGCAGTAGTTCGGGAGCCACATAGTCGCAGTTGACCCTCACCAGAAAACGATCGAATAAAGCGTTGAGCGCTTCTTCTTCCGGCAGCACATTACTGGCACCAACGAACATTAATGCCGGCAGGTTTTTCGTTTCTTTTCCTCTCCGGAATATCTTTTCATTCAGCGCCATTAAGAGACTGTTCAGGATGGCGGAATTTGCATTAAAAATCTCATCGAGAAACACCATTGAGGCTTCGGGCATCATCCCTTCGGTATTGGTTTTCAACTCACCCTCTTTAAGCTTCCGGATATCAAAAGGTCCGAAGATCTCATTGGGTTCGGTAAAGCGGGTAAGTAGATATTCAAAGTTCTTTCCCTCTGCTATGCAGGAAGCCAGCATTCTGACGATGGCACTTTTTGCGGTTCCAGGAGGCCCATACAAGAATACATTTTCCCTGGCGATCAGGCTGATTCCCAGAAGATCTATGATCTCGTTTTTGCCGATAAATGTATTTTTAACGTAGGTCAATACCTGGTTTAAGCGTTCGATATTCGCATTCATAAAATTAATTGTGCTCAAAAATTTAATTAATATTCTTTTAGATAAGTGCTTTCCAGAAAGTCGTCTTATAGGCACCCAAATGATCGCTTATGGATTGTTTCCAATAGGGAACAGCGGCTCTTTCCAAGTCCTTGCGTTCGACGATCCGGTTGAGGTATAAATACCGGTAACAGGAATCAGTAGGCTCCTGCTCCCAGTTAATGCTATCTATGGCGACCTCTTTTGTACCGATGGCGCTGTAATGAAAAGGAACCAGACGCCTAGCCAATAAAGCACACAAAGGATCTTCCGGATCAGCATAGCGTAATTCCTGTATGAGTTTTGGTAAAAAGCGGAGACAAAGGTCTGCCGACAATATGGCTCCGGCATCTGCAGAAAACTTTGGCTCGGGGAAAAGCCCGGCAAGGTCTTTTAAGGTATCTGTTCTGAACAGGTAAAGCTGGGCCGTAAAATAGACCGTTTGCGCTGCCCACAAGGCTGCAGCGGCATTAAATGGTGGCGCTTGTCCGGGATAAGACAGACACTCTTCGTCGTAGCAGCGTTCCAGGAAATCGGTTACCAATGCCGCTTCTTCCGCATCGATGGTGAACGATTTATGGAACAAGACCAATTCTTCCGAATTGCGGAGCTGCATAAGGGTATCTAAAAAGTAATATTTCTTCATGTTAAGTATACATGCAATTTAATATATTTTATACAGGAGCGGTACCTCAAACTTAAAATCCGAAAAAAGCCTTCGCGTTTTGCGTGCTTGCCTCCGCCACCTGCTCCGGTCTGATTCCTTTTTGTGCAGCAATAGACCGGACCACATACTTCAGGAATCCCGGTTCGTTTCTCCTTGGCTTTTCCGGGAATAATTCGGATGAGGGTACATTCTTTGACAGCATAAAAGGGGCATCGGTCTCGATCATCATCCGGTCTAAAGGAACATATTTCAAAACCGATTCTAAATGTGCAAAGCGCCGGGTATCACTTACCGCACCGGTAAAGCCCAGGTAAAACCCATTGTCGAGATATTGCCTGGCCTCCTGGAGGGTTCCGGTAAAGCAATGCACTACCGCCGGTGGTAACAGGTCACGGTAGGGGGCTATCACCTCATTGAATTTACCAAAGGCCGCTCTTTCGTGCAGGAAAAGAGGCTTCTGTACTTCGCAGGCCAGTTGCACCTGAGCCGCAAAGCATTGTTCCTGTATATTTCTCGGGGAGAAATCCCGGTCAAAATCAAGGCCGCATTCTCCTACGGCAACCACTTCTTTGTGTTCGAGCAGCTGTTGCAGGGCTTTTGTAGCCGCCGCATTCCAGCCTTTCGCTTCATGAGGATGTATGCCCGCGGTAGCGTAAAGCGTACCCGGATATTTTTTTGCGATAAGCAGCGATGCTTTACTATTGTGTACACTTGTTCCGGTAAAGATCATTTTATCGACTTCCTGCTTCAAGGCATAGCCGATTACTTCTTCTATATCATCGGAGAATTGTCTGTTGGTCAGGTTTATTCCGATATCAATTAATTTCATGTTTATATAATTTTAAAATAAAAGGCCGGTTTTGTACAACCAGCCTTCTGGATATTTAATAATAATCAAAAGGTAAAAAGCGCACAGCGAAACGGGGCCTGTCTTGCCGGAATCGAACCGGATAGCCTTATCCTGAGATTACGCTATTCCTCCCCAATCTGAGACGAAGTAACGCTGTACTACGACACTTTTGAATTTGGTTAAAAAATACAAGGCAATAAGTGGTATGTGTATTGTACGTGTTCTAACCACTGAACTACAGCTCGGTACAATGTACCGGAACCGGTGGGATTCGAACCCACGACCCCGTCGACCTGAACGATGTAACACAAACCTACGGCACTCATATCTGTTTTCAGTATATGGATAAGGCAACCAGCGAAAAAGGCTTTTATCCTGCTCTACCATTTGAGCTACCTCTTTCGAGGACAGGACTCGAACCTGCAGCACGGGCATTAATGATGCGAAGTATCCCTTTTCTACGGCACTCATCCATATCCTGATATCATTTCTTTAATATGCTGTTTTAGCGCACGACCAGGGTAAAATACGATAAGCATTTCTATTTTGGACGAAGTATTGCTTAGCTACGACACCCGGACGTACCCTAAAACGGCTAACATTTATCTTATAATATATTAGGTGTCTTATCCTTTACAAGGCTACAGCATTGATCATTTCCACCGCAGCGCTACCCTGCTCCAGAGACTGTAGCACTTCAAAAACTTTATCTGACCATCCGGCTATCAGATAGGCATCGTTACCGACCAGATCAACCGGCTGCCGGCCATAGCCGGCCAGGTCGAACAGGTACAACTTTGCATCCGGAGCCAAAAGCTTATAACGACGCCAGTAATCTGCAAATGGCTTATTTCCGGTGTTGTTGTTCCACATCTGTGTATCGGTAAAGAGCATTACTTTATCTACTATTGCTTTCCTGGAGATCAGGTCTTCCAGCACCAGATACCCATTGGTCGCGTATCCGACCTCTCCCTCTCTCCTGTAAAATGCCTCTACATTGCTCAGGACACTTTTACGCGACAGGTTGATGATCTTCCAGCGATCCCCGAACATACCACTTACCGCGTGTTTGCAGCGAGATTGCAAGAGCATTCCGAGCATCAAACCGATGTCATACAAAAGAACCTTGCTTTTAGGTGATACCGGCTTTTGCATAGAACCCGACACATCGCAGGCAATGACCACTTGTGTATCCCAGTCAAAACCCCTGATATTGGCTGCACTCTCCAGTACAGCATCTTCCAGCGCATCCATCAATGCAGTGGTATTAGTAGATTTCACCATTTTAAGCTCACGGTAAGCAGCCAGGAAGCGGAAAGGCAATTGCTTAGAACGGGCCACCTCGTTTGCATCGGCAAGTCGCGCACATACTTTTTCAATATGCAGAGCCGACACTTCGGCTTCCAGTATATTACGGAGATTCCGCATCAAGGCCATATAACCCACCTTTCCACTATCGATCAACTCTTCCCATCTGGCCTTAAAGGCTTGTTTACGCTCCGCTTCATTTCGATAAGCCTGCTGCCCTGTTGTGGAAAGGGCTACTTCCCAGGTATAAGGTGTTTCCAGGTTGTCGCCGGCAATCTTATCGAATATTACTTGTTGTCCGGCATCTTTGGGTTTCGGGTGCACGAGGAATAAGGCATCTTTTAGCTTTATTTCAGCAGCCCTGTTGTATTTTGCAAACTGGTATTCATCAAATTTATTAAATGCAAGGACGAGGCCTTTCTGTACCTGCTTGGATATTCTGTTCAATTTTTTGGTGCCGGATCGCTTATTAGCGATCTGGTAATAAGCCAGCAATTCCGTAATCTCATCGGCGCGTTGCACCACGCCATTCACGGCTTTACGCACCAAATCATTCCCATTGTTCATTTTAGCCAGCTCTGTAACCAAAACCAAAGGGACGGAACGCAGATACATTTCCCGACGAGTATAGATAGCCAGTTTGGCCACAAATTCCGCGCTGCATTTTTGCATCAGACTGATGATCCGCTCCAGGCGATGATCTGCATTTTCATAAAAGGTATCATTTAAACCAGCCGTTACGACTGCGGCATACAACTCCTGTTCCGGCGACATTATATAAGCAGGTGCATTTTCAAAATTGGTTGTTTGCCCGTTTGTTCGTTTTATAAGAAAGTTGAATTTCATGATGTATTATTTAGGGGAGTGATCCGCTTTGTTTGTTTCTTGTTATTTACAATGCAAAGATGGCTTTGGTACTACGCAGCCATTTTGCGCAGTTTATTTTATTATTTAAAAATCATGTAAACATCATCCTGTAAAGACTATAAATATTTTGTCCCCCAAAGACCCTATACAAATGCGCAGCTCTATTGCGCAGCAAAAAAGGAATTACTTATATTTGACAGATAAAAAAGAATAAATGGCGGTAAATAAACTGGCGCTGATCCGATATAAAACGATTGACGATTGCCTGCGTAACCGGTTTCGAAAATGGACCCTGGAAGATCTTATCGAAAAAGTAGGCGAAGTATTGTATGATAAGGAGGGCATCTCGACCGGGGTAAGCCGCCGGACGATACAGGCCGACATACAGGTCATGCGCAGTGACCGATTGGGCTATAACGCTCCGATTACTGTGGTGGATAAGAAGTTTTACGTTTATGAAGACAAAAGTTATAGCATTACCAATGCGCCTATTAACGATGCTGATGTAGCCAAACTCAAAGAAGTGGTGGGGGTACTGAAGCAGTTTAACGGATTTTCCTATTTTGATGAGATGAGCGATATGATCGCCCGTCTGGAGAACAACCTATATAAGGCCTCGCCTTCTAAACAGAACAAGATCCAGCTGGAGGGCAACCAGCTTTTAAAGGGTCTTGAATATATTATGCCTTTGCACCAGGCCATATTGAATGAAACACCGCTCCTGATCGAATACCGCTCTTTTAAAGCCAGACAGTCGCAACAGCAAATATATTATCCTTATTTGCTGAAAGAGTACCGCAATCGCTGGTTCCTGATCTGTAAGCAGCAAAAAGCAGAAAGCTTGCTCACCCTAGCTTTGGACCGGATGCTATCGGTTACTGCGCTTCCGCAACAGCGTTTCCAGGCGACCGCAATCAAAGATTTTGACGCTTATTATTCCGATCTTTTAGGCGTCACCAAAAATGAAAAAGATAAGGCTCTTAAGGTCGTGCTGAAGATCGATGCACAAAATGCACCCTATATCAAAACAAAACCCTTACATACCAGCCAGCAAATCCTCAGCGAAACGGCAGGAGGTACTACGTTTAGTATCGAGGTGATTCATAACTTTGAGCTGGAGCGGGAAATTTTAGGCTTTGGGGAATGTATACAAGTATTATCTCCCCGAATCTTAAAAAACCGCATTAAAAAGCGGATTCAAAAAATGAGTGACTTATACAACAACCCTCAAGATTCCTGAACCAATATCAATAAGCTTTAGCAATATTCATATTCAACCAAGTCAATATGGTACACACGCTCGTGCAAAAACAATGGCTGCCCTTATCTGTAAACCAGGCATGGCAGTTCTTTGCAACCCCTGCCAATCTTAATGAGATTACTCCGGCAGATATGGTTTTTGAAATCGTTTCTGAGGTGCCGGAAAAGATGTTTCCGGGATTAATGATCTTTTATGTGATCCGGCCATTCCTCAATATACCGCTGAAATGGCGCACCGAAATTACTCAGGTAAAGGAGGAGGTGTTTTTTATTGACGAGCAACGCAAGGGTCCCTATAAGCTGTGGCATCATGAACATCACTTTGAAGCACAGGACGGCGGTGTGTTAATGACCGATATCCTCCATTATGATATTGGTAAATCTGTTTTGGGATGGCTCGCCGGAAAATGGTTTGTGCATCAGAAAGTAAAGCAAATCTTTGCATTCCGGCGACAAAAACTGGAAGTATTATTTCCATCTGCAGCCGTCTAAATATGCCATTGGGGTTATTATCAATTTTACCTTTACTCCTATTGATATTATTGTAGCCGCAGCATTTTTATTTTTTTGTACTTTTGTCCCACCACAAATAATAAACGATTATGTTAAACGCAGCCGGTAATACCATTGTAAGTATTTATACAGAGATGACTCCGAATCCGGAAACCATGAAATTTGTTGCCAACAAATTGTTGTATCCCGGTCGTAGTATCGATTTTCCAGAAGAGAAAGAGGCACATCCATCGCCTTTAGCACAGGAACTATTTACCTTCCCTTTTGTGAAGGGTGTATTTATTGCCAGCAACTTCGTTACCCTTACGAAAACAGCAGAAACGGAATGGACGGAAGTAATCCCTACAATTCGCCAGTTTTTGAAAACATACCTGGAAGAAGGCAAAGACATTATTCTGGAAGACCTGGTTCCCAAAAAGGAGCACGACAGCAATGTGGTGAACGGTGATGATACCGATGTGGTAAAACGCATTAAAGAGATGTTGGAAAACTACGTAAAACCAGCAGTAGAAATGGATGGCGGCGCCATCAGTTTTATTGGTTATGATGATGGTATCGTGAAATTGGCTTTACAAGGAAGCTGTTCCGGTTGTCCCTCTTCTATGATCACGCTTAAATCTGGTATTGAAGGCATGATGAAACGTATGATTCCTGAAGTAAAAGAAGTTATTGCCGAGAACGAATAAGTTTTTTGCAAACAATATATAAAAGACGCGACCGCAGTTGATAACTGCGGTCGAGTCTTTTATGCTAATACATAGGTTATTATTTCTTCTTTTCTGGATTCATAATGCCGATAAAGCTGTTCTTACCATCGAAAAACTTGTTGGCCGCTTCTTTGATATCCTTCACATTGATGCCTTCAAGTGCTTTATCAAAAGTAAGGAATCGGTCTTTGCTGTATTCTTCAAATTTCAATTGCTCCAGTTTGTTCAACCAGTACATATTGGTTTTCAAATTTTCCTTTCTTTTCTCCACAATGGCAATTTTAACTTTATCCAGGTCTTTTTGCTCTGGGCCATCTTTTTTCAATTTCGCAATCTCTACATCTGTTGCTTTCAGAATAGCATCGACGTTTTCCGGACCCGTAGGCAATTGTGTACCCAATACATAGTTTGGATAAGGATCTCTGCTAAAAGTACCAGAAAAGCCTCCGGAATATATAGAACCCATTTCTTCTCTTAATTTTTCAATCACTCTGATGGTCAATATATCACCGATTAGCGTCGCTTTTAAAGCCATATCTTCAGAGAAAGGCATTTCTCCAAAATACTGGGCGAAGATCATGCTCTTCGCATCTTTTCCTTTTTCATAAACAAATTTATTGTTTCCGGCTTTCATTCTTAAGCCATTGTCTTTAAAGGAAGGCGCTCCGCTGCCTGTTTTGATAGAACCCAGATAGCGCGCTAACAGGGGTTTCAATTGCTCCGGATCTACATTGCCTACAATAAAGAAATGATAACCATTTGCTGCGGAAAATTCTTTTTTATAGATATCTCCGATATGCTGTGCATCCAGGGCATTGAGCTGGGCTTCCGAAGGGAAGGCAACGGGGCTCAAAGGATTGTTGTTATAGACTACTTTTAATAGAGTATCTACAAAAGACATCTGAGGATTTGATTTAACGAACTTTAGCTGCATATTCATTTTACCGACAAATGCCTTTAAGAGTTCTGCATCTACTCTCGGTTGGGTCAATTCCAAATGAACCAGTTGCAATAATGTTTCCACATGCTTTGCATCTGATTTACCGGATATTCCATTAGACACTTCTCCCATTTCGGGCGCTGCTTCTACGTTTTTACCTGCCAGTGCTTTGCTTAATGCGGTTGGGGTATATTTACCATAACCCATTGTCTCCACGAGCTGAGGCATTAAAGAAACGGTGAGTTTATCGGCAGCACCATAATTACCCGTTCCCCCTTTTTTCACCCCTTTAAGCAGGACTTCATCACTTTTAAAATCAGTATTCTTTACGGTAACCAATACACCATTACTTAAGGTGTACGTAACCGTATTTAATTGCTCATCTTTTACGGTATTGGTGATGGTGCCCATCTCCGGCATTTGATCCAGTAACTGATCTGAAACGATTTCTTCTTTTTTCTGAGTCACTTTTTGCTTGAAAGCGGTATTGATGGCCGCCAAAAGGCTTGCATCAGTATTGACTTTAGCATCTTTGGTCTGAGGGCTCATCACTGCCGCAAAGAATTTCTGGCGATCTTCTTTGGTAAATAATTTCTTGAAGGCTTCGGTTACTTCTTCTGCTTTAATACCCGGTAACAAGGCTTTGTATAAATCAAATTCTTTTTCTACACCCGGAATCGCCTCATTTTCCAAGAAATTTCTTTGGTATTCTTCTAAGAAGGCACTGGAATTAGTCGTATTGCGTTCGTTATAGGATTTCTCTACTGTGCTTAATAAGGCTTTCTTCACCACTTCCAATTCCGCTTCTGTAAATCCATACTCCTGTACGCTCAGCAGTTCACCAATCGCTGCATTAATGGCTGTAGTCAAATCGGTACTGGGCATTAATGCGGTACCAAGTGACTGGTATCCTCTGATATAACTTGAATTATCGGCCTGTGCAAAAATAAAGGGTGGCGTTGCGGAAGAAGACAGATCCTGGTAGCGCTGGTTTAAAGCAGCAAAAGCCAATTGTTCTGTCAAGGTATTTCTGTATTCTGCAACCGTTTTGTCGGCTTCTGTTTTGCGGGGAGAGAAGTTCAGGAACATCACCGTGTTGGTTTGCTCCGCATCAGTCAAGAACATGGCCTCCTGTTTTTTATAAGGATTGGCTTCAAAAACTTTACGCTCTTTTCCACTCGCCGGGTTGGTAAGGGAACTAAAATATTTTACCACCATCTCTTCTGCTTTCGCAGCGGTGATATCTCCAACCACGACCACAGCCATTAAATTCGGGCGATACCATTCTTTATAAAAACGTCTTAAGACATCGGGTTTAAAGGTTTTCAGCAGCTGATCTTTCCCGATCGGCAAGCGGTAACCATATCTGGTGTCGCCAAGTAGTTTTGGTAAAAACTTCTTTTGCATCCTGTCTTGTGCACCTTTACCCAAACGGGATTCTTCTAAAACAACTTTACGTTCTTCATTCACATCTTTATCCGTCATTAAAGCACCCTGCGCCCAGTCTTGTAAGATCTGAAAACCGGTTTCTATATTCTTAGGATTATCGGTCGGTACGGGCAACATATACACGGTTTCATCAAAACTGGTATAGGCATTAAGATCCGCTCCAAACTCTACGCCGATGGACTGAAGATAATTGACCAATTCATTTTTAGGAAAATGTTTGGTTCCGTTGAACAACATATGCTCTGTAAAGTGGGCTAAACCTAATTGATCTTCATCTTCCAGAATAGAACCGGCATTGATGATCAGGCGCAGTTCAACTTTATTTTCGGGTTTTTGATTGGGCCGTATATAATATTTTAAGCCATTGGGGAGTGTTCCGGTACTTACCTTTGCATCTATCCCTAATTGCTCACTGAGGGTTTGCTGAGCATTAAGCCTGCTGGCAGGCAAAACTGCACTGCACAGACCTATAGATAAAAGACCTATCTTAATTGTCTTTTTTATCATATTGTTTCAATATTGATGGTGAAAAGACAAATGTATAGAATATTATAAACTATACCGGGTTAAAAATGGTTAATTATGATTAATACCCCTTTTTGGGGGGTACAATCGCAATATGCACTTATTTTCCGGATTTTTTATACTTAGCTACGAGGTCAATTACGGATTTCCGATGCATGATATCTGCATTCAGTTCTTCCACTATTTTGAGTTTGCGCGGCGCTTCTTCCAAAGCGTCTTCTAACTTGATCATCGCTTCTTTGGTCTTGCCCAAAGCAAACAGGATCATGGAGTGATAATACAGAAAATCGGCGGATTGCTCACAGAAATTGCGCGATTCCAGCAACTGTTCCTGTGCCTCTTCATAAAAGCCAAACAGGTACAAACATCTGATCAGCGCCAACCAGCTCTTTTTAAAATTGGTTTTTAATTTTACGGCAGTTAAAAAGCAGGCAATGGCCTCTACACCTTCGTTGAGTGCAAGCAGGCAGTTGCCCAATGCCAGGCAGTAAGTTACATTTTCTTTATTGAGCTCGTAGGCTTTCCCAAATTGTTTCAAGGCTTTTTCCCACTCATTCTCCATCGCATAGGTTTGCCCTATCTTGAAATAAATGCCGTCATCTGTTGGGTTAAGGCGGGTTGCTTCCAGGTAATAGTGGCGCGCCTGCGGATAGTTTTTCTTTTTTTCGAAACAATGTCCTATCGCTTCAAAAATAACGTCTTCCGGTTTGCCCAGCTCAAGGTTTTTCTCTAAAGATTCAATAGCCTTATCATACCATTTCAAGCGCATATAGGCATCGGCCATATTGCGATAGGCAAACTCAAACTTATCATCAATCGCCACACAATATTCATAGGCGTCAATAGCCTTTTCATAAAGCTTAAGCCCCTGATAGGCCGAGCCCAGGTTGAACCATGCAAGTGCATTATAGGGCGACTGGTCGATCAGTTTCTGATGCAGGACAATGCTTTCTTCCTGCTTTTCGGCAAAGTCTGCCCAATAGCATATTTTATGTAAGGCCTCCTCATTAGAAGGATCCATTTCTAAAATAGCTTTTAAAATATCAAATACGGCATCCAGTTGCTCACATTCATCATATACCTCTGCCAGTTCCAGCATGATCTCAATACGATCTTTACCGGTAAACTGCTGGGCCATTTGCTCCAGATACATCGCGGCCTGATCATACTTCAATTGCGCCACTAATATGTCGGAGCGCAGGATGATGGCTTCTATAATCAATTGTTCTTTAGTATCTAATTCATCCAGTACGCTGATCGCCTGGCGGTATTTTTGGGATTGAAATAAAAGTTCTGCCTTTAATATATAAAATTCGGAAGAAAAAGGGTGGTGCACCAAGGCTATTTCACAAGCAATTAATGCTTCAGCTTCCTGATTATTTTGATAGAAATAGTCTATAACCAACTCAAACTCCTGTTCATTCCAAAACCTCACGGCCTCGCCTTTTTTTATAGATTCGTATTCCTTTAAGAGCTCTTCTATACTGCTGGCAAAATCGTCGTCTTCGTTCCATTCGTCGTCAAACATATCGTATCGTTTAAGATTAAAACAAATTTACTTAAAATCTTTTCCTAAAACCAAAACTATTTCATAAAAAAACCCATGGTTTCTATAGAGATAATTGATATATTTTTCACTTTGGGATTCTGATACTTAAAAGCCCGTTCTTTTTACAATTTACGCATAATTTTAATCCTGATTCCAGCCTGCTCTTTAAGCCATAATTTTATTCATTTTTATTTGAATAATAGGAATATGACGTACCTTAGCGTTCGCTTTCTCATAAAGCTATTACGAAACACAATAAAATATACATTTCTACAAAAAAACCGCTAATGAAATTATTAGAAGGAAAAACAGCGTTAATCACCGGGGGAAGCAGAGGAATCGGTGAATCTATTGTTTTAAAATTTGCAGAACAGGGTGCGAATATTGCTTTTACCTATTTGTCTTCTGAAGAAAGAGCGAAATCTATTGAGGCTAAAGTAGCTGCAATGGGGGTAAACGTTAAATCATATAAGAGTGATGCGGCTAATTTTGCAGAAGCAGAAAAATTAGTCAGTGATGTAGTAGCCGATTTTGGCAAAATTGATATCTGTGTGAATAATGCCGGTATCTCCCGCGACAATCTTTTGCTTAGGGTTACGGAAGACCAGTGGGATGAGGTGATGCAAGCCAACTTAAAATCAGTATTTAATCTAACGAAACAAGTCATCCGCCCGATGATGAAAGCCCGTGCAGGAAGCATTATCAATATGAGTTCTGTGGTTGGCGTACAGGGTAATGGCGGACAAAGTGCTTATGCCGCTTCAAAGGCAGGCATTATAGGCTTTACGAAATCAATTGCAGCAGAAATGGGCAGCAGAAATATTCGCTGTAACGCGATTGCCCCGGGTTTTGTAGAAACAGACATGACGCACTATTTAAAAGAAGGTGGAGAAGGGGCCGACAAATGGCTGATGAAAATACCTTTAGGCCGTTTTGCCAAACCGGAAGAGGTTGCAAACGTAGCTTTATTTTTGGCTTCTGATCTTGGTGGTTATGTAAACGGACAGACGGTAAATGTTTGTGGCGGTATGACGATGTAATAAAATTATTTTTTTCGCTATTATAATCATATTTAAATGAGTAAAATACACGCTGCTATTACTGCAGTAGGTGGCTACGTACCGGAGTATGTGTTGACCAATAAAGAATTGGAAACCATGATAGATACTACCGACGAATGGATACGTACACGCACCGGCATCCTGGAAAGGAGAATTCTGAAAGGTGCTGACATGGGTACCTCTGAAATGGGGATTAAAGCAGTACAACAGATTTTAGAAAAGAAAAACCTGGATCCGGCGGAGATAGACCTCCTCATTTGTGCAACAACCACACCGGACATGCAATTTCCGGCCACAGCCAATCTTATTGCAGCCAAATCGGGCCTGGTAAATGCTTTCGGATTTGATGTAAATGCGGCTTGTAGCGGATTTATGTATGCCTTAAATACCGGTGCACAATTCATCGAAAATGGCAGATGTAAAAAAGTAATTGTTGTAGGTGGCGATAAAATGAGTTCTATCATGAACTATGAAGATCGTGCAACCTGCATCATCTTCGGCGACGGCGCCGGTGCTGTTTTGCTGGAAGCTGATGATACCGGAACCGGCATCATTGACTCTATCCTCAAAAGCGACGGAAACGGATGGGTACATCTGCATCAGAAAGCAGGTGGTTCCAGAAGGCCCGCTACGATGGAAACAGTAGCCAATAAAGAACATTTCGTATATCAGGAAGGACAAACGGTATTTAAGTTTGCCGTAACCAATATGGCAGATGTTGCCGCCCAGATTATGGAGCGCAATCAGCTTTCAGGCGAAGATGTTGCCTGGCTGGTACCACACCAGGCCAATAAGCGTATTATTGACGCTACGGCCAATAGAATGAATGTTCCGGAAGAGCGCGTGATGCTGAACATCACGAAGTTTGGGAATACGACTAATGGTACCTTACCTCTATGTCTTTGGGAATATGAAAATCAATTAAAAAAAGGAGACAACCTCATTTTAGCAGCCTTTGGTGGTGGCTTTACTTGGGGAGCGACCTATATTAAATGGGCTTATTAAGTCCATCATACTGATAAAAGAAAAGCNNGCTTTTCTTTTATCAGTATGATTCTTATTTTAATAGTTCTTCCAGCTTGCTGCTCAACTCTTCACCCATCAGGTTTATACCTACTACTTTTCCGTTCGGATCAATCAGGACATTGGAAGGAATAGATTCTATGCCATATAGATCAACAATAGACGATTTCCAGCCTTTTAGTTCGCTGGTCTGGGTCCAAGCAATTTTATCTTCTTTTATGGCATCACTCCACTTGGATTTCTCATCATCTAAAGAGATGCCTAAGATATCAAAATTCTTATCTTTAAACTTATTATAAGTAGCCACTACATTAGGATTCTCCGCCCTGCATGGAGGACACCAGGAGGCCCAAAAATCGATAAGCAGATACTTACCTTTATACTTATTAAGTGTTACCGTATGTCCATTAATATCTTTAATGCTGAAATCCGGTGCGGGGTTATTTAGTTTGACATTGCTGTTCTTAACTGCTGTCGTACCACCAAAGCTGCTAACAAGTTTTTTGAAATCAGTAACTAAAGTCTGGTTGCCAAAACGTTTATCCAGAGATACCATGAATTTTTCCAGAAACGGCTGATCATTCAATAGATTCTCTACACGCAGGGCCGCTAATACGGCTACGGGAAGAAATCGGGAAGTATCTGCATACTCCTTCATATAATTCCGCATATCGTTCATACGGCCATCAAAATCACTTTGAGCCACAAGGAGTAAGCTATCATGCTTTATGGGAGAGGCGGAGATACTGTCAATGGCCAGGTGAAGTGCTGCAAATGTCTTATCGTAAGCATACATCTTAGATACCAGGTTTCTTAAACTTGCCGATCCGGCAGAACCCGATACCGTGTAATTCTCTATATCTTTCCAATCGGCTTTTAGCTTTACTTCCGGCTGATCGTTTATTACTAAGATAAATTTAGGGCCTAACTTTATCCGGTACATTTTCTGCTCCTTTCCGATAGAGCCCGAAAGACTAAAAGTGCCATTGGCACTACTTTCTGCTGAGTCTGTAATTTTCAGCTCATTGTTAAGTCCGATCTCTTCCAGATATACCACTGTTTTGGGCATTCCGGAAATGTTACCTTGTACATTAAAAGAATGTTCGCTTTTATTGTTTTTACAGGCACCGAGACCCACCAAAGCACATCCAATAATAAAAGGTGAATATTTTTTCATACAATTTTACCCAATGTAAAGGGCAAAAGTACTTAATAGCCACATTAATTGGATATAAATGTTTGCTAAATTTATATAGATTCCTGATTATACATCAGGCTACACGTGGCCAAGGCCTGCAAAGCTTAGCCGGAACACCTCACAGCGCTTTTTTATTACCCTAAACAGCACAAAAAAGCCATAAATAAATATTTATGGCTTTTTGACAAATAATACATTACAATTAGTCTTTTATGAAAGGATAATCTTGTTGTGTGTATACATGGTTGTATAATTCGCTGTTATCCGGCCAAGGGCTTTCTTCTGCAAATTTCACACATTCATCAACTTCTTTTTTTACTTTTTCATTGATCGCTTCCAATTCCGCTTCTGTAGCAAAATTTTGCTCCTGTATTTTTTTGATTACAAACTGGATCGGATCCTGCTCTTTGTATTCAGCTTCTTCTTCTTTAGTACGGTATTTCGCAGGATCACTCATAGAGTGTCCGCGATAACGATAAGTGCGTATTTCAAGGAAGGTTGGCCCACCTTTTTCACGAGCACGTTTTGCTGCTCTTTCAATAGCAATATGTACGTCTTCCGGATTCATACCATCTACTGTATCTGCCGGCATTTCAAAAGCATCTGCCATTCTGGAAATGTCCAATACTTTAGAGGTACGCTCTACAGAAGTACCCATCGCGTAAAAGTTATTTTCACAAATAAAGATTACCGGTAAATTCCACAGCATGGCCATGTTAAACGTCTCATGCAGGATACCCTGACGCGCCGCACCATCACCAAATAAACATACGGTAACTCTATCATTTTCATTATAATAATCCGCAAAAGCGATACCCGCACCCAAACCAATCTGTCCGCCTACGATACCATGCCCGCCGAAAAATCTTTTTTCTTTGGAGAAAAAGTGCATAGAACCACCTTTACCGCCGGTACAACCGGTTGCCTTACCATACAACTCTGCCATACATTCATTGGCGGTCATGCCTTTGGCCAAAGCCAAACCATGGTCCCGATATGCGGTAATCAGGTTGTCATCTGGTCTGATAGCAGACATAATTCCCGCTGAAACAGCCTCCTGGCCTATATATAAGTGACAAAAGCCACGAATTTTCTGCATCCCGTACAATTGTCCCGCTTTTTCTTCGAACTTACGTTGCAAAAGCATGCTTTCGTACCACTCTAAATATTGCTCTTTATCGAATTGTGTTTGCACTTGATCCAATTTTATTTTTGCGAAAATAATTAAAAATATTGAGTTAATGTACCAATTATATGCAAATTTGCAGTTTAGGTAACATTAAATCCAAGGGCTTGAGCTTTCTTTCTTCCATATCCTTAACGCAATTTAGAAATTACGGTTTGCAATCATTCGACTTCGATGCAAAAGTGATTGGCATTACGGGTAATAATGGCATTGGAAAGACCAATCTGCTCGATGCCATTTATTATTTATGTTTTACGAAAAGCTATTTCCAAAGTAAGGAAATCCACAATGTACAACAGGGCTTGGATGGTTTTAGAATAGAAGGTGCTTTTCTCGATATGGCCGCCGGAGCACCTGTTGCAACCAGTATTGTCTGGAAAGAAGGGAAAAAGAAGATCATGGAAAAGGGCATCCTGGTAGAACGTGTGACAAGCTATATTGGTAAGCATACAGCCCTGATGATTGCCCCTGATGATATTGCGCTGATCAATGGTGCCAGCGATGTACGCCGGAAATTTATTGACGGACTCTTGTCTCAGGCAGACCGCAATTATCTGGAGCAATTACTCGCCTATCAAAAAGTGCTCACTCAGCGAAATGCATACCTCAAACAAGTGCCTGCCATACACTTGAATCATGATTTACTGGATGTGTATGATAACCAATTGGCACAATCCGGAACCTACCTGATGCAGCAAAGAATCCAATTTTCTAACGAGCTCCCTGTATTGGTCCAGTCTTTTTACCAACAACTGGCACAGCAAACGGAGGCGATTGACGTGGTATACAAGCCTTGCATCCATACACCAGAGCAATTGAAAGCATTGCTTCAGTATAACCGCGCAAGGGACATAGAAGCCCGCCGCACGACTGCTGGTTTGCATACGGAAGACTGGGCTTTATTATTGAACGAGCATCCTTATAAAACGCATGCCTCTCAGGGTCAAAAAAAATCCATGCTGATCAGCATGAAATTGGCGCAACTGGAATGGTTGCGCCAATTGGGCAAATCACCCATTGTCCTGCTGGACGATATTTTTGAGAAATTAGACCAAGAACGCTTATCGCGTTTTTTCGCCTTACTCCATCAATTAGAAATTCCACAAATCTTTATGACCCACACGAATACTGAGGAGTTACGCCATTTGGTGCATGCTCATTTCTCTTCTTTACAAATGATCACCCTATAACAAAAGCCTTAGGCAGGTGGTGTTTCTTCTTCCCGTTCATCTTGTTTTTTAGGATGAATATTTTCATTGAAAAAGAAGTTGGCCAGCGACGATAATGGTCCTTCCATCTTATTCGTTCGGTCGTCAATAATATCTATATTTAGTTTTGGCCCCAGACCTAGAACTGAAGGCAGGTAGCGCAAAATATCATTTTGCTGGTTTTCTAAAGCAGACATCAACTTTTTCGCATTACCTTCATGCTGCTCTTGGCTTACCCGGTTAAAGGCATCAATTGTCCGTGCGATATAATCACCCGCTTCCGTAGGCGTAGTCTGCGCATACTTTGCAATCGCATCAATGACCTCGTCTGACTTGCCGGCAAATACCTGATCCATTTGTGCCGTATATTGCTCTGGATGTTCTTGCTTCGCTAAATGGATTAAGGAGCCAATCAGTACCGCAGGAATAGCTGCTTGTGCCAAAGCATCCGAGCTTTCGGGATGAACAGGTGTATGCAAATTAGGATCGTTAATATCAATTTTTTCAATATTGGTGCCTAGGGCCTCCTGCATATTTAAAATGAGATTCTCTGACATAGCTGAAAAATTTAATTTGATCAATACGGATTATTCTCCTTTAAAGATAAGCCTTAAATCGCGCTATGCCATGATCTGCGCTTTAAAGTTTTGTCAAAATAAAATTATAGCTATAGATAATAACTTAATTATAAGCGGATTTTATAAGCTAAAGGGGCGAAAGATGACTCCCTTGATACTATAAAAGTACGATAGCNNGCTATCGTACTTTTATAGTATCCTCTATTTTTTATTTATTCTGTTGTTTTTCCCTTTGCCCTTATTGCTGCAACAATCTTTCCGGCACCTTTTTCCAAAAGAACCTGAGCAGCCTTCTGTCCTGCCTGTTCTTTTTCTTCCATGCTAAAGTTTTGTTCCGTTTCGAGCAATTCTTTCCCATCAGGGCTGCAGATATTGCCCTGGAAATGTATGATGCCATTATGTACCCTTGCCAAGGCGCTGATCGGGGTAGAGCAGCCTCCCATTAGGGCTTTAAGGAAATCTCTTTCTATAGTGACACAAAGTGCTGTATCGGCATCATTGAATTGATTGCATACATCCCTGACCTCCGGCGCTTCTGAACGGCAGACAATCATGATGGCACCTTGTGCCGGAGCCGGCAACATCCAGTCTAATGTCTCGTAATGATCCGGCAGTAAATCCATTCTTTCTAAACCCGCTTCTGCAAAGACGGCGCCATCCCAATCACTATCGGCTAGCTTCTGTAATCTTGTTTGGACATTCCCCCTAAGGTTATCCATTACACAATCCGGATATTTATGGAGTAACATCGCCTTTCTCCGTACCGATCCGGTACCGATTTTTGTATACACTTCCTGTTTCGCTTTATCCTTACCAAATACCAAAATATCTTTATAAGAAGCCCTGGGCAATACGGCTGCTTCTACAATACCTTGTGCCAATTGTGTGGGTACGTCTTTCATGGAATGTACCGCGATATCAATTTTATCGCTCAGCAAATAGGCATCTAATGTTTTCGTAAACAAGCCTTCTACACCCATTGCATAAAGGGGCGTTACCAGATCAAGATCACCTTCGCTTTTTACGGGAACAAGCACTGAGGCAATTCCTTTTTCGGCCAGGAGGGCTTTCACTTTATTGGCTTGCCATAAAGCAAGTTTGCTATCTCTTGTCCCTATTCTAAGTATTTTTTGCATGATTTCTATCGTAACAATTTTCTTTTAAAATCTATATACACCTAACCAGTCCATTGCATTTTTAGCCAGTAACTGCTCCTGTATGGCTTTGTCTTGTATGTGTGATTCGATGAGCTTTCCCGGATGGTGTTCTCCCAAAGGAAAAGGATAATCGCTACCCATACAGATTTTATCAGCACCCATAATATCTACGATAAAATCCAAGGCCTGTGGATCGTGTACCAAAGCATCAATCCAGAATTTCCCAATATAATTTCTCGGGTTATGGGGGTTGTCAATGGCACATAGATCCGGGCGTACATTAAATCCGTGCTCAATGCGGCCGATTGTCGATGGGAAGCTCCCTCCGCCATGTGCAAAGGCTACTTTTAAATAAGGATAGCGTTCAAAAACACCTCCAAAGATCATACTACAGATCGCTCTGGAAGTCTCTGCCGGCATCCCCACCAACCAGGGTAACCAATACCGTTGCATATCATTTTCGCCCATCATTTCCCAGGGATGTACAAATATACTGGCGCCCAGTTTTTCTGCCGCTTCCCAAAAAGGATTAAAATAAGGGTCACTTAAGTTTTTCCCGTTGATATTGGAACCAATTTCTACACCCGGCATTTTTAATTCTGTAATACAGCGCTCCAGCTCTTTAATGGCTAAATCTATGTTTTGCAGGGGAAGGGTGCCCAAGCCTACAAAACGGGTAGGGTGTGCTGCTGCGACAGAGGCAATATGGTCGTTAAAAAAACGGGAGGTTTCCAGTCCATGTTTTGGATTGGCCCAGTAGTTGAATAATACAGGAATGGTAGACAGCACTTGTATGCTTACTTCGGTATCATCCATTTCGTTGATACGAACGTCGGCATCCCAGCAATTATGTTCTACCTCTCTAAAAAAAGTATCTCCTTTAATCATCTTGGCGCAACAAGGTTTATGGTGCTGTAAGGTGATAAAGTCTCCGTATCCGAATTTTTCAAACCAATTCGGAATTTTCTCCGGCATAATATGCGTGTGTATATCTATTTTCATTATAATCTGATTGTAATTATGCGAAAATACAGAATTCTACAACGCCTATGTTACTGCATTTTTTTTCGAGATTACCGTATAGTTATACAAACAGATAAAGAAGGAAGATTTCACATAGGGAATCCACAAAATAGCTATCGGAAATCGGGCTTATGTAATTGGATAAATCCAGGAAACATGCGATTGCTGTGTGTAACACGATAAAATGGCAATGAATGTTTTGGCGCTATCGAAACGGCCATAAAAAAAGGTTCCGGTAATATGAATTACCGGAACCTTTACTGATTATTTTTTTATGATTATAAAGTACGTTTAACTTCTACTTCTTCATAACCTTCTATAATATCGTTTACTCTGATATCATTGAAATTTTTGATGCTTAAACCACATTCGTAACCTGCGCTTACTTCTTTCACATCGTCTTTGAAACGTTTTAGGGAAGCCAGCTCACCATGGTGTACCACGATACCATCACGGATAATGTTGATTTTCGTATTACGGGTAAACTTACCATCTAATACATAACAACCTGCGATAGACCCTACGCCGCTGATTTTGAATACTTCACGGATTTCGATATTACCCACAACTTTCTTCTCGATTGTAGGCTCCAACATACCTTCCATGGCGCTTTTGATTTCGTCAATTGCATCATAGATGATGGAGTAGTAACGGATCTCGATATTCTCCTGATCGGCCAGTTTAGCGGCTTGAGAAGAAGGACGCACCTGGAAGCCCAGGATAATCGCATCGGAGGCAGATGCCAACAATACATCGGATTCGGTAATCTGACCCACCCCTTTATGTACAATACTAACGACAACTTCTTCGGTAGACAGTTTTTGTAAGGAGTCACTCAAGGCTTCTACAGAACCATCAAAGTCACCTTTAATGATCACATTCAACTCTTTAAAGTTACCTAAAGCCAGACGACGACCAATCTCATCAAGGGTAATATGCTTACGGGTACGGATACCTTGCTCTCTTAAGATCTGAGAACGACGGTTGGCAATTTCTTTTGCTTCTGCTTCATCAGCATATACTTTGAATTTCTCACCCGCTTGTGGTGCTCCGTTAAGCCCTAAAACCTGTACTGGTGTAGATGGCCCCGCTTGTTGTACGCGTTGTCCTCTTTCGTTGAACATCGCCTTAACCTTACCGAAGTATTGACCCGAAACGATCATATCTCCCATATTTAAGGTTCCGTTTTGTACCAACATGGTAGACACATACCCACGACCTTTATCCAAAGAAGCTTCAATGATAGAACCGGTACCTACTTTTTCAGAATTGGCTTTAAGTTCTAACAATTCAGATTCCAATAATATTTTTTCCAACAACTCATCAATACCAATTCCTTTCTTAGCAGAGATTTCCTGACTTTGGAATTTACCACCCCAGTCTTCTACCAGGATATTCATGGCCGAAAGTTGTTCTTTAATTTTTTCCGGATTTGATCCGTCTTTATCTATCTTATTGATCGCAAAAACCATTGGTAATCCTGCGGCCTGCGCATGGGAGATTGCTTCACGCGTCTGAGGCATGATGGCATCATCGGCAGCGACTACAATTACCGCAACATCGGCAGCTTTGGCACCACGGGCACGCATCGCGGTAAACGCTTCGTGACCCGGTGTATCCAGGAAGGTAATTTTCTTTCCGGAATCGGTTGTTACACGATAAGCACCAATGTGCTGTGTGATACCACCCGCTTCACCTGCAACCACACTCGCATTACGAATATAATCCAGCAAAGAGGTTTTACCATGATCGACGTGACCCATGATGGTTACAACAGGTGCACGCTCGTCGGTATCTTCTAAGTCTTCTTCTTCTTCTACTTCTTCGTCCGCATCTTGTTGTAAATTGATGAACTCTACCTCACGGTCAAATTCGTTTGCAACGAGCTCGATAACTTCCGCATCCAAACGTTGGTTAATGGATACCATGATACCCAAACTCATACATTTGCTGATAACCTCAGTAAAGCTTACATCTAATAAACTCGCCAGCTCACTTACCGAGATAAACTCTGTAACCTGGATTACGCTTCCATCATGTTCTGCTTCGGCTGCGGCACGTTTTTCGGCCATCTCCTCACGCTTGTTACGACGGTATTTCGCTTTAAGGTTTTTATTTTTAGCACCGCCGCCCGCTAGTTTGGCCTGTGTTTCTCTAATTTTATCTTGAATTGCTTTAGCATCAACTTCCTGAGGTTGTTGTGTGGCGGTATTGCTTCTGCCACCCGGACCTGTATTTCGTCTATCGTTGCCTCTGAAATTATTATTTCTGTTTGGTCCACCTGGCCCACCACCCGGGCGATTGCCGCCTTGCTGGCCTTGACCACCGCCTGGACGGTTAAAGTTTCCACCTTGTCCCGGAGGTCTTTGTCCTCCTTGGTTTCCAGTACCCTGAGGGCGATTATTATTGGTATTGCCGGTGTTGTTGTTTCCGGTTTCCGGTTTTTTATTATCTACCGGAATGCGTTTACGCTTCCGTTTTTCCCTGCTTTCTCTGCTGTTATCGTTCTTAACCGGAAGTTCGATTTTACCGAGAATTTTCGGACCGGCTAACCTTGGTGCATTCATTTCGATATGCTCTGGTTTTGCAGGTAATTGAACTGCAGGAGGCACTACCGCTTCTTTGGCGGCAGGAGGCACAACTGCATCCTTAGGCGCTTCCGTAACTTTAGGTTGCTCAATAGGATGTATGACAACAGGATTGGCTACCGGTGCCACTCTATTTTCCTTAACAGGTTCAGGAGTATTTTCTTTCTTAGGTTCTTCTTTCTTCTTCGCAGTAGTTCCTTTTTTAGGACGCGTAGCCAGATTCATTGCCTCTAAATCTATCTTATCCAACACTTTTGGTCCTGACAACTTAGGTGATTTTGTATCTATATGCTGAGCGGGCTCCTCTGCAACAGGAACTGCTGCGGGAGGAACGACGACTGGTTCTGCTTTTGGAGCTTCAGCGGCCTTCGGTGCTTCTTCTACTTTCGCAGGTGCAGCAGGCACTTCTTTAGCCACAGCTTCTTCCACAACAACAGGTTTCTCCTCTACAGGTGGCGCTTTAGGCGTTTCTTCTTTAGGCGGTTTCGCTTCTTGCTCTTCCTTTACAGGTGCTACGGGTGCCTTTACCTCCTCCACTACAACAGGTGCTGCAGGTGTCGGTGGGGTTACAGGCGCTTCTTCAGTTGAAGGCGCTTCCGCTATGCTTGTTTTAGGTTTAGCAACAGTCTCTTTCTTTTCTTTTGCAGTAAGGTCTAACTCTTCTTTCGGCTTGTGTAGACTTTCCATTAAAGAACCCTTAGGCAAAGCAATAGCATCACTTTTACGTTTTGCCGCTCTGTCTTTAGCAAACTCGTTCTGTAACGCATTGTACATATCTTCTGTGATCTTCGCACTTGGTTTTGAGTCTATTTCAAAACCTTTTTTCACTAGAAAATCGACAAGGGTTTCTTTACCGATGTTAAACTCTTTGGCCGCAGCCAATAATCTGGGTGTATTTGATGTTTCGGACATTCTTATAATTCGCTTTCAACCGTGTGATTATTGATGGTAATCAATTTATGATGCATACCGAACAGTGGCACGGTTGAAAGCCAAAATTCGATATTATTTTTTATGTTTCAATACAATGTAGTCAAAAGATAACACACATTGTTTTTTCAGCAACTTACTCAGCAGTGCCATCGTCTTCAAATTCTGCCTCTAGTATACGACGCACTTCTTTCACTGTTTCTTCTTCCAGGTCGGTACGGCGGGTAAGTTCTTCTACTGAATGCTCTAAAATGCTTAAGGCAGTATCATAACCCACTTTCTTGAATTCTTCAATTACCCATGCTTCGATCTCATCTGTGAACTCTTCTAAGTCAATATCGAAATTCGCAGACTCTTTCACATCACGATATACATCCAGGTTATATCCCGACAGTTGCTGTGCCAGTTTAATATTTACCCCTTTCTTACCGATCGCCAAAGATACCTGATCTGTATCCATATATACATCAGCATGTGTTTTTTCCACACTCAGATCTATACGATTTACTTTTGCCGGTGTTAAGGCTCTTTGAATCAACAAAGAAGTATTAGCGGTATAATTGATAATATCGATGTTCTCGTTACGTAATTCCCTAACGATACCATGAATACGGCTACCTTTCATACCCACACAAGCACCTACCGGATCAATACGGTCATCATAGCTTTCTACAGCTACCTTAGCACGCTCACCGGGCTCTCTCACAATTTTCTTGATTGTAATCAGGCCATCCTGGATTTCCGGAACTTCGATTTCTAATAATTTTTCTAAGAATGAAGGATGCGTACGGCTCAAAATAATCACCGGTGCATTGCTGCGCATTTCTACTTTCTTCACTACGGCACGCAAAGGCTCTCCTTTTCTGAAAAAGTCTCCGGGAATCTGCTCAGATTTAGGTAATAACAGTTCATTTCCTTCCTCATCCAACAACATCAATTCTTTTCTCCAGATCTGGTATACTTCTCCGTTAATAATTTCGCCTACACGTTCTGCATATTTTTGCAGGATACTATTTTTCTTTAAATCACTGATACGTGCTGCAAGGGTTTGTTTTGCGGCCAAAATTGCTCTGCGGCCAAAATCCAATACATCAATCTCTTCATAAACCTCTTCTCCAACAGAATAGTCCGGATCGATTAATACCGCTTCGAACAATTGTATTTCTGCATTGTCATCTTCCTCAAATCCGTCTTCTACGACGATTCTTCTCCGAAAGATTTCCAGATCACCTGTTTGGTCATTTACAATAACATCAAAGTTATCGTCAGAACCATATTTTTTTCTCAAAAGCGTTTTAAATACATCTTCCAAAACCTTCATTAAGGTAGCGCGGTCTATGCCTTCTGCTTCTTTAAAATCCTGGAACGATTCGATTAAGTTAATACTTGCCATTGTGATTTAAATATATTGTGAAAACAAATACAGGGTATTTGTTTTTTAATTAATGTTTATAAAAATTAGAATACGACCTGAACAACTGTTTTCAAAATGGTCTCAAAAGGAATGGTTTCCACAACAATTTCTTTTTTCTTACCAATCGTTTTTTCTAATACGATTTCCGCTTCTGTAGCCGATTGCAATACGCCAAGGTGCTTGGTCTCATCATTTAAGGTAACCTCTACGGTACGTCCGATGTTCTTATTGTATTGTCTAAAGAATTTCAAAGGCTCATCTAATCCCGGGCTGGACACTTCTAGCGAGAAGTCTCCTTCAGGGTATAGTTCAGATTCTTCTATCATCTTGTACAAAGCTCTGTTGATCTTGGTACAAGCTTCAATATTGAGCCCGTTATCGCCATCAACAAATACCTTGATATTGTTGGTGGGTTTCATCTTGATTTCTACTAAGAACAAGGCCGAATCCTGGGTTAATTCTTCAACTTTGTTTGTTACTAAACTTATTATATCCATTATTTTTTCAACGAAATATGGGGGCTCATGCCCCCAGGTACTAGTTTATCTTGCGCAAAGATAGGACAATTTGCAGGATTTATCAAAATATTATTATATGAACTTCTAAATGTGAAGGATATGTAATTTTTTGATAAGGTATGGTGTACTTTGAAAAATTTATCTAATTTCACTGTCAATCAAATAAAACGCTATTTTATGACAATCAAAAAATTAATTCCAGTCTTAATGATTACAGGTGCTATTGCAATGACAATGCCCTCTTGTAAATCAAAGGTTGCTGATACGGATGTAAAAGCCAAAGTAGAGGCCGTAATGATTCCCGGTGTAACGGTTGACGTAAAAGATGGTGTGGTTACCCTGAATGGTGCAGTCACTTCTGATGCAGACAAAGCCAGCGCAGAAGCAGCTGTAAAAGCACTTGACGAGAAATCCGGTGTAAAATCTGTGGTAAACAACATTACCGTAGCTGCACCTGCACCACCGCCACCCGCTTCTGTAACGACCACTTTAGATGCCGCTACGCAACAAAAGGTAAATGATGGTTTAAAAGATATCAAAGGTGTTACCGTTACTTATACTGTAGATCCTGCTACAAATAAAGACAAAGCGGTAGTCTCAGGTGAAGTAACAAAAGCAGACAGAGTAAAAATCATGCAGATCCTTGCTTCGGCAAAAGTAAAATCGGATGTAAGCAACCTGAAAGATAAAAAATAATTTCACCTCATTAAATTTTAGAACATGTCATTACAAGATAAATATGCACAACTGCTGACCGCCGCTAAAAATATGGGCGTAAGTAATTTGGCCGTTGCTGAGCAAGAAGGAACTTTACATGTAAGCGGTACAGCAAATTCTACCGCAGATTATGATTCGCTTTGGAGCCTTTACGGACAAATAGATCCGAATATGGCGAGTGGCGACTTAATGATGAACATTGACATTAAAGCTGATTCGGGTGCTTCCTTAAAAGTAACGACCGACAGCACTAATCTGAACATCAGAAGCACACCAAGTACCGAAGGCGAAATCGTAGGAAAAGCCGCTCATGAAGAAGTAGTAACCCTGGTAGAAAAAACGGACGATAGCTGGTGGAAAATCAGAACGGCAAATGGTGAAGAAGGATATGCGTACGCGCAATACCTCTCTCCGATGTAGTATCTGTAAAATATCTTTTTATATAAAGGCAGGTTTTGGCAAGGCTAAAACCTGCCTTTACTTTTTACCATAAAATATTTAAAAAGCAACTTATATTGAGTAGTTTTATTAAAAATATCAGATCATGGAAAAAAACAGGTCTTTACTTTACGCGGCTATCTGGGGAATAGCCATCATGATTACTGCTTTCATTTTGGGCAAGGGGATCAAAAACAGAAATGCCAACCAGGATGTCATTAACGTGATTGGTTTGGGTACAAAAGATTTTATTTCTGATGAAATATTTTGGAAGGGTAGTTTCAGCACAAAATCAATGGATGCGAAAGAAGCATATAGTACGATTCTCGCAGACCGAGAAAAAGTAAAGCAGTTCTTTTTATCTAAAGGTTTTAAGGAAACGGAGTTTACTTTTGGCGGTGCCAATATTGAAAAATCATTTAGAACCGTAACTACCGACAGTAAAGATGGGGAAACAAAATCGGAACAAGTATTTGATGGATATCTGGCCACCCAATCGATCAGCTTTTCCGGCAAAAAGAATGAAGCACTTATGCTGAAAATTGAAAATGTATCGGATCAGACATCTGAACTGATTAATTCCGGCATAGAATTTAATGGCCAGGATATACAATATACCTATTCTGACCTGCCCAGCCTGAAACATAACCTGATTGAAAAAGCAACTCAGGATGCTAAAGAACGGGCACAGAAAATTGTAAAAACAGGCGATGGCCATTTAGGTAAACTTAAAGATGCCAGTATGGGTGTATTTCAGATTACCGGAAAGGGGAGCAACGAAGAAGATAGTTATGGTGGTAATTTTGATACCCGCAGCAAAGAAAAAACAGCGCGGATTACCGTACGGTTGAGTTATGTACTGGAATAGACTAGAGCAGCAATGCCGTGTAGCGGCGGCGAATTTTAACTTTCTCCCGAATTTAATAGGCTATATTTTATTACATTTGCAAGATAGGCCTGTAAAATATTAATAGCGCATGAACATCAGAAAAGCATTAAGACACAAACCGGAAGCACATACATCTGCACTGAACGATGTACTGTTCATCCTATTATTTTTCTTTCTGATTGTGGCCACCTTGGCAAATCCCAACGTGGTAAAGCTGGCGAATCCTAAAGCGAATACAGACACTAAGGTAAAGCAAACGGTTGTGGTATCTATCAACTCCGATCAGCAGTTTTTTGTGGGTACGAAACCGACAAGTGCTGATTCCCTTACTTCGGCCATACAATCGGTTATTGCCGCTGCACAGGATAAGGAGCCTACCATTGTGATAAATGCAGATAAACTGGCTACCGCCGATAATATTGTTGCAATCATGCGTTCCGGCCAGGCTTTGAATGTGAAAACGGTTCTGGCGGTTCAGAAAGCAATCGCACCCTAAATTATTCTATACAAGATTGTAACCAATAAAAAAAGATTGTCTCTAAACGGACAATCTTTTTTAGTATCTATAAACGCTTATCGAAACACCGCTTCGCGCTAAACCTTAAGCAAATTTTTGATGATCATCATGCCAGACATTGCTAAAATCGCCCATCACCCAATCTTTATGTTCTTCGTTGCGTAGTTTATTAATTTGCAAGGAGCCAACATCTTCTGGTGTTACCTTTCGGTACATGGGATGCATGGTTCCACCAGGCGCACCGGCAGCTGCGGTCGGATCATATTGGTATTCCGGATCTACAATTGTTCCTCTGGGATACATAATACCCGGAACCCCTTTACCCCTCAGATCCAAATCGGTAGGATGGGGCAGACCTAATGTATGGCCGAATTCATGTGCTGCGGTCGTTGAACCGATATATAAATTCTCTTTTTTAAAAAAACCGGTATTACTGCCCAATGCATCCACAAAGGAAATATTACCATTGACAAATTCCTCAATCCGAAAATAGTTATTGGCCGGATCGGTATTATTGAAGATTTCTTCGGGACTCAGTTGGGGATTATAAGTGGCTGTAATAGAGAACTGCAGCCTTGTGGGTTTTAGTGCAAATAAGACTTTAGCCTGTGGCTCATTCCACATCGTTTCTATTTCGGAACGAATATACGCAGTCAGTATTTCATCGGCAGCAGCACCATAAGTAATGATATGTGCTCTTAATAAAAGGACATGGTTCGGTAATAGTTCCAGCGTACCCATATATATTTAATTTAGCCTTAGCGGTTATACTGTCGCACAACAGTACTCATTTCTATAATCAGATCAGTATTTTTTTCAATGGCATTGCCTACCACAACAATCTGCGCACCGGCGTCCAGCGCAAGTTTTACCCCGGCTGCATCCCTAATGCCACCACCCACGATCAAAGGTATCGCGATATTATCACTTACTTTTTTAATCATCTCGGGAGAGACCGGGTGCAAAGCACCACTCCCCGCATCCATATAGATCAGGTGCTTGCCCAGGAGTTCTCCAGCCCAGGCCGTACATAAGGCCAGATCCGGTTTATTATGTGGTATGGGTGCTGAATGGCTCATATAAGAAACCGTAGTGGGTACACCACCATCGATCACCATATATCCGGTTGCAATCACCTCCAGGCCACTGGCCTTAATGCTGGGTGCTGAAATCACGTGCTGCCCGATGAGCAGATCCGGATTTCTGCCAGAGATCAGGGAAAGGTATAAAAGCGCATCGGCACTTTTACACACCTGAGAAGGACTACCCGGAAATAGGAGCACCGGAATATCCGATACGGCTTTAAAACTGCGGATACAGGCATCTAAATGTTCTGATATCATAATACTACCGCCAAACAATACATAATCCACCGCTGCTTCATTGCATTTTTGTGCCAATGAAGCGGCTTTTTCAGGGCTTATATCATCCGGATCAATCAAAACAGCGAAGCCCTTTTGGTCTTCTTTTTTTAATTGAACCAGTTGTCTGTATATGTTTGTTTGTATCGTCATCATTCGAGCCTGAATTTAATGTTAATCTACAATTTTGAGTTTTGCATACTGCAACATTATTTTTTTGACCCCCACACCATTTTCAAAATCGATGGTGGCCATTCTGTTATTAGGGTTGCCGTCTAAACCACGGATTACACCAAAACCAAATTTCTGGTGCTCTACTTTAAACCCAACCTGCATGGATCCCGCCTCACTGGCTACAAAATCGGCAGAAGGTGTATGGGTATAGTTGCTTGCCGCCGGCTTTTTGGCCTGTACAATATTACTACGATCATGCTGAGCAGGCGTCTTCGCGGCAATGGGATTACGCGTACTGAAGTTTCCACCGGTTTGCGCCGATGATACCGTACCACGTGCACCCGCCATACCGGCATAGCTCTTATCAATATATTCCTGCGGTACTTCTTCAATAAAGCGGCTCGGATCGTTTTGTACCAATTGGCCAAACCGATAGCGGCTGTTGGCAAAGGTAATCCAAAGACGGTCTTTTGCACGAGTCACCACTACATAAAACAAGCGGCGCTCTTCTTCCAGGTCTTCTCTGGAATACATGCTCATGGCAGAAGGGAAAAGGTTTTCTTCCAAACCTACAGCAAAAGTACAGGAGAACTCCAGTCCTTTCGCAGCATGTATCGTCATGAGTTTAACTACATCCTGGTCTTCTTCATTATCTTTATCCGCGTCGGTGAGCAGGGTAATATTTTGCAGGTAAGTGCCCAGGCTCTTATCCTCTTCAAGCTCTCCGTCTGCATTGGGTGTTTCGGTATATTCTTTAATAGAGTTCAGGAGCTCCTGCACATTCTCATAGCGTTGTAAGCCTTCAACACTTTTATCAGCGTATAATTCTTTTACCACTCCACTATGCTTTCCGGTAGCAAAGGCCACATCGTAAGCATTATGGGTCTGCAACATGATTTGTGCACTTTTGATCAAGGTCACAAAAACCTCTACCGAGGCGGCTGCAGCGCCTTTTAGGCCATAAGACATGGGTGATTGCAGTACTTCCCAAAGCGGTTTGCCACTTTCATTGGCTACGATGGTCAGCTTCTCCAGGCTAGTCTTTCCAATACCCCGTACCGGATAATTGATAATCCGCTTAATCGCCTCTTCATCTCTCGGATTGGCCACAACCCTTAAGTACGCAATAAAATCCTTGATTTCTTTTCTTTGGTAGAAAGAAAGGCCTCCATAAATACGGTAGGGGATATTCATCCTCCTCAGGCTTTCCTCAAAAGAACGGCTTTGCGCATTGGTACGATACAAAATAGCAAAATCCTTATTGCTATAATGATAGCGCAACTTATGTTCTGCAATCGCATCAGCGACATACCGGCCTTCATCATTATCGGTCAGGGTTCTGACCAATTTTATTTTTTCGCCGATCGCATTGTCCGTCCACAGATTTTTAGGAATCTGATTCTTGTTATTTCCGATAATTTTGTTGGCAACATTCAGAATACTTTGTGTACTTCTGTAATTCTGTTCCAGTTTAATCACTTTCACATCATCATAGTCATTCTGGAATTGTAAGATATTCTGAATCGTCGCTCCACGGAAAGAGTAGATACTTTGGGCATCATCACCCACCACACAAATATTTTCATTTACAGCCGCCAGCATTTTTACAATTTTGTACTGAGCGGTATTCGTATCCTGATACTCATCGATCAGGACATACTTGAATTTATGCTGGTATTTGGCCAATACTTCGGCCTGTGTTTTTAATAATTCGTACATCTTAAATAACAAATCATCAAAATCCATCGCGCCATTTTTAAAACAACGGTTGGCATATTGTGCATAGATCTGTCCTGTAAGTGGTCTGTTTGCCCTGGCATCTTCCTGCGCAATGGCAGGCTCGCTTAAATATTGAGCAGGTCCGATAAGGCCATTTTTCGCTCCCGATATTCTACTGTAGATTACATTGGGCTTGTAAATCTTATCATCAAGATTATTTTCAGAAATAATGCTTCTGATCAGGCTTTTGGCATCATCGGCATCATAAATCGTAAAATTGTTAGGATATCCTATTTTGGGCGCTTCAGCCCTTAAGATTTTGGCGAATACGGAGTGAAAGGTTCCGATATATAAATTGCGGGCTTCCGTATTACCCAGAATGCGTTCGATACGCTCCTTCATTTCCGCTGCAGCCTTATTCGTAAAGGTAAGTGCAAGAATATTAAAAGCATCTACTCCATTCCTCATCAGGTGTGCAATTCTGGTGGTGAGTACTTTCGTTTTACCACTCCCGGCACCGGCTACAATCATTAGTGGGCCATTAAGATGACTAACGGCCGCTCTTTGTTGTTCATTCAGTTCGCTCAAATATTCGTGCTGCATAAGACTGCGAAGTTATAGAAAAGTAAAGTTGTAGGAAAATAATGGGCATAAAAAAAGGGCCGTATCTAGAAAGATAAGCCCTTAACTAAAACCTACACCTATGAAAAAAACTATTAAAGTATTATTTTTTAGCTTTCACGTTCATTTGGATCTCGATATCTTTAGAGATACCCCAATCTGCCGGATTGCCTTCTGTTTTGTAGCTTAAACCCCAATCAGATCTGTTGATTACGAATTTAGATTCTACTGTAATTTCACTTTCAGTTACATTTACTTTCGCAGGGAAAGTTACGTTAACTGTTTTATCTTTTAATGTTAAATTACCACTTACAATGTTAGTTGCACCTTGAATGACACTTTTCACTTTTGTACTGTCAAAAGCAGTAACACCTGTAATTTCAAATTTAGCATTTGGATATTTTGCTACATCAAAAAAGTCAGCGCCTTTTAAATGCATATCCAAATCTGTCGATTTTTTACCTTCAGCAGCAGCAACCGCAGCTGTATCAGTAGTAAGAGAGTTCATATCAATTGTGAAAGAACCACCTGTAATCGCATTTTTCTCAACAGAAACAGTACCTGCCGCTTTGATGATACCAAAACGAGGATTTAAGCCTCCTTTATGGTAAGCAGTCCATTTTATAGAACTACCCGCTGCATCCAAATTATACACAGAACCTGTCTGTTTTGCAACCTCTTGAGTCTCTGCAGTTTTTGCTGCATCGCCTTCTGTATTTTTACAAGCTGTAAATGCCAGAGAGGATACAGCAGCGAAGATAAGTAACTTTTTCATTAAAATATTAAAATTATTTTTTGTTTTTAATTCTCTGATGCAAAGATAAAAGAAAACATTGTATCTACAAGTATCTTGCTTATTAAATTTATTTTTAGCGCAATAGACAAAATCTATTCCCTGTGTCTGAGACAGTTAAGTCATATGTTGCACCCATAACCAAACTATAATTTTGGTCGATATGGCCGCAGGGAATATCGAAGCAAACGGGAATATCAAGGTGCTTTACATGATCTAAAATAATTTCATAAATATTTTGTCCGAAAGGCCGGGTGGTATCTTCCATATCCGTAAATCCGCCACAAACCAATCCTTTAATCCGGCTTAAAATACCGGCACGCTTCAGGTTGTACAACATTCTGTCTACATTATACAGGTGCTCTCCGATATCTTCTATAAACAGGATCTTATCCCTCGCATTAACCTGCGATGCAGAACCGGTAAGGTGCGCTAACATCGCCAGATTGCCCCCTACCAATAGCCCTTGTGCCTTACCGGGAATATTGTAAACGCAATCCGGGATAGGGTAAGACGGGCTTTGCCCGGTAATAATCTGTTGAAAAGACTGTAAGAAATCGGCCTGTTGGTTTGCCTCGGTGAAACTACTGCACATCGGCCCATGCAAAGTCGCAATACCATAATTTGTATTAATATGATTATGTATCACCGTAATATCACTAAAACCACAAATCCATTTAGGATGGCTAATGAAATGGGTAAAATCCAGTTCATCAATAATACGGCTCATTCCATAGCCGCCCCTACCCATTAAAATAGCGGTCACACCGGGATCATCTAAAAATTGCTGCAAATCTGCACGCCTTTCCTCGTCCGGAGCAGAAAAGTAATTATCACTTTCCCCTACCGTCTTTCCCAAAATGACTTTATAGCCCCAGGACTCCAGAATTGCTTTACTCTGAAAAACCGTTTCCTTGGGTATAAAACCGGAAGGGCAGGTGATGGCAATAGTATCTCCCTGTTGAAGATAAGCAGGTATTTGCATTTCTAATTCATTTTATAACGCGTAAAATTAAAGACAATAATCGAAAACGGTTACTTTTGCAAAATGAAAAAAGCAGCTTTATTCTTATTGTTCCTTAGTCTTACCGTTTTTACCGCTTGCGAATCGGGTACCGAAACCCCTAAGGATGCGAAAAACAATTTACCCAAGCTTCAGGTTTGGACGGTACCGGCTCAAAAAGAGAAAATATCGGACTATAGTAAAGCGATAAAAGACGATTTGAATAAAAATAATTTTGAAGTAATCGTTTCTACCACAGACAGCACGGCGGCTACGGGCAAATTTTTGGTAGAGCTGAATTACGGTGGTAATAAGAACAGCACCGTAAAAACATTCCCTAAATGGTATGAAAACAATGTGGTAAAACCAATTGTAAAAGGAATGGATACCTTAGACTATGGCGCGGTTATTGGCTTTGATCCCGGTGACGGTTCTTTTAAAGAGCTGTATGAAATCACCGTAAAGAACAAAGAGATCAAAATGCAGCAAACCAAAATGTATGGTACTTTGGTAGATTAAAACACCTACTTTTGCAAAATGAAAGCTTTACTGTCTCTTTTGGTGCTCATATTATGTAGCGTTTCGGGTGTTATGGCACAAGGTTGTGCGGTATGTACCAAGACCGCAGAAGGTTTTGGAGCAAGTGCAGCCTCCAGCTTAAACACGGGCATCCTGTACCTTGCCGCCATACCGGTCGGCTTTATGGGAACTATGGCCTATTTATGGCTGAAACGCAGTAAACAAAAATAAGCTTCTTATAACTCCTTAATCGTAATACCGGTTATTTTTCGATACAGGTCTATCGCGAACAAATCGGTCATTCCCGAAATATAATCTGTTATGGACTGAAGGTTACGGTACAAACTACCCTGATCCTTGTCTATAGGAAATTGTGGAGAAATGAGCTGTAAGACCTTATCCGACTTCGCATTTTTAGGTTCTAATAAAGCACTCACAAACAAATCCAGTAATTTTCCGATCACATTAAATCCGGCAATCTCTATTTCCACGACATTTTTCTGGTTATAGATTTGTGCATAAGAAAAATCATCTATCTTTTGCAACAAAGGCTGATATTGTTCCGGCAATACCTTTAAAAGAGATTGCTGTAACTGGCCCGCTAAGAGTAAAGACTCGTTTTCGAGAAAAGCGGCTTTAGACAGCTCTATCATTCTTCCTATCCAAACAGCACGTAAATATTGTATTTTTTGATTCGGATCAATGATCTGATCCAGTTTATGCATGACTTTATCCCGGGTGTGATAAGCCTCCTCATTGTCAAAAAAAGGAAGGAATAGGGCAATGATCTGCTCATAAGACACGATCCCCAAACGATGGGCATCTTCCATATCGATAATCCGGTAACAGATATCATCTGCCGCTTCGGTAAGGAAAACGAAGGGATGCCGTACATATATGGTCTCCGCTGCATCAACCGGAAATAACCCTAACTGCTTTGCTATACTTTTCCAGGTTTCCTGTTCACTATCGAAGAAGCCGGACTTCTTTGTACTAATCAGGCCTGTAGTTTTATCAAATCCCATTTCACTTGTGGCAGGATATTTTACTATCGCAGCTAAAGTCGTTTGGGTAATATTATAAGGAGAAGAAACCTCATTGAAATTATGGGTCAGGATACGAAAGGCATTGCTGTTGCCTTCAAAATGAGTAAAATCAGCCCATTGATTTGCCGTCATGGAATCCTGTAAATGTTTTTTTGTATCAGCATCCAGGCTGGTAAAATAATGCCGGATGGCATCTTCTCCCGAATGGCCAAAGGGAGGGTTACCAATATCATGTGCCAGACAAGCCGCCGAGATCACAGAAGCGAGCTCGTAGGTATAGAATTCCTTAAAAGCCGGTGTTTCGGCTTCATTTTTTTCAGCAATAGCTTTACCTACCGCTTTACCTAAAGTACGGCCTACAGAAGCTACTTCCAGGCTATGGGTAAGCCTGTTGTGTACAAAAGCCGGTCCCGGTAAAGGGAACACCTGGGTTTTATTTTGCAAACGCCTGAACGCAGAAGAAAAAATAATACGGTCATAGTCGCGCATAAAGGAGGTACGCAAGGTATCGGTATTGGGTGTTTTGGCTTCAGTATCGTTTGGTCTTACATCGCTGTATAAATGGGACCAATGCATGGTTTGTGGCATACGTACAAGTAAAAGATCAAAAATAAAAAATAAAAAACGGAAGTTCAGATTTGTTTTAATCAATCAAAAAAACCGCAAGCGATTAGACTTGCGGTTTTTTTGATTATCTAATGAAGGCTATCTTACATTAAGCTAACACTTCTCTGCACAAAAGCGGTCAATGCTTCGCCGGTCAGTAAACCTTGCGAAAGCAAAGCCAGATCAAATGCCTGACGTGTCAATTGCTCTTTTTGTGTCTCATCATTCGTTTCTACAATCTTTTGGATCAGCTTATTGTTGCTGTTTACCGATACTTTATAGCTATCGGGTAAGCTACCATAAAAATTCATCATGCCCCCGCCCATTTTGGACATGTCTTTCATGCGGCGCATAAACTCATCCATGGTAATCGTTACCGGCAGGTCTTCCGGACTCATGGCCGCAACCTCCACACTCATGGTACTGTTATTGATCGTTTTTTCAAATATGGCTTTTACATTATTGCTCTGCTCTTCGGTCAAAACGCTTTCGTATTGGTGTTCTTTCTCAATGAGTTTATCTACCACATCTGCATCTACACGCTTCAAACGGGTTTTCTCCAGTTTATTTTCTAATTGGGAAATAAAGTGATTATCCAAAGGACCATCCATCAATAAAACATCATAGTCTTTTTTCGTTGCCGATTGTATAAAGGTATTCTGTAAGCCGGGATTACCACTGTACAGGTACACCAGCTCTTCACTCTTATCGGTTTGATTAGGTGCTACTTTTTCCGCGTATTCCGCCAGGGTAAAATATTCATTTTTTACATTGGCCAATAAAGCAAAGTCTTTTGCCTTATCATAAAATTTCTCTTCAGAAACCATACCGTATTTTACAAACAGTCCGATGTCTTTCCATTTCTCCTCAAATCCTTTACGGTCATTTTTAAACATATCGTTTAATTTTTCCGCAACTTTCTTCGTAATATAACTGTTGATCTTTTTTACATTACCGTCGGCCTGTAAGAAACTACGCGATACATTCAATGGGATATCCGGGCTATCGATCACCCCATGCAGTAACATTAAGAATTCCGGTACAATATCTTTTACCTCGTCGGTAATAAACACCTGGCGACTAAATAATTTGATCTTATTTCTTTGTAATTCCAATTCGTTTTTAACTTTCGGGAAGTATAATACACCGGTAAGGTTAAACGGATAGTCTACATTCAGGTGAATCCAGAATAAAGGTTCTTCTGAAAAAGGATATAATTCTTTGTAGAAATTCAGATAATCTTCATCTTTTAGTTCAGCAGGAGGCTTATTCCATATAGGAGTACTATTATTGATGATATTATCGACTGCTACTTCTTTAAATTGCGGTTTGCCTTCTGCATCTTCGCCATCGGGAACATGTTCTGTTTTGGTCCCAAACTGAATCGGCACCGGCAAGAACTGACAATATTTATTCAGAATGGTCTCAATACGTGCTTCTTCTAAGAACTCTTGCGCATCGTCATTAATATAAAGGGTAATGGTTGTGCCGCGATCGGTACGGGTACCTTCTGAAATTTCAAAAGAGGTACTACCATCACATTCCCAACGGGCTGCCTCAGCACCATCCTGATAGGAAAGCGTGTCGATAACGACCTTATCTGCAACCATAAATGCAGAATAAAAGCCCAATCCAAACTTACCGATGATCTCATTGGCATCTTTTGCGTCTTTAAACTTCTCCACAAACTCTGTTGCACCGGAAAAGGCCACCTGATTGATATATTTTTTGATTTCTTCGGCAGTCATCCCGATACCATTATCGCTAATGGTAATCGTTTTCGCCTCCTTATCAAGAGACACGCTTACACGCGGTTCTCCGATTTCTCCTTTTACCTCTCCGAGAGAAGAAAGCCGTTTTAATTTTTGGCAGGCATCAACCGCATTAGAGACCAGTTCGCGTAAAAAAATCTCATTGTCGGAGTATAAAAATTTCTTGATGATCGGAAAAATGTTTTCCGTATGGATGGAAATAGTGCCTTTTTCTTGCATAATGATCCTTAGTTTTATTAATTCTTTTGTATTCAATAATACACGCAAAAAGCATTCCGCACCTGATTGTTGGACAAAATGTCAACTTTATCCGCAAAACGACTGACAATTTTACGATCCTTATCCACACATAAAGGTTTGTTCAATTTATAATTCATTTATAATAATCAGGATCATGTTGTGTTTTCTTTTCCAAACATTAATACCTTTGGGGACAATTACGCGTCACCCCTAAAAAAGAAGCATATGCATATCATCAGCAAAATACTTATTGCTTTAGTCGCCGTAGAGCACCTATACATACTTTGGATAGAGATGTTTGCCTGGGAAACTAAAGGGAAAGAAAGCTTTAAAGGTTCTTTAGCACCGGAATTATTTAAACCGACAAAAACATTAGCGGCCAATCAGGGCTTATACAACGGCTTTCTTGCAGCAGGATTGCTTTGGTCTTTTTTTATTGAGGATCCGATCTGGCAAAAGAACGTAGCCTCGTTTTTTCTGGCTTGTGTAATTATTGCAGGGGTATATGGCGCATTGACGGCAAGCAGGAAGATATTTTTTATGCAGGCCTTGCCAGCAATACTGGCATTAGCCGCACTGCTTTTTGCGTAAGCACATTATTTTACTGTATTACTATTGCCTAATCCTGCATAAGGCCATATTTTCTTTTTCGGCAAATCATGTGTACTCATTTTCAATGGGTTAACATAATTTGTACGGTACAAATCAACACTTCTGTAGTAACTTTGCTCTCATTTTACAGCTACTTTCAAAAGCTTCTAATGCGCGCAATCAAAAAGATTTCTAAGTTTTTTCTTATCCTGATAGGCATATTGGTATTGCTATTTGGTATTTTTGCCCTGTATGTATACAATATCGCAGACGCTACTCCTCCCAAAATAGATACTGCTTCAGCACAAATAAAAATGACTACTCCTCAACTGCAGGATAGTAATACATATACCATCGGGGATAACTGGATCACCAAAAACAAATATGGCCTCTATGAAATGTACATTAGCGGCAAACCATATGAAAGGGGCTTGATTGCAGGTGAATTAAGCAAAAACCTTATTGTAGACCAGGAGATTGCATTTACAGATCAAATTAAAAAGATGATTCCCTCTCCGGGCTATCTTAAATTTCTAAAATATATTATAGGGTTTATGAATCGTGACTTGTCCAGTCATGTAACGCAGGAATACCAGGAAGAAATCTTAGGGATCTCCAAATCGGCTTCTGATCGTTTTGACTGGATTGGGACACAATATTCCAGAATCCTAAACTATCATGCCGCACATGATATCGGGCATGCCATGCAAAACCTGATGCTGGTCGGTTGTACCTCTTTTGGCGCCTGGTCTGGCAAAACAGCAGACAGCTCGATGATCATTGGCCGCAACTTCGATTTTTGGGTTGGGGATGAGTTTGCCAAAAATAAAATTGTTGAATTTGTGGCTCCGGACTCGGGTTATAATTTTGCTTATATCACCTGGGGCGGTTTTATCGGAGTGGTTTCGGGAATGAATGACCAGGGGCTAACCGTAACAATCAATGCAGCACCGTCGCAGATTCCTTATAATGCAGCAACCCCTGTATCTTTAGTAGCCAGGGAGATATTACAATATGCCAAAAATATTGAACAGGCGATTAAGATTGCTCATTCTAGGAAAATGTTTGTGAGTGAAAGTTTTCTGGTGGGCTCTGCTATAGACCGAAAAGCAGTAGTTATAGAGAAAACACCGGATACCCTGGATGTTTTTTATCCTTCAGACAATAATATTACTTGTACCAACCATTATCAAGGCACAGAATTGGTTAAGGAGGAACACAATATGGAGCAAATGAAAAATAGTGCATCCGTATATCGACAAAAAAGGCTCTTACAACTGATGGATGCAAATTACCCGCTCACACCGGACAAGGTAGCCAACATATTGAGAGACCAGAAGGGTCTGAATGATGCCGACATCGGTTTGGGCAATGAAAAAGCAATCAACCAGCTTATTGCACACCACTCTATTATTATGATGCCGGATAGTTTGCGTTTTTGGGTGAGTACCAGCCCATGGCAACTAGGCACTTATGTTTGTTATGATCTTAAAAAAGTATTTGCGCAAAAAGCAAAGCCCCATCAGGGTACGGTGGCAACGGAAACCTTGAATATTGCCGCAGATACCTTTTTAAATACTCCGGAGTATAATAACTACTTATACTTTCGCTTAGTAAAGAATAATACTGCTTTTGGAAAGACTTATGCTTTTAATCCGGATAGTTTAATGTTTTCAAATCCCAGTTACTATGATACGTATAGAATATTAGGAGATTATTACACCCGGAATAAGAACAAAGTAAAGGCGGAAGAGATGTACACCATGGCACTCAAAAAAGAAATGGCCACTGAAGGGGAGCGAAAGGCCATTCAAAAGAAGATTGAAGCGCTAAAAAAGTAATAATACGCTGTTTTAATAGTACTTTTATCCCTTGTTTATATCCCTGTATTAATAAATCCTATACCAAAAATGGGTGCCGTAAGAAAGCAAAGTATCTATTCTTTTATTTTTATTTTTATTGGCTTTATTATCGGTGCACTCAATACGCTCTTATTATATGCCAAATACCTGTCGACCGAGCAATATGGCCTTACGGGAGTATTTCGTGATTTTTATGTTTTATTTGCGGTTCTGGCTACTTTCGGATCTGTAACTGCCTTATACAAGTTTTTCCCATTATACCACGCCCGCTTGGGAAGAGATAAAAATGATCTTCCTTTTTTGATTACGATTGTAGGTATTCTGGGCTGTATCTGTCTCATTGCCGGATGTTTGATCTTTAAGGACCTTATCGTACTTAAGTTCGGTAAAAAATCGCCTTTATTTGTAAAGCATTTCTACCTCATTATTCCGCTTACGGTGTCAATGGTATTGATGAATCAGTTCGAGGGTTTTGCTTTTATGTTGAAACGCACAACGGTTTCTAACCTTGTGAAAGAACTCGGATTTCGGATTGTGCAGACCATCGCGATTCTGCTGTATATTTTTAATTACATCAGTATTGACACCTTTTTCCTGCTGTTTGCCTTTATGTATATTCCTTCTCTTATTATTATGCTCATATTGGTGACGTACAATAAGGGGATTAAACTTAATTTTCGGATAAGCAACCTTACCAAAAAGATATACCGTAAAGTAATCAGCTTCTCTCTTTTCCATTTTTCAGGAGGCGTCATTGCGGTACTTCCCTTCGCGTTGAACGGGATTCTTATTGCCGGCATCAGCGAACGAGGATTATACGATGTAGGGATATATACGATTGCGACCTTTATGGTCTCTATGCTGGAGGTTCCCTTAAGGGGAATGCGGGGTATTGGTATTGCCACTTATTCTGAGGCTTTTTTACATAACGATCTGCATAAGGTAGGCCGTATGCAACAAAACGCCTCACTTAACCTGCTCATCGTCGGCTTCTTTATTTTTGGTCTTATATATCCTAATATTGAAAATATTGTGTACTTCAGTAAAGGAAAAGACTTTCATCCCATCGTTAATATTTTTCTGATTGCCGGTAGTGCAAAACTAATAGAATTATCTATGGGGATGAACGATAGCCTATTGAGCCTTTCTAAATACTGGAGAACGGATTTCTTCGTATCAAGCGGTATTGTGTTGTTATCTATCCCGATTAATATATGGTTTATTAAATGGGATCCTTTGCTGGGTGCTGCAGTTGGCCAGGCCATCGTACTGATCCTGTTTTGCTTTTTGCGATCGCTGGTCATTTGGAAATATTTTCACATACAACCCTACACTTATAAAACCTTCATTGTGATGGGTATGGGCATCGTTACCACAGCCATAACGTATTATATCCCCGCCTCGGGCAATGTTTTTGCAGATATTTTCATAAAGGGCCTCGTGTTTTCATCGCTATATCTTTTTTTGATCTACAGATTCAAAATCTCAAGCGATATCAATGGTCTATATGCTATTGCGAAACAACGCTTAAGCAGATCATAACCGCGCTGAATTTAATTGCATTTTGCAGCCACATTTCGGTTATTTCTAAATGTTTTTGCCGGTTTTTTTATAAAAGGCCTTACTTTTATCCTGCCCCCTGTTGCCTTTCATTTTCTAATGTTGCGGTATCCGGAAAAAATGCCCTGTTATTTATCACTAAAAAAGACTGTTGACGATCTAAATGCTTTCTATCATCATTGTAAATTACTTCGGTAAAGAAGTATTGAAAACCTGTATTGAAAGTGTCATACAGTACACAAAAGACATTTCTTACGAGATTATTGTTGTGGACAATGCACAAGATACGCAGACCCGGCAAATGTTAGAGCCGCTCATGGAGCATATTCAATGGGTAGACATGGGATATAACAGTGGATTTGGCAGAGCTAACAATAAAGCATTTTCTTTAATGAAAGGAGATGCAGCGCTTTTACTGAACCCGGATTGTGTTGCCTTTGATAATGCAATCGGCGACAGCTACAAAACATTTATGCAATCGGAATACGCAGCCTGCGGAATACAATTACAACATGAAGATGGCAGCTTTCAGATATCCGGTAATTATGCGATGAAAGGAGGCCTAAACTATCTGTTACCTTTGCCTTACCTGGGCAATATATTAAAGTCGGTTGCAACACTGGCTGGTGTTAAAAAACCACATAACGATACCCCCTCCAGCATCGTAGAAGTAGACTGGATCAACGGTGCCTTCCTGATGGTAAAAAAGACAAGCATTGATAAAACACATGGATTCGATGAAGATTTTTTCCTGTATGCGGAAGAAGCGGAATGGTGCGCCCGTTTAAAAAAAGAAGGCAAATTATGTATTTACGGAGCTTATAAGATTACGCATATGGTAGGCGCATTGTCGACAGAGGCATTTGGAGGAGAGAGTAACAGCTACTATACCTTATATGATCGTAAAGGATTACAAATTATGGTATCCAATTTGGTTCGTATCCGTAAAGAGTTTGGACTGGGCTGGTTTTTATTGATCTTATCGGCATATACATTCACCATTCCTTTCTATTTAGTTATGGGTATATTCCATTCGCTTTTTTCCTTCAAAAATCAGCTCCGTCATTTTCCCGGGTTTTCGGCTAATGTATTGCAGATATGGCGCTTTGTACCCATAATCATAAAGAATAAACCCCATTTTTATAAAGTTTTATAACCTCGCATACCTATGGCCCGCATATAAAGGGTCAACTATTTATCCGCGCTGCACATCTCTTTAAAAAGAATGTCAAATGATAAGAATCCGGCAATAAAAGGCCAAGCCGCTTAGCGAGGCTATTGTAATACCGTTTCCGGAACGGAAAGTACAATATTTGTCTTGTCCTTTTAAGAATCCCGGTCACTTTTACCTAGATTTGTACCACATTTATCCCAGCATGTACACTACAGAAGAAGAAATACAGATCAACCAGATCGCGCAAGAATTATTGCAACAAAATGAGGCAGAAGTAGACCCTTCGGCTATCGATGCCCTGAAAAAAGTGTTGAATTACCTGGACTGGAAATATTATGTACAGGACAATCCCATATTGGCCGATGTAGAGTATGATAAACTGTTTCGCATGTTGAAGCAGGTTGAAGCGAGCTATCCGGAACTGGTACGCGCAGACTCTCCGACCCAAAGGGTTGCCAAAGGCATCAGCACCAGTTTTAATACGGTACTGCACTATGTACCGATGCTCAGCCTGGAAAATTCTTATAATGCCGATGACCTCAGAGAATGGGACAGAAAGTGTAAGGTATTTGCCAAAAAGGAAGTGATCGAATATACTGTAGAACCCAAATATGATGGCGCCGGCATCTCGGTCTATTATGAAGAGGATCATTTAGAAAGAGCAGCTACCCGTGGCGATGGCATACAGGGAGAAGACATTACCAACAATTCGAAACAAATAAAATCGATTCCGCTTTCGGCAAAATTATCAGAAAAAAATGTGGCCAGCCTGGAGATCAGAGGCGAAGTAATTATCAGAAAAGACACGTTCAAAGCATTTAATGAAAAGCGGATTGCAGAAGGCTTGTCTATTCTGGCCAATCCCAGGAATGCCGCCTCCGGCTCTTTACGCATGTTAGATGCAGCCGAAGTGGCCAAGCGTGGATTGCATGCCGTGTTATATAACATCAGTTATCATACAAATATAAACAATGCCGAAGACAATCGTGTATTACAATCGCATTATGACACCTTAAAATGGCTGGACAGTATGGGTTTTGCCACCCCAACCGGCGATATGTTGCGCACCAGTTCCATTGACGAGGTCATCGCCTATTGTGATGCTTATGAAGCAAAACGGGATGAGCTTCCTTTCGAAATTGACGGTATGGTGGTTAAAGTAAACCAATTGGCCGATCAGGAAACGATGGGGCAAACTTCCCATCACCCAAGATGGGCCATTGCTTATAAATTTAAAGCTCGGCAGGCAACCAGTAAACTGCTAAAAGTAGAATACCAGGTGGGCCGTACCGGCAATATCGGGCCCGTGGCCAAAATACAACCCGTGCCTATTGGTGGGGTTACGGTAAGTTCCGTCTCCTTATTTAATGAAGATGTGATTCGCGAAAAAGACCTGCGGATCGGGGATACCGTTTTGGTAGAGCGTGCCGGCGATGTGATTCCTTATATCGTTAAGCCTTTAGCCGAACTACGGGACGGCAGCGAAACCGCAATCGTATTTCCCAGTCATTGCCCCGTATGTGATGATGCCTTGTTTAAAGCGGAAGGAGAAGCTGCCTGGCGTTGTGTCAATATCAATTGTGCCGCGCAGGTAGTGGAGCGACTTATCCATTTTGCCAGTAAGGATGCCATGGATATCCGCAATCTGGGCGATGCCAATATCAATCGCTTTTACGAATTAGGATTTATAAAATCGGTTGAAGGTATTTATCAGCTCGATTTTGATGCAATTGCACAACTGGATAAATTCGGAGCCAAATCAATTGAAAACCTTAAAGCCGCCATTGAAAAGAGTAAAACACAGCCCCTTTACCGTCTGGTTTATGGTTTGGGCATTCGGTTTGTCGGAGAAACGACGGCCAAAACCCTGGCCAAATCCGTAACACATTTGTTGGATTTTATAACCTGGGATGAAGCCCGTCTATGTACTTTAGAAGATATCGGTCCCAAAGTGGCCAGTGCTGTAGTGCAATTTTTCCGTAACGAAGATAATATTCGCCTTATCGAACACTTAGGCGCCTTGGGCGTAAATGTCGAAAATAAACATCAGGCTACCGATACCAGTGCGGGTGCTTTAAATGGGAAAACATTTTTGTTTACCGGTACCCTAAGCCAGTTTAAGCGCAGTGAGGCAGAAGCCATGGTAGAAGCAAAAGGGGGAAAATTACTAAGTGGGGTCAGCAGTAAACTCAATTATTTAATCGTGGGTGCCGATGCCGGCTCTAAACTGGAAAAAGCCAAAAAGCTCAATACCGTTATTGTACTTACGGAAGCAGAATTTAGTGACCTGATCCATACAATTGCTTAGCCATATTGATCGATGGTTAACCGGTAGTATTTTATCTGCAGCTCCGATCAGCTTGATCCGGGTGTTTTTATTTCTATCTTAAATATTTAATTAATTCATATTCTTTTCGCAAAGCGAACGTTAATAATACGGAAAGCTAAATGTTTTGTAGTTTTATTAACTCATTTTTACTTTACATTTGTGTACCGTTTTTATTATATAAAAACAAATATTTACCTTTAAAAAGTCTAGTATAGCTTCATATAGCCGCGTATGTTACAATTTATGAAAAACAAAATTCTTATCCCTTCCGTTGTGTGTGGAGGATTGCTTGCCTTCTTATCGTTCCGATATATTAATGCCAATGCACAACCGCAGGGTCAAAATGCGATTATACAACAAACAGTAATGGCCATCATGGGAGAAGGTCACTATGCTCCCCGCGATGTTAATGATAGTTTTTCCAAAAAAGTATTTGATAAAGTAGTAGATGGATTGGACTATGATAAAAAATTCCTGCTGAAAGCAGATTACGATCAATTAAAGAAAAGCCAGTTCCTGATCGATGACCAGATCAAAGACAACAGAACGGACTTCTTTAATGAAGTAAACACGATTTTCGTAAACAGGATTACAGAAGCGGAGCAGTTTTATAAGCCGATTTTGGCAAAGCCTTTCAACTTTAATGAGAATGACAGCATCCAGTTGGATGGTGAGAAATTGGCTTTTGCAACTAGTTCGGCGGAGCTGAAAGAACGCTGGACAAAAATGTTGAAATATCGTGCCTTGGCAAAGTATACTGATCTTAAGAAAGCAGAAGATAAAAAAGCCAAAGATTCTGCCGGTTATACACCCAAAACAACAGTTGCACTGGAAATAGAAGCACGCGAATCGGTAAGCAAAATGCAGGATCGTTATTTCAAACGGTTGAAAAAACTAAATGAAAACGATCGGTTCTCCTTATATATGAATGGCGTGACTAACGCAGAAGATCCGCACTCTGACTTCTTCCCTCCCGAAGACAGAAAACGCTTTGATGAAGCGATGTCGGGAAACTTTATCGGTATCGGTGCGCAATTACAAGCCCAGGACGATGGCAAGATAAAAGTACAAATGATCATTACCGGAAGTCCAAGCTGGCGCCAGGGACAATTAAAGAATGGTGATGTGATCGAAAAAGTAGAAGGAGAAGATAAGCACCCTGTAGATATTGAAGGTTACGAAATAGAAGATGTGGTAAAACTCATCAGGGGAAAATCGGGTAGCGTGGTAAAACTGCATGTAAAACATGAAGATGGTACGCAACAAGTCATTCCCATCACTCGTGGTAAAGTAGAGATGGAAGATACTTATGCTAAATCTTCTGTGATAGAAAATAATGGTAAACGTATCGGATATATATACTTGCCCGAGTTTTATACCAACTTCACCGGAAACGGTGATCGTACCAGCGGTAAAGACGTAGAAAAAGAAGTCCTTAAGCTTAAAGAAGAAGGTGTGGAAGGCATCGTATTAGACCTTAGAAATAATGGTGGCGGTTCTTTGAGTGATGTGGTAGATATGGCCGGAATTTTTGTAGGAACAGGCCCTGTGGTGCAAGTAAGGGGAAGGGGTGATAATGTGATGACTTTACCAAGTGATCAGCCGCAACCCATTTATACCGGTCCTTTAGCGATTATGGTGAATGGTGGATCTGCCTCAGCATCCGAGATATTAGCTGCAGCAATGCAGGATTATGGCAGAGCTGTAATTATCGGTGCGAATACTTTTGGAAAAGGTACCGTACAAAAACTGGTTCCTTTAGATCCTTTTGTTTCTCCGGAAGCCCGCAAAAGCATTATTGACTCCTGGATTGCTGCTAAAAATGGTGACGCCAAGTTTGAGGGTATTGGTTCTTTAAAATTAACGATACAGAAGTTCTACCGCATTAACGGAGGTTCTACACAATTAAAAGGGGTTACGCCGGATATTCTTTTACCAGATGTGTATGAAAGCCTGGATGATATCGGGGAACGCAAAAACCCATCTGCCCTGCCTTGGGATAAAATTAAACAAGCAGACTATAGTAAAACAAACAGTATTCCTAATTTGCCGGCGCTGATCTCTGGAAGTAAACAAAGAATCGGTAACAATGAAACCTTCAATATAGTTAAACAAACCAGCGCTCGTTTAAAAGCACAACAAGACCATAATGTGTATCCTTTAAATGAGACAAAATACCTGGCCAAACAAGCAGAAGGGGAAGCCATCAGCAAGAAACTGGATCAGATTGACAGTGCAAAAACCAAGTTGAGCATTGTAAACCTGAAATCAGATTTGTCAAGAGTAACGATTGATACCAGTGCAAAAGAGAAAAACAAAAAATGGTTGGATGCGCTTAAAAAAGATGCTTACTTAAATGAGACAGTTAATGTTTTAAATGAGTGGATCAAAGTTGTCGCACTGAAGCCAACTAAATAGATATAAAAGATTTCCATAGAAAAAGGTCCGCCGGCAAAATGCCGGCGGACCTTTTTCTATATGACTGTTTATTGTAAGCCTTTGCAAAGAATATCTACCAAAATGGAGAGCTTCGCTTTATAAGTACTGTATTTCTTTTGTGTAAAAACTTCTTGCTCAAAACTTCTAAGGGCTGTAACCAGTACATGCGCAATAAAATCAATATCACGATCCTTGCGGCTGGCAATCTGCTTTTTTTCCATTGCCCAGCTTAAAATTATTTTAAGCACATTCGCTTCCTCTTCCACCTGCATTTTCGATATTTTGAAAAAAACATCATCATGCGCCCTGATCTCTTCTATGATAGAACTGTATGCTTGTATTAATTTATTGGAAGTATCTGCTTTCTTACCATAGTAAGCAATCAGGTTTTCCTGTATTGTTTTATCCTCCGTAACCTGTTTTTCTGCTAAACATAAAATATTTCTGAATTCGGCAAAAGCAATCAGTTCAAAAATGTCCTTTTTGTTTTTAAAGTAATGGTATAAAGTACTGCGGCTTTTGCCAAAAGCTTTAGCAATATCGTCCATTGAGACTTTATTATATCCATACTTTACAAAAACAGATTTTGCCGCTAAAACAATCTGTTGTTTTGTGCTTTCAAAATCAGACCATGTTTCCATATCGACAAANNTTTGTCGATATGGAAACATGGTTTTAAGATTTTACGCTTATTTTTAACCTAAATATAATTATTGATCATGTCGTTATTTAATAATCGATACATTTGATAATTATATAAATTTAATTTAAATTTGCCCCACTTAAAAAATATATTCGAACATAATGGCCCAAACGTCAAGAAATAAACCCGGTGTAGAAGTTTTTGGAGAAAACGAAACAAAAGGAAAAGCAACAGATGTTGCTTATTCAATTCAGAATTCTTTTGAGAAAAATCAAAAAGGAATTATTGGAGTAGTTGTAGCCGCCTTAATACTCGTAGGAGGTTATTTTGGATACAAGTATTTAATACAGGCTCCCGGCGAAGAAAAAGCATATAAAGATCTCTCTTACGTTCAAAAATGGTTTGAAGCGGATTCTTTAAAATACGTTATTAACGGTGATGGCCAACATCCAAGCGGTCCTGCAGTAATTAAGAAAAACAGCGGAACAAAGGCAGCTAACTTAGCGCAATACTATGTGGGCATGAGTTACCTGAAATCTAAAGATGCCAATAACGCCATTAAATACTTAAGTGAATTTAACGGAGAAGGTACTGTAATCGGTAACCTGGCTTATGGTGCCTTAGGAGATGCTTATATGGATGCCGGTAAAGTAGATAAAGCTATCGAAAACTATAAAAAAGCAGCTAGTAACGAAAATGATCAGTATACTTCTGCCTTGTACAGCTTCCGTGCCGGTTTGGCCAGCGAAAAAGCAGGTAAAACAGATGAGGCTAAGAAATTTTATAAAGACATTAAAGATAAATACCCAAATACCTTACAAGCCCGCGATATAGATAAATACCTGGCGCGTTTAGGTGAATTAAGCATCGATTAATTCAAACAACAATATTGCAAAGCCCTTAAGTACATTTCTTAAGGGCTTTTTTATGTATATCCCGCTTCTTCAAGATACAAGAAAACATAAAAATGGCTATCTTACAGCCTGTTTTTAGATAAATAACCATATGCAAACAGCAATGAACGGCCAGTCGGGCAACACCGATTTTTTTAAAAGTAAGGTACTGGGTCACCCCTCCGGATTATTCGTATTATTTTTTACCGAAATGTGGGAACGTTTTTCGTTTTACGGAATGCGGGTTTTACTGATTAATTTTTTAACCATGGCCGCCATCGGATCGAATCCCGGTTGGGCCTGGACTTCTGAAAATTCAGGTGCCTTGTTTGGTACATATGCCGGTTTGTTATATTTAACCCCTATTATCGGGGGCATCATCGCCGATAAATACCTAGGCTATAACCGGGCCGTTATTGTCGGTTGTATTATTATGACTTTAGGCCATGCCTCTATGGCACTTGAGACGGAGTTTTCTCTCTATGCCGGTTTAGCGCTATTGGTTATCGGCACCGGCTTCTTTAAACCGAATATCACTTCCATTATTGCCCAGATGTATAAAGACCTGCCCGAGAAAAAGGATGGCGCTTATACCATCTTCTACATGGGTGTAAATGCCGGTGCATTTTTTGGTATGATGCTTTGTGGTTATCTGGCCGAAAAAATAGGCTGGAGCTGGGGATTCGGCCTCGCCGGTATCTTTATGCTTTTAGGCTGCCTTCAGTTTGCGATGGCCAAGCCGCTCTTTGGCAAAATAGGCGATAAGCCGGAGCCCAAAAAAGCAGAAGACCTTAATGTTCCCGCAGAAAAACAGGAATATAAAGCCAATCCATTTACGATATTTGATAAAGTATTGATTGTTATTACTTCTATTATCGGTTTGTTATATTTATTGAATGATCCCTTGTCAAAAATCGGCAATGTACATTTATTACCACAAGCCTTTCTCCTCTCTAAAGATATTCTTTCTGGCCCAACGGTCATTATCATCCTGGGGTTAATCCTGTTTCTGGTTCTGGTCGTTTCCCGTATCTTAAGGTATGATTATGTACTGAGAGACCGCATGTTTGCCGTCATACTCTTTGTATTCTTTACGGTATTTTTTGTGCTTTCCTTTGAGCAAGGCGCGACCTCTTTGGTTATTTTCGCCAGAGATTTTACCAACAGGACTTTTGAAGGTTCTGCCGCTACGGCCTATATCGTCGTCAACACCTTACTTACGGTTGGCCCATTAGTTATCATCACCTGGGTATTGTTTAAATTGTTTAAGCAAACCTTTAAAAAGATATCCCTTTCTAACATTTTCCTCGGCCTGGCCTTTGTGGGGGTATGGGGATTGGTGATCTGGATGCTGAACAGAGATATTTCCAGTCATGCTTACGAGGTAAGCTACGAGGTGGTCAAGTCGCCCAGTATAGATAAAGAGGGAAATGTTGCTAAAGATAAAACCGGAAAGATCATTTATGAATATACACCGGTATCGGAGGCTTCGATCCTGAAAAAAGAAGGGATTGTAGAACAAAAGAAAGAAGCTTTTTCGACCTTGGATGTCTTAAAAGTAGGGGATAAGATTACTTTACATGAAGAAGCGGGGAAGCCTGTTTACCTGAGTCCTGAGCAAAAGGCAAAAATAGAGCAGCAATACAAGGGGCATGATAAACCGTCTACCATTACCTCCGGTACGATTTCTCAAATCAAAGATAGCCAGGTGGAGATCACTGCTTCCTGGTTCAGTATCCTGAACTCCTTCTTTATTATTGTCTTTGCCTCTTTAGTGTCTAAAGTATGGGAAAGTAAATTTAATCCGAGTGCCCCGGTGAAATTTGGTTTGGGATTGATCATTACGGCCATTGGGTTTGCCGTTCTGGCCTATGGTGCCAAAGCGATTCCTCAGGGAGCAGAACCGGGTATAGTACGCGTAAGCATGATCTGGTTAATTGTGGCCTATCTGTTCCATACACTTGGCGAGCTCTGCATCCAACCGGTGGGTTTAAGCTATGTAAGTAAGCTTGTTCCCGGCAAGATGATCGCTTTTATGTTTGGTATGTGGTATCTTGCTATCGCCATCGGTAATAAACTGGCAGGTTCCTTGGGCGGTATGATTGAAGAAGTAACCTCTAAGTATGATATGAGTACCTTCTTCCTTATTTTCACCTTTGTACCTACGGCTGCCGGCATCTTGCTTATTTTGCTGAATCCGGTTATCAAGAAGTTGATGCATGGGGTAAAATAAGGGTGATTTTGTATAAAAATTAACAACAGAAGAAAAAAATATCTAACTTTCACGCTGAATTAAAAATTAATAACAACATAACAATGTCTCAAACCACAACAGTTATTGAAGGTAAGGCACCTTCCAAAGGTCATCCAAAGGGTTTATGGGTATTATTCGGAACAGAAATGTGGGAACGGTTCAACTTCTACGGAATGCGGGCGGTACTCACCCTTTTCATGGTGAATGCCCTGCGTTTAGGTGAATCTGATGCTTCTATTATTTATGGCGGATTTTTAGCGCTTTGTTACCTTACCCCATTATTAGGTGGTTTTATTTCTGATAAATTTCTGGGCAATCGGAATTGTATCATGCTGGGTGGCTCCATGATGGCCATCGGTCAGTTTTTATTATTTTACAGTGCCAATACCTTTGAAGGGAATCTGGAATTATCTAAAGTATGGTTTTGGCTGGGGCTTACCGTCATTATTTTTGGTAACGGTTTCTTCAAACCAAATATCTCCTCTATGGTGGGCAGCCTCTATCCCGCTCACGAAAAATCAAAATTAGACTCTGCATTTACCATATTCTATATGGGTATCAACCTTGGTGCTTTATTCAGTCAATGGTTATGTCCGATCATCGGAGATGTAAAAGTGAACGGCGTTCAGGATGTACATGCCTTCCGCTGGGCTTATCTGGCTGCCGGTATCGCAATGATACTGGGTACTTTAATCTTCTTCGTGCTTAAAAATAAATATGTAGTAGGCCCTGATGGACACCCAATCGGAGATCTACCTTCAAAATCTAAAGCAAGAGCGGCAGATGGTGCTGCAGAAGAAGTAGCCAAATTCGCTCCTACAAGCTTAGCTTTTGTTGGCCTTTTATTTGTAGTGTTATTTTTTGTGTTCCGTTATTTACATGTGGATGAATTTTTCTTCAGCAATTTCGCGATAGGCACGCTCGTAAAAGGGATCATTTATCCTATTATCTATGCTGCAGGTATCTCTTTGGCGACTTTGATCCTGATGGATAAGGCCCTTACCAAAGTAGAAATACAAAGGATATTGGTAATCTATATTGTCTCCTTCTTTATTATCTTTTTCTGGGCTGCCTTCGAACAGGCGGGATCTTCTTTAACCTTTATCGCCTCTAATCAAACAGACCGTAACTTTTTGTTTGGCTGGGAAATGCCTGCATCTATGGTGCAGATCTTTAATGGTTTATTCGTAGTTATTCTTGCTGTTCCGTTTAGCATGATGTGGGATCGTTTAAGATCAAAAGGAAAAGAACCGGTATCGCCGATGAAACAAGCCATTGGTTTATTATTGATCGCGTTGAGCTATTTTATCATTGCGCACAATGTAAAAGATCTGGGTAATTCCGGTTTATTGGCCATTAAATGGTTGATCCTGCTTTATTTTATCCAGACTTGTGGTGAATTATGTTTGTCGCCCATCGGTCTTTCTCTGGTAGGAAAATTGGCTCCTAAGCGTTTCTCTTCTTTACTATATGGGGTATTCTTTATCTCCAATGCGGCGGGTTATGCCTTAGCAGGTACTTTGGGTTCTATATTACCTTCTACAGGTGATAAGTTTAAAAAAGCACAGGAAATGGGCTTCAACCTGCAAGATATATTGGATAAAAAAATAACCTTGACGGCAGAGCAACTGACTTTATTCAAAGAAGCGCAGATCAACACTACTTACAGCCAGTTTGCCGGCTTCCAAATCCATAATTTATATGAGTTCTTTATGGTGTTTGTGGTGCTTTGTGGTATTGCTGCTGTTATATTAGCCATTCTGTCGCCATTCTTAAAAAGAATGATGCATGGCATCAAATAATTAAAAAAATAACATACTTTTAGAGTCCCTAATATACATTAGGGACTTTTTATTTAAACACAAGTTTCATGAGCGAAAATCTGACAATAGATCAAATTCAAAATTTCGAAGGCAAGTATCCTAAACAATTATGGAGTTTATTTATGGTAGAAATGTGGGAACGTTTCTGCTTTTATGGTATGCGGGGTATTCTGACCATATTTATGGTGGGTCAGCTCGGCATTATCGGTAGTGAAGCCAATCTTAAATACGGAGCCATTCAGGCCTTCGTATATGCTTTTACCTTCCTTGGGGGTATTTTTGCCGATAAAATCCTGGGGTTTAAGAAGTCTTTGTTTTTTGGTGGTCTTTTTATGATCATCGGTAATGTGATTATTGCGATTTCTCCACATGACCTGTTTTATATCGGGATTACTTTATCAATTATTGGTACCGGATTCTTTAAACCCAATATATCTTCTATGGTGGGGGATTTGTATAAAGAAAATGATCCCCGCAGGGATGCCGGTTTTGGGATGTTTTATTCAGGTATAAATGTAGGGGCCTTACTTGGTGGTGCCATTTGTGTTTATTTGGGCAAATACGTATCCTGGAGCGCTGCATTTGGGGTTGCGGCAGTGGTTATGGTGATTGGATTAATCACTTTTGCGGTAACGAAGAAAAACCTGGGGCCAATCGGAGATTCTCCCTTAATGGCCTTACCTGTTTCGAAAAGAAGGACCAGGGAAATATTGGTCTATCTTTCTGCTTTAGTCTTTATACCACTTATCTTGATAATGGTCCAAAATACCGATTATACAGACTATTTTATGTACACTATTGCTCCGGTTGCAGTAATCTACTTCTTGTATGAAACCTATAAGGTTAAAGAGCGTTCTTTCCAGTTAAAGTTATTGGCCGCATTTGTATTTATATTTTTCTACTTCCTATTCAATGCTATATTTGAGCAGAGTGGCGGTTCACTCTCTTTATTTGCAGAGAAAAACTTAAGCCATCACCTGCTTTTCTTCGATATTGATCCCAATATCATCAACAATAGCTCAAATTCACTGTTTGTAATCGTATTAAGCCCGCTAATCGGCCTGCTATGGTTATGGCTTGCAAAAAGAAAATTAGAGCCAAATACCATTATTAAATTCGGTATAGGGTTTATATTTTTATCTGCATCCTTCTATATTTTCTATTATACCCGGTTTTTTGCGGATGCAAACGGTATTACTTCTTTAGGAATCTTTACTTTCGGCTACTTTATCACAACGATCGGGGAACTCTGTCTGGGTCCCATCGGGATGTCTACGGTAACCAAATTATCGCCTAAAAAGCTAACCGGTATGATGATGGGGCTTTGGTTCTTAGCCAGTGCTTTCGGGCAGTTTGCCGCAGGGAAGTTGGGAGCAAGTATGACCAATGATGATCCAAATGCCAGCCTGATGACAAAATTGATTTCTTATACCGATGGTTATTACCAATTGGCCATTTATGCAATTGTCGCCGGGATTATCCTGATTCTGTGTGCTCCTTTGATTAAAAGATTGATGGGCGGTATCAAATAACTATTTTTTGAATTTTAAAAGCAAAAGCTGTTTCTCTTATAGAAACAGCTTTTTTTGTGTGTAATAATAATACCTTTGCAGCATGAAAAACATCATCTTATTTGCTTCCGGAGCAGGCTCTAATGTACAGGCGATTATCGATTATTTTGAAGGAAAAAATACCGTAAAACCTGTCGCTATCGTCTGCAATAAACCTGAAGCCGGTGTCCTTCAAATCGCCCAAAAATACCAAATACCAGTAGAGATGATTGATAAGCAATCATTTAGCTCTGATGAGTTTATGAATAAACTAAATACATATAGTCCTGATTTACTGGTACTTGCAGGTTTTTTATGGAAAATACCCGCGATTTTAGTACAAAAATATCCCGGTAAGATCATTAATATTCACCCGGCCCTATTGCCCAATTTTGGTGGAAAAGGTATGTATGGCATGCATGTGCATAATGCTGTTATTGCCCAAAAGGAGCCGGAAAGCGGAATAACGATACACTATGTAAATGAGCATTATGATGAAGGAAACATCATTGTACAGGCGCATTGCAAAATTGAGCCCTCCGATACTCCGGAAGATCTGGCCCATAAAATACACCATTTGGAGCATTTCTATTTTCCGAAAGCAATCGAGTTTCTATTGAAATAAAGGCACATAAAACTAATATAAAAAGGCTTTTCATTCTTAATGAAAAGCCTTTTTGATAAGGAATAAATCGCTTATACTAATGTATCTATAGGATAATATTCCTACTATTTTTGCAGCACTTCAAGACCCATGAGTTGCTGATATTTTAAAGGTATCAAGGCTTTTTTTGTCCCCTTATCCAGCTTAAATGTATACGTTTCGCTACTTTCTTTGGAAGATATGGTTACATCACTATATTCGCCGTTTCGGACGTTAAAGCGCTCTTTTACTTTTAACTGTATATCCGGGTAATGATAAGGGCTTTCACAAATCTTATATCCATTTTCTATCTGCCCGCTACTCCAATTACGATCATAAGATGATGAGGGGTCCATTGCACTGGGATCATCCGATTCTATCATAAAATAGGGTCTTAAAATCTCTATAACAGCATCTATAGAAGCTACTTTTCCGGGAACTGTTTTTAGCAACTGAAACTGATCATTATAAACCATAACCTGATCTTTGCCATAAAAAATAGTGCAATTCGAAAAAGTATGATCTTCCTGTCTAAGACCAGAAGAAAAGTAGTCACTTGCACTGATGCTTTGTATCAGCTTATAGGATTGTACCACATCATATATATCATACCCATTTTTCGATTTAGCAATCAGGCTTGACGACCAGTAAGGATACCTTATTGTTATATAAAGATAAGGGAACGTCTTAACCAGCTTCATATTCCGGCCAAGCAGCGCACTTTTCCCATCCTTTACAACATGTAATAATTCACCTCCCCACCGATACATGCGATACTCATCTTCTCCTACCAAAAACTGTAGTTGTTTTCCGGAGGTTTTCTGATAAAAAAACAGCTCCTTTCCTTTTTTAAAACCAAGATAATCATCGGTAAAGATAACTTTGCCCGTATAGATAGGCTTCAGGTATTCTTCAAGCTGTGGCACTTTCACCAGGCCAAATTTACCGTTTACAGAAAAATCAGTATAATTATCCTGTGCAGATATTTTGCTGAAAGAACCGAGCAGGAATAGAATAAGGTAAAAAAGATATCTTTTCATCATCAAGTAATCAAGGGTTTAATTTTAGTGATAAATATAGTTATGGCATTTTTCAAAAAGAAGAGGACATATTACTTATCGTCTCCTTTTTGAAAATATGAAACCTACCTCCCCATGTGTACCAAGAGAATTTGGATATCACTTGGATTTACTCCGGAGATTCTGCTGGCCTGTCCTAAAGTATGTGGTCTTATATTACTCAACTTTTGGCGGGCCTCAGTAGAGATCGCCTGCACTTTATCAAAGTTGAAATTTTCCGGAATTACCAATTCTTCCATAAACCTCATTTTGTCCACCATCTCTTTTTCCTTTTCCATATAAATTCCATACTTCAATAAAATCTCAGCCTGCTCAATTTCCTCATTTTTGAAGGCTTTGAGACTTTCGTGGAGTAGGGGAAGGTTAGCAGACAATTTATGTATCGAAATGTCGGGCCTTAAGACCAATTTTACCACTTTTTGACGCTCTTTTAGCGCTGTTTGGCCACTATTTTCCAAATAATCGTTTATTTCAGCCGGTTCAACGGACATATCTGCCAATATCGATTTTATTTTAGCTACGTTTTCAATTTTAGTATTTACGGCATCCAGGCGATCCTGTTTGGCCAATCCAAGGTCAAATCCTTTTTGTGTTAAACGCACATCGGCATTATCTTGTCGGAGTAATGTCCGGAATTCGGCACGGGAGGTAAACATACGATAAGGTTCATCCGTTCCTTTGTTGATCAGGTCATCGATCAGCACCCCGATATAGGCTTCGTTTCTTTGTAAACTGAAAGGGGATAATTCCTGTACATTTCTGCTGGCATTAATTCCGGCCATGAGTCCCTGGCAAGCCGCTTCTTCATATCCGGTAGTACCATTGATCTGTCCCGCAAAAAAGAGGTTCTGAACCAGTTTGGTTTCTAAGGTAAACTTCAATTGTGTCGGTGGAAAAAAATCATATTCGATGGCATAACCCGGACGGAAGAATTTACAGTTTTCAAAACCAGCCACTTTTTGAATGGCTTTATACTGAACTTCTTCTGGCAGGGAGGTACTAAATCCATTCACATAAATCTCTACGGTGTTCCAACCTTCAGGTTCTACAAACAACTGATGGCTGTCTTTATCTGCAAAGCGATTGATTTTATCTTCGATACTGGGACAATATCTTGGACCGGTACCCTGAATTCTACCTTGAAACATAGGTGATTTTTCAAAGCCTGTCTTCAATATATCATGTACTTCCTGGCTGGTATAAGTGATCCAGCAATTGCGTTGTAATTTAGGATCGGCTTTTATCTTGCTTTCCACCTCTTTATAAGAGAAACCGACAACCTCTTCATCACCTTCCTGAACCATCATTTTGGAGTAGTCCAGGCTTCTTCCATCGATCCGTGGAGGTGTTCCGGTCTTCAATCTGCTGGCTTCAAAACCTAAAGAAACCAATTGTTCGGTAATTCCCGTGGCACCACTTTCACCCATTCTACCCCCACCAAATTGCTTTTCTCCTACATGTATAATTCCGTTAAGGAAGGTTCCATTGGTTAGTACAACCGCCTTTCCCCTGATTTCCTGACCCATTCCCGTCACAATTCCCTGTACTGTTCCACGTGAAACAATCAGACCTTTTACCATATCCTGCCAAAAATCAAGGTTTGGTGTCTGTTCTAACATTTCTCTCCAGGTGGCGGCAAATACATGCCTATCACTTTGGCATCTTGGGCTCCACATAGCAGGTCCTTTAGACTTGTTTAGCATTCTGAATTGTATCATCGACTTATCCGATACGATCCCACTATAACCCCCTAAGGCATCTATCTCTCTTACGATCTGTCCTTTACCAATACCTCCCATTGCAGGATTACAACTCATCTGTGCAATTGTCTGCATATTCATGGTCACCAATAAAGTCTTACTACCCATATTAGCAGCAGCAGCAGCAGCCTCACAACCGGCATGGCCTGCCCCAACTACTATAACATCATATTCTGGAAACATCTGTATTTTTAATTTACTGCAAAGATATTTATCCTATACTTATATACCTAATGAATAAATCTATAGGTGGTAAAGCGGTACACAATTACAGGTATTATATTCTCTACAGGTGATGTTTCACGTGGAACAATACTAGTAGTAAAATGTACGCAACGTTTCACGTGAAACAAATACTATTTATATTAGCTTAACAATAAAATATGTACTTTTGCGGTTCTATTTTAAATAATAAAAATAAAATGTCAGCATTTGATAATTTTGATCCTAACTCAGTGGGATTAAAAGATAACAACATCTTCGGATTACCTACAACTGAAGAAAACGCTTCCTTAATTATTATTCCCGCACCATGGGAAGTAACCGTAAGTTACAGAGCCGGAACCTCCAGAGGCCCGGAGCAAATCATGGAAGCCTCTTTACAAATAGATCTGTATGATCCAGATGGGATTGATGCCTGGAAAAAAGGATACTATCTATTACCGGTAGATAAAAACATTAAGAAGAAAAGTGATTATCTACGTTCTTGCTCTGAACTGATCATTAGCGCATTGTCTGAAGGTGCCCCGATTGACTGTAATAACCAGTTGTGTCAAAAGCTTAAAGAAGTAAATGAAGGGGGACATATCTTTAAAGAATGGATCAAGAACCTGACGCTAGAATATATAGAGAAGGGAAAAACTGTAGTAATGGTCGGTGGTGATCATAGTACGCCTTTAGGATATATTCAGGCATTGGCTACAAAGCATAAAGATTTTGGGATCTTACAAATAGATGCTCATGCAGATTTGAGAATCGCCTATGAAGGATTTACTTATTCTCATGCTTCTATTATGTATAATGTATTAGAAGAAGTACCGGAAGTAACTAAATTGGTTCAGGTAGGTATTCGGGATTATTGTGATGAAGAGTTGAGTATTATCAATAACAACAAAAGGGTACAAACCTTTTTTGATAAAGATATTAAAGAACGTCTGTATGAAGGGGATACCTGGAAAGCTATTGTTACTGATATCGTTGATAGCCTTCCTCAAAAAGTTTACCTCAGTTTTGATATAGATGGTTTAGATCCTAAATTATGTCCGAATACCGGTACTCCGGTTCCGGGCGGTTTTGAAGTAGAACAGATTTTCTATTTATTCAAAAAGCTTAAAGAAAGTAAAAGAGAAGTGATCGGCTTTGATCTGAATGAGGTCAGCTCCGGCGAACATACGCATGATTGTATTGATCCTTTGGTTGGCGCCAGGGTATTATATAAAATGTGTAATATCTTAATGTCCCAACAGTAAATTAAACGACCCTATTAATGTCTACCTTCCAGCTTTTATTACGATCAAAAGGAGTGAATAGCCGTAATGTTACGTTCTCTCATTTAATGGCCGCATTCCTCCTTATTATCATGGGGGCGGTATCTTTTATCATCATGGCCTTATTAGGCGAAACAAAGGCTGCTGTAGTGTCTTCAGAGGCAATATTATACCGAACAGTATCTGCTATATATATTGTATCCGGTATCCTTATTTTGTTTATCACGATCAGGTTTAATAAGAAAATAACTATCCCGAAGAATAGTACCAAACTAAGGATTGCGGAAATAGTTATGCTCTTGCCTGTTTCTATCTTTTGTTTTACAAAAGCATGGTATGTACCTGCCGCTTTTTCTGCAGTAGGTATCTTTGGTATCTTGTATGCTTTTTTATATGAGAATACGGCTGCAAAACCGAATATAGTACAGATATCAAAAGACGGTATCACGATACCAAATCATAAGACTTCCTTCCTTAGCTGGGATAAAGTACTTAGGTTAATTGTACGACACCAGATATTAACGATTGAGGTAACAGGCAATAAACTATTTCAACTAGACCTTTCCTCCGATCAAAAACCGGATGTAGAAAGCATCGAATCTTTCGCCTTAATACACATAAAGGAAAACAAAAAGGTAATAAAGAATGACTGGTAATATTTTGTTTTATTAGAATAATAATCATACATTTATTTTAATAAAACAAATAGTATTACCTATAAAACAATCTTTATGACTTTTAACCCCACGAATGTATTTGATGAGATTTCATCTACCACAGAAAAATTGTATAAAGGTTATGAAACCTTACAAAAAATGGAAACGGTAGAAGTAGCCACCACACCAAAAGAATTAGTTTTCCAAAAAGATAAAGTAAAGATATACCACTATTTAGGCGATGCACCAGCTAAATGCAAGATACCGGTGCTGGTATCGTTTGCTATGCTGAATCGCCACGACGTATTAGATCTGCAACCGGATAAAAGCTTAATGAAAAAGTTTGTAGACCTTGGATTAGATGTATATATCATGGATTGGGGTTATCCTACCCAGGCTGATAAATACCTGACCATGGAAGATTATATCGACGGGTATATGAATGATGCGGTAGACTTTTTAAGAAAAAGACATAAAGTACCTAAAATTCATAAAATGGCGATTTGCCAGGCAGGAACCTATTCTATGATTTATGCCAGCCGTTACCCTGAAAAGTTACAAACACTGACTACTTATGTAGCACCATTTGATTTTGGTTCCAGAGAGAATATGCTGTACAAATGGGCAAAATACCTGGATATTGATACTATGGTGGATAGTATAGGAACGATACCAGGCGAAATGATAGATAGTGCCTTTTCTATGTTAAAACCATCTATGAACATCTCTAAATACTTAGGAGTAATGGATAGTCTGGATGATGAAGATAAAATGGCAAACTTCATGAGAATGGAGAAATGGAAAGCAGATTTACCGGCCATTGCAGGGGAAATGTATCGTAAATATATCAAGGACTTATTTAAAGATAATAAGTTGATTAATGATGAATTTTACCTGGGTGGTACTAAAGTAGATCTAAAGAAAATGACGGTGCCTTATCTTAATGTGTATGCTACCGGAGATACGATCATCCCAAATAACAGTACATTGGCCATTATGGATAAAATAGGCTCAAAGGATAAAACAGAATATGCATTTCCGGGTGGCCATATCGGCGTCTTTGTGGGTAGTAAATCTCAAAAAGAACTTGCTCCAACGGTAAGCAAATGGGTAATGGAAAGAACTAAATAAATAATAATATTTTATAATATGAATAATGCGCTTCAAATGAAGCGCATTATTTTTTAATATGATCCGGTATTAATGATGCTCTAAAGTGTAATTAATAATTTAAACCACCGTAAATCAGTCTATTATACGGGTACTTATTAAGGAGTTGTACACAAACAGGTGTATAACTACGTTAAAAGAACCCTAAGAACTCAGGTATAACTTCATAACATTACCTTAAGATATAAATAACATTAATTTAATAGAAGAATAGTACACAGCACTATGGTAAAAGTAGAGAGTTATCCCAATCCACAAATCAAATACTTATCTTAGCTCAGGGTTATCCACAATGTGGAGTATAAACAACAGAATACAGTAAAGACAATACTTTCAGGCTATAAAAACGATGTTAATAAGTCTATAATAAACACACATTCCTGATAAAACCTAAAAGGATAAGTATAGTTTTCCTCATTTCCACAGTCCTAATAATAGTTAGTAATTTTTTATAAAAAAATATATTAACTAATACTATAAAACAGGTAATAGCAAAAAATGGGTGCGCTTTGTTTTTCGAAATAAACGGCTACTTTTGTTCTCACGAAAAACAAACCACCGTTTCTGAATCCAAACATGACAAACGCCAATAGCCTTCAAATTTCCATCAGCACCGATAAAAGTAAACTGGATCGTTCCTTCATCCACTCGTTTATTTCGAATGCTTATTGGGCAAAAGGCAGAACCATGGCGGCAGTGGAAACATGCATTGCAAACTCATTGAATTTCGGTGTGTATGCACCATCCGGAAAACAAATCGGTTATGCAAGAGTCGTAACAGACTATGTGCAGTTTGCCTACCTGATGGATTTGTTTATTGCTGAAGGGGAAAGAGGTAATGGCTATTCAAAATTATTGATGGCATACATCCTTCAGGAGGAAAGTCTAAGCAATGTAAGGGTTTGGCGTCTGGCAACCAGCGATGCACACGCTTTGTATGCGCAATTTGGATTTACGGCAGTACAGCATCCTGAAAAATTAATGGAAAGAATCGTTTCTTAGTCTATGCTTACGGTAAAAAACTTACATATCCGGTTTGAAGGAGCACATCCTTTCCACGCATTACAAGGCATTTCATTCCGTATTCCTAAAGGAAAGACCTTAGCCCTGATTGGTACTTCTGGTTCGGGCAAATCGCTGACCTCACTGGCCATTATGGGTTTACTACCCAAGAATACGCAACAGACCGGCTATATCATCCTGGAGGAAAAAGAAGATCTTATTTTAAATAAACTGAGTGAGCAGGAATGGACCAAGGTACGCGGTAAAAAAGTAGGTATGGTCTTTCAGGAACCTATGAGTGCTTTAAATCCAATTATGACGGTAGGTGCGCAGCTGCAGGAGAGTATCTTAAGCCATCAGAATATTAGTAAGGCAATTGCCAGAAAAAGCGCGATCAGCTGGCTGGAAAAAGTAAAATTGCCGCAACCGGAAGTTTTATATAAACGTTATCCACATCAGCTGTCCGGAGGGCAAAAGCAAAGGGTTATGATCGCAATGGCCATGTGTAATCATCCGGAAGTACTGATCGCTGATGAACCGACGACAGCTCTGGATGTGACGGTACAACAGGAAGTAATCCAGTTGATGAAAAGCCTGCAACAAGAGTTTGGTACGGCAATGTTGTTTATTACCCATGACCTGGCGTTGGCCAAACTGATAGCGGATGATTACCTGATTCTTGAAAAAGGTAAAGTGGTGCCAAAGATGCACACCCCGGAATTTCACAGAACAGAAATACCCATAACAAATACAGAAGTCATATTGACAGTAAACCAGTTAAAAGTATATTATCCCGAACAAAAAAACTGGCTTGGAAAATCTACAGGATATTTTAAAGCGGTGGATGGGGTCAGCTTCCAGATCAACAAAGGAGAAACTTTAGGACTGGTGGGTGAATCAGGATGTGGAAAAAGCACTTTAAGTAAATGTATCTTGGGCCTACAAGCTGCTACTGACGGACAGATCAGTTTCAAAAACAGGGATATTACCCATTTATCCACAAAAGAATGGCAAGGCCTTCGAAGAAATATCCAGATTATCTTTCAGGATCCTTATGCTTCACTAAATCCCAGAATTAAAATAGGCGATGCTATTGGAGAACCTATTTTGGTACATGGACTGGCTAAAGGAAAGGCAATAAAAAACCGGGTACTGGAATTACTGGATCAGGTACAGTTGCCGGCAACTGCTATTAATAAGTACCCACACGAATTTTCCGGAGGCCAGCGACAACGTATCTGTATTGCCCGCGCCCTGGCGGTACAACCCGAGTTGGTCATCTGCGATGAGTCGGTATCAGCTCTGGATATCAACATTCAGGCGCAAATCCTTGAATTACTCCATCAGTTACAAATCACATTCGGATTAACATATTTATTCATTACGCATGATCTACATGTAGTTAAGGCAATTAGCGATCGCATAATGGTTATGGAAAAAGGAAGAATTGTAGAGCAGGGATATACACACGATATTCTGAATCATCCTCAGGAAGCCTATACTAAAAAATTATTGGCGGCTGCGCCTCGCTTGTAATTATTTTTTTAAATTATTGACTCCTGCTCGCATGAAAAAAGCCGTATATTTTATAAGTGGTCTGGGCTCCGATGAACGGGTATTTCAACATTTAGACCTCAATGCTTATGAAGTACATCATATAAAATGGATAAAACCTTTTTATAAAGAATCGATGGCAGCTTATGCCAGGAGGTTGGCACAGCAGATTAATGATGTAAAACCGGTTATTGTCGGGCTTTCTATGGGTGGCATGATGGCTGTAGAAATAGGTAAATTTTTAGAAACGGAAAAAATAATCCTGATCTCTTCTGCTAAATATGCTTCCGAATTGCCCCGTCAGTATAATTTCTTCGCAAAACTAAAGTTACACCGTTATCTCCCTGATTTCTTATTAAATAGACCTAATAAAATACTCTATCGCCTTTTTGGTGTGGATAAGCAAAGGGATAAAGTACTGCTCCGGAGTATTATACAGGATACCGATCCAAAATTCGTCCGTTGGGCAATAGATGCCATTCTGGAATGGGATAATGAGGAAGTTAGAGGCAAGGTTATCCACATTCACGGAACAGAAGATCGTATCATTCCGATAAAAAATATTGCCGCCGATTATATCATCTCAAAAGGAAGCCATAGCTTGGTTTTTCAAAAGCCGGAAGAAATATCTGCCTTGCTTCTGAAAATAATGGATACGTAAAGGGTGAGTAGTTTATTTTTTACCCTTATTAGATAATTCAGTTAATACAAATGCTGCAGCGCGCTTATGATCTGTTTCCAGTTTATTGAGTAAAGTGATTGCGGCAACGGTGGGAATTTGATCAAACCACTTTTTATCCCATCCGGGATTATTTTTTATATCAAGTGCCATAGGCAATAAAGAATCCAGCTTTTTTATTTGGCTTGGCTCATGCAGGCAAAGACGGAAAGTATCGTATAGATTAAGGATACTGTTTTTTAATTTTGTTGCAGTCGGTGTAGCCACTAAAAGTGCTCCCGAAGCAGTAGTCCCCATACCGGAAGTATCTTTTTGTTGTAACAACACTTTTAAATGGGCCAAAAAATCTAAATTTTGCTTAGTTAACAGGAGAATAGCTTCTGTTTGTTTTAAGATAGCCTCATCATGGGTCTCTTTCCTGATCAGCTCAGCAATATCATTATAGGTTTTCGTAAGGGCTGAATAATTTTCTAAAGAATAATTTATTTCTTTAAACTGAGCTACAGTTTTTTGATTGGCGCTTTGACAACTTATAGAAGTGAACAATAGTAAACAGGAAAATAGTATTTTCATCATACAAAATCGCGGGCTGTTTAATAAGGAAAATAAGCCATAAATAAGAGGGAGATCATTTGAAAGCCGAGGATTATCCAGAACGGGGTTTTACTCGCTTCCGTTATATTATAGAGTAAATGGGTCACTTTTGTCTTAATAAGCTCGTCAATTTGGATCTTATCCTGGTTAAAGTCTATATCATCTAAAGCGATTTTCTTAAAAGCAAACGTCAGGATTCGCTTTACCCATTTGTTTTCTGACGTTTCCTTTATTTGATGGATCATTTGCACTTTAAGCATTGTTTTATCCACACCCTGTTTCATTAGTTCGGGTTGTAAGGCTTTTGATTTGCTGATGATTTTATCCAAAACGGGTAAGATTACGGTTTCCGACTTATCCTGTACAATCCTGTTGATCAATTTGGTGATCACATATTTTCCACAAAAAACCATAACCAGATAAACACAAACCAGTAATAAAATCCATAATAGGGAGCCAATCGGCTTTTGCAGGAACATTAAAATCAATGCCGGTGCGGCACTTACATGAGCGCTACTTCCTGCAGACCCATCTTTTAGTAAAAAAAATAGGCCCAGAAAAACACTGATAACGGATATCGATCCGAAAAAACCACTGATTTTAATCCAGGTACCTGCGGCCATAGCAGTGAGCCTGGCCATATATTTCAGATTTTCTTTCATATTGTCTGCAAAATAATAAAATTCAGTATATATCAGATTTATAAATACCGGAACGCATTTTTCTTTTTATTCAGGGAGGGTAACCATAGACCAGTTTACCTGATAAGGATATGGTTCATAAAAGCGACTATCTTCGCTAATTGTAAATCCCTTATCATAATCCGCTTTAGCTTCATGCATAAGATTACGGTATTGTATTTTAGCTCCCTTTTTCAATTGGCATATTCCTTTATAATACTTTGCGTCCGAAAATTGGGAATATTGCTTTATGGATCGGTCAAGATAATCTATAGCTTTATCATAATCCCTTAATTCATATTGGATGATGCCCATAAAGAAAAGCTCAAGGTAATGGACGGTATATCCTGCAGGCCTTCCTGCTGCCCGGTCAAGCTCTGTTTGCAGTACGCGGCGTGCCTGTTCCAAATTACCCAGTTGTAAATGACACAAGGCGATATAAAAATCATAAGTATGATCATTCTCATATCCCAACCCGAATTCCTTCTTAGCCATTTGCAGATCGGTAAGTGCACCGGCGTAATTTTTTTGGAAAATGCATTTTAAAAAGCCCCTTCTGCTCAGATTTCGCTTTCGGTTATACTGTACGGCACGATCATAACTCACTAAAGCCATTTCATACCTTCTGGTTTTCCATAAAGGCAGGGCTTTATATTCCCATAAAATGGCAATTGTCGTATCCAGACTTAAGGCTGTATCAATATAATCTGTCCATTCCTGGCTTATATAATGATGTTGATAAGCGCCTTTATCAAGATATTTTTCAATAATAGCCTCCTGAGCCGGTGTATATTCTTGCTGCGCATAGGGTGTTTGTAAATAGAGCAGGCTAAAGAACAATAACAAAGTGATGAGCTTGAACATTTATTATAATATTTTAGGGAGATCGAATATAGCTATTCGGTGGGGATAAAAAGGAGGATATACCTTTGTTAACCAATCATTTAAAAATATGAAACAATAGGATAAGGGGCTTAATCCGGCAGATTGATTATCACAAAAAATAAAAAGTTTTCCACATTAAAAAAAAATCCTATCTTTGCCCTCCAAAAATTTCTTATAAAAGGAGGACATTAAACTTGGAAGAAAACCAAATTCTTAACAATCAAAACAATGCACACGACGATTTCGATTGGAGCATTGACAAACGCAACGTTTCTAACTATTCTCAGGAGAAGCGTCAAGCTCTTGAAAAAGAGTATGAAGGATCATTCAAAGCTATCACTGACGGGGAATTAATTACCGGTACAGTAGAAGGTTTGACTAAAACTGATGTTATCATCAATATTGGTGATAAATCTGATGGTTTAGTATCCTTAAATGAATTCCGTGACATGCCCGGTGTAAAAATCGGTGATGAAGTGGAAGTACTTGTTGTGGAAAAAGAAGACCGCAACGGTAACTTAAATTTAAGCCGTCGTATGGCGCGCCAAGTGCGTAGCTGGCAGAACGTGGTGGACTACTTCAAATCTGGCGAAGTGGTTACTGGTACGATTACCTCCAAAACTAAGGGTGGTTTGATCGTAGACGTTAACGGTTTAGAAACGTTCTTACCGGGTTCACAAATCGATGTGAAACCAGTTACTGATTACGATCAGTACGTAGGTAAAACGATGGATTTCAAAGTTGTGAAAATCAATGAGCAAATCCGTAACGCTGTAGTATCTCATAAAGCGCTTATCGAAAGCGATTTAGAGCAACAACGTGGCGAAATCATGTCAAAATTAGAGAAAGGACAAGTATTAGAAGGTACCATCAAAAATGTTACTGACTTCGGTGCTTTCGTAGATTTAGGTGGTGTAGACGGTTTGTTATATATTACAGACATCAGTTGGGGTCGTATCTCTCACCCAAGCGAAGTACTGGAAAACGGTCAGAAATTGAACGTAGTTGTGCTTGACTTTGATGATGAGAAAAAACGTATCAGCTTAGGTTTGAAACAATTATCTGCTCACCCTTGGGATAGTCTTTCTGCTGAAATCACAGAAGGCTCTGTAATCAAAGGTAAAGTAGTAAACATCGAAGACTATGGTTCTTTCTTAGAAGTATTACCAGGCGTAGAAGGTTTGGTACACGTTTCAGAAATTACCTGGAGTTCTCAACCGATCAATGCAAAAGAATTCTTCACTATGGGTGACGAATACGAAGCAAAAGTAGTTACTTTAGATAGAGAAGAACGTAAAATGTCTTTATCTATCAAGCAATTGACTGAAGATCCTTGGGAAAATATCGACGAGCGTTTCCCTGTAGACAGTAAACACAAAGGAACAGTTAAAAACATTACTCCATACGGCGTATTTGTGGAATTAGAAACCGGTATCGGCGGTATGATCCACATCAGCGACTTAAGCTGGACTAAGCGTTTTAACCACCCAAGTGAATTTACTAAAGTAGGTGATGTTATCGACGTAGTAATCTTATCTATTGATAAAGACAACCGTAAATTATCTTTAGGTCACAAACAAATTGAAGATGATCCATGGATCAACTTCGAAGGTATCTTCCCTGTAGGTTCTACACACGAAGGTAAAGTGATCCGTAAAGATGACAAAGGTGCTAACATTCAATTAGAGCACGGTTTGGAAGCATTTGTTCCGGCACGTCATTTACGTAAAGAAGATGGTGGAGACATTAATGTAGACGATACATTAAACTTCGTAATCATCGAATTCGATCGTAACGACAAACGTATCATGGCTTCTCACGCTCGCGTTTGGGAACAAGCAAAATCTGATGAGAAAGAAGCAGTAGCCAAAGAAACTAAAGATTCTGTAAAGAAAATGCAGGATAAAGTTGAAAAACCAACTTTAGGTAACTTAGGTGCTTTAGCAGACATCAAACAAAAATTAAAAGACGAAGAAGAGAATAAATAATTTTCTGAACTGTTTATAAAAGAATAGCCCCTCCGAAAGAGGGGCTATTCTTTTATATGGGCATTATGCTACTCTTTTATTAAACCATTGATAATCAAAAGTGTCGAAGCCTAAATAAAATCACTGATGAAATCATTTATTACGATAGCACTTACCACAGTTATTTTTTTACTCCAGGCCTCAGCAAGCTATGGCTCCGTGGTATACAGCACCGAATGGAAATCGGAGGCAAATGCAAAAGTATATGTGACCGAATGGAAATCAGAAGCCGATCTGATTGTGTATAAAACCGAATGGAAGTCGGAAGCAGATAAGAATAATGGGTTTTGGTTTTTTTCTGAATGGAAGTCTGAAAGTAAAAAGATCTTTTTCACCGAGTGGAAATCGGAAGCAGATATCATTATTTACTATACGGAGTGGAAGTCTGAGGCGGGTTGGCAGAAGCCGGCGAAACAATATTTTTTGGATTAGGGTGGTCGTTATTTGACAACTACTCAGTATTTTCCTTAGTGAATGTAGTCATTTGAGGTATTACATATTCCTTTACAGATGGGTTAGCATTTTTCATTTTGCAATTTACAAATTGTAAAATATATTATAAATAACAACTATTCTTGCATCATAAATAATTTAAACTATTTATTTACAAGGTATATTGACTATCAAAATCAAAATTTTCTGCCTAAAAAATTCTATTGCATGGGATAGTAAAAAATAGAAGGAGGATCATAGTCTTTTAAAATACGTATTCCGGCTNNAGCCGGAATACGTATTTTAAAAAGAATAACAGGATATATTTACACCCTGTACACCGGTAAAGGCACAAATTCTGTTTCTCCCGGTACTTTCGGGAAGGTCTGTTCTTTCCAGGCTTTCTTTGCGGCCTCTATTTTTTCTTTATCCGAATGTACAAAGTTCCAGTGTATATAGCGCTCTTCGGGAAAAGGGTCGCCTCCAAAAATATATACGGTTGTATTTGCTGCCATTTCAAAGCTGCAGAGTGTTGCATCTTTAGCCACAAGAATCTGTTTCGGGCCAAACGTTTCACCCTCGCTGCTGATGCTGCCCTCAAGGATATACAAGGCACTCTCTCCGAAAAGATGGTCGCCAATATGCACTGTAGCCGCTTCGGTACTTTTAAGTTCAATCAGGAACAAAGGGCTGTGTACCGGCACTGGCGACTGGAGACCAAACAATGTTCCGGCAATCAGTTTATAGTTTATCCCGTCTGCTTCCCAGTGGGGAATGTCTGTAGCTTCTATATGGGCAAAAGAAGGGTCACAGTCTTCCAGATCTTTGGGTAAGGCTACCCAAATCTGTAAGCCATGCAGGCTCTTCTCCGAATGTCTTAAATATTCCGGGGTGCGTTCCGAATGGGTCACTCCTTTTCCGGCGGTCATCCAGTTTACCGCACCGGGTTTTATTTCCATGGCCACCCCCATACTATCCCGGTGCATGATGGAGCCTTCAAAGAGGTAGGTTAAAGTAGATAAACCAATATGTGGATGTGGAGGTACATCAAAGTTTTCATAATCCTTCAACGTTACCGGTCCCATATGATCAACAAATACAAAAGGACCCACCGCGCGTTTTTGAGCAAAAGGCAATAAACGGCCCACCATAAAACTGCCTATACTGGCAGCACGCTCTTCTATAATTAGTCCGACGTTAGACATATAATTTTTATTTTTTAGTCTTCTAAATATCCGAATTTTCCCTGATTAAAATCGTTAAAAGCCTGCATTATTTCTTGTTGTGTGTTCATCACAAAAGGACCATGCGCGACAATCGGTTCGGCTATGGGTTCCCCGCTCAAAATAAGGACCAAGGCATCTTCTGAAGCAGTTATGGTAAATGTCGTTCCTCCATTTTCGAATAATGCGAAATGATCGGTACTTACGGCTTGTTCTCCATTCACCACAATACTGCCCTCAATAACCAACAAAGCGGTATGATACGATTCAGGAAGATCAATATCTACGGCAGCACCTTTATGAAGTTTAGCATTATAAATATGGATGGGTGTAAAGGTACTTGCTGCGCCCTTTACGCTCTTATAGGCTCCGGCAATTACGGCAATACTGCCTGCTTCATTTTCTAATGTATACTGCGGAATTGCTTCTTTGGTAATTGCCTGGTATTTGGGAGCAGACATTTTATCTTTTGCAGGCAGGTTTACCCAAAGCTGCACCATTTGAAAAAGGCCTCCTGTTTTACTAAAACCTTCTTCATGGTATTCTTTATGCAAAACACCTGAGGCAGCAGTCATCCATTGGACATCTCCTTCATTGATTACACCACCGCCACCCGAACTATCATGGTGTGCCACTTTACCTTTGTAGGCGATGGTAACCGTTTCGAATCCGCGATGCGGATGTACCCCTACTCCTTTGGGAACTGCTGAAGGGGCAAATTCGTAAGCAGAATTATAATCCAGCATGATGAACGGATCCATCCGATGCATACCGATCAGGTTGCCGTGTGGAATAAAATTATGTACCCTGAATCCATCTCCCACAAAATGGGGTGCCTGTGGGGCAATCAAGGAAGCTACTTTTTTTATATTCATTACTATTTTATTTAAATGTATAGTGCAAAATTAAAACAAGGCTGGGTCCGGAACATTGATGTATGGTAAGTAGCTTATTTCTGAAACCTTCGGGTAGCCAGATCCTTTCTTACCCTGCTGAGGCTTTCGGGCGTAATCCCTAAATAGGAGGCGACCAGGGTCTGGGGTACCCGTAACAGAAGATCGGGGTAAATTTTAACGAATTCGAGATAACGCTCTTCAGCCGTAGCGCTTAATAATAAATTGATCCTGTTTTGTAAATGACGGATATGGTTATGCAGCAGGCGATTGTTGAATAAGGCGAAATCTTTATTTTGCAGAGAGAGTTCGGCAAATACATCTTCATCCATCATCGTGACCACACTATCTTCAAGTGTTTCTATAAAATATTGAGAAGGTTGATTGAAAAACATACTCTCCCGGTCTACGACAAACCATCCTTCGGGTGCAAATTGTAAAATATGTTGTTTGCCTTTTTCATCAATAGAATAATACTTTAAAAGACCCTCTTCTACAAAGAAAGAGTGTTTGCATATGTCTCCTTGGCGCAAGAGAAAGTTTCCTTTTTTAATCCTGATTTTTTTTAATTTTTCTATGTGTTCTTTGATCGTCTGTTCGTCTATTTCCACATTAGTGGTGAGGAATGTTTTCAGGTTAAAGCTATTCATGTGCATTATTTTCGTCGATACAAAACAAGAGATGATCCGGAAATCGGAACATCTCAATATATAAAAATACAGAAGTTTGAAGACTCTTCAGATGAAGATTATTCTCCCAGCTCTTTCTGTATCTTCTTGTTGTGGATTCTGGAAAATAAAAGGATGAAAACTACAGAACCGATCGCAGCATAAAGCATATCCGATTGGGTATCCCAAACATATCCCTGTGTACCCAGAAAGGCATCGGCATTACTGCCGGTGGCCAGGGCAATACCCCATTCCAGGAATTCATACATGGCACTGATCCATACACAGACACAAATTACCAGAAAAGGAAGCCAGGACTTACTGTTAATAATCTTCCTGCGGATGAAAATTTCACGGGTGATGGCTGCCGGTACAAAACCCTGCATAAAATGCCCGATTTTATCATAGTTATTGCGCTCTTGTCCTAAAGCATCTCTGATAGAATCAAATAAAGGGACTTCGGCATAGGTATAATGCCCACCGATAAAGAGGATATAAGTGTGTAATAGGATTAGCACGTAGACAAAATAGGTAAACCGGAATTTTTCAAAAGTGGCCAGAAGTACCATAACCCCCAATAAGGCAGGAAACACTTCCAGAAACCAGGTAAAATAATCATGCGGCTCAATGGCCGACAGAAGTAAACCAATACCAAATAAGAGTAAGAGTAAGTAGTATTTTTTCATTTATTCCTGTTTTCAATAATCCGGGCTAAAGTATTCCTTGTGGAATAATAATACCATACCTGAACAGGAGGCCTAAAATTACCAAAATCGTAAAGTATGATTTTAGCAATAAGGACTACAATTCAGGTATGGGGCTTAAAATCCCCGATCAAGGTATTGCCATTCACATCAATTCCACACAAAAACAAGTGCAAATAGCTGGATCGGAGTATTATATAATAGTACTAACGATCAATTCACATAATTATATATGCACAGGATAAAATAATAATTGGGTATCTGCAAAAATGAGTGCCAAATCAAGGCAAACAAACTTATCTGAGTTCCATACTTCTAAACGTGAGGTTAACCCGGGGGCTATCGATTTTTGTAGTGGTCGGTAGCTTATGCAGCCAGTGGCTTTGTGTTGTATCTTTCATAACCAGCAAACTGCCATGCTCCAGGATGAGGCTGATTGTTTCTTTACTTTTTTTGTGCTTCAGTGCAAATTTTCGCGGTGCACCAAGGCTCAGCGAAGCAATAGCACCATTCTTTTGAAGATCTTTCTCATCATCACTATGCCAAGCCATGCCCTCCTGTCCGTTATGATACAAATTGAGCAGGCAGGCATTGTAAGTCGTTCCGGAAATAACCTCAACCATCTTTTTAAGGGCGAGTAAAGGGTCCGTCCAAGGTAATGCCTGTTTGGTGATTTTAGAATAAGTATATTCAAAATTACGGTCTCCGTACCAGGCTACTTTTCGTTTGGTGATGATCTTCTTGCCGAAGATAATGGCTTCATCATGTTGCCAGGCAATATCAGACAATAAGGTGGCCAAATAATTATCGGCCGTGGCTTTGTACATAATACTGCCATAGTATAGTGTAGCGCCATCATAAGGCAGCAGTTCTATCGGAAACTCGGTTGTTGGTTCCCATAAATTTATTTCGGGCATAAATTCAAGTATTATTTCATCAGGCTTACTGCAGATGTAAGACGATACAGAGATTATTTAAAAGGAGGTTTTATGAGGTCGTTTCTATCTGGGCCTGCTCCCAACCGATGATGGCCGTTTTGCGTGTAGGCCCCCACATATAGCCGCCAAAATTTCCCGTAGCTTGAATTACCCGGTGGCAGGGGATTAGAAAAGCGATAGGGTTACTTCCGATTGCGGTGCCTACAGCCCTGGAAGCATTGGGTTGTTCAATCTGTTTCGCGAGTGTCCCATACGTTGTTAGTTGGCCCATCGGAATCTTTAAAAGGGCTTCCCATACCTTAAGCTGAAAAGGCGTGCCTTTAAGATGTAATTTTATTTCAGGAAGAGGAGCTTCTTTATGATCAAATATCGATAGGGCCTGTTGCTGCAGCAGGTTTGTTTCTTTTGTGAAGGATGCATGCGGAAAATAGGTTTGCAGCTTTTCAACAGCAAACGATTCCTCTTCTTCAAAAGCCATGTAACAAATTCCAATATCGGTAGCGGCTATGATCACTTTCCCGAAAGGGCTGGGAAAGAAATCATAATGAATCGTGAGTTGAGCGGCACCGTTTTTATAGCTTGCCGGCGACATGCCCTCTATCTTGATAAACAATTCATGCAAGCGACTGGTGCTGGACAACCCGGTTTCATAAGCGGCGTCAAATAAGCTGGCTTGCTGTTCTGCTTTTAATAAACCTTTGGCATGTTCCAGGCTGATGTATTGTAAAAACTTTTTCGGACTGGTGCCTGCCCATTCCGTAAAAAGCCTTTGAAAATGAAAAGGGCTCATATGCACCTGCGCAGCAATTTCTTCCAGGCCTGGTTGTTTCCTGAAATGCGTCTTGATAAAATCTATCGCCTCAGCAATGCGCTGATAGTCTTGTTGCTCTTGCGTATTCATAATACAAATAATCATTTAATACACCACAAAGTTCCGGATACAGGCGGAAATATACAATCCGGAACTTGCGGAATTTATGATATCCCTTATTCGGCTTTCATGGCCAGTCTTATGATAAACAGGATCGGGACATTGATCAGCCCTATATAGAAAATGATTTTTCCATTGGCCCTGTCTTTAGGACTATAGGAATATACCTTAGTGCCATCCGGAAGTGTTTTGGTCGCGCTCCAGATCATATATCCTAATATGATGCCGATTAAACCACCGAAAACAGAAAAAATATACCCAAGCAATATGGTAATAGGTTGTGACTTTTCCGGTGCCGCAAGGTGCCGGATTCTTTCTGCTCTTTTATTCCGGATCTGTACCTCATCAATCACTTCTCCTCTCTCCGATAGGAGCTGTTTGGCTAAAACATAATCGAATTCATTCCACTCATCCGGTTTACAGACTACATCAAACAATTGTTCGTTCGTGAAGGTAAAGAGGTAATAATCTTTATTGATTGTATTCTTATCAATAATAACGTTCTCCAGTGCTTTGTTAGCGTTTTCGAAATCGGTATTATTGATCTTGAGGTAAAATTCTTTATTATAGAACGAGCCGGTGTAAGCGGTATCAAAAGGGGTGATACTTTCTTCTACAAAAGCTTTGATTCCGGATGCTGCTAAGGTTTCGGCCAAAGCTTCTGCGTCCATGCGATTGTCAAATGTCCTGTATGTTGTTTGCTGTCCTGGTATCATGGGTATAAAATTGAAATTTGGAATCACTTTTACGATTTCATTTTACGGAACATCGTTGTTTGAAAGGCCGCTGATAAGATATGTGCCGAAAGTCCGTTGCTGCGCTGATAATAATTATAACGCAAGGTCATGCCGTTAAACAGGAATGTTTTCCCAAGGTATTTAAACGGATTGTACCGGAATCCCAACCCCAGATTATAGCTGGTAAACGTAGCCAAGTCATAATCCGAAGTATAAAATCGTTCACTACTTATATGTTCTTTATAGGGCTTAAAATAAGGCGATCCCTTTTGAAAGTAAATCCTTGCATTTGGGAGTAAAGTCACTTCCCTATTCAGCTTAATGGCTGTTTCGTTTTCAAGCGCCAATGCATGAATACCGAAATCATCCGTATAGCCGTTTACCGTATTTTTAAGCACGACTCTTCCTCCGGAAAAGCTGTTCCATTTCAGGGCCAGCGCTGCTTTTAAGCGGCTTTCGGGCAGCTGTTCCACCGCCAGGCTTCCATCAGAGAAATATATTCTGTGAAATGGCGTAGACAAGAGTCCCTGTTGATAAGTGAGCTCGGGATAAATGCCGAAAACATTTCGCTTGTTTATAATCTGAGTGACACCCAGTTTGAGGTTATAGGAATATCGCTTATACACATCATACCATTCTTTATACCTTAACTCCGCAGGATATATGAGCGTTTCTGCCTTGAAATAGCTTTCATTGATCCGGCCCCATCTCAAATCATCGTTAAACACCTGCAGGTCTGCATGATAAGTACGTTGGCGTTTGGTATCCTCTTTTGTAAACCCTATGCGGCCGCTGTAAGAAAAATAATCGCTTTCTACAGAGAAGCCCATGCCACCATATATCGTCAAATCCTTGCGTAAAGCATGTTCGAGGATGCCATAGGTATACGCATGAATATCCGTATAAGAGGCAGAAGATTTTATAATATCAATATTATCGATAGAGGCAGAGGTAATGATGTCTGTACCCACATTAAAACTCAGTGCATTTTTGTTACGGCTTCTTTTAATATTGACAGCAGGGCCATAAACGGTAAGGGCCTCTGTACCGATACCACCTGTTACAGCAGAACGATTACCGTCTTGTATATAGTGGTTATAAACCAATTCTACTTCACTCTTGTCGATTTTTGTTTCGGATTGTGCGGTATCTTGTGCCGGAGCCGTGTAGCCCAGCAAGGCGATGCTCCCGATTAAAAATGTCGTCTTTTTCATAAGATAATTAGTTACAACCGCAGCCCCCACTACCTTTTAGCCCATTAGCCGGTGTAGCACCTTCTCTGATCGAATGGACATAATCATTAAAATTTCTTCCGGCATCTTTACTCATTTGCATCTCAGCATCATTCAGGTATTGCCGTTCGTAAGGTTTTACGCTGGCACAGGAAGATGCAAAAAGGATAAGCAAGAGACTACTGATTAACCATCTCATACTGTATATATTTAGAGCCATAAATGTCGTTATTTTCATCAATAATAATACCATGTGTTTGGGGTAATTGGTTGATAAAATCCAATCCTTTTTTTATTCCCTTTACATACACAGCAGTTGCCAAAGCATCTGATAGTTCTGCACTTGGAGAGAAGATGCTAACACTTTTAATCCCACTCAGGGGCATGCCCGTATGGGGATCAATGTTGTGGCCGTATCGTTTGCCCTTCCAGATAAAATGCTGTTCATAGTCGCCCGAAGTCGCTGCTGCTGCATTGTTCAGCGGCACATATAAGAGGATTTTCCGGGTATCGTCCGGATCTGCAATGCCAATATTCCATTGACTACCGTCCGGTTTACTGCCAAAGGCACAAAGGTCGCCACTTGCATTAATATATCCCGAATCCAGTCCGGCTTTGAGCCATAGTGTTTTCACCCGATCAGATGCATAGCCTTTACCGATGGCCGCAAAGCTGATCTTCATATCCCTTACCGAAAAGCCAATACTATTTTGCCCGGCATCAAGCAGTAGCTTATGATACCCCACCCGGAAAAGCGTCTGTTGGATCAAAGCTTTATCGGGCATCTCAAAAGCTTCATTCTTGAAACGGAATAATTTTTTTAAGGGGCCAATCGTGATGTCAAAATCTCCTTGAGTCAGTTTAGAAAGATCCTGGCAGCGGGCAATCAGATCAAAACATTCCTTATCGATCGACAGTGGACCGGAAAGTATGGATGTATTAATCTTAGCCGTCTCTGAACCGGGTAAAAACTCTGAAAGCAATTGTTCCAGACGTTCTATTTCGGCGATACCCATATCCAAAAAGGTATGGGCATCTGCTTCGGTACCGCAGACCACACCAAGTGTAAATGCAGAACCCATAAGCTTTTGAGATCGTGTATAGATGTTCATTTCGATAGACTGGGTTCAAAAATATACTTAAATCATTATAATAGATTTTTAATTATTGGTTAAATTGGGTGCTCCTTATTTTATCTGTAAAACAAACGATGATGAAAATAGAAAATCCAGGGGAAAAGCCTTTGCGGGAAATTGCGGAATATTTATCTCAGAAATATCCGGGCGTCACGATAAAGAAATCATACTTTATAGATACCATTTTTGTGCCTTCCGGAAATTTAAAATTTGTATTGAGAGATAGGACAAGTTTTTTAATAGCAGATTTTGTACCCCCTATCCTATTATCAACAATTGTTTTTATTCCCATGGTCCTGTTATTACCAATTGTAATCAACCTGACTTACGAAAAATCGACTTTTGGAATCGGTAAAATTACCTGGGTCTTTCTCTTGTTTGTCATCGGGAGGGCAATATATAAGTACACCAAGAAGGAACAATTTGAGCAGTTTTACAGCGATGTGGCGGATGCGATTCAGGCACAACCGAGCGAAAACGCGATTTTCTGATTATACGCAAATCCCATTTGTAAAGGCATTATTGCAACAATATGGAAGGGGTAAATGCCGAGTTCCCATGCCTTAGTGCTTGTGTATCAGTCTTGATTTTGATAAACCCGATTTAAAAAGATAATTAAATCATTATGACAGGTTTTTTAATTATTGATTAAATTGTGTGCTTATTACCTTTGATAAAACAGAATTTATATATGAAAATACAGAATCCTACAGCGAAGCCGCTACAAGAAATTGCCGATCAGTTATCCCAAAAATACCCAGGTGTGACGGTTAAGAAACCATTTTTGAGTGGTAATACTATTTTTATACCCACAGAAAATTTCAAATTTTTATTGAGAGAGCGAAAAACACAATTGATCGTCGATTTTGTACCACCGGTATTAGTATCTATATTAAGTATTGTGTTGAGTATAGTATTGCTATCCGCAGTACTGTCGTTGATATACGGGCAATTTGTTTTTGGCTTCGGCGGTGCTTTATGGCTTGTCTTAGGGTTTCTTGTGGCTAAAGCGATTTTTAAATCGACTAAAAAAGAGCGGTTTGAAAATTTTTATAAAGACGTGGAAGAAGCCATTCAAGGGAGACAAAGCGATAGCCGTATTTTCTAAACCTGCTTATTGCGCCAGTAACCAATTTATGAGGTCCTGATTATCCACAATACTCCAGGAGTGCGGATGCTTTTTCTTATCCGGATTCCGAAAGCCTTTATCCTGTGTAAGGATCAGGCTGGCTTTCTTATTGCCTAGCCGGTTCAATTCGTTGATCATGGCTGCGGCATCTGTGACGTTCATGTTGGAGAGATCAAAACTGCGCTCCTGCATCCACCATTGTATATCCGGTTCGCAGTAGATACGCAGTGGGGTGTTAACTAAACACTTTACGGCACGCTGCGTCGTATCCGAAAAAGAGTAAGGAGATAAACGATGATATTGATGGGGTACGGCTTCGGGCGTGCCTCCCATCTCCTCTTTAATCCGCTGTATCATGTAAACACTTTCCGGATTGGGTTTATTCGCTCCGGCTAGTCGTACGGATCGTAATGCGGCTTGGTAAAAGCGCTCAAAATCGAGTGGCGGATCTATAGCGAATACGGCCTTTGGTTTAAACAGACCCGGTTCCTTTTGAGCGCGCTCAGCATATTTGATCGCAGAACTACCCCCAATTGAAAAGCCGCCTATATACATATCCCAGTGCGCAAGTAAATACCTGCGCTGCACATCTTTGATGATTTCCTGCAAAGATGCCTGACTGAGGCTATCGATCCCAAAAGCCTGCGTACCGGTACGGAAAGTTGGGATAACCGTTAAGATCCCATTCTTCGCCGCCATGCGGGGAAGTGCCGTTTGTACCGAAACCGCTTCCTGTGTTTCTCCAAAAGCAGGGATCAGGATCAAATATCCCTTCAATTCCGCGCTGTCCGGAAAAAAAATAGTGTAACTGGCAGAATGCTTGTCTTCAGGGTTGACTACAATCTTCAGCGTATCTTGCGCACAAAGGCCTGTGTGGAGTAAAATAAAAAATAAAATGAATCGTATCTTTTGCATGAAAAGCGCAGCTGGTTTTTATGGGAGCAGACAATTTGCGTTATAGGAGCAATTGCCTACCAAATATACTTTAATATCATTATGGGCTGCTTGCTATTATAATAATTTTATCTTTGTTCCACATTTTCAAAACCGGGATATGCCTTTATTTTCTATACAGACCTATAATCAAATTGCCAAAGTAGGGCTCCATATTTTTGATTCGAATTATACAATCTCCGATCAGGAGTCCTTGCCGGATGCCATCCTGTTAAGAAGCCAACGGTTACACGAGCTGCCTTTGCCGGCCTCGCTATTGTGTATTGCCCGCGCGGGTGCCGGGGTGAATAATATTCCGGTGGAACGCTGTTCAGAAAATGGTATCGTCGTGTTTAATACCCCCGGAGCCAATGCCAATGCGGTAAAGGAACTGGCCATCACTGCGCTGTTACTGTCTTCCCGAAAAATAGTAGCCGGTATAGAATGGGCAAATAGTTTATCCGGTACGGATATAGAAAAGCAGGTAGAGTCCGGTAAGGCACAATTCTCCGGCCCGGAGATATATGGTAAAAAATTGGGCGTACTGGGTCTGGGCGCTATAGGCGTAATGGTGGCCAATGCTGCGGAAAGTCTGGGTATGAAAGTGTATGGTTATGATCCGTATATTTCTATAGATGCAGCATGGGGCTTGTCCAGGAATGTGAAGAAAGCCAAAGACCTATACAGCCTTTATGAAAAATGTGATTACATCACCTTACACCTTCCGTCTACGCCCGAAACGATCGGTATGATTAATGCCGAGGCAATGCGGCAGATGAAAGACGGCGTACGCATTATCAATTTATCAAGAGGAGAAATGGTGAATGATGAAGATATGAAAGCGGCCCTGCATCTGGGTAAAGTGGGCTGTTATGTAACCGATTTTCCGAATGCGCAAACCGCCGAAATGCAAAATGTAATGAGCATTCCCCATCTTGGCGCCTCCACGCCAGAATCAGAAGATAACTGCGCGGTAATGGCTGCAAGGCAAACCCGTGAATTCCTTGAAAACGGGAATATCATGAATGCAGTCAATTATCCCAACTGTGAGCTACCGGGTGTGGCGAGCAACAGGTTAACGATTACCCATAAGAATATGCCGAATATGCTGGGGCAAATATCGAAAATACTGGCCGATGCACAGATGAACATTCTCAATATGATCAATAAGAGTAAAGGAGCAAATGCCTATACCATGATGGATATTGAAAACGAATTGCCCGAAAAGGTGTTACAGCAAATAGATCAGATAGAGGGTGTGATTAAAAGAAGACATCTGCGTGGTGTCGTACCGCATTCCCTTCCATAAAATCGATTCGATATATTTTAAATACATTTGTGTTCCTATAAAAAGCATCAAGCTCCATCTATGACCAAACTATACGCTAAACATATTGTACGCATATCGCTGACTGCTTTATGTTTAACCGGGTTCAACCAGTATGTGCAGGCACAAAATACGTATCTGAATTATGGTTCAGATGAGTACCATCTGCTGGATCGGTTAGAAACCAATTCGGGTCAGCTGATCTCAGAATTCAGTATGGCACAGAAACCTGTTTCCAGAAAAGATGCGGTATGGTTCCTGAGTCAGGTCGTGCGCTCGGTACGCACCAGGGGCTTCCAGGTGAGCGATATTGATAAATTTAATATAGACAGAGCGATCTCAATCAGCGGAGAATGGTATGAGAATGCTTCCGGGGAAAGTGGTTCTATAGATTCCAAAAGACCAGTACTCAAATATTTTTATAAAAAACAAGCAGACCTGCTGCAGGTACACAATGACGATTTCTTCCTGGCGGTCAACCCCATCATATATGCTCAGGCAGGCTATGAACGTAATGTGGGTTTAAAGACAACAAATACAAGAGGTCTGGAATTCAGAGGCCGCATTGCCGATAAAATTGGTTTCTATACGATGCTCGCCGATAACCAAGAAAAAATACCGACATATGCAGAAGATTGGGTGGCCCGTCATCGGGGGCAATTTCCGGGAGAGCATTATGCTGTAAAAAACGGGAATAATTATGACCTTTTTCTGGCCAGAGGATATGTCGATTTTTCGATGATCAGAAACCATATCGGCGTTACTTTTGGCTATGATAGAAATCAGATGGGCTATGGGATACGCAGCCTCGCCATTGCGAATAGCAGCGCGCCTGCGACCTTCTTAAGGTTGCGCAGCCAATGGGGCAGGTTTTCATACGAAAACCTGTACACAGAGCTGGTGGCCAACAATACCATACTACAAAATGGAGATGGTTTATTACCCAGAAAATATGCAAGCATTCATCAACTCAATTTTACGCCTAATCATTGGTTGAGTGTGGGTATTTTTGAAAGTACCGTATTTGCTAAGAAAACAGGGATACCCGTTGAGATGTTGTTGCCGGTGATTGGATTACAGAGCGGTTTAAAGCAACTTACCGGAAACAATAACAATAATGCCTGGGGTTTCCAGTTTAAGGCCTTACCGATCAACGGGGTTCAATTATACGGACAACTATATGCCGATCGCCTGGACTTTGCTGAAATTGGCGAAGGGTCCTGGAAAAACCAATATGCGGTACAATTAGGATTAAAATATTTTAATGTGGCTAAAGTCGCTAACCTGGATGGCCAGATAGAACTTAATGTGGTGCGTCCTTTTACCTATACCGCACAAAACGACAGCCTCACCAGTTATACACACTACAATCAGCCATTGGCGCATCCTTTAGGGAATAACTTTGCAGAACTCATCGGTCTGTTGCGCTATCAGCCGATGCCTAGGCTCACCCTTACCGGTAAAGTAATTTTATCGAAAAGAGGTGTCGATTCCAACAGTACCGATAATATCGGCAATGGCATTTTCGGATTGGCAGCGAATAGAACTGCTGGAGAGAAAGGCTATCCTATGTTTGTAGGCAAGAAAGAAAAAGGATTATATGGCAACCTGAACATTGCCTATGAAATTAAACCCAATATCTTTTTTGAAGCGGGTGGATCCTATTTTAAGAAAAACAGTGCAGATGTGGCACAGCCCACGGCAATATACCTCTATGGTGGCCTGCGGTGGAACATCAGCCGTAGAGAATACGATATCTACTAAGGAAAAGTGTCGTATCAACATTTATTAACCAAAAATTATATACATGAGCTTTAATCCGGCAGACAAAATTCAGGATCTTCAGTACTTCGGCGAATTCGGAGGCGTAAACCCCTCTATATCTGACTCTTCTACGTATACCTTTCTTTCTGCAAAAAAGATGTTCGATACCTTCGAAGGCAATGCAGAAGGGTGTTACCTATACTCTCGTCACTCCTCACCAAGCAATCTTTATTTAGGACAAGCCCTCGCGGCTATGGAAAATACAGAAGCGGCCAATGTTGCGGCTTCCGGTATGGGTGCCATTACTTCTGTATTGCTTCAATTATGTGGCGCAGGGGATCATATCGTGTCGAGCAGGACTATTTATGGCGGTACTTATGCGTTCATGAAAAATTTTCTGCCGAAATTGAATATCCATACCACTTTTGTGGACAGTACGAAACTGGAAGTTGTTGAGCGGGCCATTACTACGAATACAAAAGTTTTGTATTGTGAAACGGTCAGTAATCCCTTACTGGAGATTACTGATATTTCCGGCATGGCGGCGCTTGCCCAAAAGTATAACTTAAAATTGGTGGTGGATAATACGTTTTCGCCACTGGCGATTGCACCAAAATCTTTGGGTGCAGATGTGGTGGTCCATAGTTTGACCAAGTTTATCAACGGAAGCAGCGATACTGTGGGCGGTGTGGTTTGTGGTACCCAACAATTTATTGATGATCTAAGAAATGTAAATGACGGTGCGGCGATGCTTTTAGGTCCTACAATGGATAGCAATCGCTCGGCTAGTATCCTGAAAAACCTGCGTACCCTTCATATTCGTATCCAACAGCATAGCAAGAATGCCTTATACCTGGCCACGAATTTTGAAAAGGAAGGCTTAAAAGTAGTGTATAATGGATTACCGAGTCATAGTGGGCATGAGCTATACAAAAAAATGTATAATGAGGAATACGGCTTTGGCGGTATGATGACGATTGATGTGGGCAGCCTGGATAAGGCGAACGAATTGATGGAGCTGATGCAGCACCGCAATATTGGTTACCTGGCGGTAAGCCTTGGATTCTATAAAACTTTATTTAGCGCTCCGGGGAGTTCGACTTCAAGCGAGATTCCGGTAGAAGAGCAGGAAGCTATGGGTTTAAGCGATGGCCTGATCCGCTTCTCCATTGGTTTAGACAATGATATTGAACGTACTTTCCAGATGATGAAAACCTGCATGCAGGAAGTAGGCGTGCTCTAAAGTATAGCCAAATATATAAAAGGTGAGGGCCGGAAGCNNGCTTCCGGCCCTCACCTTTTATTAAAATATTATTTATCCTTCACCTCTGTTTTCCGAAGCATCGTAGACTTTACCATTGTCCTTTGCCTGTTGGTTAAAGCGATAAGTAAGCACTAAGCGAACAGTTCTTGGGCGCCACTGAAAGGTTGTTTCAGAATAAATTTCGGCGGTCTCAGTAACGTTTCTCCATTTTCTGGAATTAAAAATGTCATTCACATTAAATCCGATCGTGGCTTTATTTTTCATAAAGTCTTTAGACATCCCGAAGTCTGCAAAGAAGATACTCAGGGTTTTTCCTTGCGGATTTACCTCCGGTGCCTCATAGTTGGCGGAAAGCTGCATTCTCCATCTTTGGGGCAGCACAAAATTTACCGCCGTCCGGTTGGTCCAGCTAAAATTATCGACTTTAAAATGCGCGTTATTATAGGTACCGAAGATCGATTCTCTGAAAAAATTAAATCCCGAAGTAAATCTCAGCCAGGTGGTGGCGCTGTAATTCAGATTAAGTTCCAAACCATAAGCATCCCGATCGGCAATATTCAGGGGAATACGATAGATAATTCCATCGGAGCCATAGCTGGCCATCCGCTCGATCTTATCGGTCGTTTTTCTATAATAAAGAGAAGATAACAAGGAACCGGAACGCCAGTTTTGCATCATCCCTAATTCAAAGGCATTGGTATATTCAGGATTCAGGTTGGCATTACCTACCCGCATTTCTCTGTTATCGCCAAACTTCATAAAAGGCATTAATTCCCATTGCCCCGGACGGTTAATGCGGCGGCTATAACTTAACTGGAAGGTATTGTGCTCATTGTATTTATACGACATGGCCAAACTGGGAAACCAGTTGAAATACTGTTTGTTATTAGCATTGTTCAAAGAACGTTGTAAGGTAGTGACATCAGAATATTCGCCACGTAAACCGGCTTGTATACCTAATTTACCATAGGTATTAGAGCCCATTATATAGGCGGCATGCACACGTTCCTCATAAGTAAAGTCATCATTAAAGTTACTGGGTGCTTCCCAGTTGGCACCATTAAGGTGACCAAAACGAAACTCATTATTAAAATGTCTGTTCTGACTGCGTATCCCCGTTTCTATTTTGCCTTCGGTACTAAAAGGAATAACCAGGTCAGACTGCACCAGGAAATTTTCTTCCGTTACATAAGCCTTTGAGTTCTCAAAAACCGTTTGGCTGTAAGTTGTAGATGTTTCCGTATAATCGGACTTCTCAAAATCCTGATCCCGGAACCATTTTAGCTCCGTTTTCCATTCAGCACCTGGCTTTTTGAACTTTTTGGTATAGGATAAGCTTCCTTCCAGCATATCTTCCATTTCCTTATTCGCCTCATCCCGGCGGTCCGTACTCAGAAGGTTGTTGTTCAGATCCAGGTTTTCATAAGTTCTGTAATAGCTGTTATTCCCCAATCCTGAACGGATCGAGAACATGGCCGAAACGATATTTTTATCATTAAAGCTATAATCTAAACCCAAAGAGGCATTGTTACCCCATTTGCGGCGCTCATGCCGGTAATCCTGGCGATAAGCAAAGGCGGTATCGGCATTTTGCAGCCTTTGATAGGTGGTACTGCTGCCTGGAAATGTTCTCCGGCTTATGGTATAAGAAGCAAAAAGGTTTAATTTCTTTTTCCGGTAATTGGCATTAAAGCCAATCCCGTTATCCGGATAATATCCTGTTCTTAATGTAGCGGAACCGTTAAACCCGGCTTTATCCGTTTTTTTAAGGATGATATTGATAATACCCGACTCTCCCTGTGCGTCATATCGGGCAGAAGCATTTGTAATCACTTCTACCTTATCGATCATATCAGACTGTAGTTGTTGCAGGGCTTCGGCAGAAGAAACAATACCCGAAAACTTACCGTCTATCAGAATGCGCACATTCTGGCTGCCCCTTAAACTTACATTTCCTTCTGCATCTACCGTGATAGACGGAATATTTTGCAGTACTTCCGAGGCATTTGCTCCTTGGTTGCTCAGATCTGCCGCTACATTAAACACACGTTTGTCTATTTTTAAAGACATTTGATTTTTGTCGGCTGTTACCAACACTTCATTCAGCTTAACCGATTCGGATTTAAGATAGATGGCACCCAAATCTATACTGCCTGATGTTTGGGTAATCGGCAATGTCTTTTGCGCCAGGCCAAAAAGATCGACTATAATATAATAGCGGTCTTCCGGACTACTCATGGTGAAGGTACCGTCTTCCTGAGTAGCGATACCATGTACAAAAGAAGAGTCCGTAGTTTTAAACAGCCTGACGTTGGCATAGGGTGCCGGTGCTTTCACTTCGTCATATACTTTTCCGGAAATCTGCAGGGTACTTTGCTGTGCATATACCGAGACAGTACTCAGGTATACGAGGGTGATAAAGGTATATAATCGTTTCATTATAAACATTTGAGGGTATTTTCTGAAAGGACCTCAAAATTATTTAAATAATTGCGCTTTTATTTGATTTATATTTTAATTTAGAAATATTTTACACAATCCTAACTTTATAACGAAGAAAAAAAGAAGCAAAACCAATTTTATTTCAATTATTTATGCTTAAAGGAAAATATACATCTTTAATACTTGCCACCGCTGTTTTGGCTTTGATGGCCTTCAATAAATCGAGTAAGGTTCAAAATCAATTAGTAGGCACCTGGCTGCTGACCGATATTAAAGTATCGGAAGACTATTACCGTACCTGTAATGAATGCAAAGCACAGATTGAGGAGATTGACAGAATAGATTATGTTCCGGGAGACTCCAGGTTATACAGTAGCGCGGCTTCGTATCGTAATTACTTAAAGAAAGAACTCTACGAAACCCTGAAAAACGGGCAAGAGCGCTATAATGAAACGCTGATCGGAAAATATACGATGATCCTTAGTGATAAAAACCAGGTGATCAATGTCTTGTCGGGTACGCGGGATACTTCTTACTGGTATACCAAACAAAATGACGATGTTGTGGTATACGATCCTTCCCGGATCGGGAAAGAGGGCGATGTAACACAGTTTACCTTAGAATATTTAACGGCAGATTCTTTAGTTATGCGAAGAAGCGATTATGAGAACGAGAAAATGTATTATTACTTCAAACGAAAAAAATAAAGCAAAAAAAACAGCCTTTCCAAGTGGAAAGGCTGTTTTGAAATAAATATGATCAATTTTATCTTAAATCAATTACTTCTACACCAGGATAGGCCTTCTTATCGAAGGTATATAAAGCATCAGAAGCAGCCGCGTTGGCTTGTACGCTAGATAAAGAATAGGTGTAATAACTACCGTTTTTCTCTTCTACACTTCCGCTCATCACCATTCCGCTTTGATCTACTAAAATCGTAACACTTTTAAATGTTTTGGTTGCTTTTGGCGTTAGATATACAATATCTACTACTTTTCCGTTAATCGTTTGCTGACCGGCATAAGCATAATTGAAGTCATTAGCATAAGAACCAGAGAACAATTTAGTTGGAGACATAGTTACATCAGCAGGACTATAATTGGCAATCTGTACTTCTTTGTTTTTCTTCATATACGTCCACATCGTCTTACCATCGGAGATCATTTCCTGAGCGGGTACCGTTACATGGTATTTTTCCCCTTTCATCATCAAGGTTCCTTTCTGGTTTAATTGTGTTTTTCCTTTTGCATCTTTAGCTATAAAAGTAAAATTAGCTTTAAGGCTGGACATCCCTTTGATTTTACCGCTTAATTTATCCAAAACGGCCTTTGCTTTGGCATCTTGTGCAAAAGTCATCGAGGTACTTAATGTTACAATAGCCACGATCAATGCAAGTGCTTTTTTCATATATTTTGTCTTTTGGTTGAATCTTTAGAATGTAAAGATAGAACAGGGGTTTAAGGATTAAAAGCTAAGTTTATGTGAATTAATGTTGTAAAACAGTGGTTGTGCTGGTGACTACATTGGAAAAATCTTTTGCCGCGGCGACAATGGCTATTTTGTCATATCCGCATTGGCGATGCAGTTCTTCGGGTTTGCCATGTTCTACGATTTCATCCGGTATGCCCAAAATTGTTACCGAAGGTTTGTAGCCGTGCTGGTTAAAGAATTCCAGTACCGCACTGCCCATACCACCTACGACACAACCATCTTCAACCGTAATGATTTTGTTGAATTTTTTGCCGATTTCATGGAGCATTTGCTCATCCAAAGGCTTTACAAAACGAAGGTCATAATGAGCGGCATCAATACCGAGTGTGGTTAGCTCCTTACAGGCATCTACCGCGAAATTACCGCAGTGGCCTATAGTAATAATCGCGAGCTCATTCCCTTCTTTTATTTTTCTACCGGTACCTACCGTGATTTTCTCCATAGGAGTTTGCCATTCCGGCAATACACCTTGTCCGCGTGGGTAGCGAATCACAAATGGATGGGTATTTTCATCCAGCTGAGCAGTATACATCAGGTTACGCAATTCCGATTCATTCATCGGGGCACTCACAATCATATTGGGAATACAGCGCATAAAAGCAATATCATATGCACCATGATGGGTAGCGCCATCGTCGCCCACGACACCGGCACGATCCAGGCAGAAAATAACCGGCAGATTTTGAATGGCTACATCATGAATGACCATATCATAAGCACGCTGCATAAAAGAACTGTAAATATTACAGAATACTTTCATGCCCTGTGTTGCTAGGCCCGCACTTACGGTTACGGCATGCTGTTCTGCAATACCGACGTCCAGCGCTCGGTCCGGCATAGCCTCCATCATATATTTCAAGGAACAGCCCGATGGCATTGCTGGGGTAATACCCATAATTTTCGGATTCTGCTCCGCCAGTTCTATAATCGTTTTACCAAATACATCCTGATATTTGGGCGCTTGTGGCGTGGTGGGTATTTTGGTATTGATTACTCCGGTCACTTTATCGAACAAGCCGGGTGCATGCCAAAGCGTTTGGTCTTTTTCTGCCAAATCATATCCCTTACCTTTTACCGTTTTAATGTGCAATAATTTAGGCCCGGGCAGATCGGCAATATCTTTTAATTGCTCGGCAAGTTTTACCACATTGTGGCCGTCAACCGGTCCGAAATAGCGGAAGCCCAACGCTTCAAATAAATTACTGGCTTTAGAAACAACCCCCTTAAGGCTGGCTTCTATTTTGGAGGCCATACTGCGCTGAAAGCCGGCTGCAGGAAGCTTCCCTAATAAATGCCAAAAATCGTCTCTGAGTTTATTATATGTTTTTGAGGTAGTAATATCGGTCAGGTATTCCTTCAGTGCACCTACATTCGCATCAATGCTCATATTGTTGTCATTAAGAATCACAAGAATGTTGGCATTGGCAACCCCGGCATGATTTAGGGCTTCAAAAGGAAGGCCGGCAGTCATGGCACCATCGCCGATCACCGCAACGTGTCTTCTATCTGTTTCTCCCTTTACTTTAGAGGCAATAGCCATACCCAAAGCGGCAGAAATAGAGGTGGAAGAGTGGCCTACACCAAAAGCATCATATTCGCTTTCACTGATATTGGGGAAACCACTAATGCCCTTATACTTTCTGTTGGTATGAAATACCTTTCTTCTACCCGTTAATATTTTATGGCCATAGGCCTGATGTCCTACATCCCAAACCAATTTATCATAGGGTGTTTTCAATACATAATGCAGGGCTACCGTGAGTTCCACTACACCGAGACTTGCTCCGAAATGCCCTCCGTTTACACTCACGCAATCAATAATGAATTGTCTTAATTCATTACATACTTGCTGCAACTGAAGTCTGTCCAGTTTTTGTAAATCAGATGGGAATTCTATTGTACTTAATAAAGGGCCGGCTGAGATTTCTTCCATTATGTATTTTTATGCTATGCAAAAATAAGAAAAGTATACAAAGTAATGATCGCATAAACATAATATTGACAAAAAAGATGATTTGTACCCGAACATTCCGGGAACAGCCTGATAGCTATGGTCTTATCTAAAATGAGATACCCGGACCATTTGCCCGGGTATCTTAGAAATATGAAAGTCGTAAATCTGATTAGTATATAATGGTTACATCCCCTTTCTTCATCACTTTATTACCATCGCTAAAATAGACCACGATATAGTAGTAATAAACATCTGCAGGTGCTTTTTCGCCTTTAATGAGTCCATTCCATCCCTTTTTGTCGCCAGAATTATAGCTGCCGAAAACAATCGCGCCCCAACGGTTAAAGATTTCAAAGCTTACCACATTATAATTGCGGTCCATCTTGAAAATAGGCGCAAAGACGTCATTCTTGCCATCACCATTTGGAGTAAAGGCATTCGGCATATAGAAATCTTTAGAGAAATCGGTGCCTTTGATCAGGATCGTAGCCGTATCGGTACAGCCAAAATCATTTTTACCTACTACCTGGATCAGCTGATTTTCAGGAGCCGGGATTTTCTGCGTTGTTGCATTCTGATTAGGGAACAATTCTTTGGGAGACCAGGAAAAAACCTCATAAGTGGGATCACTGGCTCCTGTTTTCAGCGTAATCTGCTCTCCTTTATTCGGATTCGCCAGGTCTGCGGTGACATTAAGGGTAAAATTATCAACAATAATATGAGCTACGTTATAAATACTGTCGCAGCCGGCCGCATTTTTAAGGGTATCAATTTTTGTGGTCGAACCATAATAATTGTTGCCCTTGTATACCACCCGATAACAATCTCTCAGAGTTTGGCTTAATGTTTTCGCACTGTCAATAACCTGCAAACTCAGGTAAATTAAACTGTCACAACCACCGGGATTTACAACAAATACAGAATCAAACCGGTTGTTACTCACCGCATTGGCCGGAAGACTATGCCCGCGCCAACTGGTTGTCGCAAGTAGGTTTCTACAAGTACTGATGCTTTCGGTCTTATTGGGAGATGATCTAACGGTGAGGCTTAGGGTAATCACACTATCACATCCTGTAGATTGCGGCAGATTAATTGTTGTATAATTGGGATTAGTAACCGCATTTGTCGGGATGGTTACCCCACGCCAGGTGTACGGAAGTTGTCTTGCGCAAAGATCCAACAGCTCTGTGCTATGTCCAGAAGTATTATAATTGATGATAATGTTAGCCGTATCCTTATACCCACAGGCATTATTGGTGCTGTATACACACTGTACCAGATCACCGTTCAATAAAGTATTAGACGTATAAGAAGCATTGGTTGCCGCAGGAATAAGTGCATTATTGCGATACCATTGATAAGTACCCCCGGTTACATTATTCGTTACGGTTGTACTTAAGTTGATCTGATTAGAACAGTTTGCAGTAAGGTTATTGATGTTGATCGTCGATTTAGGGCAGTCAGAAGTTAAGGCAATACTGTCTATTGCAGCCGGAGGTTGTACGCCAAGCGTATTCCCGTTTTTCCAGGTAAAGATCAATCTTCTGTTTGTTCCGGCAAGGTTGGCTGGAAGCGTGATGTCGGCAGTGGTACCCGCAGCTACAGTACAGGAGTGGAAAGAACCTAATAAGGTACTGGCCCCTGTGCCGGTCCAGGCTGTTGTTGCATTTGAAGTACCGAATGGAGAATTGGTGACCGGAGTCAATGTGGTAGGGGCTACATAAACATAGAGCACATCATAGGCCTGGTTATTATTTCCTTCCCCTTTGGCATTCCAGCGGAATTTTAATTTGATAATCGTTTGTCCGGCAGGAAATGCGACATCTTTATAAAAGTGTGTGGTAGAATATTCATTAATATTGTAACTCCAGCTACTCCCGTTATTGGATTGCGATATATAGGCCAGCCTACTGCCCGTCGAGGCAAAGGAGCTTCCCGCATTAGATAAGGTTGTGGTGCCCAAAAACCAGTTATTGCCGGCATTGGCAGCATTGTTTACTAAAGTCCATCCATTGGCGGCAAAAGTATTTCCCATTTCAAAACCACCATCAGTATTGGGATTAATGATGACCGTCTGGGCAAAACTGTTTTGCGTGAGGCCGCATAGAACAATGCTTAATAAAATATTGAAAATAAGTTTCATGTGAATGCATGTTTTTAAAATGCGAGCGCAAATTACACCTATTATATAATATTTCCATATCATTTAACGATAAGTTCATATTGACACTTATGTGATCTCCTTTCCTGTGCGGTATACCGTCCCTTTAAAGACACAGATCAGCTTCCCTTCCTCGTTATAAGTTTTTATATCATATAAGCCGGTCGTCTTTCCAAGGTTGATCTCTTGTGCTTCTACCGTTAATACCTGTCCCTCAAAGGCTGGTCGGGTGTAGGAAATAGACACTTCCATGGCGACACTCAGGATGCCATGTGAATTACAGGCAAAGGCCAATGCAGAATCCGAGGCCGAAAAAAGAATACCTCCGTGTACCGATCCGAAGCCATTAAGCATTTCCGGACGGATGGTATACTGTAGTTTACAGTAGCCCGAGTCCACCTTTTCGATACGAATGTCTAACCATTTCGAAAAAGCATCATTTTTCATAAGCGCCTCTTTTGCCTGTTCCGGTGTCATCTTTATTAATTTTTGTGTGTACAAATCTATATAAACATTTTAGCAAGCGAATGAAAAGTTTTCGTAAATATTAAACCAAGCGTACCTTTGTAAGTCTTAAATGCACTAAAAAGTTTAAAATGAAAAAAATACTATTATGGACAATCGTTGCGGCTACTACATTTTTAGCCAGTTGTCGTAAGGAATATATAAATCCCAATCCTACAGATAATACTTATGAGTTTGTTGACGAGTTTGTTGACAACCGGAATGACTGGAATTTTGCAGATAACCTGGCTGATGCCTATGGGGTGATTGCTAACGGGACGTTCTCGTTCAACTATCTCGACCCAAACGGAACGGCTTCTTATATTGCAAAGAACATTCAGTTCAATCCTGATCGTAATTTCGTGATTCAGACGAGGATCGGTTCTGATAATAACATGGGGCTTTTGTTTGGTTATGATGCCGGTTCTCGTGCATATGGCTATAGCTTTACCATAAGTTCAGATGGTTATTATGCCCTTTGGGATGAAGGGGGCAATGGCGGAAGCACCGATATTACCGAGATAGTGAGCCCCAGAACGGCTAGTTTTGTGAATGGCAATGGTAACTGGAACGAAGTAAAAATAGAACAAGTGGGTAACACCTGGATTGGATATATCAATGGGTACAAGGCCTTTACGGTTTCGGCTCGGTATATCGTAAAGGGAAGTGTGGGTTTTGTGGTCGTGGGCAATACCAGAGGAGAAGCAGACTATATACAAGCCAACTATTATTAAAATATAATATACATGTTTTTTAAGCGTTCCTGAAAAGGATACCCTCTTAAAAGCTAAATTAAGGACACGGCATTCATTGCCGTGTCTTTTTGTTTTTAAAAATGAGTGTACCTTTGCGCTCATTCACACGCACAATTATCAAGATATTATGAATATATTACTATTGGGTTCCGGAGGAAGAGAGTCCGCATTGTCCTGGAAAATGAGCCAATCGCCTAAATGCGAAAACCTGTTTATCGCACCCGGTAATGCCGGTACATCGGCTTATGGCACAAATGTTGCCCTTGGAATCAACGATTTTGAGGCCATCAAAACATTTTGTTTAGACCACAAGATCGACACTTTATTTCCCGGTTCTGAAGACCCTTTGGTAAATGGTATTTATGATTTTTTTAAAGCAGATGCGGCACTGCAGCATATCACGATTGTAGGCCCGTCAAAATTAGGGGCAGCACTGGAAGGTAGTAAAGACTTTGCCAAAGAATTTATGAAGCGCCATCATATCCCTACTGCGGCTTATGAAACCTTCAATACTCAAAATTTTGAAGACGGATTGCGGTATTTGGACCAGCATACAACACCAATTGTGTTGAAAGCAGATGGCCTTGCCGCCGGTAAAGGTGTAGTGATTACCTCCGATAAAGAAGAGGCAAAGCGCGTTTTTACTTCGATGATCAAAAAAGCCCAATTCGGCGCCGCGGGTAGTAAAGTGGTCGTAGAGCAATTCCTGACCGGGATAGAGCTTTCCGTTTTCGCCTTTACTGATGGAGAAAACTATGTGTTATTACCCGAAGCAAAAGATTACAAACGTATTGGCGAAGGCGATAGCGGTCCGAATACCGGTGGTATGGGGGCTATTTCTCCCGTGCCCTTTGCACAAGGTGATTTTATGAAGAAGGTGATCGAGCAGGTCGTCGATCCCACCATTAAAGGATTAAAAGAAGAAAATATTATATATCAGGGATTCGTATTCTTTGGCCTGATCAATGTAGGCGGTGATCCTTATGTGATTGAGTACAATTGCCGTATGGGTGATCCGGAAACAGAGGTGGTCATGCCGCGTTTAGAAAATGACCTTCTGGATCTGATTGAAAAGATGAAAGAGGGAAAACTGGATGAGGTTACCGTGCAGCATAGTGCCAATGCGGCCTGTACCGTAATGCTGGTTGCCGGAGGCTATCCGGAAGCGTATCGCAAAGGAGATGCCATATCGGGTTTGGAGGATGTGAAAAACAGTATCGTGTTTCATGCCGGAACTACTGCAAAGGAAGGGGCTGTATTGAGTAATGGCGGCCGTGTATTAGCAGTCACCTCTTATGGATCAGACATTAACGAGGCGCTGCAAACATCTTATGAAAGCCTGAAGGCACTTCATTTTGATAACATGAATTTTAGAAAAGATATTGGTTACGAATTTAAATAAATCTTAAATTTATAGCTATGAACGGAATGTATAAACCAATAGGAACCTTACTGGTTGCGTCTTTGATGTTTTTGGCTACCGGTTGCTTTAAGAATCCAACCACCGGAAGGCGTTCTTTAAACCTTGTGCCGGAAGGAACACTCAGTTCTTTATCGGGTGAGCAATACAGTACCTTTTTAGCACAAAACAAAAGGTTGAGTGGCACAAACGATGCCCTGATGGTGCAACGGGTGGGCAATAAGCTGGCTGCCGGTATTGTGCAGTACTACGCGCAAAAAGGGCAAAGCAGCATTCTAAATGGCTTTAAATGGGAATTTAATTTAGTACAGGATGTGCAGAAAAATGCTTTTTGTATGCCTGGCGGCAAGGTAGTGATCTATACCGGTATCCTGCCTGTGACCAAAGATGAAACAGGCCTGGCAGTCGTGATGAGCCATGAAATAGCACATGCGATAGCACGCCATGGTAATGAACGAATGAGCCAAGGTTTGCTACAGCAATTTGGCGGCTTGGCTTTGAATGTTGCCCTGTCCAGCAAACCGGAAGAAACCCGAAACCTGTTTAATACTGCTTATGGCGTGGGTACGTCTGTAGGGGTTATGCTGCCCTTTTCGCGGAAACATGAAACGGAAGCAGACCTGATGGGCTTAGATTTTATGGCTATGGCCGGTTATAATCCCGGTGAGGCGGTCGGTTTTTGGCAAAGAATGGCTTCCGGTGCCGGAGCAAAACAACCGGAACTGCTCAGTACACATCCAAGCGATGCAACCCGTATTCAGAATATACAAAAACACTTACCACAAGCTTTGGCGATTTATAGCACAAAGAAATAAGCAACACAAAGAAAAGAGATTAACGAGCAAGCCGCGACATTAATATGTCGCGGCTTGCTCGTTAAAAATATTCATTTCGGTTACATCCGGTAATGGCCAATAATGGTGAACCGGAATAAACAATCTTCCAATACCTGCCCTCTTCCGATATTATGCACGATTAAATATTGTGTTCCTTCTTTATTGGGCACATCACTGACGATCCCGATGTGGGTCAGCCCTTTGTCCAGACTCCAGGCCACGACATCGCCCGGCAGATAGTCCTGCGCATTTTGTGTGATTTGTTTGGTATGCCCCTTGCGGCTAAAATAGGTCATCAGATTCGGTACACGACGGTGGTCTATATTGCGGTCGGTCGTTTTACGGCCCCATATTTTGGGATAAAGGCCGAAATGCGCCTGCATGTCTTCATAAACTTCTTTTTGTAAATCAATACCTGTTTTACGGAAGGTGCGGATGACGACATCCGTACAGACGCCCCTGTCTGCCGGCACATCGCCGTTGGGATACGGAATCACAAAGTAAGCAGGATCATATACAATCTGATCATTCACAATGCCGCGTGCCGCCTGAGCCAACTTTTGTCCCTTGGCGGAGGCTTTGGGCAGGATCAGTTTATCGTCTTTATGCGGAGTGGTAATGCTTATTTCCGTATCGCGTCTTGCGGTACCCTCTGCCCTGCAGCTACTCAATAGGAGCAAAAGCGTTCCGAAAAGGATCAGCGTGTTGGATTTCTTTACCTTTGTCATAAGTTTGAAGACGTTAATTTGATTATTTTCCATAAATGCCCCTGACTCCTGTTGATATCCGATATTTAGTACCGCAATTCTTCCAATTGTCTAAAAGCACTTTTGTAAAAGGGATGCAATGTGCTAAGTACCTTTATCTGAATAAATACAAACCAAAGGAAAGAAGCCCCCGCTCTGCAGCGACCTTACAAAAATTCAGCGAGGGTAAATCTTTCGAGGCGATATTCAAACATGGTTTTCCACAAGGTATAGATGTAGCGCAAACCTTGGGCAGGGATGTATACACAATGGGTGCTTCTTACACCGAAGCTTTACTTCGGGAGCCGCGGCCAATTACCCTTTTTGAAGCTTGTTTTATACACCGGCAGACTTTGGTCATGACTGATGTGTTACTGCAAAATGAAGATCATACTTATACCATTTACGAAATCAAAAACAGCAAGGAACTCAAAGAGGTTTTTCTCTGGGATCTGTCTCTTCAATACTTTGTGTGTAAAGCGGCTTTGCCCGGTTCCATACAATTTAATATTGTACTGAATGATGGCGACAATGGATATTATATTAAAGACCTTACCGAGCTGCTGCAGGCGCGGGAAGAAGAAGTATCGGAATCTATCAGCCGCTTTTTAGATACCCTGCATCAGGACAAAACACCAAAAATTAAAATGGGTGCTCAATGTGACGTGCCTTATGAATGTGAGTTTAAGGCTTATTGCAGTCGATAAAGAGGTATAAACACAAATGCCACAATCCTTATCAGATCATGGCATTGCGTTTTGTTGTTTACATACTCTTTGAATCATAATCTGTAAAAAAACAAAAAAACCAACTTTAAATTTACTAAAACGTTGTGCGCTAAGTTATTGTATAAACTGTCGTCGAGTAAAAAATATAGGTAAACCCTATATTTGTGTCGGTAAACCGGAAAAGATATTTACCTACAAAAAAATGGGATTAGTCGCAATTATAGACGGCCTCACGCAATAAAAGCTACTTTTGAGCCATAGAATTATCACAACATGGCCAAACAATACCGGACTATTCTGTTTCACATACTGGGTTGTGCAGGTTTTCTGCTGATGCCCGTTCTTTCCTCACCTGATTTTAACACGGGTCAGAACCTCTTTACCATAAAACCCTTCCTGAATATTTTTTCACGACAGCTTTTACTGTTGCTCTTTTTCTATGTTAACTATTACTGGTTTTTGCCAAAGCTATTCTTTAATGAGAAAAAAGCGCTTTACTTCCTGATCAGTGCCCTTTGTTTCATTGTGATCTTTAAAGCACCGGATTTGTTTTTTTCGAACGGCCGCTCCGGCCGTTTTGGAGGGATGCCTCCGCCAAATAATCCTATGCGGCAATCCCGTAGATTGCCCAGAATGATGATACTCTTATTTGAAGGCGGTATTGTCCAGTTTTTATTGTTGTACTTTTCTTCTTTCCTGTTAAAGATTAATAACAGGCTTGATATTATCAGGCATGAGAAAGTTACCGCAGAGCTATCTTATCTAAAAGCGCAGATCAATCCGCATTTTCTGTTCAATACCCTGAATAGTTTATATGCCCTAACGCTCGAAAAATCTAATGAGGCACCCGAAGCAGTTTTGAAGCTGTCCGGAATTATGCGCTATGTGGTGAGTGAGAGCATGAATGATTATGTATCTTTAAAAAAAGAAGTAGATTATATAAAGGATTATATTGCGTTACAGCAGTTGCGGCTCTCCGATAATGTTCGGTTACATTTTGACATAAAAGGTAGCCTGGAGGACAAGCGTATTAGCCCGATGGTGCTTATTCCCTTTATCGAAAATGCTTTTAAGTATGGGGTAAACCCGGATGTGGACTCCATCATCAGCATACAACTGCAATGTGGGGTGCAGGAGCTGCAGCTTCGGGTAGAGAATAAGATTGTAAATACCAATATAAAAGAAAGCGACAAAACGGAAACAGGAATAGAAAATGCCCGAAAACGGTTGGCCTTTTTATACCCGAATAAGCACAAGCTACATATTGCAATGACAGATAATGAATTGTATATTGTAGACTTAAAAATGTTTTTAGCATGATAAAAGCAATTGCGCTTGATGACGAACCCCTTGCCTTAAAAATCATTACGCATTTTTGTGATGCCATAGATTTTGTATCCTTAGAGAAGACGTTTACCAAACAGGCCGAAGCGATAAAATACCTGAATAAATACCCCATAGACCTTATCTTTTTGGATATTCAGATGCCGGCACAGAATGGGATAGACTTCTATAAAATGTTGGAAACAGATCCTATCGTGGTGTTTACTACAGCTTTTAGCGAATATGCCGTAGAGGGCTTCAATGTAAATGCAACCGACTATTTACTCAAGCCCTTTTCACAGGAACGATTTGAACAGGCCATGGAAAAGGTCCGGAATGAGTTTAATTACCGGAAAAACCAATCCGTACAAAGCCATTTAATGATCCGCGCCGATTACAAGCTCTATCGCATTGAATATAGCGATATTCTATATATTGAAGGCTTGGATGATTATATTCAGATTCATTTGATCGATAAACCCAAGATCGTGGCCCGGTTTTCGATGAAGAACATTATGGAGCAACTACCCGACGCGCTCTTTGTACGGGTGCATCGTTCGTTTATTGTTCCGGTAAAAAGAGTGGCCTCGGTACAACATAAATCTTTGCAGATTGGTACGGCTACCATTCCGATCGGTGAAACCTATAAAGAAGACATACAGAAATATTTCTAATACATACTGGAAGGTTTAAGGATGGGTGTGCCGGGTGCTCAAAAGGAAGCGCACTTTGTGGAACCGTATGATATTATCGCTAATTCGAATCTCTGTTCCTATTTTATCCCTAAAACTATTATATTTGCAAAATCAATTTTTTTAAATCCATAAAAATGAATTTACACGAATATCAAGCGAAAGAGTTATTAAAAAGATACGACGTTCCTACTCAGGAAGGTGTTGCTTGCTCTACCCCGGAAGAAGCAGTAGCTGCATATGAAAAAATTGCTGCGGAAACGAATAGCAAGTTTGCGGTTTTGAAAGCGCAGATTCACGCGGGTGGTCGTGGTAAAGGTACCATGAAAGAAGTGCCTACTCAACATGGTGTACAAGTGGTGAAAAGCGCTGAAGATGTAAAATCAGTAGCGACTAACATTTTAGGAAATACATTGGTTACCATCCAAACCGGCGAAGCAGGAAAAGTGGTAAGCAAAATTTTATTAGCTAAAGATATGTATTACGATGGCCCTAGCGATCGTAAGGAATTTTATTTATCCATTTTATTGGATCGTGCCACTAAGCAAAACGTAATCATGTATTCTACTGAAGGTGGTATGGATATTGAAGAAGTAGCCCACAGCACTCCTGAAAAAATATATAAAGAGTTTGTAAAACCGGGTTATACTTTACAAGGGTTTCAGGCACGTAATATCGCCTTCAACTTAGGTGTAACGGGTGAAGCACAAAAAAATATGATTAAATTCGTAACGAATTTATACAATGCATACGTAGGTTTGGATTGTGCTATGTTAGAAATCAACCCATTGTTTAAATCTGCAGATGATAGAATTATCGCAGTAGATTGTAAAATGAACATTGATGATAATGCCCTGATCCGTCATAAAGATGTAGAAGCCTTAAGAGATAAATCTGAAGAAGATCCTACAGAAGTTGAAGCGGGTGAGTTTAACCTGAACTATGTAAAATTAGACGGTAATGTTGGTTGTATGGTAAATGGTGCCGGTTTAGCAATGGCAACTATGGATATGATCAAATTGGCTGGTGGTGAGCCTGCAAACTTCCTGGATGTAGGGGGTTCTGCAAATGCACAAACGGTAGAAGCGGGTTTCCGTATTATCTTGAAAGATCCTAATGTAAAAGCGATCCTGATCAATATCTTTGGTGGTATTGTTCGTTGTGACCGTGTAGCGGCAGGTGTTATTGAAGCCTACAAAAACTTAGGCGATATTCATATTCCGATCATTGTACGTTTACAAGGTACTAATGCCGGTGAAGCTAAAAAATTAATCGAAGAATCAGGATTGAAAGTACAATCTGCAATCTTATTAAGCGAAGCAGCAGAACTGGTACAAAAAGCCGTTGCTGTTACAGCATAATCAAAAGCATATATAACAATAAGGGCTGTCTGAATATTCAGACAGCCCTTATTGTTATATAAAAATAGATAAAACCGCAGGATCTTAATCCTTGTATTGCGTATTAATAGAATTAGAGAAAAGTAAAGAATATAAAGCCACAAATAACAGGCTGGTGACCAAAGAGGCCAAAAGCTTTATCACCAAATATAAAGGCGCTTTAAGGCTCCAGATATCCAGCAAAAGGTAGGCCAAATGATGCAGGAACAATAAAATGGTTGCATACGTCATAAAAGGCGTCCAGTTCATTGTTTTTACAGAAGGGGATAAGTTCTTGTACTCATATATTTTCCGGGGCAAAATGGGCTTTAAAACAGCCATACGGGCAAAAGCCATAAACACGCAGGCCGCCGCATGAATCCCACCCGTGTTCATAAACATATCTACCGTAAGCCCTAAGCCAAAGCCCGAGATGAGGACAAACCAGATCGGGGTAGAAATCGGGAGCAATAAGATAAATAAAGGATATACAAAGGGTGTGAAGGTGGGGAAACCGCTTGGGCTTGTCCACCAACGTAAGGATAACTTGTTGAGCAGTAATACCTGAATCCCGACTAACGCAAGAAAGCGTAAAAAATTTCTTAAATATATACTCATTACAGGTAATTATTTGGGTTTTTTGCTGGCCTCTAATGCCGCTTTTTCCTTGGCTGCCGTAGCCTTTTCTAAATCTCTTTTTTCACTACCCAATAAGTTTTTAACCACATACACATATTTCAGGTTGCGGAAATTATTAGATAGGCGCAACCTCAGGTTAAGCGAGTTGTTGACCTTATAGGTATCCACACTCACCACAACCCCTACCGGGATATTTTCCGGATATACGGAATAAGAGGTTGTATAAGCAGTATCCCCTTTCCTGACCTTGGTGCGGATGTCCACTTGAGACATCGTCACAAAATCCGGAGAGTTATTAGACCAGTTGGTGATCCCGATATTACCTCCGGCAATTTGGGTACTCACATTACGGGAGCTCAATACCGAAATCACAGAGGCGTAGTGTTTGGATACATAAGCTACCCTGCCTACGATACCTTCTCCTGAAACGACCGCCATATCCTTTTCAATGCCATCGGCGGTTCCCCGGTTAATCGTGATAAAGTTATTTCTATCGGCGACCACAGAGTTGTTGATCACGCGGGCGGCAATATAGCTGTAAGAAGCATAACCCACCACTTTCGGATTACCATAAGGCCGAAGATCCTGCACAATAACCGGTTTAGCGGCAGGGCTATCTGCCTTGGCCAGTAATGTGGTATCCTTGGGCGCTTTTACAGAATCAAAAACGACAATAGGTATTTTGGCGGTAACATTTTGCAAGGTATCTGTATATTTCAACTGAGACAACTCATTGTGCAGCCGTGTATTTTCTGCCAGAAGGTCTTTATTAGCACTTTTTAACTGAAAATAGCCGACCACATCATTCTGCTTTTCATAGAAAAAACCTGCAATCGCATTGGACGAATTCAATAGATCCGATCCCTGAATGTTATTGCTGTTCACGATAAGTCTGAAGCAGATAAATTCTAAGAGAAAGAACAGGATGATGTTCCAGTATTGCCTTATGAGCTGTATTAATTTGACCACAAATGCGACTAAATATTGTTATTGTAAAATGGCTCAATTAGGCAATTGCGATAATTGAGCCATTAAAAATTTTCTTTATAAAAAGATTATTTCATCAGGAAGGTGAAACGATCGATGTTTTTCAAAGCCATTCCGGTACCCCGAACTACTGCACGAAGCGGATCTTCTGCTACATGCACCGGCAATTTGATTTTATTAGAAATCCTTTTGTCCAGACCTCTCAGCAAGGCACCGCCACCGGTAAGGTAAAGGCCTCTTCTGTAAATATCCGATGCCAATTCCGGAGGAGTACTTTCCAGCGCTTTAAGGATTGCTTCTTCGATTTTGAAAATAGATTTATCCAGGGCTTCCGCAATTTCCTGGTATGATACCTGGATTTGTTTCGGAATACCCGTTACCAGATCACGACCATTAACGGCGATATCATCCGGCGGGTTATCTAATTCTTTCAAAGCAGAACCCACGTGAATTTTAATTTGTTCTGCAGTACGCTCCCCGATGTTCAGGCTATGGTAACGACGCATCGCTTCCAGAATATCAGCGGTAAACTCATCACCGGCAATACGGATACTCTGGTCGCAAACGATACCCGCAAGAGAAATCACAGAAATACCGGTAGTTCCTCCCCCGATATCAATGATCATATTACCCGTAGGCTCTTCCACATCAATACCGATACCTAAGGCAGCTGCCATCGGCTCGTGGATCATATATACTTCTTTAGCACCGGCTTGTTCTGCACTATCCCGTACCGCACGTTTTTCTACTTCCGTAATGCTGGATGGGATACAAATCACCATTCTCCAGCTTGGTGGAAACAAAGGTTTCTTTGGATAGACCATTTTGATCATCTCACGCAACATTCCTTCAGCAGCATCAAAATCGGCAATCACACCGTCTTTCATCGGGCGAATGGTTTTTAACTCCTCATGGGTCTTTTCGTGCATCATCATGGCCTTCTTACCCACGGCGACAATCTTGTTTGTACTACGTTCTTTGGCTACGATAGATGGTTCGTCTACTACCACCTGGTCGTTGTGAATAATTAAGGTATTCGCAGTACCTAAATCTATTGCGATTTCTTGCGTTAAAAAGTTAAATAAACCCATTTTAAATTTTATATCATTACAAGTAATCCCTTACTGGCAAAGTATCTTGAAAATATTTTACGAGAAAAAATTACGGTTAGTTTATAGTGAAAAGTATCTTTTTGGTGCAATTTACAACATGGAAAGATAAAGAAAAGCAAAGCTAATTTTTTTATATATAAATAACAATTTGTTTTTGCAAATAGTGTAAAATTTATGTAAATCTTTTGTTTTAAATTATATTAGGTTTTATATAATGCCGAATAATATTGTAATTTTGCGCCCAAATTTCATTAATGATTCAGACAGATATAGCAATCATAGGTGCCGGGCCCGTAGGGTTATTCGCCATCTTTGAAGCAGGGTTACTAAAAATGCGTTGTCATTTAATCGATTACTTACCACAAGTGGGGGGGCAGCTCTCCGAAATATATCCTAAAAAACCGATATACGATATTCCCGGATTCCCTTCTGTTGGGGCGCAGGAACTGGTTGATAACCTGATGGAGCAGGCCAAACCCTTTAATCCCACCTTTACCTTAGGAGAAAGAGTAGAAGGATTAGAACAAAGAGGTCCTGCCGATTTTCTGTTAACGACCAACCTGGGTACGCAAATCGAAGCCAAGGCGATCGTTATCGCCGGAGGATTGGGTTGTTTCGAACCGCGGAAGCCCGCCGTAGCCGATTTGGAAAAATTTGAGAATGGCAAGGGCGTAAACTATATGATCCTTGATCCGGAAAAATTCAGAGGACAAAAAGTAGTATTGGCCGGCGGTGGAGACTCTGCCCTGGACTGGACGATCTTTTTGGCGGATATTGCTTCGGAACTGACTTTGGTACACCGTAGCGAAAGCTTCAGAGGTGCACCCGATTCTGTTTCTAAAGTAATGGAACTGGCCGAAAAGAAAAAAATCAACCTGATCTTAAATACCAACCTGACCTCTGTATCCGGTAATGGTAAACTGGAAAGTGTTGCGATGGAAGATGCAAAGACCAAAGAAAGCTCCAGCATTGATACTGACCATCTGATTCCTTTATTTGGATTGAGCCCTAAGTTAGGCCCAATTGATAACTGGAACCTGAATATTGATAAGAGCGCTATTGTGGTGAATACCGATGACTACTCCACCGGTGTAGAAGGAATTTGGGCCATTGGCGATATCAATACCTACACAAATAAACTGAAATTGATTCTTTGCGGCTTCCATGAAGCGGCATTGATGAGCCATAGTGTGTACAAATACATCAATCCGGGTGTAAAATATACCATGAAGTATACGACTGTAAATGGGGTAAATGAATTTTAATCTGTAAAATTGTGATGAATATCAGAAAGGCTGCACTATGCAGCCTTTCTTGACCTATGCGCTTTTTGTCGCAGAATATCGTATTTTTAGAAAATAACAGCATCATTTCAAACCAAATATTTCTAATGAAAAGGATAAGTATACTTACAGCACTGCTGTTTTGCTCGGTGTTAAGCCAGGCACAGCAATGGGTTTCCACCCAGTTCACTTTTGAAACTAAAGTACGCCAATACAAAACATACCACCAAAGCGCCGGTCAGCAAAATATGAAAGTCGTATTGATGTTGCATGGTTTGGGTGGTACCATGAATGATGTAGATTTAACCAACTGGAAAGCCATTGCCGATACGGCCAATTTGCTGTTGGTCTCGCCACAGGCGCTCGATTACAGTATTCCCTTGGCCGGAAGCCTCGGACCCACATGGAATAGCGGTATTGTACTTACGAACACACCTTTAGGTGATATTACCCTAAACCCTACCGTAAATGATGTCGGGTTTTTAAATGCCCTGATCGATACCATACAACAACATTATGCGATTGATGCAAGCCGGATTTTTGTGACCGGATTTTCTAATGGCGGTTTTATGACCCAGCGCCTGGCTTGTGAGAGCCCGCAAAAATTTCGTGCTGCAGCTTCCCATTCCGGAACAAAAGCACTCCCTTTAGCCACTTGCAGCAATGCCAAAACATTGCCCATTGCCCATTTTCATGGCACGACAGATGCCACCGTTTCCTGGAATGGTGCCTTTACTTCCGGAGGATTGACCGCACAAGCGGGCATTTCGGTAGACAGCCTGGTGCGCTACTGGCAGTTACGCAACAATACCCTTATGGTAGATTCTGCAACTATTGGGAGCAGCGCAAATGCACAATACATCACACATTATACCTACAAGACGGCAGCCGGCAGTGATAAAGTTGAGCTATTCAAAATACATAACGGCACCCATACCTGGTATAATTACAATACTACAAACAATAGCTTTGACCTGGCTAATGAAACCTGGAAATTCTTTAACAAACAAGGCGCCAGCCCTGTAAGCTTGAATGAAGGATTAACTGCTTATCGTAATATTAAATTGTTTCCCAATCCTGCAACGGAAAATATCCACATAGAAGTAGAGGGAAAGGATCATACCCGGTATATGATTACAGACCTTACCGGTCGTATCATTAAGGAGCAAACCTTCCGCAGGGATATTTCTATTTCGGCACTTCCTAAAGGTGTTTTTATCCTGAAGATATTTGATAAAAATGGCCTGAATGCCGTATCAAAATTTGTAAAACAATAGTGATTTAATAGCTAGTATTTATAGTACATGACAACAAAAAGAAGCTTAGAGGTCTGCTTTTCGCCGGCTTTATTACACCTTTACGAGACCAAAGGAAGAGTAGTCGTAATCATCGACATTTTCAGAGCAACATCAACCATTACAACTGCCTTGGCCAACGGTGCGGAAAAAATAATCCCTGTGGCATCGGTAGAAGAGTGTATTGCATTGGGTCAATCTGTTCCCAATAGTATTACCGCCGGTGAGCGTAACGGGCAGGTGGCTCCGGGTTTAGCATACGGGAACTCTCCTTTAGAATATCCCGCAACATTTATATCCGGAAAAACCCTGAACCTGACCACCACAAATGGTACGCGCTTATTACATCAGGTAAAAGATGCGGATACCATCATTATTGGTTCTTTTCTTAATCTTACAGCGGTTTGTGACTATTTGCTGGCACAGGGTAAAGATGTATTGTTGGGTTGCGCGTCCTGGAAAGACCGCCCGAATATGGAAGACAACTTATTTGCCGGAGCAGTCGTTAAAAAAATCGGTGCGCACTTTGAGATCAATTGTGACAGTGCTCATATTGCCTTGTCTATGTATGACGATGCCTTGACAAAACCAAGTCTTTTATCTTATCTGCAAGTAGGGTCTCATTATGACCGCTTGTCGAAGTACGGTCTGATTAAGGACCTGGAATATTGTACTATGGTAGACTTGCATCCTGTAGTGCCGGTATTAAAAGAAAATGTTTTGGTTTTAGAAAAATAGAAATACAATGAAAATTATATCCTATAATGTAAATGGCTTAAGAAGCGCCATGAATAAGGGTTTAGTCACCTGGCTTCAGGAAGAAAACCCCGATGTGATCTGTTTTCAGGAAATAAAGGCGCATAAAGAAAATGTTGACTTTAAGCAATTTGAAGACCTGGGCTACGAAACCTTTTGGTACCCTGCACAGAAAAAGGGATATAGTGGTGTCGCTATATTTTCCAAAAGAAAACCTGATGCCGTTACGTACGGCAGCGGCTTTGAGCAAAGTGACTTTGAAGGCAGGGCGCTGACCCTGACCTTTGGTAATACGAAGGTTATTTCCGCTTATTTTCCCTCCGGCACTTCCGGAGACGAGCGCCAAACGTATAAATATCAATGGTTGGCCGAGTTCTTTGACTATATTGAAGCACTGAAAAAAGTAGGTCATTCCGTTATCGTTTGCGGCGACTATAATATCTGCCATAAACCGATTGATATCCACAATCCGGTGAGTAATAAAAATAGTTCCGGCTTTCTACCCGAAGAGCGTGCCTGGATGGATAAGTGGTTTGATAATGGCCTGATCGATACCTTCAGGATATATAACCAAGATCCGCATCACTACAGCTGGTGGAGTTACAGAGCCAATGCAAGAGCCAATAATAAAGGCTGGCGTATCGATTATATCAGTGTAACGGCAGACCTACAATCGAAGGTTAAAAGTGCGACCATTTTACCGGAAGCGAATCACAGCGATCACTGTCCGGTGGTTGCGGAAATTGAACTATAATTTTTAATAAATATATTATACAATGGGGGCTGCTTTCAAAAAGCAGCCCCCATTTGTTATGTTGAGATAAATAAACTCCTTAATAGGATATTAGTTTATCATCATGGTTATATTACCCAGGCCATTTGGAGACCAAAATACAGTAAATGGATTACCACTATTACAAGCAACGCCTGCGGCGCTTGTGCCGGATGAGGCACCCGGTCCAACATTAACTTGTTGTCCCGCCCATGGGCCTGAAGGAGAAGTAGCACCATCCATTACCTTTGCTGAGGTATAAGGATTACTTGCAGCACTGGTAAAGACAACGTTGGTTGCTCCGGGATTAATAAAAAGATAGCCGCCTTGTGTGCTTATTCCATAGAAACAAGGGGTGTAATTGTACACGGTTAAGGTGTTGGCATTAGCCGTCAGCATAAATCCGAGTACTGCAAGGGTAGAAAGCATGATTTTTTTCATAATACAAATTTGTTTTTAATTGGTTAAAACTATCGTAAATATATATAATATTTCACAAAATTGCCAGTAAATGAATATTTTATTAATTAGGAATAAATAAAATATCTTTTTGCAAACTTTGTAAACGACACAACTATAAGGGTGATTTGTAAAATAAAATGGGGCATGATTTCACCTTTTTGCGGGCCATAAGTAAGCCTATAATGGATACAGGCGAGCCCTTAAGCTTTTTTCACATAATGGTATAAGAGAAACTTAAGGGAACTCAAACGCCAAAGGCCTTGATACTTCATGAAGTATCAAGGCCTTTGGCGTTTTGTCTTTATCAGTTATACTTATTTTTTCGTTTTCTTCCTGTCCATGACCAATAGCAAGGCGGGTAATAAAGTCAGGTTAAAGACCATCGCCAGGAATAAGGTTAAAGAGGTCAGGTATCCGAGCGCCTGAGTACCACCAAATTCTGATACGGCAAATACACCAAAGCCAACCACCAAAATAATACTGGTGAAAATGATGCTCAAACCGGTATCCTTTATGGTATAGCGTACGGTATCCGCTACCGAATTATGCTTCGGTAATTCTTGTTTATAGTTAACCAAAAATCGTATGGTCACATCTACGGTAATTCCTAAAGCGACACTGAATACCAGTACGGTAGAAGGTTTTAGCGGAATGTTCAGCCAACCCATCACCCCTGCAGTAATCATTAAAGGTACAATATTGGTAAGCAAAGCCATGAAGACGATCTTGCCCGATCGGAACAGGATGATGATACACACCAGGATCATGGCAAAAGCCCATAAAAGGCTTTCCTTTAAACTATTGATGATGAAATTACTGCCCTCTAAATAGATAATACTGGCGCCTGTGATGTGCACATCATATTTATCTTTTTCAAAAAGACTATCGATAAGTGGTTTGATCCTTGTATCGATAAGTTTAGGCATCTCTACAGAACCTATATCGGCTACATTCACACTTACCCGGATTGTTTGGGCATTACTGTCCACAAAAGAGTACAGCATTTTGTTCAATTGATCCCCACTTTTAGCGGTATCGGACTGAGGATGTTTTTGTTTATTAAAAGTGCTGAGCAACTGTGGGCGAATACCACTGAATTCAGTAGCACTCGGTAAAGCATAATTTTCTGCTCCCCCACCGGAAAAGCCCTGTTTCACAAACTTCACCCCTTTGATTAAGGTGATGCCCCCGCCGATTTCCGGCTGCGCCTCCAGGAAGTTTGTTAAGGCATCTACTTTCTCCCAGGTTTCCAGGGAAGTCAGTGCGCCATATTTCTTCTTTGTATCTATACTTATATCCAAAGGCATAATCCCTTTGAAATTATGTTCAAAAAACTTAAGATCCGTCAGGATTACATCTTTAGAAGGAAGATCATCCACCATATGGCCTACAGATTTCAAGCGGAATATTCCGAAAAGGCCGGCAGCACAAAGCACCAGGGTTCCGGCAAAAATCGTTTTCTTGTGGTCAAATACCCATGTGGTGATTTTGTTCAGCAAACCATTCATTACTTTGCTTTCCGTGTATTTTGTCTGGTTGGTATGCGGCGCAGGTAAGAAACTGAATACAGCAGGGATCAGGATCAGGGATACAAAGAACAGTGCCATGATGTTTAAGCCTGCTACCAGTCCGAATTCTTTTAGTACTACGCTATCTGTAAAGGAAAATACACCAAAGCCGATAGCCGCTGTAAGATTGGTAAATAGCGTAACAATACCCATTTTGCCCACCATATTGCGCAGCGCGGTCATTTTATCGCCCGTGAGGTTGTATTCAGTATGGTATTTATTCAGGAAATAGATACAGTTCGGAATACCAATCACCACAACAAGAGGAGGGATTACACCGGTAAGAATAGAAATTTTATACCCGAATATGGCTAAGGCACCGAAAGACCAGATTACACCAATCGAAACGATCAGCATAGAGACCAGCATTGCAGTAAAGGAGCGGAAGATGATGAGCAGAATGAGTGCCGTCAGGCCAAGAGACAGAGCCAGGAACAGGTTCAGTTCTTTTTTGATCTTTTCGGCCATTTGCGTACGGATGAAAGGCAGGCCACTATAATGCACATCCGTTTTTTGTTTTAGTTGGAAATCATCGCCAACGGATACAATATCGTTGATGATGCGTACCCGTTCTTTGGTACCCAAATCTTCTTTATTGATCGTTACCATCATAAGGTAGGCATTGCTATCCTTATTGTATAAAAGGCCATTATAAATCGGTAAGCTTTGGAATACCGTTTTACTGCTGTCCAGGTTTTGTAACTGTTGTTTGTTGAAAATAGGGGTACCGGTGAGTTTTCCACTACTATCCTTTCCAAGGGAGACGGCATCTGCGATAGATAAAACGCCTTCTACAGAAGGTACTTTCTTAATTTGATCTACCAGATCGAGGTAGGCTTTAAACATCGCCGGTTCAAACAGTTTATCTGTTTTAACCCCCAGAACAATGGAATTTCCGTTGTTGCCAAACTTATTCTGAAAATCTCTGTAAACTTTATATTTCGGATTCGTTGTCGGAATGGCTCCGGTAGAGTCGTAACTCATACGAACCTTTGTGGTATAATAGCCCATTACACCCGTTATCGCAAGGATAACGATAATTAATAATACCCTAAAGCGCAGTACAAAGTCCGCAATTTTTTGCCACATATTATTGACCTGTTTTTATTAAAAAAAAGAGGCTAGCTCGAGAACGAGCCAGCCCTATAAACCCTATCACCATGAAAACAAATTAATACCAACTTTTTACAGTTGGGAGGAAGTTGTTGGTCGCCTATTTTTTCTTTTTAGGCGTAAACATTGCCAGCATTCTGCGGCCTTCCATTTTTGGCATCGACTCTAAAGAACCATACTCGGCTAATTTTTCTGCAAATTTAAGCAGTAATAACTGGCCTCTATCCTGGAACAAAATAGATCTACCTTTAAACTGAACAAAACATTTTACTTTATCACCATCCTGCAAAAACTTTTGAGCATGTTTTGATTTAAACTCAAAATCATGGTCATCCGTATTCGGAGTAAATCTAATCTCCTTTACTTCAGACTGTTTTGCTTTCGCTTTTTGTTCTTTTTCTTTCTTTTTCTTTTCGTAAAGAAATTTATTATAATCAACTAATCTGCAAACGGGAGGATCCGCATTCGGAGATATTTCTACTAAGTCTACCTCTAATTCTGCTGCTAACTTTCTCGCATCTTCTATCGACATTACGCCGCCATCTATATTCTCACCTACTACGCGTACCTGGGTCGCTCTGATTAGGTTGTTGATCTTGTGCTCCGGTTCCTTGAATCTATTTGGAATTTGGGGTTTCCCTCTTTTCTGCATTAATTGAAATTAGTATAAATTATGTGTTTGATGTACAAAGATATTGAAAAAAAGATATATGCGGTATTATTTTTAGTTTATTTTAATATATCACAAAATAATAGTGTTGCATCGATCGTTTGTTTCATTAATTATTGCCTTAAGCCTTGGCTTTAAACGTACTGATCGCATTCACGGCAAAATCGCTTAAAACCAGGCGCCCACTGATGCCCGCCCTGCTCGCCAGCAATTCATCCCAGTGTTCTGTACCCTGCCATAATACCTCTTTAAGGTCTTTCATGGCTTCGGGGCTTGATTTGGACAAAGTTGTTGCCAAGCTAAGCACCGCTTCATCTACTTCAGCAATGGTATCATGTACCGAAGCGTATAAACCTTTTTCCTGAGCCCAGGCGCAGGTTCTCCAGTTAGCCGCATCAATCGATAATTCTGAAAAAGCCGCCAAACCGATTTTTCGTTCTACGGCCGGCCCTACAACGAATGGTCCGATACCCACAGCCAGTTCACTTAATTTTACCGCTGAACCCCTTAGTGCAATCGCATAGTCGGCTGCGGAGGCCAGGCCTACACCACCACCAACTGCTTTACCCTGGATACGGGCAATTACAAATTTAGGACATTTACGCATTGCATTAATCACCATGGCAAAACCGCTAAAAAAGGTATGGCCATCTTCCTTATTCGTAATCGAGATCAATTCATCAAAAGAAGCCCCTGCACAAAATGCTTTTTCGCCGGCACTGGTTAAAATAATCACTTTTACGGCATCATCATTACCCAAATCGGTAACGGTCTGCGCCAGTTTACGTAAAATAGCACCCGGCAGGCTGTTGCTCATCGGATGTTGAAATGTTATAGTGGCAATACCGTTGTCTGTAATAGCATACGATACATATCCGTCTTTATTTTCAATCATAGTTTTTTAAATGCTTGCTGAAGCAAAGATATACATTAGACTGCATTATAAAACCAAAATATTGTCATCGTTCCTACATTTTTTGCTACGAATTAAATTATCTACTTTCGCAGTATTATGGAACATATGAGCAATTTGAGCGAACAAACGCGCGCGTATATAGAGAAAGAAGAACAGTATGGTGCACATAATTACCATCCCTTACCCGTTGTACTGAACAAAGGAGAAGGCGTATATGTATGGGATGTAGACGGTAAAAAATATTATGATTTTTTGAGCGGTTATTCTGCCGTAAACCAAGGCCACTGCCATCCGGCAATTGTAAAAGCCTTATGTGATCAGGCACAGGTATTAACCCTGACTTCACGTGCTTTTCACAGTGATCTTTTGGGCGAATATTCTGAATACATTACTAAGCTGTTCGGTTACGAAAAAGTATTGCCGATGAACAGCGGTGTAGAAGCGGTGGAAACAGCCATCAAGCTGGCCAGGCGTTGGGCTTATGTGAAAAAAGGCGTGCCTCAGGATGAAGCGCTCGTGATCACCGCAAAAGATAACTTCCATGGCAGAACTTTAAACGTTATTTCCTTCAGCACAGACCCTAGTGCAAAAGCTGGATTTGGTCCGTTTATGCCGGGTTATGATGTGGTTTCTTATAATGATCTTCCGGCTTTGGAAAAAGCCTTACAGAATAAAAACGTTGCTGCATTCCTGGTAGAGCCTATTCAGGGTGAAGCGGGTGTGTATGTACCGGACGAAGGATATCTGTCCAAAGCATACGAGCTTTGTAAAGCAGCAAATGTACTGTTCATCGGAGATGAGATACAAACCGGTTTAGCCCGTACGGGCAAAATGCTGGCCTGTGATCATGAAAATGTACGTCCTGATATCCTGATTTTAGGAAAAGCACTTTCGGGAGGAACCTTACCTATTTCTGCGGTGTTGGCAGATGATGAGATTATGCTCAATATCAAGCCGGGAGAACATGGGTCAACTTATGGCGGTAATCCTTTGGCCTGTAAAGTGGCGATTGCTGCTCTGGAAGTATTGAAGCAGGAAAACTTAGCAGAAAATGCGGAACAATTGGGTAACCTTTTCCGTGAAGGCATCCGGAACCTGAATCATCCGAACATTGCTTTGGTAAGGGGGAAAGGCTTATTAAATGCCATCATCATCAAACATGATGATCCTGATGCAGCCTGGAACCTATGCTTACTCTTAAAAGAAAACGGGTTGCTGGCCAAACCGACACATGGAGATAAAATTCGTTTTGCGCCACCATTGGTGATTACCCAGGCGCAAATTGAGGAGTGTATCCAAATAATCAAAAAATCATTAGAGCAGTTATAAAACTAGTGTTTATATAAAGAAATAGCGAAAGGGTATTGCATTGCAATACCCTTTCGCTATTTTTATTCCCAGTCTTTTTTTCGGCTTTGCTTCCGTTCTGCTTGTTGCTTTTTATGGTCCAGTCGTTTTTCTACCGTGGCTTTTGAAGGCTTGGTTGCTACGCGTTTTTTCTTTGGAACCAAACATTTATGTACGATCTGTAATATTTTCTTGGTGACAATTTCTTTATTTTCTAGCTGTGAGCGGCTTTCGGAAGATTTTACAACCAAAATGCCTTCTCCATTGATATGATTGGCTAAAGATTCAAAAAGCTTAGCCTTAGCCTCATCGGGAAACAAGCGGCTGTCAATAATATTCCACCGGGCCTCCACCATGGTTTCGACTTTGTTTACATTCTGGCCACCCTTGCCACCGCTGCGTGCTGTTTTGTATTTTATTTCTGAACTGAAATCAATCATGAATGCAAAAATAAGATTTAATCTGTTTATAGGGCGGGTATAAAGATAGAGGATAATAAATTGTACTTTTGTTTGAAATGATCTGCTTGAAAAATATACTTTGTTATACACTCCTGGGCGGCATTCTTGCTTTTGCCGCATGTAAGACCAGCAAGCGGGTAGTGCATCCGCATCAATTGCCTGAACCGACGGTTCCACCGGCACCTCAGGTTTTTGCCTGTGGCTTTAAAGCCGCAGTTTTTGAAGGAAAACTTCCTTGCTTTGGCAATGACTGTGGCGAGCATGGGGCGCCGATGACTACGATACAATTTTATGAGAACAAAACGGTGGTTAAAGTGCAAAGGAGCAGCACGACGCAAATGACTGTGGCCGGTACCTGGACGATAGATGATCAATGTTTGATTACAGTAAGCAACCCTAATGGGATAAAAACCGAATACTATAGATATCAGTCTAACAGCGTGCGTAAATTAAGCGACGCAAAAACGGTATATAACGGCGCTTTTAAAGACCAGTATATTTTGCATTATAAAAATTAAACGAAACCATGAATTATCATAATTCCCTGCAACGCCTGGTCAATATTATGAACGATCTTAGGGAGCAATGCCCCTGGGATAAGAAACAAACCATTCATTCCTTGCGTACACAAACCATAGAAGAACTGTACGAATTGACGGATGCGATTACGGAAGAAGACTGGAAAGGTATTAGAGAAGAACTGGGAGACTTGTTGTTACATATCGTCTTTTACAGTAAAATAGGCGCCGAGCAAAATCAATTTACCTTAGACGACGTTATTGAAGGGGTCGCTAATAAACTGGTCTTCCGCCATCCGCATATCTATTCCAATACCCTTGTAGAAGGAGAAGAAGACGTGAAAAAGAATTGGGAAAAGCTAAAATTGAAAGAGGGCAAAAAATCTGTTTTGGGAGGGGTGCCTCAGTCTTTACCGGCAGTCGTTAAGGCAACCCGGCTTCAGGATAAGGCGAAACAAGTGGGTTTTGAATGGGATACGGCTGCGGAAGTGCTGGAAAAGGTAAGGGAAGAAATGAACGAATTGCAGGAGGCTATTGACAGCGGGCATCAGCAGCATGTTGAAGAAGAGTTTGGAGATGTTCTTTTCTCATTGGTGAACTATGCACGTTTCTTAAAAGTGGATGCTGAAAACGCGCTGGAAAAAACGAATAAGAAATTTAAATACCGGTTTGAACAGATGGAAAATCTTGCGGCTCAAAGGGATTTAAACTTCACGGAGCTCAGTTTGCTGGAAATGGACGCGCTTTGGAATGAAGTGAAAAAATCGGAATAAGCTAAAAATTACGTATTTTAGCCTACCTTAATGCCCTATTGTTACCCCCGCAATTGAAAGAAATAGCAATGAAAAAGATATTGAACTTATTAGTATGTTGTTTTGCCCTTTGGGCACCCCAACAGGCTGCCGCACAGAAATTGTCTGGCAGTGAGCTGCAGCAATTTCAAAAAACAGAAGATTCCCTGATTATTTCAGCCGATTCTATGTATAGAGCTTATATGTATGAAGAGCGGATTGACTACTGTCATAAATTTGTGAAGCAGCTGAGCGCATTACTCAAAAGAGAAAACTCCTTTTCTTACCCCTTTGAGCGTTTAGGGAAGAAGATTCATATTCTTTACCCGGAAGATAAAAGTTTTCGCATCTTTAACTGGACTGTTGAGTATAAAATTGCAGGCTTCCGATATTATGGAGCCGTGCAAAAGTCCGAAGGGCCGGTATTTCCTTTGCTGGATATGTCCGAAAAAATGGAAGACAATCTCCTATACAAACCTCTGTCGAACAAGAATTGGTTTGGCTGCGAATACTATCGCATCCTTACCCAAAAGGGTGCTAACGGGCAACCACTTTATTTTGTCTTCGGGTCTAACCATAATGGAAATGGATATAGTGTAAAAACGATGGATTTGTTGGGCTTTAGTGGTAATCAAGTCACTTTTGGTGGCAATTACTTTAACACTAACAACAGACAGGCACAGCGTTTTATGCTGGAATATCAAAAAGGATCGCAGGTTTCCCTGAATCTTGATTCCGCAAAAAATATGATTATCTATGATCGCCTGATCTCTGAAGTCAATCAACCGCAAAGAAGAAATACGCTGGTTCCTTCCGGCCAGGTCGATGGCTTAAGGTGGGTTAATTTTCAATGGCAAACGGTAGAGGATGTTGTTCCGATTATGAAATTAAAGAATGGTCAGGCTCCGGTAAACGGAGTGATACCCAATCAATAGGTATCGCTGGCCAAGCTAGTTTTCTGATACGATTACCACCCTAAACCCCAACACGATGCGATTAGAAAAAAGATGGACCTTTAAGCCCAGGAACGAACCGGTTATAGCCCAAATTCAAAAAGATTTAAATATCAGTGCTTCTTTATGCAGTCTTTTAGAACAGAGGGGCATAAAGGATTATAATTCTGCCAAGGCTTTTTTCAGGCCGGAACTAACCCAACTGCATGACCCTTTTTTAATGAAGGGCATGCGGGAAGCCGTTTCATATATCGATGAAGTATTGCAAAAGGATACTAAAATAATGGTGTTTGGCGATTATGATGTGGATGGTACAACAGCCGTAGCCGTTGTTTATGATTTTTTGAACCACCATGCGCCCAAAGTATCCGAAAACCAATTATGTTATTATATCCCACACCGGTATAATGAAGGCTATGGCCTTTCAATCAAAGCAATCGATCATTGTATCGCACAGCATATTGAACTTATTATTACACTGGACTGTGGCATTAAATCGGTCGAGAAAATTGCCTATGCCAAAGCGAATGGTATAACCGTAATTGTGTGTGATCACCACCTTCCGGAAACGGGCAATTTGCCGGAGGCATTGGCTATACTCAATCCCAAACAAGAAGACTGTCCTTATCCGTTTAAAGAACTGAGTGGCTGTGGGATTGGCTTTAAGCTTATTTCCGGATTGGCAGAACACTGGAACCTTGATACCGCTCTAGTTTATAACTATCTCGATCTGGTGGCCACTTCTATAGCCGCGGATATTGTACCTATATATGGAGAGAACCGGATTCTGGCTTATTTTGGCGTACAGAAGGTAAATGAGAATCCTTGTTTGGCGATTCAGGTGATCCGGGAATTGGTGGATACCAAAAAAGTACTAAAAGTATCTGATCTTGTGTTTGTAATTGCGCCGAGGATTAATGCGGCCGGCCGGATGGACGATGGTAATAAAGCGGTGGCTTTATTTATAGAAAGAGATCATGTGCAGGCACAGAAAATGGCAGCACAGTTACACGAAGACAATAGCGACCGAAGAGTGGTGGATAAAAGTATTTCCGATGAGGCGCTGATGATCCTCGAAGAAGACGGGGCGTATAAAAACTATTTCAGCACCGTATTATTCCGCCCGCACTGGCATAAAGGTGTTGTGGGCATTGTGGCTTCCCGCCTGGTGGATCATTATTATAAACCGACCATTGTGCTGACCGAATCAAATAATAAGATCACCGGCTCGGCCCGTTCTGTAACCGGTTTTAATATTCACGATGCCATTGCTTCCTGTAGTGATCTTTTGGAGAATTTCGGAGGGCACTATTTTGCAGCAGGCCTTACGATGGCAAAAGAAAATTTTGAACCCTTCCGGCAACGCTTTGAGGATGTGGTTAAAAACACCATTTCCACCGATTCACAAAGCCCTGAAATTATTGTAGATACCGAAATAGATCTTTCCTGTATTAATTATAAATTTTACAATATTCTGCAACAATTCGAACCCTTTGGCCCCGATAATATGCGACCGGTTTTCTGCTCCCGTGGTGTTAAAAATTATCGTCAATCCTGTCGTGTGGTCAAAGATCAGCATATCAAATTTACGCTTTGCCAGCAGGGAAGTGCACCTATTAGCGGCATCGGGTTTAACCTGGCGTATAAATTTGACCTGATCACTCAGAATGATCTTTTTGATATTGTTTATACCGTTGAGGAAAACGAGTGGAATAATGAAACGTCGCTGCAACTAAAAATTTTAGACATCAGAGCATCTGCCTAAAAAAGCAATACTATATGGAAGTTCAGATTGAACAAAGCTGGAAGCAGGTTTTAAAAGAAGAATTTGAGAAACCTTATTTTAAGCAAGTCGTGGAAAGGGTAAAGCATGACCGCCAACAGGGGATTACCTTATTCCCTTCCGGTGCGGATATCTTCCGGGCATTTGAATTATGTCCTTTTGATCAGGTAAAGATTGTCTTACTAGGTCAGGATCCTTACCATGGATTCGGTCAGGCACATGGGCTTTGCTTTTCGGTACTCAAAGGCGTAAAGTCCCCACCCTCGCTTCAGAACATTTATAAAGAATTACAAACAGATATTCCCGGTTTCGTCATCCCTGATCATGGTTTCTTAGAATCCTGGGCCAAGCAAGGGGTCTTGATGCTCAATACCAGCCTGACCGTACAGGCAGGCCTGGCCAACTCTCATGGGAAAATTGGCTGGGAAACCTTTACCAACGCGGTTATCCAGAAAGTATCGGAGGAAAAAGAACATGTTGTCTTTATTCTTTGGGGTAGAAATGCCCAGTCGAAGAAAAGTCTGATCGATGGTACGAAACATCTTATTCTTGAATCGGCACATCCTTCACCGCTTTCGGCCTATAATGGCTTCTTTGGCAGCCGGCCATTTAGCAAGACCAATACGTATTTAGCAGAACATCATTTGGCACCTATTGAATGGCAGGTGTAGCATAAACCTTTTCTAAGCGAAAAGAATCGAATAATGCTTAGCAATATATTTACATAATCACAAAGGAGGCNNGCCTCCTTTGTGATTATGTAAACTATTTAAATTAATGTCTGATCACTACTTTTTCTACTCTATTGCCTTTGTCAGAGCTGTAGTTTAAGGTATATACACCTGAAGGGAATTCAGCGGTATTGATTTTATGATCGTTACCCGTCATTACCGCAGTGTACAGGCTTGCACCTATGGAATTGGTCAGGGTCAGGGTTCCTTTCTGAATGCCTAAGCCATCTACACGTATGTGTAACACATCAGTTGTCGGATTAGGGTAAATATTCAGATTGATATTATTCTCCACTTTCAATACACTGGTAGAACCGATAACGGTAAAGTACTGCGTAAAGCCACTACCCATCCAGCCTTCCAGATTGCCTTGGTAAGCAGAAGTTAAGCCGTCTCTGTTTTTGTCTAAAGTAATTCTCAGATTAGTAGACAGGTTTCTTACAATAAAGCTACCGGCTGCACTAATCAGGTATGGATTTCTCAACCCTGCACCTAAGGTGCTGCAATCTAATTCCAGTTTATAACAACCATTAGGCAGCGTGATCGTATCATTATAAGTCGTCGCATTTGCGGTACCATTTCTGGAAGATACTACTGCGCCGGTACTGATATTGGTTATTTTCCAGTCTGTACGGTTTTGCTGACCCGATACTGCTCCGGATGTTTTGAGCTGAATAGCAAAATTTCCTCCGGTCCACTCCGGTGAAGGCACGAAGCTTGATTTTAAAACATTATTATCGGCATTCTCATCTGTAGCATTGTTTACCGAAAGTACGCGAACGACGAAAATACTGTTTGCTGCTGCGGTTTGAAGGGAAGCCAAAGAAGGTAAATTAACTTCTGCGCTTGCATTAGCCGCCAGATTTGTCGTGTAGGTATAGGTGCTTAAAGTACCCCCTTCAACGCCATATTCAAATTTAATGCTGGTTGCCGTTTCCGAGCCATAGTTTTTGACAACAATCTTCGGAGAACCACAAATCGGGTTATTTCTGTATTCATTTGCATCTGTAGTAGGGCTGATAATATGCTCTACACCAATATCTTTCTGGCGGTTGTAAGTGCCGTAGAAAATAACGGCAGAAGATAATTTATACCAAGCACCCGGATTGCCCGTAGTGCCTACATTAGTATAAGGTTGAAAATCCAGATCCACCGTAAACGGAGCCGATAATGCAGCTACCGGTACTGATTGTACATAAGGTTCTACATGCTCGCCCGGGCACCAGTTGGCTCGGTCGTATACCCATGTTCCGGACTGAGGATAAGCCTGATTGTAACCACAATCGGGTTTCCAGATAGATTTTTGTTCCACATTTTGATTGTTGATCATCAGGCGGTACCATTTTGAACAGAATTCAGAGCAATACGCCTGATTTCCAAATCCGTGGCCGGAGATGATCGTACGTACAGAGGCAGCCGTTGTTCCGGCGGGTGGCGTTACTGTTCTTTTGACAATTTGGGAATCAATGGAAATGGTTTCGCCATAAGCATAACCATCATTGCCCGATTTCCACAAACTCTTTACCGCTAAAACATTTCTTGGGGGTGTCCCTTCAATAAATCGGAATTTAGTAGTACCGGTAAAACCGCCGGACCATCCTGCATAAAATATGCGTATGGTCGCGCCATTTTTCAGTATAGGATAGAAATCCGTCACATCATAACGATAGTTCCGTTTCCAGGTCCAGGGAAACATAGGTAAAGTGGTATTTGCATAAGGGGTAATGACCTCACCAAGTTCGATAGTATCGCCTGCTGCGGTCATGACAATGATGTGCAGATCATAATCCCAATCGGAACACCAACCGCTACGGCCTGCGCCTTCTCCTGCTGTTGCCGGATTATAACTACCGCCGCAATCATACTTACCTAAAGTGAAATCCATAATGATCTTTTGGTAGGGGGTGGTGCCACTAGGGAATGTGATCACCGTATCGTAGCTGGTATATGTTTGCAGCTTCGTTTCGTTGTGAGCCAATACCGTAGTCGTATCACCAACAGCTGCTTGCGAAGCCAGGTTCAAACCAATAAGGGCCATAAGGGTACATAGAATTTTTTTCATGTTTGTTGAAAAGGGGTTAATAAATTAAAAGGTTCATAAAATTGCGTTGTGAAATTAACAAAATTTAATAATTTTTTAATAATAATAATTAATGACAATACTATGACATATAAGTAATTTTTTGTAATATTGGGGATATTTACTTAAAATTTATATCATATGAAAAAGAAGTTTTTAATGTTTGCCTCCGTTGGAGTCTTTTCGGCGATTGTCTTATCCTCATACCAAACGGGTACTCATGGTACTTTAGGTAACAGAACTGGTAGTGATGGAAACACAACAGGATGTGTAAGCTGCCACGGTAATCAAAACAGTGCCACTACTGCAACAGTAATCCTGCTTGATGGTACAACCCCTGTTACAGCATATGTACCGGGTAGAACATACACTTTGGTTCTTGGCGGTTCCAATACGGGTACCGGCCATTCTAAATATGGTTTTCAGCTGACTTGCGCCACTACAGCCGGTGCTGCAGCGGGAACACTTTCTGCTAATGGTGTTGCTGGTGTGTCTGCACGGGCAAACAATACCTTGTTAGAACATAATATGCCGCTTTCCGGAATCGTAAATGCCGGAAATTATATATATGGAGCACAGTTTCAATGGACCGCTCCTGCAGCAGGTACCGGTTCTGTGAAATTTTTCACGGTGATTAACGGTGTGAATGCAAATGGTAGCAGTGATGCAGGTGATCAGTGGAATTTTGGTACCAGCTCAACCATTACCGAACAAACAGGGACCAGTGTAAAAGAGATGAATGAATTGAGTGGGATCAGCCTGTATCCGAATCCGTCTGCGGGTTCTGTATCAGTACATTTCGAAAATGCAGTTGCCGGAACATACCAGTTCCAGCTTACTGATATGACCGGAAGAGTATTACAAACCAATGAAAAATCATTCGGAAACGGTACAAATGTATTTAAGGCCAATACAGCTGCTTTAGATGCCGGTTTATACCTGATGAAAGTAACAAATGGTACTCAGGAAAAAGTAATGAAGTTTTACAAACAATAAACTCAGATAAAAGATTATATATACCACAATGCACGCNNGCGTGCATTGTGGTATATATAAAGACAAAATAACAATTGAGCGTGCAGTTCCGTTTCCTTTGTTGTATCTTTGCAGGCTTATTAGCGTTATAAAAATAATATTATGCCAGGATTTACGGTAGCTATCGTAGGAAGACCCAATGTAGGAAAATCAACTTTGTTCAATCGTTTGGTGGAACAAAGAAAGGCCATTGTAGATGATTTTAGTGGGGTTACACGTGATCGCCAATACGGTATTTGCGAATGGAATGGAAAGGTGTTTAATGTAATAGACACCGGTGGGTTTGTATCCGATTCAGAAGATGTTTTTGAAAAAGAAATTCGTACTCAGGTACATATTGCCATAGAAGAATCTAATGTAGTCTTGTTCATTGTAGATGCCGGTGCCGGTACTACGGTGTTGGATAATGAAATGGCCATGGTATTGCGCCGCTCTCAAAAACCGGTTATATTGGTAGTGAACAAAGTAGATAATTCGGCCCGTCAGCTGGATGCTACAGAGTTTTATTCCTATGGTTTTGAAAATACCATTATGATTGCCTCTGCTTCGGGTAGCGGTACCGGCGATATGCTGGATATGGTCACTTCATTCGTTCCGGAAGATTATGTGAATGATGAAGATGTGATCTGGGTAGAGGAGGAAGATGATTACGGACAAATGGTTAAAGTAGCCTATCCTAAAAATCCTATTCCAAAGATCGCCATTATTGGTCAGCCGAATGCCGGTAAGTCCACTTTGCTGAATGCCTTGACAGGTAAGCACCGCACTATTGTTTCCGATATCGCGGGAACAACAAGGGACTCAATCCATACCCATTATAATATGTTCGGGAAAGAATTTATCCTGATCGATACGGCGGGGATCCGTAAAAAGAAAAATGTAAATGAAGACCTGGAGTTCTATTCCGTAATCCGTGCTATTAATGCGATGGACGAGGCGGATGTATGTATGTTACTGATTGATGCCGAGGTAGGTATTACCGCTCAAGATGTAAATATATACAGTTTGGCGGCTCGTAAAGGTAAAGGGATTACTGTACTGGTGAATAAATGGGATAAGATAGACGGGAAACAAACCAATACGGCGCGTGATTACGAAAAACAATTGAAAGAGCGTTTGCAACCGTTCTGTGATGTACCCGTGGTATTTGTCTCCGCTCAGGAAAAACAACGTATTTTCCAGGCGATGGAGCAAACACTGGAAGTGTATGAAAACCGTCAGAAGAAAATCCCGACATCTGTTTTAAATGATGTGATGTTGAAAGAGGTGGAAATATTCAAACCGCCAATGATGCGTGGTCATAATGTGCGGATCAAGTTTGTGATGCAAATTCCAACCATGGTGCCTTCTTTTGCTTTCTACAGTAATCATCCGGATGAGATCAAAAGGCCGTATCAGAATTTCCTGGAGAACAAACTGCGCCATCACTTTGGATTTAAAGGGGTGCCGATCAAGATCTTCTTTAGAAATAAATAATTTTTTCGGAACTGCAGTAATGATTTACTGCAGTTTTTGTTTTTTATGGAAACATTGTTAATTTTGAACGACAATGTAACAATGTTATATGAAATTAGAGCGTCCGCCCGAATTAGATAATAATCCCAAATACTTATCAAGGTTGTTGGCCAATGATATTTTTCACGATCGTGAATCGTTTTTTTATAAGTGTGAAATTGATTACTATTATTGGGACGAATTGAAATATAAAAAGGATGGCCCGTTTGATACCGCATTAGAAAACTGGACATTTCTTAAAAAGTACAGGCAGTCAAAGTATGAATCCATTAGATTCTTAAATGATCATTTCAAGTATTATTTATCCTCTTTCATACAACAAAGTATACATGAGTTTGACTTAAAATTGATAGGAGATCTAAGGCAAAACCCTGTATCTTCGACAGATAAGATTGAATATTTCAGCAATTCATTAATGGAAGAGGCAGTAGCCTCTTCGCAGGTAGAGGGGGCAGCCACAACGACTGAAGTCGCCAAAGCAATGCTTCAGTCGGGAAGAATGCCGCAGAATGAGTCTGAGCAGATGATCTTTAATAATCTGAAAGCGATATCATTTATTAATGAATATGTAAATCGACCGATTAGCTTTAAACTAATTATTGATTTACACAGTATTATGACTGCTCAGACACAGGCAGAAAAGTATTCAGGGTCATTTCGACAAGGAAAAGTATATGTAAGTAACCATGTAGAAGGCGAAATCGCTTATACACCTCCGGAATGGCAGGAAGTAGAACCCTTAATGTCGGATCTATGTGACTTTATCAATGATGAGGAGCATTTTATTCATCCTATTGTAAAGGCATCAATTATCCACTTTATGGTGGGATATATTCATCCGTTTATGGATGGTAATGGCAGAACGGCAAGGGCTTTGTTTTATTGGTTTTTAATCAAAAAGGGCTATGGACTAATTAAAGATATATCCATATCAAAAGCGATACTGGCTTCTAGAACACAGTACGATAAAGCATTTTTGAAAACAGAATATGATGAAAATGATCTGAATTATTTTATTCATTATTCTGTAAAGAATCTTAAAATGGCTTTTGAACAACTAACTAAGTACAGAGATCAAAAACTTAATGACCGGAAGAAGGCCAATTTTGTAGCCTATGAACTTTTACAAAAAGGATTAAATAAAAGACAGGCAGACCTGATTGGATTTTTGTATTTAAAAAGTAAAAATACAATGACACTAAAGGACTATGCTGAGCAATACAGCGTCGTGCGACAAACAGCCAGCAAAGATCTGAACGAATTGATACGGCTTGGATTGATCGGAGAAAATAAAAAAACAAAGCCCTTTAGTTTTTATCTGTTAGGAAAGCAGGTAATTGACAATTTTATAGCGAACTAAAATAATATAAGCGCAATGCAAAACAATGTACTTTTTAAGAATGCTTTTATCGTTAATGAAGGCAAAACAATTATAGCGGACCTTTGGGTTAAGGATGGAATGATACAGAAAATTGCCCCACAAATTACCCTTAAGGAAAAGGTAACGGAAGTGGATGCGCGTGGAAAATGGCTCCTTCCCGGAGTGATTGATGATCAGGTGCACTTCAGAGAGCCGGGTTTGACTTATAAAGCGACTATCGGTTCGGAAGCGCGCGCTGCCGTTGCGGGAGGGGTCACCAGTTTTATGGAGATGCCCAATACGAATCCGCCGGCTACGACGCAGGAATTGTTGGAACAGAAATATGACATCGGCGCCAATACCTCCGTTGCAAACTATTCCTTCTTTATGGGCGTAGCCAACAATAATGTGGCGGAAGTGCTGAAAGCCAATGAAAAACTACATAATGTATGTGGCATCAAGATTTTTATGGGCAGCAGCACCGGTGATATGCTAGTGGATAATTTTGTAACATTAAATACCATATTCTCCGAAACCGGCCATCTGATTGCGACCCATTGTGAGGATGAACGCATCATTGCTGAAAATAAAAAATTATACCCCGATCCTACGGATGCTTCTTTCCATCCTTTAATCAGGAATGCAGAAGCCTGTTTTGAATCCAGCTTTACGGCCATACAATTGGCTAAGAAATACGATACCCGGCTCCATATTCTCCATATTACGACAGCCAAGGAATTACAGTTGTTCAGCAATATGCTCCCGCTACAGGATAAGCGCATTACCAATGAGGTATGTGTACACCATTTGCACTTTACGGCAGATGATTATGCAAGCAAAGGGAACCTGATCAAATGTAATCCGGCCATTAAAGCTCCGGAAAACAAAGCCGCCCTTTGGGAAGCGCTGTTGGATGATCGCCTGGATATTATCGCTACAGATCATGCCCCTCATACCTGGGAGGAAAAACAACAACCTTATGCGCAGGCACCCGCCGGTCTGCCTTTGGTACAGCATTCTTTGCAATTAATGCTGCAATATGTGGCTGAAGGAAAGATCACAATCGAAAAAGTTGTGGAAAAAATGTGTCACGCTCCCGCGGTATGTTTCCAAATTGCCAAACGAGGGTATATCCGGGAGGGTTACGCTGCTGATTTGGTGCTGGTGGCCCAAAAATCGTACGAGGTAAACAAGTCCAATATATTATACCATTGTGCCTGGAGTCCTATAGAAGGTACTACTTTTAAATATAGTATAGAAAAAACGTATGTGAATGGCAACCTTGTTTTTGAAAATGGCCAGGTATTCGATGCGATTAAAGGGCAGCGTTTAACTTTTGAGCGCTAGCAGAAAAATTAAAATATAAATTTTGTTAAAATGTATACCCCGCCTGTTTATAAAGGGCGGGCGGGGATTTTATAATATTTTTTACAAATGGCAGACGAATGTAATGACACAATTTTGACAAACATATATTCAAAATGACAATTAATCGGCTGAAACCCTTGCCAGCATTGAAAAAAAATTTTTAACAAATGTGAACAAAAATTGGATTTCGTGTTGTACTTTTGCAAGCGCGAATGTGTAAATTTTAAGTTAAAAAACTAAAAACAATTCTAGTGTCTGCATATTTAAAGTTAAATTTTATGTTTAAACGTGTTAGTATAATAGCCCTGTTTGCTGTATTAATGGTATTCAGTGGCTTTACACAAGCTAATGCACAAGACGGGAAAGCTCTTTTCCAGGCTAACTGTGCATCTTGTCACAACCCTGTTAAGGATGCTACCGGCCCTGCATTACAAGGTATTACCGGTCGTGCTCCAAGTACTGAATGGATCCATAAATGGGTTAGAAATTCTGCAGCATTAATTGCCAGTGGTGACAAGCATGCCAACGAAATTTATAATAAGTGGAATAAGACCGCAATGACTGCATTTCCTAGTCTGAAAGATGAGGAAATTGATGCTATCGTTAAATATGTAGAAGAGTATAAAGTACCGGTAGAAGCAAAACCTGAAGCTGGTGGTACAACTAAAGAAGCAGACAATACATGGATTTATGTATTGGTTACGATCATTCTGGCTATTTTAGCTTTGATCCTTATTCGCATCAACAAAGGCTTACACAAAGTTGCCAACACAGAACAAGGTATCCCTAATACAAAAGATGTTCCTTTAAAAAGAAATAAAGTATTTATCGCGATTACAGGTATTTTGGTACTTATCCTTGCCGGTTACTGGATGGTGAATGGTGGTGTGGAAATGGGTCGTCAGCAAAACTACATGCCGAAACAACCGATTTTCTATTCTCACAAAGTACATGCGGGCGTTAACCAGATCAACTGTCAATATTGTCACGCAGGGGTTAACGATAGCCGTCAGGCCATGATTCCTTCTACGAATGTATGTATGAACTGTCACAAACAGATCAGCGAATACACCGGAGAGCAGTTATTTGACCATGAAGGAAATAAAGTAGATGGTACCGCACAAATTCAGGAGTTATACAAATACGCCGGATGGGATGCTGCCAAGAAAGATTACAAACGTGATGCTCAAGGTAAAATCCAGGCTACGCCGATTAAATGGACAAAAATCCACAACCTTGCAGATTTCGTTTACTTCAATCACAGTCAGCACGTAAACGTAGGTAAAGTACAATGTCAGACTTGTCATGGTCCTATTCAGGAAATGGATGAGGTAAAACAATTTGAATCTTTATCTATGGGATGGTGTATTAACTGTCACAGAGAAACAAAAGTTGACTTCAAAAACAATAACTACTATAGCATTTTCGAAAAATACCATCAGGAAATTAAAGACGGTAAAAGAGACGGTGTTACGGAAGCAGAGTTGGGTGGTTTGGAATGTCAAAAATGTCACTATTAATATTATTTAAAAATCAGTACATCGTTTAACGAGTATATTACAATATAAAGCAGACTTATGAGTCAAAAAAGATATTGGAAAGGTATAGAAGAGTTGGAGAATACACCCGAGTATCAACAAAGTGTTGCCAACGAGTTCAATGAAGAATTGCCGCTTAACTTAAGTGATAATTTATTGAATGCCACTACACCACGTCGTGATTTTCTTAAATTTTTAGGATTTAGCACTTTAGCGGCAACCGTTGCTGCGAGTTGTGAAATGCCGGTAAGAAAAGCCATTCCTTATGCGATTAAACCGGAGGATATTACTCCCGGTGTGCCCAACTATTATGCTTCTACATTTGTAGATAACGGAGAGTGTGTACCTGCTGTGGTTAAAACCCGCGACGGTCGTCCGATCATGATTGAGGGAAATACGCTTTCTAAAGTTACCGAAGGGGGTACTTCTGCCCGTATGATTGCCGCTACTTTGAGTCTTTATGACAAAACAAGATTGCGCCAGCCACATGTAGATGGTAAGCCTGTAGATACTTTTGATGCGATTGACCAGGCGGTTATCAATGGCCTGAGTGCAGGAAACGGTGCTGCTTATTTGTTGACCGGTACCATCATTAGCCCTACAACAGAGCAGGTAATCGCTCAGTTCTTAGCTAAGTATCCATCAGCGAAGCACGTTACATACGATCCAATTTCTTATACCGGTATCTTGTTGGCCAATGAGGCTTCTTATGGCTCAAGAATGATACCAAACTATATGTTTGACAAAGCTAAAACAGTATTTAGCTTAGGGGCAGATTTCCTGGGTACCTGGATTTCTCCTGTAGAATATAGTAAAGGGTATACTAAATCAAGAAAAATCGTTTCGAAAGACATTAAAACTTTCGAAATGAACAAGCACTACCAAGTAGAAGGTATGTTGAGCATGACCGGTGCTAATGCCGATGAGCGTGCCACTTGCAGACCTTCTGAATATGGTAAAGTAGCCGCAGCTTTACATGCTGCAGTAGTTACCGGTGCTGCACCAAATACAGGATCTAAAAACTTAGATAAATTAATTACAAAAGCGGCGGCTGATCTGAAGAAAGGAAACGGTTTAGTGGTTTCTGGTAGTAATGATGTGAATGTTCAGATCATCATCAATGCAATTAACAGTGCCATTGGCGCAAACGGTACAACGATTGATTTTTCCAATGTAGCGAAAAACAAAAAAGGTATTGATGCAGACATGGTTGCTTTAGTAAACGCCATGAATGCCGGTCAGGTAGGGGCTTTATTAATGCACGGAGTGAACCCGATTTATGAATATTTTGAGGGAGAAAAATTCGCTGCAGGTTTAGCAAAAGTAAAAACTACGGTATCTTTCAGCGATCGCTTGGATGAAACCGCACAAAAATGTAAATATGTTGTTTCTGACCACCATTGGTTAGAGAGCTGGGGCGATACGGAGGCAAAAGCTAATCATATCAGCTTTATCCAGCCGACTATTGCACCATTATTCAAAACAAGAGCATTCCAGGACAGCTTATTAAAATGGAGCGGTGCTACAACCTCTTACCACGATATGTTTAATGCATATTGGGTAGGTAAATTAGGACAAGCTACTTTTGACCAGGCTTTACAGGACGGTATCATTGAGCCGGCAACGCCAAGCATCTCCGGAGCATCTTTCTCTGGTAATGTAAACGACGCCATTGCAAAAGCTACCGCTATAAAAGGTGCTACAGAATATGAAGTAGAAATTTTCCAAACGGCTTCTTTAGGTGCCGGTGGTGCATGGAGTAATAACCCATGGTTACAAGAGTTACCTGATCCAATCACAAAAGTGGCCTGGGACAACTACGTAATGATGTCTCCGAAAACAGCAAAAGAGAAATTTGATGCTGAATTGACTTCAATCAATCAGGTAGATCCTAAGAAACGTGTTTTAAAAGTTACTGTTGGTAAGAAAGAAGTAATGCTTCCTGTTATCGTAACGCCAGGTATGCACCATAATGTAATTGCGATTGCAGTTGGTTATGGTAGAGATAAAGGTGTGGGTATGGCTGCAGCTGACTTAGGTAAAAACGTATATCCTTTAGTTGGTTATAACGGGCAAACCTTTGTTTATAGCGCAGATGCTAAAGTTGAAAAAACTGCAGACTTCTATCCTGTTGCCGTAACACAAACACATAATAGTGCAGAGAATCGTCCTATTATCTATGAATATAGCTTAGAAGAATTTAAGAAAAATCCTTACGAATTAATCGACGAGCGCAGAGAAGCCATTGAGCACTATCTGATCGCGCCGAATGAAGAGCATCATGAAGGTCATGACGCTTACGGTAAGGGAGATAAATTTGACGCGAAAAAATTCGAAGAAGACTTCCGTAAAAACGGTACCCACTATCCTGTACATGAATCTATGGGATTGCACTGGGCAATGTCTATCGATTTGAATAGCTGTACCGGTTGTGGTGCTTGTGTTATTGCTTGTCATGCAGAAAATAACGTTTCTGTAGTAGGTAAAGACAGAGTGATCAAAGTACAGGAAATGAGCTGGTTGAAAATTGACCGTTATTTCTCTGGTGATCCTAACGATCCGGATACAATCCAAACTGTATTCCAACCAATGTTGTGTCAACACTGTGATAACGCTCCTTGTGAGAATGTATGTCCGGTATCTGCAACCAACCACAGTTCGGAAGGTTTGAACCAAATGGCTTATAACCGTTGTATCGGTACTAAGTATTGTGCTAATAACTGTCCGTTCAAAGTACGTCGTTTCAACTGGTTTGACTGGAATGATGCTGACTGCTTCGAAGACAACTTATATTCTGATGGTCGTCGTGATGATATCAATGATGATTTGACCAGAATGGTATTGAATCCGGATGTAACGGTACGTTCCCGCGGGGTAATGGAGAAATGTTCTTTCTGTGTACAACGTTTACAAGACGGTAAATTAAAAGCGAAGAAAGAAGGTACACCATTAAAAGATCATCATGTATCTACTGCTTGTCAGTCAGCTTGTGGTGGTGGATGTATTACCTTCGGTAACGTGAATGATAAAGAAAGTGCCGTGTTCCAGGATCGTTATGTAAACAATAAAGAGCGTCTGTTCTATATGCTGGAGTCAATCCACGTATTGCCAAATGTTAGTTATTTGTCTAAAATCCGTAATACGGATGAAGTAATGAACGGTAGCGAGAAAGACGAAGTTTACAAACAACATATTTAATCATAAATGAGACCTGCCCTTGGGCTGGTCTCAGGAATAAAAAAATTGACATTAGATTTGTATTGCTAGGTACGCTTAGCCATACAGCATTAATAAATCAATTATGCATTTAAAATACGAATCGTTCATTAGAGAGCCATTAGTAGATGGCAACAAGACCTACAAGGATGTAACAGCTGATATCTGTCGCCCCATTGAACAAAAGCCTACAAAGCTTTGGTACTTTGGTTTAGTAGTCTCTTTATTATTCTTAGGTTTCGGAGCATTCTCCGTATTCTGGGAAGTATATTGGGGTATCGGTGTTTGGGGTATTAACCACACCATCGGTTGGGGTTGGGATATTACCAACTTCGTATGGTGGGTAGGTATTGGTCACGCCGGTACATTGATCTCCGCCATCCTGTTACTGTTCCGTCAACACTGGCGTACCGGTGTAAACCGTGCAGCAGAAGCGATGACCATCTTTGCCGTAATGTGTGCGGGTCAGTTCCCGATTTTCCACATGGGTCGTGTATGGGATGCGATGTATGTATTGCCTTTGCCGAATACCCGTGGTCCTTTATGGCCTAACTTTAACTCGGCTTTACTTTGGGATGTATTCGCGATTTCAACTTATTTTACCGTTTCCTTATTATTCTGGTATTCCGGTTTGATTCCTGACTTTGCTACCGTTCGGGACAGAGCAAAAACTAAATTGCGCAAGCGTTTATATGGTATCGCTTCTTTTGGCTGGACCGGTACTGCAAAAAACTGGCAGCGTTTTGAAGCCTTGTCTTTAGTACTGGCTGGTTTGTCTACACCATTAGTACTTTCGGTACACACGATTGTATCTTTTGACTTTGCCACTTCCGTAATTCCGGGATGGCATGCGACCATCTTCCCTCCTTACTTCGTTGCCGGTGCGATTTTCTCCGGATTTGCGATGGTAAATACCTTGTTGATCTTAGTTAGAAAAATATATCGTTTAGAAGAGTATATTACAATGGGACACATTGAGGCGATGAATAAAGTAATCGTATTGACGGGGTCTATTGTAGGTATCGCCTATATTACAGAGTTATTTATGGCCTGGTATAGCCAAGTGGTTTACGAGCAGGAAGCATTTAAATGGCGTGTATTAGGGCCTTACTGGTGGAGTTATTGGGCGATGATGACCTGTAACGTAATTTCCCCGCAGTTCTTCTGGTTCAAAAAATTACGTCGTAACATTGTATTCTCCTTCATCTTGTCTATCGTGGTGAATATCGGGATGTGGTTTGAGCGTTTTGTAATCATTGCAACAACCTTGTATCGTGATTATATTCCTTCTAACTGGTCTTACTATTCTCCGACATGGCCTGAGCTCGGATTCTATTTAGGTACTTTTGGCTTGTTCTTTACTTGCTTCTTGTTATTCTCTAAATACTTCCCGGTAATCGCAATCGCAGAGGTTAAGTTCGTATTGAAAACAACTGGATCGAAAGCCCATGAAGAGAATATGGCATTAGAAGAAAAATCTTTAGAAGAATTTATTCATCTTGCGGAACACGCACATTAATAATTATAAAGAATTTTAAGATCGGTTGTAAAACGGATTGATAAATATAAGAACACAAATCATGGCAATTAAAAAATTTGCAATAGCTTGTTACGATGATGAGGCACCATTGTTTGATGCCGTTCACAAAGTACGTCATAGTGGGTACAAATTGCACGATGTGTATACTCCATTCCCTGTGCATGGTTTAGACCAGGCTATGGGACTTAAAGAAACCGATTTGCACGTAGCAGGTTTTATCTTTGGTATTACCGGTACGAGTACGGCATTAGGCTTTATGTCATGGATTTTTACCTCAGACTGGCCTATCAACTACGGTGGTAAACCATTCTTCTCTTTACCAGCAATGATTCCGATCACTTTTGAGCTTACCGTAATGTTTGCGGCAGTGGGTATGGTATTGACTTATTGCTATTTGAATCAAATCATGCCGGGTGTTAAGAAGCATGTTTTCCATCCGCGCCAGTCAGACGATCTGTTTGTGGTAGCGATAGAAATAACCGAAGGAACTGATGAAGCCGAGCTGATGAATTTCTTAAACACAACCAAGCCTGTAGAAACAGATGTACAGATTGCAGAAGAAGGCTGGTGGTACGGTAGATTTGATAAAGAAGAAGAGTATCAAAAACAATTAGCATAATAATATTTGGCTTCTGAAGCCATTTTTATACAGAATTTTATGAATAAACGTTTTTTTGTAACATTTTTGGTAGGTAGTGCTATGCTGGCCGCTTCTTGTAACAGCGGTGGTATACGTCGTAACCCGGGCAAAATCTATGCCCCGGACATGACTTATTCCCGTGCATACGATGCCTATACGGAAAACCCAGTAACCGCCAATGGCTTAACTAGCCAGGAACCAGTTCCGGGTACCATTGCAAGAGGCCATGCCTTGCCATTACACCTTACTGCGGCAGACACTTCTGCTTATTATGCATTGCAATCTCCTTATAAGTTTACCGAAGCCGAAATGACGGAAGGTACACGCTTATACAATATCTATTGTGGTATTTGTCACGGAGATAAACTAGACGGTAACGGTCCTTTATATAAAGATGGTGCCGGTCCGTTTGCAGCAGCTCCTGCTAATCTTAAAGGTGGTGCGGCTTACCTGAACATGACGATCGGTAAAATGTACTATGCAGTGGTATATGGTAAGAATGTAATGGGTTCTTATGCAAGCCAGTTGAACGTAAAACAACGTTGGCAAGTATTGGCTTATATTAAAAAGGTACAATCTAAAAACGGTGGTGCACCTTTTACTTTAGATGCTGAAGCCGGGGCTACAACTGCCACTGCAAATACTGCTAAAGATACTGCTGCTGCTAAGCCTGCAATGAAAACAGATTCTGCTGTTGCAAAAAAATAAGCATAAACATAAACAATTAATTAGCATAAAAAAATAACTATATTATGACCGATCGTTTTGAAGTCCCTTCGGGTTTAAAGAAAACAGGTTTGGTATTATTACTAATTGGTATAATAACTGTAGTCGCAGGCGCTATTTGCTTTTTAGGAAAGCATGATGAAGCAGGCGTTGCCGGGGTAACCCGCTTTTGGCTTGGGTTGATGCAAAATAGTATCTTCTTCTTATTTATGGCGCTTTCTTCTATTTTCATCCAAGCTGCTGCTGCTTTGGCACAAGGGGGTTGGATCGTAGCTTATAAAAGAGTTCCGGAAGCGATTGGTGCAAACGTTTGGGTTTTTGGTCTGATAGTATTAGTAATCCTTTTTTGTATCGTGTTTGGTTTAGGACATCATAATCCTATCTTCCACTGGGTACATCCGGAAGGCGATAAAGTATTAGAAGGAAAATCTTCTTTCCTGAATTCTAAAATGTTTGTAGGATTTTCGGTAGTTGCGGTGGCTTTATGGAGCTTCTTCGGCAGAAAATTCAGATCTATTTCCATTGCACAACAATCTGCGCCGAAAAATTCTACTAAACTTTATTGGAGAAACGTTTCCCTTGCCGGTGGTTTCATGGTAGTATATGGTCTGACCATGATGAGTACTACACCATGGTTCTGGGTAATGAGTATTGATGCACACTGGTACTCAACTTTGTTCAGCTGGCACGTATTTGCCGGAGCATTTGTATCGGGTATGGCTTTGATCCTGTTATGGACTGTATACCTTAAAAATCAAGGTAACCTGGTTTTGGTAAACAAAGAGCACATCCATGATTTGGGTAAATTTATGTTTGCGTTTTCCATTTTCTGGACCTATACCTGGTTTGCACAGTATATGTTGATCTGGTATGGTAACATTCCTGAGGAAACAACCTATTATAACAAGCGTCAGAACGGACCGTACAGTTTCTTATTCTATTTGAATATTGTAGTAAACTTTGTTGGACCAATCCTGATCTTAATGTCTCGTCCAAGTAAACGTAACTACTTCACTGTAGTGTTCATGGCATTAATTATTATCTTTGGTCAGTGGTTAAACTTATATTTATTAACTTATCCTGGTCCTTCCGGTCACGATTGGCATATCAGTTGGTATGAAATGGGTATTTTTGCAGGATTTGCAGGGGTGATGGTTTTGGTTGTGTCTAAAACATTGACGAAATCGGATCTGATACCACATAATAATATTTTGCTTAAAGAAGCAGTAGTACACTTAAGTTAATAGTCATTAATTTATAATAGGAACGAAATTGAGGTGTACCATACACCAGCATTTAATAATTTAATAATTAACATTCAATAATGTCGGGATTAATATTAACCGCCTTAGTTATTCTGGTTTTTATCATTATTTACCAGATTGCAAAAGCCAGCGAATACGCTAATATCATACGAGGCGAAGAAATGGTAGCCAAGAGTACCAACAAACTTATGGCAGGGTTGTTAGTGGCGTTCTTTGTTTTGGGCATCTATGGTATTTATAAATGCCATATGTATTTAGCACCATTATATCTGCCTGAATCTGCTTCTGAGCAAGGTTTGGAGTATGAATTCATGATGAAGGTAACCCTTTGGATTACCGGTGCTGTTTTCTTTGTTACACAAGCGGTATTGTTTTGGTTTTCCTGGAAATACCAGGCGAGAGATGATAGAAAGCCATTCTTCTATTCTCATAACAATAAGTTAGAGATCCTTTGGACAACTATTCCAGCTTTAACCCTGATGGTATTAGTAGCTATCGGATTGAAAAACTGGGTTACGATTACCGATAAAGCGCCGGCTGATTCCCTGAAAGTACAGGTAATGGGCAAGCAGTTTAACTGGGTGATCCGCTATCCTGGTAAAGATGGGGTATTTGGTAAAACGAATTTCCGATTGATCAACGATGCGAATAATATTATGGGTTTAGACTGGAACGATCCGGCTTCTAAAGATGATATCATTATCGAAAATGGTGAAGCGCATATTATTAATAAACGACATGTACAGTTTATCATCAATTCCCGTGATGTAATTCATGATGTGGGTTTACCGCACTTCAGAATGAAAATGGATGCCGTTCCTGGTATTACAACCACTTTATGGTTTACCCCAAGGTTGACGACAGCAGAGATGAAAACAATTACAGGAAACAAAGATTTCGTTTATGAGATCACTTGTGACCAAATGTGTGGTAAGGGTCACTACTCTATGAGAGGTACCGTTGTGGTAGAGACAGAAGCTGATTTTAAAAAATGGATCGGGGAGCAGAAGTCATATTATGATATCCAAAACCCACCGGCAGCTCCTGTAGCAACAACGGCTGCTAAAGACAGTACCGCAGCTCCTGCTGCAGCTAAGGATACTGTAAAGACAGTTGCATCTAAATAAACTAACATTAAACATTAAATTATTTTCTGCCTTATCGCAAGGTTTGTAAATTGAATATAAAAATGGGTAACGACGCTACTTTAGCACATGCACACGGTGCGCACGAACATCACGAAGGTCATCATGATCATCCTAAACAGCACTTTATTACGAAGTACATATTTAGCCAGGATCATAAAATGATTGGAAAGCAATACCTGGTAACAGGTATGATCTGGGCCGTAATTGGTGCATTATTTTCTGTATTTTTTCGCTTGCAATTAGGTTTTCCTGAATCTTCTTTTCCGGTTATGGAACAGTTTTTGGGTCACTGGGCTAAAGGTGGAAAATTAACACCTGAGTTTTATTATGCCTTGGTTACAATGCATGGTACCATTCTGGTATTCTTTGTATTAACAGCCGGTTTGAGTGGAACGTTTAGTAATTTCTTGATTCCATTGCAATTAGGTGCACGTGATATGGCTTCTCCATTCATGAATATGCTTTCTTATTGGTTCTTCTTCGTATCCAGTATTATTATGTTTGCTTCCCTATTTGTGCAAACAGGACCTGCTGCGGGAGGATGGACAACTTATCCGCCTTTGAGTGCCCTTAAAGAAGCGTCTTTAGGTTCTGGTTTAGGTATGGATTTATGGTTGATCAGTATGGTATTGTTTGTGGTATCTCAGTTATTGGGTGGTTTGAACTATATCTCTACGATACTTAATATGAGAACAAACGGGATGAAGATGACCCGCATGCCTTTAACCATTTGGTCTTTCTTCTTTACCGCTATCTTAGGTGTATTGTCTTTCCCTGTATTGGTTTCCGGTGTTGTCTTATTGATCTTTGACCGTCACATGGGTACGAGCTTCTACTTATCTGAAATCTTTATCGGTGGTAAAGCCTTGTCACATATCGGTGGTTCTGCAATCTTATACCAACACTTGTTTTGGTTCTTAGGTCACCCTGAGGTATACATCGTAATGTTACCGGGTATGGGTATGGCTTCAGAAATCTTATCGACAAACAGCCGTAAACCGATCTTTGGTTACCTGGCCATGATTATATCCTTAATTGGTATTACCGCCTTGGCCTTGGTCGTATGGGCACACCATATGTTCGTATCCGGTATGAGTCCGTTCTTAGGTTCTGTATTCGTATTATTAACCCTATTGATCGCGATACCGTCTGCTATTAAAGTATTTAACTGGATTACGACAATCTGGAGAGGTAGCTTACGTTTCAATGTGCCGATGTTATTCGCTATTGGTTTCGTATCCATCTTTATTTCCGGTGGTTTGACCGGTATCTGGTTAGGTAACTCAGCTTTAGATATCCACTTGCACGATACTTACTTCGTAATTGCGCACTTCCACTTAGTAATGGGTGTATCTGCCTTCTTTGGGATGTTTGCCGGGGTATATCACTGGTTCCCTAAAATGTTTGGAAGATTCCTGAATAATACCTTAGGTTATATTCACTTCTTTATTACCTTAATTGGTGCTTATCTTATCTTCTGGCCGATGCACTATGCGGGTCTTGCGGGTATGCCACGTCGTTATTACGATTATAGCGCCTGGGTTTCGTATAAAGATTATCAACCGATGAACGCCTTCATTACGATTGTTGTAGTGGTTGTATTCTTTGCACAGTTGTTGTTTGTATTCAACTTCTTTGTAAGCATGTTCCGCGGTAGAAAAGTAACTTCTGAAAATCCATGGAAGGCCACCACATTAGAGTGGACTACGCCAATCCATCCGGGACACGGTAACTGGGAAGGTCCTATTCCTGAAGTACACCGTTGGCCATATGATTATAAGGATGATGGTAATGGTAATGATTATGTACCTCAAAATGTACCCCTTCGTCCTGGTGAAGAAGAGCATTAATCAATAATGATATTTTAAATGAGGCAAAGCTTTTGCCTCATTTATTTTTTATATAGCTTTATACACCGCCTTGGGTAGAAAATATTATTTGCTATGATCGACATCGAAATGAATAATATGAACGACTGTAACGATGATAATTGCGTGCGTTGTGCGCATAAGAACAGCAGCGTCTTTTGTAATACCAGCAATGAAAGCCTTGATTTCATTAATAAGGAAAAGGTTTGTACCACCTACAAAAAAGGGCAGGTTATCTTCCACGAGGGTACCCGTGCCTATGGTTTATATTGTATCAGCTCTGGAAAGATCAAGATCTCCAAAAATGGAGATGATGGTAAAGAGCATATCTACCGATTAGCCAAACCCGGCGATTTAATAGGGTATAAGGCCCTCTTGAGCGATGCAGTCTATTCCGCTTCTGCTATCGTTTTAGAAGAAACTACTGTTTGTTTTATCCCCAAAGAACGCTTTTTAAAAGTCCTGTCTCAAGATGCGAACCTATCGCTTGATTTTATGAAATTAATGGGTCAGGAATTAGGAAGAGCAGAGCAAAAAGTCGCACATTTAGCCCAAAAACCCGTTAGGGAAAGACTTGCAGAAGCACTGCTATTTATCAAAGAAACCTATGGTTTTGATGAGGATGGGATTACCCTTAATGTAAGGCTTACCAGAGATGAACTCGCCAATATTGTGGGTACCGCCACGGAGTCTGCAATAAGGCTACTTTCCGAATTTAAAAAAGATGGAATCATCGAATTAAATGGCAAAAGTATACGCCTTCTCGACTATAATAAACTCCTGAAAACAGCGAATTTACAAGACTAAAAAAATATTTCGCAACTTTGAACTTTTGTTAGTTAATTTGACTAACTTTACATTAACAGTTTATTAGTAGCTATGTATGATGTAGTTATGGAGTATAATATCATTTTTTTAATGTATAATATCCAAAACAGTCTTGCGTTTCCTGGTAATAGTTGTCACTAACTACCTTTTTCCTATTTAAAAAAAAGTTACCGTTTTTTTCTTCCCACACCGCCTACATGTGGATGAAGTTTTATGCGGTACTACACATCTTTGCTTTACATTTTTTAAATGTACTGAAATATTATACCTATTTAAAAAAAAGAATATGAGCTGTATTAAATGTGTCTTTCCAAAAAGGGAAGATATGGTACTTTTTCACATTTAAAAATGAAAGCTATGAACTATTATTTACTTCGGCAGTAATCTGTCTAACGGCGTGCCTTGTTCCTAAGCGCGTTTCTTTTTCTTTTTTCTAAGGCTGGATGCCTTCTTTTAACTGTATTCATTGTATAGCATTTATGCTATCGGCTTCGTGCGCTTTTTTGTCAAAAAAATTGCGCCATTAATTGCTTTCCGATAGGCTATTCATTATGGATAGGGCCGTGTTATGCGGTTAAGTATTGGAAAAAATATTTATTATATAATCATCTAAAAAATATTTTATGCGCTATTTTTATTTTAATCATAGGCTAAATTGGCTGCGGCTTTTTATCCTAGTCTCAGCGGTATTTTATATCGCCCCCGGCTTTGCCCAAAGCACGGCACCATTGACCAATTGTAATACCCCCACTTTATTATCTGTTACGGGCACTAATAGCGTTGCGGCGACAGTTGTAACCGGTAGTGGGATGACCTGGACCGGCGCCACAATAATATTAGCCAGCCTTTCTAATGAGGGCAATACTGTTGATGCCGATCCTAATAACTATGCAGTCCTGTCTCCTCTTGCCCTGGGCGGTACCGCACGTATAACGGTACAAAATACCGGTGGTTATTATGCTGCAGGCACATTTGCCGGTTTCGACATTGCTCCCAATGCAGGTTTACTAGGCGTGGATCTGTTAGGGCAGATCGTCGTTAAAACATATATGGGCGATACGCTTAAAGAAACCAAAACACTCAGTGGTGGCCTTGCGGGTGTTACGCTCCTGAATACCGGATCTGGCAGACAAAGGTTGGGTTTTAAAACAACGCAAAATTTCAACCGTATTATGATCGAGCAGAGTGCTGTATTGAACCTGTTAGGTGGCTTACGGGTATATGGCGCGGTGGTAGAACGTTATTGTGCCGGCCCGGCTTTAGCTTGCAATACTAATGTAGCCGTAACCACTCCTGTTTACCCGGTATTTACCGAAGCGGGTACGAATGCATTGGTAGCGGTTAATTCCAATATTACCAATCCCGGTTTTGCTGTTGATACCGATCAGACAAACTATGCTACTGTAGTACAGACCGTGGGTCTTGCGGCTAATGCGGAGTTTGAAATTTCCGATGCGGTAACCACCTATAATAATACGTTTGCAGGATTCGATATAGAAAATCCCAACCTGTTGAATCTGGGGCTGTTGAGTAATATTACCGTTTCTGCCTATAGAAATGATACGCTGGTCGCTTCGGCAACCGGTAACAATCTGTTGGCGCTGAACACCGGCTTATTGGCCGGAAGTGGTCGCCAGATCGTCGGATTTGTACCCAACGGATCTTTTAATAGCGTGCGCATCTCTTTTAACCAAACCCTGGCCATTACCTTAGGAACTACCCGTATTTACGGATTAGTACTGAAACAGTTCTGTAGCAGTGATATTACCTGTGCACAGCCTGTAGGATTGAAAAACACGGCTAATCCCACCTTCCCGGTATATGTGAATGCGAGACGTACCGGTGTTACCGGTGTCGGTTGCGTGGCATGTGCAATCAACAATACCAATAATCTTATTGATGGTAACAGCAGCACATTTGCGACCATAGACCTTACCGCCGGCGTATTATCTACCGGTAGTATTTCAGTGAAAAACCAATTGCAGCGTTATCCTGCGGGTTCTTATGCCGGTTTTGAAATCGAAAGCACAACCCTCTTGTCTGCGAATGTTCTGGGCAATATTAAATTTAAATTATACCGGAATGATACCTTGGTACAAGACGGTACAGGACAGGCTTTACTGGCAGGTGTCGGTACCGATATCCTTACTGGTGGCAGCAGCCCGAGACAAATCGTGGGTGTGATCAGTAGCGTCGCTTTCGACGAAGTACAAATGGAAGTCAGCAACTTGATCGCCGCCAACGTATTAGGAACGATCAAGGTATATGAGGCGTATGTGGAAACCTCTTGCGCCCGCAGTGTACCTTGTCAGACCTCAGAAGTACTGACGCAAGCGCAACATGGCGCGGTAATTAATGGTGCCAATACCGGTATTAGCGGTGGCGTATGTGCTGCTTGTAAGGTAGATGATCCGTGGAACGTTGTTTCTACCAGTACAACCGATTTCAGCCGCCTGTATAATACGGTAAATGCTTTGTCTACTACATCTTTAGGTGTAGCGGTGCCTCAGTATGAATATCCTGCAGGAACCTTTGCCGGTTTTGTGATCAAAAGAAACAACTTCCTGATCGCAGCTTCCTTGTTGCCCAGTATTACCATATCCACGTATAAGGATGGGGCATTGCAGGAAAGCAAAACAGGATCTAATCTCTTAAATCTTACAGTATTACTTAACCTCATTGGTACCGATACCAATGTATATAATGCCGGTTTTGTAACAACAATGCCATTTGATGAAATCAAAATTTCCATGAATACCCTGGTGACTGCTTTAGATCAGTACATCGATGTATATGGCGCCTTTGTAGATACACGCTTTATCCCGGCGGGTACTGCGGGCATGGCTTGTAATATGAGCAATCCGGATATCAATGTCGGTTATTTGAATACCCCCATTAGCGGAAATGTAAAAACAAATGATGTAGTAAGTGCCGGTACTACCTATGCAGCGGCTGTACCTGTCGGTGTAAACCCAAGTTCAGATGTTCCTGTAGTCAATGCAGATGGCAGCTATACCTTTACGCCTACAGTAGCGGGTGTATACCAATTCAATATTCCGCTATGTGAAAATGCTATTTGTGTAAACCAGTTACTAACCATTACCGTAAAAGATCCGGCACTGTCCTCTTCCGCTCCGGTTGTGAACATGGATATCGCCACGGTTAAATCAAATCAAAGCCTGGTGATCCACGCTTTGGCAAATGACTATGCCGGTACCGGTGCGAGTGCCTTAGTGCCCGCTTCAATGACCCTTACCGATCTTAATGGTGCCAATCCCGGTAATACCAGATGGGGAGGAACCGCTACCATAAATATGACTACCGGAGATGTTACTTATGTGCCGGCCGACGGATTTATCGGAACAGATACCATCAGGTATACGGTGTGTGATAACCAAACACCATCACAATGTGGCAGCGCTTATCAGATCATTACGGTATTGCCCGCAACATACAGCAGCAACATAACTATCGCTGCGGATGATTATATCCAAACGTATAGCAACAAAGCGGTAAGCGGCAATGTTAAAACCAACGATAGCGATCCGGAAGGAAATACCCAAACTGTAGCCGCACAAAATGTAACCATACCAGGTAAAGGTACTTTTGTACTCAATACAGATGGTAGCTATACATTTACACCGGTAGCAGGCTTTATTGGAAGAGCAGAGTTAGCCTATTCTACTTGTGATAATGGCACACCAAGTGCTTGCGCCAAAGCAACGATGTATGTATTAGTAACGCCGAAACCGGTAACCAACCCTGATGCAAATGCGGGATTGATCAATCAACCGGTGCCGGGTAATGTTAGTACAAATGATATCGTACCGGCTGGAACGACCTATGGTACCGCAGTCTTAAGTGCGGGTCCTGCAGGCAGTACGCCGACGATGACTGTTAATGCTGATGGTAGCTATAGCTTCCAGGGTGCAGTAGAAGGTATTTATCAATATGATATACCGGTTTGTATTCCGGATATGCCGCTGCCTTGTCCTACGCAAAGACTGACAATTAACCTCGTGAATCAAAAAGTGTTTAGCAACAAACCGATTGTAAATCCGGATATCGTAAGCACTGCAAATAATACGGCCATTACTTACAATGTAAGACAAAATGATGCCGCCGTAAACTATACGAATACCTTGGGCAAACCGACAATCGCAACACATCCCGTGCATGGCACGGCTAATGTAAATGCAGATGGTACGATTACCTATACCCCAGCCGGCGGATTTGTGGGAACAGACACCCTGGAGTATCAGGTATGCGAAACACCAAGTGGTCAATGTGGTACGGCTAAAGAAATTATTACGGTTTTAGCACCTAATAATTACAATACCCTTACTGCTGCCGATGACTATGTGAGCACCTTAGAATCAGCTCCCGTAAATGGAAATGTGGTGACCAATGATGTAGATGCACAAGGAAACAGCCTGATCGCGACGACTCAAAATATGACGATTCCCGGTAAAGGAAGCCTGGTCTTAAATACAAATGGTTCTTTCACGTTTACACCGGTAGCCGGATTTATCGGTACGGTAGACGTTCCGTATACTGTATGTGATAATGGCAGCCCAAGTGTTTGTGCCAAAGCGAGTCTGCATATACTGGTAAAAGAGCGCTTCCCCGACCTTACACCGACCTTCGAATTCAGAAGAACGGTACTGGATCTGGGACAAAGTACAAACGGCGTGTGTAATGTATTCAATATCGGCGATGGCGGAGCAATGCCTGCCAATAGCATGATCAGGGTACGTATTGCAAAACCAAGCCCGACCTCCGGATATACGTTGACCTCTAATGGTACGATGACCTCCATTACAATCTTCGGAACACAATTGGTCGATAATGCCAAATGGGACTTTACGGAAGATGGTTCTAACCTGACTTTTGTTTTGAAAACGACAGAAGCCATACCGGCAGGAACCGTACAAAAACTAGGATTTACCGTATCCAGAACCACGACACCACCAACGTCTACAACCATATCGGTAACCGCCGCCATCAGAACAAATGCCGGAGGAGAAGTATTCACACCGAATAATACAGTAGGAACTACAATCTCCAGTGGCAACTAAAAAAAGATAACATTTACTCAAATATTAAAAATGAAAAACATGAAAAAAATCGTCTATTTCCTAAGCTTAAGTGGAAGCATCTTATTAAGCAGTCAGGCCAATGCACAAATACCAGTTTGTGGACCGGCTATTAATCAAAATGCAAACCCACAAATTACCTCTGCAAACCCAAATACAAATTTGGTTGTGAACGTTTCGACACCGGTCTCCTTCCGCTTCGCCAACAGCGGAGATGATGAAGCTCCGGCCAATACCCTGGAATTGATCGTTTCCATCGCGTCTGCAACCAACATGCAATTTGAACCGCCTTACCTTGATCCTACTTCGACCTGTGGTATCTGGACCGTTTTTGATGCCGCAACAGATTATATTATCTTGAGAAATACAGGTGGCGCAGCGGCTGATGGCAGCGCCTGCGATATCAACTTCTATGTAAAGGCCTTGACAGGTGGCCAGACACAACCGTATAGTGTAACGGTAAACAGACTTTCTGCTTCTTGTGTCGGTGACCTTGATGCTTCACCTGCAAATAATACAAAAAGTGAAGTGCTGACTACTGTTGCAGCACCGCTACCCGTAACCTTGGCCGATTTTTCAGCTAAAACAAATGGTTGCAACACTATTTTAAATTGGGTAAGTAAAACAGAAAAAGAATTTGCCCGTTATGAAATACAAAACAGCCAGGATGGCCGTGAGTATAGAACCATCGGTACTGTGGCTCCTAAAGGAGATAACAGCACTTATGCCTATACACAAGTTAATGCAGCAGAAGGTGCCAACTATTATCGTTTGAAAATGATCGACAGAGATGGGTCTTTTGAATACAGTAATGTTAAGAAAGTAAACGTCGCCTGTAGCAACATTCAATTGGCGCCTACAGTAACAAATGGTTTGACTAAGGTATATGGTTTGTCCGGTACAGAGACCGTTAAGGTCATCAACAACTTGGGACAGATCGTTACCAACCAGCAAGTAAAAGGCACAGAAGCAACTATTGATTTAAGTGCTTTTGCGGCAGGTCTGTACCATGTAATCGTGGTAAGAGGTGCTGAAAATGTTTTTGCTGGTAAAGTAGTGAAACAATAATCAATTCGTTTCATTTTTAATAGTAAAAGAAAGGGCCGGCGCTATTCTTAGGCTGGCTCTTTATACTAAAAGGGGAAGATTCCAATCGGAAGTCTTCCCCTTTTCTTTTTAAAATAATATTAATTGGGTATTCACTTTTGGGAAAAAAGGAGTTTTTTATCCTTTTGGTTTCCATTTATTGCGATTGCTACCTTTTGCCTTGATGGAAAAGGTACCGCCAAAAAATCAAGGCTAAATAAATCCATGGCTAAAAATCAATGTGTCGGTCGGTCACAAACCAAACTCGCTGCGCTCAGACAATGGTTTGCGCCTTTATCGACCGAGCCAATGATTTTCTTAACACCGGATTTATAGGGCCTATTCTAAGCGATCTGTTCTGTATGGATTGCTTATTGTTTTCATCAAGGCGATTTCATATAATATTATTAAAACAACTAGTGTTTTACAATCTCTTTTACAATACCACCCTGTGGTTCCCGTACGGTTTGTACAAAAATAAAGGCTTTAGGGTCTATGGCACGTACAATGTTTTGTATTTTACGTACTTCTAAACGGGTTACGATGGTAAAGACAATATCAACATCGGTACTGTGTTCGAAACTGTCTTTCATAAAACCACGCTCCCCTTTGTACACCGTTATTCCCCTGTTTAAAGATAAGACCAGCGCCTTTTTTATCTCCTCACTATTTGCAGAAATGATGGTTACACCTGTATAGGCCTCAATACCCTCAATAATGTACTTTGTTGTTTGGCTGGCTATATAATACGTCAGCATCGCATATAAAGCCGTTTCAACCTTCATGAATAAAGCAGCGATCACAAAGATGATAATATTCATCGCCAGGATGATCTCCGTGATCGAAAAGCTGCTTTTCTTAAAAGTGAAGACAGCCAATACCTCCATCCCGTCAAACATACCACCGCCGCGCATCGACAAACCGATCCCGACCCCCAGGAAAAAGCCGCCAAACATCGATACCAGGAACTTATCGTGGGTCAATTCCGGGAAAGGCACAAATTGAAGCATGACTGCTATTAAGGTAATGGTCAAACCGCTCCTGACGGCAAAGTTTTTTCCGACCAGATACACGGAAAGAATAACGAAAGGAATATTCAGTAAAAGCAGGACCATGGCCAGGTTTACATGAAAGACCTCATGGATCAGCAGGGAAATACCCGTTACCCCACCATCCAGGAAATGATTGGGTACTAAGAAACTTTTCAGGGCAAAACTAGCCGATAACACACCTAAGATTAAATAGATGATATCCGAAGAGGTGAATAAAGGGCCTTGATGCTGAATTTTGGCGGACATGGAGTTTATAATTTTGCTTTAATTTTATTAAGATGTTCTTGTTTTTTGTCTTTTCGAAGCCGGATTGAGGTAGCGGTAAAATAATGGTGTCTTTCCAAAAACCGCTCCTGTAAACGGTTCCAGTCTTCTTCCGTATTAACGATACCAAACATCGACAGTTCTTCGTACAGACGATCCCCGATGGTGAAAAAGTCGTCTCTGCCCAAATAGTCCAGGTCGGCATCAGCCAGGATTTCTTCCAGGTGGTTTTTAGGGTCTTGCGGAATTTTAGTCGCCATAATCATTCCGCAGATTTGCTCAATCTGCTCCTGCTCATAACCATATTCCGGAAGATATTGCCTTGCGATTTCGCAGGATTTCCGTTCATGCTCCTGGGCACCATGCAGGAATCCGGTATCATGAAAAAGCGCAGCTGTTTTCAGCAAGATAAATGCCTCATCAGAAACACCCTCTTCGGCCGCGAGAAACATCGTTGCGGCAATAACATCTTTCACATGAGATACACTATGATAAGAAAGATGTTGCGGCAGCTCATTTTGTAATTTGTCCAAAATGAGGATTTCTATTTGCTCGTAATTCATAGTTCAAATATAGAATTCAGGATTAAAATTATAAATATTTTTATTGATGTGCTACAAAATACATATCCATTTCGCCCTTTCCTTTTGCCTGTATCTTGCCCCTGTGGGTACATTTAAAATCGTCTTTAACAAAGGTATACGTGTTGGCAGAGATATTAACCTTACCTGCCGCTCCGCTTTGCTCCATACGTGCGGCAATATTAACCGTATCTCCCCATATATCATAAGCAAACTTTTTAACGCCTATGATGCCCGCAATCAGTGCTCCCGAATTAATACCAATCCGGATATCGAGGCCATAGGGAACTTTGTTTTTTCGTTCCTCCACAAAATTCAGGATATCCAGCGCGGCGTTGACCGCATTTTGTGCATGTTTGGGATTGGCGGCGGGCAGCCCGCTTACCGCAAGGTAAGCATCACCGATCGTTTTGATCTTCTCCAGTCCATGCTTTTCCATAATCCGGTCAAAGGCCGTAAAATTAATATTCAATTCGTTCAATAACTCGTCCACACCAATCTGTTCCGATATTCGTGTGAAATTGACGAAATCGGTGAAAAGCACCGATACTTCTTCATATTGCTGGGCTTTTGATTCTCCCTTGGTCTTAAGCTCTTCTGCAATTTCGGCCGGCAAAATATTAAGAAGTAATGCTTCACTTTTATTTTTTTCTTCGGCAATAATTTTATTGTCCTTTCTTTTCTGAATATAAGCCCAGGCGGCACCTCCGGCTAATAATAATAGTAAAAGTGCACCCAGTAAAGACATATTACGGATATTGTTGGCCCGTTTTAATTCTAGTGCTGCCAGGGCAGATTTCTTTTCCTGTTCCGCATTTGCAAGTGCCTTCTCCTTATCAAAACGAGCTTTGACCGCTGTTTGCTTTTGTGCGTATTCCGCTTCTATTTGTTGTCTTTTCAATTCCTCTTCCAGCAACAATTTTTTTCTTTCTTCATCTGACTTCGCTGCGGCCTGTTTCTTTTCATACTCATAGCGTAGCGCCTTTAGTTCGATTTGTTTTTGCAATTCGAGCCTTTGTTGTTCTTGCGAGCGTTTGATCGAATCTTGTATGGCCTCATATTTAAACTTTGCTTCCATTGTGGCAAAGTCAACGACCTTCTGTTCCGAATTCAGACTGTCCCTTAAGCCTACTGCCCGTTTGTAATAGTCGAAGGCTCCTTCATGGTCTTTGTCAAGTTTTTTGATATCGGCAAGGATACTGTAAAAAGAATATACGGAGGCTTTATCCGGGAACAGTTGCTCATATTCTTTTAAGGCGATAGAGAAGTCCTGGTTTAAGCGGTGTATACTATCCTGGTTTGCCGGGTTTAGAAATCCCTGCCGGTCTTTTTCCTCATCAATTTCCCGCGCGATCATGTGGTATAAGTTCAATCGATAAAACAATTGCAGTTCTTTGTCTTTGGTCAGTTGTATCGCTTCGCTGGCTGCCGCCTTTCCATTGCTATATTGATTCTGTGCATAATAGCTTCCGGCAAGGCTATTGAGTACATCGGCCATGCCTGCAGTATTATTTACGGCTTTATAGATATTCTGCGCATTCCTCAGGTGTATACTGGCCGAATCATATTGTTTCATAGAGAAATAAATAGAACCTATATTTCGTTCTAGCATGGCAACGCCTAAAGTATCATTTACCAATTTAAATAAGGTAAGCGATTGCTTATAATAGCTAATGCTGGCATCATAATTATCTTTGTCAAGATAGGTATTACCTAAATCAAGGTAAGCATGAGCCAGGATCTTTTTGTTATCTTTCTTTTTAGCCAGCTCTACCAGCTCCATACCCGTTTGGAGTGCTTGTGTCGCATCATAATTATTGTTGTAAAAGCTCTGTAGATTGGAGAGCGCATGGAATACGCCATCCTCATCATTTCTTTGCCTTGCAGCACGTACATTTTCCTGTAGATAATCGACGGCCGTTTTAAGATCACCTTTGTATTTGTATATATTTGCGAGTTCGTTGTTCAGTAAGGCAGCTGTATTGTATTCTTTGCTTTCAATCAACACCTGTTTCGCATTTTTATATAAAGGGATGGCTTCGTCATATTTCTTTTGTATCGCATAAACGGAGGCCATTCTTGCCCTGATTACAGCAGCCATTTTTGCATCCTTGCTCCTTTCGTAAGCATCTATTGATTTTTGGCTGTAATAAATAGTACTATCCAATTGTTCCGTCTTAAAAAAGGCATAAGCGAGATCATACAGCAATCCCGCCTGAACAGCACCGGTAGTAGTGTTCAGAAGCTTGTTTTTTAAAGAATCGATCGTTTCCTTTTGCGACCAGCTTGCTCGCGCGAAGAGACATAAGGCTAAAGCCAGAAAACATCGGATGATTTTATATGGCATGTTCAGAATTATGTTTATTGACAAAATACATATCAATAGCTCCCTTGTTTTTTGCTTCAATTTTCCCCCTATAAGTACAGGAGAACTCTTTTTCGATGAGGCGATAGGTATTTTCAGAAATATTGATATTGCCCGGTGTGCTGTTTTGCTCCATTCTTGCCGCTGTATTAACCGTATCTCCCCATATGTCGTAAGCAAACTTTTTTACCCCGATGATGCCGGCAATTAAGGATCCGGAATTAATGCCGATACGGATACTCAATCCATAAGGCACTTTGTTTTTCCGGTCTTCTACATAGTCCAGGATATCCAATGCCGCAGCGACAGCATTCTGGGCATGCCGGGCTTGGTTTACCGGCAGGCCACTTGCCGCTAAATAAGCGTCGCCGATCGTTTTTATTTTTTCGAGGCCATGCCGTTCCATGATCCGGTCAAATGCCGTAAAATTCTCATTGAGCTCTTCCAGTAATTCTTCGGCCCCTAACTTTTCGGACATTGTGGTAAAGTTTACAAAATCGGTAAAGAGTACTGTGACCTCATTAAAATATTTTGCCTTGGATGTCCCGTTTTGTTTGAGTTCTTCGGCGACTTCCTGTGGTAGGATGTTAAGTAATAAATGTTCTGATTTCTCCTTTTCGGAAGCGATGAGACGGTTATCCTTGCGCTTCTGCCGATAGGCATAAAAGACACCGCCGGAAAGCAGGAGCAATAATAATAAACCGGCTAAGGATAGATTACGGGTCGTATTCGCACTATTTACCTTGGTCTCCGCCACATCCGAAACCAGTTTCCGTTCCATTTCTGAAAACTGTTTCGACTTCTCCAGATTCGCAAAGCTATCTTTATAACGGTTATAAGCAATCATGTTATCATAGGCAAGTTGAGGTTTCTCCAAGATATTATTGGCTATGGCTAGTAAAAGATGAATCTCCTTCCATCTTGAAATATCTATGGAAGACTGTTTGTACACATCCAATTGTGCAGTAATAGTTTGTACCGTTTTTTCAAATTCCTGTTTATGCCCGGGTGCAATAATGTACTTCCCCGAGCTGTCTTGCTGAATTAATCGCTGAAGGTCTATAAAACCGTTCAATACTGCGAAAGAAGAGATATATCTTGGGTCTCCCGAAGCTTTCGATACCGCGGTGCCTTTTTCTAAAGCCTTTTTAAGATTTGCCGTATCTTTTTGGGTCATGTAAAGATTAGCGAGCATCGTTAGAATAGTGCTTTGCTTTCCCTTATAATCCAGGTCTTCTGCGATCTTCAAGGCTTCATTCAGGTATTTTTTTGCAGTATCATACTTTTGCATATTATAATAGCGCTCACCCATATTTAACATCACGTCCGACAATCCTATTTTATTTCCTGATTTCCGATAATAAGCAATTGCATTTTGGTAATTGTCCAGCGCATTGTTCATCTCGCCCATGGTGGCATAAGCAATACCAATATAATGATAGGACTCTGCGAGCATTTCATTATCCTGGGTACGCTGGCCCATCGCCAAATAAATCCTGGAATAACTTAAAGATTCTTTGATATTGCCCAGACTGGAATGTGTATAAATCAGGACTCGGTATACTGATTTTAGCAGCGAGTCAGAATGAACCTGTTTCGCGATCAATTCCGCCTTATTGAGTGCCGCTAATCCACTATCACTTTGTTGTAGCCCGTTAATATAAGCAATGCCTATGCCTAGGTATATTCTTCCTACTTTTTTCTGATCCTTTGATTCACTGTAAAATTCCAGACTCTTGTTTAAATAACCCAGGGCTTCTCTGGAATTTTGTTCAAATAAAGCCGTACGGCCAAGTTCAAAATTGATATTGGCTCTTGCTGCTTCGTTATTTGATTTGGATAGTGCAACCAATAAGGAATCCTTATTGCCAATATTGTTTTTTTGTGCGTTCGTTTGTACCACACAGAGCCATAAAAAAATGAATCCGATAAGGTACTGCCACTTTTGTTTCGTCATGTCTTGATTAGATTTTTGGATTTGGCGCATTTACAAAATACATCTCCATCTCGCCCTTTCCTTTTGCTTGTATCTTGCCTCTGGCAGTACAATTAAAATTGTCCTTAACCAGCGCAAAGGTATGGGCAGATATATTTACCTTGCCCGGCAGGCTGTTTTGCTCCATACGGGCGGCAATATTAACCGTATCTCCCCATATATCATAAGCAAATTTTTTAACGCCTATAATCCCGGCAATTAATGCCCCGGAATTGATGCCGATCCGGATATCCAATCCGTAAGGTGCTTTCTGCTTTCTTTCGGAAACGAAATCGAGAATATCCAATGCCGCCAGTACAGCATTTTGGGCGTGTTGTGCATTAACCAGCGGCAATCCACTCACGGCTAGATAGGCATCTCCAATGGTTTTGATCTTTTCCAGCCCGTATTTTTCCATGATCTGGTCGAAGGCGGTGAAGTTAATATTCAGTTCGTTGACCAGTTCGTCTACGCCCAGTTGTTCCGAGATTTGGGTAAAGTTGACAAAATCGGTGAAGAGCACAGATACCTCGGCATACTGCTGCGCTTTTGAAGCCCCTTTTTGTTTCAGTTCCTCCGCTATTTCTTGCGGTAGAATATTGAGTAATAATGTATCCGATTTTTTCTTTTCTTCTTCAATCTCTTTTTTCTGCTGCATCACTTCATGGGTACGGATGGTAACCTCTTTTTCCAGTTCTTCTTTCTGATTCTCCAGAATGCTTTGCTTTTCCTGCGAAAGATTTTCTACCGTTGCTAATTGTTTACTTAAATTTCTATTGGTTGCCGCTGAACGCCAGGCCAGGAAAGAGGAAATAGATACAGGGATACTGAATAGTGCTAAAATGAAAAAGATTATAAAAGGGCCTTTGAGGTTAATCGTTCCGTTAAAGATAACGGTCAGTAAAAGGGAAAACACAAAAGCGGTACAAAACAAGATACCAAAACCCAGTATAATGGATCCGGGCGTTTTATGGACAATGGCAATGATCATCCGAATAATGGTATAACCGATAGAAACCAGCAATAGTACCGGCATAGCATAATTCGAAAGATTAGTATTAAAGTAAATATCTATAATAGAGAAAACAAAGGTAAGCAGGCTGAGCAGGGCAACGATCCGTAAGACAGTCTTTCTTTTGCTGAACAGCGTGGTGGTAAAAGCGCACATGGAGAAACAAACTACGATGCAACCGAGCGCTAAAATAAGTACATTGGCATATCCGTAGGAAATATCTCTGTTGGAATGAATAACATAATAGCAGAGGTACAGGAGTATCGATATGCTGAGGTTGAACAAGGCAAAATATAGGTTGGAAATCTCTTTATGGTAGAATAAGAAGAGCAAAAAATGCACGAAAAATAAAGTAAAAAATAATGTCCCGGTGCCAATAAGGAAAATGGAAATCAGGATCTGGTTATTTTTCATCAACGCGATAAAAGTGTCGGGATTACTTACGGACATAGAAAATCCCCATGTATCCTTCTCTTTCAAAGCCTCGTCATTTCTGTATCGTACAGAAAGAACGTGTAATCCGGGCGTTTTTACCGCAAAAAAGGCTGGTCGGGCCGTAAGGCTTTCATAGGCCTCTGGTGCATTTTCTGAAAAGTTTCCGAAGCTGCAGATGCTTTGTCCATCCAGATATACTTCTGCTATACCGGTACCTTTAAAGGTCAGCACGTAAGGTTGTGCCAAATTAGAGGAGTCTGCGACGAGATATAATCTAAACCAGGCGGCACCCTGTGTTATTGCTCCCGCAGCTATTTCCTGAGCAGTAAACGAAGAAGGTCGTTTTTTCCAGTGAGTATCAATATAATCTTGTGAGGAAAATACACTACTATCTTTATCCTGAAATTGCCATAAATATTCCCCATTCATACCACTGGCAAAACCAAATTCGACTTCATTATTAATCTTCTCTAGAGAGATGTCCTTAAGATATAAAGTATCGGCCGGCTGTTGGTTCCGGGCAAACAAGGCCAAAGGGAATAATAGAAAAAGAGCGTACAAAAATATTTTCATTGTGGAGCTTTTATCGTTTAGTACTGTCCGAAACAGGCAATATGGGTACAAAATAATTATAAATATAGAGAATCTCCATTTTTTTCCTTAAAAATGGCACAGGTTTAATCTAAAAAAAGAGCGATTATCTTGAATAGATAATCGCTCTTTGGGGGTCCTGATATATAGAATATACTTCCTTAAGGTTTTAGCTTATTGGCAAATACCTTTTTAAATTTCTCAATTTTCGGTTTTACGACTAACTGGCAATAGCTATTTTCCGGGTTACGGTTGAAATAGTCATCATGATATGCTTCCGCATCATAAAAAGGCCCCTGACCTTCTATGGTCGTTACAATCGGATGTGTATATGCCTTTTCCTCGTTTAGTTGCGCAATATAGTAGTTTGCTTTTTCCTTTTGCGACTCATTTTGAGGAAAAATGGCACTTCTGTATTGCGTGCCGATATCATTACCCTGGCGGTTGAGCTGCGTAGGGTCATGTGATACGAAAAAGGCCGCCAGTAGTTCGTCATAGCTCACTACTGAAGGGTCATAAACGACTTTGACCGCTTCGGCATGTCCTGTTGTGCCGGTACAGACTTGTTCATAAGTAGGTTGGGCTACCGTGCCACCGATATACCCGCTTTTAACGCTGATCACCCCCTTAAGGTTCTGGAACTGTCCTTCGACACACCAGAAACAACCGGCCGCAAAAATGGCACTGTCTTTCTTATGGGCGATGGCGTCGGGGTTTTCCTGAAATTCATTCATTTTTTTAAATGTATTAGATTGAGTATAGGTACTGGTACCCTGTCCGCAGGAGACAGAAGCAAATGTAAGGAGTACCAAAGTAATAAATAAGAAATAGTTTCTGATCATAATACCTAAATATACGACTTATATGCTCCTTTGGTTCTGATTAAATTGCTAAAATAAAACTAAAACCGGGCAGATTTAAATCCTTGTAATCCTGTATGGTACTGTGTTTTAGGCAGATGTCGGATGCAGTATTATGTTTTTTTCTAAAAATATTTGGTAATAAAAGCTGAATACGCTTATTTTGCACGCGGAGAGATGGCAGAGTGGTCGAATGCGGCGGTCTTGAAAACCGTTGACTGTTACAGGTCCGGGGGTTCGAATCCCTCTTTCTCCGCCACCGAATATACGTTGCCCCTTATGGGGCAATTTTCGTTTAAAAAAAACGGAAGGCTTCAGGCGAGTAGCGAATGAGCAAAGCGGTGTTCTCCCGCGTAGAGCAGCAATGTGTTTTAAGCGTACTTTCTCCCAAATACCCGAAAGCAGACACTACATACCGGGCGACTTATCCCCAAAATTCAAACGACAAAAGCGATAAGCAGATATGCACTTTATTAGAAAAATAACGATAGTATTGTGGGCCTTCATCCCGCTCTTAGGCTGTGGGCAGCATGGCAATTCCGTTCAGGATGATCCACTGGATTCACTGGACCCACTGGCGATTTATAAAGGGGTCGATCCTTTTGAGAATGGGTTTGCGGCAGTATCCATCAACAACCAATACGGGTTCATTGACAAAAAGGGACGCAATGTCGTACCCTGCAAATACAGTCATGTATATGAATTTCATGATGGTCTTGCCGTTGTGGAACGGGACAAGAAGCAGGGACTTATAGATACTACCGGTAGGGAAATAGTACCCCTGAAATACGATTATATTAGCGGTTTTGAAGATAGTGAAAGGGCCATGGTAAAATCAGGTGAAAAATGGGGTTATATCGACAAAAAAGGGAAAGAGATCATTCCCCTTATTTATGATAAGGCCAATTATTTTATGGATGAACTGAGTACCGTGCAGCAAAACGATCAATGGTTTATCATCGATACTCTAAATAACAGGAAGCGGGTTAAATATGATCTGGCTGAGCTTGGGTCTTTCTACGAAGGAAGGGCATCTTTCAGAATTCGTGGACAATCGGATAAAGGATACCTAGACCGCGAAGGCAAGATTGCCATTCAAGCCAGATATCAGGATGTTTCCTATTTTGATAAGGGTTTGGCTGCAGTGGAATTCAACGGCAAAAAAGGTTTTGTCAATAAGAAAGGGGAGGAGGTCGTTCCCTTTCGCTACGACGGCTACCCCTATTTTAGTGAAGGCCTGGCATTGGTATGTACCAATGGTCTATGTGGCTTTGTAGATACAAATGGGAAGGAGCTTATTCCCTTAAAATACCCGGATGCTGATGCTCATAGTTTTTATGATGGTTTGGCAATCATTAAGATGGCTGGTAAGTACAGCTGCATTGATAAAAAAGGGGATGTCGTTATTCCGCCGATTTATGATGAGATGATCCAAGGGGAAGGCATGCTCGCAGTGATGAAAGGCGGACAGGGATATTACTTAGACTTAAAGGGAAATGTGCTGTTTAAAGAAGTGTACCAGGAAGTATTCCCATTTAGTGACGGGGCAGCAAGGGTAAAACAAAACGGCATCTGGTTTTTCATCGATAAGCAGGGGAAACGATTATTTTAATAGATAGTAGCAGCAATAGAGCCTTAGATTGTTACTCGGATAAAAGCAATAAAAGCAGCGTAGGGGAATTGTATCGATATTTCAGGATGAGACAAAAAGTCGATTAAAAAAACGGGGAATNNATTCCCCGTTTTTTTAATCGACCGATATTAGAGTTGCTTTTCCTTTTCTATTTTAAAGCGAAAGGATCCGTTTGTAATATGAAGGACCTCATCATCGTTAGTAGCGAATAGTTTGGGGATGTCTATCTCAAATTTACCTTCTACCCAGCCTGCGGCCACTTTTGTAATTTCAAAATGCCCGACATTGTCAGCCGTAGAAGCAAACATATCGTAATTAGTTCCCATTATGGTTAACGATATGTGTGCCCCGGGACAAGGGGCATCCGAATTGTACACCGTTTGTACATAAGGCAGTTTACCCACTACCGGAGCGGTATGAGGAGGCGTGTGAATCGTAATACCCAGATGGTACATTTGCTTTGCCAAAGTAGCTACATAGAATGCATGCTCATTGTTTGGTCTTACTTCTTCGTCGCCCGGTTCAAAATTATTGTAACCGCCCATTTCATTGCTCTTAACAGATATTGTTTTTCCATTAATATCGAATTTTAAAAATACACCGGTACTTTGTGCTGAGGCGGCAGTAAATAAAGCTACCGCAAGAAGGATAAACGTGAGTTTCAGTAAATGTTTCATTGTATTGTTTATTTGTTTATGTTAATTAATTGAACAGGTAATATTACGATGCTGCCTGTCGGGGGGGGGTTGTTATTTATCTTCGGCTTGGGGAAACGCTCGTCCAAAAATGAGCGATATAGGTTTCCTGTTTTAAAAACCGCTGCGGTATTAATACTGCACTTCTTCCCCTATCTCAAAGCGAAAAGTGCCGTTGGTAAGATGAAGCACCTTAGCATCGTCGAATAGATCGGATATTTTTATCTCAAATTTACCTTCTACCCAGCCGTCAGCCACTTTTGTAATTTCAAAATACCCGACACTGCCTTTTTTGGAACCATAGAATTCGAAATCATCTCCCATTGTCTTGTTCAACCCTATATATACTCCAGGAGTAGGGTTACCGGGCTTATACGTTGTGGGCACATAAGGGAGCTTACCTGCTACGGGATTGGTGTGGGGCGGTGTATGGATCATGATGTCCATCTTATAAGAATGATTTGCAGCAGCTGCTACATAAAATGCATGCTCATTATTTGTTTTTTTATCTTTATCGCCCGCTATAAAATTATTGTAGCCGGCCAGGTCTTCATCTTCTATAGATATCGTTTTTCCGTTTATGTCAAACTTTAAATAGGCACCGGTATTTTGTGCGGAAGCTGCGGTAAATAAAGCTGCAGCAATAAGGGTAAATACTACTTTCAGTAAATATTTCATTGTATTATTTTACTTTTTTTGTTAACTAATAAACAGGCAACATTAAAATGTCACCTGTTCCGTAAGTATTGTTTCTTGATCTGATAAACGATGTGGCTTATTTTACACCTAAATCTTCGATGCTGGTTACTTTATCTCCCTGCCAGCAAAGTTTGAAACTGCGGGTGGTAACCCCTGCTTTTGCCTCCATGGTACAACAGTCGCCTGCTACCGATACCACCTTTGCATCCTGCAGATTAAAATCGTTAAAAGTAAGCTTGTTCGATTCTGCCAGGCTGTTTTTCAGTTCTTCACTGAAATAAGTGTCGGCTGCTTTTTTTGCGCTTCCATCGGTGCCATCAAGCATTGCCATAAACTCCTTCATTTTGCCCGGGTTCTTTACTGCCGCCGCTTTTGGCGTCTTGTCTGCCGCGATAGTTCCCGTCGATTTGGCGTCCGCGCCGCCGCATGATGCGATAAAGATTGCTACGGTTAATGTGGTTACTGTAAGTACGGTTTTCATTTTTTTAAATAAAAGGGGATTAAAAATTGTTGTTTCCTACTGAAATTTTTATTGACTTCCTTAAAACTTAAAGAAGAAATAAACAACCGCAGCCCATTCTTTTTTCACACCATTAGCATAGCCGATGGTGCTGTGGCTACTGTTTTCAACGGTACCGTTGCTTTTGATATACCCGATCGTGCTATGGCTGCTATTCTCCACGGTGCCGTCGCTTTTTACATAACCGACTGTGGAATGACTGCTGTTTTCGATCGTACCATTGCTTTTAATGTATCCAATGGTGCTGTGGCTTCGGTTTTCGATGGTACCGTCGCTCTTGATATATCCTACAGTGCTATGGCTGCTGTTTTCAATAGTGCCATCGCTTTTAATATAGCCTGTTGTGCTGTGGCTACCCGATTCGATACTTTGTGCCTTACAGAGTGTTATGCTCCCAAGTGTGATGATGGTTAGTAATGCTTTTTTCATTTTCTTTTATTTTGAACTTTTATTTCAGTTTGTGCTTTTACTATTTATATTCCCACTGTATCGTTTTCAATATTGCTTCCAATTCCTGTTTTTCGGCATCGGTATTATAGGAGATTATTATCGAGAAAGCGTATTTGTTTTGTAGAAATATGCTGTACATGGTTTGATGAACGGTTATTGATTCGTTTTTGCGTATCTGTACTTCTTTACTTAATTGCTGGCTTGCAAAGCAATACCAGTTAATATGGTGATAATGAATATCACCATCTAATGTCACATTCAGGTTTGATCTTTTTAAAAATGTCAATGCATTACTTAAATATCCGTAACCGTTGTCAAACTGGTATGCTACATCTTCATACCCGATGGTAATGTTAGGATTAACAATTGTATCGCTTGTGGTTTTATATTTTGACAATAAAAGCAATGTTTTATCTGTCCAGCCGTCGTTTACGGCTTTAGCGGGAGCTTGATCATCCTGGCTGAATGTCAACTGATTTTCTACCTTCTTAAATACGGAATCTATTACTTCCTCCGTTTGCGAAAACCAATGCTTCGGAATGCTTATTTTAAAATTGAAAAACGGGTTGTAGTATTCATTGTTTTTTACTTCACTATAGTTTTCAGGATTGCCCGGCTTATCAAGCAAAACAATATTTTGTATGCCCTCTTCTTTTGGTTTTCCATCGTAATACGAATAATTAATTACTTCTAAATTGCGGGAGCCCCCAACTCCTTTTTGGGAATGTACCTTTACGGTAGGGTTTCCGTATTCATCCCGTTGTTTCATTTCTTCTATAAAAGGCCCGTATACTTTTTTTGCTTTTTTATCGGTAATTAAAGTTTGTATTTCATCTTTTTTTGTATAGTTAAAGGTCAGTTCTCTGTAAAAATCCAAGGTATCTTTTGCTCCGTAAGCTTTGGTTATTATTTTTTTGAGGGCATAATTGCTATTTAAATGGTATTCAAGGAGTGTTTTGGCACCATTCCTGTCCTTATATTTTATACTGTAAGTACTATCGTTAGTATATTCAATTGTTTGTGGAATCTCATCTTTAATGTTATTGGCAGAATCCAGTGTTTTATATCCCGCTTTTATATCGCCCGTATAGGTATACCTGGTATTGTTATAATAATGTAAGGGTGCCTGTTTATAACGGGGTATCCATTCTTCATATTTCTCGATAAGCAGGTTTCCGGCCTCATTATAAGTTCGTTTTTGCAACTCTTTTATATCGCTTTTTTGCACCCAATATCTTCCGTCCAGTTCTTTATAATCACTATAAGTAACGGCATTCATCTCTTTTACATTTCCTTTTAAACGCGCATGTGCCAGATCATTGTTTTTCAATTTACCTTCCTGCAAGAGGCCTTTTTCCGTAGGCAAAACGGGATCGTAGTAGCTATAGTTTCTGCAAATAATCTGATTGGTTTTTTCGCCGAGGTATTTTATTTCCGTCGGATTGCCCAAAGCGTCTCTTTTGGCGTAAAAAATAAATAAAGTATCCCGCCCGGATTTTTCGTCCAGCAAATCAGTGGTAAGCCGTTTTATGAGGGTTTCGGCCTCATTTGTTATATAGGTATTTTCATAGTGCTCTTCAATAACCATGCTGTCGTCATAAACTTTGGTTGTCGTCTTTTTAGGACTCCCATCTATATTTACGACAGAAAGGCTTTCTGACCTTTTTTTATTTTTCCCTTTATAGGTAGCGAAAGAAAATGTGCTGTCCGTAAGCCAGATCTTATCGCCGTTTCTATAACTAACTTCGGCGGTATCACTATATTTATATTTGTAAATACGTTCTTCTGTCCATCTGATCTTTCCCGGATCATCGTAATTATAGTTTGTTCTTTCGGTTACAGAATAACTTTTTTTAACATCAAAATATGCTATACTGTCTATGTTGCCCTTCTTATTATAATAAGTAATTGTACTGTCCCAAAGCCGGTTATTAGTCCCAATATCAAAATAACCTCTTTTTTGCGTTATTGATTTTACCTTTCCTTTTAAAAGTCCCGATTGCAGATCCGTCTTTTTTAATTGTGCAAATGAAAAGATAGGAAATAAGAAAAAGAGCATACTAAATACCGGCTTTCTGTAAGCGGTGCAGTAATGAGTCATCATGGTAAATTACTTATTGTCTTGGTTTATGTTTTATTATTCTTTTTCAAACAGACTTGGTTCGGTTTAGTGAAACACCGAACCAAGTCTGAACACATTCCGCTCCCTAATGTTTAATACTCTTAATGATACTCTTTAAAAAGGCATCCATTTCGTCTGTGTTTGTAGCATCGTTATATACAGAAGTTGATGCTACCAGCGTTAAATTAGGATTGGAAGGATGGTCGAAAATATAGATCACGAACTTGCCGTTTTCTTGCCATTTAGAACTCCTATCTGTTCTAGACTCTTCGCTCGCGCTAAAAGTGTATCCTTTTAAACCATTAATATCTACAGGCTGATATAAAGTCATCAGGTCCATTTTCTTGATTTCCCTGTTGTTTTTCCAGCTCAGGCTTGGTATCCTTCTGCGTTCTGTCAGCAGACCATTGATCGTATTCCAGTCTATGGTATATTTTTCAATATCATAATTACTGAATTTGGTCACAAAATCCTGCGATGCGTAATATGCTGCGGCATGTATGAAATCATCTGCCAGTTCTTTCGTATTCATGCCCGGAAATTTATCACTGGATATAGCATAAATGCTATAGTGGTAGTTGTTCTTATCTTTTAACTCATATCCCCATATCGTACTGGATGAGGTAAGAGGACCACTTTGATTTAAGGAAAAATCACTGGCAATATTGCTTTTGTCAACACTAAGATCTAAATAAGGTAAAAACAGGTTTTTATTATCCCATATCGTTACATTGAAAACAAGGGGTTCTAATAAATTAATGGCCTGGGCATATTCTTCATAACCGGTTTTTTCCCGATAGTTCAATGAAATTTTAACCTGAAGGGTTTTGCATTCTTCTTTTCCAGAGGCAAACTTATATATCCAATCAAGGTTATTGCCCCCTGCTTCCATAACTCCTTTTTCAAACACTTTAAATTTCTTGGTTGCCGGCGTGTGTTTTAAAAAATCCTCTACGGCGGCAGAACCGTCTTTTCTCAGGTACCAATACCCTTCTCCGGAATTTTTAGCATTAAGAAGATCCACTACTAAAACCGTTCTCCCATAAATGAAAGAGGGATTTTTGGGATTTTTAAAACTCACTTCGAGGGAAGCCAGATCATTTTTACTGATTGTAGCGCCTGCTTTTACAGGCTTACCATTAATAAAGGCGGAGATCTGAGCATAGGATAAGCTCTTAGAAAACAGTAATGCTGCCAGCAGGAAAAAGCGAACAGGTTTCATATAATTGATATGTTATTGATTAAAAAATTTTGTGCTGTGGTGATCTTTGAAAACCATTAAACCCTGACGGCGATTTCAAATGCCGGCAGGGTAAGAATCTGTAATTGAAAACTATTTTAAACTCTCAAATGCAGCGAGTTGCAAATCCAGTTCTTTTAAATCATTATTAAATATAGGTTCCATCTTAAAGAAGCGGTTCCCTTTTTTAAAGTAGAACAGATAATTTTTGACTGGAGCTCCGCTTGAGCCCTTCATTTTGAAGATAGTCCCGAAAGCGCCATTCTTCAATTGTTTTGTTTCGATCAGTTCCATAAAATCTGCACTTCCGGTTACCGCTTTTTTCAGCATAGTGGTATCTGTTGGATAAGAAGATGCAGATATTTCGGTAAGGCTTACCCTTGCATCACTGATATGGAAATCATAATCGGATAATTCCGTATCCGTTTCGGAAGCCTTAAAATCCTGGAATTCCGGGACTTCATCGGTTTTGGGCATAGTGATCGTAAGATCATACTTCTCCAGTTTTTTTTCTTCTAATGGCTTAGACTGTCCGCAAGCCTGAAGCAATAACACGGCAATAGCGGTTAATTGCAAAAAGATCTTTTTCATGTTTTTACTTTGTTGATGTTAAATGTATTACTGTTTACTTTTTTGGATAAACGCTTTCAAATTATTATTTAAATGTTGCAGAACCGGCAATGATTTCCCAAATCTTTTTGGTATTGGCTTCTGAAAAGACTTCCCCTTCGTTATTGACAATTCCCGAGTATCTGCTGTCATCAATAACGATATAGCTATCTCCTTTATCTTTTATGTAATAAGAAAAATGACAGACAGGATCTCCCAGGTTTTCCCCTGTGCTTCCGTCAATGACGGTTGTTGTGTATATATACCCATTTGCATTTTCAAGCAGTATTTTTGATTTGCGCTCTGTTGTATCGGTATCTATATCCGTTTCTTTTGAATTTGCAATAACTTTTGCCATGTTCTGGCTCATTAAGGCATGCTCTTTAAATTGTATGCGGAGTTCATATTTATTAGGAAAGGTTACCAATAGACCCGGCGTGAGACTGCTTGTATCTTTTTCGATTTTGGCATCTTTGGGAAGCTTTACCGAAAAAGCCGGTATTTCAAGTTCTTTCACAATGCCGGAAACCTCTTTTAATTCCCAGTCCGCTTCATTCACTCCCGCTGATGACGGTTTTTCTTTACTTGCCGTTTCGCCTTTGGCTTCATTTTTTGCTTCGTTTCCTCCACATGAAATAAGTGCTGACATCGACATAAGAATAGCCGATACGTAGATTAATTTTTTCATATTCTTGATCAGAAATAATGGTTTATTAATTATGTTTTATGTAGTATCTGTACTGTATTTTGAACAGGCAAAATAAACTATGCAGCGACAACTTTTTTCTTTACAAAAAAGCGCATAATGCCTCCTACAATACCGATGAGCCCTGCGAAAATCATGCAGTATACACCATTGCCTACAGATGCGCCAACCGTTAGGGCATCTCCTGTAGTAGAGTCGTTATAATACTTTAAACCGAGCATACAAACGAACAAGGAGATGAGAATAGCCACAATGGCGCTCCATTTTTTATTAATGGCCCCCATACCCAAAATGAGAATACCTAACACTATAAAAAATATCCCGGGGTTTCCGCCGAGGTCTCCCATAAAACCATTGTGTGAAACACCTAATAAGGTAACCCATGGCAGCCAGGCAGAGATGATGGAAAGAATACCGGCTATGATCATTGTCAATCTTGAAATCATGTTAATTTAAATTTGGTTTGAAATAATTTGCATACGCAAAATAGCATGCTTGGTTATACTATCTCAAGCAAATGAAAATTCGTCGGTACTTTTTGAAAATTCGTCGCTGCCAGAAGGATATACGTAATGCTATAGAGAGTTGAGGGAGCTAAGAAACTCTTCCTTCTTTCTAACAGACAGGGGTATAGCCGTTTTATCTTTCATAATGATGCTTCCTGAATCTGTTTTTACATAATGATCAAAATAAAGCATATTAATGAGATGCGACTGGTGTGTACGGAAAAAGCCCATAGGGAGTAGCATGGTTTCGTACTCTTTCAGGGTAGCGGAAACAAGTAGTTTCTGACCGTTCAGCATATAAAAAGTAGTATAATTTTTTTCGGACTCGCAACGGATAATATCCTGCACATGGATAGAATAAACTTTTTCCGCTGTTTTTAAAATGATCTTCTGCAGGTTTCTCGGGCGTTCAATATTTGAAAACAGCGTACTGAATTGCAGTTCCAGCATTTCTTTACTTAAGGTTTCCTGCGCTTTTTTTACAGCCTCAATAAGGTCTGAAGGATCTATGGGTTTCAATAAGAAATCAATAGCGCTGAAACGAAAAGCTTTGATGGCAAACTCCTGAAAGGCGGTAATGAATATTACTTTAAAATTAATGGGCTTTAGTTGTTGCAACAGATCGAACCCTGTACCGTCATCCATTTCAACATCCAGGAAAACCAGGTCAGGCAAATATTTTTTGATAGCAGCAACTCCGGATGCGACACTATCTGCTTCCGCAATAATGGCGACATCGGGGCAATACTGTTTTATTATCGCCATGTTTTTCTGGCGGATATTATTCATATCATCTATTATGATTGCTCTAAGCATATTCTTAGTTATTATAAACGTATGGGATTTCAAAAAAGGTCTTTACACCTTGTACGGTATCATGCTCGCCGGTGATATTCAAGGTCTGTATAATGATCTTCTTTTTAGACGAAATACTCTCCAGCCTTTCTTTGGTAATTTGCGTTGATAAGGAGCGTTGCCCGTCTTCTGTTTCTTTTGCGACAAGCCCTGTTCCGTTATCGGTTACTTCGAAAAACAACTGCTCTTCTATCCGGTAAAAACGAACATGAATCATTCCTCCTTCCTTTTTGTTTTTTAAACCGTGCCTGATGGCATTTTCAATAAAAGGCTGGGTAAGCATCGGCGGCAGTAAAATGTTTTCCGGATCTATTCCGTCGTCTATGCTTACCGTATGCGTAAAATTATTATTATGCAACAGCTTTTGAATATTCATGTAGTTATCCAGCATATTCAACTCTTCATCCAAGCTGATATAGTTCTCCCTTGAGTTTTCCAGGATCTGTCTCGTGAGTTTGGAAAACTTAGTTAAGTAATTGATTGCCTCTTCGTCTTTATTGCTGTAGATCAGGCTTTGGATGTTGTCTACCGAATTAAAGATGAAATGCGGGTTCATCTGTGTAAGCAATAATCGTTGCTTCAGTTGTTCATTCTTATTGGCCGTTATGATTGCTTTCTGTCTGAAAGATTTAACCACGAAAATAATGACTACTCCTAAGAGCAGTGCCAGTGCAACAAAACCGTACAGCAGCATATTTCTTTTAGCTATTTTCTTTTCATTGGTCAAGGTCGTAGCCGCTGTCTTCTTATCGAACTCATTTTGTAATTGCTGTTTTTCAAACTTTGCATTTAATGCGGTAACAGCATTTATTTTTTCCTGGTTAATATACTCCTCCCGGAATGCAGCCTCTTTTACGGCATAATTATACGCATTCCGGAAATCACCGGTTTTGGCATATAATTCGGAAAGACTACCGGTTATACTGATGCTGCCTTCTAGGTTATTGTATTTCTCGGTAAGTTGTAATGCTTCTTTATAGTATTTAATAGCTTTTGTAGAATGGCCGGCTGCTTCCTCTTTTGCCGCCAGATAAGATAAGGCGGGTTGCAGCGCAATTTCATCATTCACCTCCCGGGCAACGATCATCGTTTTTTCAAAATAATAAGCCGCAGAGTCCTTCATGTTTAATGAATCACAACATATAGCCATATTCATATAAAAGTCTAACTGGGGTACTCCTACTCCGGTTGCATCATAGGCCCGCTTCGATAGCCAGATATAATGATAGGCGCTATCATACCTGGAGCGTTGCATATAAGCGGCGGCAATATGATTATAGGAAAATCTTAATGAATTGTATTTTTTCTTTTTTATAAATATTTCAGCAGCCTGGCTGCAGTATTTAATGGTTTCTTCGGAATAACCGATCGCACTGTAAGTCTGGCCCAGACCCTGCAGCGATATCCCGACCTGCAAAGTGTCATTTATTTCCTGTGCTACTTTTATCGCTTCATGGTAGAGGTTAATTGCTTTTTTGGTATTGCCCGAACCGCCATAATCCTTTGCCAGATTGCTCAGTACGATTGCTTCTTTGTGCCTGAAACCATGTGCACGTCCATAGACCAGTGCCGCTTCATGCAGTTTGATTGCCTGTTCCCGTTCGCCATCGTTATAGGCTATCGATCCTAATGCCAGCGTATTCATAAAAATACCCCAGGGATAATTGATCTGTTGGGAGGCTTTTAAAGTGCGGTTGGCAAGGTCTTTGGCAAAAACAGGATTGATGGTGATACTATCCGTAATAGATTTAATGTTTGTTTTAATCGCATTAGTATCGAGCGTTGTTTGCGCAGATACATTTCCGGAAAAGAAGCTTAAAAGGAAAAATAAAATAATGGATTTTATAAATTGATATTGTAACATAATGGACTCAGTAATATAACGTTAGCTTTTCGTTAAACTGCAAATATATATAACTAACCAGCCCTTTAAAAAATATTAATAACACTTAGACGCAATCCGCCTTGTTCGTTAATCAAAAGATAACAGACCACACCATAACATTACTATTGAAATTAATATTTCAGCAATAGGTTTTTAAAATTTATCGTATCGGGCTATACTGCCCGGTTTTTACGTTTAAACAGTAGCCTATCCAGCCAACGAAACGACATCCCGTTATGGTAAACAGCTGCGCTTAATTGCACCTAATGCGATAAATTTGTAACATGAATTATTCTTTTAGAAAAGCAAGCATGTCTGAAGTTCCTCAAATATGGGCTATCCTGGAGCAGGCAATCATACGTAGAAAAGAGGATGGTAGTAATCAATGGCAAGACGGTTATCCCAATCCGGAGATTATAACAGAAGATATCGCATCAGGACACGGATTTGTGTTGACCGACGGTGCCGTAATTATTGGTTACAGCGCGGTGTTGATCAATGACGAGCCGGAGTATGCAAACATAAAAGGCCATTGGTTGTCAAACGAGGATTTTGTGGTTTTTCACCGGGTAGCGATTTCGGAAAACTATCTGGGCAAAGGCCTGGCTAAAAAGATGATAACGGGTATTGAAGCATTCGCCCGCGACCATAACATTTTTAGTGTGAAGGCAGATACCAATTATGATAACACAGCCATGCTGAATATTTTTGAAAAACTAGGCTACACCTACTGTGGGGAGGTCTATTTTAGAGGAAGTGCCCGAAAAGCATTTGAAAAATTATTACCAAAAGGATCTTAAAATGAATAAAAAGGCACCGCAGATATTTCGCAAAAGTACATTGAATATAAAAAGGCTTTTCCTTATGGACGGTTTGGGAGCCCTATTAACTGCATTCCTTTTATTTGTGATTTTGCGGCCTTTTGAAGCACATTTTGGAATGCCTCAAGCAACACTAACGATGCTTTCCCTAATAGCACTTGCTTTTTGTATTTATGGGATAACCTGCTTCTTCTTCGTGAAAAACAATTGGCGGCCCTTTCTTCAAGTGATCAGTATCGCTAACCTGCTTTATGTTTGTGTAACATTAGGGCTTGTCCTTTATTATGATGCGCGGCTGACTGTTTTAGGATTCATGTATTTTCTATTGGAAATGATCCTGATATTGGGACTAGCTTTCTTTGAGCTCTATGTTTCGCGCGCCCGGCATCATGATGACCGCTCCCTGCCGTAAATGTCGGAAAAAAGGCCATAGACCCCCGTGTGTAAATCCGCTCCAAAGAAACCCCTTATCTATGGATAACGCCCCAGCACAACTCATTATTATGCACAAAAAAATATAGTTTAAAAACGGTGTTTTGATCCGAAAGAACCAATATTTTTGGTTTGTATCGTGCTGAAAAGGGCATTTTATTGCATTGATTAACACATCCAAAAACACTATAAAGGGGGGAAAGTATGGATACTTATGTAATCGGTTTTCGGGCACTCAATAAAACAATGCTTGCGAGCGTAGGCGGTAAAGGAGCAAACCTCGGAGAACTCAGCCGGATTAAAGGCATTCTGGTACCGGATGGATTCTGTATCACAACGGATGCCTTTCGAAAGATCATAGTGCTAAATCCGGCAATTAACGAATTGCTGGACTCATTATCCTCACTCAAAAGGCATGACACCAATCAGATCCGGGTATTAAGCGCTGCGCTGCGCAAGCTCATTGAAGAGACTGGCATCCCCCAGGATATACAAGAAGCCATCTTCCGCGGCCTCTCTGAATCGGGCATAGAAAAAGCCTACGCTATACGCTCCAGTGCCACAGCGGAGGATTTGCCCACTGCCTCTTTTGCCGGTCAGCAGGATACCTATTTAAACATTATCGGAAAGGAAGCAATAGGGCAACATATCCGAAAGTGCTGGGCCTCCCTGTTTACAGAAAGAGCCATCCTGTACCGCGTACACAATGGATGGGATCATCGTAAAGTGCAGTTATCTGTTATCGTTCAGGAAATGGTTTTTCCGGATGCCGCAGGCATTATGTTTACTGCTGATCCGCTTACAGGCAACCGGAAGGTATGCACGATTGATGCCGGCTTTGGATTGGGAGAAGCCATGGTCTCCGGGCTCGTCAATGTTGACCAGTACAAACTGTATAAAGGCAAGCTTATCGAACAGCAGATTGCTCTTAAAAAATCGGGGATATACTCTTTAAGAGAAGGGGGGACAACCGTGCAGGAGCTTGCAACCGAACAACAGCAAAAACAGGTGCTAAGGGAGGATCAGCTTCTGGCATTGGAAGTGCTCGGAAGAATAATCGAAGCACATTTCGACGGTCCTCAGGATATTGAATGGTGTTTGGAAGAGGATACATTTTATATTGTGCAAAGCCGCCCCATTACTACTTTATACCCCATTCCCAAAGCGCCCGACGATGAAAACCGGGTATATGTATCGGTTGGACATAATCAAATGATGACCGATGCCCTGAAACCACTGGGATTGTCTTTTTTCCGGTTGACGACCCCTGCCTCCATGCTTGTAGCGGGCAGCAGATTGTTTGTTGATGTCACCGCTCAATTGGCGTCACCGGTGCGGCGCGCGCAGTTGATAGAGACCTTTGGGCAATCCGATTTGCTTATAAAAGATGCGCTCAAGAAGATTGCATCAAGAAAAGGGTTTATTAAACCATCACCGGAAGCGACCACGCAGCCGGCAGGCTATATTGATAAGACAATGTCCTGGAGCGATCTCGCCCCTTTCGAAAACAATCCGGGAATTGTGACTGATTTGATACAACAGAATCAAAACTCAATAGCCACGTTAAGACAAAATATCCGCGCGAAATCCGGAGCCGCCTTATTTGCATTTATCCGGGAAGATATTCTGGAATTAAAGAGCCTATTGTTCAATCCGCAAAGCTGGGCAGTCATTAAAGTTGCGCTGTATGCATCTTCATGGATCAATGAAAAAATGTATGAATGGTTGGGTGAAAAGAATGCAGCAGACGTTCTTTCGCAATCAGTACCTAATAATATTACTTCGGAAATGGGGCTGGCATTACTGGCGCTTGCAGATGTGATTCGTCCTTATCCGGCTATCATTACCTATTTACAAGAGGTAACAACAGATCCTTTTTTGGAGCGCTTGCTTCTATTTAAGGGTGGAAAAGAAGTCTATGATGCTATAGATCATTTTCTCAATCAATACGGAATGCGCTGCGCCGGAGAAATTGATATTACAAAAAACCGTTGGCGGGAACAGCCGAGTTTGTTGCTGCCCATACTACTCGGCCATATCAAAAATCATACGCCAAATGCCGGCCAACAGAAATTTGCAAAAGGGCAACAGGAAGCCTTTCAAAAAGAGCAGATGCTATTGGATGCACTAGTACGGCTGCCCGATGGAGCAGAAAAAGCAGCAGAGACCAAGCGAATGATCGGCTTGCTTCGGAATTTTATCGGTTATCGGGAGTACCCGAAATACGGTATGATCAATCGTTTTTTTATCTACAAGCAAGCGATGCTACAAGAAGCCGAACAACTCGTAGCCGCAAAGATTATTCAAGCTCCGGAAGATATTTACTACCTTACTTTTGAGGAGCTAGCCGAAGCTGTCCTCAGCCATAAGCAAGATCAAACCCTCATCCACGAACGAAAAGAGGCCTACAACAGAGACCAAAAAAGAAATCTGCCAAGGGTAATGACTTCTGATGGCGAGATCATTACCGGTGCGTATAATACGGAACATGTACCGGCAGGGGCAATGGCAGGTCTGGCTGTTTCTTCCGGTATCGTAGAGGGGTGTGCACGCATTCTGCTCCACATGGAAGACGCTGTTCTGGAAGCAGGTGATATCTTAGTGACCCGCTTTACCGACCCCGGCTGGACCGCATTATTTGTATCGGTTACCGGTCTGGTCACAGAAGTGGGTGGCTTAATGACCCATGGCGCCGTGATTGCAAGGGAGTACGGCCTGCCGGCAGTTGTAGGCGTAGAAAATGCGACCCGGTTGATCAAAGACGGGCAGCGCATTCGGCTAAACGGCACTGAGGGTTATGTTGAACTCCTGTAAACAGTGTGGCACCCTGTTTTGTTATTTCAGCACATAAATATAGATTCATCCAGCTAAGGTGAAAAATAAGTATCATTGCAGTACGGAACGGAATAATCGGAATATGAAAAAAATAATGATCATGGTGCTATTGATGATCGGAGTATCGGTAGCGCAGGCACAGAGTCAATACCATATCTTTAATGTAAAGGGTAAATATGGGATCACCGATACGCTTGGTAACGAGGCTATCAAACCGGTGCACGCTTTTGAGGAATCCTTTCCCGAAAGAAATGAGCTCGCCTTGTATAATTTTGATGACAAGATCAAAGATATCATCTTTAATCTGTCTACCGGTACCAAACAGGTATTTGAAAGTATTGATCCCAATGCGGTGTACATACAAAAAACAGGCTATACCTTTATTACCGATAAAGGCAAGAAATACCTGCGTAGTGAAGAAAGCGATAAAGTGATTCCAGTGAAGGATAGTTATTATGACTTTAGCAATGAAGGAAAATATATCATAGCCAAATATACGCCGCCACTCCCGGCACCTGAAAAGCCGGTCAAAGATAAAAATGGGTTCCTGATGCCACCAAAACCTATTTTGATGCCGGATGCGAGAAGTACAGGATTTGCGGTGTTGGAAAATAACGAATCGATGAAACCCTTGCTGAAAGGCGTTTTTGAAAAGTATATACCCCTATATGCTGTAAAAAAAGAGGAAGATGATACCGAGCTCGTAAAAGTAGAAATCATAAAATTGGCGCCTGGTAATTGGGAGAAATCTGATTTTTATACTCTCGTCTTCAGTACCGGCAATACCCATAGTGTCTACAATAGCCGTTTAGTATTGGTCAAAAAATTTGAATTAAAAAATGCCGAGCCAGAAGACCTGGCGGCCAAAGCCTCTGCTATTATGAAAACAACCTTATCGACATTTGATGTTGATCATGCAGCACCACCCAGTGTAGGTATGGTAGCGATGAGCCGCGATGCCGGCACGCCAAAAATCGTATATCCGTTTTTTACAGATCAGAAAGCGGAAAATGGCATGAATCAGTTTGTCTTAAAGGAAAGCGAGACCATTACAAAGATTATTTTCGAAACAAGAAAATCTTTTCGGTTTGATAAATACAGACACAGTATCCGTCTGATTGAGGATAAAGATAAGGACAGTGTATTCAGTATTGATCCCGAGACAGGAGCCTTGTATTTGCCTCAAAAATATTGGGATGTATTAGGGCTGATTGTCAAATAAGCAAATCCTCGCCCTGCTCTTGCTCGGCGGATGCATTTCGTTGTTATTACCTTAAATATAGCCTATAAAAAACCCTTTCAGGCCTTGACCTGAAAGGGTTTTCTGAATACGGAGCAAACCGCCTTAGTGCGCGTGTTCGCCGGTATTGCTTAATTTAGCATTGATAAAAAAAGCACCTTTGGTCACGATTTTAGCATTGGGTGGAATATCGTTGATAAAAGTAATCGCTGTATAGCCCATATTGGATACGCCTTTCACAATTTCTATTTTTTCAAAATTCACATTCCCTGCAGTTTCCTGCTCATGGTCATGCTGCACGCCCTCTTCATGTTTATGTTCTGTTGCTTCGGCTTCACTATGTGCCTCTGCGGCTTTATCCGTAATCACAAAAATATAATCCTTGCCGTCTGCGCTGACGAGCGCAGCATCGGGTACCGCAGGGCCGGTCGCATTATTCAGGCTTACAATGCCCGTAATATTCATGCCATCAATCAGCCCGTTTTTATTGCCCTGCACCTTGCAGTGGATAGGGATGGTTTTACTATCGTTCTCAAAAGCGGTACCAATGCTGAATACCGTGGCATCATATTCTTTCGTCGGGTTATTGGTTAGCGTAAAGTGAATGATCTGTCCGACCTTGATCAGGGGAAGATCCTTTTCAAAAACATTCAAATCTAAATGCAGCTGGCTGTTGTCAACAATTTCTGCTACCGGAGAAGAGACATCTACATAGCTGCCTATTTTTGCAAATACATCGCTTATCGTACCATCGATCGGACTGGTTACGACCAATGCCGATTTAAGATTGCTATTGCTGATACTGGCGGGGTTAATACCCATAAGCTGTATTTGTTGCTGCAGCGATGCTTTTCGCGTACGCAAGGCTTTTAATTCTGCATCTGCGTTCTGCAGGTTCTTTTTTGCACCTGCATTTCCTTCATGCAGCTCCTGCTGACGGGTCAACTCCTGTGCGGCAAATGTGATCTTACTGCCGATGGTCAGGTATTCTTCCTGCAATTGTATAAACTGAGGGTTCGCAATAGTGGCGATGACCTGCCCTTTACGCACATAACTTCCGATTTGTACATTAATGGCGCGGATGACGCCCCCGTAAAGAGATGTCGCATTAGCCTTGTTATTGTTCGGTACTTTCAGATTACCGTTAGCTTTGATCGTTGCGGTCAACTCTTTTTGCTCCACGGTGCCATAAGTGATGCCTACAGATTTTATCTGTGCTGCAGTAAGTGTTGCAATGGTCGGAGCGGCTTCTTCATGGGACGCTTCAGCCGGTTTTGCTGTTTTGCTATTTTGCTCATGTTGGTGCCCGTCATCCGCTTTATGGTTTGTACAGGCACTCATAAAGATACTGCCCAGAAGTAGCGCATATCCGAAACGGAATTTATATAATCGATATTTTGATGGATTGTTCATTGCTTCGTGTTTTTTATTATTAATCATTCATGAGTGCTTTAATCTCTATAACCGACTGATTGATTTGTTGTATGGATTGTAAGTATTTTAACGTGACCTCCGTTGCCGTGCCCAGCGCGTACAGGTATTCCACATAAGAAATGTCTCCCGTTTTATATCCGAGCTGTGCGGCTTTTATAATAGCTTCAGCATTGGGTAAAGCCTGCTCCTGGTAGTAGTTATAGCGCTGTACCTGTTGTCCGTATTGTTGCAATAGATTGCGGAGGTTTGCAAGTAATTGTTTTTGCTGCATGGCTGCAGCGGTTGCGGCACTTTGCTTCTGATATTCCAAAGCCTGAACCCGTGCCTTCGTTGCACCATAAGTGAGCGGAATGCTTATACCCACATTCACAAAATGAAAACGGTCTCCTCCGTTGAAATGCTGCTCCTGGTTATTGGTCGTCTGAAAACCGATAAGCGATTGGTTACTGTATCCTACCGAAAAATCGGGGAGGGCACCGGCACGTTCTACTTTCTTGCTTTGCTCCGCGATAGCGGCTTCCTGTTGCCAGGCTTTTACCGCAGGATGATTGGCCATCAGCGCACTGTCCGAAAGGCTATTGACCGATAAAGGGGTATAGCTTCCCGGGTTGATGATGGTGAAGTCCTCTTCGGTCTGCATCAGGTTCTTAAGCGTTGTGTAAGCATTGTGAATATAGGTTTCATTCTGCTGGAATAGCAGATGAATTTCCCCTCTTTTGGTCTCGGCCGTACTAATGTCTATCTTTTTAGTATCCCCCGTGTTATAACGGAGCGTAGCAATGCGGCTAAAGTCAAGATACAGGCTGTCGAGATACTGCAGTTGTTGAGCATTGTGTTGTAAATATTGCAATTGATAATAATAACTGCGTACCTGGCTTTTCAGTTCATTGACCGATAGCTCTTTTTGCCATTCCTTGCCTTTGACTTGCGCTTCCGTCAGGTTTCTTTTGGCGGTGAATAGACTTGGGAAAGGAATGCTCTGGGCAATCTGGAATGAATTGTCAAATGCACGGCTGTTATACTGTCCCAATTGTGTGCCCAATTCCAGCTTTGGCAATTCGAAGGCTGCGGCTTTTAGGCTTTGGGTCGATTGTATATCCAGGGTCCGGGCTTTAATGGTTAAGTTGTTGCGAAGGGCAATGCTTTCTACCGCTTCTATACTCAGGGTATTGTTTTGGGCACTAGCCGCACCTCCGGATACGATGAATAGTAGTAGAAGCAGCGTCGTTATACCCTGGCTTATTTTTTTACGCATCGGATTGATGCGGATTGGACGATTAAACATCATATACAATAAAGGAAGAATAAATAAAGTGAGTAGCGTGGCACTGATCAGTCCGCCGATAACCACGGTTGCTAAAGGCTTCTGTACTTCGGCACCGGCACTGGAGCTGATGGCCATCGGTAAAAAACCTAGGCTGGCTACTGTAGCTGTCATCAGTACCGGCCGGAGCCTGGTTTTGGTTCCTTCTATCACTCTGGATGTAATATCATCCCAACCCTCTTTGGCCAAACGGTTGAAGGTCGTGATCAATACAATACCGTTTAGCACCGCAATGCCGAAGAGTGCAATAAAACCAACACCGGCAGAGATGCTAAAGGGCATACCTCTTAAACCTAAGGCAAACACGCCACCGATCGCGCTCATGGGAATGGCCGCAAAAACCAGTGTCGCTTCTTTGAAGGAGCGGAATGTAAAATACAACAATACAAAAATGAGGAGTAACGATATGGGTACGGCGATCATCAGGCGGCCGGAAGCCTTTTCCAGGTTTTCGAACTGCCCGCCATAAGTAAAGTAATAGCCGGAAGGTAAATGAATTTGCTGCCCTAGTTTTGCCTGAATATCTTTCACCACACTGGCTACGTCACGGCCTTGTACATTAAAACCAATCACAATCCGGCGTTTACCGTTTTCCCGGCTAATCTGTGCCGGGCCCAGTTTATAATCGATGGTGGCGATTTGAGATAAGGGAATCTGGTTGCCATCTTTCATCGGGATAAAGAGATTGCGCACATCATCAATAGAACTTCTGTGTGTACTGTCTAGGCGCACAACCAGGTCAAACCGGCGTTCATTCTCATACACCACCCCGGCTGCTTTTCCGGCAAATGCGGTGCTGACAATACTGTTGATGTCTTCAACACTAAGTCCGTAATTGGCAATACGGGTGCGGTCATATTCAATATTGATTTGGGGCAAACCGGCAATACGCTCTACCTGAGGCGCCGTGGCCCCGGGCACCGTCTGAATCACCTGGTTTACCTTATTGGCATAGTTCAGTAAAGAATCCAGGTTCTCCCCGAATATTTTTACCGCCACATCTTGCCTGATCCCCGTCATTAGCTCATTAAAACGCATCTGGATAGGTTGGTTCTTTTCAAAAAAGACACCTGGAATCACAGCCAGCTGTTCGCTGATCTCCTCCGCGAGTTCATCATAAGATTTTTTCTTTTTCCAATCTTTCTGTGGTTTTAAAATTACGATCAGATCGGTGGCTTCCGGTGGCATTGGATCGGTGGGTACCTCTGCCGTGCCGGTTTTGCCCACTACCATTTTGACCTCATCAAATTGTTTGATAATCCGGGAAGCCTGCATAGAGGTTTCCAGGCTTTGACTTAACGAAGTACCTTGAGGTAAGATACAGTGATAGGCAAAATCACCTTCGCCCAAAGTCGGCAGGAACTCGCCACCCATGCGGGTAAACAGGAAGATGCTGAATGCAAAAACGGCAACAGCAATACCGACTAAAAGGAGTTTTATGCGGATGGCTTTTTCCAGTAAGGGTTGGTATATCTTTTGCAGAAAATCCATCATCCGGTCTGAAAAATTCTTTTTATCGCTTAGCTTTTTGGGTAGGCATAACGCACACATCATGGGGATGTAGGTAAAAGAAAGAATCAATGCACCAAGGATTGCAAAGCCTACCGTCTTGGCCATAGGGCCAAACATTTTCCCTTCGATGCCGGTTAAGGTAAGTATCGGAATATAAACAATCAGGATAATGATTTCTCCAAAAGCAGCACTGGTACGAATTTTAGCGGCAGAAGTAAAGACTTCATCGTCCATTTCCTGTTGGCTGAGGCGTGTAATGGATTTTCGCAAACCTAAATGGTGCATCGTAGCCTCGACCACAATCACCGATCCGTCTACGATCAAGCCGAAGTCAATGGCTCCCAAACTCATCAGGTTGGCACTTACGCCAAATACATGCATCATGCCCAGAGCGAAGAGCAGGGATAAGGGGATGGCAGAAGCAACAATAAGCCCGGCGCGGAAATTACCAAGGAATAAAACCAGGACAAAAATCACGATCAGCGCACCTTCGATCAGGTTTTTTTCTACCGTGCTCATGGCGCGACCCACTAAATCGGTACGATCCAGATAGGCTTCGATGATCACATCTTCCGGCAGGGATTTTTGAATGGTGGGAATCTTTTCTTTGATGCGCTTTACGACCTCATTGCTGTTTTCCCCTTTCAGCATCATGACCACACCGCCCACGGCATCTACCTGTCCGTTATAGGTCATGGCACCATAACGTACGGCACTTCCGAAACGTACTTCGGCTACATCTTTAATAAATATCGGGATGCCGGATGCCTGGCTTTTGACGACAATATTGCCTACATCTTCCAAGGAGGTGACCAAACCGATCCCTCTGATAAAATAGGCATTTGGCTTTTTGTCGATATAAGCCCCTCCCGTATTCTGGTTGTTCTTTTCCAAAGCATTGAATATATCGGGGATGCTCACTTCCATAGCTTTTAAGCGATCAGGATTGACCGCGACCTCGTATTGCTTTAAACGTCCTCCGAAACTATTGATCTCAGCAATACCGGGTGTGCCGTATAGCTGCCTGGATACGATCCAGTCTTGCATGGTGCGCAGGTCCATAGCCGAATATTTCTGCTCACTTCCTTTTTTCGGATGTAAGATGTATTGGTATACTTCTCCCAAGCCGGTGCTGACGGGCGCGAGTTCCGGTGTGCCGATACCTTTGGGAATTTTATCGTTTACTTCTTTTAAGCGTTCATTGATCAGTTGCCGGGCAAAATAAATATCGACCTCGTCCTGAAAGACGACAGTAATAACCGAGAGTCCAAAGCGGGAAATGCTTCGGATCTCCTCGACCTTAGGCACGTTTACAATATTCTGCTCGATAGGAAACGTCACTAATTGTTCTACTTCCTGTCCTGCAAGTGTAGGACACAGCGTGATGATCTGTACTTGATTGTTAGTAATGTCGGGTTGCGCATCTATCGGGAGTTTTGTAGCGCTCCAGCAACCCCATATGATGAGTAATAAAGTCATTAAACCAATAATGAGTTTATTCTTTATAGAGAATTTGATGATGTTGTCTAACACGTTCTTTATGATTAAGGTGATGACTGGAAATGAATATGCCGATTGCTGCAGGTCGGAATTGACCATACATTTATGGAAGATCTATAACATTAGCGTAAATGCATGATCTGTAAACAATGATGAAACATCATTGCACGTGCAGGAAATCAATCGGGTTAAGGGTAAAGACTAAGCCAATAGCTTAGGCGGTTGCCATATATTTCCGTAGAAATTGGAAATAAAGAAACTATTCCGAACCGAAATTTTGGGTGCCGGTGCGAAAAAAGGATGTGTTATTCTGATGACGGGAGGGGTAAAATGATGGGAAACAATGCCGATACTGCAACAACTGCAGACACAAAAAGGGCTACAGATATCTTCCTGATCATTATTGTGGTCGTGGGTTTCTGCTATGCTGATCGCTGCTTTTGTTTCCACTTTACGGTTGCATTCATTGTACATGTCACTGCAGGGTACAAGGGAGAGTACCAGCAGATATAGTGCAAAAAAGAATGTACTGTATTTCATCAGGGCACAAATATAAGAATAATTGATTCGTGCCCGATAATTCTTTATAAAATGATGATTATTTTTAACATTAACTCATTGGCGGACATGCCTTGGCGTAGGCAAACGGTTACTTTGTAAGAACACATAACGCCTTTAATCATCAAAATGACGCCCACAGAAATTAAACAGATCATCCGTAAAAACGAGCGGGACATTGCCTTCATTATCGGCAATGGGATCAATCGCTATCCCAATAATCCCAATGCCTTGTCCTGGGATGACTTGTTGATTCAACTCTGGGACAAGGTGTCTTTACAAACCCTCACCAGGCGGCCTAACGGCATTTCGCTAACGGAGTTTTATGATATCCTGGAGTTGGAGAAAGTACAGGATATCTATTTGCAAAAAGAAGTAGCCGATCTGATGCGGCATTGGGAACCTTTAGACCATCATCAACTAATCACCAACAAAATAAAATCCATTAATGCACCGCTGCTAACGACCAATTTTGAGGAAACATTTGTTAAGACCGTTGAGGGCACTTTATTAAGAACCGAGCAAGAAGGGTTCACCGATTTCTATCCCTGGTCTACCTATCATGGAACGGAGCAACTGGTACTGCCTACCGATGGTTTCGGTATCTGGTATATCAATGGTATGATTAATTATCACAGAAGTATCCGGTTGGGGCTGAGTCATTATATGGGCAGCGTACAAAGGGCGCGGGGATTGCTCTATAAAGGACAGGGAGATGAAATTTTCTCCGATAGAAATCTATATAACTGGAAGGGTGTAAAAACCTGGTTGCAGATTGTTTTCAATAAATCGCTTTTCATTTTTGGATTAGGACTTGAGGAGAATGAGACTTTTTTCCGATGGTTGTTAATCGAACGCATGAAGTATTTTAAAAAATATGTAAAGCTGAAACACAAAGGCTGGTATATCAACAAACGTAATAATAATGAAATTGATTTAGGTAAACGATTCTTTCTGGAGCGTGTAGGTTTTGAAGTGATTGATGTAGATGATTATAAGGATATATACGAAAACATATGGGTAGATCTCTAGTAGCGCTGCCCATTACAAACATAAATAAAAGATGAAATTGACTACAGAAATGATTAAGATCGCACAGCGGTTTTTAATAGAAAACAAAATACCTGTTGGGTCCATAGACGGTATTGCCGGAAAGCAAACGAAAGCAGGATTGGTACAGCTTAAAGATATTCCTGCAGACTGGATTACCAGCCGGAAAATTGTGGCCTGCATCCAATTGTATTGTAAACGGGAAGGAATTGATCCGGGGCTGATTGATGGTTACTGGGGGCCCGATACGCAAGCTGCTTATGGCCGTTTACGGCATTTGTTGCTCTATGGGAGTATTGAAAACCCTTGGCGTGCAGAGGATATTGTCTTAAGTAATCCCAATCATTGGCCTTTGCAAACGCAGGAAGCCCTAACGCATTTCTACGGCACAGCCAGCCCGGTTGGCAATCCGAACCTGAGAACCTTTGCCGTACCTTATCCTTTAAAGCTCGCCTGGAATCTGGAACAGGAAGTAACACAGATCACGGCACATCAAAAAGTAAAAGATAGCATTATTCGGGTACTGGAGGCGGTGCTGAAGCACTATGGTTTAGAAACTATTCAAGAATTAAGACTGGATCATTACGGAGGTTGTTTCAGTTACCGCAAAATAAGAAATGGGGGCACCCTGAGTACACATTCCTGGGGCATTGCACTTGATTTTGACCCCATGCATAACCAGTTGAAATGGGATAGGAGTAAAGCGGCATTTGCCAGACCAGAATATGAAGCCTGGTGGCGTTGCTGGGAGGCGGAGGGTTGGGTAAGTCTGGGCCGATCCCGAAATTATGACTGGATGCATATACAGGCCGCAAAAATAAATTCCTGATTTAGTACTTATGTAAAATGCAGCGCTTTTAAGCGCTGCATTTTACATAAGTAAACTAATTCTAAGCGACTGCATCTTCCTTTCTAGCCACGGTAAGATCGAAATGGAAATCGACATTACGCGTGGGAATACTGATCGTTCGCGTTCCGGCAAGATCCCAATCGCCCGATAAAGCGGTGAAGCTTTTCATAATTGTAGCCAGGGGGCGGTCTTCTACCTTACCCAGGTAACGGCCTACTACATTACTCAGGTTTTTAATGCTTTCGATCACGGCACCGGCGGTAAGCGCATTTCTGGCCATGCCGGTCAATTGTTGTAAGAGACTATTGTAGGCTTCATCTTGTTGCAGGCTTTCCATAATAGCGCCTGCGTTCCGCAAGCCTTTTTTACTTTTAATCACGGAAGCAACCAGGTGTAATTGTCCGGGTGTTTCTTTACCCGAATCATCCACATAATAAAATATCGTTTCTGCTGTCGGCAGGCTTTCTTGATCGCCTACACCGGGAAAGGTAATAATCTGTACCGGTTTTATAGATTGGTTGGGCATATCGCTTACCACAAACAATAAGAGGTATAGGTTTGCCAATCCCGGAAAAGGCCAGAACCGAAGGGTTCTGTTGTCTTTGACATAAACTGAGCGGATACGGAGCTCGATGCCGCTCAGTTGCTTGCTGCGGGCAATGCGCTGGTACACATGTTCGGGACTAATCACGGGGCTGTGCTCCGGTATCAGGTAAGCCGGAGAAGCTTGTCTGGGATGAAAGATTTGTAAGGCCATATAGATAAGGATTTAAGGGTTTATGAATAAAATTTGATTTGTTAGTTGCAGGAATCAGGCTATCCAGGTACGCGGCAAAAAGCGGAATTCCGGGATGTTGCTGTAATCTCTGTTGCATGCGCTTCAGGCTTGAGGTAGAGATGACCCAGTTCATAGGATAATATTCGTTTTGGCTGATGGTGTCGCGGCTATAAAGGTTCAGCTCAAAATAAGCGGGGCATACGGATGCATTGCCACCATGCTTTTGCTTTTCTATCTGTTCTATATACGCTTTTAAGCGGTAGTCGTTTGCCGAAGTCTGTGCACTGTAAGAACCAATAAGCGTAATTAAGGGTGCCGCCAGATCATTCAGTAAGGCATTAACGGGCGTAAAGGTTGCCAGACGTTTCGGACTATTACTGATATGCAACACCTGATACTTTATTTTTGATAAATGGGTACCATATCTGCGCTGCAAGTAAGGATCATTGGCCAAGAGGTCTTCCAGTTCCAGAATCATTTCATGGATAATGCCTGCCCCCGAATTGTCGAAATAACCACCATCCACAAAATAATGCTCCTGATTTTGCCCCGCCCCCATTTCGCTTATAGCTCCGGCCGGACTGATATAGGGAAAGCGGGCTCCTAAAACGACTGCCGTGCTCCATCGTATATCTTGCCCCGGGGGCAGCAAGGATAATACATCCAGGCGTTGGCCGTACGATAAGCTGTCCAGCTTTACCGTGCCGATGATGCCCGGTCGGGCATCCTGCATGCGTGTGGTATTCAGGCAGAGGATAGGTAATAAATAATGATCCTTGTCCGCTGATAATGCTGTAGAAATGGGTGCTGCAAAGAAAGCGCCGAATGGATTTTTGTTACCACCGCCGTATTCAATGCCCTGCTCCAAAGCGCGAGAGCGATCGGGTAATATGGGATAAATGTAGTTGACTACATCGGTACCCAGCATCCTAACCAAAGGATAACTCAGAAAATCGGTTTCCAGGAAAAGCTTTGCTTGTTCCGGACTACAGGAAATTGCGCTATACTTGCGTAAATAAAGAAGGCTAAAAAAAGTGGCATTGCCCAAACTTCCTCCGGATGCGCCGGATAGGGCGAAGAGGTTTTGATCCAGTTTGTAATGACTCAGGCTGTCTATTCGGTTCAGGACGGCTGCGACCCAGTAGCCCGAACGGGAAGCCCCTCCATCGCTGTGTATAAAAATCATGGGTATTTGCTGTATCGTATCACAGTCTAGCTCCTGCTGGTGCCTGGAGAGCCATTGATACAGGTATTGCCTGAAGCTGGGTCTTTGACTGTAATCAAGATTGGCGACGCTCACTGTATTTATCTTGTGGGGATCATTGAGTTGTGCCCCAATCAGAAAACAAAGCAATAGGAAAAAAAGAATATTGATTTTGTAGATGGTTGATAAAACGGCGATAAGGTTACAGAGCCCGGTATAAAATCCAAAGGCCAGCATGAGTATAGCAATACTACCTAAAGCGGCTGCGACCGAGGGCTGTATGATGGCCGCAATGAAAATGGCAGAAGCGACTAGCGCCAATACCTGTAGCAAGATGAAAGTATGGTTTTCGGTTTGGGGTATAGGTTGTTGCACCGATCTGAAAATTATATCCAATAACTTTTGTGAAAGCTGTTGCCACTTTTTGGGGAGATAATTAGCACGCAACCGTTTCCGGTTAATAATCAGAAAGAGGTAGCATAATTGCATAATTGCAACCGTGCCTGTCATAGTCAGTGGCGTGTTTTTATAAAAAGCGGTTGAGATGATGAATACAAAATCGAGAATAAATACAATATGGAACAGGTTGATTAGGCCTTTACTGCCATACTGCTTTTGAAACTGATCAGAGAACTTTCTGATGGCTCGATGAAGGACGCTATAAGCAATAGGTATACTAATCAGGAGTATCGGCAGACTATTTTCCTTGATCCATAGCAAAGCGTAAGATCCGCTACTGCAGATAAAACCTAAGATCACAATTGCATACACATAAAAACCCAGGATGCGCGGCAGATGAAACATCAGTCGGGACGATTGAAGGTAGATTCCGGCTTTACAGTAGGATACAATCCGGCCGGAATACCAAAGCATGTAGCTCCAAAATAAAAGAGCCGTTAAGACCATGATTCCGGAATACCAATGACTGCTTTCCAAAGTACTGAGCAGGAGATCACTGCCCTGGGGTAGGGCGATCAATACCAGTGCGAAAAGAAAGAGGAGCAGAAGGGATGGGCTGTAGCATAACAAGACGCGTAACAGCCGGGTGGTACTTCGGAAAAAACTGCCTTGGCATTGCCGCGCATTTTGGGTAAATAACATAGAATGCAGGTTTTGGCGTTTAGGGTTTATAGGGTGTTTTTGTACCTACAAAGTAAATGCTTACCTGCGCCAAAGTGTGGCGGTCTGTTTTGGTAGCCTGAAATTTTTTGAAAGAAAAATTGAGGTAAAGAAAATGATTTTGGGGTAAAGATTAATATATACTGAGATGCAGGTATGTCCGTCTGCACATTAGTTCTATTTAAGAACTATTGTTGGTCTTTGGTTAGATTTCTTTCTTTATAGCAATAAGAGTAGGTAAAAATACCTACTCTTATTAATCGACAAGAACTTAATCTAAATATTTAGATTGCTTCAATTCATTTAGCTCAATATTTGAATAGGGTTCTAATATCTATTCAATCACCATTGTCTCACTTTGAGGGTTCATCATCTACTTCTTCTTTATTTGTAGTTTTTCTGATAAATTTTAAAACAGTAATAATTCTGTCTCTTTCAATGTCATCAAGAGATGTGCATAATTTTTAAACTTTTTTCGTTAAGATCTTTTACGACATCAGGTGTGCAATTTTTTAGTTAATAGAATTATTAAATTCTCTAATAAGTAGTATTCTGCTATTCTTTTAAAAATAACTAATTTTGATTTCTGAATTGCTCATTAAAGCAGATGTAAATAAATCTATCAATTTATCTTTTACCATTTTTACTTCTGAATTGTCAGTATTATCTGGAATTGGGATATTTGTGATTGAATTTAAATAATCCTGTATTGACGGAATGACCCAATTTGGCTCGTTATAAAACCCATCATTCATATGATAGTGCAGCAAAAAATTATCCCATTTGCCATTTGCCATAGGCTTTCCTAATTCCATTAATTCATCAAAAGATCCAATCCAAAGATTAATGAAATTTTCCTTATCTACAGTAAACTTTATTTCAGGTTCTCCTAAGATTGTATTGTCAAATTGAATGTTTTTCATAATATAATATTTGAATGTATTATTTTGGTGACCAATGCCCCCATTGTAAAAGTAAACGTTGAAAATATGTAGCATTACCCCCTTGGTACGCTTTTACTGCTGCTTGCCAAGTATTAAAATCAAACCAGCGGTTTTGGCCAATAAGTACTTGAGTTTGTTTTCTTAAGCCATTAGCGTTCCCTGCAAGACTTCTAGTTACTACCCAATTATTTACAGTACTCTCGGGAGCTTTTGGAGTTGGAGTATGCCATCTTGCTTCATAGGTGTAACCATATTTATCTGTCCATTTATATTTTACTTGCGTATATCCTGCCGCTTTTATTTGTTTATCTACGGTTACATTTTTTAAAGGAATTTCAATTGGCGCCGTTTTGGTATCAATAGTGTAGCCATTAAACTTATATACAGATTTTATTCCTTTTTCGATGGTGTTTTTTGTTTGGACGAGATTTTTTGCACCACCAAATCCAAAATGTAAAGCCCACTCTATCCCAATTTTGACTCCTGCTTCTGAAATTGCAGCCCAACCCTCATCCTTATTACTAACAGTGAGGTTTTTATAATAGGTGTATCCATTTCCAGAGGTATCTCCACTCATTTGTGCCGCCCAGGCCGCTTTCATGGTCGGGATCGTCTCCGATATAGCTTCGTTCCAGAATTTAGTTCTAGTTTCTTCGGGCAAATAGGCTTTGGATGGAATATTAGGATCTCGTCCATACCAATCACGTTGTATAGCACTATTTTGCCAAGCATCTACCTTATTGTGGAACAGTTTGTCTCTCAAATCCATTAAACCATCTATGCCAATATTAGCAGCCCAACTTTTAAATTCCTTATTAGCGCCACTATTTGCAATCTCATTTAGTTTTGACTGAAATTTTTCCTTTGTCCTTGCCTCTCCATCATAGAACTTTACCTGCTCTGGGCTCATTCCGTAGCTAATGTTCTTTTTTTCATCTCCATCCCCCGGATCCGCCCCACTCGGATCATTCCACATCACCGGATTATTAAAAGCATAGTTATAAGGACTCATGCCCGCATATTTCGCTTCCATAGGGTCAATTGCCGTCCATCGTGCTAGCCATGGAATATAATACCTTGCGCCATGATAGTACAAACCATTTTCTTCATCCCTTTCCTTGCCGGTGTAACGATAGCGTTTGGCACTGGCCTTGATACTTGCGTTCATGGCCTGGTAAGAGCTGGTTCCGTAAGGATGATATTCCTCATAAGAAATGATCGCCGCGTTTTCGTCTAACTCTAATGAGGCAGATTGCAGATGATTGGAATAAACAAAGCGCGTCAGGATTGCTTCGGTACCATTATCTTCAGCAGCAGTACCTGTAGTCCGTTTTTCCAGCATGGCGATACGTCCGCTATCATCGCTGATATGCAGGGTTTCGCGTTGTACTACGGGTATACTCAAAGAACTATTGTCGAATTTACGGTAGATTTCATAACTGCCCAAATAAATCCGCTCTTCAGAAAAAGTGGCTTTTCGGGTGTACTTGCGTATTCTTTGTCCGCCGCTGTATTGGTACCAGGTATTATCTCCGGCTCTATCGATCTGCGCCAGCTCATTATGATGGTTCCAGTGCATATGGTCCAGATGCGGCATATCAATCATATTACCCCGTACATCATAATGACACATATAATTATCGCTGCCTATCGTTGTACTGAGCAAGCGGTTATTGCTCGCACCATTCTGATAAGAACGGGTATAGCTGTTTGTGTCTGCGATGTGTTGTAATGTTTCGATATTACCCGCTTTATCATACGTATAGTGCTGGGTGTAGTTCTGCACGGCATTTCCATTACCCTTATGATTGGTCTGCCAAGGGGCATCATCGGTATTGTCACCGGATCCAAAGCTATTGCTGCCGATCTGCTCCCGGCCTTTAGCTTCAATCAGGCGATACAATGCATCGTAAGTAAATTCTTGTACCGGTGCTACGACGCTGTTGTTGAAGAACAGCGTTTGTTGTGCCGCATCGCTGATACGGGTAATGTTTCCTACCGGATCGTAGGCATAGTTTAGATCTTGCAGTACCTCATTGGTACTTAGCCTTACGGTCAGCAGGCGGCGCAGGCTAAAGGTCAACTCATCATAAGTATAGCTGGTCTTGGTGCCATTTGCATACCAGATGGCTTGTCTTTGTCCTTTGGCATCATAAATGATACCATCCACATAAGGATCTTCATCTAGGTACACCTGGTATAAAGCACCGGAGCGCTCATATATAAAATGGTGCTCATGCCCACCCGGGTCGGTCGTGATTACCGGCCTGCCCAAGGCATCATATTGCATGGTGCTGGTAAAGACCTCAGTGCTGAGTGCAGGGGGTGTATTCCAGTCCACTTCAGTCAGGGTTGGGCTTTGCAGTAGGGTTTGGGTACTTTCCAAAGGAGCACCTTTAAAATCATATTGTATCATTTCCTGTATGCCGGAGGCATCCTCATGTTTCAGGAGCTGTCCGCGCATGTTGCGATCGGTATCGTCCGTGCTGTCTTCTCCATAGGTCCAGCGTTCCACCAGACTAGTCTCTTCTTCCATCGCCATATAACGGGCAATGGGTCGGCGCAGCGCATCATAAACCATAAGGGTTTTACGGTCTTCGGCATCCCAGGTATAGAGTGGCTGCCCGGCTACATCCAATAGGGTATAGGCGGTGCCGCTGTCTATACTTTCTTGGCGGCAAGGCGCCTGCAACATATTATAGCGATAGGCAAGCGGCTGTAAGCCGCGTCCATCTACCATACTGATTCTTTGTCCCTGTATATCCAGGAGCTCATAACTCTTGATATCGGTGGTTTGACTATCCTGTTGTATGGTATAAAAGCCACGAGCCAAGCTATCCGTATGGACAATCGTAGGTGTGTTGGCATGCAAGGCGGCTTTTTGTGCGGCATGCTGCTCGGCTGCGCCTAAAGCGCCACCAATGCGCTCGGTATACCACCAGCTTTCGAGTATCGTATCATTCTGGTCCCATACTTCCTGCTGCCAGGCGGTCCATTCCGTACGGCTAAAACTGCCATCGGGCATTTGCGAACGATATACCCGACCCAGGGGATCATAAAATACTTTTGCCGTAACCCCTTGTGCGGCGGCCTGTTCTGTAGTGTCGCAGAGATGGGTATTGCTGAAATAAGGCTCGTACTGCATCACGGCATTGCCTTTGTTGTTATAAACGGTACGGCCGGTACCCAGCCAGGGCTTATTCTGGTGTTCACCGGTAATGGCTTTATGCATCAGCACCCGGCCCATACCATCACTGTAGCTGAGACGGATCAGGAGCTGAGGTGCATTCACCGTCGATCCGAAGCTATGTTCCGTACAGGCGATCATCCCTACGCGGGCGGGGAGGCTATTCATATCGTACACGCAGCGCCAGGTGGCCCCTTGTAGTAGTTCTTCTGCAATGCTGTCCGGATCTTGCCAGAAGCTTTGCTGGTGGGCAAGGTCTGTTAGGCTGTCGATCTCCAGCAGATCCAGCGTATCCCCTTCAGTACCTTCATCCTTACCTTTTACGGCCATCGCTACGGGTAATCCCAGGGTATCATATACCATCTCATTGATATTCAGATTCGCATCGCGCATGCGCTCGGGTTGCAGGGTGTACCAATTATAGCGCAAGACTTCGTTGCGATTGCCTAATGCATCAGTCACACTAAGGGGTAGCAGGTAATCTTCATTCCAAAAATCCACTATAGTCTTATTGCCCCATGGATCCATAAATGTATCAGGGGTATAGAACCGAAGTTCGGGTGTTTCGTAAGTGGCGGTACCGGAAGGCAGCCAATAATCTGTTGTCGTATCAAGTGTTTTAAAACCCGCTTCTTCCAGTAAGCTGCCATCTACACGGTGCGCATAACAATGGTACAAGCCGTTTTCGGTACAGGCTTTCTGGTAACTTTGATAGGGTAGGCCTAAGGTATCTATGATGCCGAAGCCCAATGGAGTAAGCGTATCGTTACTTAAGAATTTTGTTTTGCTGTGGCTGAGTAACCTTTTCGTACCGGCAACAGATGTTTCATGATACGCGATTTCTGTGGCCTGTCCGATCGCAGTGCGGAGCGACTCCGGATTATATAGAATGCCTGACGCTGGAGGAGTGGTGCGCAATTCAAAAGACCTGTTTTCAAAAGGAACCCGTAGGCGGTAATGCATATTATTTATCGCATCCACAGTATAATTGGTTTCAGTGCAGGTAATATGAGTAAGTGCTTGAGCATCCTGTACCTCCTGTGGAAGACCGGTATCGGCGTGTCTGCGGGCATAAGCAACCTGTGCTTGTTGCAGAACATTCCCGTATTTATCTGTTGCTAAAGTGAACTCCTGCTGTATGCGTGCATCCTTTAAGTCTCCTTCGCAGCTAAATGCAATTTTTTGCTGATTCAGGTTCAGGAAGCTGGCATGTTTTGGAGCGAGCCAATGATCTGGGGCTTCCGGTACGGCCTGGATCTTTTTTACGGTATAGGCGAAAGCCGTTACGGTATAGATATACGGTAGCTGTCCTGCTTTAAGTGCATAGACTTCCTGTCTTAGCGGACTGCCTTTTAAGGCTCGGCAGGCTTCGCGTTGCTCGAAGGCGTTCATTCCGTTAGGCAACTTGATTATGGGCGTACCCTTGTTGTCGGACAGGGGGCTATCCCAGCCTTCAATCGGCAGGTATTCCGCTGCAAAGGTTTCGTGCAAGGAGGCTTCTTTGATCCAGGCGCCGGTATGGTACCAGCTTTTGCTTAGAACAGGTTCCTGATCTAAGCTGTGTGTACTGTGATCTACGCTGTCGATGTCTACGGTTTCCACATAGCCAAAACCGCGGAACTCCCGTTCGGCATGATCGTAATAGCCATGCCGGTAGCGATAAGTCTGACTGAAGCGGCTGTCGCTCACACTATCGTAAGTACTTACGGTATGAATACAATGCAGGGGAAAAGGTAGCCTGGTGGCCCAACGAATACCCTCTTGTTTATCTTCTAGGTAGAATTGCGTGGAGCTTTTATAGGACACACTTACCGTCTTACCGGTACCGTTATGGTATTGCTTCAGGAGATATGGTTTAATACCGCCCATCAGGTCGATATACTGTATAGGCGCATCGGCATGCGCCGGAAGTGGAGAACTCCATACCAGGCAGCCGGTGCCATTGCCCAGGAAGTCCAGCACGGCCAGTTTGCAATAGGCATCCGTAGCCGGTAGGGGATTGATATAAATGGCGTCTGAAAAGCTATTTCCGGAATGGTTGAGGTAGGCAATACACGCATTCCGGCCGGTATAAATAATATCGGCAGCGCCGGTACCACTGATATCGGCGAGGCTGATGTATTGCGGGTTGAAAGAAGAGGGTGTTTCGAAGAAGGGCGCATTAGCCATACTGACCTTAGCACCAAACTGTCCATAACCTTTATTCGGCCAGTAGCACACTTCACCATTTTGAATGCGCACCAGATCGGTCATACCATCGCCGCTCATGTCAGCCAGAAAAATGCTTTGTAGCGCATCGCGCAGGAGCAATACCGGCCCCCTTTCTTCATCGCTATCTACAAGCGCACTACCACCCCGGTCAAAGCCTTTCTTGCCTTCATTGGCCCACCAGGTCCACGCCCGATCTTCAGTAATCAGTATGTCGGCACGACCATCGCCATCGAGGTCGAGCATTTTCGTAAAAGGACTGTTCCAGTCAATATTGATCACCTTTTCGAAAGGACAGAAAGGCGCCCAATTATTTTTATATTCCGTATGGGCATCCGGGCCATCTAATTGCCAGAAGCCTTTAACCTGGCCTTGTTCCACGATTTGACGTTGTCCGTCACCGTCTAGATCCTGCCATTGCAAGCTATTGCCCAACCCCGTAAAGGAAGGTTTTTCGGCGATCGGTTTGGGGCTGTCAAACCGGGCATCACCCAGGTTGTTTTTATAGAACCAGCCATCAGCCTGTTCTGTCAATATACCGCTTAAGCCTTCTCCTTCAAAGTCGATCCACTGATAAGGTCCGCTGAGTCCTTGCGGCGCTCCGCAGAAATCTTCGGCGGCTACTTTGTGAATATCGGTATGCCATTGCAGCGCATTATATTCCATCGTCATGGCCGGTAGGGCTTTGCTGGTGTACGTCTCATCCGTTTGTAAACGATATCCTTTCGCCGTTGCTTTTATGATATAATCTGTTTCCAAGGTTTCTGCATCGGGTCGAAGATCGCTTTGGTACTGGAGTTCGAGGCTGCGCACCAGTGTGGGCTTTCCTCCATTTAGTTCTGTAAAACGGTGGAACATCAGCACTCTTTCCGCTTTGCGATAGGTACGAATCTCGAAGCCCGCATGAAAGCCGGAGAAAGGGTCTTTCCGGCAGGCCCATGGCTGATTTGCGGTGTAGCTTTCCCCAACATGGTCGCCGTAGTCCATAATACTTTCAAACAACCATGTCGTATCCGGTAAGGAGGGTTGCCATACCTGGTTGTCTCCGATAAAATAGGGTGTCTTGTTTCCATAAACTACCTTTTTAAGATAGGTATTGGTACAAAGGGCCGTCCCATTCAGCCGGTTTTTTTCATAGATACTTTGCGGGACTTGTTCAAAGTTTTCCGTTACATAGGCAAAGCATTGTACATTTCCTTTATGATCAACCACCATATCCGGAAACCATTTAAAAATGCGGCTAGTATCTGAAGGATCGGCAATGCGGCTGCTCTGTTGCATGCCATAATAGGTGGTGATATTATCTTTGGTAGTGACGCGCCACCAGGCATTATTGCCTTTGCAGATGTATTCGATGCGGGCGAAAAGCCCTTCAATACGGGGTATGTACCGCCTGATGGTATAAAGACCATCGGTTACGATCAGGCGTTGACCCGAAGCATCGAGTTCCGGGATCAGGTCTTCTGCTCCTGCGAGCAGGAATACATCACTCTCCTGCGCGTCATTGTATCTGGGTAATTTTTTATCTGTTTTGCGTTGAATGGCCGGCAGGCTTAAACCCCATCCGAGACCGAATTCACTATTGCCACCACCACTATTATAGCTGATGGATAAGGCAGGGGTGAAACCACCTCTGCCCCCCGTGAGGGGTAGAGGGATTTCTACAGATGCAGTTCCGTTAACCGCGTTAACGGTAAACTTTTCATCTATCCCTTTGATCGCTCCCCCCCCTTTGGGGAGGGCGATACTGGGTGCAGCACTTTTATAATAGGGGCTGCTGTCTTCATCCTTCTTTGGTTGGACGCTGTATTGCTCCAGCGGTGAGGCTTTAGAGGCCTGACTTCCGTTGCTATTTTGTTTTTGTTGTTCTTGCTGATTAGGATTCATGGTTCCGGGATTAATTAATTAAGAAAAGGGTATTTTGACTTCAGGTAAGCTAACACCGATTTGATTTCTGTTTGAGATAAAGTGCGGTTATATACTAAGAGTTCATAAAAATGACCATTTATGTAACCAAATTCTGCTCCGGCTCCTAAAGTCAAACCAATATTAGAAGGCCTCAAAACAGATTTACTAATGCTTAAACTATCATGTACATTTCCTGAAAGGTCATATACCTTTAAGGTTGAGGTATTATTCTGATCTAAAGAAATAGCCAAGAAATCCCGAGTAAAGAATTCGTTTGTTATGCCGTAACCTTCTTCTGGAGCAGGTTGCTGTAAAATGATGGAGAATCCTCCATCATTATAGTAATGGCTGAAGTAATTAAAGTTATTATTACCTCCGAAATAGTTTATCCCTCTTCCGAATCCGCAACTACCGATGAAAAATGCTGTAAACGATTCTGCTCTTCCAATAGTATCTCCGTTCGCGCCGTTACAAAACATATTGTTTGAAAATGAAATGGTCTGAATGCCATTTGGAGAAAATAAAATTGGCATCGTACTGCTACCTGCTAAGTAAATAAAATCTCTGTTTTTGCCACTCAGATCTTTTAGGAGGCTAACCTCCCCTGATGAATCTGAGACTATATTTCCTTTTCCAGTAGCATGCCACCAGCCGGCTAATCCATTATTTACAATATCTTCCTGAGCTATATCATTTGTGCCTGCTGCTGTTACGGTACCGTTTAAACGATAATCAAACACCACAAACAGATCGTCTAACAGAGCAGTGGCATCAACCGGATTGCCCGAACTGTCTTCCAAGCTGAGTTGGATCAGTTTCTTATTCTTCAATACCTCAATCGGGAAGCTTTGCAGATCAAGCGCTCCTGTATAACTATTGGCACTGTTCAGCAAGGTGCTGACGGTTTTATAACCGGAGCTTGCGGTATAGGTGACTCTTGCTGTGTATGTTCCGGATAGTCCTTCTTTGGCATTTAAGCTTAGATTTATGGTTTCAATGCTAATCTTTTTGTCCTTGCAGAAGAACGGGAAGGTACTGCGATCAAATTCCATCACTAATCTTGCATAAGAATTGCTTTCAAAATTCTTTGCGTAGGCAAACCAATTATTGCTGAACTCATGTTTTGCACTGAAATAACGGTGCAGGATATTTTCTTCATTTAATGTGGACAATACCGTATTAATGTTATCCTGTGCTTGTTGCTGCAATACGCCATCATAACGCGCGGTGTATTTAAGATGCAGGATGATGTCATTAATGCTGTTATAGTCAAACTGGCGGTATTCTTTCGGGAAGCTGATGGTCCATGTAGCAATGGCACCCGTCCCTTCGAATGGCAAGTAACGTTCATCTCTGAAGTTTAATTCAAACACACCACTATCGTTTTGTGCACTGCTGGTGGCAATCCTGTTGCTGTTGTTGACCTGTGTATAGTTCAGGTCTGCATCATAAAGACCACTAACAATAGGAGACTTTCTGAACTTGCTGCTTTCTTGCGTCAGTTGTGCATTAATGGTGGTGTATGGCCCGGCCACACAGGGTACTGAAAGACTGACTGATTTAATACGGCGCATATAGTGTCCCGGATAATCCAGGTCAAACAATACTTCGGGTATGGATACGGTACAGGTACCGGTTTGGCGCAATTGAATAATCGACTCGGGGCTGAAAACAGCTAAAGAAATGTGTTTCGTTAACTCGAGCTCTCTTTCATTCGCTTCCATATAAGCGGTTTCCATTCTGCGGATATCCAGTTGTAATTTCTCTCCGCTGAGCAGTCCTTTTTTCAAACTATCCCAATAACCGTACTTGATAAAGCCACCTGCCGGGTATTTACCTGCCGGCAATTCGCTCTGGAAGCAAGTATCGGCTTGCTTGGACAATTCATAGGCCAGTTGATAGCTTTGGAAATAAGTGGAGGCCAATTGCGTGGTCATCCAGTTGTACAAGGCTACATTGGTAAACTTATTGCGCATATAGGTATCTACTGCCGTGCTGTTTTCGATCTGTATTTCATGGTTGCGCAATTCCTTGCGGGTAATGTCCAATCGGATCTCCGCGGCCAAGATCTGTTGCTCCAATGTTTCGAGTTCTTTTGCAGCAGTCTTTGCCTGGAACTGCCAGTCATCTCTTCTGCGTTCATAGCCACCGCTTGTCACGGCCATAGATCCTTTGGCATTATCTACGGCTACTTTTATACCGGTTGCGGCACTGGCAGCCTGCATGATATTGGCCCACTGTAGTCCTCCTGAACTGAGACCTGATGCAATTGCCTGTAAATGGAAGGTTGGAATTGCAGAAAGTACTCCTGCTGTTGTCTGCAATGCTCCCTGTATTACCTGGAACGTCATTGCTGATTGTATCTTATCCAAATGCTTCTGTTCATTGGCATTTTTGAAAGGCCTGGACGAATAGAAGTCGTAACGAATCTGTGTATTGGTCTTTGTCAGGCGAAGGCCATCCAATGTACGCGTCGCTTCTTCTATTTGCTGGGTTTTGATTTCTTTGATCTTATCCAATAAATCCAGTTCGTGTACCGAACGCAAGAGTGATAAAGCTTCTGCATCTTTTTTCTCAAGAGCGCTCAAAATAGCGCCGCCTAAAGATTTTACATCTCCGAGTATTTCATTGGCTTTCTGTACCATGTACCCGAAACGGTAAAATGGTTTGCCACTGCCGTACAATTCATTCAATACACTTTCCATACTTAAGCCCATGGCTTTGGCGCGCACCAATAATGCCGGATCTATTGGGGGTTCATACAGCGCCAGTTGACGTGTAGCACCATCAATATTCATACAGTTGCGGATCTTAAATAAACGATCGGCAATGTTGTCCCAATATTGCATTAATTTATCGTTGTTCGGCAAGCAGAAATACAGGGTTTGTAAATGTACCGGTGCTTCTTCTTTCTGACGAAGACCAGGTTGTTGCGATCCCGTATTATAAATGGCTACTCCCGGAGCGTCATTTGGTGCAAAGAACGATTCAATTGTTACCATAGCATTCGATAACTGATCTAAACCGAAAGCACTTAATTCTTTGAATGTATAATCATTCCGTTTTACCCTGGCCGGTATTTGTCTTGGACGCTCACCTAAAAGGTTTGCAGCCAGTACATATAATTGGGTCGCCTCATTTATGGATTCTATCGTATCGCGTTGGAACAGGTTATCTGCCCAGGCGATAAGATTGTCCAGGTATTTCATCAATACATTTTTCATGTAAGACAAGATCCTCATGCGTGCAATTAAGTGTGGATTGAACGGGTCTTTCTCCCATTTCTTTACCTGTGCGACCGCCTCAGCATTATTGTTGTGAATGCTTAACAGCAGGTCGTTTAATGTTTGGACTGCCATACCCGACTTTTCAAAGAAAGGCTGGAACTTCCAGAAACGCTGATTGGTATTGGGCCCTGCGGTACTGGTCGGATTAAAGATATAGTGATACCACTTTTGCGCTTCGGCAAATTGTTGGTTATTGCTTAGTCCCTGTGCGATCATCATCGGCGCATGAAAAAACAGTTCCCAGTTATACATGCTATAGGGATCACTGAAGCCGAACTGCATGTTGTTTTTTGGATACAAACTATTGACTAAATTGCTGGGCTGATAAGTGCCGGCAAAATTCATTGTGTCTGTCTGAGACTGGTTGGCCAAGGTTAGTAATTCCGGAATGCCACCCCTGTTTAAAGAAGAAATCAGCTTGGAAGACTGCGCATGGTAAAAAGTCTGGAATTTATATCCATTGGGATTGGTCACAGCGGTAGCTTTAGGGATTGATCCTAGCGCTGTCGCGTTTGTTGCAATAAGTGGTTGACCCGAGTAAAGCTGTGCTTCCGAAAATAATCTTGCCACATCCAGGCTGATCTTGCTCTTGTCCTTGATACTGCTTATGGTAGCCTGTGCCATCGTTTTGTTGGCAACATCTTCCACTAAGAAGCTATTCACTTCATCTTCGAAGAAGAATCTTTGCTTGATCGGATCAAACATGGTATCAGTTCCGGTTGTCGCAGCAGCAGTTAAGCGGAATGGCGTCGGTGACTTGCCTAAAATTGTTGCAGCACCGTTTGTTCTGATCATGGAAACCCCTGAAGGCCAGTAATAAAACGTAGAATGTGTATAATAGCCTGTTCTGTTATTAGCATAAGCCGTGTCTTTTTTCAAGCCCACACCCATACTGGTATCCTGTACGAATTTCATATTATTGAATCGTGTACCGGTAGGTGCTAAGGTCTGGTGACCTCTGTCTGAATCTCTCAATACATAAGGATCACGGCTATTGTCGCCTTTCCACAAAAAGGTATGCAAACCCGTTGCGACTTCATTTAAGCCCGGTGCAAACAACAAATTAAAGATTACACCATCTTTAGTGTCTACAGTAAAGTCATAAGGGGTATACAAGAAAATTCTTTTCTTAAAGAATTCATCTATAGATTGCATGCCATTGTTGGTCAATTTGCGTAGCGTCTGTGCTGCATCCGGTGTGTTTAAGGAGTTCACCGCGTTGTCATTCACCTCAATCTTACTGAGGTCAAGCTCCATAACATCTTTAGATAAGTCGTGGCTTAACCATTTCTGATCCTGGTACTGACTCCAGTTGAGCGTAACATTCCAAATCGTATTTTTATCCTTTTCCGGATCGTTTACAAGGCTTGACCCATTGCCCGATACGGCACCGGGTAAGGTTAACAATTCGCTCCATTTACGGCCGGTGTAACCACGCATGCTTGGTTTGGCTTCTTCTACATTTAGTTTTTTCTTCTGGAACGTGAGCCAGAATAAATAGAGCTTATTATTCCACATTACCGGAGCGATATGCTGGCTTTTAATATCAACTGCTACACGCTGCCATTCAGACCATTCATTATCTTCCCGGGTACGATAGAAATAGCGCTGCGGGTCACTATCCGTCCTGGCGAATACATGTAAGATATCTTTTCCATGACTGGTTTGGTGATAGGCCGAAACCGGCTCCAGTCTTGCAATCGCATCCAGACCTTCCAGGTAGTTTTTGAACCCTTCTTCTACACGATTGTCCGTGATTTCATCTTGCAATAAATGAGATTCCAGTTCTTTAAACAGACTCGTTTTTTTGTCCCTCAATTCCGGTTCGATCCAGTTTTCGGGATATAGGAATACCTTGCGGTTTGCTTCCCAGATACGGTACCATTTGCGCCAGGAGTGCCATTGTACTGCAGCATCTTCGCTCATTTGGATAGCCGTATTGGTGCTGCCATTGAAATAGGATTCTAAATTTAAGATGATCCGATCCATGAAGAGCTGTAAGGAACTGATGCCTTGTTTTAAACGGGAAGTCTTCATACAGGATTCCATTTCCACATCAATTAAGAGGTAGGCAAACAGATCATTTTCGTTTTTCACTTTAAAAGGACTGCCTTGCTGCACAATACCCGGATTGGCCAAAAGGTAATCCACCATAGCATCGCGTTGCTGCCTTCTTAAGTTGTCCTGTAATGGTTTCACGATCTTATACCATTGCTCAATCTCTTGCTTGGCCTTCGCCGCTTTACGAATAGTTTGCGACTGTGCCGTGCTGACAGCAGGCAACAGGCTTTCGTAAATGCTTTTTATGGATAAACCTAGCTTTTGAGAGGCCTTGAAAATTGCATTCAACTGTAGTAACAAAGAAGGCTCTTTGTAATCGTTGTTTGCCGGATTTACCGGATCGAAAGTGTAGCCAAGGATACCAGTATTACTGCCACCATTACCCAAAAGATATTGTAACTCTTCTAGGGTCCAATTGAACTGTTGGCTTAGGGTTTGTACCCAAACAGAATGAGTGGTAGTCGTCGTTATACCACTTCGGATCAGCTTGATCAGCTCAGTATCGTTAAGCTGGTTTGTATCGCGTAATTGTATCCACTGCGTATAGGCGAGGAATGCATTTATCTGGTCAGAAGAGATGCTGCCCGAATATACCACCCGGAAATCATCTACCGCAAAAGTGCCCAATGCCGGTTTTTCTTCCTGTAATAATATGGAAAGGTCGCCGCCTGTTTTTAACTTGTTGGCCACAAACGATGCTTTGGCTACGATATGATAGGCACGATAAAAATTAAAGAAGTCCATGAATCCCGGAATGTTGCCGGAAATGTCAATCGGATCCGTATTGTTGATAAAAGTGTTCGATACGATAGCATCCAGTACCGAACCCACTGGGGACAATAGCTCAATAAAGCTGTCGAGGAGACGATTTGTATAATTATAATCACCATTGAACTGAGCCGTGAATTGTTGTATCACATGCTTTTTTAACTTCTCTTTCAGGCTGGCTATTTCCGTTGAAGATTGCGTCAGATCGCTACTGCCCAAAGTTTGTTTTAACGCCCGTCTTAATTGCTCTAAGAACGTTTGTATGCCTGCATTGTTCGTCGCATACTGCTCCGAAGGATCTTTGTGTATTAAAAGGAACATTAACTCATCCCAGCTGAATAAACTGGATTTGATGCGGTTTAATTGCTCGAAAACGACTGCCCATCCGGCGATCATATTGTTTGCCGTTCCGTTTGGAAATACCATATCGAATAATATACAGCGCTCCTCAAAGGCCTTATAGGATGCCGTTTCCAGGGTATTAGAAAGAAGTTTATAAACTAAAGTTTTACGATATACCTCACTCAGATTTTCCAAAGTCGTCGCTACATTAGTCGGTCCACCTAAAGAAGCATAAAGGTCTTCTTCAGTGATGTTGTATGTCGCTAATATGGTGCCGGCGTTTTCTGCGATGGTACCACTGATGGCATTGTAATCGCCGAAATGTGTATCGGTAGGGTTAATGATTCCTCTGTTTCGGAATAAGGTGTCATATACAGAAGGCATTTCCTCCTGAAGGCTACTGTTGAAATTAATATAACGGGTTACATCAATAGGACTCCATAGAATGCTCAATCGTTCAGGAGCGATTCCATACCGGATCGACCATTGCTGTGCCGTAGCTATATGGATGAGCGTCTCTGCATCGATATCCGTCGCGTTAAAGGAACGAAGGACAATGTCCAACTGGTAAACAGACCACTTCGTTGCTTTATACAAACGCACAAAGCGATGTAATTTTTTGAAGAATGCTTTCTGTGCTTCGGCAACATCTTCTGTCGCAGCAGGACGGTATTCCAGCTTCAGGTCTTCCAGGGCGCAGGTATCTACAGGCTTACCGGCCTTTGCAACAACGGCAAATCCTCTTGCTGCAGGATTGGTGTTCCGAAGGGGATTCAGGAAGGTAGTCGTTATCAGCTGAAGAAATTCCTTATACTCAATCTTAGTTCTTGTTAATAAAGTCTCCAGGTCATTACACAGATTTGTATGCCAGTTGGGTTCTGTATTAAAGCCATAATATAACCAGGTATTGGCGATGACGGTATTGGTAATGATATCTGCTGTTGCTACCGAAATGTTTAATGATTCCGCTGCGGTAGTATACGCATTAATACCAGTGTTGCCGATACTACTTTGAAATGATTTTGGTTTCCATAAATCCATCAATGTACCACGCTCATGACCCAAATGTTGTAAAAAAACTTTACTTTCTTCCAGGGCTAGGTTAAAGGGAAGTGTATTGGGATAGATGGCTTTGCTCAGGCGCTTGTCATAGACCTTAGTGTATTCGCTATAATCTTTATACACTCCGCTGTCCTTATACGTATGCTCGGGGTAGGCCTCCAGTTCCGCTGCAGTGGCACTGGTTTGAAACGAATCGGGTATGACTAAAGTACTTTCTCCCGGATCTTTTTGCTTAATATCCCGTAAGATGCTCAACTCCAAAATCTCATTCACCAAATCAATATAAGGCATAGGGGTATTGGCATTCTTACAGCTTAAGTCAATATGACTTAGGTCGGATCTGCGACGGGAAACTTCTCTTTCTGCATTGGCATTGCCGATCTTGGTCTTGATAAAGTTGAACACATCAGTAAAATAAGCAGAGGGACTGTACATAGAAGAACAATCAGAACAAGAACAAAAATCCATGCTGCCAAACAGAGATTCTAAATCAGGATAGCTGTATTGTACACTTGGTTGGCTTTCTTTCGCCCATACCTCTTTTGACCATGTCTGCGTTACCTTTTCTGAATAGTTTCCGGGTAGCAACTGGATATACGATTGTTTGATATACAGATCGGTTTGCAGCGCTTTTGCGAAAACAGCTTTTGCCTCGGTAACATATTTTTCCGGTTGAGCTTCATTGATCAGGTCGATAAATAAGGTTTCCCCCATAGCCACTACCTGGCTGGAAGACTTGATTCCCTGCTGTAGCATCGCGCTCATAATGCTTATATTCCCGGCGCTTAACCTGCTTACATTTTGTAAGGCCAGGAGATCCTGTTGTGTCTCTTTATGCACTTCTACGGCTTCGTTCCAGATATTGTGGGTTCTGAAATCAAAGTCCGGGCGGCTCTCCAGGAAGCTGATCACCTCTGCAGGCCTGTTCAGTTCCTTACTAATTTCATAATCGGCCAATAATTGTGTCTTGATCACATTAGTTGCAAATATTTTGGAAGAGATATCATATAGCTTTTCCGCATAAGTGGTGATCACTTCTTCATCTGCATAAGCATCTTCGCTTACATCCCCTCTGATACTTTTGGGTACGCATAATTTTTTGTGCTGATCACAAACCGCATAGATGAAATCGAACCAAGTGCTTTCCGTTTGTCCGGAGGCAAAGTCATCAATGTCATCTTCACCGATGGCGTCCAATACCGTCACAATCATTTCGGCACGCATACCGGTTAGTGCCATTGCCTGTATACCTCTCTGGAAGCGTGAAGTATATTCCGGTCCGATCTCCGCAATAAGCTTAGTCCAGAAATCTTCTGTAGGAGCATCCGAGCTGTTGAGGTACAGTTTCAGGAAGGTATCTACGGCATTTACATCAGAAACAATCCTGGATAAGATGCTACGTAAAGGGTCTCCCTCCGTTGTTTCGAGTTCGCCGGTCTGTCCTATCCTGATCTCATTAATGTGGTTATTGGTATCATTTATATCGGTCGCATCCTCGATAATATGGTCTGCAATACTTTTCGTAAGAATGCTTGCGATAAAATCGGGCGTCAGGCTGCAGATTGCTGCTATATCACTATATCCGGCACGTACTAATGCATAAATTGCTTGTGTCTTAACGGCGTAATCATGAGCGATCCGCGAGGCTGTAACGATATTCGTCACTATAGAAGAAGCGAGGCCACTTATGGTTTTCAGGGCATCTAGTTCGCTTATGGTAATCGTATAGAGTTCTTCGATAGCAATCCCGGCTACATCAGAGATGATTTTTTCAGCGACATCAAATTCTGTATGAAATTCACTCTTATAGTCCGGATCACTGATGGAGATATCTACCAAAGCAGTAGTACCCTCAACGACAATAGTATCGGAAGATGCTACGGAAACGGCATTGAGGTGGATCAATTCTAAAGAGAGCTTGGGAATAGCATTATAGTCTTTTTTGCCTGCTTCTAAATAAAGGAAGCGATAAGGGATCTTAATCTCGAATTTACCGAAAGCGTCAATAGTCGTAGCGGCAATAGCAATATTATTTCTGAAAGCTACTTTATTTAATACGATGGTCCAGTCTTCTCCGGAATAAGGGATTGCAGCAATGGGTGCTTCGCCTAAAGTAACCGATCCCCGGATGGCCATGTAGTCGGCATGTAATTGGATTAAGGCATCATCAGGAACCACGGTGTCGTATGCTGCGGCCTTTATCTGCAGCAAGATATTTTCGACACTAGTTTCTCCTACATTGTGCTCTTTAACCAGATATTGGTTGTTATACACTTTCAGGACCAGGTTTTGATCACTGATGCTGTCTGAGAGTACGCGGGCCATAAAATTGCCGGAGGTGTCTACTTTTGCCGATCCTAACCAAAGCAGGTTTTCGGGGTGGTCGCTGGAACGCTTATAGATTTCGACCAGTAAGCCGAGGGGTTTTTGTTGTGCAGGATGTTCACCGGTGAGGGTGATGTTGCCGGCAACTTTTTGAAATGTTGTCATCATGTTTGGGGTTTAAAATTTTATATACATGGGTTATAGTGATAGATAAAAATCATAGCAATAGGGTGTCTTACCCTGTTTAGACTAGTACTAAACAATGGGTATGTGTGTATGATTTATGTCTTCCTATATAGATTGGAAATGCCGGGCAATAGATTCGGTTGCCAGGCTTGCACCCAAAAGAGTGCGGGATATTTTAAGGTTTGTAATACATAGGTGTGGTTTTATTTTCTGCTGATAGGGTTGGGTTATATTGTTACAGCAAAGTAAGCACCTGGATAGGTCAAGATATGACGCAGTAGGAAAGACAATTGAAGATTTAATTTACTAATACATAACGCAACCGGAGATCAATAAAAAAAGCGGGATGCATGTATTACATGCATCCCGCTTTCAAAAAATTAAGCCTCTTTATTTTACAATTTGCAGTTTTTCAACTGCTGTTCCTTGTGTGGTTTGGATCTGAATTAAATATAAGCCCGAAGACATATTTTCTGTAGAAAAGCTATGTTTCGCTTTACTCATATTGTCCTGACGATATACGACTTTTCCTACGGCATCAAAAACGACTATTGCGTTCATGGCTGTTGTGCTTTTTTGCTCAATGGTTACCACATTATTGGCCGGATTAGGATAAATGCTGAATGAAGACTTTAGCGTGGCGATATCGCCTAGTGCCAGTACACCAGAGGTTTTCCCTTGGAAATAGACGGACAGCGGGATATATCCCTGAGCACCTGTAAACACAGCATCCGGAACGCGAATCTGGAAAGTGTGTGTGCCCGCAGTTACGGCACCAAGGTTCAATACACGGATTGGGATGATATCGCCGGGACACCAGTTACTGAAAGATTGCCATTGGGCGTCTGTTCTCGTGCTAGAGCCGTAGATGCCATTTCCCTGAGTATTATATTGGCGGAATGGTTCGCAGGAGGGGCTACCCGGTTTATAGGTTTTGATCAGATTATTGTCAAAATAGATATAATGATTACGCCTGTTGTATTCCTCTCCGCCTGAATTTGCGCCATGGTTCGAGGTAATTAAAAACAAAGAAGCGTCTGTAAGATTTGCAGGCACATTAAAGGTAAGTGTTCGGGTTGTTTTTCCCAATGTGTCCGTAGCATTCGCATTATAGTTATTTAAGTCCTTTTTAAAAGATAGGGGTACCAACACATTATTACTCTGTGCTCCGGTCGGCCCGCTGGTCACAAATTCTAAAGAGCCATAAAAGACATCATTTCTACCGGCACAACCCGCTACCTGTGTATTCGCAGCATAGGGTACACCGAAGAGTTCCAGTTCTATCCATATATCATAACTGGCATTAAGGCTGGCATCCCGCAGCAAATAGGCCACATTATCCATATAATAAGTATAAGGAACTTGTTTAGGAGAAACGTTTTTGTTCATGAATGGCGTAATATAACGGCCAATCTCTATCCTGCGCACGCTATCCGGATTGTAGGCCGTATCTCCTTTAGGAACAAATGCAACGTTTACATTCCCAATACGATCATAGTTATCGCAAGCCGCTTTAACCGTAACATTCATCTTAAGTGTATTGCCGATCGATTGTAATTCCTGAGTAGTGAGTTTTCGTGCATACAGATCATTGCGATGTCGGGTAATGCCGGGTTGTGGTGCGGGAGAATCTACTCTACCTGCATAGCCGTCAAAAAATAATACGGTATCAAATACCCGTATTGTCGTGTTTTGTGCCTGAGTTTGAAACCCTAGGGCCAATAATAAAGAGAAAATTAGTAAAAATTGCTTCATCAGTTTAGTTGAATTTACGCACTAAGTTAAAGCTATTTTGTTGCTTTTTAATACTCCTTAGGCCATATTTCCTTAAAACGGATCCTTTATTGTCAGCAAACTGTAAAAAATCCCGATTCTATAAGAAGCATTCCCTATTTGACACTATAAAAGGATGTAGATACAATAGTTTTGCAAAAAATTCTTCTATAGCAAATTATTTTAATGTTTCTATACCAAATACATATAAAAAGTTTAAAACAAAGCACCTTCCTGAAACGCAGTATCGGGATGAGTGTTTTATATATCTTAATAGCCAATCTCTTGTATGCACAAAATGCAGATACGGCCAAAGGTTTAGATGAGGTTGTGGTTACCGCACAATACCAACCCCAAAGCTTGCGAAAGTCTGTATATAAGATGCAGGTCATTGATCAGAAAAAGATTCAGGCAAGGGCAGCGACCAATGTACAGCAAATTTTAAGTGGGGAACTTGGGATTCGATTTTCAAATGATATGGCCTTGGGAACAGCAGATATTAATCTCATGGGCATAAGTGGAAAAAGCATCAAAGTGTTGATGGATGGAGTTCCGGTGCTGGATCGCGGTGAAATGAGAGAAAGCTTAAACCAGATCAATGCCGCACAGATTGAGCGCATAGAGATTATTGAAGGACCCATGTCTACAATGTATGGGTCGGATGCCGCGGCGGGGGTGATTAATATCATTACTAAAAAGCCTAAAAGTGAATCATTCCAATTGAATGCCCAGGTATTGGAAGAGACTGCAGGGAAAGAATATAATGCCTTTACCAATAAGGGATTACATACTCAACAGCTTAGTGCTAGTTGGGCTAAAGGGAATTGGAATGCCATGTTAGGTATGCTCCATTATGACTTTGGTGGTTACGGAGCGGATAGCATCGGTCGCAACCATAGCTGGAAACCCAAAGAACAATGGATACCTTCTTTAAGCCTGGGATACAGAAAAGAACATTGGAATCTTGCTTATCGGAATGATTATTTGTTAGAGACGATCTACGCTAAGGGAGCCATTAATACCGATATTTATAAAGCGACTACGCAGACCTTTACCACAAATAAGATAGCGCAGCAGTTGCAGTTCAACTATAACTGGAATCCTAAATGGTCTTGGAACAGTAGCCTTAGTTATACCGATTACAAACGCTATACCAAAACAGAACTGATTGACTATAATACCAGAACAAAAGAGCTCACCCAAGGAGAAGGACAGCAGGACACTGCGAAATTTAAAGCCCTAAATTTCCGGGGATCATTATTATACGTTTTATCGACAAAGTTGAGCCTGCAACCGGGTATAGAATATAGCCTGGATGCTGCTAATGGTGCACGTATAAAAGGTCATCCCGTTATCCACAATTACGCAGCTTTTCTATCCCTGGAATATAAACCAACCGATAAGATCAATATCAGACCGGGCTTTCGGGTAAATAAGAACTCCTTATATGAAGCGCCACCGGTATTGCCTTCTCTGAATACCTTGTACCGCATCAACAACAATATATCGGTTCGGTTATCCTATGCACAGGGATTCAGGGCGCCGGGATTGAGAGAACTGTATTTTACCTTCCAGGATGCGAATCATAACCTTAATGGAAACCCAAACCTGAAGGCGGAATATTCACACAGCTTCAATGGCTCATTCGCCTATCGGAAACCGGTTAATGAAAAAAGTGAATACTCTACTGAAGTCGCTTACTTCTATAATACATTTAGAGACCTGATCACTTTAGCACCAGATCCGAATGACTCCCGTAGATATATCTATTTCAATATTGCTAAGAATAGAACAACGGGAATTTCTCTCGCCAATAAATATATTACCAGAAATATAGAATGGAGAATTGGCGGATTGCTGTTAGGGCAGTACAATCTTCTGCTTAATGAGGAGGATATCAAAGATCCGAATATGGCAAAAATGAGTTGGAGCCCCGAATTTAATGTGGAAATGATGTACCAGATATTGTGTACAAAAACAAAGATTAACCTGTTTTACAAATTTACGGGTCGTAGAGAAACATATGCTGCTACAACGAGTCCTTCCGGTGAGGTTATTGCGCAGCTTACTTCAAGACAAGCTTATTGCATTGCCGATCTTAATGTGCAGCAGCAGCTGACCAATATGATTGGCTTAACCGCAGGTGTTAGAAACCTATTGAATGTAAACAATTTGTTAGATTCTGGTGCGGGTAGCGGTTCTGTGCATGGTGGCGGAAGCAATCTTATTCCGTTCAGCTATGGCCGTTCGTTTTTCCTGTCGCTGAATTTTAACTTCAATAACCAATTAAACAAGTAATGTGATGATGAAGAAATTATTGTTTTTATTAGGATGCAGTGCCTTGATCATGTCTTGCGATAAAAATAAAATCGAAAACGTGACTGTGCCTACTTCTACCGGGAATACGGTTCAGATCAATGGCTTGATTGGCGGAGAGTCCGGCTCTTCTGCGGGGAATTCAGTATATATAGACTTTAGTAAAGATAAGCAGACGCCCTTTGCGCGGGCAGATTGGGATTTGGGTTTTTATTGTGGTAATAACTTCCGGGTTATCATCAACAATACTACTGCGGCTATGGCCAAAGTGATTAATAAAAATGATCTCAACACCGTTACCAGTGCGGATGTTGCCGGGGTTAATTTTGAGTTGGATATTGCAAACCCGACTGCTACAACCTTTACCATGCTTGATGATATCGATGGAGACCTGAGCAAAACGGTTATTCCGGAGGTGAGTAGTGTAGATGCGGACAATAAAGTCGTTGTGATCAGCCGGGGTACGGCAGGAGGCATCGCCCCCAGAGACCTGATGAAAGTAAGGATCATTAGAAATGGTACAGATGGATACACCTTGCAGTATGCAAAGATTAACGAAACCGTTTTCAACACTATTAATATTGCCAAAGACGGCGATTACAACTTTAAATACCTCTCTTTTGAAAAAGGCCCTGTAGCCGGAGAACCTAAAAAATATGACTGGGACATTACCTGGACGATCTCTATGTACAAGACGCCATTGGGTAGCGAATTTGTTGCCTATATCTTCTCCGACCTGGTCGCTATCAACTATTTGAACGGGACTTTGGTGGTCGAGAAAGACTATAATACTGCTGCGGAAGCCACTGCAGCCTACAATAGCTATACAAAAACGGAAGCCGGTACCGAGACATTCCTGAATGAACGCTGGAAAATCGGCGGAGGCTGGAGAAAAACAGCGGCTCCGGGTGCTACAAATCCCGGTGTAATCAAGACAAAGTTTTATATCGTAAAAGACAGTCAGGGCAATTATTATAAATTGAAATTCCTGAGCTTTTCTTCAGAAGATGGAGGTACCAGAGGAAAACCCGAGATCCGTTACGAATTACTGCAATAGGAAGACACTTTCTTAGGCAAGACAAATTGAAAAACAAAACAAAACAAAATAAAAATCACAATTTAATCCAATGTTGAGAAAATTAGCAATCACAGGTTTTGCTGCACTGGCAGCAGTAGTAACAAGCCATGCGCAAACGCCGAAAGACACAGAAGCCATCAAAAACTTATGCGGTTGTTTTGAAGTAACGTTTAACTACGCAGAGACGTTTACAAACGACACAACTACAGAAAAGAAAGCAATCGGAAAATTAGACGACCATGCGGTGGTAGAAATGGTATTGCCTATCGAAGAATCTCCTAAAAAATATGTATTACAGCATATTTTAGTAGCCGGTGGCCATGTAATCAAACACTGGAGAGAAGATTGGGAATTTGAAAAGACAAGTCACTGGACCTACAATAAAGATCAGAATTGGGTAAAGAAAGCAAACTTACCGGCCACTGCCGTTAAGGGAGAATGGACGCAAACGGTATGGGAAGTAGATGATGCACCAAGATATCAGGGTACTGCTAAGTGGTTAGAAGCTAACGGAGAACTTTTCTGGTTAAACAGAGCAGATGCTCCTTTGCCAAGAAGAGAATATACCAAACGCAGCGATTACAATATCATGGAAAGAACAAACCGTCTTACGGTTTCTAACAAAGGATATATGCATGAGCAGGATAATAAAAAAATCATTCGCAAAGACGGTGCAAAAGACAGCGTATTGGCATACGAAAAAGGATATAATAACTATGTACGTGTAGCCGACAGCAAATGTGAGAATGCCTTGAAATTCTGGACACCAGAGAAAAAAGCCTTCTGGAAAGATGTAACAAATGTTTGGGAAGCGCAAATGGCCAAAGGAAATAGTTTACAACTGGAGAAAGTAATCGAAGACAAATTGTTATACGAAGCTTTGGATGTAGTAGAAAAGAAAAACCTTAAAGATGCTGCCCGTAAAAAAGAAATTGAGCAAACAATCTTAAAGTACGCAAAAGTAAAATAAGACCTTTCTTTTTTTAATACGATGTTAATGGGATATCCCTTTGGAATATCCCATTCTTATTTCCTATAGTGACCATAACAATGATGATAATTTAAAGTGCGTAAATTAATACTTATTGGGTATTTTTGCAGCTGTATTTAAAATAATTGCATTCACAATATAATGATGAATAATATTGCCGTTTACAATTCACTAAAGCAATTTATGCCTATTTATATAGTCAGTTTTATCGCTTTAGAGTTTCTGTACAATCTATATAACAATAAGCGTTTCCTGATCAAAGAAGTCAGGATCAACGTGATTTCCGGCTTGCTCGTCATTGTCACACAATCTGCCCTGCAGTTTGTAATGCTTGCCCGTTTAAACCCTTTTCTGTACGAACATCGCTTATTCAATATGGATATAGGCATGTACCAGTTTGTGGTTTGCTTCTTTCTATATACATTTTTACAGTATTGCTCCCATTATCTGAGCCATAAAGTGCGGTTTTTTTGGTGTCTGCACGAAGTACACCATTCCGCATTACACATGAATACCTCTACAGGGGTAAGAAACTCCATTTTCGATGTGATCAGTACCGATGTCTTATACCTGATTATCCCATTGTTGGGCATAGAGCCGATTGTTTTCCTCATTACCTATACCTGCCTCAAAGTATGGGGTACCTTTATTCATATCAATGAGGATATTGTCAGCAAAATCCCTTTGATCAACTGGTTCATGGTCGACCCTTCTACCCATCATGTACACCATGCGCAGAACCCAATTTATATCGATAAGAACTACGGGGAATTCCTCAATATATACGATAAAGCCTTTGGTACTTTTGTCAACGAGACCGAAAGGCCTTTATATGGCACCATAGGACATACCCCCAAAGGATTTTGGGATGTGCAGCTCTATTCCTTCCGTGTGCTGTTTGCAGAAATGAGGGCAGCCAAATCCCTGAAGGAGAAGATCCTGCTGGCCATTATGCCTCCGGAATGGAGTGTAAACAAAAAAGCAAAATTCTTACGTTAGATAAGAGGGAAAATTTATGATTTCAATAATATAATTTTCCTAAATTGCGATAATACAAATTATGCCGCTTATGGGTTTTAAGAAATACGTAGACATAGATAAGATCTTTAGAGAGAAGAACCCCGCTGCTCACAAATGGACCCCGAAATTCTTAGTCAATTATATCAAAAGGGTCGTTCATGAAGAGGATATCAACCGCTTCGAGAATGAAAATCATCATAAATTCGAGTTTGAGTACCTCGATGCTGCATTGGCGGAGGTAAATGCGAAGATCACCTATTCCGGCCTGGAAAATGTGCCGAAAGAGGGCGGCTGCATTATGGCATCTAACCACCCCTTGGGAGGCATAGATGGCATGGCGCTAATCCAGATCGTGGGTAATGTAAGGAAAGACATCCGCTTTCTGGTAAACGATATTCTGACCCGCTTGGAAAATTTCGGATCATTATTTGTACCGGTAAATAAGGTTGGCTCCAATGCCACACAGAACCTACGGCGTATCGACGAGGTCTATGCAGGAGATAATGTAACCATGATCTTCCCTGCCGGTCTTGTAAGCCGTAAAACAAAAGGTGTTATCCAGGATTTACCCTGGAACAGAAGTTTTATTAAAAAAGCCGTACAGTACCAAAAACCGGTTATCCCCGTATTGGTACAGGGCCACTTGAGTAAATTCTTTTACCGGCTTAGCAGTTTTCGAAAGATGTTGGGGATAAAGGTGAATATAGAGATGCTCTATCTAGCCCATGAAATGTATAAGCTTCGGAACAATATCACCCATATCCAGATCGGAAAACCTATTCCGCCCGAAACCTTCGACAATAGTAAAAAACCCGAAGAGTGGGCAGAATGCTTGAGGACGTACGTATATGAAATGGCTAAAAACCCTGGACTTTCTTTTGAGGCCTACGCCAAAACATTTATCTACATCAAACCGGAATCTTCAAAATAATACGATATAGAAATTAAAATAGTATTAAATTTAAGCCTTATTTAAAATATTAATTAACCATATCTGTAGCAATAGATGGAAGAGATTATAGCACCAGTATCCAGAGCCTTATTAGCACAAGAATTGAACGAGAAAACCTTTTTGCGTAAAACCAACAAAGGAGGGAATGAGATATACATCGTAAACGCACAGAATGCCCCAAATGTATTGTTAGAGATAGGCCGTTTAAGAGAATGGGCCTTTAGAGACGGCGGTGGTGGTACCGGAAAACCCTACGATCTGGATGAATACGACCAGGGTGCCTACGCTTATCAGCAATTGGTTGTGTGGAGTCCGGAAGACAAAGAGATTATAGGAGGATACCGCTATATAAAATGTCAGGATGCGCTTGACGAGCAAGGTCATGTTCATTTATCTACCACACACTACTTCAACTTTTCAGATACCTTTGTAACCGAATACCTATCCCAGACCATAGAATTGGGCAGAAGTTTTGTACAACCCCTATACCAGAGTAAAGATGGGGGTAAAAAAGGACTTTTTAGCCTGGATAATCTCTGGGATGGATTAGGCGCGTTGGTGATTTTACATCCCGAAATCAAATACTTTTTCGGAAAAGTAACGATGTACAAAACCTTTAATGTACATGCAAGGGATCATATCATGGCCTTTTTGCAACACTATTTCCCCGACAAAGACCGTTTGCTAACAGCTAAACCAGAGCTAAAAGTAGACCTCTCCACCCCTGTAACCGATTTTGTGCAACAACTTACTGGTTTGGAGTATAAGAAAGGGCATTTACTGCTGAACAGCATTGTAAAGGAGTATGGGGAGAATATTCCGCCGCTGGTGAATAGTTATATGAATCTGAGCAGTACCATGAAAACCTTCGATACCGCCAATAACCCCGATTTTGGGGATGTAGAGGAAACCTGTATCCTGATCAGCATTAAAGATATTTTCCCATCCAAGGCGGAACGGCATGTAAGCACTTTTCAGCAACAAGGATAATACATCCTATACGCATCTTATGAAGTATGAACTCATTAAGGATATAGCCTGTTTTAATAAGGTATATCCTTAATGGAATGATCAATAAAAAAGGCTAAAAAAGCGTTTACCCCAAACGTTGCGGTAAATGAATAAAAGGAATTGGTCTTGGAATAAAAAGGTAAACGCTACAGAACGGTTTACGACTCTGCTACCATGCCACTCCTTACCTTGCCGGGCGTAAGGCCATATTTCTTTTTAAATGCAGTAGAAAAATGTTGTGGTGTTTTAAAACCGGTATCCAAGGCAATGTCCGCAATAGAAGTATCACTTTCCTGCAGCATGGCATAGGCCTTTTGCATTTTCAGGTCGTTCCAATAGCTATATACGCTGGTATCCAGCAAAGCACGAAACCCTTTCTTTAAAGTGCATTCATTAGTCCCTACCTGGTGGGCCAGATCAATCAGTGAGCAGGGATGGCTTATGTTTTCTTCAATAATAGCCTTCGCCTGGTAAATCTTATCTACATGGTATTTATGTACCACTGCCGATTCTTCCGAAGGCAGTTTTAAATAGCTTTCTATTTGCAGCAGTAAAAGTTCTTTGATCTTACTTTCCAAAAACAAATGCTGTAGACCACCCGTTCTTTTACTCTCAAAAATGCTGTCGATTACCTGCTGCATCGGGATCGTCACCAAACCCTTTTGTGCCGTAAGTACACAGTTCTTCTTTTTATTGATATTGCTTAAAAAGCGGCTGAAAAGCGCTTCGTTGGGTAAGTAAGGAAGCAGAAAAGAAGGTTTGAAATTAACCTCCAGGAACTTCTGATTTTCACAACCCGAATAGTATACCTGTCCGGTATTTACATTTGTATAGAGCAAAGTGTGACTGTTGCAGGACATTTCCACATCTTCTGCAAAACCCTGGATTTTTAAGACCCTTGAGCCACAGAATTGAAATAGCATTTTGACACTTGGTTCTTCAGAAGTATAAGCAATCAGGCGTTCCTTCATCATATCGATATTGCCATAGCTGATCGAAAAACCTTTAAGAAAAACCTCCTGAAAGGATCCGTTCGCCAGCTCACACACTTTCATATGACCGCCATCCTGTACGGTACATTTGCTGCAAGTTTCAAGTGTAAGTGGTTGGGCTTTGTCTCCTTTTATTTTCATGCTTTATCTGATTAACGAAGTGAACTGTTCACAGGCATATCGCGCAAAGATAAGGCATTAAAAATATTGTAGCCCTGCCGGACATAAAGTGGCGGTGTTAAAAGGATCAAAAAGGAAGCCGGCCCTGTCGGAATGAATTTGCCGGAGATTCCTTAATTTGCAGGCTTCATTAATTATTCCCTAATGGCATCTATCGGTATTTTTGATTCAGGTTACGGAGGGCTTACGGTATTTAAGGCTATCGTGGCCAAAATGCCGGACTATAACTATATATACCTTGGCGACAATGCACGGGCACCCTATGGTAACCGTTCTTTTGAGACCGTATACCAATATACCCTTGAATGTGTACAATGGTTATTTGATGCCGGTTGCGACCTGGTCATCCTCGCCTGTAATACCGCTTCTGCCAAGGCATTAAGAACCATTCAACAAAACGATTTACCCAAAATAGGCCCGGAGAAAAGAGTTTTAGGAGTCATTCGGCCTACCGCAGAAATTATTCACCAGTATTCCAGGACAAACCATATTGGCATACTGGGCACTTCCGGTACCGTAGCATCTAATTCCTATGTGATTGAAATGGCACACTTCGCCCCGGAAATACAAGTCAGCCAGCATGCCTGCCCTTTGTGGGTACCTTTGGTCGAAGCCAATGCCTATCAGACCGATGCGGCAAAACTCATCATAAGATCCGATGTGGAGCAACTGCTGCTGGCAGATAAAGCCATCGATACGATACTGCTTGCCTGTACCCATTATCCGATTTTAAAGCCCATCATACAACAATTCGTGCCGGAATCCGTTAACATAATAAGTCAGGGCGAATTGGTAGCGGATAGCCTGGAGGCTTATCTGAAACGCCATTCCGAAACAGAAACCGGTGTTGATAGAAAAGGGGATATGTTGTTCTATACTACGGGTGAAGTATCTGATTTTGAAGCACATGCCAGTTTGTTCTTCGGAAAAGACATAAAAGCCCAATCCTGTAATGTTGTCAAAAAATAGTGAAAATTGCAGCTTTATACGGGTATTAATTAAACTTAACTTAACTTCGGACATCTAAAAAGCACATTTAAAATAGATAAAACATTATGAAAAAATTAATTGTCGCTGCATTAATGGTCCTCGGGACTAGCCTGGCCACACAGGCACAGAAATACTGCGTGATCGATTCCAAATATATCCTGGATAAAATTCCGGAATATAGTGATGCGCAAAAACAACTGGACAATATATCTGATGGCTGGCAGAAAGAAGTAGATGCAAAAATGCAGAGTGTAGACCAAATGTATAAAAGCTACCAGGCAGAGCGCGCCATGCTTTCTGAGACGATGAGGGCTAAAAGAGAAAGCGAAATCGTAACAAAAGAAAAAGAAGCAAAAGATTTACAGAAAAAATATTTTGGCTATGAAGGCGAATTATTCAAAAAACGCCAAAACCTGATCAAACCCATTCAGGATAAAGTATTTAATACCGTACAAACTTTTGCAACTTCAAGAGGTTACGATATGATTTATGATAAATCCGGTGGTATTACCATCTTCTACGCAGACCCTAAACTGGACAAAAGCGAAGAAGTTTTGAAATTAATACCCAATGCGAAAAAATAATTCATATATATTTGCACACATAAAAATTAAAAAATAAAATTAGAAATGAGAAAATTCTTTGTATTAGCCGTTGTAGGAGTATTGATGGCGATTGGTGCAAATGCACAAAAGATCGGGTATGTAAATGCTAATGAATTATTAGCGACAATGCCGGAAATGGTGAAAGCGAATAAAGATCTGGAAGCATACGCAAAAACCTTTGAAGATACCTACAAAACAATGGGTACAGAACTTCAAACAAAATTTGAAGCTTATAATAAAACCGGTAAAACATTGACCGATGCCGTAAGAGAAGCAAAGGAATCTGAAATTGCTGCTTTACAAAAAAGAGTTTCTGAGTATGAGCAATCTTCTCAGGACAAAATCGAAGCAAAACGCAACGAATTGGTAAAACCAGTATTGGATAAAGCGCAAAAAGCGATTAAAGAATATGCGGCTGCCAATGGTTATGATTACATTTTGAATGCAGAAAGCGTTTTATTCGCCAAAGATTCTGATAATGTAACGCCTCAGTTAAAAACAAAATTGGGTGCTAAATAAGGCCTTTTAATATATTTTGTGTATAAAAAACCTCTTCAAGCTTGAAGAGGTTTTTTATTGTATGTACCTTTGTCGGCGCGAAGATTAAGCTATGCTGGATAAATTCATTAAAATAATAGAACAATATAATTGGCGGCATTGCACGGTGCTCCTTGCCCTTAGTGGCGGCGTCGACAGTATGGTCATGGCAGACTTATTCCGGAAGGCAAAGCAGTACTATGCCCGCTCGCCCTATGGCCTGGCTGGTTTTGACTTTGCCATAGCCCACTGCAATTTTCATTTGCGGGGAGCAGACTCCGATGCCGATGCTGATTTGGTGCGTGAATGGGCAGCATTGCATCAGGTGGCCTGCCAGGTTACCGATTTTGATACTACGGCAATTATGGCCGATCAGGGAACGAATGTACAGGTAACCGCCCGCCATATCCGATATGAGTGGTTTGAGCAGGTACGAAAGGAATTGGGATATGATTGTATTGCAACCGCGCACCATCAGCAGGATAGTGTAGAAACACTGTTGATTAATTTCTTTAAAGGAACCGGTATTGCCGGCCTGCATGGCATCTTACCCGAAAAGAAACGCATTATCCGCCCCTTATTATCCTTCAAAAAAGAAGCGATTATTCAGTATGCAGAAACAGAACATATAGCATGGCGCGAAGATAAAAGCAATCAGAAGGACGATTATCTGCGCAATAATATCCGGCATCATTTATTGCCCGCAATAGAACAGGTTTTCCCTAATGCAGTAACAAACCTGTACGCAAATACACAGCGCTTTGCAGAAGTGGAGATCTTATATGAGCAAAGTATAGCAGGGTATAGAAAGAAGTTGTTACAGCAGCAGGGTAGTGAGTACCGTATTCCTTTGCGACGGCTCATGCATTGCAAGCCTTTGGGAACCATCGTATATGAGCTTTTAAAACCCTTCGGGCTCAGCCCGGCACAACTGCCCGATGTACTCCATATGATGCACAGCATATCTGGCCATTATATACCACTGGGCGATTACCGATTGATAAAAGACCGTCATTTCTTTATCCTTACACCTCATAAAGAAGCAGAGAGTGGCCATATACTGATCAAAGAAGATACCAGAACCCTTAGCGGGAAAACATTTACAGTAGAGATACGGCCAGTGGCGGCCATTCCGGATGCCGGCCACATTGGCCCGGATGAGCTCTTTGTCGCAGCAGATAAGCTTACCTTTCCCTTAGTGCTAAGGCCCTGGAGAGAGGGTGATTACCTGTATCCGTTCGGAATGGGGATGAAAAAGAAAAAAGTAAAAAAATTATTGATAGATGCCAAGATACCTTTGCACGAAAAAGAAGATATTTGGGTATTGGAACAGCAGAAAAAGATTATGTGGGTATGTGGTTTGCGCAGCGATGAGCGATTTAAAGTCCCGGACGGGAATACCGCCTTACTGCACCTGAAATTTACCAAAAACAAAGCAATATAAAATTCGGAATAATCATGACGATTGCATCCTTATACGATATATACCTGCAACACCCACAGGTACAAACTGATACACGGAAATTACAGCCGGGCGATTTGTATTTTGCCTTGAAAGGAGCCAGTTTTAATGGCAACGATTTTGTGCAAACAGCCTTAGATGCCGGTGCGGCATACTGCATTGTAGACGAAGCCGCTGCGGTGCTTAACGAGCGCTGCCTGCTTGTTGCAGAAGTCTTGCCGGCCTTGCAACAACTGGCTTTACATCACCGGCGCCAATTTACCATTCCTTTTATCGCCATTACGGGTACAAACGGAAAAACCACCACCAAAGAGCTGGTGACACAGGTGCTGTCTGCCCGATACAAAACCTATGCTACAGAAGGGAACCTGAATAACCATATTGGGGTGCCCCTCACCATTTTGAAAATCCGATCGGATGCGGAAATGGCCATCATAGAAATGGGCGCAAACCATCAAAAAGAAATCGCTTTTTATTGTACAATAGCCGAACCGGATTTTGGCTTGATCAATAATGTTGGAAAGGCGCATTTGGAAGGGTTTGGCAGTGTGGAAGGCATTAAGAAAGCCAAAGGAGAATTATTTGACTACCTCAGGGCACATGAGGGAATGATCTTTATCAATAGCGATCTGGACTATCTGAGTACGATGGCACAAGGAATTAACCGCCAGTACAGCTACGGAACAGCAAATGCTCAGCTCATTGGGAAAGCCTTGCAGGGCGCAGGTTTGCTAAATGTAGCAGTTTTAAGTTCGGGTATGGAGACCAGTATCCAAACCCAGTTGGTAGGCGATTATAATTTGCCCAATGTATTGGCCGCCATTGCGATCGGAACCTATTTTGATATGGATATTGATACCATAAAGCAGGCCTTGGAGCAATATGCCCCTTCTAACAGCCGTTCCCAATTATTACAGCTGGGTACGAATATGATCGTCCTGGATGCCTATAATGCCAACCCTAGTAGTATGAAGCTGGCGATAGAGAATATGGCTGCGCTGCAAACGCCGAAAACGAAATGGCTTATGTTGGGTGCCATGAAAGAAATGGGCGATAGCTGCGCAGAAGAGCATAAAGCGCTCGTGGATCTGGCAGAGCAACTACAATTTAAAGAGGTGATCCTCGTGGGAAAAGAATTTGAAGGAATCGATCATCCTTACCAATGGTTTGAAACCTCGACTGCAGCAGCAGCCTGGTTGGCACAGCTGGACCTGCAAGAAGCGGCTATTCTGATCAAAGGCTCCCGTGGCGCGCAAATGGAACTCGTTTTGGAAGCCCTGAAGAAAGCCTAAAGTAAATTAGGCCTTTAATTTTGGAACATTAACCCTTGAAATATAGTTTAAAATGGGAGATTATGTAGAAATCGTAGGATACTTTGCCATGGCCTTACTCGTCATCTCTTTTATCCCCAAACAACTGAAAATAGTCCGCATCATTAACCTTGTAGGCTGTATTCTTTTTGTTGCCTATGGCATTTTATTAGGTTGGAAATACCCGATCATCATCTCCAATGGCCTTATTGGCCTCATACAGATTTATCACTTATTTCTGGCCAAAAAAACAGCATAAAACATTATTAAACAGTATGTTATAATACGATAAGCACTATCCGGAAGGGTGGTGCTTATTGCATTATAGATGTGAACGTTTTGTGAAAATTATAAATTAATTAAACGTTTGTTTAATTAATTTATAATTTTGCATTTAAACAACCGTTTGATTTTGTATGAGCGAGTATAATGATAAGCAATTGCATATTATGGAAATAGCCTTAGAGTTATTTTCAGAGCAGGGTTTTACGAGGACTTCGGTACGGAATATTGCAGATGCCGCAGAAGTAAACCTGGCCATGATTTCCTACTATTTCGGTTCTAAACAGGAACTGCTGGAAGCCATATTTGAGAAACACTTGTCCGAAAAGACTTCTGAAATAGATGCTATCCTGGTCAATAATACCTCAGAGCCTTTACAGAAAATTGAACGGCTGGTCGATTATTTTATCCTCTCTTTTTATCAGAACAGAAGATTTAATAAGATCATGATCCGCGAGACAACCATCGAGGCGCAAAAGGACTCCGTGATCTTCAGTAAAATCATCAAAAGCAGGATGGATAACAGGAAGATGATTGATGCGGTGATTAAGAAAGGCCAGGAGGCCGGCATCTTTAGGAAAGATGTGGATGTAATCATGCTTGCTTGTATCATGATTGGTGCCATCAACCATATCATCAGCAATACCCCTTATTACAGTTTAGTCTACAATATTCCCGACAACGATGGCGAGGCATATAAAAATAAAGTGATCAAAAAATTAAGTAAAGAATTAAAAACAATGCTAAAAGCATATTTAACAAATGATACAGAAAAATAAGTTATCCGTATTTGCATTCGCTGCACTCATGGCTATGTCTTTAGACGCTTTGGCTCAGGAAAAAAGAAATATGAGTCTTGAAGAAGCTATTGAACTGGGGGTGAAAAACAACAAATCCCTGAAAAGAAGTGCCGTAGCACTCAACATTGCGAACGCACAGGTAGAAGAAGCCAAAGACCGTCGGCTACCGGATGTGAAGATCAGCGCACAATACATGCGCCTGAACACGCCAAGCATCAGTGGCCCTTTATTAAAATCCCTGGCTTCTGAAGGCGGAGAGCAGTCTTCAGGAAGTTTTAAAGTAAATCAGGTAGCACTGGGAATGGCTACAGCATCCCTTCCCTTATATTCAGGGAGCCGCATTTCCAATGGCATACAAGCTGCGAAATACCTGCAGAAAGCAGCTACCCTGGATGTGGACAATCAGCAGGAAGCCGTGATCCAAAATACGATAGAGTCCTATTACAATTTGTATAAAGCCCAATCTTATCTGAATCTGGTTAAGGAAAATCTTAAGACTTCTAATCAAAGGGCGAAAGATTTTACCAATATGGAAAAAAATGGCCTGATACCGCGTAATGACCTGTTGAATATTCAACTACAGGAAAAAAACATGGAACTGGCTTTGCTGGACGCGGAAAACGATACAAAGATCGCTAATTATAATTTTGACCTTTTATTGGGTATAGACGATCAGACCGAAATCGGGATCGCGAAAGACATCCATCACGAAGTGGTGAATTTGCAGGCGGTAGACAATTTTTCGGTTCAGGCCATGCAAAACCGGAAAGACCTGGCCGCATTAGAAAACCGTGCGGAAGCGGCGGCATACAATACAAAGATTACCAAAGGTGCTTACTTGCCTTCTCTAGCTTTGAGCGGAAGCTATATTGCCGCAGATGTACATAATCTCGTAACCGTACAGAATGCCATGAATGTGGGTGTCGGACTGAGCTATAACATCGCGGATTTGTATAAAAACAAGGCGAAAGTAAAACAAAGCGTAGCGCAGCAAGAAGATATCAAACTGGCACAAGAAGAAATGGTAGATGGTATTAAAGTACAGATCCATAAGGCTTACCAAGACTATCAGGAAAGCCTGAAAAAAGTGGATGTGCTGTCGAGTGCGATAGACCTGGCTAATGAAAACTATAAAATTGTAAAGAACAAATACGATAACAGTTTAGCAACCGCCACAGAGCTTTTAGATGCAGATGCGAGCAAACTGCAGGCCAATGTAAACTATGAATTTGCAAAAGTAGACAGCAAGATCGCATATAATAAATTACTCCTTACCTCCGGTTTGTTAAACCAAACATATTATCCTCAAAAAAAATAATAAATCAGATTATAATCAAAATAAGAAATGGAAAACAATAATTCTCAAAACAGCACAGAAACTTTGCCTAAAAAGAAACAAAGCAAAAAATTTGCTCTGATATTTGGAGCATTAGTAATACTTGGCGGCAGTTACGGTTTTTATAAATACGTGGAATCACAAAAGCATGAAGATACCGATGATGCACAGGTGAGCAGCCGCATCAGCCCGGTTATTCCTAGAGTAGGCGGCTATGTCGCTCAAATCAAAGTACAAGATAACCAATACGTAAAAAAAGGCGATACCTTGTTGGTCTTGGATGATCGGGATTATGCCGTGAAACTGACAGAAGCAGAAGCACAGCTGATCTCTGCAAGAAGCAGCGTGGGTGTAGCCGCTGCGGGCGAATCTGTAACACAAAATAATGTGGTTTCGTCTCAAGCCAATACGAATACAATCGATGCACAGATTGAAAGTGCCAAAGTGAATTTGTGGAGAACACAAAAAGACTATGAGCGTTTTCAAAACCTGATCAAAGATCACTCTGTTACCCAACAACAATTTGAACAAGCAGAAGCAGCATATTTGATTGCCCAAAAACAATTGGGTATACTTAATGCGCAAAAACAAGCTGCAGGTAAGCAAACGGCTTCTGTAGCGGCACAAAGCGGGATTAACCGCGGACAGGTTGCGGTGGCAAATGCTTCTATAGCACAAGCCGAAGCGGGTGTAGTTGCCGCTAAATTGAACCTGAGCTATACTGTAGTCCTGGCTGCTGTAGATGGCCATGTGGGTACCGTAAATATTCAACCCGGACAAATGGTACAACCCGGACAAGCTTTATTCCAGATTATACCGGATGATAAAAAATGGGTGGTTGCTAATTTTAAAGAAACACAATTGACCAAAATGAAAATCGGTCAGAAAGTTTCCCTTAAAGTTGATGCCTATCCAAACCAGGAGCTGGAAGGTACCATAACCTCATTTGCACCGGCCACCGGCTCTAAAACATCTCTGTTGCCGCCGGATAATGCTTCTGGTAACTTTATTAAAACAGTACAAAGGGTACCGGTAAGAATCGACTTTAACACAAATGCCAGCAAGGAATTCCTGAATAAACTGAGTTCCGGTATGAATGTATTTGTCGACGTGCATTTGAAATAAATCTTTAATCATTGATTGAATAAATTATGGAACAAGACTCTTTAGTAGAGTATGGCAGTAGACGGGTCATTATTGTGGTCACCGCTATTATCTGTGCTCTGTTAGAAATCGTAGACACCACTATTGTCAATGTGGCGCTCAACGATATGAAAGGTAATATGGGGGCAACATTGAGTGAGATCGGTTGGGTAATCACAGCATATGCCATTGGTAATGTAATTATCATTCCTATGACCAGCTGGTTATCCCAACAATTTGGCCGTCGCAATTATTTTGCCGCATCGATCATCTTATTCACCATCTGTTCTTTCCTTTGCGGAAATGCCACAACCATGTGGGAACTGATTTTATTCCGTTTCCTGCAAGGTGTGGGCGGGGGTGCCTTATTGGTTACCTCACAAACAATTATTACGGAAGTATTCCCGGCTAAAAAACGGGGTATGGCCCAGGCCTTGTACGGTATGGGTGTCATCATAGGGCCTACATTGGGGCCGCCCCTGGGGGGCTATCTGGTAGAGAACTATAGCTGGCCTTATATCTTCTACATTAATATTCCATTGGGCATCATTGCTGCGATCCTGGCCTTGCAATTTGTGAAGAATCCAAATTACGGTGGCACTAAAAAAAGTGCCAAAGAAGTGGACTGGTGGGGTATTCTTTTCTTATCTGCTGCGGTAGGTAGCTTGCAGTTCGTATTAGAACGCGGGCAGGAATCAGACTGGTTTAGCGACAGCACTATTTTAGCCATGACCATTACCTCTGTAGTTAGTTTTTACCTGTTCTTCTGGCGGGAATTAACCTGTGCGAACCCGATTGTGAACCTGCGGGTACTCAAGGATGGTAACCTGAAAATCGGCGTCATACTGACATTTATCTTAGGCTTCGGTTTATATGGCTCTACCTTTATCATACCACTTTATCTGCAAAGTTCTTTAGGATGGTCGGCCTACCAGGCCGGTTTGATCATGGTGCCTGCCGCCCTAGTGACCGCCTTTATGATGCCTATTGTGGGACAGCTCATACAGCGGGGGGTGAAGCAGCAATACATTGCCGCTACAGGATTTTTGATGTTCTTCATCTATAGCGTTTGGGGACATAATATCCTGACACCGGATACCAGTGGCGACAGTTTTTTCTGGTTGCTTATGTTCCGTGGCTTTGCTTTAAGTATGCTCTTTATTCCGATCACGACGCTCGCACTCAGTACGCTGAAAGGACGCGAAATCGGAGAAGGCGCCTCCTTTACCGGGATGACCCGTCAGTTAGGGGGGTCTTTCGGTGTTGCGCTGATTACGACTTATATGAGTCATCAGAATGCAGTACACAGAGGAGATATGATCAGCAATATTCGTGCGGACAATTTTAATTTCCAGCAGAAATTTGATGGGATGGTCGGTATGTTTATGGGTAAGGGCTTTGCCTTTAACACAGCACAACAAATGGCTTACACTTCTATGGAAGGTACCATTATGAAACAAGCCGCAGTACTTTCTTATATGGATGTATTTATGGGCATTGGCTTGGTATTCCTCATTGGTATTCCGATCATATTATTTGCCAAAAGCAGTAAGGCAAAAGTAGATATGAGTAATGTGCATTAGGCACATTACTCATATTGATCGAATGGTATTTTTGAAATAATTCGATTATCTTTACCTTTCTAATCAATATGGAAATAATGAAGCATATTTACGCTTTTTGTATCGCTATTGTCTTATTCGGAACAAAAGCATGGGCACAGCCGGTATCTGCTTATACCAATTTTCAGAATCAATTTATGGTTTGGGACAACGGGATCGAAAGAAAAATAGAATCCCTGCTACCGGTTCGTTATGAAATCGGAAGGGTAGCAGTACCTTATCTGGACAATACCAGAAACTTTAAAATCTACAGTAAAGGCGGGGTGCAGTTAATCAACCAGGGATTTACAAGTGATTTTAAAGTAACGGACAACCTGGTCGCCTATCGTAATAATAATGCCTTATTTGTCTGGGAAAACGGAACCACTACCAGATTGTCAAACTATATATCTACGTATACGGTAGGAGATAGTGTGGTGCTGTTTTTCGATAATGTACGCTCCGTCTACAAAGCATATTATGGGGGCAACCTTTACGAAATAGAATCGTTCCTCGGTGGTGGCAATAACATGACTGTAGATTCTAATGCTGTTAATGATGGATTGAGTATTGCGGATGGACAATTACCCTCTGTAAAAGTATCCGATAATATTGCTGCTTTTATTACCTATGCCAACAGGTTCAAAGTATTTTATCATGGAGAGACGACAGAATTGGAAACCTTTACGGTAACCAGTTTTGATGTGGGCCGTAATATCGTGGCCTATGTAGATGCCAACCGTAATTTCAAGGTATTTTACAATGGAGAGGTTAATGAGATAGAATCATTTACCCCTGCAAGTTATAAAGCCGGCGATAATGTGATGGCCTATATAAGTAATGACGGAAACTTTAAAATATTTTACAATGGAGAAGTCAATACCGTAGGTTATTTTTCTCCGGAATATAAAGTAGGGGACAATATTGTAGCCTACAAAGATGCGAGCGGTTACTTTAAAGTATTTTATAAGGGCAAGATTTATACCCTGGATGCTTACTATCCGCAGAGCTACAAGATTTCCTACAACTCCTTAGCTTACGTAAACGCAGCGGGTATGTTGCGCCTGTTCTCAGAAGGAGAAGTATACGATGTAACCAATGCAAGCACTGCTGATTGGCGTTTGGATTATGATGTGATCCAATACCGCTTCGGACAGAATATGTACAAGATATTTTATAAAGGAAAAACACATTGATCTCCGGATCATCTTATAAAAAAGCGTGAAAGAGTATCTCTTTCACGCTTTTCTTATGTAAAGCATTTTTAGTCTGTTTCAATCGCTTTAAAGACCATAAGCGGAACATTGGTATAAAAAGCCAATTGCTTGGTTACTGATCCTTTAAACAGAGAAGCCAGGAAGCCGAGTTTATGCGTTATGGATAACAGCATCTGGATCTCATTATTGTTGATGTAATGGCTTACATGAGCCACGACATCCTCTTCTCCGATAAATTCAATTTTAGCATGTACATCATCAAACATAAGATGAGTAGCCGTTAATCCCGATTGTATATTTTGCGGATTCACCCGATGGCTTTCATCCGCCACATTCAGGATCACTAAATTTGCATTCAGGTCTTTTATAATACTTTTAATGCCTTCATAAGGCGTTTCATCCAGAATGCCGGCTTTAAATTTCATAGAAAGCGCCACATTTTTTACGTGTTCAAATTTTGCCTTAGACGGTACGATGAGCACCGGGCAGGGAGAATCGCTGGCGATGCGGAGGGTATTGCTGCCAATCAGTTTTTGTTCAATCGTATTTTTGCCGGTTATACCCATAACAATGAGGTCTGCTTTATGTTTCTCCACAAGTTTCAGTACTTCCTCAATTAAAAAACCATCTCCGGCAATTAGTTCCAGTTTAATGTCTTGACCAGCCAGGGGGATCAGGGTATCCGCCAGATGCTGTAGTTGGGAGTTAGCCTCTGCCCGAACAATATCCACTCCGTCATCCAGGATCTGATAGGATCCACCATAGGTATAATAGAGCAATATCTTTTCTACTTGTGCCTGCTTTGCCATTTGTGCGGCATATTCTGCGGCGTTGATGGAAGTAAGCGAGAAGTCGACAGGAACAATCATTGTTTTCATAAAATACGCATTTGTTGATACCGTAAATTTCGGCTTTTTCGATCAGGTAAAATGTGATAAATCTCACAAAATAAAATGTTCATCATAATTTTACATTCGGCAGACCAGTTTCTCCGGATTCCGTAAAGCCATCTTCATACTTAATTCCTTAGTTTTGTAACGCAAATCATAAATAAGTATGCTTACAGATCTGGAAATAGCCCAAGAAGCTCCTATAAAACATATTCGCGACATCGCAACCATCCTGCATATTCCGGCAGATGATCTGGAATACTACGGAAAATATAAAGCGAAACTGCCCCTATCCTTTATTGACGAAGCAAAGGTGCAGCAAAGCAATTTGATCCTCGTGTCTGCCATTACACCCACACCTGCAGGAGAAGGAAAAACAACTGTGAGTATCGGATTGACCGACGGTCTGAATAAGATCGGTAAAAAAGCAGTAGCTGTGCTTAGAGAACCTTCCCTGGGGCCGGTTTTTGGCATTAAAGGCGGTGCTGCCGGCGGTGGCTACTCTCAGGTAATTCCTATGGTAGACATTAACCTTCATTTTACCGGAGATTTTTCCGCTATTGAAAAGGCCAACAATTTATTGTCTGCTTTAATTGATAATAACCTGCAGAACAAAGTCAATAACTTAGGAATCGATCCGCGTACCATCGTTTGGAAGCGGGTTATGGATAATAATGACCGTGCCTTACGCAATATCGTGATCGGTCTGGGTGGAAAATCGAACGGTATTCCCCGGGAAGATGGATTCAATATTACGGCCGCTTCAGAAGTGATGGCGATTGTGTGCCTGGCCAAAGATTTTGAAGATCTGAAAAACAGGCTGGGCAGTATTTTTGTAGGGTACACCTTCGATAAAAAACCCGTTTTTGCCCGTGACCTTAAAGCACAGGGCGCTATGGCGATTCTATTAAAAGATGCGATAAAACCCAATCTGGTACAGACGCTGGAAGGTAATCCCGCGATTATACATGCCGGGCCTTTTGCCAATATTGCACAAGGAACCAACTCTATTATTGCCACCAAAACAGGAATGTCTTTGGCGGATTATGTGGTGACAGAAGCCGGATTTGGTGCGGATTTGGGTGCAGAAAAGTTTTTAGATATTAAGTGTCCTACAGCAGGTATCGCCCCAAAAGCAATGGTATTGGTGGCGACTATTAGAGCCCTTCGCCATCATGGTGGTGCGACTAAAGATGCTTACAATACCCCCGATCTGGTAAAAGTGGCCAATGGCTTTGCCAACCTGGAAAAACATATTGAAAACTGTAAAAAGTTTGGGCTAAATCCTGTGGTTGCCATTAATCATTTTCCTGCCGATAGCGAAGCCGAAATCAATTTCGTGATTGATAAATGCACGAGTTTGGGGGTCAAAGCGGTGGTGTCCAAAGGATTTGCAGAAGGCGGAAATGGGACTAAAGCATTGGCTGCTGCGGTTGTCGCGGCTGTAGAAAGTGGGGAGAACCATTATCACCAGTTGTATGACTGGAATTTAAGCATAGAAGAAAAAATCAACATCATAGCCAAAGAAATATACGGTGCCGCAGAAGTGGTCTTTAGTGCAGAAGCCAGAACACAGATGAAAACCTTTACAAAATTGGGCTTTGATCGTTTCCCTATTTGCATGGCAAAGACCCAGAAATCTTTTTCTGATGATGAGAAAAAAGTGGGCAGACCAGAAGGGTTTATTATTAATGTAAGGACCTTTGAAGTCGCTGCCGGTGCGGGTTTCATTATTCCCATCATCGGTCAGATGATGCGTATGCCCGGTCTGCCGGAAATACCTGCTTCCGATGGAATGGATATCGATAACCATGGTATCATAACCGGCTTGTCCTAATAAAATACAAACAGCTACATCCTGTGCGAGGCAAAATGAAACCCTGCGCAGGATGTAGCCTTGATCTATCCTAAAAAATGATTTCTATGCGATTCCTCATTATTGCTTTATGCTTATGTACCTTCCTGTTTTCCTGTCAACAAGCCGGAGAGCACAAGGGATCTCTAAAAGCCGCGAAAGCGTACCAGGAAGAATTGAGTGCTTTTTGGAAAAATGATTCGAGCACGCCCTTACATGCTGAGGAAAAAGCAGAGTTTAAGGGGATTACCTTTTTTCCTTTATCAGAAGCTTATGTGGTCACCGCGACATTTAGCCCTATTGCAGATGGTAAGGTATTACCTATGCCAACCTCTGCCCGGAAAACCAAATATTTTAAGGAATACGGAACCCTTCATTTTACCTTGAAAGATACACCGGTTACCCTAACCGTATACCAGTCCGATCCACCGCATGAAGAAGATAGAGATGGGCTCTTCCTTCCGTTTACCGACCAAACCAGCGGGAAGACTTCTTATGGTGCCGGTAGGTATATCGACCTTTCCACAAAAGATATCCGCCAGTTTCAGGTCACAATAGACTTCAATCAGGCATACAATCCATACTGCGCTTACAGCACGTATTATAACTGCCCCATCCCTCCGGCCAATAACCGGATGCCTGTGGCGGTAAGCGCAGGTGTTAGCTATCAGAATGCGCATTAAACAGATAGTAGCACCGGCTATTTCTGTAAGGCTTCTTTAAAGGCTTTGATACAACGATCTTTTGCTTTGGCATGATCTACAATGGGTTCGGAGTAGGCTTTGGTGCCATATTCCGGAACCCATTTTTTGATGTAAATAAAATCAGGGTCGAATTTTTGTTGTTGTAAGGCGGGATTAAACACCCTGAAATAAGGAGCGGCATCGCAACCACATCCTGCGGCCCATTGCCAATTTCCGTTATTGGCGGCAAGCTCATAGTCCAACAGTTTTGTGGCGAAATAAGCCTCTCCCCAACGCCAGTCAATTAAAAGATCTTTGACCAAAAAGCTAGCCACAAGCATGCGCACGCGGTTATGCATATGCCCGGTGGCATTCAATTCCCGCATACCCGCGTCCACCAGGGGATAGCCCGTTTTTCCAGTACACCATAAATTAAATTCGGTTTCGTTATTGCGCCATACAATATGATCATATTGCGGCTTAAACGATTGGTGTACTACCTTCGGGAAATGCCATAAAATAGTTTGAAAAAATTCCCGCCAGATCAACTCATTCAAAAACGTTTCACTGATGGCTTGTACATGCTGTACCAGTTTACGAATCGAAAGCGTCCCAAACCGCAGGTGAATCCCTAAAAGGGTCGTGCTCTGATCCAGAAAAGGAAAATTGCGGGTCGCTTCGTATGCCTGTATCTGGCTTACGGTAATTTTTGTACCGGGTAAGGTAATTGGTGTTGGCTTAAAACCCATGTCGGCAAGCGGAAAAACCTCCTTGGCTCGCTCCGTACGATACAACTGAGCGCAATACTTTGTAACCGGGTAGGGTTTTAAATAAAAAGGGTTTAGTTTCTTTTTCCAGGCTTTACTGTAGGGGGTAAAGATCGTATAAGGGCTGCCGTCGCTTTTTACAACTTCCGCTTTAGCAAAAACGACCTGATCTTTATATTGCTGAAAGATGATCTTGTTCCGCAGACACCATTCTTTGACCTGTGTGTCTCTTCTTTGGGCATACGGTTCATAATCTTCATTGGTATAAACAGCTTCAATATGATATTCTTGTTGTAGCCGTTCCAATACCGCAAGCGGAGTGTCATAAAATGTTTCAATGCCGCTGTGCCACTGTTTGTATTGTTCCGATAGCGCACAAACCGATTCGTGAATAAACGAAACGCGGGCATCTGTTTTGTCTTCAAGTGCTTCCAGAATATTCCGGTCAAAGATAAAAATGGGCAACACATTTTTATGATGACGTAAAGCGTAGTACAGGCCGGCATTATCCTCTAATCTTAAATCTCTTCTGTGCCAAAAAATGGTAATCGTCTGCATCGGCTGTACTAAATGAAAATAATCGGTTGATAATAGACAGACGAAAATAGGTTACAATTACAATAAAGTAAATTAATTATGTAGTTTTGTTTTTCTGCGCGTGCTACGAAACGGCAGGATTCGTCACAAAATATCAATATGAAAAGAATAGTTTATGCCCTTGGTATGATGGGTTTCTTTGCCGCCTGTAACGGCAATAAGGAAGCGGGTAAATCGACCGGAGACACAGTTGCGTCTGCTTTTGACAACAAAGATTACCATACCCAGAGTAATGCGGATAGTGTGAAAGGAACGCATCTTTTTCTGGACATTGCCGTAGACTTTACGACCAAAACGATTTCCGGATCGGCCTTGTGGGATATCCAAAATCCCTATAAAAAACAGACGATTGTATTTGATACCAAAGACCTGATTATTGACAGCGTCTTGCTTGACGATCAGAGCAAAGCGGCCTTTGTACTGGCCAAAGAAGATTCCGTATTGGGATCGGCTTTATCTGTAAGCATCAAACCCGAGAGTAAATCCGTAAAAATATTCTATAAAACGACGGCCAAAGCCACTGCCTTACAATGGCTAACGCCGGAGCAGACTTTTGGGAAGCAGCAGCCTTTCTTATACACGCAGTCTGAGAGTATACACGCACGCACCTGGATACCGGTACAGGATGGTCCTGGCGTACGCTATACCTACGATGCCAAGGTTTCGGTACCCAAAGGGCTTATGGCTTTAATGAGTGCCACCAACCCGCAGCAAAAATCGGCGGATGGGATGTACACTTTCAGCATGGATAAACCCATTCCGGCTTATCTCATGGCTTTGGCTGTCGGAGATATCAGTTTTAAAGCGATTGATGAGCGGACAGGTGTTTATGCAGAACCTGCGATATTGGCCAAAGCACATAATGAATTTTCCGAGGTAGGTACTATGGTGCATACCGCTGAAAAGCTTTACGGGCCTTATCGCTGGGGGCGATATGATATTTTGGTATTGCCATCGGGCTTCCCGATAGGCGGCATGGAAAATCCAAAACTGACTTTCTGTACCCCCACTATTTTGGCAGGAGACAAATCTCTGGTCAACCTGATTGCACACGAATTAGCGCATAACTGGAGTGGTAATCTGGTGACGAATCAAACCTGGAATGACTTCTGGTTGAATGAAGGCTTTACCATGTATTTTGAGCGCCGCATTACCGAAGCCATGCAAGGAAAATCATATACCGATATGCTCTGGGAGCTGGGTTATCAGGATTTATCCGCAACGGTAGAAAGCCTGAAAGATCAGCAGGAGGATACACATTTAAGGTTGAATCTTAAAGGCCGGAATCCGGATGATGGACTGACCGATATTGCCTACGAAAAAGGCGCGCATCTTTTGAAACTAATAGAACTTACGGTAGGTAGGGCGAAAATGGATACATTCCTGACGAAGTACTTTAATGATAATGCATTCAAGACCATGAACACAAAGGATTTTATCGAGTACCTGAATAAAAATCTTTTGGATCAAAATAAAGACTGGAAAATGAAAGTGAATATCAATGAATGGGTATATGGAGCAGGGATTCCGAAGAGCTGTCCCAGAGCAGATATGGAGCGTTTCTCAAAAGTGGATGAAGTGGCCGCTAAGTTTACCGCGGGTGCAAAAGCTAATAGCCTGCAAGTAAGCAATTGGAGCACCTATGAGTGGATGCACTTCCTTCGGACACTGGTAAATAAAAACACGACTACTGATCAAATGAAGGATCTGGATCAGGCTTTTGCCCTGACGAAAACACAGAACAGCGAAAAAGCAGATTTATGGTATTTGTTAGCGATTAAAACAAAATATACCCCTGCTTATCCTGCTATGCAATCTTTCTTGATGGTAACCGGCAGAGAGAAGTTCTTACAGCCCTTATATAATGAAATGATGAAGACTAAAGAGGGCGCGCAAATGGCTAAAGAGCTGTATGCAAAAGCCCGGCCAAACTATCATCCGCTTACCCAAAAAGTAGTTGATGAGATTGTGCGGTAATTATATTTTGCTCATCGGCGATCTGCATCATACGATCGATAATGGTAGCAGTGGGCATATGAAATGATTTATGATAAACGGTGGATGGCATAGCAATCCACCGTTTTACGTTTTCGGTGAACTGTTCATCAATTTGATCCAGGGTATGTACACCAAGCTGCGCCATCGCTGCAGCATTACAATACTGTTCATATTGTCCGCGAATCGGGATGGCTAAGATTTTTTTGTGGAGAAACATAGCCTCTGCAGGGGTTTCAAAGCCTGCGTTGGTGATGAGCCCTGCAGCATGGATCAGGCTGTTGTTAAAAGCCTTCTTCTCTACAGGGAACAAATGGCAATTACCGATAACAGTTGTTTTTTTTACCTGCCTGGAGAAAATCTGAAAAGTGTGTTCTCTGATTTTTGAGAGATAAGGTAATAGGACCTCATCAGTAAAAGACGGAAGATATACACAGAAATAACCCTTATCGGTTGGCTGTGCCTGCCATATTTCCGATTTGATCACGGGGGGTAAAATATTATCATCGTATGCCTGGAAATGTAAGCCTACCGCTGCTGTTCCCTTCGCATAGTATTTTAAGGTAAGCTCGCCGGCTAAGCTTTTTATTTTGGGCCTTGGGGTTTTGGGAGAACTGAAACTGGCCTGGTGTCCAAAGTGCAAAGAAGGAACTCTTTGTAAAGTACAGGCTAAAGAAGTGATGCTTTCAAAATCATTCAATACCAGGTTATAGGACTGTAAGGGCAATTGTCTTGCATAGGAAAGCATCTGTACGGGGTTTATATTCAGTGCCGTTTTGAGCAGATTAATCTTTCCGTTTTTAGTGTAGAAAAGGCTGATGCCCTTGTTGCGGAAGCGAACGGGAAGCTGTGGGTCAAGACTTGAATTACTGCCGCTTAAAAAGACATCAACCTGTCCATATCTGGAGAGATGTGGTAGTAGCTCCATTGCCCGGCTGATATGCCCGTTTCCGGTGGCCTGAACCGCATATAGTATCCTCATATCGCAGCTTTAGTAGAGTGGATATACTGCAGGATATCAAGTTCAAGGTTTACCTCGTGTTTCTTATACAATTTTTTGCTTTTCGGTTGGTCGGCGAACTCATGCTCGGTATACTGGTATAAATTCCATTGGTTGTGATTGTATTCCAGGGCTGTGAGGTTTTCAATCCAGTCGCCTGAATTCAGGTATACCACTGAACCCTCTTCATTCTCGATAGTTTTGATGATGGGTTGATGTATGTGCCCGCAGATCACATAATCATACTTCTTTTCTATGGCCAGATCAGAGATGGTTTGCTCAAAATTATTGATATAGGTAATGGCTTTTTTTACGCCGTTTTTTACCCTTTTCGAGAAGGATACCTTACCCCTTTTAAGCAGCTTCAAACAAAAGTTTATGGCCCTGTTTAACAAAATCAGCAAATCGTATCCCTTGCCGCCTAAGCGGGCGATAATTTTTGCAGAACCTTTTGTGGTGTTGTCAAATACATCACCATGAAAGATCCACATTTTTTTGCCGTCAATATTCAACAGAAATTTATCGGTCAGCAATATATTGCCGATCTCCATGTCGGAATATCTCCTTAATGTTTCATCGTGGTTGCCGGTAATATACACTACCCGCGTGCCTTCAGATACCTTTTTGAAGATCTCGTTAATCACTTCAAAATGACTTTGGGGGAAGTACCGCTTGCTGAATTGCCAACCATCAATGATATCTCCGTTCAGAATTAAGATCTGTGGATCGATGCTTTTTAAATAATTCAGCAGTTCCGTTGCATGACAACCATAGGTGCCTAAATGTACATCACTGATAACCGCTACAGACAATGACCTCGCCATAATATGAAACAATAGTTTAAGCGAAGTAATTCAAATACTATTACTAAATAGTTAGTATCCTATTACACTTTTATTAAACAATTGTATTCAAATTATTAAGTCGGGGTATCAGGCTTTTGTTTTTTGAAAAAGAAGGGCCAGTTGTGTTTGATCCAGAGCAATCGCGTCACCGGAATTCATTTTGCCGATTTCCATTTGGCCAATGCTATAACGGATTAGCCTTAAAGTAGGGAAGCCCACAGCAGCGGTCATTTTACGTACTTGTCGGTTTTTTCCTTCCGTAAGCGTGAGCGCAATCCAAGCTGTGGGAATGTTTTTTCGAAACCTTATTGGTGGGTTTCTTTCCGGCAAATGTTGGGGTTCAGGAATAAGAGAAGCCTTTGCGGGGCTGGTTTTGTGTATTGCGCCATTAATAGAGATCGATACCCCTTGCGCCAATTGGATTAAGGATTCAGGTGTTGGGGTACCTTCTACCTGCACATAATACGTTCTTTGATGCGCTTGTTTGGGGTCTAATAATTGATGGTTTATTTTTTTATCATTGGTGAGTAAGAGCAGGCCTTCACTATCATAATCTAACCGTCCTACAGGATAAATATTTTTTTCGATGTTCGGAAAAAAATGAGCCAGCGTTTTTTTATCGCCTTCTTCCGAAAATTGAGACAACACCTGAAACGGTTTGTAAAACAAAATGTAGGTGTGTTGCGGCATAGTATAAAAATGTAGAAATCCTGAAAGTGGCTGTAGGACTATGTTTCAGAAAGTGTAGAAAATAAAAAGTCCAGTGTGATGTGCACTGAACTTTTATATAAAATGGGTTAGTAAGAACGAATTCTTGCACAATATTAAAAAGTAATTTTTACGTAGGGAAATTTTTTATAAAAAAATATACACATTTTTCAAAAAATGTGGAAAACGTTGTGTGGTACAGGGCAAAGTAAGTGGTCGTTTTTTCGCTCCGTTTTTTGCTTTTTATCATGTCGTTTTATAATACAGAGTGAATAATTTTTTTGAGGTGCATGTATAACAGAGATAACATGTTATTCTCCTTTTGCAGTGGGTGAGTAGCCATTAAAATAAAAATCAAAATCGGTAAAAAAAGTTTTTGCCAATATAATTTTTTCATTATCTTTGGCTAATATTATCTTAAAATATAAAACTATTTATTATGAAACGTATTTATGCAACAGCGGCGCTTTTGTTCGCTTTATTTTCCGGTTCTTACGCGCAGCAGGTCGATTTGTGGGCTTTGCCAATTATTGATTCTATGGTTGGTGTTCCAGCAACAGGTCAAGGTTTGTCTTTCTACAGTTTGAGAACAGGTACAGCTCCAACCAACGATAGTTTGGCTGCAGGGTGTTTTTATGGTATTGGTGGTAGAGGAGTTGGATTGACTGCCGGAAATCAAATTGCATTTGCGGATCCGACTTCTGACATCTCAAGTGCTGGTTTGTCTTTCTGGGTTACAAGTCCGTTTACACAAGATATCGATACAGGTAACTTAATCACATACGATCGTAGCTTGCTTGCTTCTGATTCTATCTCTAGTTTGTTGAATATTCAAAACTACTTAGCAGATTCTCTTACTTATGCTTCTTTGATGGTTCCTAGAGCTAGCTTGGTTACTGGTCAGGTATATGGTTTCTATGCGCATGTTAGACCTTACCCATTCTCTGGTGCAGATTATTCTGATACAATGCGTGATGACAACTTCCTGTATGTTCCTATCAAATGGAATGTTACTACTGGTATAAAAGATTTGTTGAATCCTCAGTATGCTAGCATGGATGTATATCCTAACCCAGCTGTTCAAAGTGTTGCTTTTGAAATTAAGAAAGAAAAATCAACTAAAATGGTTGTAGCTCGCGTAATGGATATTACTGGTAAAGTAGTTAAAACCGTAAGCTATGGTTCTGCTCCTGCTGGTCTTCAGAAATATAATTTAGATTTGGGTGAATTGGCTACTGGTCAATATTCAATTCAGGTAATTACAGATACTGAGATCTATATGCAGAAATTTGTAAAAAAGTAATTTAGTAAAAATTTACCAGAACAAACACATACGATCAATGGTTTTTGCAAAATTGCCATTGATTGTATGTTCTGGTTAATGTGATATAAGATCCCTTTACTCAATCAAACACTTTTAATTTTTCGTATTTGGAAGATGCTTTATTAAAGTGTCTCTTCATTATGGATACAATTTGTGTATCGTTTATTATTAGCGTATTTAATTATGTACTAAAATAGATTATACACATTTTTTAAATAAAATTTATGATAAAGTCATTTGTTGGATTATTGATTTGTGGTTTGCTGTCAACTTTTTCATATGCCCAGATCGGACAGGGGGGTGTACCTCTTAGTTTGAAGTCAGGGTATAATATTTCCGGCGCCCCGGAAAGAGTCGTCTTAAATAGCGAACAGTTTCAGTCTATACTTGATCAGGGTGAAATAGATGGTAGTGCATCTGGAGAATCTTATCAGGTAGGATGGTGTGTGCCTGCAAATTTGGATATTACTAAAAACGGTTCCTGGACATACTTGGACAACGGAACCAAAATTTGGAGACTCGAAATTGAAGTGCCCGGAGCTAAAGCTTCTTCGGTTTATTATGATAAGTTCTATTTGCCTAAAGGCGTCTCTTTGTATTTAACAAATGAGAATAAGCGCCAGATTTTGGGCGCATTTACAGCTGATAATAATACATCCGATGGTACTTTTTCCAATCAAGCTTTACAAGGAAGTACTGCTTATTTGGAACTTAATATAGAATCTTACGTAAATATAGAAGATATAAAATTAGGCATTTATTTTATAGGTGCTTACAACAGAGGTGTTGATGGCGATGTTCGTGAATTTTCAGAACCTTTGGCGGATATATTTCAAGATCCTCCCTTTGGTATTTCTGCAACCTGTCACAAAAATGCTTTATGTCCAAATGGTGATCCTGCTACAAAGTCCAGAACGGCCGTAGCCAGAATTATTATTGCAAATGGCCCTAATGCTCCTTTAGGTTATTGTTCGGGTTCTTTAATTAACAATACAGGTAATGTTGCCGGTGGAAGTTGTAAACCTTTATTTTTAACGGCGAGCCACTGTGATGATTTAAATGGACATACCGATGCTCATTTTCAATATTGGCAGTTCCGTTTAAATTACCAGAGATCGGCCTGTACCGGAGGTGTTAATCCTACTCCCGCCGTATCTCCTACAATGACTTCAGGTGCTAAATTCCGCTCTCGGAGTAATTATCCCACCTTTGCAAGCGCTCCGGGATCTACTTCTTCCCGTTTAGTGCAAGATTTTTTATTACTGGAGTTAAATGATGCGGTACCTAGTGACTATTATTTAGCTGGGTGGAATAAAAACAGCAACATAGCTACTCCGGCCATGTCAGATTATTATACTGCCTTTTATGGTTTTCACCACCCGGGTGGTGATGTAAAGAAAATGTCGTACACTACTGCTGTGACAGCTTCTGGTACTTTTAACCAAACTACCGTTCCTGCAACGCATTGGTCTGCACCCTTTTCTTTTGGAGGTACTGCCGGTGGTTCATCCGGAAGCGGCTTATTTGATGTTGATGGTTACCTGATTGGAGACTTATCAGGAGGTCCTGATGCGACTTGTGTTAATGACGGAAAAGATTTTGGGACGAATGCTTTGTATTCAAAACTTTCCTACGGTTGGACTAATGATTATGATCAAACTGCATTCCCAACTTATGCAGGTGCGCAAAGCCGTTTGAAGGACTTTTTAGATCCTTTAAATACGGGTTTGAGCAAATTAGGCCCCGCTAAAGCATCTACGTGTGAAGAGATGCCAAGAGTGACCGGAATCAGGAATAATCAATTAGATAAAAATGCGATTAGCATATATCCTTCTCCATCTGTAGATGGTAAAATTACGCTACAATTTAATTTAACGTCTACAGAAGATGTAACATTAAAAATGTATAATTTAGTGGGTGCTGAAGTCAATAGCTATTTTATTCCTAAGATTCAATCGGATAAAAAAGTATTGTATATTGCTGATAACTTACCAAATGGCATTTATATTATGAATGTGCAAACAAGTATCGGGCAATCTAATTTCAAAATTGTATTAAATAGATAAAATTGGGGATTGGCTATCATGCTATGTTATTATAGTTTGATGGTTGTTTTAAGCATACGCTTGTCATTTATAGCAAGCATAAAAATGTAATTTAAAATATATGAGAAAATTATTACTCACATTTGCTACCTTTTCTTTGCTATCAAGTTCTGCAATCTTTGCACAGTCGCAAATAGTAAAAGGTAAAGTAGTAGATTCTAACAATGAAGGTGTTCCTGGTGCTACCGTTAAAGTGAAGGGAACAAATATCACTACCGTTACGGAATTAGATGGAACTTTCTCTATTGAAGTTTCTGATCCTACTTCGGTATTGATTTTTAACAGTCAGGGTGCTGGTGAAAAGAGCATTCAAGCCTCTAAGGTTAATGATAAATCCATAGTAATGGAAGATCAGTCCAAAGAGATTGACGGTGTTAATGTTTACGCTACTAAAATTGATAAAAGAACTTACACAGGATCTTTATCTGAAATTAAAGCAGCTGATATTGAAAAAAGACCTGTTACGAACGTTGCAAATGCCTTATCGGGTGCTGCTCCGGGTGTAATGGTAACTACCGGTAGCGGACAACCTGGTTCTTCTCCGGATATTATGTTGCGTGGTCAAGGTTCTTTGAGTGCGAGTAGTGCGCCCCTGATTGTATTGGATGGTGCTCCTTATTCCGGTTCATTAACCTCAATCAACCCTTTGGATGTTGAGTCCATGACGGTATTGAAAGATGCGACTGCAAAAGCAGTATACGGTTCTCGTGCGGCAAATGGTGTTATCTTGATTACGACTAAGAGAGGTAAATCAGATGGTAAGCCTAGAATCAATTTTGATGCTTCTGTTGGTGCTTTAGCCAGAATGGGTAGAGAATACAAGAGATTAGGAATAAAAGATTATTATGAAACAGCTTGGCAAGGTTTTTACAATGCCCAGCTTGAGTTAGGTGTTGCTCCTGAAGATATCAATTCAGAAGAATTTGTAGAATTCTTGGGAGGTTATAATGCCTATAATGTGCCTAATGCACAGTTGATTGATAAAGCTACTGGGAAAATTAATTCCGGAGCGACTCAATTATACTCAGATGATTGGCAAAAAGAGCTTTCAAGAGTTGGTATACGTCAGAACTATAACATTTCTGTTTCTAATGGTAATGCTGATAATGATTATTATATCTCTATCGGTTATACAAGAGATCAGGGTATTGTAAAAAATTCTGATTATAATCGTGTAACAGCGTTAATCAAAGCGAATTCTAAAATAACAAGCTGGTTAAAAACCGGATTTAAATTGCAAGCTGCAAGAGATAATCAATTGTTCTTTTTAGGTTCGGGTACCGCTTATGTAAACCCGTTCTTTAGTGCCCGTGAAATGGGTTCTATCTATCCTGTATACAGATATGACAAGAATGGTAATAAAATGTTTGAAGCAGATGGTACAACTCCGCTTTATGACTTTGGTAATAATAATGACGGAAATAATCCTGGTGGCGCCCAACAATTGAGACCATTTGGTATCAATACGAACGGTATTGCCGCGCTGTATTATAATAAACCAACAACACTGTCATTTACAGGAACTGGTTTAGGATTTTTAGAAGCAACTATTGCAAAAGATTTGACTGCCCGTACAAACTTTAACGTCGATTTGTACAATGCAGAACAAACGCAATATTATAACTCTGTATATGGAGATGCTGCCAATGTAGGTGGACGTGGTGTTAAAACAAATGCCAACAATTTAAGCTGGACTTTTAACCAATTCCTTACTTACAGACCTTCTACAGGTATTTTTAATCCGGAAACAGGTAAGCATAGCTTAGCGATTACATTCGGACATGAAGCTTATAATTTAACACAAAGATCAAATGAATTAAGAAGAACAGGTTTTGTAACACCAACTTCATATGAATTGGCTGCTGCTGCTGTTGGAGAAGGATCTTCATCTTATTTAGATCAGTTATCTTTAGAAAGCTATTTCAGCCAGTTAGAATACAATTTTAATAAGAAATATTATTTGAGTGCTTCTTTCAGTAGAAATGCATCTTCTAGATTTGCTCCTAATAAAAGATGGGGTAACTTCGGATCTGCAGGTATTGGCTGGATCATGAGCGAAGAAAAATTCTTAAAAGATGTAAGCTGGATCGATTTACTTAAAGTAAGAGGAAGTTGGGGTGTAACTGGTAATGATGCGATCAATAACTTGTATGCATACATGGCTAGATATGCTATAAGCGCGAACAACTTGAACCCAGGTGTACGTTTTGCCAACTTTGCAAGTCCTGATTTAGTTTGGGAAGGTCAAGTGGATATGAGTGTCGGAGTTGATTTCGGATTTAAAAAGAACAGATTTACAGGTAGTCTTGATTTCTACCGTAGAGGATCTAACCAATTATTATTTACGTTCCCATTAGCGGAATCAGTTGGTTCTACCGGATTTTACTATAATGTTGGTGCAACTAAAAATACAGGTATTGAACTTCAGTTAAGTGCTGATGTTGTACGTAGCCAGGATTTCACATGGAACGTAAGATTAAATTTGGCGAACAACAAAAACCAAATTGTTTCTTTACGTGACGGACAAGATACAATTCTTGGTGGCGGTACGATTTTAGCAGTAGGAAAAGCAATCAATACTTGGTTTATGCCTGAATATGCTGGTGTAAATAAAGATGGTGTTTCAACTTGGTACAAACAAGATGGTTCCATTACTACAGATTACAGAAGTTTGACTAACCAAGATTATAAAATGTTTGGTTCTTCTTTCAGACCTCTTGAGGGTTCTATTACCTCTACATGGATGTACAAAAACCTTGATTTAACTGTTTTACTTCAATTTGGTCTTGGCGGTAAGTTTTATGATCAGACTTATGCAGGTTTAATGAGCGGTGGCCCAGATAGAATTGGTAATGCTATTCACGCAGATATGTTGAATTCTTGGAAACAAGCAGGAGATGAAAACAATCCTGATGTTGTTCCTAAGTTTACCTACGGAGCTGGTGGTGGTACCTATAGTGCTGCATTATCAAGCAGATTCTTAGTATCTAATAGCTTCCTGAATATCAAAAACATTAATGTTGGTTATAGATTCAATCCTAAAGTTTTAAAAAGAGCTGGCTTTACAAATGCGAGAATTTATGCAGCTTCTGATAACATTTTCCAAAGAGCGGCAAGAATTGGTATAGATCCAAATACTTCTTTCTTTGGTGTATCAAGCTATAATTATTTTCCATACAGAACATTTGTTTTAGGTGTAAATCTGGGATTGTAAACTATTCTTAAAAATTAATTCATGAAAATTTATAAAATATTATCTTTAGTAGGTTTGGTAGGTACCGTACTTACGACAACTGTTTCTTGTAAGAAGGACTTCTTAAATAATTCCCCGACTAGTCAGATTCCTACCGAAGAGGTATTTAAGACGACTCAGGGGGCGAGAGCAGCTATTAACGGGATTCACTCTATCATGTTTGAATCTACAGATCACAATGCTTTTGGTTATCCTTCTATTGCTTTAATGTCTGACCTTATGGGTGGAGATATGGGCATGAACAGACAAGGTAGTGGTTGGTTTGTAACCGCTTATTGGTATCGCGATGTGAATCCACAAGGTACTGGTAACTATATGTGGGGCTTTTATTATGACATTATTAATAATGCCAATCATATTATCCAAAATATCGCAGGTGCGAAAGGTACACAAGCAGACCGCGACGAGATCAAAGCGCAGGCTTTATCTTATCGTGCATGGGCTTATTTCCAATTGGTGAATTACTATCAGTTGTCTTATAAAAGTACTTCTCTTGCTGTAGCGGGTACAACAAGATTTGCTGTAATTGCACCGGCAACGCCATCAACTGCACTTGGGGTGCCTTTGTATACTGAGCCTACAAAAATAGCTAAGCCTAGAGCGACGCTTCAAGAGGTATATAACCAAATTATCGGAGACTTGGATACAGCGTTGCTCTTGTTCACTTCTTCTGGAAATACCAGAAAGGATAAAACACAGATCGATATTCAAGTTGCAAAGGGTATTTATGCACGTGTAGCCTTAACAATGCAAAATTTCACTAAAGCGGCAACAATGGCTAGAGAAGCAAGGGGTGGTTATCCTTTGATGTCTAAGACTGAGCTCACTGGTGGATTTAATAGAATTTACACTTCTGAATGGATTTGGGGTTCTGTAATCAATGCAGAACAAAGTGGTATTTATGCTTCCTTTATCTCTCAAATGGATAATACATTAAATGGTTCTTATGCTTCTCAGCAAACAAGAACAATGAGTGTTGCTTTCTTTGATAGCACTAATGCTGCTAATGATCCTAACTGTATTAAGAGATATGCAGTTGATGACTACAGAAGAGGTTGGGCTACAAAAGACTCTATTCTTCGTGTAGGACGTTGGAGACCTTTCTACGCACAGAAAAAATTTGTAACACAAACAGCGAATACTTTTATTGCAGATTTCCCAATGATGCGTGCATCAGAAATGTACTTGATCGAAGCAGAAGCTTTAGCACAGCAAGGGTCGGTTCCGCAGGCAAATACAGTTTTGGCTGAATTCGGTGTCACTCGTCAGCCGAGTTATGTGGCTACTTTTGCGACCAAAAATGCAGTTGTTCAAGAGGTTTGGAGACAAAGAAGACTTGAATTATGGGGTGAAGGTTTTGCCTTTACAGATGCCAAAAGAAATATGGCCACTGCAAATACAGGTGTAACTCCTGTTGGAGGCGTATACTATGGCTTTGGTAGATTTATTCAAATCGTTGAAAAAACTCAGGTTGCCCCGGCATCTGCTGATTTAATTTTCAAAATTCCTAATTCTGAGTTAAACCAAAATCAAGGTTGTATTCAAAACCCACTTTAAGAATAGTTTATTGATTCTTATAAAAAAACCGACTGAAATTTTCAGTCGGTTTTTTTATATTTGCAATAGTTTAAAACGAAAAATTATGAGTTTAGAAGCCAAAGTAATGGACGAGTTGAAAATGGCCATGCGCGCTAAAGACGATGTAGCTTTAAGAACCTTAAGAGCCATAAAAGCCGCCATCCTTGTAGAGCAAACGGCAACAGGTGCAAAAGCAGCCTTAGATGAAGCTGATGAGCTGAAATTATTAACGAAAATGGCCAAACAACGTAAGGATTCTTTAGAAATTTTTACCCAGCAGGGAAGAGCTGATCTGGCACGGAAAGAAGAAGAAGAAATTGTAATCATCAATAAATTCTTACCGGCTCAGTTAAGCGCGGAAGAACTGGAAGCTGCGATAAAAGATATTATTGCCCAGGTGGGCGCCAGCTCTGCCGCTGACTTAGGTAAAGTAATGGGCGTAGCATCTAAACAATTTGCGGGTAAAGCAGACGGAAAAGCGGTATCGGAAACCGTAAAGCGATTATTGAATTAAGGGCATAAAAGCGTGGAAAAGATTCAGGCTATAGTATAGTTTGAATCTTTTTTGTATTTAGCATCCTGCAGTCCGCCAGAGCTGAATTATTTATTTTTAAAATCCTATGCACACATGCCTATAGACTTTATCTACCTCATCATTTTGGCTTGGTTCACGATGAAAGGGTACCGCAAAGGAATCGTACACGCATTATTCTCTTTCGTGGCCGTGATCATTGCAATGATGGGAGCACTGAAGCTTTCACAAAAAGTATCCAGCTATTTGTTTAATGCAAAATCAGATATCAATCCATGGATTCCCATGTTGTCTTATATCATCGTTTTTGTGGCGATTGTATTCCTGGTGAACATGATCTCCAGATCTATCGATAAAGGGCTTAAAACGATCAAATTAGGCTGGGCAAACCGTATTGCAGGTGCAGTATTGTACGGACTGCTGGTGACTTTTGTTTGGAGTTCCGTTTTATGGCTGGCTGATAAAGTAAACCTGATGAATCCCGAAACAAAGGCACATTCGAAAACATACGCCCTTATTGAGCCGGTTGCGCCCAAAGGATTTGCGATTATTGGAGCGGTGTTGCCCTTCGTGAAGGATAGCTATACGGAGTTGGAGCACCTTTTCGATAATGTAAACAATCGATTACCCTAGACTTATGTGGCTTCTGATAGACAATTACGATTCGTTTACCCACATCCTATGCGATTACCTCTTGCAGCTGGGGCAACCGGTGACCGTCATCAAGAACGATGCGTATACACTGGAGCAGATCATTGAGATGCGTCCGCAAAGGATTATCATCTCTCCCGGCCCCAAAACGCCTGATGATGCGGGTATTACCATGGCAGTGATTCATCATTTTCATGATAAAATGCCTATACTGGGCATTTGTCTGGGACATCAGGCATTAGCACAATATTTTGGGGCGAAAATCATCAAAGCCGCCTATCCAATGCATGGCAAGACAAGTGCGGTATACCATAAGCAGGAATATATTTTTCAGGATTTACCCAATCCCCTGATTGCCATGCGGTATCATTCTTTGGTTGTTGAGGATATTGACCCAAATGTATTGACCGTTCTGGCAAAGAGCGAAGAGGGGCTTATTATGGCCTTAAAACACAAGGAATACCCTTGCGTCGGGGTGCAGTTTCATCCGGAATCGGTATTGACACCACAAGGCATGGATCTCTTACGCAACTGGGCAAATAATATATAAAGCCGCTACAATTGCTTAAATTTGCCAATCTTATAAAAATAATAGTGAAGTAGACATATATGAGCGAAACGCAAAATAATTACGACGAGAGCAGTATCAGGTCCCTCGATTGGAAAGAGCACATCCGCCTGCGGCCCGGGATGTATATCGGGAAGCTGGGAGATGGCAGCAGTATGGATGATGGTATTTATATACTGGTAAAAGAGGTCGTAGACAACTGTATTGATGAATACACCATGGGCTTCGGAAAGCAGGTGAATATTACCATCCAGGACGGCGTCGTTACCGTGCGCGATTATGGCCGGGGTATTCCTCTGGGCAAGGTGGTTGATGTAGTGAGTAAGATCAATACAGGCGCTAAATATGATAGCAAAGCCTTCCAGAAGTCAGTAGGATTGAACGGGGTCGGTACCAAAGCGGTGAATGCCCTGAGTTCTTCGTTTACCGTAACCGCTTATCGTGAAGGTAAATGCAAAACTGCCGTTTTTTCTAAAGGGGAGTTGATCAGTGAAAGCAAAGAAGAAAAAACAACAGAAGAAAATGGTACAGAGGTCACTTTTACACCCGATAATACGGTGTTTAAGAACTACCACTTTATCATGGACTATGTACAAAACCAGATTTGGAACTATTGTTACCTGAATGCGGGCCTTGCGCTTTATTTAAATGGTAAAAAATATATATCCAAAAACGGTTTATTAGACCTGTTACAAAACAAGACCAATGAAGATGATCTTCGTTATCCCATCATTCATTTAAAAGGAGAGGATATAGAAGTGGCGATATCGCATACCGGAAGCTATGGAGAAGATATTTATTCCTTTGTAAACGGACAACATACGACTCAGGGCGGTACACACCAACAAGCCTTCCGGGAAGCCTATGTAAAAACAATAAGGGATTTCTTTAAAAAGGATTATGATGCTTCCGACATCAGGCAAACAATCTGTGCTGCCATTGCGGTAAAAGTGCAGGAGCCTGTATTTGAAAGCCAGACAAAAACGAAGTTAGGCTCGCTGACCGTCTCTCCAGACGGGCCTTCTATGAAGAGTTTTATATTGGATTTTCTGTCTAAATCCTTAGATGATTTTTTACATAAGAACGCCGGTATTGCCGATGCTTTGAAGAAGCGGATCGAACAAAGTGAGCGGGAACGCAAAGAGCTTTCGGGCATTAGGAAGATTGCCAATGAGCGCGCCAAAAAAGCAAACCTGCATAATAAAAAACTTAGGGATTGCCGTATTCACCTGAATATGGAAGTGCCTACAAAAAACAAGGAAACCTTTCAGGAAAAACAATTGGGTTCCACCATTTTTATTACAGAAGGAGACTCGGCAAGCGGATCCATTACCAAAAGTAGGGAAGTGGAAACACAAGCAGTATTCAGCCTTAGAGGTAAGCCCTTAAACAGTTTCGGGCTCACCAAAAAAGTAGTGTATGAAAACGAAGAGTTTAATTTACTACAACATGCCTTAAATATTGAAGAAGGCCTGGAAGGGCTGCGGTATAACAATATCGTTATTGCAACCGATGCCGATGTGGATGGTATGCACATCCGATTACTGATCATGACATTCTTCCTGCAGTTCTTTCCTGATCTGGTGCGTAACGGACATGTGTATATTTTAGAAACACCGCTTTTCCGCGTACGCAATAAGAAAGAAACGATTTACTGTTATTCTGAAGAAGAAAAACTAAAAGCCGTTGATAAATTAGGGAACAAACCGGAAATCACCCGATTTAAAGGATTAGGAGAGATCTCTCCCGATGAGTTTGGCCAGTTTATCGGAGATGGTATGCGTAAAGACCCGGTATTAATTTCTAAAGATGCACCAATACAAAAACTATTGGAATATTATATGGGTAACAACACCCCGCAACGCCAAAAATTTATTATTGACAACCTGGTTGTAGAGAAAGAAGTAATTAAGGAAGAACCCGAAGCCGTCGCGGTAGTGGAGGCAGGTTAATAACCTGCTCCGTTTAAATATAAATAGCAAATCCAGCTTCGATCGAAGCTGGATTTGCTATTTATACTGTACTATTATTAATTTTTGAAGAACCGCACTGCTTGTGCATTTTGATCAGAAAGGTTAATCAGATACAATCCGCTGTTTAAATCGGACAGGTTAAGGCAGAGGCCTGTGCTGCCCTTGGCCACAGGATAAGTTTTAATCACTTTGCCGGTCACATCCGTAACTACTAAAGTCGTATGCTTATCTGCTATTTTATATAGAGAAATATTCAGATTATCTGCAACCGGGTTAGGATATATACTGAATAACGATTGTTTTGCAAGTTCCCATATCCCTGTCGGTGCACTGTTGGTAAAGGTAAGTTGTACTGCAATATCAGAAACAGGAATTCCATAGCCAATATCATTTATCAATACAGCCGTGCCATTTGTGCCGATGGTATATAATTTATCGTTCATCGAAGAACCGGTATTGGCACATAAATAGCCCTTATTAGACATCGATACCGAGTCGTAGAAATAATCAATATCGTTGGTTAAATCGGCCAGGTTAAAAGGCAGTATATTGGCTGCTAAAGTATTTAAGACTCCTTGATTGGGTGGTACTATCTGTACAAAATTCTGAAGAGAATCATCAATACCATATAAAGCCGTTGTGGTGGTGCCTTTGTAACTATTCGTGTACGCTACCGAACCGATATAAGGATTCTTACCATTATTGACATCCGAAGCGGAATAAGCAAGACTTGTATCCGTTGCAGCCACTGCACCGGTAATAGGATTTAATCGGTAATTAGAATCATTAGTAGACACTACTCTGATCCGGTCGACGGTCGGATTAAAATCAAAACTTATTTTTTCTCCTACACCTAGTCTTATCGTTCCTGCAGTAGCATTGATGGCCGTGGCCGCTCCTGTTGTCGTATTGATATTGTAAACCTGGTATTCCTGCGTGGTACTATTATACCCTAAAGCATATAAACCTAAGTTCAAAGGCCTTACATCCATACCCACAATTACCTGACCCGTAGTCACACCGCTAATCGGGAGCAACTCCCTAATCAGTTCCGGGTTGCCGGTGCTGAATTTAATCAGGTTTCTATTGGTAGTTGTAAGCCCATATACCAATTGGCCGGTATAGTTTTGCGGCACAGTCCGGTTGATCTCAACGGCAATTTCTTTTACATTTAAACCGCTGCCGATTAGTCCGAGTGCAGTTGTTGCACCGGTTGCAAGGTTGATGGTATATAGGTTGTCATTGTCACTCGTACCCGTGTTGGCGTTCAGGTAGGCCACATTGGTTTTAAGTACCGGATCAAAATAAATATCCATGCCGATACTGGGATTGGCCAGATTAACCGTAATACCCGTACTGCCGATGGTATTTAAGGTACCATTATTTGGTGGGACCTGTGTCACAATAATATTTAGATTTTGATCGTAGTCAAATAAGGTTGTGGCTTCACTGCCAATATAACTATTAAGATAAGCACAGGCACCGATTTTAGCTAGGGCTGCATTATTTACATCTCCCGTTGCATAGGCGAGGTTGCCGTCACTGGCGGCGATAGCACCCGTTACAGGATGCAAACGGTAATTCTTTCCGTTGGCACCCATTACCCTGATCCGGTCCACAGTGGGGTTGAAATCAACACTGACACTTCCGGTACCCAAATCTAAGTCAATAGCGGCAGCGCCAATAGGGGTAGCAACAGCGGTTGATTTATTGATCACATAAAGCCGGGCATTTCCAGAGGTAATGGTGGCATTATAACCCAGAGCATAGAGCTCACCGGTATTAGGCCGGTAGTCAATACCAACAAGCTTCTGACCCGGTGTAAGTCCGCTAACGCTTATCGGCGTAGTGATCGTGCCGGGAGCGCTTGCTTGCGTGATTTGGAATATTTTATCATCTGCGGTTAAGCCGATAATTGTCTGCGCATATAAAGATTTGCAAGTCAGCGCAATCGTGAGGAGTAAAAATAGTTTCTTCATAATTTTAACGTTTCCTATATCTACGCTAAAACAGAATGAATAGTTCTTGCAAATCTTAACTGATCGTTAATTTTAACATTTATGTTAATAAATATTCCTTTCCGGGACGAAATTGACTGTATATGGTTACTAGGAAAACGTGTTAAGAGGCTCCTTCTTTGTCATCAAACATGAGGGGCGCGATCATTTAATCAAACCCATAAAGATGGCTTTCTTAATCAATCCTGCAATGTTTTTGACTTCCAGTTTCTGCATTAAACCCAAACGGTAGTTTTCAACCGTACGGGTGCTGAGGTGTATTTTTTGAGCAATTTCAGGGCTGCTGTATTCTGCGGCGATCAGTTGTAAAATCTGCACTTCCCGCTCGGAAAGCTCCGTGTTAAAACCCATGCCGGTCTTATGTTGTAGGGTACTTTGCACCAGGATGTCTTTGATATCTTTGGATAAGTAAATCTCACCTTGGTATACCGCGTGGATCGCCTGCAGAATTTCCTCCTGCCCGGTCGTTTTCAGTACATAACCTTTGGCACCCGCCTTCATCAGGTTGCGCACCATGAGCGCACTGTCGATACTGGTTAGGATAATTACGCTTAATTGAGGGTATTGCTTGCTCACCACTTCCAGGATTGCAGCACCCGACATGTCGGCCATCTGCAGATCCAGGAGCAATACATCGGGAACATTGGCTTTTATAGCCACCATAAGGGCATTAAAATGAGCATACAGCCCGGTAACCTCTATCCCGGCATCCGACTCCAGCATGGCGTTAATGCCGCTTCTTACCAAAGGATGGTCATCAATAATGGCTACTTGTATCTTCATTGTGAATTGGGGGCTAGCGTAAAATTACACATTATAATTTAGATAACTTATACATCAGCCATATTGCTGGGGGTACTGCTGTGTTGATTTGTTTTTGGGATATGAATAGAAAATAAAGTGCCCTTTTGTGCTGCCGATTCGATGGATATACTGCCTTGAAGCGCCTGCACCCTGCGTCGGATATTGTGTAAACCCATGCCTTCCTGCAGTGCGGTATCGGGCATCCCGATGCCATTGTCTTCGATAATAAGGCTATACTCCTTACTATACTCATTCAGCAAAATGATGACCTCAGTTGCCCGGGCATGTTTGAGTACATTATGCACAATCTCCTGGATAATTCTGTAAATATTCAGCGACTGGTTTGCATCCAGTGCACCAAAGGTGCCATAACCATGAAATTCAAACTGTGTCTCCGTGCCGGATTGGATCTGTTGCAAAAAATGTTTTACGGCCTCCTTAAGCCCTAAATTCAGTGCATTGGGCAAGAGGTTATGCGCTAGCCTTCTTAATTCTACAGCCGTCTCATCGATAATGTCTTTCGATTTAGTATAAGGTTCGGAAGATGCAATTTCGGGAAACCATTGCGATAAAGTGATCAGATAACCTTTTGCCCCAGCCAGCTGGCTATTTACACCATCATGAAGCTCCTGGGCCAATCGTTGTCTTTCCGCTTCTTCGCCGATCAATACGCTTTGCAGGCGTTCTATTTCACTATTCCTTTTCAGGAGTTTTTGTTTGTTGTTATTTCGTATGTAAGCAAACACAAGGAAAGATAAGATGATAAAAATGGTGAGCGCACTCAGTGCAATCCATAAATTCTTATGTGCGATTTGCTGGCGCTGATCGGCAATATGAGATTGCTTCTGCACGATTTCTTTATCCTTCTCCAAGGTTCTGTATTTCGTTTCCATTTCCTGTACCTGCAAAGTGATGTCCTGTTCATGCAGGCTGTCTTTAAATCTGTGGTACTCCTGCGACAGGCGGTAGGCTTGTTGGTCATTGCCGAGCGCATGCGCCAGCTCCGACTTTTTGGCCAGTAAAAACATCTTCTCTTTGGGAATGGTTTCTGCATGTTCCCAGGCGAGATCAAGATAAGCCTTAGCCTGGTCATATGCTTTTAATTGCAGGTAGGTATCTCCTATGATGCCATATAAAGATACCTGCTCAAAAAGGCTCACATCTTGTTTGGCCGAAATTTGTTCCGCCTCCTTTAGCTTTTGCAATGCAGTAGGGGCTTTTTCAAGATAGAGATTGATGCTACCGGCATTGATCAGAATGGTAAACAATAGGCTCATATTATGCGTGCTCCTGGCGATTTGAGCGGCGGTATCCAAAATAATAAGTGCCGCAACCCTTTGTTCTTGGTTATTTAAGTTGACCGCTTTATTCAAAAGAAGTGTCGCCAACAGGGGCAAGTCCTTTTGTTGCCGGGCATAGATAATAGCTTTATCAATATAATAAACGGCTTTGTGATATTGTTTTTGTTGCGCCATAATGGTCGCGAGGTTGCTGTAAGCGTAGCTGGCGGGCATGACACTAGCAGAGTGTTTTTCCGAGAGCAATGCGGCCTGTTGATAATAATAGGCAGCCTTCTCAAAATCAGATTGGTAATTGTATACATTTCCGATCCGGTTATGTACAATACCTAAATATGCGGGATACTTTTCTGCCAATAACAAAGCCTGTTCCAGTTTGCGCAGGGCGATATCATATTGTCCTTTCCGGGCATAAGCCAAGCCCAGTTCTATACCGGATACAAGCATTCCTTTTTCAAAATGAAGTGCCCTACTGCTGTTGTAGGCATAGCTAAGGATTTGGAGTGCACTATCAATATGATTACTGTTCTTTCCTGCAGTTATTGCCCTGGTTATGCCCGCGGTGTCAAGGGTAGACACAAGCGTAGGGTTGCCCTCGCTTTGTGCAAACACATGATGGCTCGTTACGAATAACACGATCAATAAATAACATCTAAAAAAGAATCTGCTCATAGTACTTACCTGCCCTTCTGGCGAAAACCCTTATGTTTTCGGAAGGTACAAAATTAAAAATACGAAAAACGAAGATTGTCATTTCACCGTCTTTTTTTCAAAAAAGAACATATAATAAAAAATGAAAACAAGTAGTTCTACTCTATTATTTTAGAGTAGAGTTGCGCATTTAAATGCTGTATGCCTACATTAATTTTGCGATAACACCACTTTGTGCGGTGAGCAATTAAGAGACTCTTTAAGGGTCATTTTCTCAACATCTTTAATTCATTATATGCAAAAAATTAGTGTACTCCTGCTGTGCCTGCTCTTTACGGCACTTTTTCCGCTAAACCTGATGGCGCAGCAACAGGAATTTGATTGGAATGTGCAACACAGTGCCCGCAGAACGCAGGGTAGCTTTGATATCCGACATATCAGAACCGATAAACAGGGCAATATTTATTCATTCGGATTGTTTGCAGACAGCATGCTGGTTGGTGGCGTATCGCCACAGCTTTTGATAAGGGGAGAACAACTGACCTCGGGTTCGGGCCAGTATGAATTTGTCATTACCAAAATGGATAAAGATTCTAATCTCGTCTGGATGAAAAAATTTGATAAAAAAATCTATAAACTCAATCACGTGTATAATGCACCGGGTGCTGCAGGTATGGTGATCGATGATAGTGCTAATATCTATGTGGCGGGTTCTTTTCCCGGTACAATTGACGTAGATCCGGGTGCCGGCACACATTTATTAGAAGCAAAAGACAATACACTGGTGATCGCAAAAGATGCTTTCGTCGTGAAATTAAACAAAGAGGGGGAACTGGAGTGGGCCAAACACATGACTAAAAATGTAACGCCTTTTGTATCGATCTACAATCGTGCTGCAGACATCAACCTTAATAATCTGGAGATGGACAAAAACGGCAAACTCTATGTATCCGGTTTTGTGATGGAAGCGCAGGCGGGAGACAGTTTGGTCTTTGATCCTACAGGAGCCAATTACCTCAAAACATTTAGTAATACTGTTCCAAGAAACCCGGGTATGTGGTTTCGTTTAGATAAGGAAGATGGTTCTTTGGAAAAAATGCAATTTACAAAAGGCAACAATATCGGGAATATGATGCGTTTTAAAATGATTCCTGACAATGATGGCCATATCTATGCAACAGGTTATATCAGCGATACATTCGATTTGAGCTTTGATAACAATACACCATACATGGTGCATCCGCTGAATATCGGAAGCCTGGCCTACAACTCTTTTGTGGCCCGGTACGATACAAACGGAACAGCTTTGTGGGCACATGTTTTTGAATCAAAAAGAAGTATCGCCAGCGATGTACAGGTAGATACCAATCGTAATGTAGTCGTCATCGGTTCTTTTCAGGATTCTATAAGAATACATGATAACGGAATATACACTAACAGCTATATACAAAGCAGCGGTGCTTATGTAGCTAAGTATAATCAATCCGGAAACCTGGTATGGGAAAATGTAGTGAACCTGAATCAGCCGACCGACCTGACCTACGATCCTGCAAAATTAACTTTAGATGCGTTCGGGAATGTTTATGTATCCGGTACGGTAGAAGGAAGATTTAATGCTGCGGGTGTTACTTTTCAGACATATACCCACGCATTTGTGCGCAAATATAAGAGTGCGGGTGCCATAGACTGGACCATGCGTTTTGGCAGTGTAAGCCCGCTGATCAGTTCAGAGCGCCTTAATGCGAATGTCGTTTATGTAGATGCTTCTAACAACCTGTATACTGCCGGTATGTTCAGAACCAATCCGTTTAATATAGACCCTTTAAGTACTGCGGGTCATATCGTGGCGCCGAGCAGAAGTATAAACTATTTCGCGGCCAAATATACCTGTGTAGATACTTCTACCACCAACCTCACCATTAGTGCTTGTAATGAGTATGTTTTGGATGGTGTCACCTACACCCAAAGCGGACAATACTATCGTCACTATTGGAGTGCCGGAGGTTGTGATAGTGTGGTTAATCTTGACCTGACCGTAAATAACATACTGGAACCTTTTATCACGGTTAATAATTTTGAGCTTGGGGTAACCAGCGCTTATCAAAGTTATCAGTGGTTGTTAAATGATACAGTGATCATCGGCGCGACACAAAGTACCTATACCGTTTCCCGTAATGGTAATTACAAAGTGGTCGTCACTACTCCAGAAGGATGTTCTGATACATCAGAAGTGTATGCCGTAACCAATGTAACTTCTTTGAAAGATGTATATGGGGTGGCCACTCAAATCAAGATCTATCCTAATCCTGCCGTAGATATGCTTTATATCGAAAGCCCGGTTGCCGTGCAAACGGTGCTGACCAGCGTAGAGGGCAGGGTGATGATCCATACAAAAAATCAAAAAAAGGTCAATCTGGCTACTGTCGTTCCGGGTATATACTTCCTGAAAATATTGGATAAAGAGGGTGGCCTGATTAAGGTGGAAAAAGTGATTAAAAAATAGGAACGAGCGGCATCAGGATTCGGGTTTTCGCCCGGATCCCTTGTGCCTTATAATAAATTCAAAACCCTAAAGATGTTTGTACTATGAGGCTGTTGTTGTTTTTAGGATTGCTATGGGTCAGTACGATCGGTTATGGGCAGACCTTAACCATAACCAATGCGGATGGAAGTGCGATAATAGGAAGATATTGTTATGCCGATACCGATTATCAGCTATCGGGGCAGCCTGCTGGTGGTACCTTTTCCGGATGTGGCATCATGCTGAAAGAAGGACGATGGTATTTCAACCCGGTTAAAGCGGCACAAGGGGTTACCGTATTTCCTTACCAATGTGTGCTCGTGTATACCGTAAATGGCCAGTCGATTAGCCGCAGTATGCTGGTACAAAAGCCCGTAGTCGTCAGCCCTGCGTTGCAAGACACCGCGACCTGCGACGGAAGCTTCACTGTAGAGGCCAAGTTACTGTATGCCGGAGCTTACAACTATTCCTGGTCTCCTGCAAACCTTCTGGAACGCAGCGATACCAGTCTCGCATCGGGTCATATTGATCAGACACAGCAATTCATTTTTACCGCGCAGGATGTGTCCAGTGGCTGTTGGGGGAGTGATTCGCTTCGGGTACGCTTAAGTCCCAAACCGGTATTGCGTATCAGCCCGGAAGATACCACCATCACCGCAAGACAGCCGGTGTATTACAAGGCAGAAGGCGCCTTATACTATTTATGGACCGATGCCTCCTGGCTGAGCGATAAATTGATTGGCAATCCTGTGGCTTATCCGCAGGAGTCGGTACAATATACCCTGATTGGGATTAATGAATACGGTTGCCGTGATACCGCTACCGCTCGTGTAACTGTAATCGATGGGATGAAAATACCCAATGCTTTTACCCCAAACGGAGATGGTAAAAATGATGTGTTCAGGATTGCAAATGTCGGTTACCAGGGGGTAGAAGAATTCAGGATCATCAACCGCTGGGGTCAGGTCGTTTTTGAGACGATCAATGGCACCGATGGATGGGATGGTCAATATAAAGGACAGCCGGCAGAGATGGGTACTTATTTTTACAGTATTCGTCTACGGTTACTGGATGGCAGTGTGAAGGTTTTTAGAGGAGATTTGGTTTTAATAAGATAGGGATTATGTTTATCAGAACAACAAAGGCGGCATCATAGGCCGCCTTTGTTGTTTTTTATTGTCGTGTGGGTAGGTATCTATTTATAAACTACCCGTTCTGCCGCCATCTACCGGGATACTTACGCCGGTAAGGTAAGCCGCTGCAGGGGAGCATAAATAAGCCGCGAGCGATGCAATTTCTTCGGGTTGCCCAAAACGCTTCATCGGAATCTCCGAAATCATTTCCTGGGTCACCTCAGCCTTATCGGTACCTGTTTTAGATACCTTATTATCAATGATGCCCGAGAGCCTTGCTGTCGCCGTAGCGCCAGGCAATACATTATTGACCGTAATGCCAAAAGGAGCCAGCTCATTGCTCATGGTTTTTGCCCAGGAAGCCACCGCTCCCCGAATGGTATTAGAAACACCCAGGTTCTTTAAGGGTATTTTTACAGAAGTAGAAATCACATTTACAATCCGCCCATAAGCCTCTTTTTTCATAGAAGGTAATACGGCCTGGGTCAGGAGTTGGTTACAGATCAGGTGTTGCTGGAACGTAGCTAGGAATGCTTCCGGTTGTGCATCAACAATAGGGCCGGCAGCGGGTCCGCCACTGTTATTGATGAGGATATGTACCGGTTTTTGTGCCACATAAGCCGTCACTACTGCGGCTACATTTTTATAATCACTGTAATCGGCAACGAGGTATTCATGTACTTGTCCTTTAGACTGATCTAAAGTCGCTACTGCCGTTTTAAGGCTGGCTTCATTACGGGCAATCAGCGTGCAGCTCGCACCTAATAAGGCCAATTCAGTCGCAATTGCTAAACCGATACCTTGAGTACTGCCCCCTACCAGGGCTCTTTTATGTGTTAAATCGAGATTCATAATCTTGTATATTAATGGTTAACCCTGAGGGTGTAATAAAGCATTGAGTTTTCCGACCAGTTCTTTGAGTAATTCACTGTCGCTTTTATTTGCGATGTTGATGCCCACCGTTTTTAAGGCAAACTCATTGAGCAAAGCAATAAATTTATGTACCGTTGTTAACTGAAATTGTTTGGCATAAGCACGGTAATAATATAAAGAACGGCTCTCCGGGTTATTATAATCATCCGGTACGGAGTAGCAACGGTAAATCCGGTCGGCAAAGGTATAGAAAGTGGCCATCAAAGCCGGTAGCGGAGCACTTTTAGGATTAGCCACAAAGTAGGTGAGCATACGGCTCATCCGCACCTTATCGTTGCTGAAAATCACTTTGGGAAACTCCATGTAATTATATTCCCTGCTGATGCCGATATACCGTTCCACCATTTCGGGGCTTAATACCGACAGGTTAGGTTCATTGATCTGTACCTTTTGCAGTTCGTTCGTGATCTTTTGCAGATCGTTACCGAGATAACCGGCCAACACTTCTGCCTGCTCCGTTTCTACCTTAAACTGCTGCATGGCTGCATACTGCTGTATCCAGCCCGGAATATCCTCTTCCGTCAGGCGATGGCTTTTGAAGACAATCCCTTTCTCTTTTATCGGCTTTAGCCATTTATCCTTACTATTGGTATCCTTGCCCCTGTAGTCGATCACGAGCATAGAGGTGGCCGATGGGTTTTCTAAATAAGGGATCATCAGGTCCATCTGGCGCAATTGGGCCGCTTCTCTCAGGATCACAATCGTATGGTCGGCAAACATAGGAAAACGGCTACAGGCGTTTACTACGTCGCTCCATTCGCTATCTTTACCATATAGAGTAATCAGGTTAAAATCCTTCTGGTCTGCATCCAGGATCTGATGATCAAAATAATCCAGCAACAGGTCGATATAATAAGGTTCGTCTCCTTCCAGCAGGTAAACGTTTTTAAACTGTTTCGATTTTAAAACAGCCATTAACCGGTTAAATTCCCCCAGGGTATCTATTTTTTCTTTCGTCGCCTTGGCCATTGCTTACAGATATTTGATCATTTTGATATGAGGAATGCCTACTTCTTCAAAGATATCGCCTTGCGGTTCATATCCTGATTTTTCATAAAAAGCACGTACCGGATTGCGGGCATGCAGGGTAAACATGGTATAGTTTTTTTGACGGGCAAAGGTCTCTGCAAATGCAAGTAGCGCCGCGCCAATTCCTTTCCCCTGGTATGCCGGGGCAATGGCCATTTGGCGTAATTTCCCCTTTTGTACATCATTGGGTGCTAATAATAAGCAACCTACAATGTCCGTTCCGTCTTTATAAATGAAGATATGTTCGTCAATCTCTCTGCTCAGGTCTTCATCATACAGGTTAAGTCCCAAAGGAGCACGCAGAACCGCCTGGCGCAGCGACAGCACTTTCAGGTAATCGGGATGTTGGCTTCTGATGATTTCGATGGGAGCGAGAGACATGAATTAATATTTAGTTTTAGGTAAAGAGTCCAGTATATTCAGGTAGCTTTCATAGCGGGACACACTGACCTCTTCGCCCAATACCGCTTTTACCGCACAGTCCGGCTCATTAATATGCAGGCAATTGTTGAACCGGCATTCCGGTAATTTGGCGCGCATTTCCGGAAAATATTGTGCCAGTTCGTACTGGTCTATATCTACAATCCCGAATTCTTTTACACCCGGTGTATCGATAAGTTTGCCTTCATTTTCCAGCCGGTACATTTCCGCAAAGGTAGTGGTGTGCTGTCCTTTACCGCTCCAGTCAGAGACTTCCTGCACCCGGAGGTCCAGGGCGGGTGACAGGGCATTGATCAGGGTACTTTTGCCCACACCAGAGTGGCCGCTTATCAAGCAGGTTTTATGTGCAAGATGCGCTTTAAGTGTCTCAATGCTTTCCGGATCAGTAGCCTGTACCGTAAATGTTTTATAGCCGATCGTTTCGTAAATCCGTTTTCTTTCTTCCCATTCCTCTACATAATCTGCAGTAATGAGATCCGCTTTATTGAATATAATGGTTGCCGGAATATGATAGGCCTCTGCCGTAATCAGGAAGCGGTCTAAAAAACCGTTAGACGTGCGCGGATTATGAATAGTCGCCACGACAATGGCCTCATCAATATTGGAAGCCACAATATGTTTGTGGTGCCGGTTATGGGGAGATGTACGCACCATGTAATTACGGCGCGGGTCGATAGCGGTGATCATGGCTGTATGATCCACATCATTCTCCGGTTGCAGGGTTACTATATCGCCCACCGCGATCGGGTTGGTCGATTTGATTTCGGTATCTATCTTGAATTTACCCCGGGCTCTTGCCGACCACACTTTGCCGGAATCGTCTATTGCTGTGTAGAAACTACCGGTAGACTTATATATTACTGCTTTCAAATAGGGGTGCATTATTGGAGCCTTTTACGCTTCAGGGTAAACAAAGTAATCTGCCAGAATATGGCGGTAACACTTAAAAAATAAATAACATCTTTGGTATTGATAACCCCGCGGTTAATGGAATTGTAATGGGCATCCATACCGATTAATTGTATGTAATAGTCAGCTCCTCCGGCAAAAACAGGCATACGGCTGATCGCCTCAAAGCCGCTGTATAAAAGCCAGCAAAGGATTACAGCCAATAAAAATCCTACAATCTGGTTGTCGGTGAGTGTGGAGGAAAAAATACCGATTGCAACAAAAGCGGCAATTAATAGAATAAGTCCTACATAAGCACCTGCAATCGCACCAAAATCCAGGGTGGCATTGTCGATGGCCAGCCAGTTGATCGCAAATACATAGACAAGGGTAGGGATCAGGGCAATCACCACCAGGGTGAAGGAAGCCCAGAATTTACCTCCGATAATCTGGTGCAGGGTCAGGGGCTTGGTAGACAGCCATTCAATGGTGCCTCCCTTAAACTCATCTGCAAAAGAGCGCATCGTAACGGCCGGGATAAGAAAGAGTAATAACCAGGGGGTCAGTTTAAAAAACTGCTCCATGCTGGCATAGCCATAATCCAGGAAGTTGGAATCGGGGAGTACCCAAAGAAACAGACCCAGGACGATAAGGAATACGAAGAGCACTGCATAGCCCACAACAGAGCTTAAAAAGGCACTAAGTTCTTTTAAATAAATACTTTTCATTAATTGGAATATCTGTCACAAAAATATAAAAAACAAAAGGAATCACCACCGGAGATTCCTTTTGTTTTCAGAAAGGTTTAAATAGCCTTAAAAACGGTACCCAATATGGAAACTAAATTGCCCCATTGCATCAATCCCCATATTATAGGTCTGATTGGTACTGCGATCTTTGTATCGATTCAGATACATAGGGCCTACGCCTACTTCAAGCCCAATATTTAATTTCCGGTTTAAGTTGAATTGTAAATAGTTATTCACCATAATACCCATTCTCAGAAAGTTACCGTTTGAAAGGCGGTAAAACCCCGTATTGTTGATATCATATACATCGCTCTGACCCGTAGCCGCGAATAAAGAGGCACCTAAGGCGTAGCTTACCTTTTTTCTCTGGCCGGCCGGATAAAATTTTATCCCCGGGTTAACGAGAAAGGAATAACCCCTGTTATCTCCGTTGTAGGAGGTGTAATTGTCAAAGTTGCTATTCCGGATTCCCAAAGAAAGAGGCAGTGTAAACCCGATCCTACCATTTGCATCCAGAATTCTTTCATAAGAAAGGCCCAGGCCTACGCCCTCGTTAAATATAGTCACCGGCATAAGGCGGACTATATTTTTTCCGTCTATTGCCGTTTCTGTCTTTAGGGTCGTGTTTTTTTGCTGTGCTGTTGCGCCCAAGCAGATTGTGGATACTAAGATCCCTAATGCAATGTTCCGATACATCGTAATTGTTTTAGTGCTTAAAACCGGTATCCGATATGAAAACTGAATTGTCCCATAACATCAATACCATAATTGGTGGTTGTATTCGTATTATTATCTTTATACTGATTTAAGTACATGGGACCTATGCCCAATTCCAGGCCGATATTTATTTTTGGGCTCAGGTTAAACTGTAAATAGTTATTGACCATAATTCCGGTTTTTAGAAAACTGCCTTCAGTATAGTGATAGATCCCCAGATTATCTATACGATAGCTGTCGTCTGTACCCATAGCTGCAAATAAGGAAGCGCCGATGGCATAAGTCACTTTTCTTTGTCCTGAAGGGTAAAACTTAATACCCGGATTAACCAAAACCGTATAATTCATCCGCTGATCATAACTTCCCGTGCTGCCATTATAAGAGTTGTTTCTAATGCCTAAGGAGACCGGGATATTCACCCCTACCTTGCCGTCTTTGTCGAGAATCCTTTCGTAGGATAAACCCAGACCTACACCATCGTTAAACACCGTAAGGGGCATGATACGAACTATATTCGCACCGTATACAGGCCTCATTACAGTAGTTCTTTCCTGGGCCGAAGCCGTTAAAGCCATTGCAGCACTAGCCGCGATTAATACACATTTTTTGTACATAGTTTTTGTTTTAGATTGTTTAGAATCGATATCCGATATGAAAGCCGAGCTGAGCCATGACGCCAATACCCGTATTCCTGCTTGTGCTCGTTGTACTTTCCGTGTATTGATTTAAATAAGACGGCCCGACACCTAATTCTAATCCTATATTTGCCTTTGGTGATATATTAAACTGCAGGTAGTTATTAATCATAATTCCTGCTTGCAGCAAGTTGCCCTCCTCATAGCGATACATACCCCGGCGGTAGTAATTACCGTCATAGGTACCTAAAGCGGCAAATAAAGAAGCGCCTAAAGCATAGGTCACCTTTCTTTGTCCGGTAGGATAGAATTTAATGCCCGGGTTAATCAAAAAGGTATAATTCATTTCATTACTCGGGGTTGCCAAGTTATTGTATTTATTTTTAATGCCTATAGACATGGGAATGTTGAGTCCTACCTTACCGTCTTTGTCGAGAATCCTTTCGTAGGATAAACCCAGACCTACACCACCGTTAAATACGGTAAGGGGCATAACACGCAGCATATGCGCACCGTATGCAGGTCTGATTACGGTTGTTCTTTCCTTAGCCGAAGCAGTAAGGGTGATTGCGGTAGTAGCCGCGATTAATACACATTTTTTGTACATAGCTTTTTGTTTTGGATTATTCAGAATCGAGATCCTAAATGAACGCTAAACGGTGCTGTTGCAGATGCTGCATAGTATTGTATTTCCCCATTCTATTTTTTTATCATTTCATACAGCCGGGTGTATACTCCGGTTTCATCCCGAACTTGAATTTCGTGTTTTAGATGTTGTATGATCTTAATAAGCATTTTTGCATCTTATCTATTGGCACCATAGATAAGACGTAAAATCGGGAGCCAGCCTTAGTAATAGCCCGTTTCTTTTAGCCTAATTCATTGTCGTCCTTTTTTTATCGTATTTCCTATGATAAACGTGTTCTGTTTTTTAAAAAGTATGGGCGTACACTGCAAAGATAAAAATAGGATCTTTAAAATCAAGGCTGTATAAATCCTTGGCTAAAAATCAAGGTGTCGGTCGGTCGCAAACCGAACTCGCTGCGCTCAGACAATGGTTTGCGCCTTTATCGACCGAGCCAATGATTTTCTTAACGCCGGATTTATAAGGCCGGTCCTAAGCGATCTGTTCTGTACGCATCGCTTATTGTTTTCATCATAGTGATAGCAATTTTGTATTGAAGTTGCGATTTTTGAGCCCTGAATATTCCCTTTATGCGAATAAACATATAATAGTATACTTATATTCAATACAAGCAGCACTTAATACTTATGGGTATTAAATAAAAAAATGCATACCGTATGTATAATCATACATACGGTATGCATTGTGTCGAATAATTTTTTCCTTAAAAGTAAAGATTACAGGAGATGCGCTATTGCCAGGCTCCCAAACAGCGCTTATACATCGCTACCGTATTTTGCAAGCCAAGGTATAAAGCATCACTAATCAGCGCATGCCCTATGGATACTTCCAGCAAATCGGGGATTTGCTGCGCAAAATAAGCAAGGTTATGCAGGTCTAAGTCATGGCCGGCATTTAAACCGATGCCCAGTTCTTTGGCTGTCTTAGCAGCGGCCAGATAGGGGGCAATTGCCCGAACTTTATCCTGATGAAAATCTTTGGCATAAGCCTCCGTATATAATTCTACCCGATCCGTACCACAATCTTTTGCGGCTTTCACCATATCACTTAGCGGATCTACGAAAAGTGATACCCTGATATTTTCTTTTTGAAACAGGGAAATCATATCCTTTAAAAAAGACTGTTCCCTGATCGTATCCCATCCGTGATTGGAAGTCAACTGATCAGTAGCATCAGGTACAAGCGTTACCTGTGCCGGTTTATTGTCCAGGACCAGTTGTACAAATTTATCCTCTTTGGGATTGCCCTCAATATTGAATTCGGTATGGATGGCTGCTTTCAGTTCAAACACATCGGCATAGCGGATATGCCGCTCATCCGGACGCGGATGCACGGTAATGCCATCGGCACCAAAACGCTCACAATCCAGGGCTACCTGCAAAAGATTAGGATTATTACCGCCACGGCTATTGCGTAGCGTGGCGATCTTATTCACATTTACCGATAATTTGGTCATAGCAATGCTTTAAAAGAAATTGGTCAGATAAGGATAGCGGATTTCATAGAGCTCTTTTACCTTGTTCAGTAAGGTCTCTCTCAACAATTCGATATTAGACATTTCCAAAGCAGAAATAAACAACGCATTGCCATGCGTCAGGTTATCCCATCTGCGATACAATTGTTTGAGTAATTCCTCTTTCACATCTTCGGTCAGAAACTCATCAAAAGTTTGCTTAATGTATTGATCCATTTTATTAAAGATCAAAACAATTGGTTTATCGAAGGCACCGATTTCCTGAAGGGTTTTGTCCACCACGCCAATCTGATCCTCATATTTGGGATGAGAGATGTCTACAACATGAAACAGAATGTCCGCTTCGCGTACCTCATCCAATGTAGATTTAAAACTTTCTACCAAATGGTGGGGCAACTTGCGGATAAATCCAACTGTATCACTCAACAGGAAAGGTGTTTGGTCAAAGACCACCTTACGGGTAGTGGTTTCCAGAGTAGCGAATAATTTGTTCTCTGCAAATACATCCGATTTGCTGATTACCTTCATCAAAGTACTTTTGCCGACGTTGGTATACCCTACTAAAGCAACCCGGATAAATTCCCCTCTTTGCTGGCGCTGCGTTTGCGATTGTTTGTCAATCTCAGACAGGCGTTTGCGCAATAAGTTGATTTTGTCTTTTACGATACGACGATCCGTTTCAATTTCCGTTTCCCCCGGGCCACGCGAACCAATACCGCCTCCCTGGCGCTCCAGGTGACTCCACATACCCCTTAGTCTGGGTAAGATGTATTGATATTGTGCCAGCTCCACCTGTATTTTAGCCTGAGCGGTTTTCGCTCTGCGGGCAAAAATGTCAAGGATCAGATCGGAACGGTCAATTACTTTAACCCCAACCTCTTTTTGGATATTGCTGATTTGCGAACCGGTCAGTTCATCATCAAAGATCACTAAACCGGCATGCTTCATTTTTACATAAGCAGCCACTTCCTCCAGCTTTCCTTTACCAATAAAAGTGCGGCTATCGGGATGGGGCAATTTTTGTATAAACTTCTTTATCGTCCGGGCTCCTGCTGTTTCCGCCAAAAAGGCAAGCTCATCCAGATACTCCATTACCTGTGCTTCCTTCTGGTCTTTTTGGATCAGTCCTATCAACACGGCATCTACTTCTTCGTCCAGTATATTTTTATTTTCTATCAAAATCTATGAATTTTTTCAAATATGAATTTATGCAAAATTAAACTTTCTCCCTAAAAGCCCAAAATAAGCCTGTATGCTAAGGGTTAAGGATAATTTAAATTTAAGCAATCGTACTACTTTTATACTCCTTTCGGATCACAAGTGCGATCACAAGTCCAAAGATCAGTATGGTACTGAGCATCGAAATATAAGGAGTTGCAAAGGGGCTTAAGCCTTCATGAAGCCCGAAAGCCAGCAGGCCGTATAATAAGAATTTCAGGCATAAGTTTTTCAAAGGCAAGATGGCAGAGAGCGGTCGCTGCAGGAGCACCGTCATCTTGTATAAATAGTATCCCGCCTGTATATAGGTGCCTAAGACAAAGCTCAGGGCGATGCCCGGCAGACCCATCAATCTGTATAAAGGATACACCAATAACAAGGTTGCTACGACATCCAGCACCACACCGGTGTTGATGATGTCGCCACGTTCGTATTTCTGAAAGATGATCGTATAATTCAGCATCCGCAAGGGAATGACGAACAAAGAAGCCACAAAGATGGGTATGGAGGGAATATACTTGTTGGAAAAATAGCTGGTGATAAACTCGTAATGGAAAAACAGGAAGAAAAAGAAAATAGGAAAAGCAAAGTTGGATAAGGTTCTGGCGAGGTTGTTCATAATAGACAACTGCACCCCAACATCATTTTTTTTATTTCTTGAAAATTGCATGAGTGAGGCACTTGATACCGCCGAAAAAATAATGGGCAATAAGGGAATGGGCGTGGATCCGTTCGAATAGATCGCAGAGGTAGACTCATCCAGTAAGATGGATACGACAAACTTATCGACATATACCATCAGTATTTGCGTCATGTCGAAAATATATAAGTGCAGCCAGAGCCTTTGGTAATTTGCTTCTTCTTTTTCTATTTCCGCATCTACGGGCACCTGCTTATCTTTTCGCAGGAAGGCAAGGCTGATGAGCAGCTTCACCGCAAAGAGCACACACAAGCTCCGGAAGAGCTGTTCTGCATTAAAAGGGGCTCCAGATAACTGTTCAAAATGCAGGTACAGGTATACGATAAGGTAGCCGATATTAATGAAGAGGATCTGTTTGAATTTCCTGAAAATGATCAGTGCAGATTCTGCAATAATGCATAAGGTATTCAGTAAGATGAAGGCCAGGGAAATGGTAAATGAATGCGCATAGTGATGTTGCACGAGGGCGAATGCTAGGCTGCCACTAAGCATCAGCCCCGATAAGATAAAGTAATGCCTTCGCTTTACTTTGCGTAAAAGCCCGGTTAGGCGTTCTTTCGAATAGGTAAATATAAAAGCGGCAATACCCAGTCCTGCAAACGCATTAAAGGCATAAAATCGGTTCCAGTAATTGGTATACCGTCCGTAGTCAGCAGTAGAGAGTTGGTGCGAAAAATAATAAGAAATCAATATCATCGCCAGGGTGCTGAGCAGCCTTATGGAAAAGATAAGGAAAGAATCTTTATAGATAATCTTATTTAGGGTTTTGTCTTGCAAATTCTAAGCACTTTTCTTTGTCCAGGTATTTGATCACCTTAGCCGGATTCCCGGCAATTACACAATAGCCTTCTGGAAAACTTTTGGTTACGATAGCGCCGGCACCCACTATAGTAAACTCCCCCAATTCCACACCGGCCAGCACAACGGCCTGGCTGCCGATCCAGCTGTACGCCCCGATTTTTATGGGTGGTGCGGCAGAGATGATTTTGTTGTCGATAAAATCATGGTTGGAAGAGAGCAAACTTACATTAGGGCCGATATTCGTATAGCTGCCCACTTCAATACCATTGCTGGCATTGATATAATTATTGGGCGAATCGCCGGGAAAAGTTTCTTTTCCTACCGTAATCCGCTCTCCGCTTCTGATGGTACTGGTGAAATGCACCGGCCATTTTACCGAAGTATTTTGCCTTAATATCTTTCTGAATAACAGATCGGTGAGGTAAAAGCTGAACGGCTGTTGTTCGCTCCAGCGAAAGAGTTTGCGGATCAGTCTTTTCATCCCTTTTTATTTTTTCAATACAGAGATCGCCACACAGTTGTCTTCTTTCGTTTGTTGAGAGAATACAACCATATAAACACCGGTAGTCGCCGCCGTAAATTGTTTCGATACGACTGCGATATTTTGCTTATCTCCTTTTCCTTTTTCCCTAACCACGTTTTTTACATTATTGTCCACCACATCCAGCTGATATTTGCTTGCATGTGCGCCAACCACGTAATTGACCTGATAGGTTTCCCCCTGTACCACATCAATCTTAAAAGGGATCATCGCCTTGCTCGGAATATTTTCAGAGTTAAAATAAACCAGTTTATATTTTTTGTCTTCCCATTCCTTGTCTATAGATACCAGTTTGCCATGTACTTTAGCGTCCCTGCAGGCAGGAGCTTTGGGGCTTGTTGCTTTTTGTGCAAAACTCAGCTGACATCCCATAAAAAAAACGATCACTAGGCCAAATATTGTGCGCATAATAAGATTATGATTTTAATACAGCGAAAATACTGAAATTTGCCATACCAGATTCATTTATCCTATGGCAGGAATTTATATTCACATCCCTTTTTGTAAACAAGCGTGTAATTATTGTAATTTTCATTTTTCTACCTCTTTACGGCAGAAAGATGAAGTCGTTGCGGCCATTTGTAAGGAGCTGGTCTTGCGCAAAGACTATCTTTATGAGCAGGTGGTGGAAACCGTATATTTTGGTGGCGGTACCCCTTCCTTACTTGATGAAGGATCATTGATGCAAATCTGGGAGACTATTTTTAAACATTATCCCAAAATAGCCCTTAAAGAAGCCACACTGGAAGCGAATCCGGATGATATGAGCCGGGATTACGCACAGATGCTGCGCCGTACACCGACCAACCGCCTGAGTATGGGTGTGCAATCTTTTTTTGAACAGGATTTACGGTTTATGCAAAGAGCACATACCGCTAATGAAGCTGAAACGGCCATAAAAAGGGCGCAGGATGCCGGCTTTGATGACATGACCATCGATCTGATCTATGGTACACCGGGCCTGACCAATACCTCCTGGAGAGAAAATATGTTGAAGGCAATTCAGTTTCAGATACCGCATATTTCGGCCTATGCCCTGACGGTCGAAGAGAAAACACTACTCGCGCACCAGATTGAAAAAGGAAAAGCACCGGCACCCTTAAACGAACAGGCGGCACAGCAGTTTGAACTCATGGAAGAAATGCTGCCCATGGCGGGATTTGATCATTATGAGATTTCCAACTTTGCCCTGCCGGGAAAATATGCCCTGCACAATACTAATTACTGGAAAGGAGTGCACTATCTGGGTATTGGCCCTTCAGCACATTCTTTCAACGGGCATAGCCGCCAGTGGAATGTGGCCAATAATAGTTTATATGTAAAAGGGATCGAAACGAATCTACCCAATGAGGAACTCGAAATCCTTTCTCCGGAAGATCAGATCAATGAGTATATCCTGACTTCCCTCAGAACCATGTGGGGCATTGATATGCATTATGTAGGCAATCGATTTGGCAAGGAGATAAAGCAGGCATTAGCCGCCAAAATGATTCCCTTTTTATTAGGGCAGGTACAACAAAAAGACGAACAATATACCCTGACTAAAGCCGGTAAATTGTTCGCCGATGGCATTGCTGCCGATTTATTTTTCTAAGCCTTAACGCGCACTACTGCTGTCTGCAAAAGCTGCGGGTGTGCCTATTTTCAGTTGTACGCTGGAATCTGTCGATGGCGGCGGTGCCGGCTCTGCTTTATTCTCTTCTACAGGGCTGTCCATTTTATTCCACTCCACCAGCCACTGGCCATCAACCTTTACCAAGTTGATCTTTTGCTCTATGTCATTGTCTGAAGTCTTGTAAAAATACGTGGCCCGGTCGCCTTTTTCTTCCCCTTTCCCCATTATCACTTTTATATTCTGGGCTTCTTTGACAGAAGCTTCGGGTAAGCCCGTGGCAAATTGGGAAATCGTTTCCAGTTGTACACGGCTTGTTTTGGTAGCCAAAGACATGGCAATTTTAAAATCGCGGTGATGAAAGGCATTGGCAAAACGTTCGGCCACATCCTTAGAGGAGTCTTTTCTGCAACCGCCCAGCAACAAAACGATGCCCAACAGGAGTCCTGATATATATTTATTCATATGTTCTTACGGTAAATAAAGAGCAAAGGTAATAAAATTGCCTTATTCGTAGGGCAGATATTGAATCATCCTCACCCGGTCGTTGTGACTGAGGTTATCAATGCTCCAGTATTGCTTACCCAAGGTGTCGGTCGCTTTTAATCCGATCTGAGGTACACTCAGCAATAAAGCCTTTGCGACCATTTCGCTGCAATATAGTTTATCATCTGTATGTAGATCAAACTGCATATCGAAAGGGATCTTTTTCTGATAAAAGCTGTCCAAGACCATTTGCAGGCGCTGCTGCTCTGCCGCACTCAGCTGCATGCCGGCATAACCGATGGCTATATTATTTTGTGGCGCATAAAATTGCTCCAGTCGTTCCTTTTTTATCGCTTGGTTGGGATCGCTTTCGCTGCCAATGCTATGGTATACCCAGCAAGTATCTGCACTTTTAAACACAAGACCACAATGTGAAAAACGCTGATCCCTGAGGTTTAGTTGCCGCAGCATATTGCTGGTCATATCATTGCCGGCGCGTAAAACGATATCGCCATCCTGCAGTATAGCGGCAAGGCTGTCTATCGGGATTTGACGCGCATGAGATTTCTTTATTTCCGGACTGCGCTTTTTGAAGTATGCAAGGCTAGCTGCAATCGACAGACCGCAGAGCCCCATTAGAATCCATACACGCATTTTGCCCATGACCCGCAAAACTATATTATATTAGCTAGATACTAAGCTAAATTGAAGCACTTCCGGCGAGGATATTTTCTGTTGTGTGATCATCGAAGGGTGGGATTGCCAAAAAATGGTTTTCTTTGTGCCACAAAATCCCTTTTTATGTCCCTTGGTCGTTTGCATTTAATCCCCGTGCCTTTAGCAGAAGAAACTACCCATACTATTCCGGAACAGGTACAGCAACAAGCCTGTCAGCTGAAATACTATTTTGTAGAAAACATTCGTACCGCAAGGCGGTTTTTAAAAGCCTTCGATAAAACGGTGGTGATTGATGAGATTACCTTTTCTGAAGTCAACAACCAACAGTCGGCCAATATCAATCAACTCAAACAATGGCTGCAAGCCGGTTATGAAGTAGGCTTGATGAGTGAGGCAGGTTGTCCTGCAGTAGCTGATCCGGGCAGCAACTTAGTGGCCGCAGCGCAGGAAATAGGCGCCGTGGTCGTACCCCATATCGGCCCTAGTTCAATTTTATTAGCGCTGATGGCTTCAGGCTTTAACGGGCAGGGTTTTCGTTTTGCCGGTTACCTTCCGGTCAAAGAACCGATGCGGAGTAAAGCCATCAAAGAATTAGAAGCCCTGGCAAGCCAAAAACAGGAAACGCAGATTTTTATCGAAACACCTTACCGGAATAATCCTCTGTTAGAAGAGATCATCAAATCCTGCCATCCGCAAAAAACCAAACTGTGTATCGCGGCAGATATTACCGGGGCTACAGCAATGATCCAAACCAAAACGATCGGGCAATGGGCCGCCGCAAAACCCGATTTACATAAACGGCCCACCATCTTTTTAATCCATCCGGCCTAATCGTAACTTATCGATACATCGCCATTGATGGGGAAGCCCATACAAGGCAAGGTGAGACCATCTTCCATATCTTTATGGGTCAGCACCTCGTTGTACTGTAGCCAGACTTCCCCTTTGCGGATACGTGCCGTACAGGTGCCGCATTGCCCCGACTGACAGCTATGGGGTAGGGGCAGACCTGCTTTCAGACCCACCTCCAGGATGGTATCGGGATATTGTACCTCAAGGGTCGCTTCCTGGGTACCGATGCGGTAATGCACTTGATGTGGGGTCTTATCTTCCGGAGCCACAATCATATCATCACTCATCGTTTCAAAGTACTCCATATAAAATTGCTGCGGTACAACCCCTTCTGTAAATAAAGTGATCTTAACTGTATCCATATATTCCATCGGACCACAGGTATAAGCTAGGATGTTTTTCCAATCGGCTTGCTTGTGTTGTGCCACCAGCTCGCGCAACCAAAAGCTGCTCAGGCGGGCTTTAAGCAGATTCTTATCGCTGCTGAAGATAAACTCGATTGCCAGCCGGTCGGCATAGCTTTGCTGTAAGGTTTGAAGATGCTTGTAAAATATAGTCGCCGCAGGCGCAGCATTGCTGTAGGCCAAAAATATTTTGATACCGGGATGTTCGAAGAGTAATTGCTTCAGAAGGGCAAATACCGGTGTGATGCCGCTACCCGCAGCAAAGAGAAAGACCTGCTCTATGTTGCTGAGGTCTTCGGGCAAGACAAACCTCCCGGCAATATTGACCAGAGAAAGCGTATCACCGACTTGATAATGATCATGAAATAAGCGCGAAACATTACCGTTTTCCATTGCTTTTACCGTAAAGGCCATTCCCTCCTTCGGAATAGAAGAAAAGGAATAAGAGCGATACTCGGTATTGTATTTTTGAGGGAAAGCCAAATGAAGAAATTGCCCTGGTTTATAAGGAAGCAAAGGCCCTTCCGAAGGTTTCACATAAAATGTTTTTGCCTGAGGTGTTTCGGGTACAATACGGTCAATGATAAGAGATGTATACGGTTCCGCCATGAGGATCCAAAATGTTTTTACAAATATAGTCGATTGATTTGGTCGGCATTCTTTTTAAAGAGGGATAAATGGTCCTTACCGGGCCGGTTTAGAAAAAGAGCGGTCTTCCTTATTTTCTTTAAAGCGGTGTTGATACAAAGTAAGCGTACAGTACCGAAAAAAACAGTAGAAATCCAGTACATTTGTTTGGCCGATTTTAAAAAATGATTATGAAGAAATGTATACCGCTATTAGGATTGATGATTGTACTGACTGGATTAATGTCTAGACTATACGCGCAAGCTGATTCCGTGATGGCCAAAAATATAAGTAATGAAATTATGCTGCATGGAGCAGCCTATGATAACCTCAGGGTACTGTGCAAGACCATCGGACATAGGCTCAGCGGAAGCCCGCAGCAGGATAAAGCGATTGCCTGGGGCAAAGCCCTGTTGGAACAATCGGGAGCAGATAAAGTATGGTTGCAACCGGTAATGGTGCCCAAATGGACGCGCGGAAAAGAATCTTTGCGCATTAAAAATGAGGGTAAATGGATCAGTATTCCGATGCTTTCTCTAGGGAATTCGGAAGGAACGAACGGAAAAACACTTAGTGCCGAGATCATTTATTTTGATAATATGGATGCCTTAAAAGCGGCGCCGGAAGCAGCCGTAAAAGGGAAAATAGTTTTCCTGAACTATGCTTTTCGCCAGGACTTTTTAAAAACATTTGATGCCTATTCCGATATTGCGGCTTATCGTTTTAACGGGGCCAATGTAGCGGCTAAAAAAGGTGCTGTGGGGCTCATTATTCGCTCCCTTTCCACGGGATTGAAAGATGTGCCGCATACCGGCTCTATGCGCTATGAAGACGAGGTACAGAAAATACCTGCGCTCGCAATCGGGAATTCGACTGCCGCCGCTTTGGGAGACTGGTGTAAAAAAGGAAAGCCGGTTGCGGAACTGCGGTCAGAGTGTGGCATGAAGGAAATGGTCATGGCTTATAATGTGATCGGAGAATTGCAGGGAACGCAGGAGGGGTATCTTGTGGTTGGTGGCCACCTGGATTCCTGGGATGTAGGGGAAGGCGCGCAGGATGATGGCGCCGGTTGTGTACAGTCTATTGAAGTATTGCGTACCTTGAAGAAACTCAATATTAAACCGAAGCATACGATAAGGGTAGTCTTATTTGCCAACGAAGAGAATGGCATGAAAGGTGGCCTGGCTTACGCCGATAGTGCCAAAGCTAAAAACGAAAGGCATATCCTTGCTCTCGAAAGTGATGAAGGTGGCTATACGCCAAGAGGTTTTAGCCTTAAAATGACGGATGCCGACAGAGCAACCATAAAAACATGGAAAAATATTTTCTTCCCGATGGGTGTGTATGATTTTGAGGAGGAAGGTGGTGGGGTAGATATCGGTCCCTTAGCCAAACAAGGCTGCAGGCTTGCCGGCTTAATGCCCGATTCTCAGCGTTATTTTGACATGCACCACAGCCAAAACGATGTGTTTGAAGATGTCAACAAAAGGGAACTGCATCTGGGTGCGGTGGCGATGACTACTTTTATCTATATGGCCGACCAGTATTTTGACTAGTTTATCATGATTATTCTTATAAAAAGGGGGCTGCGCGCCGAAGGCGCGCAGCCCCCTTTTTATTTCTTTTTATTGTTGCCGGTATGCTCTTCGTTAATGATCCTGCTTACCAGTAAATCTTTCCTCCCTCTTCAAAGATTTTTACAAATCCAACTTGCGTAAACCAATATCTATATAATCTGATCGTTCCCGTTTCGCCATGCAGTTTGTAAAAATGAGAAGGACTGTTGCTATTATCGGTTTCGGGATACAAGTCATAGGTTACAGCATCAAGCTTCTTAGTATCCCAGCCCCCTTTTTTAAGAATGGAAATAATCGCTAAGTCTTTTTTATGATAGGCAAGTTCGCTATAAACCTGTCGCTCAAAGGCTGCTGCTTCCGGATTGAATGCACTCGAAATATATATAGAGTCTGTGGTAAGCTTACGGACAACCCCTTTTTGTGTTTTTGTCCCATCGGCAAATTCAAGATCATAGCATGCCTGCTCAAAGATCATAATGGAATCTGAAGGATGCTGTTTTGAAACCAAGATCCATTTGTTATGTCCCGTTGCCATAAAAGCTTTGCTTATGGAATCGTTCTTAAATACCACTGCTTGTTGGGCACTGTCAAGATTATAGTAGGGGATGGGTTTGGTCGCAGTGATGATTTCGATAAAATCTATATCACTCATTGCTACATTGGCTTTTTGAGGGATCATAGGAGGATCCTGATATACCATTCCTTTCAAGGTGTCATTTTCTATTCGGAACTTTTCTCCCAGGTGTATACTTCTTTTTTTCTTTGAATTATTCAAATGTACAATGGCATAATTGTAACTGTAATTTCCGATCCACACTTTATTACTGTCTTTATCCAAACAAAGAATTGCGGATTTAAAAGTATTACTTTGATACTGTTGTTGAAGTTCCTTTTTGCTCAGGTATATATTTTTGAAGCTGGAGCATAGCAGCACAATAAATATACTCAGGTATTGTATCTTTTTCATGGAACAGAATATCTTTATATCTTTAATGAATAAATAAAAATAGTATAAACAACGGACGGTCATTAAAGATCGTTTATTATTTATACTATCCGTTTCAGGCATTTAAGTCCTGATTATTTCTTGCTGAACATACCTTTGATCATATCCATAGGACTGCCGCCCAGCATACCCATAAGGCTGCTCATATCAAACTTTCCGGCCAGGATATCATCCATTTTGTCCTGAAACATAGGAGGCACTTTGGTTTTTACAAAAGCCAGCATTACTTCTGTGGCTTTGGCCGCCTGCTCTTCCGTCAGGTTTGCTTTTTCTACTAATTCTTTTACTAATTGTTCCATGATATAAATTAAGATTTTTTACTGCGAATAATTTTATAAACCCTTATAGCACTCATCAGGGCGATAATGAAAATGACTAATCCGATGAGCCCATAAATCCAGCTCATGGCATCTTTTACTGAAACCAAGAATACGATAATCACCAGAAAAATGGTGGCGACCTCATTCCAGATACGGAGCTGCATAGAACTGTAGGTATAGACCCGGCGCATCTGTTGTTTGAAAATATGATGCAGGAAAAAGAAATATACATACAGACCCAGTACAAAACATAGTTTTACCCAAAGCCAGCTCGGAACACTATTGAAATACCCGAACTTGTACATCACTACCGGCCCGAATACAGCCGTTAACAGCGCAGAGGGAATCGTAATGCCGCGCCACAAGCGCTTCATCATAATTTCAAACTGCTGCGTCAATACTTTTTTGGCTTCCTCCGAAGGATTACTCTGGGCTTCCGTATTGTATATAAACAGCCTGGGCATATAAAATATACCGGCAAACCAGGTAATGACAAAGATGATATGTAGCGCCTTAAGGTATAGCATTAAAAAGGAATCGGCAATACTGAGAATGAAAAAATATGTTTTGCTTAAACCGAAGAATGCTTCTTGCCCCATTCGCCTTTGCGTAAAGGATCATAAGGTCTGAAGCATTTTCCGGTACTAAAATTTATGCGTGTCTGTCTGCGGTTTAAAACGCAGCATTTTTCGGTGTCCGTGGGAATGGGATTACGTCACGGATATTGGTCATACCCGTGATGAATAAAACCATACGCTCAAATCCTAAACCAAAGCCGGCATGCGGTGCCGTACCAAAACGACGGCTGTCCAGATACCAGTACATTTCTGCAGTTGGGATATCCATTTCGGCCATACGCTTGGTCAGATGGTCTAAACGTTCCTCTCTTTGAGAACCACCTACGATCTCACCGATACCCGGTGCCAGGATATCCATGGCTGCTACCGTTTTTCCGTCGTCATTCAGGCGCATATAAAAGGCCTTGATGTCTTTAGGGTAGTCGGTCACAATCACCGGTTTTTTGAAATGTTTTTCTACCAGGAAGCGCTCATGCTCACTTTGCAGATCAATACCCCAGGCCACATCATACTTAAATTGTTTTTTCTGATATGGTTTGGATTGTAATAAAATCTCGATGGCCTGTGTATAGGTGATGCGTTCAAATTGATTATCGATCACAAATTGCAGCTTCTCGAGCAAACCCATTTCACTGCGTTCGTTAGCCGGTTTCTGTTTTTCTTCATTGATCAGGCGCTCATCCAGGAATTTAAGATCTTCCATATTGTTGTCCAGTACATGCTTGATGATATACTGGATAAAGGATTCCGCCAGATTCATATTGTCTTCCAGATCATTGAAAGCAACTTCCGGTTCTACCATCCAGAATTCCGCCAGGTGGCGCGTGGTATTAGAGTTTTCGGCACGGAAAGTGGGCCCGAAGGTATATACTTCTCCAAAGGCCATGGCTGCCAGTTCCGCTTCCAACTGACCGCTAACGGTAAGGTTTGTGCTTTTGCCAAAAAAGTCTTCTGTAAAATCGATCTCCCCATTTTCCAAACGAGGGGGATTGTCAAAAGGTAAGGTCGTAACCCGGAACATCTCTCCGGCGCCTTCGGCATCCGAAGCCGTCACAATAGGGGTATGTAAGTATACAAAACCCTTATCATTAAAGAATTTATGAATGGCATAAGCAATGCTGTGGCGCACGCGGAAGACCGCACCGAACACATTCGTGCGGAACCGTAAGTGAGCTATTTCTCTTAAATATTCTAAACTGGGTCTGTTCTTAGCCTGTAGAGGGAACTCTTCCGGATTACATTCTCCTAAAAGCGTTACGCTGTTTGCAACCACTTCTACCGTCTGACCTTTACCCTGCGATGCGATTACGGTACCCTCAATACTTAAGGCAGCACCGGTTTGAATGCTTTTCAATAAAGATTCATCCGTTGTTTCCGGATTGATCACCACTTGGATATTATGGATAATCGAGCCATCATTCAGGGCAATAAACTGGTTATTACGGAAAGAACGCACCCATCCTTTAAGGTTTACGGAATAATCTACTTGTTCGCTGGTTAATATGTCTTTGATTTTCGTTCTCACGATTTCGGAGTTTTATAAATAAAAAATGTCGGGCAAAGGTACACAATACCCCATAAATATTAAGCGTTCATCAAATCTCTTATGGCTACAGAGGCTACCGCACCGCCAAAGGCAGCAGGTACATAAGAAATAGTACCATAGAACGATTTCTTAAAATTGGTATTATCGGTCAGCATTAAGGATTCTTTTACCGGCAATTCATCGGAGAACACTACTTTCACGCCTTTATAGACCTGGTATTTTTTTAGTCTTTTGCGTACTTTCATTGCGAAAGGACAGTTAAAGGTTTTGGAAATATCCGTCACTTGTAAACGGGTAGGATCCAGTTTGCCGCCCGCACCCATAGAACTTACAAAACGAATGCCCCTGTTGTGCGCAATGCGTATGAACGTCGCCTTTGGGGTAAAACTATCAATCGCATCGATTACATAATCAGGATTGCTATCCAGCAGTTCTTCTACTTTCTCAGGAGTAATAAACTCCTTAACCACGATCAACTCCAGTTCCGGATTGATGGCTTTCAGCCTTTCCGCCATGATGTCGGCTTTAGAAACCCCATGATTGGTGGCTAAAGCGGGCAGTTGACGGTTTCGGTTGGTCGGATCAACGACATCCCCATCAATAATGGTCATTTTGCCAACGCCGGAACGGCATATAAATTCTGCGGCATAAGAACCTACGCCACCCAGGCCAACGACCATCACATGGCTGTTGATTAATCGATCTAAAGCCTCGTCACCAATAAGAAGTGTTGTCCGGGACAACCAACTTTTATCTTGCATACCTAAAAATGTTTTGATAATTTTTTTCAATTTGCAAAATAAGGGCATCCAATGGAAAATTCAGCATTTCTGCTGCTCTTTTATATACGTCTTCGATTAAAAGTTCGGGCTGGTCATCTGTTTCAAAGCACATTTGCGTTACAGGAATCTCCCGAAAAGTATCTGCATAGCTTTCTTTAAGCAATTGATGACCGAAAGAAAGGAAATAACCCCGGGCCAAAAGCATTTTAGCCGTTTCGGTATTTTTATTAAAACCGTGAAAGACCACGGGCACCTTTGCCGCCTTTAATAAAAGCAGGCATTCCTGGTAAGCCTTTACACAATGAATAATCAGCGGTTTCTGCAGGGTATTGGCCAGTGCGATTTGTTTCTCAAAATATTCGGTTTGGATCTCCCATGGCGTATCACAGGCCTTATCCAGGCCACACTCCCCGATTGCCAATACATTGGGGCGATCTGCATATTCCAGTAGTGCTTTCCATTGCACTTCCGCATCATCGAGATACCAGGGGTGCAGGCCCAGGCTGCATTGAGGAAGGGTTACACTTTGGTCAAAATGGGTGCTCCTGCTAATGATTTCATCTGCAGCAGTACCATGGCTTCTATGGGTATGTATATTGTGCATAAGGAGGGATGCCTTTTGGAGCATATTGTTCAATAACAAATGTATCAATTTTAGGGGAATACATTTTTGGTAAAATGTGGGGTTATTGTCGTGCTGACAAACGCGTCATTTCAATAATGTTTTGAGATGACTCATTTCGCTTCGCTATACTCGAAAAGACATCAAAAAAGCGACTCTCTTTCGAAAGTCGCTCCTCTATTCAATCACAATTAAAAAATTATTTTTTACCGAACATACCCATGATGTCGTCGATGACATTCCCGTCTTTGTTTTTATCTAAAAAACCGGAAACCATATCAATCAATCCGCCGCCCTGACCCTGGCTTTGTGTTTGTCCGCCACCGAGGCTACCGGCCAAACCACCAATCAGGTCGCCTAAGCCACCCGAATTCGTAACATTGTTGTTTTGTTTCTGTTTGCTCAGATAGCCCAAAACGATAGGTGCTAACATCGCAATGATGGGTCCGATCTTTTGCATGCTAATGCCGGAAGATTGGGATACACCACTCTGTACTTGTTCTACCTGATTGCCGAAGATATGTCCCAAAATACCGGAACCATCTTGTTGGGCGGCATCGCTGTTGCCAAAAAAGCCCTGAATGTTATCTAAAACGCTGCCGTCATGCTTCGATTCCAAAGCACTGTTTAATGCTTCTGCCCCTTCCGGAGTTTGTGCATTGCGCCCCAGACCGCCAAGGATCATTGGTACTGCTGCCTGCACTGCAGACACCGCCTGGTTCTGATCCAATCCAAACTGGCTGGAAATATTACTTACGATTTGTTGCCCTGTGGCGCTGTTTAACAATTCAGAGACGTTCATGTTTTGTTGTTTTTAAATTTACACCAAGTTACAGCACTAAATCATATGTTGCGCTAATTCAGATCAGAATGACAATAAATTAACGAAAACCTTAGCTTCGGTTAAAGCATAAATCGGCCACCAGTTGCTCCGGCAGTTTTGGTAAATCTCCCCTTGGCATCAGGAAGGAACTGATCTCTGCTATTTCCTTAAAGATTACATGGCTTTCTGCTGCCGATTTCAGATAAGCAGCACCCGAACTGCCTCCAGTACCCACACGCTTGCCAATAGCGCGTTGCACCATATGAATATGGCGATAACGCCACATTGATAATTGCTCATCTACCTCCAGCAATAAATCCAGTAATTCAAAAGGCAGGTGTAACAAAGGATAGTCGCGATACAACATGATGAACAAAGCATTTTTCATCGCCAGTTGGCTTAATCTTCTTCCGGCGGGGTATTGGTCAGGATTGATAAACAACTGATCAAATACCTCCAGGTTTGCTTGTTCATTAGGCGATAAGCCCGAAGCATAAGTCGCGCGGTATACATCCCAGAAATTTCCATTTTCGCCCAACCAGTATTCCGATTTGTGGGCAAAAGGCATGCGCTCCAGCCAACCATTTAATAAAACAACCAAAGAGATTTGCCCTTCAGCACTTTTTACCCGGTTAATGTCGGCTTCGTTCAGTTGAGATAAATAGTATTCATGTCCGAAACGGTTTTCATATTCCAGACCCAGTAAGGCTTCCACAATTTTAAACTGTATGCTTTGGAAACCCGATGCCGGACGCAACAGATCACGGAAGTCTAAGAAATCCAATGGGGTCATAGTCTCTAGAACAGAGATTTGTGCCACCAGGATTTCCAGGATTTTAATGATGCGTTTTAAGCGGGAAACTGCATTGAAAATGTCGGCCGAATTATCGGAAACATTGGGCTGTTTGAAGATGTCACGGATAATATTGATCTCATGTAAGATCTGTTTAAACCATAATTCATACGTCTGATGAATGATGATAAACAACATCTCATCATCTGCTTTGATGCCTTCCTTGGCGCTTTCCGGAAACTGGGCTTCCAGAATTTTGTCTAATTGTAAGTATTCGCTGTAGTATACGGGTGGCCGCTGTTTCTTATCCATTTGTATAAAATAATTTTAATGATACTGATGTACTGTTTATCCTAAATATTTGCCTACAATCGGCATTCTTCTGCCAATACCGAAGGACTTGGGTGATACCCTGATGATCGGGCAAAACTGGTTTCTTTTATATTCGTTCCGGTTGATCATCGTGATGACCCGCTTCACCAAATCCGTATCAAATCCCTGCGCGATAATATCCTGAGGACTTTGTCTGCGCTCGACATACTGATAAATGATGGTATCCAGAATACTGTAGTCCGGTAAGCTGTCACTATCTTTTTGATCAGGCCTCAGCTCTGCAGATGGTGGTTTCGTGATGATATGCTCCGGTATAATCTCTTTGTCACGGTTAAGGTATCTGGCCAGTTCAAATACCTGCATTTTGTAGACATCCCCTAACACGGCAATGCCGCCGGCCATATCGCCATATAGTGTACCATAGCCGGTTGCCAGTTCACTTTTATTAGAAGTATTGAGCAATATATAATTGAATTTATTGGCCAAAGCCATAACAAGTGTCCCTCTTGTACGCGCCTGTATATTTTCTTCTGTTACGTTAAAAGGCAAATCCTTAAAAACCGGTTCCAGGCTGCTTTCAAAGGCATCGTAGACCTTTTTAATAGGAATAATATCGTAGTGGTTATTCAGGTTTTTGGAGAGCTGTTCGGCATCGCTGACCGAGTGCCCGGTAGAGAATTGAGACGGCATCAGCAAAGCATGTACATTTTCCGGTCCCAAAGCTTCACAGGCTAAAGCCAGCGTAACGGCACTATCAATACCGCCAGAACTGGCGACAACTGCTTTTTTAAAACCCATTTTTTCAAAATACTGCCTGATGCCCATCACCAATGCCTGGTGTATGCGGTCAATATTTAAAGTATAATCAAAGGTAACCGGATTACAAGGTGCCAGTGGTAAGGTTTCTACCGGCTTCACTACCGGAAGTTGCAGCTTACTATCGGTAAAATCTACGGCAACAAGTACCTCTTCAAAATAAGGGCATTCTTTGAGGATGTTTCCCTGTGCATCTGCGATTAAAGAACCGCCATCAAATACGATTTCTGTTTGTGAGCCTACGGTATTACAGTAGAGCATAGGCAATTGATATTGTACACAATTTTTGCTTACGACCCACAAGCGGTCTTCTGCATGGGTATAATCAAAAGGAGAAGCACTGAGGTTGATCATGAGATCCGGCGACTGTTCGATCAGTTTTTCCATGGGTGAAAAACGATACATCAGGTCATCTTCCATATCCCAAATGTCTTCACAAATGGTTACAGCCAGTTTCAATCCTTTGAAAGAAACGATAGACCAATCGAAGGAGGGTTCAAAATAGCGATACTCGTCAAAAATATCATAATTGGGCAGCAAGGTCTTATTGATGATCTGCTGCACTTTATTTTCATAAATAAAATAGGCACTGTTGAATAAATTCTTTCCCTGTGGTACAGGATTCCGGCTCGGTGCTCCGACCAGTACAGCAATTTCGCCCGCTTCTTTACAGATCAGGTCAATGCTTTGCTGGCAGGCATCTATAAAATCGTCGAACTCTAAAAAATCCCTTGGCGGATAGCCACAAATGGCCAATTCCGGAAACACAATCAGTTCGCCGCCTTGTGCTTTTGCCGTTTTAATGGCATCGATAATTTTAGCAGTATTGTAGGCAAAATCGCCGATAATATAGTTTTGTTGCGCCAGGAAGATATTCATTACTGTAGAGATATTCTTTAAAAATTAATGAAAGAAAAGATAACCGACCAAAATAGCCGTGACCAGGCCAATACCATCGGCCAGTAGGCCGCAAAGCAAGGCATAACGGGTATTCTTAACGTTTATACTGCCAAAGTAAACGGCCAGTACATAAAAGGTCGTCTCGGTAGAACCCTGGATGATAGATGCGATTTTGGCCGGAAAGGAATTGACGCCGTATTGCTTCATCACATCGACCATTAAGCCACGTGCACCGCCGCCACTCAGGGGCTTCATAAAAGCCACGGGCAATGCCGGTACAAAATCGGTATTCAAGCCTAATCCGGCTACGATAAAGGCAATACCGCCAACCAAATAATCCATACAACCGGAGTTGCGGAATACGCTAATGGCGGCCAGCATAGCGACCAGATAGGGGATGATCTTTATCGCCGTCGTGAATCCTTCTTTGGCCCCTTCGATAAAGAGGTCATATACGTTTAACTTCTTAATAAAGCCGGCGGTTAAAAAAGTAATGATGATAAGTAGAATAACCATGCTTCCAATGAGCCCTACATATTTGCTCATCTGCTCGGGTGGAAACTGCTGCAACCAAAAAGCCAGGCCGAAAATTAAGCCGCCAAAACCTAAAATAAAAATAAGAACCGGCCATTTAAAGATATTAATGCGCTGAAAGGCAGCGGTGATCAGGATTCCGGCAGTAAAGGCCACAAACGTAGAGATCAGAATCGGCAGAAAAATATCGGCAGCATTAAGGCCTTTAATCCCTTGCTCAATAGCCATAGATTGTCTGATGGCAATAACCGAAGAGGGGATTAACGTGATCCCGGCGGTATTCAATACGAGAAACATAATCTGGGCATCGCTTGCAGTATCTTTCTTAGGATTGAGCTCCTGTAAGTCTCCCATGGCTTTCAGTCCTAAAGGAGTTGCGGCATTGTCCAGTCCCAGCATATTGGCCGAGAAATTCATCGCAATATTACCATAAGCGGTATGTCCTTTGGGAACGCCCCGGAATAAGGTCTTAAAAAAAGGTTGCACTCCGCGGGCAAATACATTGACGATGCCGGCACCTTCCCCGATCTTCATAAAACCCAACCACAGCGCCATGATACCGGTAAGGCCTATAGAAATTTCGAATCCCGTTTTGGCACTGTCAAACAAGCCGGTCATCATGGTAGAGAAAATATCCATCTGACCCAGAAAGGCCAGTTTGTACAGGGCTACAAGAAACCCGATGAGGAAAAATCCTATCCAAATATAGTTTAATACCATAGTGTAAAATATGAGACGAAAATAAACTATTTAAGGATAAGGAAAGCGATTTTTTAGGCTTTACCCTTGCATAAACCAGGGAAGAGGAACGCGGCAAAAATGGAAAAACATGAGTATGAGGAGGGAACAGGCACAATGCTTGTTTATTGGGGCGCACAACAATGCATCTTTTCTGATTTCAGTTCCGGGCTGAGATAGGGGATGCCCAGGTTTAAACCTCTTAAAATAAGCAACAGACCCATAAGGCCGATGAGGTATGGGCCGGCGCGGCGAATGCTATTCCGGAAACGGATGCTGATGAAATTGCCTAAAAGGCTAAGCGACATCATCGCGGGGAGGGTGCCCATACCAAAAGCCATCATAAACAGCGTGCTCTCCCATTGATGGCTCGTGGCAAAGGCGCCAGCCAAAGCCATGTATACCATGCCACAAGGTAATAATCCATTGAGCAGGCCAATTAAAAATACGGAACCGGTTTTTTTGTTTTGGTATAATTGTCCTAAAGCCTGGAGTACTGTTTTTCGCCAGGGTACTTTTACAGAGAATCCGTTTGCGGCACCAAGCCGGACAGGCAGCAGGGTAAATAAGAGATAAGCCAGGAATATACTGCCAACCGCAATGGATATTTTTTGTTGCCAGCCGAAGAAGGCAAATTGCTTGCTCGCGAAACCCAGTATGTATCCTAAAATGCCATAGGTGACCACCCGGCCCAGATTGTAGAGCAGTATGCCCCATACTTTTTTGAAGCCCTTCAAATGTTGTACGGGTAATGAGAGCGCCAGCGGCCCACACATGCCGATACAATGGAAACTCCCTAAAAAGCCCATGGCTAATGCCGGTATAAGGATAGCGGTATGCATCGTGTTATCGTTTTTTGAAAGGAATCTCTGTTCCGAATGTTTTCCCGTTCATGGCCCACTCTATCTGAATGAGGTAGCTGCCACTACGCAGGAACTGCGCTTGTATGACCTGTAAGCCTTTGCCATCAATACTTATGGGCGTTCTGTAATCTTTTTTGCTATCCGAAGGATTGTAACAATAAATCGTTCCGGTTATAGATTGCCCGATACATTCTGTAGGGAAAGCCAGTAAAATAATGCCCTTACCATCATCATGAATACGAACAGAATCCGATAATTGATTGGCGTGGGTGCGGGCATCTATTTTTTGTTGAAATTTAAGCTCTTCCGCATAGTAATTCTCGGTCACTAATTCGGCAGACATTTGCTGTGATTGATAGACCAGAAAAATAATACCGGAGGCGCCTAATATAAAAACGATCACTAAAGCCGTGCCCCAATTCCAGAATCCGTAAGGTTTTTTTGTTTTCATTGTTATGGTTTGTGTTGTCATTGAAAAAAGAGGATTAGCTTCTTTGTGGCATTGGGCCTAAGAAGGTGGTTTTAAGATACAAGACCAGTTTTCCGTTTTGGTATACGCCTACTTTGAGTTTTTCTTTTCTGTTTTGTAAGGCAGAACGGGGCAGTACAATAAAAAAGTTAGAAGCACCCTGGCTTTCGGGTTTCATAGTAATCTCTTGTTTACCGACCATAGCAATGGTACCCTGCCGGTCTTCTAATTGTAAGGTGAGGTCAAATTGGTCGAAGGTTTTGTTGATGAATTTGATATTATACAGATTTGAAATACTATCTGTGCCCCGTTCCTGATACAACATACCGGCAGAGCGGATGATGCTGCCATCTACATTTTCACTATTAAAGAGCAATACAGCGATCCCCATTATTATCGCAAGTAGCGCGGCAGTATAGGCTTTCAACTTTGGGCTGAACGTGCTTTTCTTCCCTTCGGCAATATTATTTTCCGAATCGTAACGGATCAGGCCAAGTGGGCGGTTTATGTTTTTCATCATCGCATCGCAGGCATCTATACAAGCGGTGCAGTTGACACATTCCAGCTGTGTGCCATTGCGGATGTCAATACCCGTAGGGCAAACTTTTACACATTGGTCACAATCGATGCAATCGCCGGCATCTCCCTGTACTTTCCGGAATTTGGCTTTCGGTTCTCCCCGTTTATAATCATAGGCAACAACAATAGAGTCCTTGTCGAGAAGTACACTTTGCAAGCGGCCGTAAGGACAAATGTTTGTGCAGACGAGCTCCCGCAGAAATGCAAATACACCATAGAAGACGCCGGTAAACACCAGGATGGCCATAAATCCCCCGAGGTGTTGTGCAATCGGTTCGGTCATCAGCTCAAATAAAGCTGCAGTGCCGATGATATAGGCCAGAAAGGTATTGGCTATGAGTAAAGAAATGAGGAGAAAAAGGCTGTGTTTCAGTATTCTTTTACCTGCTTTTTTTGGCGTCCATGCTTGCTTGCGTAACCATCGCTGCCGGGCGGCATCGCCGTCAATCAAGTATTCTATTCTCCGGAAAAGCGATTCTAAAAATATGGTTTGCGGACAGATCCATCCGCAGAAAATGCGGCCGTAGGCCATGGTGAACAAAGCAATGGCGAGAATAGCGGCTACCATGATAAGTCCGAAAATAAAAAAATCCTGAGGCCAGAAGATGGCGCCGAATATAATGAACTTCCCTTCGGGTATGTTGAATAACAATACCGGCTTTCCATGAATGCGCAGGAACGGTAAGCCGAAGAATAAGGCAAAATAGAAATAGCTGAGCCAATAGCGTGCACGGGTAAACTTGCCTTTGGGTTTTGTAGGAAAAATCCATTTCCGCTTACCTTTTTCGTCTATATTAGAGAGATCGTCTCTGAAACTGTGCTCACTTTCTTTAAGGAATGCCATGGCTTAATAATTATAAAGAATCTCAATCGGATAACTCGGTCGGCGTTGTCTTGAAGTGCCGAACCTAATCGCAATGATGCTTGTCGCCGATTTTATCGGGGGTCTGGGTACAGGTATTTTTAAAATAAGGGCCGTTCTGAAGAATCAAAACAGCCCTATTTTTCAACTCAAAACAAAAAGGTTAAGACTGTGTATGTGCTGCTGTTGCACCGGTTACTGTTTTCGTGCTATCTTCTGCCGGCATCTTGTTTTCGGCTTTGTATAACTCCCCTTGAGGGGCTTTGGCCGTTGCGGGTTTCGTGCCGTGCAGGGTTTCTATAAAACTCGCAATCTGTTGGATCTGTCTTGGCGTATAATCATCCTTCCAGGATTTCATGCCCTTCTCGGGTACACCGACCGTAATTGTTCTGAAAATATTTTTAATACCACCTCCGTGTAACCAATAATCATCGGTTAGGTTGGGTCCGACTGTGCCACCTCCATCTGCGCTATGGCAGGCCGCACACACTTGTACGAATATGGTTTTACCGGCTTCGATATCGGCTGCGTCGGTGAGGCTGGTTACGGTATTTTCATCTACCTTATTGGCTGCTGAGGCAAGATAGGCGAGCTTTGCGGCTTCTCCATTCTGTACCTCTATTGCATATTCCTGAAACTGATCCGGTGCGGTTTTGGCAATGTCAAAACGATAAAAATAAATGATCCCTATGACTACGGAGAGCGCGAAACCTGCCATCCACCAGGGTGGAGTAGGATTATCCAGCTCTTCAATGCCATCATAACTATGGCCCCAGTTTGCTTCCGCTTCGGAGGCAGGGTCAAGCGATTTCGTCGCATTCAGCTTTTCAAACCAATGGATGCTTTTCGATTTTTTTGCTGCTTTTTTCTTTTCTAAACCGACCAGGAAACGGATGGTTGAAATGAGTATAATGATGATTAATGCTTCTAACAGAAACACCCCGAACAGAAAATAAAATAGCGTAGGATTCATGCCACCAATGAGTGTTATGGCTTCGGCAGCAGGAGCAGCTTCGGTTGTCGCTTCCTGCGCGGAGGTATGATACCCGGTCAGCAACAGGAGCGGCAATAAAACCGAGACGATCTTGCTGCCCTTGTTTTTACTGTTTGCAGCTTGCTTTTTGGATTTATAATATTCCAGCGAGGTTGCGACAATCCGGCCTAGGAAAATAATTACAAACAATAGGACGATGAGTATCGTGAGCATAATGATGGCTACCGGATTCGCCAGGGCTGCAAAGGCACCTTCTTCGGCTCCGCTTGTGACCGAAGTCGTGCTGGCCGCGAAAAGCAAGTTGGGACAGAGCAGTAAGCCTGTTAGTACAGTCGTTAGGGAAAGAGATTTCTTCATCGATCGTTCTTTATTAAAATATGATTTAAACATTGCCATCGTCAAGGGGTATGTTTTTGATGTGTTCTATAGTCTGTTTACTTTTACTGAAAATCAGGATGCTGGCCAGTACAAAAATGAGTACAAACAAGATCAGCGTGAATAAAGGATAAACACTGATGCCGTCTATGGAGCTTAAATAATTTTTGAATTTCATAACTTGTTTTTTGTGCCGGACCTCCGGTCTGATGGCCTGATAAATTAATTGCTTAGAGCGGCATTAAGGCTGTCTTTATTATCTTTTTTGATGTCCGTGCCAAGTCTTTGCATATAAGCAATCAGTGCAACGATCTCATCGGTAGTGTGCACCTTTATTTTTTCTTTCTCAAGACTTTCTTGGATGCCTTTCGCTTGCTTTTCGAGATCATCATTCGCGATTGCATCGTAGCCTTTGGCATACGGTACGCCCAGTCTGGTCATCGCATTGATCATTGCGGCTGTTTTGGTTTTGTCGATGCGATCACTAAACAACCATGGGTAGCTAGGCATGATAGATCCTGCAGTCATAGAGGTTGGGTCTAGCATATGATTGTAATGCCAGCTGTCGGGATATTTGCCCCCTAATCTTGCCAGGTCGGGCCCCGTTCTTTTAGATCCCCATTGGTAGGGATGGTCATATACGAATTCGCCGGCTTTAGAATAGTCTCCGTAACGCGCCACTTCATGGCGGAACGGTCTGATCATTTGGGAGTGACAGGTATAACACCCCTCCCTGATATAAATATTGCGGCCATGTAGTTCCAGTGGCGTATAGGGCTTCACGGAAGAGATGGTAGGGATATTTGATTTTACCAAAAAGGTAGGCACCATTTCTACAATACCGCCGATGACTACTGCGATTAAGGCAAAGACCAACATTTGTACCGGGCGGCGTTCAATCCAGTTATGCCAGTGTTCTTTAGCTACTTTGGGCATTACCTTTGGTAAAGGTGCTGCATGAGCTGCTTCCTGTGCGAGAAAGCTTCCTTTTTTAGTGGTTTTTACAATATTGTAAATCAATAAAAAGATGCCGGACACATACAATAAGCCGCCCACACCGCGCAAGGCATACATAGGAACAATGGTGGTTACTGTTTCGATGAACTGGTATTTAAGGGTTCCTTCCGGTGTAAATTGTTTCCACATGAAGTGCTGTGTCAGTGCGGCCCAATACATAGGAATAACATACAGGATAATACCTAAAGTTCCGATCCAAAAGTGTGTATTGGCCAGTTTCTTAGAAAATAATTCGGTACGGTATAAGCGTGGGAACAACCAGTATAAGGCACCGAATGCTAAAAAGCCATTCCAACCCAATGCGCCTACATGCACATGCGCAATCGTCCAGTCCGTATAGTGGCTGATGGCGTTGACCGATTTCAAAGACAGCATAGGACCTTCGAAGGTGGCCATGCCATAACAAGTCAGGGCGACTACAAAAAATTTCAATATAGGTTCATCCCTTACCTTATCCCATGCACCCCTTAAGGTTAAAAGACCATTGAGCATGCCTCCCCAGGAAGGGGCAATGAGCATGATGGAAAATACAGTACCTAAGGATTGCGCCCAACCGGGTAAGGCCGTGTTTAACAAGTGGTGTGGCCCGGCCCAGATATAGATGAAGATTAAAGACCAGAAGTGTATAATGGACCAGCGGTAAGAATAAACGGGCCGGCCGGATGCTTTGGGTACGAAATAATACATTAAGCCCAGAAAGGGAGTGGTGAGGAAGAAGGCAACCGCATTATGACCGTACCACCATTGTACCAAACCATCCTGAACTCCTGCATACCAGCTGTAGCTGTGCATTCCGGAATAAGGCAGTGCAAAAGAGTTTACGATATGTAACATGGCTACGGCTACCCAGGTACCTATATAGAACCAGATCGCTACGTATAAATGCCGTTCTCTTCTTTTTAAAATGGTACCAAACATATTGATCCCAAACACAACCCATATTAAAGTGATGGCAATGTCCAGCGGCCATTCCAGTTCGGCATACTCTTTGCCTTGTGTAAAGCCCATCCAAAGGCTAAGTGCCCCCAGGAGGATAATGAGTTGCCAGCCCCAGAAATGGATCTTGCTGAGCAGATCGCTATACATTCTGGCTTTTAGCAAACGTTGCAGGGAATAATAGACGCCCATATAAATGATGTTGCCCACGAAAGCAAAAATGACGGCATTGGTGTGTACCGGGCGCATCCTACCGAAGGTAATGGGTGCCCAACCGAGATTTAAGCCGGGGTAAGCCAGTTCAAAGGCAATATAAACACCCGCGAGCATACCGATCAGGCCCCAGAAAATGGCGGCAACGCCGAATAGCCTGACGGTTTTGTTGTCGTAATAAAAATGTTCTACCTGCATTCCTGTGTCCGGAGAACCATTCTCCTTCGCGTCCTTGTTCATAGTTTACGTTAATTATGATTATTGTTTATGGGTGTCAGTTGGTGTTTCCTCCTCAAAAAAAAGTTTATGTGCGGGGGAGTAATCATCCTCAAATTGGCCAGACTTTACCGACCAGATAAAGGCGGCCAGAAAACCGAGTCCGACACAAAGACTAATGCCTAATAAAATGACGAGTACACTCATGGGGCTTGAATTGGATACAAAATTATTTCCTTAGCACGGGCTAGACTATGACAATACTCATTGGAGAACATGACTTTTGTCATGTTCCTGAGTACGCCATTTTAAGCCTAATTGTTTGCTGCGCATATTGCTGATGATATAGGTCAGCAACATGATGCTTAAAGTGCTGCAGGGCATCAGTATGGCAGCAGCTATCGGCGATAGCTTTGCCTGAACGGCAAGGAACAGCCCCACCGCATTATATAAAAAGGAAAAACTGAAACAAAGGATAATAATGCCTTTACTGCTTTTACAAAGCCTGATCAGTTTGTGCAGTATGTGTAATTGATCTCCTTTGAGTATGGCATCGCCTGCCGGGGTAAAAGAATTAGTATCTTCAGCAATACAGATGCCTACATTACTTTGTTTTAAGGCCCCGGCATCATTAAGCCCGTCTCCGATCATGCCTACCACTTGTCCCTGATCCTGTAAGGCCTTTACATAATTCAGTTTGTCGGCAGGCTGTTGTTGAAAGTATAGTTTGGGTCCATCACCCACGATTTTGCGGAACATTGTTTCCTGATGGGGCATATCGCCTGATAACAGCGAGATCTGACTCAGGTGCTGAAGTTGTTGTAATAGTTCCGGTATGCCGCTTCTAATACCTTGGGTCAATACAAAGTAACCTTTGTCTGCTCCACCTATCTTTATAAAAAGAATAGTACCTTTCTGGGGAAGCTCATCCGCAGCGCGTTGCATAAACCCGGCGGTACCGATTTGCACGTGTTTCCCTTTTACGAGCCCGCTTACCCCCAGACCAGCATGTTCTTTAAAGTCGAAGACTTCATAAAGCTCTGTATGCTTCAGTATGGCCCGTACAGGGCGACTCATGGCATGGCTTGTCGGATGGGTGATTGAGGCGATAATATTCTCCTCTTCCTGCGAAAGCCCTGCTCCGAAATGTGCCGCGGTAATCTGCGCGCTTGCGGTTAAGGTACCCGTTTTGTCAAAGACAAGATGGGTAAGGTTTCCGAGCGGTTCAATCACATGGGCATTGCGGAGAAATAGCCCATTCTTGCCGAGTATCCGCAGGATGTAGCCTCTCGTAAAAGTGGCCGTAAGCAGTAGCGCACAGGGGCAGGCAATAATTAGGATAGTGGTGACGGCAGGCCAGATCTTAGCGGGTTCATGATAATACCAATAAATGCCGGCTACCAAGGCAATACCCAATACAATCCAGGTGAAATTTGTTGCAAGGGCATGTACAAACGATTTCGCTTCATGTGCTTTGGTCTCCTGATCTTCTCCCTGATGTTCTTTATTCCATAGGCTGGTAAGGTAACTATGTGCCACCTCTTTTACCACTAATATTTCCATGTCCGATCCCAGTTGTTTTCCTCCGGCATAGATCATTTCTCCCATTTCACGGATTACGGGTACGGATTCCCCGGTTACAAAACTATAGTCTATCTGCGCCTTTCCTTTGGTCAGGATACCATCGGCCGGGATTAATTCATTATTGTGTATTTTCAGGGTATTGCCCGCTTTAATATCAGGTAGGGGGCAAGCGACAATATGCCCATCCTTAACCAAACTTGCTGCAATGGGAAAGTAATCGGTATAATCCCGCTCGAAACTAAGTGCCCCATAGGTTTTATCTTGTAATACCCTGCCGGCAAGCATGAAAAATACAATACCGGATAAGGAATCAAAATAACCACTTCCGTTATTCATCAGTACATCAATAAGGCTTCTGCTGAAGGTCGCGATAATAGCAATGGCTACCGGAAAATCTATATTCACCTGTTTATACCTGATCCCCTTCCATGCAGATTGTAAGAAAACAGAAGCGCAATAAAAAAATACAGGCAGGGAAAGAAGCAGGCTTAAGTACCGGAAAATATTGCCCAGGTACTGTTCCTGCTGTACATCTTCTGAAAAATATTCTGGAAAACTCAGCAGCATGATATTGCCAAAACAAAACCCGGCGACTCCTAATTTATAAATCAGGCTTTTGGCTACTTTCGGTTTGCTTTTTTGCATTTGCTGCAAACTGATGTGTGGCTCATAGCCCAGGCTGGTTAAGAGTTCTACTAATCCGCGAAGGCTTAATTCTGCTTCTTTAAAGATGATACTGGCTTCTTTTTTTAAGAAATTGATATCGGTACGAATGACCCCCTTGTGAATACGGTGTAATTGTTCCAGCAGATACATACAACTACTGCAATGGATATAGGGAATATAGAACGTAATGTGGGTTTCTGCTGTATCTCTGAATTGAATGAGGGCTTGCTGAATCGTAGCCGACTCCAAAAAGGCAAACTTATCTTTTCGGGTCTCCTCCCTTCTATTGATGCCGGCATGTTGATTCAAACTGTAATAAGTACATAAGCCGGTCTCCTGAAGTAAGAGGTATACCGACTGGCAACCGGAACAACAAAATGATTTGTCCTCAAATCGGATTGTATTATTGGGGCAGTCTTCTCCGCAGTGATAGCAGCTTATCTGTAGGGCCTTGCTCCCGGCATATTCCTTAACCATATTCTTTTGTTTTGAGTGGGGGTAGAAAATTTAGAGGGTTTCCTTGAGGGTGTCTTTTTGAAACAGAATATTGATGAGGTCATGCCAGTCCTTTAGTTGCGTAGCGGTTACCTGAAGATCATACCGGAGTATCTGGTACTGGGTGTCCTCCTTGAATCGAATCTTTTGCAAGGTGTCGTTCTTCATATTAGTATATCGTTCCTGGAGTTCCCGATGTTTGCGGGAAAGCAATTTTGGGTTCAGAGCCGTATTTTCCCGGTATCTTTTTTGGGCGTAAATGGTCTTATTGAAATAAGGGAGGATAAGTTGCTCTTCCAGTAGTATGAGTTGCTCACATTCGTCTTTGAATTGGAGGAAGAGGAAGGGTAAGGCTGCATCGGAGGTGCCACTTTCGTGAAGACAATTTTCATGGAGATAGTGCACCTGCAGATGGCTTAGCGACTGGTGCATATGCTCATAACATCTTTGGGCAATGAAGTGGCATAGCTCTTCTTGCCCGAAAGAATTAAAATTGATAAAAGAAACACTCATGATGCGCTTAGCCTGATTCCGTACAAAAGTAGCAGGCATTGTAAGGCTTTCTGCTGACGGATGTCAGGCAGGATTATGATTTTTATCAGTTTCCCGAAATGACAATAGCTGCCCGATCTTCGGGCAGCTATTGGATATTATTTAAAGAGAAGGTTATTTGGTCAGCTTGCTTGTAGGCAGGCTTACTGTGCCCGGGTCTTTCCAAAGACCATCTTTTTCGGCTTTCTTTTTGGCCGTTTCGGCGCGCTTATCACTATCGGGATGAGAACTCATCATTTTTTCAAATGTCTTTGCCTTCGTATTAGACAAGAGTGCCAGTTTTTTGAATGCGGTATAAGAACCCACCACATTATACCCGTTTTCTTTCATGAAGTCGTAAGCATAGGTATCTGCCTCACTTTCTTGTTTGCGGCTATGGGTGGCATCCAACATGGCATTGGCCATTTTACCCAATTGGCTTTCCGTCAGTTGTTGTGCTGTATTAGAAGCAGAAGATGCGACATCCAGCGCTGCTGCTTTCATATAGGCATTTTTCATAGCATCTTTACTGTCTTCATTTTTTACATGGCCTATTTCATGGCCGATAATAGACAACAGTTCATCATCAGTCATAATATCCATCAAAGAAGAGAATACCCTTACACTGCCATCGGCACAGGCAAAGGCATTAATATCGGTAACCAGGTAAACCTTGTAATTTAAAGAAAGTCCATCCTGGCTTTTATGCTTGCCGAAAAGTTTATTCAACCTAATGGTATAAGGATCTTTAGGACCGGCAATTTTGTTGTTTTTGTCCATCCATTCTACCGCTTCTTTGGCATATTTTGCGGCATCGGCATTGGTAAAGGAAGCGGCGGAAACGCCTTTTCCGGCCGCATTAACGGCTTTGTTCAGATTAATTCTTTGCGCAGAGGCAGACAGGCATAGACCGGCGACAAAGGTCGTAAGCAGTACTTTTTTCATGAGTTTTTGTATTTTGGTGTGCCTGACGAAGATAGGGGATACACTTATTAATATAATCACAAAAAAAGAGTGTATGGATTTTCCATACACTCTTTTTGCTTATAAACTAAGATGATTATCGAACAATCGTAATGTCACCTTTTTCTTCATAGATTTTTCCATCAGAACAGTTATACTTGATGATATACATAAACACATCATTATTCAAAGGATTACCGTCTTTATCTTTACCATCCCAACCTTTAGTCATGTTATCATTGTCAAAAATCAGTTGGCCTCTTCTGTTGAACACCTGGAAAGAAACAATTTTCTGTCCTATTTGCAGCACTGGCATAAAGTAGTCATTTCTACCATCACCATTTGGTGTAAATGCTGTCGGCATTCCGATTTCACAACAAGGGTGTACTTTGATCAATACAGAATCTGAAGCAGAACACATGTCTCCGTTAAATACTTTCACTTTTACATACCCTGTTTTTGGTACAATAGCTTCTGCGATATCGTATATACCGGTAGTCGTTTTTCTTAAGTACTCATCAGGCGTCCATACATATTCAAGGTTGTTTCCTGTTGCAGTTGCTTTTAAGGTAACAGTATCTTCTGCACAGAAATCATTCTGACTTACATAAGAGATTTTAACCGTAGGGTTAGGCTTCACTAAAAGTTCTACCGATTTAGAGGTATCTGTACAACCTTTATTCGTTACTATTTTCACACGGTAGCTACCTGCTGCTGTTGCGGCTAAAGTATCGGCACCGGCACCTGGAATAGGGCTGCCATTTCTAAGCCATTGGTAAGTAGCACCTGCTGTTTTTACTGCTCTGAATACATAAGTATCTCCCTGACACATTTTTACCTTATCGTTTTCGTTAAGGGTAACATTAGGTTTAGGATTTACTGTAAGCGTCAGGATGATCTGACTATCACATCTTAAAGCAGCTGTTTTGAAGGTTGTATCATATACACCAGTTTGGTATAATAATCTTCCAAAGAACAGATAAGTTTCACCCGCACATAAAGATTGGCTTACAAATACTCTTTTATCGTCATATCTGATATTAACTGTATCTTTAAAAGTAAATGATTGGGTTACATCACAACCTGCACTTCCGGTATACTCTACAGTATAGAACGTTCCGGTAGCCGGAGGAGGAGGATTGGTTGGAGTTACGGTCATTGTAGGACCTTGACCGATATAAGTACCGTTAGCATCATACCATTTTAACAATGCACTGTTTGCATTTTCGATGATCTGCCAAGGATTGAAAGGTATACTGTCTATAGTATAGAATGGCGTTGTAGCCATAGGAGTATATCTTCTGGAAGAGTTGGTGCTACCAATAGTTCCCCATAAATCTGCAGGAGCCCTGTTAGGGGTGAAGATTTGGTTGGTAACCGATCCTGTAACATCTCTTAAACCTTGAATTGAGTTTCCTCCTGTTCCGGCACCATTTGTGCTCGGACAAGTAGGGGTACCCGGCATATCTGTTGTATGAAACTCGATAATATTTGTTCCTTCATAAAGAATTACCTGGTTTGTTACCTTGTAGGCATTACAAGCTGTTCCGCCATATTTAGGAACCATACAATATTCTACAATAAACCTTCTTTGGCCTGGTGTACCGAAAGTCTGGTATTTTAAGGTACCGCCTTTACTCAAATCTAAATCCTGAAAACCCAGCATGACCACTTTGTTGAGTTGGCCATTTGTAGAGTTTATAGCTGTAGTATATTGATAAGAACTGCTGAGACTGGCTAATGTCGTGTCAAAAGACAAGAAGTTATTACCCGAGATCACACATTTAGTATAGTCTTTTCCATAAAAACTAAAGGTAAAACCTATCGGAATTACTTCGTTGGTAAAATAGTCATCCGAACTCAGGCTGTTTACCTGACCCGTAAAGGATGCACCCATAGTAATGGTATTGCCTCTACAAATTAATGTATCGTCAAAATTTAATCCTATTTGTGCTTGTGCTAACAAACCGGAAAACATTGCGAAAAGCAACATTATGGTATATTTTTTCATCATCATACAGTTTAATATATAAATATTATTTTAAGCTTGCCTTTAATAAGACAGTTGGTAGATAGTCATTGGTTGGTAAAAATATAAAAAAAACCCAAAATAAAGCATTCATGCACTTATGCTTATAAAAGAACCCTTCATTTGCGTCAGCAGCATATCTTTAGGCCGTTTGAAACTCTAATTAAACTAAGTGATTGACTATCAGGTATTCCGCGATTTGAACGGCATTGGTTGCGGCACCTTTTCGAAGATTATCCGCTACAATCCAGCAATTTAAGGTATTAGGGAAGGAATGATCTCTCCTGATTCTACCTACAAAAACTTCGTCTTTTCCGCAGGCATGTATCGGCATGGGATAGCTATTTTGCTGAACATCGTCTAATAATGTTATTCCGGGTGCCTGTTCTAAGGTCGTTTTGACCCTGTCCAACTCAAAATCTTTTTCAAAAGTAATGTTCACACTTTCACTATGGCCACCCATAACAGGTACCCTTACAGCGGTAGCCGTTACCTGAATTTGGTCATCACCCATGATCTTTTGTGTTTCAAGGATCATCTTGATCTCTTCTTTTGTATAGCCATTATCCATAAACACGTCAATGTGCGGGATTACATTAAGGTCTATCTGGTGTGGGTAAAATGTTTTATCATGTGTGCCAGCGCGCTCTGCCTCGAGATGATCAACCCCTTTCTGGCCACTTCCCGTTACGGATTGATAAGTGCTTACGACTACTCTTTTGATATGGTATAATTGATGTAAAGGTTGTAATACCATTACCATCTGTATCGTGGAGCAGTTGGGATTGGCAATGATTTTGTCTTCTTTTGTTAAGACATGCCCGTTCACCTCTGGCACCACCAGTTTTTTATCAGGATCCATCCGCCAGGCAGAAGAATTGTCAATCACAAAACAATTTACTGCAGCAAACTTTTCGGCCCATGCTAAAGAAGTGCTGCCCCCCGCCGAAAACAAAGCGATATCTGGTTGCAGCGCCAAACCTTCCGCTAAGGTTACTACGGGATATTCTTTGCCTTTAAAGCTGATGAGCTTACCCTTAGACTTATCTGAAGCAATTGGAATCAATGTACTTATGGGAAAATTGCGCTCAGCTAAGATCTGGAGCATCGTACTGCCTACTAATCCTGTGGCACCGACAACAGCTACTTTCATAAAATGGTATTGTGTATTTAGAAGATGTAATAATGATTATGCTTCGGGTGAGGCTATGGGCAATTCAATGGTAAACGTACTGCCTTTTCCAACCGCGCTTTCTACTTTTATTTTACCCTTATGGGAATCTACGATGGCTTTTACATAACTCAGTCCCAAACCGAACCCTTTGATATTGTGTAAGTTACCTGTATGTGCCCGGTAGAATTTTTCAAAGATGTGTATTTGCGTTTCCTTACTCATCCCAATACCATTGTCTTTTATTTTGATGATGATATTTTGCTTGCTATTCTGAGTGGACACTTCAATTTTGACCTGTTCAGCCGAATATTTTACGGCATTGTCCATAAGGTTATAAATGATGTTTGAAAAATGGACTTCATCTGCCAGAATATAGGTTTCGGTTGCCAAAAGATTAGTCGTTAATAACCCATTTTTCTGTTGTACCTGAATAGAAAAGCTCTCTGCCATTTTTTCTATGACATCATGTACATTGGTTGGTTGAAGATTCAGTTTCAGATCATCTTTGTCAATTTGTGCCGCCTGTAAGATCTTTTCTACCTGCTTATTCATCCGTTTATTTTCGGATTTAATAATTCCGGAATAATAATTTAATAATTCCGGGTTGTTGCGCACCTTATCCATCGAAAGCGCATCAGAGGCCAGCGAAATCGTCGCCAAAGGCGTTTTGAATTCGTGGGTCATATTGTTAATGAAGTCAGATTTTATTTCCGCAATCTTTTTCTGATTGAACATGGTTCGGATCGTAAGCGCAAAGGCCGCAATAATGATAATAGTGAATAGGGCAGAGGCGCCAAACATCCATGCAGTACGCTGAGAAATATAGTTTTTAGGCTCCTGAATATACAAGACCAGTCCGTAACTGCCATCCAGTGTTAACGTTGCCTGATACGCATTATCAAACATATCCCTCCGGAAGCTTTTGGAGTTATTCTCCACCATTCCCCTTAACGTGATACAGTATTCGAAAGGGAGCTTTATTTTTTCTTCGTTGAGGTGGGTTTGGATAATGCCCCGGATTTCTTCTTCCGGCAGGGCACTAATCCCCGACCAAAGAAAATTGTCTGAATTAAGATCGGTAATCCGAATGAAATTAGGATTAAGGCCTCTGATCATCGCAAGCCGGTTGCGCAAATCATGGCGTGTTTTATTGATTACATTTTCGACCTCAAAGCTGTATTTGATTTTCTGCACCTCCATGGTTGTTTTTACCCAGTTTAACTGAATAAACATGAGGCCAAACAGAGACAGGCAGATTAATACGATAATAACGGGAAATACTTTTTTCATATTTGTTTGTAAGCAAAGCACCTTAACAGTAGTGCAAAAGCAAAGTTAATCTTCAAAATTGCAAAAAAGACTAATTTCACTGGTTTATATTTCATTTAACGAAATACCTGTTATCGAGCTTTTGCCGCTTTTAAATTGTATCCTTTATGACCAATCAATTGATTCACGAATCCAGCCCCTATTTACTGCAGCATGCACACAACCCCGTACACTGGTATCCCTGGTGTGACGCGGCTTTCGAGCGCGCAGAGAAAGAACATAAGCCAGTCCTGGTGAGCATTGGTTACTCTGCCTGCCACTGGTGCCATGTGATGGAAAAAGAAAGCTTTGAAGATATAAATGTTGCGGCATATATGAATGAAAATTTTATTTGTATTAAGGTCGATAGAGAAGAAAGGCCAGATGTCGATCATTTGTATATGGATGCGCTTCAGGTTCTGAGTGGTCAGGGCGGCTGGCCTTTAAATATGTTTGTTACGCCCGGGCGAAAACCCTTTTACGGGGGCACTTATTTTCCACCACAAAGGGCTTATCAGCGTGCTTCCTGGATGGAAGTGCTGGAAGCCATACACCTCACCTGGACCCAAAAACCGGAAGATATTGTCCACCAGTCCGATCAATTAGTGGCACATCTACATCAGCTTAGCCTTACCGAATCGGTACAGGAAGGGCTCGGGGAAGAACCGGAGTACGATAAAATGGTGTTGGATAACATTATGGCCCAGGCAGATAGGGCATGGGGAGGCTTTGGCGCTGCACCTAAATTTCCACAAACCATGACGATCCAGTTTTTGCTAGAGCATTATTATTTCACAGATAGTGAGCAGGCGCTTAAACAGGCATTAGTAAGTATCGATGGGCTGTTGAACGGGGGCATTTATGATCAATTGGGGGGTGGTTTGGCCAGGTATGCGACGGATAATGAGTGGTTAGTACCCCATTTTGAAAAGATGTTGTACGATAATGCGCTGTTTGTACAAGTATTATCCGATGCATATAAAATAACCAAAGAAGAACGCTATAAAAAAGCAATAGCGGCTACCCTCGATTTCTGTATTAATGAATTGTCTCAAAACCAATCTGGCATAGGATTTTATGCGGCTTTGGATGCCGATTCCGAGGGAGAAGAAGGCAAGTATTATACCTGGGATTATGCTGAAATAAAAGCGGTTATTCCGGAGCTGCATCCTGCATTATTGGAATACTGGGATATCACGCCAGAAGGCAACTGGGAAGGCGTGACCATTCTGAATAAAAATAACATATCCACCTCCTTTTTAGAGCGCCATCATTTGACGTCTGATGCCTGGGAAATAATTTTAGAAGATGCCCGCCAGCACTTGCTGCAGCGAAGACAACAGAGAGTCCGGCCACTTTTAGATCATAAGATATTGCTTTCCTGGAATGCACTGCTATGCACTGCCCTTGTCAAAGCCGCGTCGGCATTGGATTGCAGCCGGTATTTACAACTGGCAAAAGAAAATATCGCATGGATGCTGGACACTTTTTTGAACGACGGAAAATTATACAGAAGCTATGATGGAGAAAAAGTAAAATTTGCTGCCAGCCTGGAAGATTATGCCTATCTCATAAAAGCAATTTTGGTGTACAGCAGTGCAGGTATTGACCATGCCTATCTTAGCATTGCTAAAGAGCTGTATGCCAATGTGGTCGATCATTTCGGCGATGAGCAGCAATTATTTTTCTATTTCAGTCATCAAGACCAAAAAGACATCATCGTAAGGAAAATTGAAACCTACGATGGCGCCTTACCATCTGTAAACGCAGTAATGGCGGAAAATAGTATTATATTGGCAAAATGGTATGAGGATGAAGAGATGGAGCACCGGGGTGCTTCAATGCTTCAGGCCATGCAGGCAAAGGCGATGCGCTATCCAACCTCTTTTGCTTATTGGGCGGCTTGTATACAGCGTTATGCCCGCTTTAATACCCTAAGCGTACTGGGCACATCTGTATCGGGCGACATAGCGCCTTTTCAAACGGGATTCCATCCTCATGTGGTGTTGATGGCAACAAATAAGCCGGAGGAGTTTCCGGTATTTCAGGGAAAAGGTTTAAACGAAGAGACACAGTTTTACCTGTGTACGAAATACGCCTGTTTACCCTCCGAGAAAAACCCCGGAAATATTTTATCAAAAATAAAACAAAAATAAAAGTGAAAAAATTGTTGGAATAGTTTATAAAATATCTTTATTTAGCCAACCGTTTCCTGCTGAATGTATGTACAAACAGTATTTTTTTGGAAAAAAAAAGGGATACGCTTGTTTATTTAAAAAACTTTTTAAATATTGTGCTGTGATTTTTTAGAAAATATTTGATTTCTAAACTTTTTTATAGATATTTGGAAATTAAATTTGGTTAAAAAACTTGTAAAAAATCGTTAAAGTCCTTTATTGTAAAGTGTTTGACTATTTAGACAAGCTCAGATTATAAAAGGTTTGAATCATAAATTTTAATATTTTGCTAAAATAACTTTAGTAGAAAACTTAAAAATAAAGAAGCAATAACAAAGAAAATTACAAACAGATGAGAAAACAATCCTTGAGTATTGCCGTTGTCGCTATGTTGTTCGCTAGTTGCGGAAAACCTGGTTCGCAAGGTCAGGTTGTGGGTGATTACAACACGAACCCCAGCTACAGACCACCTACACCAGTAGGGATGGTATGGGTACCTGCAGGTTATTTAAGAACTGGCTACAGCGATCAGGATGTTCAAAATGCATTAGATGCTGAAGTGCGTAACGTACAGGTGCAAGGTTTCTATATGGATGCTACTGAGATTACTAATGCAGAGTATCGTCAATTTACAAATTGGGTTAGAGATTCTATCGCACATACACAACTGCAGCACTTTGTTGATAACGAAGATGGTTCACAACGTATTGACTGGAAGCAGAAGATCAATTGGAAAGATGCTGATGTACAAGACCAATTAATGAACTTGTATATTCCTGCAGAACAATCCGGTTGGGGCAAAAAAGAATTCGATAATACGAAATTGGTGTACAATTTTAGCTATTTCGATTATGAAGAATCTGTGAAAAGTACAGGAAAACCAAGAACGGATTTCGTTGTAAAGAAAAGTATAGGTGCTTATCCTGATACTTCGGTTTGGATAAAACAATTTAACTATTCTAATAACGAGCCGATCGCGTTGCAGTACAACTGGTCTCCTACTTTTAACGAATATCCTGTTGTAGGTGTAACCTGGTTCCAGGCAAGTGCATTTGCTCATTGGAGAACACAATTGTGGAAAGCAGACAGAGAAAACCGTAAATTATACTTCGAAGGTAATTTCGCTTTGCCTAGTGAAACACAATGGGAGTGGGCTGCAAGAGGCGGACGCCAATTGTCTCCTTATCCTTGGGGCGGACCATATGTTGCGAATCAAAAAGGATGTTACTTAGCAAACTTTAAACCCGGTCGTGGTGATTATGCTGCCGATGGTGGTTTATACACGACAAGAGCAGACGCTTATTGGGCAAATGATTACGGTTTGTTCAACATGTCCGGAAACGTAGCAGAGTGGACGAGCACCACGTATACTGTAAGCGCTTACGATCGCAATTTCTTATCAGATATGAATCCTGATATCAATATCAAAATCAAAGACTCTGATCCAACTTGGTTACGTAGAAAAGTTGTGAAAGGTGGTAGCTGGAGAGATCCTGCTCCGTTCTTACAGATTCAAAATCGTGATTATGAATTTGCAGATACGGCTAAAGCTTATATCGGATTCAGAAATATCTATGTACGTACGGCAGAGGCTATTGGGATTGCAGAACCTGCAAGTGGTACTAGAAAATAATTTTAAAAATAATTTACTAATAATAAACAACAACTCAAAATAATGAATTCAATCGTCTTATTTTTTGAAACAAAGAAAGGTAAATATATAAAAAACTTAATTATCGGTTTAGGTGCTGCGGTAGTACTTGTTGGGGCATTATTCAAGTTGGAGCACTTACCAGGTGCGAGCACGATGCTTACAATCGGTCTTTTGACAGAAGCATTCCTGTTCTTATTATTAGGTTTATTACCCCCTCATAAAGATTATTATTGGGAGCGTTACTATCCTAGCCTGGATGAGAACCCAGTAGTAGAAGGGTATAAAAAAGGAATTAAATTTATCCCTCCTACACAACCTTTGGGTGCGGGTAGCGGTGGTGGTATGTCAGGCGCAACAGCTGCAATGGATAAAATGTTAGAAGAAGCAGAATTGAAACCAGATTATTTCAAAAGCTTAAAAACAAACTTCGATAAGTTTGGTACTACTGTAAGCCAGATGAAAGACATCACAGATGTAACTGCTGCAACAGGAGAATTTAGCCAAAGCGCACGTGAAGCGGCAACTTCTTTAGGTCAAATGAAAGATACGTTTGCCGGAGCTGTAGGAACAATGCAATCTTTCAACAATGCTGCTGAAGATACTCAGAAATTCCACTCACAAGTACAAACATTATCTAAAAACTTGGGTTCTTTAAATCAAATTTATGAAGTTGAGTTGCAAGATGCTAATAACCACCTGAAAGCGATGAATAAGTTTTATGGTACATTAGCTTCTGCCTCTGAATCAATGTCTTCCACTGCACAAGATGCAGAAGCGGTAAAAGGACAAATTGCTTCATTGAACAAAAACTTAACCTCATTGAACAATATCTACGGCAACATGTTGTCTGCGATGCAAGGCCGTTAATCCTGCCTGAGAATTGTTTAACATTTATTAATTTAATTCTTCATTAAATAAAAAAAGAATAAAAGAATGTCAATACCTAAGGAGCCCCGGCAGTTAATGATCAACCTTATGTATTTGGTGTTAACAGCGATGTTGGCATTGAATATTACTAAGGAGGTGTTGGATGCATTTAGTACGATCAATACGAGTATTGAGAATTCTAATGCAGGTATAGCCGACAAAAACAGTAGATTATATAAAGCATTTGAACATATTGCAGATAAAATGCCCGATTTGAAACCGAGGGCGGACTCATTATACAAAAAAGCTTTGCAAGTAAAAGAGGAGTCTGATAAGATGAGCTCAAGACTTGAACAATGGAAATCTGATATCGTAGCGAAAGCTGGTGGTTGGGTTCAGGAAAGTAACGGTGGCCGTAAAGTTAAATTTATGGATGATATCGATATCCCTTCCCGCATGTTTATCGAAGAGAAAAACGGAGACAAAGTAAAATCTGAATTAGAAGCTTATATTAATAGCATTTTGGCTAAAGGATCTAATGCAGAAACTAAAGAAGAACTGAAAAAATTAATTCCATTGAAATTGGGTGAAATGTCTAAAACAGATATGAATCCTAGCGGAGACTGGTCTTTTGGTACCTTCCATAACATCCCTGTAATTGCAGCAATCACTTTGTTCTCTAAATGGCAAAGCGATGTGAAAAATACAGAGAGTGTAATGATTGAGACGCTGATGAGCCAGGTAGGAAATGAAGATTTTGACCCTACTGTAATTAAATTTGACGGTTTGATGGCAGTAGCCGTTCCAAACACAAGTTACGCATTGGCCGGAGATGAGATCACTGCAAATGTTACCATGGCTGCCTATAATAAAGCTGCTATGCCAACGGTAACTTCTAATGTAGGAGCAGTAACAGTGAAAGATGGTGTCGGTACTGTGAAGTTCAGAGCATCCGGAACTGGAGTACAAACAGTTAGAGGTACCATTACCGTAAAAGCAAAAGGTGCTTCAGGAAGAGTTGAAACACAACCTTGGTCCTTTAATGTTACAGTAGGTTCTGCTGGTGCTTCTCTTCAACTGGATTACATGAATGTAATGTATATCGGTGTAGACAACCCGGTTACTTTATCCGCTTCTGGTTATAACATTGATGATGTGACCTGGAGTATGCCTGGTGCAACAATTACTAAAGTAGGAAACGGACAGTATAATGTAACAGTAACCACGCCAAATTATAAAGGAGTTGAATACACGATTTCTGCCAAAAATAAGGCTGGTCAGGTTGTTAAAGTAGGTGGTGGTTTGATTCGTATTAAATCTATCCCGACACCGAATGTTAAAATGGGTAGTATTGATGGTTCTGGTACTATGGCAGCAGGTGAATTCAAAGTACAAAAAGGCTTGGCCGCTATTTTAGAGGGATTTGATTTTAAATTCCAATATTTGGTAACAAGATATAAAGTACTGCGCATTTCAAAAGGTAATGATGTAGCGGAAAATGCGGATGGAACAGGTCCTTTGTTTGAAAACTCCCCTGCGGTAAAAGCCTTATTAAATAAAGCAAAACCCGGAGATCGTTATATCTTTGAACAAATTTATGTTAAAGGTACAGGTAACCCTGAAAGACCGGCTAAGGGAGCGATCAATGTCTTAATACGATAGTATAATTTAATTTAATTATGATAAATTTTAGGGAAATGAACATCCTAGCGAAATATTCTACAGTTATAGCAGGTCTTTTAATGGTTAACACTGCTTTGGCACAAAATCCCTTAAATGCGGATAGAGCCAATAGCCAGGCACCCAAAAAAGAATATGTAAATCAAGAATGGCAGCCTTCATTAGTACCAGATGGTATGATTGACCGGGTAAACCACGAGAACAAAGCTTTACAATGGCATAATATACGTGAAATTGATGTGGCCTTTAAACGCCGCGTTTGGAAACGTATCGATGTAAAAGAAAAGCAAAACATGCCTTTCGTTTATGAAGGTGATGAATATACGGGTGGTGGTGCTTTTGTTGAGATTTTGATTGACGGAATCCACAGAGGTAAAATCAAGGCTTATTCTGACGATAAATTTACACGTGCAATGTCTGTAGAAGACGTAGATAAGCAACTGATGTCGGAAAAGACGGTTATGGTAACCGATCCTATAACGGGAGAGCAAACCATGGAAACGTCTAAAGGTAACTTTAATCCTTTGGATGTAACGACCTACGGTGTTCAGGAAGATTGGATTTTTGATCGTAATGCTGGTCGTATGATACCAAGAGTACGCGCAATTACACCTATGTTATCACAATATAACGATGACGGTACTTTTAGAAACTTAGTTCCTTTATTTACTGTATACTATCCTGATGCAAGAGATGTATTAGCACAATATGAGATTTATAATCCGGAAAATGACGTACGTCGTATGACTTGGACAGATTATATTGATCGCAGTTATTATTCTGCTTATATCATTAAAACAAGTCACAACAATCCAGAAAATGCTAATTTCAAAGGTGGTTTTGATGGCTTGATTCAAGGTCAGAAAGCAATGGAAGATATCATTTCTAAAGAAATGGATATGTGGGAATTATAATCCACAAAATAATATAAAGAAAGCGGTCCAGCATATGCTGGACCGCTTTCTTTATTAGGCATTAGTTAATGATCAATACTTGGTTCATTGCAATAGGAAAGGGGTGGAAAATACATTTTCCACCCCTTTTTATTTATCTAAAACCTTTATTATGCGGTTTTAAGCTGTTCTCTGATCTTTACTTCGATCTCTTCCGCAAACTCCGAATTATCTTGTAAGAAGGTCTTTACAGCATCTCTTCCCTGGCCAATTTTGTTCTCGCCATAGCTGAACCAAGAGCCGCTTTTAGTAAGGATATTGAGCTCAACACCCAGATCAATCAGTTCCCCGATTTTGCTGATGCCTTCACCATACATAATATCAAATTCTGCTATTCTGAAAGGTGGTGCCACTTTATTTTTAACCACTTTTACTTTAGTACGGTTACCCAAGACCACATCGCCATCTTTGATTTGCGTAGATCTACGGATGTCCAAACGAATGGAAGCATAGAATTTAAGGGCATTACCACCGGTTGTTGTTTCCGGGCTACCAAACATAACCCCGATTTTTTCGCGCAGTTGGTTAATGAAGATACAGGTACAATTTGTACGCGAAATTGCCGCCGTAAGCTTACGCATGGCCTGACTCATTAAACGTGCCTGTAAGCCCATTTTGCTTTCTCCCATTTCTCCTTCCAGCTCACCCTTGGGTACCAAGGCTGCTACGGAATCAATAACCACCACATCTAATGCACCGGAAAGAATAAGGCGCTCTGCAATCTCCAAAGCTTGCTCTCCATAATCCGGTTGTGAAATCAAAAGCTCATCTACGTTTACCCCTAATTTACGGGCATATCCGGCGTCAAAAGCATGTTCCGCATCTATAATAGCACAAATACCACCGGCCTTTTGGGCTTCTGCAATTGTGTGTATGGCAATAGTTGTTTTACCAGAAGATTCCGGACCATATACTTCGATGATCCTGCCTTTAGGTAAACCACCAACGCCTAAAGCAATGTCTAATCCTAAGGAGCCGGTTGAGATTACTTCCATCTCAGATTGGCTTTTTTCGCCCAGTTTCATCACAGAACCCTTTCCAAAATCTTTATCAATCTTGTCCAGCGTCATCTTGAGCGCTTTCAGTTTTTCGTCTGACATATTTTAATATTTTATAAAACAAAGATACATTTCCCCTTCAAAATTTTTTGTAGAAGTTGTTCACAATATTATATGATTAAAAAATAAAATAAGAAATGCCGCCTTGTAATAAAGCGGCATTTCTGTACACATTGTTATCTTTTAATCATCATTCCCATCGCTGGTCGCAGCCTTGCCATGTTCCTTGATGTTTTGGGCAAATTCTTTTGCGGGTTTAAACGCTGGAATCAAGTGTTCCGGGATTTCAACGGCGACATTCTTTTTAATGTTTCTGCCAATTTTTGCGGCGCGCTTTTTCACAATAAAGCTGCCAAAGCCTCTGATAAATACCGCTTCTCCATCTGTAAGCGATGTTTTTACTTCTTTAAAGAAGGTTTCTAATGTGACGAGAACATCCACTTTGGGGATGCCGGTCTTATCAGCAATTTTTGCTACCATGTCTGCTTTTCTCATAAGGTAAGTAGTACAATTGTTAAAGAGTGAATAAAAAAAATAAACATAAAAATATTTTGACATGTAATATGACGATTAGGTCGGAAAGTCATATACAAAGACAAAAATAGCAAAATATGTAATGCTAACGCGCTCATTAATGTTAATATCTTCGTTAATCAGGTTAATCAATGTTAATCAGTTCGTTAATCAACATTTTATTAGGAATTAAAGGGGGATTGCAGGCTATTACTTGATTTCCTGACACAATTCTATTAATACACTATTGGTCGTTTTGGGATGAAGGAAGCAAACTAGTTTGTTATCGGCTCCTTTTTTAGGCTGTTCATTCAGTAGTTGAAAGCCCTCATTTTTGAGCCGGGCCATCTCGCTTAAAATATCAGGAACTTCAAAGGCAATATGATGGATACCTTCTCCTTTTTTGTCGATATACTTGGCAATGGTTCCTTCTGCTGTAGTAGAGGCCACCAGTTCTATTTTTGTTTCTCCGGTTTGGAAAAAAGCAGTCTCTACCTGCTCACTGGTTACCGCTTCCGTTTTGTAACTTTTTACATTGAGTAATTTTTCAAATAGCGTAATGGAGGCCTGCAGGTCTTTAACTGCAATGCCAATATGTTCAACGTTTTTAAACATAAATGGAAATTATAAATAATACAAATTGTGAAATCAATAAAGGTGATATAAACCAAAACACAAAACTAAAGTAAAGCACTTACTTTTGTAGATATTTATCAAAATGAAATTCCGGCGTGATTTATCTGGATTATAATGCAACAACACCTTGTGCACCGGAAGTAGTGGCGGCTATGCTGCCCTATTTTACCCATAAATTTGGTAATCCAGCCAGCCGCACGCATGCAATGGGATGGCAGGCAGATGAAGCAGTACAAATAGCGAAGCGTCAAGTGGCGGCCTTGATTGGAGCAGCAGAGCAGGAATTAATTTTCACCTCAGGTGCTACAGAAAGTTGTAACCTTGCACTGAAAGGTGTTTTTGAAGTGATGAAGGGTTTTGGTAATCATATCATCACTTGCCGTACAGAGCATAAGGCCGTATTGGATACCTGTACACATTTGGAACAATCAGGCGCGCGAATTACATACTTGGAGGTCAATAGGGAAGGGCATATCGATTTGGAGGCTTTAGAAGAAGCCTTTACACCGGATACGATTTTGATTGCCCTGATGTATGCCAACAATGAAACGGGTGTTTTACATCCGGTAAAAGAGATTGGAATGATCGCTAAAAAGCATAAAGTATATTTCTTTTGCGATGCGACACAGGCGATTGGTAAAGTTGCCGTGAATGTGGAGGAAGATGGCATTGATCTGCTGGCTTTAAGTGCGCATAAATTCTACGGACCCAAAGGGATTGGTGTTTTATATACCCGCAGGCGCTCCCCAAGGGTACAGCTGATCGCCCAAATGGATGGTGGCGGGCACCAAAATGGGTTTAGAAGCGGCACCTTAAATGTACCGGCGATTGTAGGATTAGGAAAGGCGGCAGCTTTGAGTCAGGAAAACAGAATAAACCTGATACCAAAGATCGGAGCAATTAGAGATGCGGTAGCACAGCAGTTGTTGCAGCTGGAAGGAGCAGTAGAGAACGGCGATGTACATCACCGTCTGCCCCATGTACTCAACATTGCTTTTGAAGGGATAAAGGCTGAACGATTAGTGAGTATATTAAATAATGAAATTGCTTTTTCCGTGGGTTCGGCTTGTACGTCGGCGCAGCAGAAGTCCTCGCATGTGTTGGAAGGGATGCATTTGCCTCCTTCAGTGATCGAGGGTTCGATACGCCTCAGCTTCGGGCAATATAATACCATGGAAGAAGCGGAAATAGTGGCCGGAAAAATAACGCAGGCCGTAAATCAATTAAAAATTAAGTCATAAAATGATCTATATAACCGATAAAGCAGTAGACAGGGTACACCAAATTCAGAAAGATGAGCAGCTTGCAGCAGACTTTTTTGTACGCGTAAGTGTTGTGGGCGGAGGCTGCTCCGGGCTATCTTATAAACTGGATTTTGATAATCAGCCACAATCCGGTGACCAGGTATTTGTCGATAAAGGCATTACCTTGGTAACTGATATTAAAAGCTTCCTGTATCTCTGCGATACCACGCTTGACTACTCGGACGGATTGGATGGTAAAGGATTTCATTTTGTCAACCCTAATGCAAGCCGTACCTGTGCTTGCGGCGAAAGTTTTGCGGTATAAAAAATAAGCCTTTATTTTAAAACTTTATCCAACCGAAAGCCTTAATTTTGTGCCCTGATAATAGAAATATTTATTGAAATTGGGTATCGTAGTGCAAATCACAGAACAAGACAAAAAGGCGCGGCCGTCTAAATTAAAAGACTATTTACAACTTACGAAAGCGAAGTTGAGCATAATGGTCGTATACTCCAGTATTATAGGCTATTTACTGGCACCCCATGCCGGGTTTACCTGGCATACAGCCGTGCTTATGGCGATTGGGAGTAGCCTGATCACCATAAGCGCCAATATCATCAACCAAATATTAGAACGGGAAAGTGATAAATTTATGCACCGTACCCAAAACCGGCCCTTGCCTGATGGCAGAATGAAAGCACCGGAAGCCTGGGTTTTGGTGATCATATTTGGGGTTTTAGGGGTCGCTATTATTTGCTATTTCTTTAACTTCCTCGCGGGTATGTTAGGCCTGTTATCCTTATTATTATATGGATTTGCCTACACACCGATGAAAAAAATACATCCGATTTCTACATTTATAGGGGCTATACCCGGTGCTTTTCCACCACTTATCGGATGGGTAGCAGCTACAGGGTCCTTATCCGGAATTGAAAATTTCGGGGGATGGTCTTTATTCCTTATTCAATTTTTCTGGCAGTTTCCACACTTTTGGGCAATCGCCTGGGTGGGTTATGATGATTATTTAAGAGCAGGCATTCGTATGTTACCCAGCCATGCAGGTAAAACCAAATATACCGGGCTGCAGTGCATGTATTATAGCCTCACCATGATTCCTTTGGGTATGATTCCCTATGCCATTCATTTGAGCGGCACCTTATCTATGTGGGTCGCCATTATCTTTGGGATCATTTACTTTGCAGCTTCTTATATGTTTTACCGCAGAAGCGATAATTCGAGTGCCAAAGGATTGATGTACACTTCATTCTTGTACATCCCCGTTGTATTTCTTGCCTTTCTTTACGATAAATTATAATTTAAATTTTAGCCATAATGGAAACAGTAAAAGATCCGGTTGTTCCGGTACATATACCTGCACCAACCAGAAAAATTCATCCTCAGAAATTTGCGATGTGGTTTGCGCTGGGCAGCATCCTGCTGATGTTTGCGGGATTTACCAGTGGTTATCTGGTGCGTCGCGGACAAGGGATGTGGGAGCAATTTGAAATGCCTCAGATATTTGCCGTATCTACCATCGTGATCCTGTTGAGTAGCCTTACCTACTTTTTGGGTTTGAAGGCCTACAAGAAGCAAGCCTTTAGCCGGTATAACTTATTGATGATCCTGACGCTGATTTTAGGTATTGCCTTTATGGTATTGCAATATTTAGGATTTAAGCAGATGTATGCACATAACATCAGAATTAATGGCAATGTGAGCAATTCCTTTTTCTATGTGATTGCAGGAGCGCACTTGGTGCACATCCTTGGCGGGATTATTGCCCTTATTGTGGTGTTGCTTAAGAACCGCTTTTTTAATAAAGGAAAAAGTCCTGTTGGCCTGGAAATCCTGGGTGCTTACTGGCACTTTATCGATATCTTATGGCTATATCTGTACGTATTCTTGCTGATGTACCGCTAGTACAGGTATGAGGACCAATTACAATAAAAAATATTTTAACAAAAATACAAGAAAAGTGAATTTCTATTACTAAATTGCACCCAATTTAAAGTAAATTAGCTTAGAAGTATTCCTATAAAATTGTTTTTACAAAATTATGACACACGCAACAACAAATGCTAAATCCCCTTCTGTATGGGGTGGAGGACAGTCGCCGTTTAAGTTGAGCTATGGTAAAATGATGATGTGGTTTTTCCTGTTGTCTGATGCCTTGACTTTCAGTGGTTTGCTGGTTTCTATGGGTTCCAACAGATTCATGCACAAAATATGGCCTGATCCGAACCATGTATTCCATTCTGTACCTTTCTTTGAAGGTTGGAATGCCCCTTTGGTGTTTGTAAGTTTTATGACTTTCGTCCTGATCGTATCTTCTGTAACCATGGTGCTTGCAGTACATGCCGGTCACGCTAATAATAAAGCGGGCGTAATCAAATGGATGCTTTGGACTATTATTGGTGGGGTAATCTTCTTGTCTTGTCAGGCTTGGGAGTGGACGCACTTATACCATTCAGGTGCCTGGTGGGATTCTTATAATGATTTGGCTAAAACGCCGGTTAGTTCTTTTGAACACCTCTTTAATACGCATAAGCCTTATGTGGCCGATGCTTTAGCGAAGACGCCGGAAGTTGCGCTAAGCGCCACTCATGAATTCTATAACTACTTCTTTACCATTACCGGTTTCCACGGGATGCACGTAACTTCGGGTGTGATCATCAACATCATTATCCTATTGAATGTGGTGAACAATACCTACGAAAACAGAGGTCACTATGAAATGATCGAGAAAGTAGGTTTGTATTGGCACTTTGTAGATTTAGTTTGGGTATTCGTATTTACCTTCTTCTATTTGTTGTAATAGAAAAATGGGTAACAGCAATTATATTTAAGATTCATTATCAATCATAAAATTATGTCTCATCATCATTCAGACGCACACGATTTAACTCACTTATACGAATTAGATCAATCGAAATTATATTCAGACGTATTAGCACATCATGAGGATCTGAATTCTCCTGAAAGTAAGGCTAAAGTAAAGAAGATCTGGAAAGTAACCGGTATCCTTACTTTGATTACCATTATCGAAGTTGCAGTGGGTTTAGGTTTGTATTTCTCTAACCCGAGCATTCATCATATTTTTGTTATTACCTTCTTTGTAGCCCTTACGATGTTAAAGGCCTATTACATTGTAAAGGTGTTCATGCACTTAGGTGATGAAACTAGAACGTTTGCAAAATTTGTACTTTTCCCAATGATGTTGGTCTTCTGGATGGCTACGGTATTCCTGGTAGATTCTACGTATCACCTGGGCATCAACGAAACCTTTGGCCATACGATTAAAGCACTTGTTGGCGGCCATTAATCTTTTAAACATATAATCTGATGTCTTCAAAAAAGTCAAAAGGATTTATAATAGGAATAGCGGTGGCAGTTTTGCTTCCGCTTTCTTTTTTCCTATACTATAATAAATCCGTTTCTAATGCGCTCAACATTCCTCGATTCTATAGACCGGATCGGGTAGATAGCCATATCGTGAAAGGGGAAATGCAATATGATACCGTATTTCACACCCTGAAAGACCTTAACCTGACTAATCAGTTAGGCCAGCAAGTAAGCCTTAACAAGGATTTGAAGGGAAAAATATTGGTCATCAATTTTTTCTTTTCTAAATGTCCTACTGTATGTCCTGCATTAACACAAAACATTAAAGGAGTCGTAAAGGCATTTGATAAAAAGAGTACAGACCTCGTGCAGTTTGTCAGTATCTCTGTAGATCCTAATGATAGTGTTCCGGTATTGCGGCAGTATGCCAATAAATATACCACATCACATGATCGCTGGTGGTTCCTGACAGGTAATAAGGATGCTATATTCGATTATGCGAAGAATGAATTGGGCCTGAAACTGGATGCCGAAACACCGGATGAATTCATTCATTCCCAACAGGTTGTTTTAGTAGATACTTTCAGGAATATAAGAGGGTATTATGATGGTATGGATGCGCGTGCGCTTGCAAAAATAGCAGATGGCGTGATTCTTCTGGATTTGGAAAAACGTAAAAACAAAAAATAGAATGCAACCTTTAATTAAGAAGAACGACAAAAGAGCGAGATTCTGGATCATCCTGGTCTCCATAATTATTTTTGGAGCAGTAGTATTGCTGGATAGTAAAGCGTTAAAAGTACCTTATCCTTTTAGCTTTAATGTACATCAGTTTGCCTTGGCCAATGCCATCATCAACTCTTTGGTCTCTGTTTGTCTTGTGGTAGCACTTATTGCTATCAAACAACGCAATATAAAGCTACATAAGAATACAATCTTACTGGCCATCGTATTATCCGTTTTATTCCTGTTATCCTATATATCCCATCATCTATGGGCAGGAGATACTAAATATGGGGGAACAGGTGTGATCAGAGGCATTTATTATTTCATCCTCATTACTCATATCATACTGGCAGCGGTTATTTTGCCTTTTATTCTTTTTACCGCTTATCGGGGACTTATCGCCGAAAATGAACGGCATCGTAAGATTGCAAAATACACCTGGCCCTTGTGGTTCTATGTTTCTGTAACCGGTGTGGTCGTTTATCTTATGATTTCTCCATATTATACATAATTTGCTTTTTTTTTATAATATTTTTTCCGAATTTTCAGTTTTAGAAAAAGAAATCATTCGGATCTATCATTTAGCAGAAAGCATAACGTATTATGGAAACAGATATCAGACCTTGGGGACAATATTGGGTATTAGAAGACGCCGCAACGCATAAAGTGAAACGCATTGAAGTAAAACCCAAAGGCCGCTTAAGTTACCAGTATCATCATCATCGCTCAGAAATATGGACGATTATTGAGGGAGAGGCGACGATTACCCTTGATGGCGAAGTATATACCTTAGGGCCAAGTGAAGTATTCAGGGTGCCTCAAGGAGCAAAACACCGATTGGAAAATAAACAGGATACGCCCTTGACCATTATTGAGATCCAATACGGAACTTATTTTGGAGAGGATGACATCATCCGTTTAGATGACGACTATCAAAGAATTTAACAGCTAAAATATAAATAAAAGCCACGCTATATCAGCGTGGCTTTTTATATACAGGCTTCGTGCCTTAAAGAAGAAGTACGCTCTTTATAGCGGACATTATTGCCTGCTCAGCACGATACCCTTTATGTGTTTGCACCCTTATTGTTGTGGGGCATAACATTAAGGGGTAAATCAGTACACACGTTGGCCTGGCCAATCACTCGCCCATTTTACTCCTTAAGGAATAATATTTATTTTAAAATCTACCACCTGCCCTTCTGCGAAACTACTGCAAGGGCCTACATTTTGATTGACACTTAAGGTCATCCTTGCCCGTACATTAGATGCGGTCATGTTGGGGATGGCTATGGATTGTATTTGTCCAGCTGATGCATAAGAAACACCGCCTCCCATTGTATTTGGTGGGGTTGAGCTGCTGCTGGTCAGGCTGCCACTGCTTACACGCTCGTAGCTATCAAATACCCCGTTATTATCAAAGTCGATCCATATGTTCAGATAAAGTATGTATGGTGGTATTGTGTTAGTGTGTGCCTGGTAATATATTCCGAAATCATTGGTGATCACCGTGTTTTTAGGCACATTAACCGGGGTGGCTATAAATACATAGGGGCTGCCGGTGCTTGGTGCGCTAATAGACCCGTTAGGGGTGATCCATGATGGAGACATGCCTATATAACCATTGTTCAATCTTAAATACTGTAAGGTGAGGTAACTATGTGTTGTCGTACTGCTGGAGGAGCAATAAGTGCTGCTTAAAGTGGTGAAAGAAGCATCTACCGGTCTACCCACACATCCTGAGGTATTATTATTGATATAAACACTTACTTTATAATTGTTTCCCGGAGCGAGATTGGGCATATTATAAGTCGTTGTCCCACTCACCTGTAAAGATACAGATGCGGAAGGATTGCTTAAATTCTGGATGTCAATGACGAAGATACAGTTCCTCGATTGATTAAAAGTCGGAACCCAGGTGACCGTTGCGCTTGTCGTGGTTATATTGCTAATCGATACAGAGGATACGGGAACACATCTACAGTCGACTATTCCAATTTGTGCAGATAAAAAAGAGGTGCTTGCAAGTGCAAAAAGAAAGGTTAGGTAAAGCCATCTTTTCATAAAATAAAATTTTAAAAGTGAACGATTTGATAAATATATTAAATATTAACAACATTGTGATATAATTAATCCACTTCTTCATTTGTCTTTATGCGTATGCACATACCTTTCCTTACATAAAAATACCCGGAACATAGTGCTCCGGGTATGGTGGGGGAATGCAAGGTGCATTCCCTTAATGCATAGGTTATTCTTTTATAAGCTTTACTGTTTTTGTGCTGTTGTTATCTGTAATCTTTACGGTATAGATACCTATAGGCAGTGTACTGATATCGATAGTCGCCTGTGTAGCGGAAAGAGCTTTCTGTAACAATAACCGGCCATCGAGGCTGTAA
>NZ_QAJI01000004.1:269717-669072 GCF_003852495.1 Taibaiella sp. KBW10 | reverse complement strand
TATCAAGAAAATGTACAAAGTCTTACAGGTAAACAATAAAACGGAAGCCATCGCCAAGTATATCAGGGGTGAAATAAAATGACAGAACAGAACCTCATATTACACCTTATCTCTATTATCATGCCTTGAGTATATCCTATTATATTTTGCTTAAGTATATGCTGTGCAAAAGCCCGGCAACAATCTATTTATCGGGAAAAGTGAACTGTTACGTTATACCATAGATACGGAAAGTCAGCAAACACTTAATGATATCAATATTATGAGTAGAGCAGCCATCGAAACCACGAGAGATATTGTATAGCCTATGGACAACGCTTAATACTCCCTGGTAATAGATTATACAGATTTTTTTATCCGGTCTTTTATATTTGAAGAACACAGAATTGTTCTATTACGGATAAGCCATATTGCGGGAAACCGGAAAGTAGGATTGCCTACTTTTCTGTATCCGAGATTTTTATAATCTAATTGTTTTACGCCTACTTTTTTCGTAGCTACTTAGTCTTATCCTCTTTTTTCCTTACATTTTGCCGGCTCATCAATACGTTAGAGATAATGTTTCGATTTGTTTTATGGAAATACATAGACTATGGATATGATATTGAGGTTTTTATACTTATTTGTTAAAATCATGTTTAGTTAAAAATATCACCCNNGGGTGATATTTTTAACTAAACAATAACCTAATTTTGTTTTTGCTATTGACTTATTAACTTTGGTTAATTAAATATGTGCTCCTTAAATCGATTATAAATATAAGAATACTAAGAGGTTAAATTCAATAAAGCGATCATGCCGGCGTGTAGAATTAAAAACCTTCTGAAGTATATCAAAAAAAGATAATGTTTGTGTTTTGCAGAGTATTACAAATCTCTTTTGTTAAAACTCAAGAACAAGAATTTAAGGCGCAACGGTTTTGACCTAATCAAATTTGTAGTAACAAAAGCATTTTTATTTTATTAACATAAACGGTCATAAGCCGTATAAATTTAAGAAATTATGAAAGAAAACGCACTTTCCGACTTAAAATTTATTGAAATAAGTACCTGTCTTTCGATCAAGAAAAATAACGCAAAGCACTGGACCAAAAGACTGCTTGTATTCCTGGCACTCTCTTTAGCATTAAATCCGGCACGGGCACAAAGCCCTTGTACTTCCGGGCTAGTTTATGCTACGAACTTCTGGTCACAAGGATCAGCCGGTCAAGGGAGGGGCTTATTTTTGATCGACCCTGTTACCGAAGCGGCTACCTTGGTAGAGGTAAATTTATTTGGTGGTGGTGCAGCCTTGGCTGCAGGAGGTGTTACAGAAACGAGTGCCATTGCCCTGGATATAGATCATAACGTAATATGGTTTGTCAGTTATCTGGGAAGAATTTTTTCCTATAATTTGAATAACAACACGCATGGTACTACAAGCGCCGGTTTTGCGGGCAATTCCGGAAACACTAATAAAGGAGCTTATAATCCGGTTGACAAAAATGTTTATTTCCATGAGTCCTTCAACAATCATTTGTTCCGTTTTAACCCGGCTACACCTACCGTAGATGCGGTTGACCTTGGGCAGCTTTCCGTACCTGGTTATAGTGCCAGTCTAGACTTTAGAGGAGGAGACATCGCTTTTGACGGCTTAGGTAATTTAACCGGTTTTTTTGCAACGGCCAATATAATAGCCGCTTTTCCGGCTCAATATGACGCCAATGGCAATTATACAGGCTTGTCTTTAACCGGGCAGAAAATTTTGGATGTGTTGCTGTTCAGCCAAGTGCTGCAGCCTTCTTACCAGATGGGAATTATCTGGTGGGCGATCAAAGATCAACTGCCTCAGGTGGAACAGGAACGATCAATGTAAACAGTAATACGGGTGTACAAACCGATTTAAGTACGACTAACAATTTCTCAGCTTCTGATTTTACCTCATGTGCTGCTCCAAGCCCCAATCTAACTTTAAGTATGACGGCTACTTCAAGTTGTACGGGCAACACTACCAATTTTCAATATACCATTAAGGTTAAAAATACCGGACTCTTCCACGCGCTCAACACTTCCGTTAGTGAGACTTTGCCGGCAGGCATTACCCTGGTATCGGGTACACTTAATGGTGCTCCTATAGCTGGCCTTACTGCTGCTACACTGGCCTCAGGTATCCCCTTAAAATCGACCAACGCAGTTACGGATGGCCAGATTTTTAAAGGAGATAGTGCTACGATTGTTTTGAACTGTACCGCACCCTCTGCGAGTGCCACATATACAGCTCAGGCCTTTTTGCGCTACAATGGGATAGAATCGCTTAATTTAACGAATGATCGTATTCCTTCTAATGATCCGACTACAGCTACTGTTAATGATGCAACAAGCCTTACTACCGTAGACTGTTTTATTATTGATGGTACCGTATTCAATGATAATAACGGTACCTCAGGAGGTGCCGATGGTTCTCCACTTGCCGGGGTAACGGTTACCTTGTATGCCAACGATGGTATTACGGCAATCGCTACCAGCGTTACAGATGCCAGCGGGCACTACAGTTTCCCGGGTTTGGTACACGGAGATTATATCGTAGGGGTAACATTGCCTACCGGTTATCGTAATGTAAGCTCAACCGATATCACACCCACAAACGGACAAACCGCTGTAACGATTGGAAACCTTTCTGTAAATGGTGTTAATTTTGGGCTGAACCTGCCGCCAACCCCTGTGAATGACACCCTTAGTACACAGATTCCGGGTACTGTAGCCACTGTTCCCAATATTCTAAGCAATGATACGGATCCTAATGGGGGTACCTTATCTACAGATAGTATTACTTTAATCGCACCTCCGGGCGCTACCAATATAATAACCGACACGCAGGGCGATGTGACTGGCTTTACGGTACCGGGAGAAGGTGTCTGGTCGCTGAATAGTAGCAATGGAACGGTAACATTCAGCCCACAGACAGGCTTTACCGACGATCCTACTCCCATCAGCTATACCGTAACCGATATTGCAGGACTATCCAGTCCTTCAGCAACTATTACGATAGATTACAATCCACCCGTTGTGGTAAGTGGTACCGTATTTAATGATGCGAATGGTGGTACGATTGACGGTACGCCAACCAATGCAGGTGGTCTAAACGCAATCCTTGTTAATGCGGCAGGAGATGTGGTGGCTACCGTGCCGGTAAATGCTTTGGGTGAATATACATTCTCTAAAGTAATTCCGGGCAATTTTAGCGTAAGATTAAGTACAGTAACGGGCACCGTAGGACAGCCCGCACCCGCAGCGTCATTACCTGCCAATTGGACCAATACTGCTGAAGGAACAACTGCTACGGGAGACAATACAGTAGATGGCAGTATATCCCTAACTGTTAGTAATACGCCATTAAGCAATGTAAACTTTGGTATTGAGCGTTTACCCGAATCTTACCCTGTGAATTATAGTCCTACCGGCGCACCCACATTGACTATCCTTAATGCACAACCCTTACAGGGCAGCGATCCTGAGGATCAGCTTACACAAGGGTCCTGGAGCGGAAAATCACTAGTCATCGATACTTTACCGACCAATGGGTATATTTTACGTTATAATGGCGTAGCGGTTACTGCCGGTACACCCATACCGAATTATAATCCAGCTTTATTAACCATCGCTCCCGGCGCAACCTCGGCGGGTACCGGAACCACCACCTTTAAATATGCTACTATAGATGCCGCCGGCAAAAAAGACCCTACGCCCGCAGCCTACACCGTAACCTGGAGTATTCCTTTACCCGCACAACTGTTGACGTTTACCGGCAGCGCCTCTAAAGATTGTGGTTTTATACTGGATTGGACGAGCGGAAAAGAAGAACAGTTAAGCCATTTTGCAGTAGAGCGCAGCAAAGACGGAATGGTGTTTGAAACAATTGCTACGGTGACGCCTACAGGCAGCAACAGTACTTACCATTATACCGATAATCAGGTAAAAGGCAGGATGCAATATTATCGTTTACGCATTGTAGATGTTGACCACAAAGAGGCCTATAGCAAAGTATTGTCCCTGAGTAATGAATGCGGGCATACACTAAGCATTTATCCTAATCCCGTACAGGATAAGGTAAGGATTGAAGGCTTAACGGCAGCACAAACACTGGTACAAATCTTTAATGCCGAAGGCAGACTGATGGTTGAGCAGACAGTTAAAGCAACAAGTACGGAATTAAATATTGCTGATCTGGCTGATGGCGTATATCATTTTGTGATTACTTCAGATGGCCGATCACAAACAATGAAAGTGATCAAAAGAAAATAAGGTATCTCTTAACTTTTGATATAAAAACAAATCCCCGGTTCTTCAACGAACCGGGGATTTATATTGATGAAGTAATGAGTATGTCCTTTGTATTTTTAAAACGTAAACCTATGAATCAGACAGAGACCATTTTATATGAATATGAGGCGTTTTTTAGGAAATTAATGGTACGTATTCTTTCAATAGATAGGAAGATCTTCCACAATCCGCTTAAAATTTTTCATAGTGAAGCAAAAGATGCGATTAGAGGGCGTTTAGCAATAGACCGAAAGAATATCAACTACTTTATCATTAAATCTAAATTGGCCGGGCTTAATAGCATTTAGGAAATAAATCAGATTGCAATGAGGTAGCCCTACATAGCCTAGTAAACATTGGGATTATATATGTTGGGTATAACCCATTTTATACGCCAAAAGCAAAAATAGAATTGATCTGATTGTCAGGTAAAGCGGTTACAGAACGCTCAATTCTAAGGATATAAAAATTAATTTTTTTACATCGAAAAAACCAGATTGGATTTTAAAACTTAAAAGGTATTATGATGAAGTGCTAAAGAAAACAATTTCGGATAAGTAGCGGGGACCTTAATCTGTAGATCAAAACCGCACACAACACCGCAAAGACATAGAAATTGTTTTGGTAAAATTTTAAAATAAGTTATGGTCACCGGCCGGATAGGCAACCAAACGGCTACAGTCAGAGATTACTTTTGCTTCTGCTGTATAGCAAATCCAACATCATTTCAATCGCGCTTTTGATGTCTTGTCTACCTTCCTCCGTAGTGAGGTCAATACCGCCAAATGTTTTTGCATTGATATCGGTATATAAGTTTAAATAGTATATTCCTGAAACCATTAAAGCCGCTGCCGCCCGGAATGCCCGTGCCTCAGTGCCAAAATGAGGATCGATAATTGTCGTTAATAATTGTTCCCCGATTTCCTCCCTTAATGCCGCTATTTTCTGCAACGATACCCGCTTTTCTGTGATGCCCCACAGGAGTATTTTCTGGAGTTCTTTATCCTCCTGAACCGCATCAAACTGGGATGTAAATATCCTTTTCAAAATATCAAGCCCGCCGTCGGTAATCCCGCTAGGTAACGCTTCCATCGACACATTACTCCAAAAGTCTTTGCTGCTTATATATGCTTCTATCAGTTGTTCCGTTCCTCCGAAATAATTGTAGATAAGCTTTTTGTCGAGCCCTGCAGTCGCTGCAATATCATTAACCTTAAGCGCAGCAAAGCCTTTCGTCTCCAAAATTGTGCCTACCGCATCCAGAAATCGCTGCTTGCTTTTTTCTTTATTGCGTTCTCTGGGTTGGGCTGTTTTCTTTTCCATGTCTGTCGCTAAGATAGGCGAATATACGATTGTATCAAAGTAAAAAAATTATAGTCACTAATTGGTGACTATTTTATATATTTGTCCTTAAATAAAAATTTAGATATGAAGAATTACGCAATTTTAGCTATTGTCTTTATGAGTCTTTTAAATATAGATGTTTATGGGCAAGGTAGTTCCGATTTGCCCAGATATCAATACAGCAAGCAACCAAATGCTGCTTATAATCCACTGACAACAGGTGCCATCCAGTTTGACCTGCCCGTTGATTGGGACGAGGAGGAATCGGATGCGGTAAATATGCCTTTTCCATTCTTCTATCAAAATGTACTTATCGGAAATATAAAAGCAAACGGAAATGGCAGTCTGATACTGAACGGCGCAATAAACCCCGATGCCGAGTTAGGCAATATTATTGGCTTGTCTATGGATTATGAATCAAAGAACAGGGGCAAGGTTCTTTACGAGACGACCGGCAGCAGCCCCAGCCGGATTTTTAAGGTCGAGTATCGCAACATTGGTTTATTTGATGATACCTTGAATGTGGACAGCCTGAATTATCAGATATGGCTGTATGAGGGATCGAATGCTATTGAGTATAGAGCAGGTTATAGCAATGTGCCCGATACTCAGTTCGCTCAAAACACTCAAGAGTTTTTCTCTCAGCAGAAAAAGGTACTGCATATAGGTCTGTTTCAAAATCGGGGAAATGTGCTATCAGAAAACCCGGACAGCATCTACTTTCAATGCGTAAAGAGCAATGATGTAGATTCATTGATTCATTTCCCCGAGATGATCATTTCAGGAAATGATAATGCATTTGTCAAGGGTTCTTATAAAAAATTCCCTGTTGAGGGTAGTGTATTCAGATTCACGCCGCGGGGGAGTACAACCAGCTTAGAAGGGCAAAAAACAGTGCTTAGTAAGATTTACCCTAATCCTTCCACTACCGGTAAATTCTTGGTATTATTAAAACATACGTCAAAATCAGACTATAATATCTACGACCTAAAAGGTAGTTGCGTAAGGGCCGGAACAGTTAAGGACAATAGGTTAGCACTCGACTTATCATCGTTAGCAAAAGGCCTGTATGTTTTAAATATTACCAATGATGGAAATACAGAATCTGTAAAGTTAGTTTACGAATAAAGCAGGCCGGCATTGCCTTAGGTATATAAACAGAGAACAAATATGAAATCTATAATTACACTTATAGCGACATTGCTTTTTGCATTCAATTCACCGGCACAAACGAGCTCGGCCAACTGGAATAAGTTCCAGGTAAAGCTTGCGGCCCTTGAAGAAAAGTATAATACCTATTACCCGGCTAAAGCATATCAAGAGACCGAGGTCGTATTAAACGATATCCTTTCAGCACTCGAGCATTCGGATCTATCCGTAGCAGAGCAGAAAGAATATGCATCGAATATCAGCATGATAAAAGCCAATGTGTATTATAATTTAGCTTGTATCCGCTCTTTACGCCATCAAAAAAAACAGGCAATAGCCGATTTTGGAAAAGCTATTGATTGGGGCTATACGGGATATCAGCATGCAAAAACGGATAGCGACCTGGATAATATCCGGACGGATAAAAAGTTTATCGCCTTTTTAAACCGGATAAAGCAATACGATATGCTCCACATATTGCAGCAATCCGGTAATTATGAAAAAGGTCGGAGTGATACATTACCTGCCTTCGTATATCAAACTGCAGATAATCATAACCTCAAAGAAGTCAGAAAATACTTCAACCTGGACTCTATTGCCGGTAATGGTGACGAAGTCTCAAAGCTGATAAACCTGATGCTCTTTGTTACCCGAAGCATTAAATATGATGGCAGCAACTGGGCCTTATGCGAGTTTGATGCGATAGATCTTTATAATTATCACAAGACCACCGGAAAGGGTATTAATTGCCGCCACAAGGCCATGGTATTGAATGAAATTTATCTGGCAATGGGCTTTAAATCACGCTATGTGACCTGTATGCCCAAAGATCAGGACGATCCGGATTGTCATGTCATCAACGTTGTCTATTCTGAAAAATTAAAGAAATGGGTTTGGATGGATGCTTCTCACGGCATTTACGTAAGTGATGAGCACCATAATTTGCTGAGCATAGAGGAAGTCCGGGAACGATTGAAAAATAACCTGGTGCTTAAGCTCAATAAAGAAACGGGAAAAACGAAGGAGTGGTATCTTGACTATTATATGGCTAAAAACCTGTATTGGATACAATGTACGAACCTGAGTCAGTTCAATACAGAAAGCAGGTACAGGGCTGATGAGAAAGACCTTCAATATATAGCGCTGACGCCGGTAACATATAAGCAGGACAACCGCTACCTGAACGGCAATACGATTACACATGATCCTGCGTATTTCTGGCAAGCGCCGGAAAAATGATTAATCATGAACAAATAATTCCTAACCGCCGGATAAGTGCTGAAAAGGGCTCAACCCCTTAGGGAATGTCAAGAATAAAGTGATTTTCCTGTTGTTGGCAATCGAACCAGCTTGCATCGGGTATTTATCCCAAAGATTTTAATTCGGTTACTGTACAACGACAAAACCCTCTCCAGGAGAGGGTTTTGTCGTTGCACAGATAGTCTTACTCTTGATGAAAAACCAAACTAAAAAAGCGTTTTACTTTAAAAGAACCTTCATAGAGGCGTAAAAAAGAAAAGCACATCGCTATTAAAAGATGAAATCTTATTTTTTTACGATTTTTTGTTGATAAGTGATCTTTCCTGTAGTACGTATAGTTGCATGATACACTCCGGCGGGTAAGTCGCTTATATTAATTGTGGTCCTACTACTTTCTAAGATATAATGCAAGACCTCCTTACCGGTAATATCGGTGATGGTAAGTACGTCGCCATTATTATCTGCTTTTATGAACAATTGGCCCGTTGTAGGATTGGGATATATTTTGTCCATATTATTCAATGCTATTTTATTATTTTGAAAAGTATACGTTGATTTAGGTATCAGATATTCTGGTTCATAACGGCGTCCCTCATACTGTACCAGAAGTGCGCGGGCAATGGCACCGGCTTGCATTGCATCGGACTGCTCATATTCATAAACCGGCTTCTTGAGGATGTCCGGCATTTTTGACCAATCGCCTTCATTAAGGGCTAACCATCTCATCGTTTGATAAAGATCAGCTATATGCTTTATCTCCATTTGCTCTTCCGCTCCCACAGGATACTTATCGGCTATGTTATTCAATACAGAAATCGCTTCATCGTAACGGCCAAGACCCATGTAAGCTGAAGCCAGGTACAACTGGTATTGATAGCCTTGAGTGACCTGCTCATATACGAGTGCAATATGCTCCAGATTGCTCTGTTGGTCTGTCTGTCCCTTTGCGGACGGAAACTGATATTGCAATACCATATTATCGATTAATTGCGCCTGTGCTGTGAAGAGACCGTCCAGCTCGGCACGATCAGCATCATTATGTTTACCCTTGGCCTCAATTGTTGCAATCTTTTCTTCTATTGCAGATAATTTGTTTATAAAAAGAGCAAAAGGGAATGGCGTAGGAGGCGCGCCGGTATTATGTACCGGGCAAGTATTCGTATTCATATTGATAAGGCCACTAGACGGAATGTTCGTATAAACAGGTTGCTCAACTGCAGTCCCAAAATTATATCCATATCTGAATTGGCTAAGGTCATTCGTACTGGCATCAATAAAATAGCTAGGGTAGTTGAGGCCATTTGAGGGTTCTGCTCCATTATGAAAACGATTACCTGCCGATTGATTGAGTGCCGGTGATCCTCCCTCTATATATTGGAGTCGCGCCACACCATTCAGGGTTACTGATGGATCTTTCATAATTGTTACTTCATAACCCAAACCGGCCGGATAGCCCGAAGAAGTACCTGCACTGGCATATAGATCATTACACAAAATTTTCAGCCCTGTGGAATTGCCGGAATTAGTATTGCGGCCAATAGCCTGCACGCACATTACATTGGCGATACTGCGGCCGATGCTGTTCCGGTATATCTCATTGTAGGCCGTACCCGAGTTTTTAACGACAATGCCGGGAGGACCGTAGTCGCCAAATAAACGATTACCTTCTATACGGTAGCCGGTGCAATTATTGAGGAATAAATCAACATTCGCATATTGAGCAAAGTAATTGGTGCTAAAACTACAATCCATGACCCAAGGCATAAAACAGCCGCTCATATTAACACCATTCGGTGTATTGAAGTCTGTACCATAGATTAATGGTATTCGGTTCGTTTGCAAGCTATTGGTAATGGCAATACCGGTTCGCATACCATTGAACGAAGGCCTTACAGTTGCATAGGGTTGCATTTTGATACTGGAGTTTACGGCGACTACACCGGTACAAAGGGAGTCACAGCCATTGTACAAAGGCCAGCTATTCCCTTTGAATGTGCATGATAAGAATGTAATGTTATTACAGTTATCCAGATAAACCATATCCGGAGGTGGCGTACCGGGGTTGAAATCATTAGTATGCATAAAGGAGTCATATTGGAAAAAGGCCGCCGGATTGTATCCGCTTGTATTATCGGTAGGATCTGTAATGGGATCGCCTCTGAGCTCGTTATATAGGAGCAGGGAGCGTTTGTTATTTTTAAAGGTGGCGAATGCGGACCATACCCTTCCGCCGTTTGTTGTGCTGATCGCATAGTCTTTATCATAATTCCGAATGGCCACCTCTGCATAGGCTATCGTATTATAACTAATATTTTGAGGACCGGATGTAGCACCGCCTATAGTAATACGGCTTTCTTTATCCGTCGGATTGGGCCCCCGCATCATTTCTATACCCGACCAAAACAGGGTTGGTTTGGCATTTGCGATCAGCGAATTATGCTCTACCGAAAGAAATGCGCCGGCAACCGGCCCGCCGCGCAGAATAATACGCGTGTTGGCACCCATCCTTAAGATGCCCGAATCCAGCTTTAAGATAGCTTGATTCATAACCGTAACATTACCATTTACGACCGCTATACCACCGCCGATAATATTCAAGGTAGCATTGGGTTCAACAATGATATTGCCATAAAATGTGGCCGTAGCGCCACCGGTTATAGTAAGGGAAGCGCCCGCCTGAATAGTGCAGTTGCCGATACAATTATCAGGGCCCATTACCAGAGTGGCAATTGAAATATTATTGGGAATAATTGCATATAAGTCCAACGACAAGATTGTCAAACAACAGATAAGCAGCGTACGCCTGAGTTTTGAAATAAAATCTATTTTTTTCATTAAAAACAAATTATGTTGTGAACTGAATATATTAAGTGTAATTGCAATATACTCAATTTTGTGACTTATTTTTAAATGATAAATATTTATTTTGATTATGCACATACAGGAAACAAAATCATCTTGGTACATTTTGGTAACTTTTGCCGATATGCCAGTGGAAAAATATCCCTTCACCTGCATCACCTTGCAATTATAGTGCTGTTCTGCACCCCTTTGTACTATCCGGCACTTAGCAATAGCGCAGTTTACTTTCTTTTCGATGTCGGCTCGTAAACCTTAACGCCTCAATCCCACATTTCAAATTCGATTTTCGTCATTTCAATCAGATTGTCCGCCTGGTATAGGAACAGGCGTTCTAATTTTGGCGCTCATATATAGCCAAATGTAAAAACAGATGAAGCATTTCATAGAAAAAAAATCAAATTTATTATTCCTATTCTTTGTGGCTACACTATTGTTCCCTGCTTGTAAAAATACCCCAGACAATACCGCACATAAATCCGAAAATACCGAAGCGGAAATTTACACCCTGCAGCAGGAAGCCGCGGTAATGGAGCAATCTTTTCCCGCTAGTTTAGAAGGAAAAGTGAATGTGGATATTCGTCCCCAGATCGGTGGATATATAGACAAGATATTTATAGACGAAGGTGCATTCGTAAAGGCAGGGCAAGCCTTATTCCGAATCAATGCAAGCGTGTATCTGGAGCAGAAAAATACGGCCAGCGCAGCTTTGGCTATGGCGAAAGCACAGCTCGCCTCTGCCAAGCTGGAATTGGACAAATACAAAATCCTCAGCGAAAATAAAGTGGTAGGCGACTTTCAATACCAAAAAGCAAAAACCAATTATGATAATGCCAAAGCTTCCGTCCATCAGCAGCAGACAATGGTGGCCGCAGCCGATTTAAACCTGGGTTTTGCAATTGTAAAAGCACCCGTTAGCGGGTACATCGGCAGGATCCCTAACCGCATCGGTGCCTTGGTAAGTCCGACGGACGCACAGGCACTAACTACCTTGTCTCAAGTAGATGAGGTCTATGCCTACTTTTCCATTCCCGAAACCGAAATACTGAAGATAAATGCCACCCGGCCCGGAGCTACCTTGCTACAAAAACTTCAAAGTTTCGAGGACATTGTATTGATATTGGCAGACGGTAGCCCCTATGCTCGGCCAGGGCATATCAATATGATGGATGGACAATTTGATCGCAGCACCGGTTCGGTAACCCTGCGCGCATCTTTTCCTAATCCCCAAGGCCTTCTGAGGTCTGGTAATACCGGTCGTATTATAATGAAAAGTACCGAAACCGGTGTGTATAAGATACCGCTTATAGCCACATACGAATTGCAGGACAAAATTTTTGTCGGCTTACTGGATGGCAAAAACCGGATGCAACGTGTTGAACTGAAAAATTATACCAAATCGGGCGATTATTATCTTTTGAAAACCGGATTTAAACCCGGCGACCGGATTATCGCGAATGAACTGTCGGGCATTTCTGAAAATGCTTTGATCAAACCAAAAGCAGTTAAATAAAATAGGCACAAAAATGTTACGTAAGATGATTAAAAGACCCGTGCTGGCCACGGTGATCTCTATTATATTGGTGCTATTAGGATTGGTTGGCTTACAACGCATTCCGATGACACAGTTTCCTGAAATAGCCCCGCCAACGGTTTTTGTATACGGGACTTATCCCGGTGCCAATGCCCAGAGTGTCGTTCGTTCGGTTACGACTCCCTTAGAAGAAGCCATCAATGGGGTAGAGCAGATGCAGTACATGACCTCCAATGCTTCCAACGATGGTGCCTTTTCGGTAACCATTGTCTTCAAGCAGGGGGTAGATCCCGATCAGGCTGCCGTAAATGTACAAAACCGTGTGGCACAAGCTAATGCACAATTGCCTCCGGAAGTGATACGCCTGGGTCTTACGACCACAAAACAGCAGACAAGCAATCTGATGCTCGTGAGCATCAACAGTGAATTGCCCGATAAATATGATGAAGCATTTCTGCAGAATTATGCCAAGATCAACCTGATACCCGAGCTGAAACGGATTCCGGGTGTAGGTAATGTCAACCTCTACGGTTCCAAAGATTATTCCTTACGGGTCTGGATCGATCCGGTAAAGCTGGCCGCTTACGGATTGGTGCCTGCTGATGTGGAAACAGCGATCCAAAACAATAGCTTTGAGGCATCGCCCGGAAGCTTAGGGGAATCGAGCGATGCACCACTACAGTATGTGCTTCGTTATAAAGGGAAGTTGAACAAGCCCGAAGAGTTTGAACGGATTATCCTGCGTTCCCAAACCGATGGTGCTATTCTCCGCCTGAAAGACGTTGCACGAGTCGAATTTGGGATTTCAACCTACACAAGCGATACCTATACTAACGGTAAACCCTCAGTGGTTTTGGCCGTCATTCAGGCGAGTGGCTCCAATGCAAACGATATAGCCATTGAGGTTAAAGCATCATTAACGCGATTTCAATCAGAAGTGCCGGATGGCATTAGTTTTGAAGTAATCCAGAATATGAAGGATCGACTCGATGCCTCCATTGCACAGATGAAATGGACATTGGTAGAAGCATTCTTCCTTGTATTTCTAGTTGTGTTGGTATTCTTACAGGATTTTCGTTCCACCCTTATTCCGGCAATAGCGGTACCGGTATCCATTATAGGTACGTTCTTCTTTATGTACCTCATTGGTTTTTCTGTTAATGTATTGACCTTATTTGCCCTGGTGCTTGCCATCGGTATTGTGGTAGATGATGCCATTGTTGTGGTAGAAGCGGTACATGCCAAAATGCAGCAGACCGGCGAAGATGCGAAGCAAGCGACCACTTCTGCTATGAGTGAGATCAGCGGTGCCATTATTTCCATTACCCTGGTGATGGCGGCCGTATTTTTGCCGGTTGGTTTTATGGAAGGCCCCGCCGGTGTATTTTACAAGCAGTTTTCCTATACACTGGCCATCGCGATTCTGATCTCGGCGATTAACGCCCTCACCTTAAGCCCGGCACTATGTGCCCTGCTGCTTAAAAATAAGCATGCAGCCGCCGGAGGGGAAAAGAAAAAATTCACCCAAAGATTTTCAGAAGCGTTTAATGTAAGTTTTGAACGTTTGACGCATAAGTATATAAAAGCAGTAAGCTATCTGGGAAAGAGAAAACTCATTGCCTTGTCGGCCCTGGGACTCATTACTGTTTCTGCGTTTTTCCTTATGAACAATGCTCAGAAAGGTTTTGTTCCGGAAGAAGATGACAACAACTTAACCTTTGTGCTTAACCTGCAGGTAGGAGCCAACTTGCAGTATATCACAAAGGAAATGGAGAAAGCCACCAAAATTATTAATGCGATGCCGGAAGTGAAAAGCCTGAGTACCGTTTCCGGATTCAACATGTTCAGCTCATCGGCATCACCCAATTCGGCAATGGGTTTCATCACCCTTAAAAATCCAAAAGACCGCGGCAAAATTTCCGATATCGATGAAGTGATGATGAAAATTGAGGCCGCCTTGAAAGGCGAATTAAAGGGAGAATTGCTTCTTTTTCGTAATCCTGCAGTAGAGGGATTTGGTACCGCAGGAGGGGTGGAGTTTGTACTTCAGGACAGAACCTCTGGTGATATTTCAAATTTTGAAGCGGTGAGCAAAAAGGTGATCAATGCGCTGAATAACCGCCCTGAGATCGGTAGTGCTTTTACAACTTTCAGGAGTGATTATCCGCAGTATGAAGTCATCATAGACGAAGATAAGGCAGCGCAATTGGGGCTCAGCCCAAAAGAAGTAATGGATGGCTTACAACTGTTCCTGACGGGCGCTCAAACTACAGATTTTATCCGTTTCGGGAAATTATACCGGGTTAATGTGAAATCGGAGGCTGAGTTTCGCAAAGATGAGGCTTCGCTGAACAACTTTATGATTCGTAACCGGCACAACCAAATGGTACCTGTATCTACAATTGTGAGGCTCAAAAAGACCTATGGGCCAGAAGTGATCAGCCGGTATAATCTATACAACAGCATCAATGTAAACGTCAATGCCGGGGAGGGTGTCAGCAGTGGTAAAGTGATGAACGTAATAGACGAGGTATTGAAAAAAGAACTGCCGAAAGGCTACAGCTTTGAGTTTGGAGGATTGAGCCTTCAGGAGCGTAATTCCGGCGCCCAGATGATCTTTATTTTCGGATTGAGTATTTTGTTTGTCTACTTCTTACTCGCGGCTCAGTATGAAAGCTATTTATTGCCCTTGGCCGTCATGCTTTCTTTACCGACCGGTATTCTGGGTGTTTTTCTGGCCACAGGATGGACCGGAATCGATAATAATATCTATGTACAGATTGCCTTAATTATGTTGGTCGGCCTGCTCGCCAAAAATGCTATTTTGATTGTGGAATTTGCGGTACAGCAAAGGAAAGCAGGTTTATCTGTATTTCAATCCGGTATCGTAGGTGCAAAAATGCGTTTGCGTCCCATCCTGATGACTTCATTTGCCTTTATTGCAGGATTAGTACCCCTGATGTTTGCAAAAGGGGGTACTGCGATCGGTAATAAGTCGATTAGTATTAGTGCAGCGGGTGGTATGTTGAGTGGCGTACTCCTGGGGGTCTTTATCATACCGGTGTTATATATGATTTTCCAAAGCCTGCAGGAAAAAATATCAGGCAGTAAAAAGTAAGAAATGATGAAAGGATTTAAAAAATATAGTATTGCTTTTGCAGTAGGAGTTACTCTGCTGCAGGCTTGTAAAATAACAAAAGATTATTCCCGTCCCGAGCTGGAGCTACCGGCTTCCTACCGTGATAAAGCAAATCCTGCCGATGAGCCTATGCTTGAAATGCCTGTATACGCAGCATTTTTCAAAGATGGGGCGCTTGTGGCTTTGTTGGATAAAATGATGCAAAAAAATCCTGATCTCCTGATTGCTTCCGAAAACATGCTGACAACATCGGAAGTACTCAGAAGTGTGAAGCTCAATTACCTGCCCGATATTAATTTGCAGGTGAATGCCGGGGCACAAAGACTTTCCAAAAACAGTATGTTAGGATCTTTTTCGGGAGGATTACTATTTCAGGAGTACAATTTTGCACCTGCCATCTCATGGGATATTGATTTTTGGGGCAAACTAAAAAGGCAGCGGGAAGAGGCCCTGTCAAATTATATGGCACAAAGCGAATACCGAAGGGCGCTTCGGGTACAACTCATTGCCCAGACGGCGCAATTCTATTATAATTTGCTCAGTTTAGACGAGCAGTTAAAAATCACACAGGAAGTAGAAAAAATTATGGTCTTTACCCTGCAATTATTGAAGGTACAATACTCCGTGGGTGAAGCCAATAGTATAGCCGTCAAACAGTTTGAAGCCCAGCTCTCCGAAACAAGGGCTTTGATACCGGAGATCAGGGCCAGCATCAAGGCGCAGGAAAATGCGCTGCAAGCCTTAGCCGGTAGTTATCCGGGTGAAGTGAAGCGTGCCCAATCGTTACAGAATGGCGTATTTACAACAAGCCTTAGTGCAGGTTTACCAGCCCATTTATTGGCGAACCGGCCAGATGTGAGACAACAGGAATTCGCCTTAAAGGCGGCCAATGCAAGAGTAGGTATTGCTAAAACCGATTTTTATCCAAGTTTTAAGATTACGGCTCAGGGAGGATTAAATGCGATCAGTGCACTCAACTGGTTCTCCATTCCGGCATCCTTATTTGGAACGGCTACGGCCGGGTTAACACAGCCGATTTTTAATAGAAGAAACATCAAATCGGCTTATGGACAAGCCATACATCAGCGTGAAGCGGCCGTGCACCTGTTTCGGAAATCGGTACTGACAGCAGTTGAGGAGGTGAGTACTGCGCTGAGTAATATTGAATACCTTAAGGAGCAGCTATCAGAAGCCACAAACAGGAAGGTTGCGATGCAACAGGCCATGGACGACGCACAATTACTCTATAAATACGGTGAAGCTAATTATCTGGAGGTATTGGTGGTACAACAGGGTTATTTTCAGGCGCAATTGGCTCATGTAGCAGTAATACAGAAGGAAATAAATGCTTACATTGCTCTTTATAAATCTTTAGGTGGAAATTAATGACCAGGATAGTATCTAAGCAAATGAAGTCATGGCGTAAGCGTCTGATCCAATGGAGTGGTGTGCTCGTTTCAATGGCATTGGCCCATTTGATACAGTATCTTTTAGATCCGGCCAGCAGTTGGTGGCAATTTTACAAGGAAGCCTTATGGTCAGAGATAGGCCTGACTATTGGCGGTGGTATTTTAATGTATGCCATTATCTTCTGGGTGATCCGTTTATTATCGTCTTGGGTAAACAGAAAAACGGCTTTTAAAAACAACGTTCTGGCTCATTTTTTACTGACAACAGGTGTCGTTATGGGTTGTATGTTTTTATTATTGTATCTGGAACATGTGTTTTATGATTGGATCTGTCCCGAAACCACACCGGCCAGTAAAGATATGGAACTGGCAGTAAGGAACTATCTGGTGGTCAATCTGGTGGTGGCCGCTTTTGTCAATAGTTTTTACAATTCATTTGTGTTTTTTGAAAAATGGAAAGCAGAAGTGATGGAAACGAATAAACTGCAAATCCTGTCTCATCAATTGAGAGAAAGTGCGTTGCAGTCAGAATTAGAGGTGCTGAAATTGCAGTTAGATCCTCATTTTTTATTTAATAATTTCAGCATCCTGACACAATTAATAGATACGGATCAGCACGCTGCTCAGGAATTTTTATCCAATTTATCAAGAGTCTACCGGTATATCCTCACCAGTGGCAAGAAAGATGTGGTATCACTTGAAGAGGAATTGAAATTTATGGAGACCTATTTCCATCTCATTAAGATACGTCATGGTTTAAGCATCCAAATGTCGATCCGTATTTTGGAGCGCGATAAGCAAAAAGGCATTCCGCCGGTTACCCTGCAGCAATTACTTGAAAACGCCATAAAGCATAATATTTCCACCAACACACAACCACTGTTACTATCGATTGATAGCTTCGGTGAGGGTTTTATTGTGGTGAAGAATAATCTGCAACGCATTAATATTGATTATAAGGGCACAGGCATGGGATTGATAAATATTATAGAGCGGTACCAATTATTAGGCGCCGTAAAACCTGAAATAGTAGAGACCGCAACTTCATTTGAAGTTCGATTGCCCTTGCTGAGTTTATAAATTAAGTTATGAATTACATCATTATTGAAGACGAGTTGCACAATGCCCAACTGTTGAAAAATATGGTTCAAAAAACCAATCCTGCGGCGACGCCATTGGCGGTTCTATCCACCGTCGAGGAAAGTATCGCATTTTTGAGATCGCATCCTCATCCGGATGTCGTTTTTATGGATATAAGGTTGGCAGATGGCTTGTCTTTTGAAATATTTAAGCAGGTAGATATTAATTCTTCGGTAATTTTCACAACTGCATATGATGAGTATGCATTACAGGCGTTCAAAGTATTTGGAGCAGCCTATCTCTTAAAGCCAATCCTGCTTGAAGAACTTGAAGAAGCCTTGGAAAAAGTGAGCCGTTTGCAGGCACCCTTGTCGGGCGATGATGTAGGTACTATCCTGGAGATGTTCCGAACACAACAGAAAAGCTATAAAAACAGGTTTTTACTCCATTATCGTGAAACGTATAAGGTTATTCCGGTAGCAGACATCGACTATATTTTTCTGGAACATAAAATAGTTCATTTTAGCTTGCTGGACGGATCTACCATTGTTGTGCCATATACGCTGGAAGAACTGGAGGAGCAACTTGATCCGCAATTCTTCTTCCGCGTTAACAGACAGTATATCCTTCACATCAACAGTATAGAAAGTATCCACAAATACTTCAACGAAAAAGCAAAGGTGATCCTCAAAAGAGACCGCAATGCAGCGGTAATTGTAAGCCGCATCAGAATGCCGCAATTCAAACTATGGCTCGATCGGTAGCAGCCTTGCTTTTGCCGGTTCCTTACTCCTGTACAGTTAAACAGTAAGAACGATTCAGTAATACCTTTCCATCTTTATCAATGGCATTTCTTGCTATTGGTACTGTTTTCAATAGTTCATCTGATTGGATAATAGAAGGTGATTTAAAAAATTATAGGGTTTGACAAATTAATCAAAAGTTTTTTACGTCTTATTAACTATATCCCTAATAATGAATGCATTGCATTAATTTTTAATCACCCTAAACTATTTAAATCCATGAAACGCTTTTTTATTCCACTTTTTTCTTTGTGCCTTCTAAACGCCAGTGCGCAGACCGCCAGTTTAGATCTTCAGTTTGGTACGGCGGGCATTGCTTTGCATCATACGACGACTACCTCAGAGCTGAACAATGTGGCTGTGGATGGCCAGGGTAATATTTTTACGGCAGGTTATGTTTTTGATGCGCCGGGAAGCAGTGTCTACAGATTAATGGTATCGAAAACCTTAGCGAATGGGCAACTGGATCAAAGTTTTGCAACCAATGGTAAGGCGGAGATAACAGTCGGAGCCTCTGAATTTCCTTTAGACATTGTGATCGCTCCTAATGGGAAAATCCTGGTGGGCGGTTCCGCGTACAGTGGCCATACCCCTAACGGACCTGGCGATAATCGTGGCTTTGTTGTGCGACTGAATAGTAACGGATCATTAGATCAGTCTTTTGCACAAAGCGGTATATTTTATTTGCAGTCACCCAATACGCATTTTGCCAATATTTTATTGCGTACTAATGGCGCTATTTTATTGTGCGGGAATGCTGTTGATCAGGCTTTTTTGTTGCAGATACTAGATAATGGAACCCCTGATACCCAGTTTGGTAATGCAGGTTATTTATTTTTGGCACGACCCGGTTTTAAGTTTGTTTTGTGGAATGCCATTCAGAATGAGGATGGTAGTATCGTTGCGGTCGGTAACGAAGCTACCGATACGTACGATACTAAGCTTGCTTATTGTAAAATCAATGCGCAAGGTACTTATGATCTTACTTTCGGTAATAATGGTTCTATGACTACAGACTCTTATTCGGGACAACCTTATGTGATTGAAACATTGACGCAGATCAGGAAAGGCCAGGATGGTAAGTACTATATGGGGGGCCATAATACTTCAAATGTAATATTACGTGTCAATGGCAATGGCACGCCTGATGCTTCCTATGGTTCCAATGGCCGGGTAAGTCATACGTACCCCTACAAAGATTTTGTATTGCAACAGAACGGTAAATTGATCATGATCGGTGCGAAGGAATTTACTGACTATAACTACGGTTGGGTGATTACCCGACTAAATGCGGATGGCGCTATAGATGCCGGTTTTGCCAATGGCCAGTCATTTAACCTTGATATCAGTGCCAAAAATGATTACCCGCAAGCGCTTCAAATAGCAAACGGACAAAATTTATTTGTTGTGGGCTCTTCTTACTACAATAATGTAGCGAATGCAACCATCTGTAAATTAAAGATTGGCAATACATTAAGTGTTCAGGAAATGAATTCAGCACAGAATATTTCCCTATATCCAAACCCCGTACAGGAAACCGTTACAATCAATGCAGAAGATATTATCGCCGGTTTTGATATTGTAGATATCAGTGGCCGGTTAGTCAATCAGAATAATAATTTGTATGCCAGAACGGCCACAATAGATTGTAATTTTCCTGCCGGGAGCTACGTGATCAACCTATACTTTAAATCAGGTGCAAAGCATACACAAGCTTTGGTCAAACGGTAAATCGATTTCCATCAGAAAATCATAGCCTTTGTTATTAAGCAGAAAAGCCATCAGGATTTGATGGCTTTTTCTTATTAACTCGTGCTTCTGATCGATACAACTTAGTTTAATCCTTGTTTTATTTGTTTACGGCTAATTCCATTTGGATATTACAACGTGCATAAGGTGTGGCCCGGCCCACCACTTTTTTGAAACCGAGTTTATGGTACAAGTTGATGGCCGGTTTAAGTAATGTATTGCTTTCCAGATATAGCTTTGATGCGCCTAGTTTTTTGGCTTCATCAACGACTGCCTGGCCCAGCAGCCAACCCACACTTTTGCCTTGGGCAATAGGCGAAACTGCCATTTTAGCCAGTTCATACTGATACTCCGGATCGTCCATCTTAATCAAGGCACATACGCCTATTGGTTCGCCATGATACAAGGCCACAAATATTTTTCCACCCTTATCCAGGATATAAGATTGAGGATTGTCCAGCGCCTTGCGGTCGGCGTCTTCTATTTCAAAATAGGTGGCAATCCATTCTTCATTCAGTGCCTTGAAGGCTTGCTGGTGTTCGCTGTGGTATGGAACAATATCTACTTCCTTACGCTCCCGCAGTTTGCGTTGTTCTTGCACCCTTTTGAGCAGTGACTTTTGTTCGAGCAGGTATTCCCATTCCACCAATGCCTCCCAAAGGTTGTGGCGGGCTTCTGTAATAATACCCTCTATCGCCGCATCCACATCAGCCAATTGGGGTATAATCTTATCAGAAAAAGATTGTCCCTTTTCTGTAAGTGCGACTACATTGCGCCGCTTATCGGAAGACTTTTGGTTTTCCTTCACCAGTCCGGCATCCGTCATTTCCCTAACGATCTTGCTGACAGAAGGTTGGGAATGCCCGATGTCAACAGCGATTTCTGTGATGGTCTTTTCGCCGCCCTGAGCGAGCACAAAGAACACGGGAAACCATTTGGGTGTAAAGTCCAGGCCGTATGATTCATATATTTTCGCTGCGTCCTCTGTCACTAAAGCCGTAAACATTCTTAAACGGCTTCCTAATGCGGACTTGCCTGTTTGCTCAAAAAGTGCTTCATTCATAATTGATTACATAGTTGGTTATGTAAAATTAGAATTATTTTTAAATAAATCCAAAAACTTGTGTAGAAATATAATAACTATTGACTTTAAGGTATTTTATATCAATAAGTTACGATCTATATAGACTTTCAGTACAATTGCTTCGCTATTTCAAAATCATCCTTATGGCTATCGGTGAGCAGAGATCAAAAGACGGAGTTGGAGCATGGATTTTAAGGTACTTTAAAGATGCCCTCTGTATAGAAGGCATAACAATCGGAGCCTTCCGGAACCCGAGACGTATCCAGGCCGGTAAAACGGCTGAATGCCGGGAGGATGAGTTGGTGTTCATTAACAAGGTAGCAGGGAAACCGCATCCGCTTTTTGGCTTGCAACATGAGCACCACGCCCGGGTGTATATGCCCCGAAATGACGAATTTACCGTTAAGAGAGGAGGGCTGGTGTGCAAAGCTCAGCTTATGGATCGTATGTTCTTCGAATACCTGGTCTATGCCTATATCGTTCAAGTGTTGTTCAGATATGCGATCATGGTTGCCCCGGATCAGGATAAAGGTCCGCTGAGGATGTTGCTGCCGTAGGGTGGTGAATAAATGCACTTCTTTATTGGCGCCGGCATGAATCAGATCGCCTACAATAATGATCTTCGCTGCATCGTAGTGGCGGATCAGTGTATCCAGCCGCGACAGGTCCTGCAGTGCGAGCTGGCCGGGTAGGGCAATGCCGTTTTTTCGAAAATGCGCTGCCTTGCCCAGGTGGAGGTCAGATAAAATCAGGGTTTTCTCCTGCTCCCAGAAAAGAGCACTTTGGTTCGTTAGGATCAGGGACGCCTCTTGTATGTGTAGCGGGTACGCTATGATGTTCATTTTTTCTTTTTTAGGGTCTTTGTTCCGGCTTGTTGCAATTTCAGGATCCGGCTGGCAAGGTCTTCGCTGGATAATGATTGCCGCAGGCTGTCTACTTTTATAGGAAAGCTGAGCGGGCTGAACCCATTAACCGTTTTATAGATAATGCGGCTGTTATGAATGCGTTTAAATGTAGTGATCAGCCGGTGTTCTTCCAGGCTTTGATTGAACACCTCCATATACGCTTGTCGTAACAAGAGGTTTTGCGGATCATGCTCTTCCAGTACATTAAAGATAAGACCGGAGGAAGATTGTAATGATTTATTGTTTTTCTGCGCCCCGGGATACGTCTGTATCACGAGCCCGGAAATAACAGCAATATCCCGGAATTTTCTCCGGGCCATTTCCGTCGCATTGATGCTCGAGAATACATCGTCCATCAAATGATCCGTACTTAATATTTGTTTCAGTTGGTCTTCATCCAGTTGTATTTCCGAATCAGAAAATAATTCAAAGCCATAATCATTCATGGCCATGGAAAAGCTGATGGGGTAGCGCCTGCTGATGCGATAAGCCACTAAAGCCGCCATTACTTCATGAATGAGCCGGCCTTCAAAGGGGTACATAAACAAGTGATAGCCTTCCCGTGTTTTAATGGATTCAACAAGGAACTCGTTTTCCGCAGGAACATGAGACATTTGACTTTGTTTTTCGATCAGCGGCCGGAGGAATTTTAATTCTTTTTCGCCGGGGTCCGGGTTCAGGGATTGTGCCAGTTTTTGCCTTAAGAAATGGCTCAGGTTAGCGCTCAGGGGCAGGCGGCCTCCCAGCCAGCTGGGCGTAATCGCCCTTCCGGAAGAGGAACGAACGTATACCGTCATTTCTTTTACCCTTACCCGTTCTAATACCCTTCCTGCCAGGATAAATTTATCTCCGGGACGTAATTTGGCAATGAAATTTTCTTCTACCATACCTATATATCCGCCCGAGACAAACTTTACCCGCATCATGGCATCGCTCACAATCACACCGATGTTCATACGGTGCAGCATGGCAATTCTCCGGTTGGTTACGGTAAGCAAGCCATCCTCCTGTCGCACTACCTTATGAAATTCTTCATAGTTGGCTCCAATCTGTCCACCCACCGTAATAAAGGAAATACACCAGTACCATTCTTCTTTTGTAAGCTCCGAAAAGGCAAAGGTGCGCTGTATAACCGGTAAGATTTCTTCTTCGTGAAAACCACCGCCCAGCGCTAAGGTAATAAGGAATTGCACCAGCACATCAAAGGTCTGCACCAGCGGTTCCCGTTGCTCGATAGTTTGTGTCTTAACGGCTTCTTTTAAGGCGGACGCCTCAATGAGCTCCAGAGAGTGGGTGGGTACAAAATAAATAGTAGATACTTCAAAAGGCGTATGCCCGCTGCGTCCCGCTCTTTGCATAAAGCGTGCAACGCCTTTGCTCGACCCGATCTGTATGGCCGTATCAACCGGTTTGAAGTCTACACCCAGATCCAGTGAAGATGTAGAGACCACTGCTTTCAGGTAGCCACTGCTCAGGTTATCTTCTATCCATTGGCGGGTCGCACCATCTATAGAGCTATGATGTAAGGCGATCTGTCCGGCAAAATCGGGATAGGCGGCCAGGAGCAGCTGATACCAGGTTTCACTTTGATTGCGTGTATTGGTAAAGATAATGGTCGACCGGCTCTGGTTAATGATCGGTACGACCTGAGGTGCCAATTTAGCGCCCAGGTGTCCCGCCCAGGGCAGCACTTCTACTTCATCCGGTAAGACGGATAGTATTTTTATTTTCTTTTGCTCCCGGGCCTTTACCGTCACACGGGCTGGGGTATGAGGCAATAGTACCGCTATTGCTTCATCAAGATTGCCAATAGTGGCAGCAATGCCCCAGATGCTTAGTTTGGGATATTCCTTTTTCAGAAAAGCCAATGCCAGTTCTGTCATAACACCTCTTTTACTGCCCAGCAATTCATGCCATTCATCTACCGCAATGCAGCGCAGCGCGGTAAAGAACCGTGCCCTTCCTTTTTGTGCGAGGAGTAAATGCAGGCTTTCTGGCGTCACGACCAGGATATCCGGCATCAATTTACTTTGCCTGGCTTTCTGCCGGGCGTCCGTGTCGCCATTGCGTACTTCTACCGTCCAGTCCAGTCCTATTTCTTCGATCGCTTGCTGCATGGCCTTGGCAAGATCTTTTGCCAAAGACCGCAAAGGCGTGATCCATAACAACTTTAGCCCGTCTTTATATTCCTTTGGATGGTTAAGGAAATCGATCAGTACACCCAGAAAAACAGAATAAGTCTTGCCAAAGCCGGTAGGGGCGATAATCATACCGCTATTGCCTTTTGCATAATGATTCCAGGCTTCCTTCTGGAAGCCGAAAGCCTTATTGCCTTTAGCCTGCATCCATGCGGCGACAATAGTATATCCCGGTGTATGTAATAAACCATTCTTCACTTAGCGGATCATTTTTTTGATTTCTTCAATATCATCAATGTCTTTTACAGTTTTATCTCTTCGCCAACGGGCAATCCTCGGAAACCGTAAGGCCACTCCGGATTTGTGCCGGTTGCTGAAGCCAATGCCTTCAAAAGCAAGCTCAAAAACAAGTTCGGGTTTTACCGTTCGTACCGGGCCGAATTTTTCAATGGCTTGTTGATTAATATACTTATTCACTTCCTGTATTTCCTTATCGGTAAGGCCCGAATAAGCCTTGGCTATCGATACCAGTTGATCACCCTGCTTTACGGCAAAGGTGTAATCGGTATAATAGGCGCTTCTGCGACCACTTCCTTTCTGCGCATAAATGAGTACGGCATCTATGGTATAGGGGTCTATTTTCCATTTCCACCAGTCCCCCTTTTTTCTCCCGGTATGATAGGGGGAATGCTTATGTTTCAGCATCAGTCCTTCACTATTTACCGACCGTGCCGCAGCACGTATCACAGCGATCTCTTCCCAGTTAGTAGCGGTGATTGTTTCACACAAAAGCAGCGAAGTCGAGGGGTTTTTGTGGAAGCATTGTTCCAGAAAGGCTCTTCTTTCTATGATCGGCTTTGCGCGAAAATCCATTCCTTCCCATTCCAGAAGGTCGTAGACAAAGCAGGCGACCGGCAGGTCTTGCCTCATTTTCGGACTCAGGGTTTTGCGGTTAAGCCGTTTTTGTAATTCACTAAAATTAAGTACCTGTTGGTCTTTGTACACTAATAATTCTCCGTCCAGAACAAAATTGCCCTCCCATTGCATCAGGGCTTCTTTTATTTCGGGAAACTGTTCTGTAACCAACTCTTCTCCCCGCGACCAGATAAATACTTCTTCATTTCGCTTGATCAGTTGTCCGCGTATGCCATCCCATTTATACTCTATCTGCCATTCGGTTAAAGGGCCTAATGTTTCCGGTTCTTTTTCCAGGGGATAGGCCAGACAGAAAGGATAAGGTTTAGACAGTTGCGTATCGGTATAATGGCCCTGAACCAGTGCGTCGAAGCTTACTTCTTCCATTTTCCAGTCGCCCATAATGCTGTGTGCTACAGCATTGGCCTCTATGGTATAATATTTAGCCAGAGCATTGATCAGGGTTTGTGCCGAGACCCCGAGACGGAAGCTGCCTCCCAGTAATTTATTAAAGATAAAGCGCTCTGTATGAGGCAGGCTATGCCAGGCACCCGTCACAAATGTTTTCTTTTCCTCTTCTGTAAAAGATTTCAGCTCCTGTATTTTTTGCATCCATTCCCATAAAGAATGTTCGGTATACTGTACCGGTTCGGGCAATATCAGGGAAATGGTTTCACCCAGATCGCCTACTGCAGCATAGGACTCGAGGAAAAGCCATTCCGGGATGCCGGCAATGGCGATCGCCCATTGCTTCATGAGTGCCGTATTTACATTTCTTTTGGGCCGCTTGCCGGTAAAGAGTGCCAAAAGCCACAGCTTATCCCGATCCTCAGCTACTGCCAGGAAATGATGGATGGCCTCCAGCTTCTGATTGGTTTTATTGGTACTGTCCAGCGCGTTAATAAGGGTTGCAAAGGCTTTCATCTCTTTTCAATTTAAACAGTTTCTTCCGGCTCCTCTTCTGCACCGAATTTCGTAAGTACTTCTTCTGCTTCAATCCCGGTTTCGTTCAGATAGCGGGTAAACACAGCTGTCTGTCCATGGGTGACATATACTTTTTGTGCACCCGTAGCATTGATGGCTTCCAGCAGTCCGCCCCAATCGGCATGATCGCTGATGGCAAATCCGGCATCGGCACTACGCCAGCGCCTGGCACCACGTACCTGCATCCACCCGGAGCAGATGGCATGGGCCATATTGGGTATTTTGCGGATGAGCTGGGAATCAAGCAGGGACGGCGGCAGGATCACAATACCCTTATCCAGGTGTTTGGGGTCTTCTTTAAGGTCTGCTGTTTCATAAGCAGGTAATCGTATGCCTACACTTTCATAAGCCTGGTTCAACACGGCTATGGAGTAATGTACCTGGAGCGGGCCAATGCCTTCCAGCGCCTTCATAATTCTTTGTGCTTTGCCCAAGGAATAACCTATAAAAACAGAGGTTTTACCATTAGCCTGATTGCTGCTTACCCATTGTTGTAATTGTTCATTTTGAACGGCGACGCTCGCCCAGTTATAAATGGGCAGGCCAAAGGTGCTTTCCGTTACAAACTCATGACAGCGTACAGCTTCGAAGGGGGTAGACAAGCCATCATCCTGAAGCTTATAATCTCCGGAGATCACCACTACATAGCCCTTGTACTCCAGTCTTACCTGTGCCGAACCGATGATATGCCCGGCAGGGTGTAAGGAAATCTGCACGCCATTAACCGTTACCGGTTGATGATATCCTATACCTTGTACTGCAATATCCTTACCGATACGGCTTTGTAAAATGGGTACGGTATGCTCATGGCAGAGATACTTTTTCATACCCCAGCGGGCATGGTCGGCGTGTCCATGTGTAATAACGGCCAGATCGACCGGTTTCCAGGGATCAATATAAAAACCACCGGGAACACATAATATACCTTTTGTTGTGAATTGCAGCATATTTTTCAGTATCGAATGGGTTGGTTTACAACCCTGTTGTCTGACTGAATGTACGCCTATTTTTCTGTGGATAGTGATTTGCAGTATTTAAAAATATGGTAAAAATATTAGTGTTTCTGTGCAGTATACCTCCTGTATTGTTTGGACAGGAGCATAAAAAAAAGATGTTGCTACGGTTAAGTAGCAACATCTTTTTAATTTATATTGGATAAAGGGGGGGTATTAAGATTTCACAAATTTGAAGCTTGATACTTGTCCGTTCACTTCTTTTACCTGCAGTATATAATTACCTTTAGCGAGATTTACTAAGGATAATCCTTTGCTTGCATCTGTAGTGCGGATCAATATTTTCCCTTGGATATCGGTAACGCTTACTTCTGTTACTTTACTCCAGTCATTAATGGTAAGGGATACATGATCCGTTGCCGGGTTAGGATAAATGCTGATAGCCAAATCGGTAGTGAACAACACTTTTTTGACTTCACTATAGGCAAAGTTCTGATTTCTGTCTATTTGTTTCAGACGGTAATAACCTGCACCGGTTAAAGGTGTTGCATCATTGAAGTAATAGGACAATTTAGCATTGCTGTTGCCATTTTCTGCAGCAGAAGCAACAAAGCCTAAAGTTTTCCAGTTACGGGCATCTTCACTACGTTCTACAGAGAAACCGCTATTTTGTATTTCGGTATAAGTATCCCAGCTCAGGCTTACGTTTTCACCGGTTTTCAGGGCAGTAAATGCTCCTAACTGCACCGGAAGTGGTGTATTCCAGGTGATCGTATAAGTAGCAGCGGTCGGATTAGCAATACCGGCAGCATCCTGATAGTTAAAGCGGAATGAAGTTCCTGTTTTTCCTACCGTGCTAGCAGTGGTTTGGATTTGTAACAAAGAAGGGTTGAAGTTCGTGATACGTTGACCTGGAGTAGCTGCTACACCATTATATTTTAAGGTTGTGTATTGCGGTAAGCTAACCACAACAAATGTACTTCCCGAGCCTAATGTTCCATCTTCAGGATCCGTAGCCGGTGGTACCGGTAAAGCACTGTTAGATCCGTTTAAGGTTAACAAAGTACCTATTCCGGGAGCAGCAATAGTTGTGTTTACATTCGTAGCAGTCGGTAAACGCTCGATACCGAAATTCTGATTTATTTTAGACGCGCTTAAAGCAGCGATCGCAATACTCAGGTCATTAGTGTTCAAGTTATTAGTAACCGTACCATCGGCATTAGTGCTTACGCCTGTCCAGTTTGTCGCCAGATTGGCACTCACGGTACTTGCAGCAGCACCTTTTTCCGGTTCTACAGCGCGGGCTACAATGCGGATAACATAATCATTTCCTGCAGGTACATTGCTAAAGCTGTATCCGGTTGCGCTATTGATTACCGTTGAAGCGAAGATAGTAGGTACGCCGGAATAAGTACGGTTCTGCTGGATCAGTAAGGCATAAAGATTTTGTGAGGCATCTACCGGAGCTACTAAGTTCTCGTCAGCACCTCTCAGGCCGTTACCATTAATGTCATTCCATACATTACCGCTCAGGCTGTAGCTGTTGTTGCCGATAAAGTTTAAGGTTACATTACTTGCATTGCTCAGGCTGCGGCCATTATCCCATGCAGAGAAATTGATCACTACAGAAGTATTGCCTTCAATTGACGGATCTACAGAAATAGCAGTACTTGGATTTCCTGAGGCGAAAGGAACCACAACGGTACCAGGCCAAGGCGTACAGCTGGATACCTGTGGAGGACAAGTGCCGCCATTGGTATATACAACTGCTCCTATTTTGATATAATTCGCACCGGTTGGGAAACTGTTGATCACAATGCTGTCTACTGTTCCGTCAACATCTGTTGCGGCAAATGTATTTTGCGGTACTGTGTAATCATTATAACCACCGGGATTATTAATATTATTAATGGTACTGTTGGTTGTTGTGGGAGGAATCTGTAAACCAAAATTGGCGTTCGTTACATTTTGAGAACCGATCGTTACAATCAGTTTACCATCTACCAGACGGTCATTACCTGCTCCTGCACCGAGGTTTTCACCGGTGGCAATATAAGTAGGAGGGAATGTTGCAGTTGTAAAGCTGGTACCTGCGCTTGGGTTAGTCGTGCTAACGTACAGGTTGTATGTTCCGGGGCTTACGGTACCGAAAGAATACGCGCCACCCGCTGCGATTGGTTTCGCATCGATCACCTGGTTATTGGTTGGGTTCACCCGCACAACATAAAGGCTGTTTGCAGCAAACTGGCCTGCAGTACCGCTGGCATTAACCGTATTGTCTACTAAACCATTTACATCATGAAATACATTACCGCTGATGGACACACAGTTCAGGGTAGCGGTCATCACAGCATTAGGACTTTGGAATGCGTCATTACGTACATTCACCGTAAAGTTACGTGCTCCGGAAGTGGGTGTAGCGGCATTATTATTATACTGTAAGGCGTCTAATAATGCTTCCGCCTGAGCCAGTGTGAAGTTCGCTTTCTGGAATACAATCGTGCGTATATTATCACTGGAAGTAGATCCAGAAACGGCATAGGTATTACCACCTAATACCACAGAGCCGGATGGGTCAGTATTTAAAAGAATTGTTCCACCGCTCGTGGCCTGGTTTACAATAAGGCGCTCATTAGCCCCATCCGTAATCTCAGCAGTAGGGAAACTTACTTGTAATCTTGTCAGGTTTGTAGTAGCGGTAATATTAGTTTGTCCGGTTGGAGTGAAGCTCAGGTTTGTACCACAGCCTCCGGCGGCATTGCCGACACCGATCACACCGGTATTAAGGTCTACACTCGGAACATCTGTAGATACAGCCGTGGCGAATGCCGGTCCTGCACTAAAATCTACGAAGAAATAAGCAGTACCTAATCCACCTACACGGATACTGAAATCACTGATGTTATTGTACGTAACACGTGCACGGGTAGGATCTGCAGTTACTACAACAGAGTTTGTACTGATAGAAGACCGGTACGTGGTAAGTCCGGTAGCTGTATTATAAACAGGTGCTTCTAATGTGGTTGCACTGCCTACTTCACTAGTTGAGAAACCACCGAATTCATTATACTGATTAGAGTTTGTGGTACCGTTACCATCAATATCGTAAGTGTTGATCTTTACATTTTGCAGGGTTACATTTCGTCCTGATTTTGTACCGGTGGTATAAGTACCGCCAAGGATAAATTGGAAGTTATAGAGGATGCTACCGCCTGTATTCGGGAAAGATACCTGAGGAGAGAAAAATTTAGCATCATTACTGTTATAGTTTTGTCCGGAGGCCGCGTCCTGATCGTAGGCACTAAAGGTTGTTCCGGAAGTTACCGAAACCGTTTTTACGATACAGTCGATAGACTGGCCGCTTAGGTTAGCGATATTGCGATATACGACTACATCATTTGCTGCAGTACCCGTACCAGGAGTCGATGAGTTGGTAATAGCGGCTCCGGTAGTACCATTAAGCATGGTAACACCCGTGCCTCCAAAACTGATTACGGAGTAGGAGTTATCAAAAAAGTTGTTTGTTACCTGAATGCTCGTTGTCGTCGACGTTGTTTGCGTAGCCGGCGTACCGATCGCAGTAATGGTATACGTTGTGGCTGCGCTCGCTGCTAAAGGCATTCCGCTGATTACCCCAGTATTGGTATTAAACGATAGTCCGCTTGGCAAGGCCGGGGAAATCGTATAGCTGGCTGCATTTCCTGCAAGGTTGGGTGCCAGGTATACATTGCTGACATTGGCAATAAATACATTTGTTGCCGGATAACTCAGGGAGGTCGGGGCTTGTGCTGTAGCGGTCTGAGGTACACTCAGTATAAAAGTACCTGCAAGTAGCAGCGAGGCACTGAAATACGAATAGAAAATTGCTCTCTTCATTTCTTTGTGATAAAAATTAAAAATTATATTAAGTACATATTTTGTGTATCTTTAATCGGAAATACATAAACATGTATTATCCTAACTAGCACATCCGTTTATTTTATACTATTGACTCATTCAATAGATATCAAAACGTATGCTGGATATTGTCTTCGCTTGGTATAGGCATAAGTATATACTTGCCCGGTCAGCTCATAAATGAAAATGACGGGCACAAACCAAAGAGACAGTACATAACAAAAACTACAGCTGTGCGATCATAGCATGCACAGAACAGTTATTGTATGTTACTACAACTTTAATTTTCATGGTTTGCAAAACGATGCAATACATGAAAATCATGTGATTGTTCAAGTATAAATAGGATGGAAATAATTACTCACTTAATCAAAATTGATAAGCTTTTTCTTAGGTAAAAGGTTTGAAGGTGATGCAAAATTATTTCATTTTTTCTGAATAAATTATTTTTTTATTCTAAAATTTACCCATATAAATGATTGACTATTAGTATTTAACATTGTTTCGCATCTATAATGAATGATTTGTAATCATAAAAGTAAAAAAGGCTTTGTCTTTTAGTAGTATGATGTTTTACAATCCTCTTAAAGCAACTTAAAAGGGAAATGAAAATAGCCATTGAGGAGCTATATATTTGAATGAACTTTTCTGACTTGAATTGCTAGACTATTATAAAAAGAGGGAGATCTTTTTACTTTTCAAAAAATAATTCGGGGAATGATCGTAATCATTTTAATTGACTTTAAATTAGTAGCGTATTCGGGTGTAAATGATTGCGGACAATTTGATCGATCTGCAGTATAGCCAGACTTGGACGCTATTAAAAACATGCTTTTGAGATATGATCCTAAATGAAACAGACATTCGAGCTGATAAAGTCATTTTTTTATCTGCACTACACAAAAGAAAATTATTATGTTGGGGGCTTATATTTGGATTTATTATTGCCTTAATGACAATCATTGGTATTCGTTTATACAAAAATGCCGTTGCTATACCCATAGCGGTTATTGGCATAGAGGGTTACAGAGGACGTATTCATGATTTTTATTTGTTTATCCTTATTGAGATTGTTGCCGTGCCCTTGCTGGCGATTGTGCCCTGTGTACTTCTTAATATTCATTTTAATAGGAATAAATCAAAGATATCCGAACTATCCGATCGATCATTTGAATCCCTAAACAAGCTGAATGAAAAATCTAATTTTTTTAATAAATATTTCCCTCCGATCATTATAAACGATGATTATTTTGAGTTTCAACATTCGATTATTGCCCGATCCAAAAAATTTTATTTCGATACCCTTTCCAGTGTTAGTATCCGGAAAGGGTATTATAAGGGACGTATGTATTTATTTAAGATAGAAACAAGCGAAGGTACTTTCGATAGAACCGTTAAAGGAAATGATCATTTTGTAACGGCCATCTACCTGAAACTTACAAACGATTATCCGGATGTACCGGTCTCGCTGATATAATAGTGCATTGACCATTTAGACACTATACTAATGATGACATTTACTAATGAAAACAGAATATTATCCTTGTGCCATTTTTTATTGATATTGGAAGGAAGATCCCTTAAAGGACATTATACGCTGACTGTAGATTGGCTTTAGCCACAGCCGGATTAATCCCAATCTTTTTGTATACTGTCGGCGGCGGATTGTACTGGCGAAATTCTATTAAGCTTTTGTTCTTATCTTCATTATCCGTAATTTTATAGAGCCGGAATGTCGATGGTAAAGCCTAATAAATACGTACATTGTTGCAAGATGCCTAGCTGCCGGCGAAATGTAATCGGAGGGCTTCGGTTGGCTGTTTTAAAGACGGCTGTCAGAAATTAAATGTCCATTTACAGCGATTGGTTACCCTAATCCATTTGGCATAACAAACAAGAAATAACTTAAAAATATAAATTATGGCACTGATCAACATGCACATTAATTTTAACGGGAATGCAGAAGAAGCATTCAACTTTTACAAATCGGTATTTGGTGGTGCGTTTACAAAAATTGTACGCCTCAAGGATATCTCAAGCCCGGAACATCCCATAGCGGAAAATGATGCAGATAAAATCATGCATATTGCCTTGCCAATTGGTAAAAATGTTTTGATGGGCAATGATGTTCCGGAAAGTATGGGACCCGTAAATGAAAACGAAAACAGGTCTAAGATATCTGTTACTGCGGAGAGCCGTGAAGAGGCCGACAAAATATTTAGCGGACTTTCTGCAGGTGGTGCTGTTGAAGTACCTATTGGAGACAGTCCCTGGGGTTCCTATTTTGCGATGTTCAGAGACAAATTCGGTATTGAATGGATGGTTGATTTTGACCAGGGAAATAACGAAACGGCATAAACAAGGAAGTTGTATCACAGCTTGAACTCTAGCACTGTTCATCTACTGTTTACACCATATATTCACCTGTTTTTATGGCGACCGTAATATGCTATATGAATTAGCCGGATTTTCTAATAAAAAGCCGGCTAATTCATGCACTAAAGGGCCTGACAGTATCAGTGCCCATCCCGATTGAAAAATGAATTTAGTTTATATTATTAAGGAGAAAGTTTAATCTTGTTTAGGGTTTTAAAATTTTATTGGCCAGGGCAATCAGTTCATTTTGTGTATCCTGATCGACTTCGTTGGAGAGCAGGACAATGCCCGAATTTGACTCCGGGTACAAGACCATATAACTGCTAAATCCTAAGCTACCTCCTGTGTGTGAGATGCTCCGCTTGGAATCTTCTGTTTTTCGTACTTTCCAATTCAATGCAATAGCGCCCTCCTCCAATTTTCCGAAAGTGGGCTGATGACTTAGCTTTACTGCAGGATTCGTTTCATTCAACTGAAAGGCCATATACTTCAACATATCGGAACTTGAAGAGGCGATACTTGCGGCTACTTGCAAATCTTCCCAATCAATAACCGGCATCAGGCGTCCTTTTCCATCATAACCCTTTGCCATTAATGCCGGGTATTTTCCGGGTTTGATCAGGAATGTATTTTTCATTTTGAGTGGATCGGTAAAATGTATTTTCAACAGTTTTTCGTAAGAATCTTTATAGACGCCTTCCATAATATAGCCGAGCAATTGAGCCGCAGTATTACAGTGGCGAGCCACAGTTCCCGGTTCGGCTTTTAGTGTTACCTCATGCAGGTCGCGGTAAAAATCTTGTCTGCTATATCTTTGGTGAACAGCATCTAAAATATAGGGAATGGAATCCGGATCTGCCGTTCCGAAGATGTCTTTATCGGGCATCCAATTGGGTAAGCCGGAGGTGAGGTTAACCAGATTAAGTAAGGTGACAGGAGTACCTTTGTAATTTAAATTAGGATAGGCTTCCTTCAGGTACTGGCGTATATCATCATTAAGCGTTACCTTTTTATCGAGAACTGCTTGTGCAAGCAAAGTGGCACCAAATGTTTTTGTAATGGATGCCAGTTCATACACGGTATTACCCGTTGGCAATACGGATTGCTCCTTTTGTGTGGAGCCATAATTATAGATATATTGTTTTCCGTTTTTAATAATGCCTATTGAAAGGCCAACCCTCGAACTATTATTCATAAATGTGGAAACGGACTGATCTACCAGGGAATCTAATTCCGTTTTTAACAGATTGTCTGTAGGAAATTTTCTTTGATTTGTTTGCGCTGAACTAATTAATATGTAGGCTAGGAAAGAGACAAGGAGGAATGTTTTTTTCATATTTTTATTTTAAATAGGTGGTTAAGACAACTAGTATTCATCTGTTGAAACCTTTAGTAGGAAACACTTTAAAGGTCTCTATGGCCTTGCTCCCTTTGATGAGTTGCAAAATGTCCTAAGGATCAAGTAGGAAATTGCACCCGCTACGATAAATATATTACTTCCAACGATAAAGTATGATCGCTTTATGAGATTTTACCGGAAGCACTATTGTCCTTCGTTTCGTCGCCAAACTGCAAATTTATGTGCTGTGGATGGGGGATAATGATGTTTTTTTCTTTAAAGACAGTATGAATACGGGTAATGACACTGCCGGATACGGACAGGGCATCAGACTGGTTATTAATCCAGAATACTAAATCGAATAATATCGCTTGTGTTCCGAATTGCTTGGCTACGGCAAGTATTTGAGGTGTTTGCAGCACCCGTTCATCCTGCTGGGCAATTTCGACCAGTAAGCGGCTTACCTGTTCCAGATCAGAATCATAATCTACATTTACGGTAATCGCAAGCTTACGCCGGTTGTGCGATATAGACCAATTGACTAAGTGGGTACTCAGCAGGTCTCCGTTAGGAACGACCAGGCAGGAACCATCATTGAGCTGTACTACGCTACTGCGGAAACCGATCGACTTCATCATCCCTGATTTGCCATTGATCTCTATCTGGTCTCCGACATTCACCGGTCGCTCGAACGCAATAATAAGTCCGCTCACCAGATTGCTGACCAGGCTTTGAAGACCAAGGCCCACACCGACACTAAGTGCACCTAATACAATAGTAATTTTATCGATCGGCAAGCCCGATGCGGCAAAAGCCACAAACAGTCCCAGCGTGATGATTGCGATACGCGACAGTAATATCCAGCTGCCCTTGGCCGCATTTTCGTCCCTGTTTTGCAGACTTGCATGCTCTGCATTGGGATCGGCAGCAAAAAGGGATACCAAGCGGGAAAGCAATAGGGAACAGGCTGTGATAATGACAAACAGGAACAAGCCATCAACCGCAAAGGTATAGTCTCCTATGGTGCGTGGCTTATGCAGGAATTCAAAGAAATGAATAGAAACTTTATTATAAAAGTAAAAGTTACGACCTACAATAATACACCAACCGATGGCCAGCAGGAAATATAGTATACGGGGCACTTTGCGGCCTATCCGGTTAAAATTCAGGTATAGTAATTTGCGTTCCGGATGGTGGTATAGTTCCGATGCCGTTTTCAGGCATTCATTAATGAGGCGTACCGTCCATGTAAACATAATGGCGATAACCATCCCGGTGTATCCGGCGGTAAGCAGGGTTTTGGATAAATTATACCGTCCCAGTATATTGAGCAATGCCGATAACAATTCAATGAATATCAGGAAGCGCATATAGACGAGCACATACTGTTCTTTGAGTTTATCTTTTTCCTTACGGGCCATAAGGAAATACAGGCAGAATACGACTCCTGCCAGTGCCAGAAACAGCATAAACCATCTTTCCGGCCGGGATGCCTGCAAGACGAAATTATCGAGGCAGGCCATCAGGAATAAGATAATCGTACCCAGCAAGAAACGAAACCAGAACGGCGTGATAAACCGGTGCAGGATCAGCAGCAGGGCTACGGTCTGTACGGTCCATATACTGAAACTGAATATAAAAGGAGCTTTGATAAAGGCAAACTGGTATATACTAAAGATAATAAGTATTGCTGAGGCCAATGGTCTTTTCATGACGAGCAGGTGCGCCAGTTCTTTGGTTCTTTCATGCGCGTTAAGATGTTTACGGAGCGAACGGATGCCCAGCCACGCGAGTATGGTAAACAGGAACAAGAGAAATAGCCTGAAGACATTGTCTTCTATATAGAACACGAATGCTGTTTGCTCTTTAGACAGGGAGAAACGGACGATTTCGGAAAAATCCCGTTTATATCCTACGGTATCCCAGATATTATGAAACTCCCGCTTTAGATTGAGCTGACTGAGTTGCGTTCTGTATTGATCAATTTGTTCGTCAGCCATTTTCAGGACGAATAAAGTACTGTCTGTTTTATTCTGTAGTTCTTGGGCCTGTTCCAGCGCATAGTTCAGGGCATTGTCTGTCGGATTGCCTTGACTAGCCATAACCTTTAGCTTGAAAAGATAGCGTGCGATTTTGACAGAATCCTTAGGAAAGGTATAGATCACCGGATTGCTGAGCAGGGAGTCGAACGTACTTCGAAACCCGATCAAACGCTCCGTGTACTGATCCAGTTGCTGTTTTCTATTCTGGGTTTCATTGATCAGTTGATCCAGGATTACCGCAGATACGGTAAGGTTGCGGTCTGTTTGTGCCGTTCCGGTATGCACCATGATACCATCCTGTACCAGGCTAAAATAACCGGCTACACTACCCAGATCCTTCTCAAACTTTTTTAAATCCAGTTCTGTATCCAAAAAGATCTTTACGGTCTGCGCTTTTCGCAATAATGTGTTAATGATCTGGTTTTGCTTTATACTGGTACGTCCTTCATCATAACTGCTTTTACTGCGCATCTGATCCTTGTTACCGGCATCCGTTACCTTCTGTTGGAATGCGGCGGATGCGGTATCGTATGTGGTTGCATTGGTATCTGCAGACTGGCCGTAGAGCCGAGGAGTAGAAATATGCAGGATGAAAATGATGCATAAAATTGCATACCGGAAGAGGTGTTTCACAAACGTAAATTTTAACAGGCTGAAGAAATCAAATGAAGGAGATCGTATTGTCGCTCCTGTATTTTCCCGATCCTATCTATTTAGTCTTCTGTTTAGGCAGACAATTCTTCATTTCTGCCACGCTTTTAAGGGATTCGATCCCGGACGGTGCTGTCAGTTCTTTCAGGTTAAGTTGACCTTCATCTACCACATCAAGATATACGGCTTGATCGGCTTTAACGGTAATCGGAATAGGTTTAGACATACTATGGTTACCCAGGCCGGTATTCTTTATAGAAAAAGTATGATTACCTACAGGTAAGGTATGTACCGAATACCTTTGGTTTTTTAATTTACACACCAATTGATCATCGGCATAAATATTATAGGCTATTATGGATCCTGTATAGTTCATCGGCCGGATTACATATACAATGCCTGTAGCGGCAGGCTTCTGTGCTATGCCATTGAAACAGAGGCATAACAGCAGCAGTATAAAAGTAGATTTTTTTAGTTTCATAAAATATAATTTAGTGTGCTCACAAATGTAATCTAATTTTAGTATTATTACTCACTTGTGGGGCTAAATCATGCCTCCTGATTCGTAATACTTAATCCTTATATTCGTATGAAAAATCCTAGAAATATGAGATACGTTTTGTTCTTTTTAAGTTGCATGGCAATTTATGGTACCACATTCGGGCAAAAGCAGGCTGTACTGGATGCCTTCAGCACACATGGTCTTAACCCTGATATATTGGATCAGCAATCAAAACAAAATCCGGAAGGTTGTTCTTATGACCTTAAAGTTACGACAAGCAGCTCCGCTAAAGACAAAGTGGTAGTCGCTCATCATAATGCCGGAAAGACCGGTGATGAACGCTGGGAGGTACTTACCGTAAATGGTAAAACACCAGGTAAGGGGGCAATAAAAACCTTCAGAAAAGAGCATGGACAAGCAATTCGTCCGACGACAGGTTTAGATGAGGCGACTTTAAAAATAGAAAAGCAAAATGAAAAGGAGTTGGTTGTAAGCTATAAGATGCTCCCCGCAGAGATTCCTGTGGAAGCCTCTTTTTTAAAAGACTGCAGGGTATATCTTTCGATCGATCTCGCAACAAAGCGCTTGACGCAATTGCAGACACTTAATGAAGTACCGGTGAAAATCAAAATTTTTACCGCAGAAAAATTTGACCTGACGGTGACCTATCGCTACGATGAAACCTTGAAAAAATATTTTCCGGTAAGTGAAGACCTTAATCTTCTAATCAAATTACTGGGGCAACTGAATCGTATGGAAACCCTGAGTGAATACGCCAATTTTACGGGCTGTCTTTAGTATCCTAATTTAAAGAAAGAAGGTAACACCGCCTTGATGAAAACGGGCATTTTGCGCTCTTTTTGTTGCCCCAAAAGGACGGACAAAATCAGGGTCTATATGCGGATGTTCAATTAATATTAAAAGTGCCATAAAATAAAAACGAATGCAATTACTTAGGCGTAGACCATAAGAAATTGCATTCGTTTTTGTTGTGCTATTGTCTTTAAAATACTTTATTGCACCTCTACAGCCTTTTGAGGCATTGCACTACAGGTTTTATTTTTGTTTTTAATTTTAATCGTCGCTTTTACCTGCTTTGTACCTGCCGTGGCATAGGTATGCACTACAGAAGCTACTCCGGTGGTGGTGGTCTTTTGTCCATCTCCGAAATCCCAATCTACCGTACTAACGGAATGGGAACCTAAGTAACCGGGCTTAAACGTGTACTGTTTTACATTGCTTGCATCCTTTGTCGCGCTGATAGAAGTAGTGGCGCCTTCCAGCACACAATCGATGGCTTTGCTACAGGAACTGATTGTAGCGATTGCTGCCAGCATAACTACAGAAAGACTAATTGTTTTTTCATAAACATAATTTTTTGTTGGATCAAAGTTAATAGATTTAACAGTTGTTTTTAGCGTTTTTTTGGAAATATTATAAAAAACTTTTTTTGCCGATACTGTATTTTGCCAATCAAAAATGAAAGACTTTAGCGTGTCTACTGAAAGATAGCTTGTTAGGAAGCGTAGGAGATCATTTTCTTAATAATCATAGACTGTGTTACGGACCGTAAAATCACTTAAGAATTCATGCCTTGCAATAAAATCTATATGAAATCCGGATATAGGCCGTCATTTTTGGTGATAAGCGGAAGCCAAAATAATAATTAAGTCTATGTTTTCTAAAAGCGGATACGCAATAAAATCTATTTACGAATTCAAAAGAATAACAACAGTGTAGCCTTTACAGCTAATATTTGTTTTTAAATTACAGAAGTCTTTTTGCCCCTTCTGTTGCCCTTGAAAAGGGCGGAATGAATATTATAACATAGAATTTGAAACGGCTTATCCCGAAATAGGGTAGGCGAAATTATTCAGGATATGCTGCAGGTAGGCAATTTGAAAAATTAGAATCTTATGTATATTTGAACGAGGATATATATCGACACAAACCGCAATGAATATTATGAAACATAGTCTTTTACTGACTTTTTTATTTTTGACAAGCCTTGCATTTGGCCAAAAGACAACATTCAACATAAAATATTCTGAGCAATTGGCGGTTTTTGTTTTCATGCAAAATCTTTCGGACAATTATCCGGAAAATGTTTTAAAAACAGAATTTAAAAAATCAAAATATAACATTGCGCAATATAAAGATATATGCTCAAAATTTGATAAGCTAAACATTGATTACAGTTATCAATTTGAAGCGTTTCCGTATGGTTCTAAAACACCCATGCAAACGAGAGATATTTTGAAGAAAAATCTAATAGAGACGACAAATCTGAATGATTTTAAACTTCGTTCTGTTGGAATTGTTCCTAATAAGACACTAAATGATTTAGCAGAAATGATTTCTGTTTTTACACCGATTTATAATGAACTTATTTACAACCCCAATAAAGCGCAATTTGAAAAGCAATTAGCAGAGATTACCAGATATTCAACAGACCACAACATGGCGCATTTTTTCGAGACAGGATTGGCGTTTTATAATGCCAGTTGGGATAAGGCCATTCCTTTTGAAATAGCATTCTATCCATTACCGAATGCTAAAGGGTTTACAGCGCAGGCATTTTACAATAATTTCATTAGTGCCATTCAAACCAATTTGCGTGATTATAAAGATTTATTCAGCGTTATGTTGCACGAAACTTTTCATATCATCTACAACGAACAGTCGCTTGAAGTAAAAATGCAAATTGACCAATATTTCAAAGAGAACAAATCGAAAAGCAGCAATTATGCATACCAACTTATGAATGAAGTTTTAGCCACAGCATTAGGAAATGGCTATGTATATAAAGTATTAGATGGGAAGGAGGATGCAAATGATTGGTATTATCATACTTATATTGACTTGATGGCAAGAAAGATATATCCTTTAGTGCTTGAATACATCGAACAGAAAAAACCAATTGATAGAAATTTTATTGATAATTTTATCAAAATTTATGAATCTAATTTCCCAAATTGGATCAATGAACTTGAAAATATTATGACATACAGGTATATCATTACCGAAAATGAAGAAGATTTAAATACAGTGAGCAAAATGTTCTGGTATCGTTCAAGTGAAGAAAATGCCACACAAATTGACGAAAACAGTATAGATAAAATGCAGAAAACGCCTTTAACTAAGCTGATCATTGTATCAAAAAATAATAATGAAAAACTAAAGCTTATAAAAAAGAAATTTATCGAGCTAAAAGATTGGAAGTTTAACGCGGACAAGGAATTTAACTACAAGATTTTATTAAACGATAAGAGCCAATTAATCATATTAAACCAAAAGCAGTCAACAATTGAACAATTATTAAAATCACTATAATAAAAGCCCTGTTGGGCAGCAGGGCTGCATGTATTATTAGGATGGATTGGATAAGGTACATGTGAAAAAAATGTAATTAATATTGATTTTTGCTTTTAAAAATATGCCCCCTGCATAAATCAATTTCGGTAACCGTAAAAGGATAAAATAGACATATTATGCGGACAATAATGATGACAGTATTTTCTTTGTTTTTCTTTATAAACACTTTTGGACAAACGACCGATAATCGTTTGGAAATCGTTCACCTGACGGGAGACTTCTATGTGTATACAACATTTAATTTATACAAAGGAGACCGCGTGCCCGCAAACGGGATGTATCTCGTAACTAAAGATGGTGTTGTTATGTTTGATAGCCCCTGGGACACCACACAATTTCAACCTTTATTGGATAGTATCAAACGAAGACACAATAAAGATGTAGTACTATGTATTGCGACAGATTTTCATTCAGACCGAACCGGTGGACTGGAATATTATAGAAAACAGGGAATAAAAACCTACACGACAAAGCAAATTGATGAATTGAGTAGGCTGCAGGGCATGAAAAGAGCCGAATTCCTGATGGATAAGGATACGACTTTTACAATTGGTTCCTATACCTTTCAAACTTATTTTCCCGGGCAAGGACACACAGCGGTCAATATTGTTATTTGGTTTGAGAAAGAGAAAATTCTTTATGGAGGTTGCCTTATAAAAAGCTTTGAAGACGATGATTTAGGTTATTTAGGAGATGCAAATGTGAACGATTATGCGGCAACCATCAGAAATGTGCAGGAAAAATGCCCGCTGCCAAAGTTTGTTATTGTTGGACATGGTGATTGGACCAATACAAAATCATTAAAACATACCTTGCAAATGGCACAAAAAATTAAACCTAAGAAATCGCGATAAATCTACTGATAGGGGGAGCTCCTATAATAAGCTCCTTGTTATGAGGCTTACATAGAAAACCATATTATAAGCCCTCGTCAGATACACTAAAATTATATCCTTTACCCTTCAGGGTTATGATTTCCACGCCGGTTCCCGGGCTAAAGTATTCCCTTAATCTGCGTATATAGACATCCAGGTTACGGCTGATAAAATAAGAATCATCGCCCCAAATCATTTTCATCAGTTCCCGCCGGTCTATCGGTGTGTTGGGCGACATACACAGAATATTCAGAATTTCAGTTTCCCTGTTCGAGAGTTTTATGGTTTCCGTCGGGCCAAATAACTTCATGAGGTGCGGTGCATAACGAAAATGCCCGATTTTAATTTCCTGCTGAGTGGTTTTCTTTTCATTACTTTTTGTACGGTGTTGAATTAATATCTGGTTATCAATACGCACCATGAGTTCTTCGAGGCTGAATGGTTTTTTTATATAATCGGTTCCTCCCGAAGAAAATCCGTCGACGATATCCTGTGTCTGGCTTTTTGCCGTCAGAAAAATAATCGGCAGCTTGGGATAAACCTGTCTGATCGTTCTGCCCAGACTATATCCATCTACATAAGGCAGCATAATATCCAGCACGCACACATCCGGTTGAAAAGAAGTGATCAGCTCCAGGATTTTTGTTCCTTCCTTTTGGTGATGCACGCTGTAGCCTTTTATCTGAAGGGTCTCTTTCACAATACTGGCCAGGTGCTCTTCGTCTTCAATATAGAGTACTTTATAGTTCATTTTCATGCAATTCAGGGAGTGAAATACAGAATACAGCGCCCCATCCGGGCACCTGTTTAAGTTTTAAGCTGCCTTTGTGGGCGGCGACAACATACTGCGCATAGGATAAGCCTAAGCCATATCCTTTTACATTATGGATATCTCCTTGTGGTATCCGTACAAACTGCTCGAAAACCCGTGATTGATAGGCAGAAGGGATGCCCGGGCCATTATCAGCAATCGTAAAGCATACCCTTCCATCTTGCCTTTGGATACTTATTTTAATAAGGTTGTTTCCGTATTTTATGGCATTGTCAATAAGATTATACAAGGCGCCCGTAAGATGCGTATGATCTGCCATGACCCATAAAGATTCCTCTTCTATATCCCATTGTAATTGGATGGCTTGTTCGATAAATACCTGTTGTAATGAATGGGTGATTTCGAGTACAAGTGCGGGTAACATTAAGGGTTTTTGTGCCAATGTCAAAACACCATTTGCCGCCTGCATCGTATCCATTATTTTAGAGATCATGAGTTCAAGGCGGTTGATCTCCCAACCGGCCATTCTTAAATACCGTTTAGAGCGTTGAGGATCTTCAAGGGCATCATACATGCTCAATGCTTCAATAGCCACTTTAGTGGTCGCTACCGGCGTTTTGAGTTCATGAGAAATGTTACTGATAAAATGATCTTTTTGTTGCGAAAACAGCGTTTGTTGTTTCGCATTGCGATAAGCCAAAATAAAGGCAAGGCTTGTCAGCAAAAGAAGGACAAGGCCAAATGCAGTTTGGGAAGCAATGGCTTTGACGATATATAATTGATAACCGGTCAGGTTTAAACTAGGCGATACCTCCTTTGGTTTATAACTGAAGCTTGAAGAATTAGGACCTGCCGCATGCCAATGCACGCCAATATTAGGCCAATGCTGCTGGACTGCTGTCGTAAATGTTTTCCTGAGCAGTGAGGTATCTGTTTTCGTCCGCAGGGTATCCAGGTCAATATCATTTACGATCTGTTGTAAAGCCAGGCGTAGTACTTTGCGCGTATCTTCCGGATTATCCGGTAAGGGTTTGGCGTTTTTGGCGATTCTGTATGTGTGTACGGAGGTGACCCTGTCCCGTTTAGTAGTCGCATGCGCGACAAAAGAAGGGTCAGTTGACAGGTTAAGGGCTTTATGACCTGCCTGGCCGGCGATAAGCCCTGTATCCCTGGCGGCGATTTTGAACTGAAGCGTGTCTGATCCAACAGGGTTGTCTTGAAGTAGGATAGTTATCTCATTGTTTAGGAGACTATCGGCAATTTTGTTTTCAACCTTCGTAAATATAGTTGCTACATCCTTGCTGAGTCGCGTTTCTGCCTCTTTGTATTGGTTTACGATCCAGGTGCACAAAAATAAAAGCAGCAAGATTTCGCTTGCCAGCATCAGCCAGCGGATTAATTTGAGTTTACCTGCCTGTTTCCTATTGTGCAACACTTTAATAGACTTATTTATCTGCAAATAAACTAAATGCTTTTAGTAATCCCGAAAATAGTTAACCTTATTTAACCTTATTTGGGTGGGCGTTAACCCCGGCGCGCAGCTTCAGGAAATAGCTTTGCAATAACAAACAAAATCAAATAAAAAATGAAAAAGTTATTAGTCCTTCCTTTCTTGCTGTTAACCGGTATCGCAATGGCCCAACAAACCTTAGGGATGATCACCTACGAAAGCAAAGTGTTTATTGATAAGAAACAACTTGAAAATAGCAATCTTCCTGCAGGCATTGCTGATATGCTTCCTAGTGAAAAGAAATCGATGAAAGTATTGTATTTCACTCCTGAAGCAACTTTGTACGAAAATAGTAACATGAAAAGAGAAGAGAGTGATGAGTATAAAGAAGGTAATGGAATGGTTCGGATTGTCAGCCAGGAGCCAGATGAAAAAATATACACAGATCTTAAACTACAGAAGCAGACGGAACAAAAAGACCTGATGGGAAAAATGTTTTTGGTGCAAAGAACATCCATTCCGGCCTCTAAATGGAAGGCAACCGGAAGGCAAAAGAAGATTTTGGGTATGCCCTGTATGGAAGCCACGATGATGGATGATAGTGGAAAATACCAAGTGATGGCCTGGTATACGACTGCAATCCCGGTATCCTCCGGTCCGAATGGCAAGAGCGGTCTGCCCGGTATGATTATGGAATTATCTATAGGCGAAACGATGCAGATCACGGCTGTTGACATAAATACGATAGATGCGAAGATGCTCACTAAGGTAAAGGAGCCGACGAAAGGCAAGAAAGTAACCGATACAGAATTTGAAGCCATAGAGCAAAAGAAAATAGCCGAAATGCAGCAGCAGTTTGGAGGTAATGGCAATGTTATTTTTAAGGTTCAAGGAAGATAAGCTACACATATGTTCAGAACAATTTTTTGCAGCTTCATACTGCTTTTTAGCCTGTGTCAAAGAGCTGTATACGCAGGCCAGTACCATCTTAAAGGCCAGGTAGCCGATAGCGTGCAGACCCCGCTGGCAGGCGTTTCGGTCTCCCTGCTTGATCCAAAAGATTCCACCTTAGTATCTTTCGGAATTACAAATGCACAGGGGATGTATAGCCTTACCGCCGTAAAGGATGGCGACTATTTACTGCAGCTGGCATTGATGGGTTATTACACGGAGTACAAACCGGTAAAAGTAAATGAGCAGTTGAATACAGATTTAGGTTCCCAGATACTGATGTCTAACGAACAAGGTAATGTGCTGGATGAAGTCATCGTATCGGGCGAAAAAATACCGATACGCCTTAGAGGAGATACTTTAGAGTATAATGCCGGATCATTTAAAATGAAGCCCGATGCGGTTGTAGAGGATCTGTTGCGGAAAATGCCCGGAATGGAGGTAGATAAAGACGGTAATGTAAAATCGATGGGCAAGCGGGTAAATAAAATCCTGGTTGATGGAAAGGAGTTTTTTGGAGATGATCCTAAAGTCGCGACCAAAAATCTGCCTGCCGATGCAGTGGAGATGGTACAGGCTTTTGAAAAAAAGTCAGATGCCTCTTTATTTTCGGGGATTGATGATGGGGAGCGCGAGCAAACGCTGAATCTGGTGCTGAAGGATGGCAAGAAAGCCGGCTATTTTGGCGAAGTAAAGGCGGGTGCAGGTATCCCGAGCCAATATGATGCTTCCTTAAAAGCATTTAAATTCCGCCCAAAAAGCCAGCTGGCCACAATGGGTATGCTCAATAATATCAATAAATTCGGATTTAGCCTGGAAGATTATTTTAATTTCAACGGAGGGCTTAAATCGCTGACCGGCGGCGGTAGTGAGATCAGGATTGATCCTGATGAGATACCAATTGATGTAGGCCAACCCGTGACCGGTAAGGTCAATTCCGGTGCATTGGCGCTCAATTACCTGGTCGAGCCGAATGCTCATAACCGACTTACATTTAATTATATGGGTAATGGTATGGATAAATTGCTCGATCAATCCAGTAGTGCTAAAAACTTTATTCCCGAGGGTAGCTTCGCTACAGAAAGTAAAGGAAAAAATAAATATGAAAACTTTGTGAACAGGGCCTCTGTAAAGTGGCGCCAACAGGTGGATTCCGCGCATTTCATGACTTTTAATTTTTATGGTCTTTTAGGCAGCAATAAACAGTATGGCAACTCTTCTTCTGAAAATTACAGAAATGCCATCTTGGAAAATTATCTGGATAACGATGCGGATACAAAAGGTGGTAAACGTGAGTTTGGAGCCGATTTTACCTGGCTTCAGAAACGGAAAGGGAAGTGGCCACTACTAAAAGCCATATTGGAAGGCGGCTATAAAAACCAGACCAGCAAAAATAACTGGCGTAACAAAACCGTATACCAAAACCCGGCACTGGAAATAAAGGATGAGCAATACCGCCATTTTTTGGGTAAGAATATCAATGCATCGGCGACGCTGACAGCAGTACGTGCATTGGGTAAAGGATATTTTCTGGAACCGTCTGCCAACGCAGCATTAATAACTGAGGAAACCGATCGTAAACAAGGGCCGCTGGCTATGCCCGAAATTAAGATCGATTCTTTAAGTCCTGCATTTTCCCGGAAGGTACTGAGCCTGAATAATGGCCTGACACTAAAAAGAAATAAAAAAACATTACGCTGGAATCTGGGCCTGCAACGAAAAGATTTGTGGCTGAACCCTATTATGAACGGGCAGGCGTTGTATAATAAACATTATGGCTACTTCCTTCCCTTTGCTTTTCTGGAAAGAGAGCTGGGAAAAGGAAAGCGCGTAACCTTTTCTTACAATACCTCGGTTAATGCACCAAATGTAGCACAATTGATGCCGGTAACCGATTACAGTAATCCCTTAATGCTCACAAGTGGAAATGTGTCGTTAAAACCGGAATATAACCATACGGCAAATGCCATGTATTTTATGTTTAACCAGTTCGACATGTCTTCATTTTCCGCATCACTAAGAGGAAGCTATACGCGAAATGAGATCGCCTATGGCCGGAAGGTATTTGCGAATCTCGCACAACAATTACAATTGGTGAATACACCATATCAACTATCGTCACAGTTATCCCTCGACTACTCACGGCCGATAAACAGTATAGGACTTAATCTGCAGGCCGGTATCACTGAATCTTTAGGGCAAAGTATTAGCCCGATAAATACCGTTAACAATAAGAACAATACCTTGTCTCATGCGCTGAACCTGAGTTTTAGCAATATCAATAGTGATGTATGGGATCTCAGATGGGGCGGAAGTATTGATATTTCTGATTCCCGCTATTCGATCAATAGGGAAATGAATAACCTGTATTATAATTATTCCGGTTTCGCACAAATAGGGTACAGGCCTACCGCAAAATGGAATTTCACCACTTCCGGAACAATTACCCATTATACCGCGCGCAGTTTTGACCGGCCGGTTACCGTACCTGTTTTAAGCGCAGAACTTACACGCTATATTTTCGCCAATCAGCGCGGTGCTATATCGCTCAGAGCTTTCGATCTGTTGGATAAAAACAAGGCGGTTCAACGAATCAGCCAGCTAAACTATCTTATGGAGCAAAGATCAAATACTATTGGAAGATACCTGATGCTTTCTTTCAGCTACAGGCTTAACAAAGCCGGTAGTGCTCCGGGAAGTGTTAAAATACAGCGTTAACAGTTATAATAGCGTTCAAAAAGCGATGGTCAATATCATATTGATCATCGCTTTTTATTTGGGGTATATTTTCGCTGAACGCCAAAATGCCGACTTGTAGATGTGTTTACAAGGATATATAAAGTATGCTTAATGTGTTGCCTGACCTGGGAACATAGTATATTCCGAAATTACATTTCGCCTTGGTCAATAAATACCCCTTTTGGAGTATTTTATATGATTGTTGCTTAGCCGACCTTTGTGCTTTCAGCGATCAAAAACAAATACCGGGAAAAACAAGCTAACAATTATGAGCAGAATAATTTTTTTATCAATTCTTTTATTGACAGGGTTTACCCTGAAAGCACAAATTCCATTTGGGAAGGTGGATTCTATAGCTAAAGCCATCAGTCAATTTCAACTCAGATCCAATAATTTGGTTTATAATGACGGGAAAAATAATTATGAATTAAATTTCCCGGAAAACAATTTTGCAATTGTATCCGGTACAGGGCAGGCGATCAAAATTATCAACAAAAAACTAAAAGGCACAAAATTCCGATACGAAACAGAGCCAATAGATTTGTCAAAAGTGGCCGAAGTATATCAGGTAAAATACCCGGGCAGAGCCGGTGTTTTACGGATGACTTTTCCGGAAGGCGTAAAAACAAAATGCTACACTAACGAAACATATACCAGTACAATAAGGGAATATTATGTGGAATTCTTTTTTGATAGAGAAGATAACACAGCCCTTAATACATTGCTCACGCAATTAGAGCGCCTGTTTTCGCTTTTGAAGCTGGGCAAGAAAATTGCTGCCGACCAATATGCACAACAAGAAAATATAGCCTCAGAAAAAACGGATATACAGGAAGTGAAGAGCACAGGTATCGTAACCGTCGATGAGCTCATAAGCAAATGCATAGATGCTCAGGGAGGTGCCGAGCTGTTAAGATCAATAAAGACGATGAAAGGGGAGGGATTGATGCAGGCACAAGGCATGACTATTCCGGCTAAACTATCTTTTCTTCAGAATAGTGGTATGCGTATGGATTTGGAAATTCAGGGTCGTTCAAATATCACGGTGACATCAATCACGGGCTGTTGGACACTTTTTCCTGTAAGAGGGCAAAGACGACCGGTAAACGCTGATGCTATTGTCGCAAGGGAAGGACTTGAGGAACTGGATTTGACCGGCGATCTGTTTGAGTATAACACGAAAGGTAACAAAGTAGAACTCTTAGGTAAAGAAATGCTTGATGGAAAGGATAATTATAGCCTGAAAATAACGCGCAAAAGTGGCACCATAGTGCTTCTGCTGATTGATGCCCATACTTTTCTGGCAAGCCGTAGAACCATCCATAAAACCATAGAAGGGAAGTTTACAAAGCAGATCGAAACTTATGGTGATTATAAGAAAACGGCAGAGGGCTTTGTATATGCATCTTCCTTTTATTATTCCCCTTCAGGTATGACCTTGAGCTATACAACATTTGGCATTAATGAACCTGTGGACCCTGCCATTTTTCTGAAACCTTAGCAGGCTATTTAATTTCTCCGGCATCATTTTTACTTCTATTGATCAATTAAACAAAAATGGCTCAGACTCATTAAGCAACAAGAATTCAGTTCCCCGCCTTTGTAGCTGCCAGATAAAAAATAGGCTGTTGATTATCCATCAACGGCCTATTTTTTATATCATCATTATGGGGTAAAAGAAGCGATATATATTAGCGGAATTTTTGTTGCCGTATTTATGAAACGGCGCGGACTACATCTGTGTAAACCTGAATTAAGCAAATATTATTAATGAGAAAATAAATATATATTGATAATTTCTGATTAATTTTAATAATAACAAACCATTAATACACTATTATGCGTAATAAACGGACTATATTTTTGCTTGTTTGCCTTACCTTTTTGCTCAATTCATGCGACAAACAGGAACCCGATGGAAAAGGAAGGATTACTTTCTGGACGAATGACATAGGAGCGCATGGTGGTTGGATGAATGTAACTATTGAGGGTAACGCCAAGCAAATTCTCCTGCAATGGCCTTCGATACCGGATTGTGACAATACACAGGGAACTGCCCGGTTTGAACTGGAATCGGGGATACATGCATATAGTGTTACAGACGCAAATGGTCAGGTAACCTTCGGCAACGTAATCGTGTACAAGGACCAATGTACCGGAAAGCAATTGGATTAATTATTTCTGTTCCTCTTCTAAATTGTTCATTATTTAAAACCTTTTTTATGAAACGAAAAAAAATCTTTACTGCCGGCATTGCGATTGCCATTTTTATGTTACCGGCATTTAACCTCCTTCAGGCTAAAGCGGCAGAAGGTAGCAATTGTATGATGGTTGTTACCTATTCCGAAATGGCTTACCTAAAATTTAAAGATGCCGGTAAGGCCAGCGAAATTGAGGCTGCCCGTAAATTTATCCAAAAAGGTATGGACTATGCCAAACAAGCAGCATCTTATGCGCCCCAATGTGACTGTCCGCTTGCAGAAACCTATGCCTTGGAGGCTTACACCTTCGGTAAGAAAGCATATGATGCCGCCGCGCTGAAAGACACACGCAAGCAGGCTAAAAAGGCCATGGATCTTTCTCTGAGTGGAATGAGTGCGGCACAGCAATGTAATAATAATAAATAAACGCAATAACCCTTTATGAAATATAATACGCTTACAGCAATTGCTTTTATGTTATTCTCCGGCGCTTCCTGCAATAGTCTTGACAGCAGCGGAGTACAACAACCCTTGCCCCAACCGTCTGATCCTATTCCTGCAGTTGTTGCGGAAGACAGTAATGCGCATCGTCCAGACGATAATTATGTTTCGCAGGATTATGCAGCACGCAACAAGGGCTATGACTGGGTTGGCGTTACGGTTCATTATTTGGGACCAAAAGAAATTGAAATACGTATACGCTCCCGTGCCGATAAGAAAAAAGCTACCTGTACGATGGATGCTAAAGCTGTGAAAACAGCTGAGGGTATATACAAAACGGCACTACAAACCGGAGCCGTAGTATACACTTTCCAGAGCAACACAATAACGATAAGTGCTGAAGCGGGTACACCGGATGGGGCTTTGCAATTTTATTGTTCCGGAGGAGCGAGCATTGCAGGTACTTACACGAAAATAGATGGAGCACTGGATCCCAAGCAGATCGATCAGACCCTAATAAAATAAGCCGAGGTATACCTTACCGTAATCCGGTGTTTAGCTGTTCCGTGCTTATCCGATTTCATCATTTCGATAATAATTTTGTACTTAGCGCTGCAATTGTTGTACAGTGTACCCGGCTCGTTTAAGGCTCAAAATAAATATACAAGAAACCAATTGAACTCATGATAGGTGGCGATCGCCTTAATGAAGTAGGTATTTTCTATTCTTTTATGGTCATCCCAAATGATGGAATGGTTTATTGTGATTTTATTCCTGCGCTAATTATTATAAGTGTTGGGTCTACTGATGAAACATAAAGCATCTGTTTTTGTAAAAATTCACCTTTTAGGGTGATGTGTAGCTAAAGAAGAACAATATAATTTTACCATTGATGAAATGCTTAATTTCTTAAAAATCAATGTTGTGAAGCGATTTATATTATTAGTCCTGTTGATGGCATGGGCCACAGTAAGTTATACACAAAATACAGCAATTAATAGTGTTGCTGTAAAGTACCGGAATTGGCTTAGCGGCACTAGTGTGAACTATGGCCACACTATTGTCAATGACCGCTATATCCGCTTTCGTAATGCGGGTATAGCGGCCAGGGATCTTTCCGCCTTTGATTTTGCCAATCCTGGAGCGCCATGGAATTTTGACCAGACTGTGGACAAAAACCAATTCTTTTTGCTGACCGAGCAAAAGCTGATCCGGCTGGTGATGCTCTATAGCATACCCGGGGGAGCGACCAGTCCTAATCCGGATTATAACCGGACTACATTAAGGGATACGATCCTTATGATCTTTGATTACATAGCGGCCAAAGGTGTAAGCGATACCACCGATTTTGCGTATGACCTTATTTTAGGAAACGAAGAAGTAGTTACGAGTAGTCACGGAATCGCTTTGCGCTCCTCTGCCTATGCCACGGCTATTTTCTTGATGAAAGAGGAACTAAAAGCTGCCGGGAAATTTGTACACCACATGGGCGCGCTAAACGGGATTACCAAATTTGTCGCTCCGGAATTTCCTTACTTTAATTTTACTTATCCGGGTTACAACAGCGATGTGATCAGGGCCTCTCTACAGCAGCGTCTTTGTTATGTGCTGGCACAGGATGATACTGCTGCAAGCCGTTTGGCCAATATGGATCATCTCTCGGCTTTTATCAATAATTCTCTATTAGTTAGTAATGGCTGGGCAGATTGTATCAAGCCAGATTTTATAACCTATCACCACCGCGGTGCCTATGCCAATACCTATGGGGTAGATGCCTTGCATCAGGCGTCCATCCTCTGCCTCATGCTTTCCGGTAGCCCTTACCAGTTGGGTGCAGTAGCGAAGGATAATCTTAAAAAAGCGGTAATGAATTATCGTAAATTCAGTATCGATTTTACCATGCCCCGTGGATTAGCAGGTCGGTTCCCTACAAATACCTCATCCTTAAATATCCTCCGGCCTGCTTTAGCCTATTTGTATGCGGCAGATCCCATCATCAATGCAGATGCAGGTAGTGAATTTGTAAGGCTTTGGGCATTATCGCCTACTGCTAATACAAATCTGCAGAGAAGTAATGTGCTCAGTATTAATATGATCCATAGTATGGGTGGCATACAGGATATGGTAAATGTACTGGATGCCGGTCTCGCGCCATTAGCGGAGCTGACAAACGGGCATTTCGGGTTCCCGTATGCAGGGCTTAGTATACATAAATACAATGGCTGGCAAATAAGCGTAAAAGGCACCAGCAAGATCATCTGGCATTTTGAAAATGGGGATGCCGAAAACCGGCTGGGCGCCTACGGTGCTGCAGGCGTCCTGGAAATACTGACCCACGGCAATCCGGTAAGCCCGGACAGCAATGGCCTTTCCTTCGCCGGCTGGGACTGGGCGCACCTTCCCGGTACGACGGTAGCTGATGTACCCTTTGCGACTATGGCAAACTTTGCCATGCGCCAAATGAACGGAAAGGATTTTCTGGCGCATGCCCATCTGGATCAGTCCTCCGGTATTTTTGCAATGGACTATAAAGATTATAATTCTACAAGCGGTATGACTGCATTGAAGACATATTTCTTCTTTGGAGATCAGATCCTTTGCCTGGGATCCAATATTAAGGATATAGGTGGCACATACCCAATTCATACAACCTTATTTCAGAATGCAATTAGCGGTACGAATACCAGCCTGGTAAACGGAACGACCGTTTCTGGTAATAATTATAATTTTAGCCAGAATGGCGGCGGACTGTGGGCTACTGATGCTATGGGTAATGGCTACGTAGTACCGGCTAACAGCTATAATGCCCATACCGTTGTATTGAGCCGGGCGAGCCAGTCTGCTCCGGATGAATCTAATACGTCTGTACTGACCGGCAATTTTACAAAAGCATATTTGGATCATGGAATCGCTCCGGCTGTGGGTAGCTATCAATATGGTATAAAGGTGCAGGGTGGGGCAGCTACTGCAGATTTCCTGCAAAATTTTAATAATTACTTTTCTGTAATACAGCAGGATAGCCTGGCGCATATTGTATTGCATAAGCCCGATTCTACCTATTGCTATGTCGTGTGGAAGAATGCCGCGCTGGCAAGCACAGACGTGTTTGTTAAAAGCAATAAACCTGCAATAATCATGACCCGGAAAATGAATGGCGGGCAAAAGATAAAGGTCAGTCTTACGAACCCCAACCTGGGCCTGCTGGCCGCTAATGAATCCTATAGCTGGGGACAGATTAGTGGTGTCGCTTCCCGTTTACATCGTGTGGCGCAGACCGATACGGTAACCATCGTATTAAGGGGACTATGGGCTATAGACTCCGCCAATGCCAATGTTTCTCTGCAGCCGGGAGATACCACTACCGAGCTGCGTTTTAATACCAAAAATGGCTTTCCCGAACAGCTTATATTGTCTATACCTTCGCCACTTCCGATTAGTGTCAAAGACTTCTCTGTACAGACCAAAGACTGCCATACTGTTTTGAACTGGACTATCGCAACGGATGCGGAAATCGTATCCGGTATTGAACTGGGCTATAGTAAAGATGGCATAGTATGGCGTCCGCTGGCCATCCTGGATGGAACTGTAAAAAGTTACACCTATCCCGGAGCCGGATTTTTTAGGATTAAGATTAACTATATTGGCGGCGCATCGATCTACAGCAAAGTATTGAGAAATGATATTGATTGTGCGCAAGCTTTGATGGAGGTATATCCTAACCCGGTTACACAATTCGTTTATCTCGTAGCCCAAACAGATATATCATCAGATAGAATCCGGGTTTTTAACGAACAGGGTAAAGACGTGACCATAATGGTGGGTATAAGACATTATGGTAAACAGCTGCAGTTACATATGGGACAATTGTCCCAAGGTATTTACACTATACTCGTCAACGGTCAGTCTTATAAAATTGTAAAGCAATAAAATATTCCGTCACAGGGCTTGCATGCTGTAAAAGGAAGCAGCCCGATCAATAGCGAAAGATTGCGATATGTCTTCTTCCGATCAATCTTATTGGCTGCATTTCCTTTAATTTTCAGGATCAAGACGCTATTAAAATTAATTGAGTATCCGCTTTTAGGAAATAAAGACTTTCTTTATTCTTTTGGTTTTCATTTATCGTTATGCTACCTTTTGCCTTGATGCAAAAGGTAGCGCCCAAAAATCAAGGCTATATAAATCCATGGCTAAAAATCAAGGTGTCGGTCGGTCGCAAACCAAACTCGCTGCGCTCAGACAATGGTTTACGCCTTTATCGACCGAGCCAATGATTTTCTTAACGCCGGATTTATAATACCGGTCCTAAGCGATCTGTTTTGTACAGATTACTTATTGTTTTCATCACAGCGATAGCATTTTTCGTCCTTTTGTGGCCATAAAAGGACGAAAAAATAGTTGCCTAGATCCGGATTTCAGATAAATTAATATACAAGAACCGTTTTTCCGATGGTCTGGCCGCTCTCTTGTAAATGGTGCGCGGCTTTTAAATGCTCAACGCTAAACCCATTAAAGGTTTTTTGTAACGTGGTTTGTAGAATACCCTTATCCAAAAGCTCCGCTACAGTATTCAGTATATGATGCTGCCCGATCATATCATCCGTTTGAAACATACTCCTGGTAAACATCAGCTCCCAATGGAAACTGACACTCTTTCCCTTTAACTGACGAAGATTGACCGGTGCTACCGGATCACTGATGCTACCGATGCTACCCTGTGGTTTAATCAGCTGTACAAAAGCATCCCAATACTGATTCACATCAACCAGATCCAGTATGAAATCTACCGTTTCGTGGCCCCTCTGCCTTACTTCTGTTACCAGGTTTTTATGGTTTACCACAAAATCGGCACCTTGTGTCGTACACCAGGCCATACTTTCCGGTCTTGATGCCGTAGCAATTACGGTTAAACCCAAAAGCTTTTTAGCTATTTGGATGGCAATAGAGCCTACACCGCCTGCACCCCCGATAATCAGGATTGACTTGCCCTTGTCCTTTTCCGGATGCAACCGCATCCGGTCAAATAATAATTCAAATGCAGTAAGTGCGGTTAATGGTATCGCAGCCGCTTCCGCGGCACTTATCTTTCTAGGGGCAAAACCCACAATACGTTCATCAACCAATTGGAATTCCTGGTTGCAACCATCTTTGTTAATATCGCCTGCATAAAAAACTTTATCGCCTATTTTGAAAAGTGAAACCTGGTTGCCCACTGCTGCTACCGTACCCACGGCATCCCAGCCGATTATTTTAGGGCTATCCAGTACCTGATTTTTCAAGCTATTTTGACGAATCTTGAAATCTACCGGATTGATGCCGATAGCTTCTATTTTTACCAGCAGGTCGTGCCCCAAAGGGCTGGGAATATCTTTTTCAAATGCGAGGAAACTTTCCGCTTCGGTAAGGGGCAAAGAGGTTTTAAATCCGATGGCTTTCATTAGAATATTTTTAAAATGTTATTTATATACGGTTCAGCGGCGGCTTTGAGATCGGTAACCGCTTTTTTATAGTTTGATACGGTAAATGAAATAGGGTGGTCTGCCCTGGTCAGTACCACCGGTAAAGGCCGGCGTCGTGTATAGTTGGTTAACCGAAATATACAGGTATCCATCCGGAGATAATGCTATATTATCCGGCCAGTTCAAAGCCCTGTCCGTTACCCAATTACTGAGTTGGCCCTTTGCATCCAGTTTGCTGATGCTATAGCCACCCAGGTTGGTCATATAATGATTGCCTTGGGCATCTGTTGCCACCCCATCACTGATAGGCTTGTCGCCAAATTTTTGTATGGCATTGCCAATCGTAAGCTCATCGGCGTTTTCACGAAATAGTTTTGCCGGTACTTTATACCAGGTAGTACCATTCATAGAGCCGAAGAAAAGCGTTTCTCCATCTGCTGAAAGCGTAATCGGATTGATGCCGACACGTGCCGGTTTGCCACCAAAGTTGATAACCCGTCCGCCAATCATCATATCCACATCTTCTGCCTGCAAGGCTGCGTGACCGCTAAATCTTTGGGCCTTTTTTGTTTTAAGATTCAAGGTAATGATACCCGGATTCGTAATGTCGGCCAGGTAAGCCCATCCTCTTTTTGCATCAATAGCGACATCCTGCAGAAAACTTCCTTTAGGCGCGATTTCCGGAGAAAAGTATATTGTCTCTGCTACAGTATTCTTTTTTAAATCGAAACGCCATAAGCGGGTTTTTCCCAGTTCCAATCCCATATCGATCATCCACAGTTGGTTATTATCGTCTACGGTTATACCCAGAGGGGTATCAAAGGTTTTATCACTGGCCGGATTTCCGTTTTTTTGAAGGGCAAGCGAGGGGAAAGGAATGGCTTTGCCATTTATAATCTCTACCAATTGCTGCTTAGGATTACCTAGTGGATGAATGGTGGCAAACACACGTCCATCTTTACTTACCGCTACGTTGCCCGGCCGTACATCATCAAATTGTGCGACCTTTTCTATGCTACGTTGCTGTTGTGGAATATAATTGGCCGTACCTTCTATCCAATCTTTACGGGCCGGGGCGAAAAAATCGAGGTCTACCGTGCCATCTTCCAGGCAGAAAAATTCATGCGTTGTATTCGGAGGAATGACGAGTACGCCCCCTGCTTTTACAATATGATCTTTCCCATCCATAATCACCTTTACGCTGCCGCTGGTAATATAAGTGACCTGCTCGTTAGGGTGCTGATGTGGCGGTACGTGAGCACCTTTATCCATTTTCCAATGGGCAAAAGTGCTTTCAGAACCGGTTACCCATTTACGCTGCAGGCCTTTGCCCACTTGTTCCCAGCTCCCTTTGCTAAAGTCTGTTTGTAGTATGCGTTCTTGTGCATTTGCCTGATTAAAGAGTAGGCTTGTAGCCGTTAAAAGCAGGAATTTCTTTGTCCTTTTCATTGTGTGAAAGATTAAAATGTATGGTTAAGAATTAGTATGTAGCGGTTGTTTCAGATGTTTTCCAGTGTCGCCGGTATCCCGCATTGTCTGTGTTTGGCAGCGCCAGCTCATAGCTGTCTTTTTCATCTGCGTAAACCGTGATTGTTGCAGAAGATAGCTTTCCGTTCATTAAGTGCCCGCCAAAGTTTTTGTCGGTAGAAAGGAAATGAAAGTGAAAAGGCGACAGATCGATACCGCTAATATAGGGCGGGTTATAAAAGCCTACGATGGTGCCCCGGACATTCGATTTGGTATATACCGGTCTGTTTTTCATAAAGGCAGCGATGCCGGTAGTATCCGATTCATGGGTTTTGATCGCACCTCCCAGTGATATATTATTGAAAGTAGCTTCAATTTTAAGGGCGTAAAAACGGTTTTTAGAAGGCAGATGATTTAATAACTCTTTTTGTAAATCATCAATTGTGTTTATGTCTTTTAATATTATAGTATGGTCTGCTTTGAAAAAGGTAAAAGAACCGAAAGGAATGCTGCGCTGATCACTGGCTATCGCTACAGTGCCGTCGGTGGCCACCCGGTAAATGGTTCCGTTTAGGGCAATCAGTTCCCCATCCAGCAGATGGAAGGTGCCTAAGCCGAAATCGCCCTTTTGCTTTGCCTCTTTTACACTGAGCCCGCCGGTATATACGCCGTTGCGCATCGCATCCATAGTCGAATAATGAAAAATTTTGTCCGCTTTTTGTTGCGCCTTGAGGGGTGTTGCCGCCAGTATTAAAATCGTTGCGCCTATTATTGCTCTCATGCTTAATCGTATTTTGTTGATTTGATAAAGCAAAAATATACCGTTAAATGGCTGTTGTGTAGTATAAAATTGCTTTAATTAGGTATATATTTGCTCCTATTAATTTTGTCGGTATGAAGCCCAATTTTTTATACGAACCTTATAACATCCATTTCGAAACCCTTGATACATTTCCTGAACTGCAGGGTAAAAAGAATTTTTTCGAATTGGTGTTTATCTTGTCCGGAAGCGGGCAGCACTGCATTAACCAGCATCGTTTTTCGTATTACGAAAACCACATGTTTTTGCTGACACCACAGGACTGCAGCCAGTTCTCTATCGACAGTACCACACGGTTTTTCTTCCTGCGTTTCCGTAATATTTACCTGAAAGGGAATGGATTTTCTCAGGAAAATATACAGCGGCTGGAATTTATCCTGCAAAATGCCAACCATAAGCCGGGCTGTATCTTAAAAAACCAAAGCGATAAAACACTTGTACGTCCGCTGGTAGAAGCGCTGATCCGCGAGGCAGTAAACAAAGACCTGTACCATGGCGAACTGACCGGACAATTGGTCAACACATTGATTATGGTGGTGGCGCGTAATATTGCCAAATACCTGCCGCAGAATATTGATGAATCTTCAGAAGCGCGTATTATTGAAATGCTCAACTATATACAGTGCCACATATATGAGCCTGAAAAAATCCGTACAGAAAGCATCTGTAAAGCATTTGGCATCTCTGAAAATTACCTGGGCAAATATTTTAAGAAACATAGCGGCGAGACCCTACAATCATTTATCAATAATTATAAAACCACATTGATTGAACACCGCTTGAAACACAGCGACAGGCGTATTACAGAAATCGCCGATGAGCTGGGTTTCACCGATGAAAGCCATCTTAATAAATTTTTTAAAACCCAGCGCGGTAAAAGCCCCAAAGCCTTCAGGTTGGCATTTGCCAAACAATAAGTTATTGCACTTTAATGGATATGGGAAGTAGGGCAGGCGTTTGTTCCGGGGGCTGAAACCCAAGGCCGTATAAAAGTGTTTTATGTCTCCCCATATTTACCCCGCCCCGATCAATTCCGGGCCTTCCTAAGCCCAATCTTGCTCCGTGTCCGCAAATGTTCCGGTTATCAGCATTGTTATATGCTCATGTTTTAGCTGCGATAATTTTTTCTTCCGATGGTATCCTATGCCTAGATTCACTTTTACTTCTATTTCACTGGTTTTAAGTTTTTTATAACATTTTAAATAAATCATATCATTTGGAATTAAAAAAAATGATAATTATATTTAACCTTCTGTTAACCAAAATATATCCTAAAACGACCTGGAAGGAGGCAGGTATTTTACAAAGTAGACGAACCGGTAGACATCGGTGCTTGCCCGTAGATAAAACGGGATAATAGCCTTCAAAAGGAAGTACCATTATCCATGTTTTATAGCTAATAACCTATCGGCAATTGATTATTTAAATATTATTCACTAATCAACAATTTATCCCATGTTAAAATCTCTAAAAAAGTTGGTCATTCCTCTTTCCCTACTCATCGCCGGATCGGATACAATTTCTGCACAGGTATTTACCACACCTTTAGCCAGCGAATTCATTTATGCTCCTTTTGGGGTCAAAAAACCGACCGGAACCGCTAATTACTCCATGAAAAATGTTAATACCGGCTTCGGTTTGACAGACCTTTACCTTTCTGCCTGGAATTCTAACCTTCCTGGTACAGCCGGTGAATTTATTTATCATTTCACCAATCCTTCTAACCCCACCAGCACCGTCTCTCAAGGTGCATTTCAGTACCCGGATGCCACAGATATAAACGTAGGCATTGTATGGGACGGCAATATCAGTGATTATGTGGTACTGGTTTCTTACTATAGTTTTAGTATGGGGGGCCACTATCTTGATATATACAATATGACCGGTTCGCCTGGTAGCCCTTTATCCCTGGGAACCACTATCAACTTATCCAGCTCATCCACTTATGGCCGTATACGTATGGATAGCCATAAACTTTATGGCGTAGCCATCACCTGGGACTATCCCGGTATCGGTATCCAAACCATGGTGGGCAATGCAGGCAACTGGAGTGGTATAACCACGCTTTCCGGTACCAAAAAATATTCAGGTCCTGATGTCGCTTTTAGCCACAGCTCCGGACCGCTTAATGTACATTTTGTGTATAAAAATCCACCAACCGGCACGATCATTGAATCGGTATTAGACTGGAATGTGTTGTTGGCTGTTCCTTTTGGCAGTACCGCTACCATGACTGCTCTTGTGGAAGATGTAAATTCAGGACCAGCCTCCATCTCCGATCTGGTACTGGATTGTCCTGATCACTATGATGTAGAAAACTGGGCTTATTCTTATACCGATGGCAGCAGGATTTATGTACGCCATATGGATTATCATTCTGCAAGCGCTCCGGCAACAGTGATTGTTAATAACGGATCATTGGGTAATGCCGCGACAGACCGCAGATACAAAGCGACGGCACCTGCTTTACACTACGGTGATGGTGGTGCGGGTGGTACTACCGGACAGATTACTGTGGGTTGGTATACTACGGGTGGCATCGGCTCCCAATACATTGCTCTGGAAATGAAAGAAAGTGGTACATCACTCATCAGTGCTCCGGATTATATGCGTTTGCCTAATTCTCTTAATTCATTTTCTTACCCTGTCTCTGCTATAGCATTCAGTAAGATAAGTGACGGCCAGGGCGGATTAGCTCCGGACTTCCTGTACGCGACTTATTTCACAGAAAAAAGTTCCGGCAGTAGTAACTATTTGCTACATCATGCTTTCCACAAATGGAACAATCCTGTGTTTAGAGGCGGTGGCTCAACACCTCCCCAGTTTCACGCTGATTGTGGCAAACATGCCAGCCAATATGTAGCGGCAGCCGTTCAGACAGTTGCTTACCCTAATCCTTTTCATGCCGCGTTTACTAATACAGTAACAATGAATGAGCAAGGTTTGGTACAGCTGAGCCTTACTGACGTAACCGGCCGTATGGTTGCACAACGCACGGTAACGCTTCCTAAAGGATATCATCTTGTTAAAATGGACGGACTGGATCAGCTGAATGCCGGTACCTACTTTTTAACCACAACCATTAATGGTCAGAAAAACAGTACGCAAGTGATTGCAAAACAATAATAATTATACTCAGTCTGTTTCATTACAGTTCTGAATAAAAGAGAGATCGGGGTTTTAAACCCCGATTTTTTTTTGCTTGAATAAAAAGGGAAGACCTTTTACACTACTTCAAGATGATGCTGATAATGGTCTTTTTTTGAGCGATTAGTTACTAGAGGGTGGGGTAGCCCTTGCTGCACATGAATATATTTCAGAAAGTATCCGTCAATGAGTTTATGACCCCGGATAATTTCCGGTGGGTTTTTCTGTTGCCGGACAAAAGGATGAACAAAATGGTTGCTTATACTGTGATGACAATATTATATATAATTGACTCATTTTTAGGCATTTACTGTTTAAAATGATCGCCTTTTTGCTTAAATAAATATAGGAATTCCTTTGTTTGTTCTGCTTTTTTTTAGTAAACACTTAATTGAGAAATAGGCTTCTTTTCCTTTGCAGCTTATGCCAGTATTATGTTTTAGGGTATTTTTTAAATCACATATAAGAGAGTAGTTTTTTGTGCTCTCTATAAAAAAGGGATTTCCCCTTTGTATAAGTTATTGATATTGTGAATTTTACATCAAAGGAATGTATCCGAAAACCTTTAGAAAAAAGTAGGCCCCTCTTTACTTGTTTTAAACCATTTGCCTTGTAAGTGGCTATTGCAAAAAAAATGTTTTATCCTTCTAAACGTTTTTCCCGGTTTTTGAGTTTATAAAATTGGAAATGATTATGAAAAGAATATATTTATTTGTAATGATGCTGCTTTGCAGCAGTGCCTTATTTGCCCAAGCACCCTCTGCTTATTCCCTGCGGGTTGTTAACCAAACCAATTGTCCTGTCTTTTATAGTGTTATCGGAGATGAGATCTGTGTCTGTGGCCGCAATTATCAGAGCGGGATAATGTCTTTGGCACCCGGTGGTACCGCAACTTACGCGAATACAACGTTTTTCCCCTTACCCGGATCCTATCCTCCAATTCCTAAAGGCATTACCGGTGCCCTGATCTATAGCGGTTCTCCGGCTTGTCAAAACCCAACGACCGGTGTTGTAGGGCAACCTGCTCCCGCATGTACATTACCCTTGAACTATAGCTATCTGGGTTTAGGGTATCAATGTGAGCGTTGCAGCGACATAAGGGTAAGATGGATTCCGGCCAATAATTGCCAGGAATATGCCCAACTCATTTTCTATTAAATATAACGGGTTTATCTCCCGATCAGTTATACAAACACATTACCTAGGCTAAAAACAAAAACAACACAAACGATCATCTGCACCTCATGATCCGCATTAAAGCAATCAGCAGCGAAAGACTCCTTTCGCTGCTGATTTTTTTTGCAGGAAAGGAAGCCGCTACTATCTATACTAAAGAATTTATAACGATAAATATATAAGCCTGATAGTGCCCTAAGAAAGATAAGTAAAATATTTGCAGTAAAATATATGTAAATAATATTGTTATTTGTGCTTTTTACAGATTAATAAATTTGATCATTAGGTAATAATATATATTATTTTATTTATGTGATCGTTTTAGGAAATAATTAAAATTAACGTAATATTTTCGCCTGAAATTTTCTTTAGCGCCCTTGAAATATCCTTTTTTATTGATCGTCCTTCTATTGATGAGCTCCTGTTTCGCTAGTCTGGCACAGGATCAAACCCTAATTTATGCTTCGGACAGCAGCGAGATTGTTCATGCTGCAAAGGTTTATATTAAAAAACAATCCGGGCATTATACCCGATACGAAAAGAAGGCCGGCCGTAGCCAGCGCCGCTTACTCAAGCGGCTGCAAAGACAGGAAAACCAGTTGGCCCGCCAATTGCAGCGCAGCGATTCCCTGCTGTATGCCCGTTACCGGAAATTAAGCTCCCTCAGTTTCGATAGTTTGGGCAAAAGCCTTAAAGATTCCACTTTTTTGAAACAGGCGCAAGCCAAATATCCTAGCAAAGCGCTGGATAGTCTTAAGAAAATACAGAATTTTATACAAAACAAGGCAGGTCTGTTGGTACCGAATAATGCCGTCAATATACCCGGACTGGAGCAGCTTAACCAAAAACTGAATGTACAAAGCTATATTCAGAACCGGCTTAAACAAAGAAATACCGATCTGGGAAAACTCCTGAATAATACAGCACTTGCCGATAAGGCCGCTAAACTGAAACAAACCTTTGGTTATGGACAGCAACAGGTAGGCTATTGGAAACAGATCGTACAGGATCCTGATGAGGCCGAACAAAAAGCGCTGGATTACCTGCAGGGGATAGAAGGTTTTAATGAATACCTGAGTAAGGCCAATGGCGTCCATAATATGGCGGCGATGAATAATCCGAATATCAGTGCAGAAGAACTGCAACAAATGGGTTTTCAGACCAAAGCCAGCGTTGCTGCAGGCATGCAGCAGCAGTTTGGCAATCAGCTGGATCAATTACAACAACAGGCCGGGCAGCAGGTACAGGAATATAGTAAGCAATTGGGAATCGATAAGCACTTGAACCAGGTTAAGAAAGTAAATAATACGATAAAAGAAAATAAGGCCTTAGTTAAAGAGACGCAGAACAGCCTTAAAGAGGGCAAACAAAACCTTAAGCGTACCGGAAAAGAACTTAAAAATCCCATGAGAGGTATTCCTTTCTGGCATCGTTGGGAGCTGCAATACAACTTTCAAAGTCAAAGAGCCTCGGCCGATGGTTTAAAACCCGTAATGGTGCAAACGGGGATAAACGCAGCTTACCGGCAAACCCCAAAACTGAGCTTTGGTGTCGGCTTAGATGGCAGCCTGGGCTTGGGTAAAGACTGGCAGCACCTCAAACTCAGTTATGAAGGAATTACAGCCAGGGTATACTTAGATTACAAAGTTATCTGGGGTATTAGCCTGCAAGGCGGTTACGAAAAGAGCCTGCGCCCCAATAATCGTCCCTACGTGCAACTACAGGAGCAATATGGCAACAGCAGTAACCTGAAAACCGCTATGGGCTTGTTACAGGATGCCGCTTATTTAGGCGTGATGAAAAGCTATAAAGTCAACAGTAAAGCACAAGGTACTTTCCTGATCGGCTACAACTTTCTGAGCGATAAATCAGGGATCAATTCGCCATGGATGATCAGGTTGGGATGGAAATTATAAAATGCTAAAATGAAATACACTTATAACCACATTAATATTTAATCTATACTATGACTAAAACCACCTTCCTGTTGAGTTGTTTTTCCCTATTGACTTTGGGGCATCTTTCGGCGCAGCAGAACAATTATTTCCAGAGCTTAACACAGAACATGACCGCAGTGGCGCAATCGCCCAATGCGGCAGAGCTGGGCAAGTATGGCGAGTACCCGGTAAATGAAAGCACTGGTACCCCCAATATCCAAATTCCTATATATAATGTAAGTGTCGGCAACATCAGCTTTCCTATTAGCCTTTCCTATCATGGTTCGGGGATTAAAGTAAGCGAGCAGACCTCTTGGGTAGGGGCTGGATTTTCGCTGGATGCGGGTGGGGTTGTGACTCGCCGCGTACAGGGTTTGGCCGATGATGCCGTTGTTGGCGCCGGTAATGCAGGTTACTTTTATAATTACCAGACCATTAATAACGTGACTTCAGGTATAGAAATTAACGATGCCCAGCAACAGGGTCTCCCTTTTATGGATTTCAAAATGGCCATTGACGAAGGCCGTTATGACTTTATGCCCGATCTGTTCTCTTATAACTTTGCCGGGAGGTCGGGGACCTTTACATTACTTCCCGAAGGTCAGCAGAACAACGAGATGCAGCTGAAGGCCATCCTTACTCCAAATGATGATATCAAAGTGGAGGCCAGTTTACCCTTACCCGGTAAATTAACCTCCTTTAAAGTTACCGATGATAATGGACTGATCTATTTGTTCAATAAGATTGAAAAAAACCTGGACAACCTGTCTACTACTAATCCATCTCCAGCTCCAACTTACGATGCTTCAGTAAATACCGCCTGGTATTTGGGTTCTATCTCCGATCCTAAAACCGGATCTACCGTAAGCTTTAGCTATGAAGTAGATACGTTGGAAACAGATAAGATTTGGGACTTTCAAAAAACGATTGCCAAACCGGGGGCGGTCAGCTATTGCTCTTTATCTCCCCAGGTAAGCAGAGATGCCTATTCGCGCATTCTTTCTTTACGTTTGAAATCCATCAACTATGAAAATACCCGGATCGATTTTAATGCGGCAACAACTAATCGTTTAGATGTATTGGGAACTAAGGCATTGGATAATGTCAGTGTCTATAAAAATAATAACCTGGTACAGAAAACCCTACTGGCCACTGATTATTTTACCGCTGCTACCGGTATGGGCAATACGGCCAAGCGCTTAAAATTGGAGAAAGTACAGCAACTTGACCCTTCCAATAACCAGGTCATCGGGGAATACACTTTTGACTATAACAGCACTCCCTTACCTGCAAGAAATGATACCTTACAGGACCTATGGGGTTATTACAGGATTGGCGCCATTAAATTTCCTGTAAAAGAAGAGCTTTTATTACAAGGTAGTAATGGAGGCCCATCAACATTTCAATATAATTATTCTTCCGAGAGCCGTATGCCCGGAACCGAAACCATCGCCGGAACCCTGTCTAAAATCACCTACCCGACAGGTGGTTACACCAATTTTAATTTTGAAAATAACCGGTATTGGGTCAATGAACCGGTATACCAAGTGATTAGCCGTACCAATGCCACTAATGCCAATACCGTTAATTATGCCACACCTATAACGACGCCTTTTACGATTACGACGACCACCAGGTTTCACTTTAGCAGCTTTTTCAGCCCCAGCATTATCCATTATAGCTCTTCAGGTAACCCTCAAGGCCCTTGTCCTTACGCAGGAAGTGCGGTGCTATACAAAAATGGAACTTTCGGTGCTATTTTATCTTTTGCAGAAGAAATGGATTTTGATATAGAATTGGATCCGGGTACCTATCATTTTGAAAGTACGATCCAACAAGATACCTGTACCACTGCCATGGTCAGGGTGAACAGTAAAGAGTATAAAGTGATTGGCTACAACCACAGCAAGATCGGCCCGGGTTTGCGCATCGCTTCAATCGAGAACTATGACCAGTATAGTAACAAGACCCAAACAACAGCCTATACCTACGAAACAGACAGTGCAGGGCACTCCAGCGGTATCCTTTTTTCATATCCGGATGTGATCAAAGAATGGACGATGAAATGTGAGCAAGAGACGCTCGATCCACTTAGGCCTACTATTATCCAGTATAGTGATTATTATACTTTTCAATTTAATGATCTGGTTAATAGTGGTGGTGTTATCGGTTCTCCGATTTACTATCGTCAGGTGAGTAAAAAGATTACCGGTGCGGCTAATGGTAAGATCGTAAATACCTACCGTAATCAAGGCTTGCCAATGGTCGTTCCCCAAGGGCTGCCCGCATTCTTTATGTCTGAAAGCTATAAGAATGGACAATTAGCCGGTACAAAGACTTTCGATGAAAATGGTGTACTCAAACAACAGAAGAATTATACGAACAGCTTTCCGGCTGCAACATCCAGTTATGGTGTTTATGCTTTTAAAACAACAACCAACGCAATGGCATCCGGTTCTGATTTTATCCGCTTGATTAAATACGAGATCAAATCCGCCAGTGTACAAGTGGCACAGGAAGTCAATAAAGAATATTTGAATGGACAGGAAATGGTCACCACCACCAATTATACCTATAATACGCCCGAACAAAAATCCCCTTCGACCATTACCACCATTTTTAACGATGGTACCAAAGAGATCAGTAATTTTAAATACGCCCGTGATTTTAGCCTGCCGGCTACCGGTACTTTATCCGGAGAACTGCAAGGCATCAAAAGCCTTCAGGATAATCGCATCTACAATGTGCCTTTAGAATTATACCAGACCACCTCGGACGAGGACGGAGAGAAGGTGACCGCCGGTAATTATATGGAAGTCGCCAGCAATCCGATCGGTGCCCCCAAAAATATCTATAGCCTTAAACTGAGCGATGCGATTGATGATTACAGCCCGGCAACCGTTAATGGTACCCAAATAGATAAAGACAGCCGTTATACCAAAGACCTGGGCGTATTATCCTATAGCGCCGGAAGCCCGACCAGCTATACCGTCAATGATCAGTTATTTTCCAAAACCTATCACAACCCGAGACTGGGCCAGATCAGCACCGTAGTAGCCGGAGCAGATATAGCGACGGTATCGGCAACTTCTTTTGAAAACGCGAGTACCGATGCCTGGACCGGTAGCGGCATTAGTTACCAGAGCAGCGGCCTTACCGGCACGAGCGCCTGTAACCTGGGTAGCGGCAGCCTCACCAAAAGTGGCCTGAACACCGCTACACCTTACCGAGTAAGCTTCTGGGCACAAGGGGCTGCAAATGTTTATGCTAACGGTACCTTGCTCAGCAGCACTAATCCTGCCATCAATGGCTGGAAACTCTACGAGTATGATTTTCAAAACAGCCAGTTACAATTAACCGGTACCGGTATTATAGATGAGTTACGGCTAATGCCCATCGCCGCCACCCTGCAAACCGTCACCTACAATAGCAAAGCACAGATCACTTCCGTATGTGACGATAAGAACAATATTTCCTATTACGAATATGATGCATTGGGCAGGCTGATCAGGGTAAAAGACCTGAATGGTAATCTTTTAAAGACCCATGAATACCAATTCCAAAGTACCAACTAAAAACCTACACACATGTCCTCAAAATATATCCTCCTCCTTAATGGTTTACTGTTGGGTAGCACCTATACCCTCAGTGCACAGCAAGTGTCCGATCCGGCCACTAATATTCCGGCTGCGGTAACCGCGCCTGCACCGGTCAGCAGTTATCCCGGTTTGTACAATTTTGCTTCTACCCTGAAGAAAACTATGTGCGCACCTGGATTCCCGATGCGCCCACCACCATACAGAACAATAATATTAAACACCGTCAGGTAACCGATTTTGTAGACGGCCTGGGTCGTCCCTTACAAACCGTACAAAAAAGAGCCCATGCCGATGGCAATGACCTGGTGCAATACCATATCTATGATGCCGCCGGAAGAGAAGCCCTCCAATACCTGCCCAATGCCAAGCAAGAAGTCAGTTCCGGTGGACAGATCGACTATTCCCCAAAAGCACGCGTCGAAACCTTTTACCCCCTAGCACAGGGAGAATTGCCCTATAGCAAAACAGAATATGATAACTCTCCCTTAAACCGCGTTACCAAACAACTGGCACCCGGTAAAAGCTGGGTGGGCAGTAACCGCGGTACGAGTATGCAATACAGCACCAATACCAGTCCGCAATACATGAGCGGTACCATCAATAACCCCATCCCGACCATTATCGTCAATGGGAGTTTCCCACGATTTATAGTAGAGCCGGGCAACAATACGGTAAAGTACAAAGAGAACTATGCCAACGGCACCCTATATATCACTACAGTGACCGACGAAGACGGCCATGTGAGCGAAGAGATCAAAGACAAGTTGGGCAGAGTCGTGATCAAAAGAACCTTAGCAAAACAGCTCATCAACAGTTTGTATCCTGCCGGTGCACCGGCAGCGATGTTCCCGGCCAATTACCACTATACCTTTTATGTTTATGATGACTTAGGGAGATTGCGTTTTGTATTACCACCGTCCTCCTGCTCCTTTACGATAGAGCAGAAGCCGGGCAATCCAAACATTTATCCGCCCATCAGCCATTATAACCATAACTGGACCGTACCTACAGAAGAGCAATTAGCCGAGCTGTGTTACAGCTATGTGTATGATGCACGCGGCAGGGTGACCGAAAAGAAAATTCCCGGAAAAGCCGTAGAGTACATCGTCTATGATAAAAGAGACCGCCCCGTACTCAGCCAGGACGGGAATCTGCGGGCCCGGGAACAGTGGTTTATGACGATCTATGATGCGCTGAACCGGCCTACCGTAACCGCATTATGGAACACCACCAATTCCAGAGAAGACCTGAACCTTATGATCAACAGTAGCGGGTATACCGCACCGGAAGCAGGATATTACCTGAACAATTATAGCCAGTTCAACAGCTACCCATCCGATATAACAGATGCCACGATCCTGAGTTATACCTATTATGATAACTATACACAGTTAAGCGGTTTTAGCTTCGATCCTTCCAAAGTACCGGCACCCCCGACAAATGACAACACCATTGTGCCCTCCATCAACAGCAATAGTGTAAAAGGCCTGGTGACCGGAACGAAACTAAGGATCATGGACCCGGAAAACCCCAATGGCAATGATTGGATCACCACCGTAAACTATTACGATGCCAAAGGCCGGATGATCCAAAGCCAGCAGAACAACCTGAAAGGCGGTACCGAGATCAACAGCAACCTTTACTTTTTCCAGGGCATGGCTTATGAAAATGTAAACTACCATCAGAACCCCGATGCCAAGATCATTCCCGGTGCCAATGCCGCCTTAACCAGTATTAAACTCGATAAGAAATACAAACGCAACCTCGGCTTTGGGGGTAATGACCAGGTTTGGAACATACAGCAAAGCATCAATGACGGTACCGCTTATAACATCGCCTATTACGATTACAACCATTTAGGACAGCCCGTTGTCAAGCAATACACCATCGCCAATGTTTTGCAGGAATACAATATCCGGGGCTGGCTCAAACATATCCAGGCACGCAATCCTGTAGACCAGGACATTAACTACTTTAATGAGACCCTGCATTATGACCAAGGCTTTGGCAGCAAACTATACAATGGCAATATTGCAGGGATTACCTGGAACTATTATAATACCGATGATAATGCACAGAAACATGCTTATGGCTATAGCTATGATCAAGTAAACAGACTGACCCATGCCGAGTACCGTAATAATATTGCCAGCCCGAATAATTGGGTAAAAGACAATTTCGATTATACCAACAGTAATATCAGCTACGATGCTTTAGGCAATATCCAGACCATGAACCACAGAGGCAATATTGGCGGCAGCCCCGGCGATATGGATATACTGAGCTATACCTATGCACCCAACAGCAATAAACTGGTTAAAGTAAGCGATGCCGTAGCCGCCGCGACCACCAATGCCTTACCCGACTTTAAAGACAATGCCAATGAGGATGAAGAATATACCTATGACGATAACGGCAACCTGCTGAGCGATGCCAATAAAGACATCACCAAAGTGGTCTATAACTACCTGAACAAGCCGGAGCTAATCGCGGTTGGTAGTAAAGGCAAGATCACTTATACCTACGATGCCGCAGGCAACCGTTTAAGAAAGAAGATCAAAGACTATACCAACGCCACTACCGAGATATGGGACTATATCGGCAACTTTGTGTACAAAGACGACCAACTGCAATATATAATTAATGAAGAAGGTAGAAGCCGTCCGCAAGGCGTGACCAGCGGCAGCCAGAGCGGGCAGACCAAATTTGTATACGATTACTTTATCAAAGATCATTTGGGGAATGTACGCAGTACAATCAGTGCTGCACCGGATAGTGCACAGTACCTGGCACGTCATGAAATAGCCACCGCCAATGCCGAGCAACTGGTCTTTGATAATATTGCCGCGGTAAGAGAGGATAAACCGGGCAGTATAAATCCAGATGATGTGAAGGCCGCAAAACTGATCGCCAATAATCCCAATAAACGCATTGGTACCGCTATAATGCTGCGCGTAATGCCCGGCGATAAACTGACCTTTGCCACCGATGCCTATTATGAAACAGAACCCAATCATGAGCTAGACAATAGTTCTGCCGAAGATATCGTAACTTCATTAACCGCTGCCTTAACCGGTGGTACCGTAGGCGGTATGCCAGTAAGTGAGAGCGGTAATAGCAGCAACCTGATCAACCAGGCTTTGGGCAATGCTGGACTGGGCAACCAATTGGAAAACATCCTGAATCAAACTTATACCGGCAATGGCCCCAAGGCAGGCCTGAACTATTTGTTCTTTGATAAAAATATGAAGCTGATGAACCAAATCAGTGGTAGCCTTCCGGTTACGGCAACTCCCGGTGTGTTTAACAATATAAGCCATACCCCAGTGGTCTCCACCGAACCGGGTTATGTGATCGTGTATGTAGATAACAGAAACATAGGTACCGATGTATGGTTTGATAATGTACAGGTATCGCATTACAGCGGTCAGGTATTAGAGGAGGATCATTACTATCCGTTTGGGCTGACTTTGGCGCAAACCAGTGCAGGCGGTACGCCACAGCCGTATAAGTACAATGGTAAGGAGTTGGAGAAGAGTTTTGGATTGGAGACGTATGAATATGGTGCTAGACAATATGATCCGCAAATTGCAAGATGGAAGGGGGTTGATCCGTTAGCTAATAAGTACTACGGAATAAGTCCTTTTGTTTATGTAGCAAATAATCCTGTTAAATATATTGATCCTGATGGAAAGAAAATTGTGGTGCATCATAACAAAGAATCGTATCAATATACACCAGGTGTTAAACCAGCAGCCGGTTCTCCTGAGATACTTATGAAAGTTCATGAGGCAGCAGTGTATTCTATGCAGACAAACATGGGAAAGGAAATTTGGAATACTGTAGGTAATAGTGAAAAGGTAGTAAATATTAATTTTAGAGATGCAACTGTAGCTGATAGAGACGTCAATCATTTTCAGCCAATTGTTAATGATCGTAAAAATGAAGATGTAAATTTAGGGAAGTTAGAATGGGATTACAATTCCAAAGTTTTAGTTGGAGATGGGCCATTTGTAGAAGGGATGATGTCACCATCTACCGTACTTGTACATGAATTAGGTCATGTAGTCAATATGATTAATGCCTTGGCTTTTGGTATTGGGGGAAAAGCATGGTCAAAATATATAGCTGATACAGAAGAGGAAAATTTCGGTTATGATGCACAGTATGGAACAAAAGAAGAGAGAGAAAATACTGAGAAACATGAAATGGTTTATATTGACCAGATAAATGCCTTAGAAAAGGCAAAAAATGGTAGTAAAGGATCACATCAACAAAAAAGAAAAAACCACGATGCGGATATAGATTATCGTAATAATACCAGCGATGTAAATTTGAATCCCTCACAAGAAGAACAGAAAACTAGATTTAATGCTACTAAATAAGTTTATATTTATGAAGACTATATTTAAAACCCAAATAATTGCTCTACTATCTTTATTTTGTAATAATTATAGTATGTATGCACAAAAAGATTCTTTAGGAAGAACATATAAAGAGGAATATTTTTATTCTTCTACAGACTCCGTAAAATATAGTAGCAATAAATTAGAAGTTTATCATGTTTTACATCGAAAGATGGGATTAGATAAAAAAGTACTTTTTGCTCGTGATGGTATTTTTGCTGATAGTTTTAATAATTTCTCACTGCTTTATATAACAAATAAGTCGAGTTATAAATCAATTGTTGTCCCAACAATTCCGATAGACAATTTGATCATTAATGATTCAAATAAACTGATTTTGGGATTATCAAGGGCAATGGAGAGTCAGTATAATATTGTTTTATATGACTTTGCGGGCCGCCTTTTGTTTAAAAAGAACATATCTAATTTTGAATTATCTTTGGATGCAATAAATTTTAAACTATTCAAGAAATTATTTCCTGATTATTATTCATACGCTAATAAGAATAATCAAATCAATTTTGATAATTCCCGATATTTTGTTGATTTAGACTATTGGCAATTATTATCCCCAAAAGATCAAGAAATCATCAAATCAAAAGACTGGTTGAAATTCTCTCATGATTTCCCCAATCTCTTTAAGGAATCATTCGGTTCGCCTCCTTCCTATGCTCTAACTAAATACTCAAATTTTTATTCTCTAACAGACCCCTTCTATGAGTATGAAATGTCGAAGTCGGGAACTCCAGTTGCTATTATATTAAATGATGTATATGGAGGTAAAGTTAGAATTCCAGTGTTTATTAGAACTGTTATAGAGAAGTAAAATATGAATTAACTGAAATTCAATAGTATTCTAATAATTTTAATGGTTTTAAGGAGGAATAGACAGAAATGATTATTCCTCTACTTTTTAGTAACGACTATTTAATTAATATAGCACGAAAAACAGATGAGGGAAGAAAGACAGTGCAATCTAATTTACCTGAACTAATAAAATAATTATACATACTATTATCCTTTGGATTAACCAACGCGGAAAGTAATAATGGAAGTACGCCACAGCCATATAAGTATAATGGTAAGGAGTTGGAAAAGTCGTTCAGCCAAAGAGAATTGGTAAAGGAATAACGGGAATATATAATACCCCCAATTTAAAAAATGGAATGCGTTTTTCTATGTATGGAAAAGATCTCGATTCTACTACGCAAAATCAAGTCCTATATATAATTCATTCAATTAAGTATAAATAAAATCATTGTTTAAATATTTTTAGGAGTTTTTCAATTTGAGAATATCGTGACCTGGGCGGTAGCCATCCCATTACGGCAACTCCCGGTGTGTTTAACAATATAAGCCATACCCCCGTGGTATCGACGGAACCCGGTTATGTGATCGTGTATGTAGACAACCGAAATATCGGTACCGATGTATGGTTTGATAATGTCCAGGTATCGCATTACAGTGGTCAGGTACTGGAGGAGGATCATTATTATCCATTCGGGCTGGCGATTACGGAGAACAATAATACTATCAGTACACCACAGCCTTATAAGTATCAGGGTAAGGAGTTGGAGAAGGGTTTTGGTTTGGAAATGTATGACTTTAGTGCGAGGATGGTAGACCCTCAATTAGCAAGAACTTGGCAGTTAGATCCTCATGCAGACCGCTATACACATATATCACCTTACGGTTCGATGAATAATAGTCCTATCAACTATATAGATCCTAATGGAAAGGATGCGACAATGACCTTTGACAAGGCAACCAATACACTAACGATAAGTGCTAAGGTATATTTTCAAGGTAAGGATTTACCAAAAGGAAATGAAGCTCGTGCAGAGTATATGAAGCAAATCAATGCAGATTTACAATCCACATTCAAGGGAAGGACAGGAACAGAGGGGGATCTGGAATACACCGTTAAATTTGATGTTACGGCAGAGATAAATGAAACGATAACAAAAGGAGATTTAAAGACAGGTGAGAACATAATGGTTGTTGATAATGAAAACGCAGGGTTGAATCAACCCGGAGGAGGTAAACGTCCCAACGTACAGGGCAATATGGGATACATTCAAAATACGGGTGGGAATGTAGCGGTTCACGAAATGGGGCATATGTTCGGATTAAGAGATAGATATACAGATTATATGAATTCTAAAAATCAAAAAGAATGGTCTTCATTTACTCACGAAGGATTTAAAAATGATTTGATGGGAAGATCAAAATTAAATTTGGTACAGACCCATTATAATGACTATGTACATTATTATGATTTTAAAGTCAATCAGGGGCAGAAGCATCTACTACCCCCATACCGTTCTTCTACTTTAAAAGTGCCGAGTGGTGGGGTTGGTGTAATTAATTCATCAGTAGCCGAGGGAGATATACCTAGTGGCTGGATAAAAAGATAATATATTATGAAAAAAACAATAACTATTATAAGCTTACTGGTGAGTTCTGTATTTATTAGCACTGCTCAAAGTGATACCATTGTTGTAAAGGAGCAAAAAGGCTTTCTTTTTTTATCCACTTATAATTACTTGTATGATTACAGAGGAGAAGAAATGAGATTGTTAGGATTTCACGATTTTTTCTTTCCTGTATCCGATTTTGATAGCAACTGGCTTACAGAACCCAATATAGCCATATCGTTCAAGAAAGGTTTAAGGGTGGATTCTATTCATAACCGCCTGCCATTAAAAAATGCAGCCTTTTTATATAAAGGGAAAGACAGTAGCGACTGTTACGAATATGAGCAGTTTTATATCCTGCCTGTAATAATCAGCTATAAAGTATATTCTGATAATTGGCCTTTTGTTTGTAGTCGTAATTATTTTGATATACAGGTAAATGATGGGGCATCCTTGCATTTTGAATATCAGCATCAGGCCATAAAGCCGATAGGTATCAAAACATTGATAAATAAAATACCTATCAATATCAAAAATAAAAAACCTATACAGAAGTCAAAAGCACAGAAATTAAGCCATTCTCCAAAATAAATCAGCACTTAAGCCACTCAATTTTTTTATGTGATCGTGTATGTAGACAATAGAAATATCGGTACCGATGTTTGGTTTGATAACGTACAGGTATCGCATTATAGCGGTCAGGTACTGGAGGAGGATCATTACTATCCGTTTGGGTTAACTTTGGCGCAAACAAGTGCAGGAAGTACGCCACAGCAGTATAAGTATAATGGTAAGGAGCTGGAGAAATCTTTTGGCTTGGAGATGTATGATTATGGTGCCAGAATGCAAGATCCACAGTTAGGTCGATGGTTTGGTATTGATCCTTTAGCAGAACAGATGAGAAGGTATTCCCCTTATAACTATGCGTTTAATAACCCAATAAGGTTTGTTGATCCGGATGGAATGAAACCAGAGGTTTATATTAATCCCGGTGTCTCTATTGTAAATATGAAAGATAATAAAAAATATCAAGAAGCAGTAATGGCAACAAATCAATTGAATGCCGGAACATCATTAAATATTACCAGAGATCCTGTTAGCGGAAAGATTAATGCTACGGGTACTGCGATTACAGCCACAGATAAACGCTTAGAACAAGCTATTAATGATCCAACTATTAAAGTCAATATGGGAACGACAGATTCTAAACATTTGGTAACCGCCGGTTTTATGGGTAACAATGTTGATAAAGGGTCTTTTCCTGGAAATTTTGACAATAAGGTATCTGCTATTCAGCTTATAAAACCAGAAGTTATGGGAATTATGGACAATTATTACAATAAACCTGGTGCAAATATGATGCATGAAACAATAGAGGCATATGAGGGAGCTGTGGAGTCGCAGCAATCGGGGGTTGGAGCAGTAAATTCTGCAGAAAATGCTTCGTTTTACAATTCTGCTCATGCGGCTACAAATGCAATTGGCGCAGAACAGCCCGGAAAAATCTATGAAGATAGATTTGATGCAAATGGCCAAAAAACAAATGATATTTCGAATACTGTAAAATGGGAATATAGTGTTGATGATGGTGTAAAACCTCCCCTAATAATCCAAGTAAATCCTTAAAATTGTGTTATAAAATAAATTTAAATTAGATGATAATGAAAAATCGCGTTTACTACATTAATTATTTTTTGCTATTTATTTTCTGTTCTTGTGGAACAGCAAAAGACAGTAAACATAGAAATGCTGATATAATCAATAATAAGAATGCTTATTTAGTGATAAAAATTAAAGAGTACACCGCTGGTTATGTAATTTATGCTCAACGGAATGATTCAGTTTTTAAAGTATTATCGTTTAAAGGAGAGGAAAAAAAATTGGCATGTAGTAAATTAATAGAAAACAAAAAATATGATCTAATTCTGAAATCCTGCTTTGAAGATAGCATAGTGCCTCTTAATCATCTTGGTGGTAAACACTTGGGAAAGGATATTATTCACATAGAAGAGGTAGGTACAGTGCGTGATTTATTCTATGATAGTCGATTATACGGTCTATGTTTAATAAATGGACAATAAGGAATTGAGGTAAAGTACTGTGAAAAACTTAATGTGTGTCTTTATGAAAATCACCTAAATAATTGTAAATTTCAATCGGCTTCCTCCTAAATAGCCAGATAATGTGATACGTGTACATTACATCAGCCAGGTATTGGAGGAGGATCATTACTATCTTTTTGGATTGACTTTGGCTCAAACCAGTGCAGGCGGTACAGCACAGCCATATAAGTATAATGGTAAGGAGTTGGAGCAATCATTCGGCTTGGAGACTTATGAATATGGTGCTAGACAATATGATCCGCAAATTGCAAGATGGAAAGGGGTAGATCCGTCAGCAGATAAATATTATGGACTAAGCCCTATGGCCTATGTGGCTAATAATCCAATAAAGTTCATTGATCCTGACGGTAAAGAAATTTGAATATTCTTTGAAATTTGGAATAAGGATAGATATGTTTCTGAAAGGGTTCAATATAAAAAAGGTGATTTATATACGACTACTTATAACCTTAATGAAAATTGCAACATAGGCTTATGGCTGAAGTTGTAGGGGAACGCCAGGTCCAGGCGAACAGGATAACTGGCAAAAACCGTTTTCATACTTAATCCAAAGCTATTCCGATGCTGCCAGATGGCGGCAGGATTCCATGTTTCTTTAGCCAGGGCCACATCTGCAAATGCCCCTAACTGAATCCTGTTAATAAAGCGATAAGGCGTTTTGTAATCAAACAAGCCATCAAAGACCTGTACCGATATATCGGTGTTCAGTAGACCAAATACATTGCCGTATAAACTATTCTGTTCAAAACCCCTTAATTGCGTGACCAATTGCTGGAAAGCATAAGGCGCCTGCTGCTTAAAAAGCACCGTAGAATCTACCCGTACAATCACATTATTATCCATGCCCCCGAAGTTGTACAAGACCTTTTTATCGCCACCGCTGTAGCCCAGCTTCAAAACCGTCACCCAATTGACGGAAGGGTGTAGCGGCTGATGCCATTCAAAGGCATTGCTGATCGCATAGGTCAGTTGCTGCTGTTTGCCAATACTCATCATGCCATCCAGTAAAATTTTGTTGCGTATACCCTTATAAAAAAACGGGTTTTTACGGGTGGCCTGTAAACGGTTATATTGTACTGAAAGGCTATTGATATTCCAGGTTTCCGGAAGGGCAGGATAGGGCAGGCTATACTGATCTGTCGCTAAGAAAACCGTGCGCCCCTGCCGGATTGCGGAGGTAAAAGACAGCCCTGTATAATAATTAAAGGGATAGCTCAAGCCCAATTCATAATAATAAGTCTTTACCTTGGCCGTAGCCGGATAAGGCATTCCGCGCGCATCTACCCATACTTGTTTCGGATCAGGTTTCAGGCTTTCCACTTTTCGGTAATACAGCAGCGACCAGTCCAGTCGCTTGCACAGGTTGCGGTAGCGCGCAAAAAAATCGCTACCCTCTGTACCGGCCGGGAGTTTGTAGCCGATATTAAACTGATGTTGCTCGAAAATATCGCTGTACCCACTGCTGAAAATACCACCAATTTCAGGGAATTTATAGGTTCCCAGATAACCCTGATAAGGTTGCAGACGATTGATAAAATAATCGTTATTCAAACCGGCATTAAACCAAAGACTGTTTAACTGCAGGATATAAGGCTGTACCTTTTCTTTAGAGAAAACAGACTCATCTTGTGCTGTAAGTGCAGCAGTATCCTTACCATAATTAAGGGCTCCTTGCAGAAAAGAGGGCGTCGCGCGATCCGCTGCCCGGTACTTTTCCTCCAGTACAGCAAGGCTATCTTCCGATTTTTTCCGGCGCAGATAGGCTTCCAGCCAATAGCGCTGATAGTCAGGAACCATTGCTTCTCTTTTATTCAGCCCGTCCAGTGCCTGTGCAAAAACGACACTATCACTGCGCAAAAACTGTTCTTCTTTTGTACTCCCAGAACGGTCAATCCCATACCAGCCATAAGCCTTGCCCTTAGGATGCTCATGTGCGGTATCTTCTACCGGTATGCCGGGATAACCGGAATGATAAAAAATGAGTTGTTTGTTTTCCGGTATGCCGGCATCCGCAAGGGATAGCCTCAACTGATCATTATCCGCAAGATCATCAGTCAAAGGCTTTAAGCGCAAGCTAGCCGTATGAAACATGACCAGATCGCTTCGGCCTTTAGTATAGGCGGTCAACCACCATTCTGTAGCGTTTTTTGGGATAAAACTACTAACACCATCTATGCCTTTGGGTAATAAAGTTGTTGCGATCCTTGTCCCTGAAGTCGTATAACGATACACCACAGATTGTCCATGCCACACACTTACAATATAAATATCCTGCCCATCCAAAGTCACCAGAGGATAGGCATCAAAATAAGGAGTATTGATCCAGGGTGGCGTATTGTAAGTATATAATTTGTGTCGTTTACCTCCTTGCAGCAGCCAAACCGTCCGCTGCTGATCTTTATGCTGTACAAAAACAATACTACTGCTGTCTTTTGTATACGATACTTGATTGATGCCCTCCTGCCTTTGCACCGAATCCAGTGTGGAACGATACATAGGTTTGGGTGTCATTACACTATCTTCAGGAGGGATTGCAGGTATAGGTTCCACCTGAAAAGCAGTATACAGAAAATCGATATAAGCCTGTTGCAGATAAGCCATATCCCTTTTGCAAACCAGGCGCAGGGCAGTAGCTAAAGATTTTTTCCGCTTGATTTGAAACACCACTTGTTTCACCGCATCTTTACGGTATCGCTGTGCTAAAAAATAGCAAAAACCCTGCATAGCCAGTGCCTGTGTTTCTGAATTTCCTTCTGCTAGCTGTGTCCAGCGCTGCAAATTCTTTGCCTCAAACAATTGGTGTAAAGCCCCGTAATCTGCTAAAGAAAACCCCCTAGCCAGATACCGTATCGCTCCTTCCTGAAACCAGCGCAAATCCGGATCATAAGTAGGGGCAAGGTTTGTTTGGCTGCCTGGATTAAAAGTATGTTGCCACATACTCCGTACGCAGGCCAACTGTAACTGTTCGGTAAACCTTTCGTAACTACCTTCAAAGCCCAGGATGATCCTGTGCCCTTTTGTCGTAATGGTAGGGAAGGTATTGGGCATAGATTCATTACCGCCTATTCTGCTGGCATAGGCCTGCGTCACGGAAGGATAAATAATCAGGCTGGGTATACCCTGTAGGGACAAACCGCTGTTTTGCTCCATTTGTTTTTTGATACGGGGGAAATACTCCAGGGTAAAACGGCATACACTATCCAGGTCTTTAGGATAAAAAATCTGGGCAAAAGAAGTTTGGTAGCGCTGCCAGCGGTATTGATGATAAGGTAAACGGTAATAGGTAGTATATCCGGAAGGGCTCAGTCCGTTTTGTGCCTTTACCGTAAAAGCAGTGCCAACACAAAAGCAAACCCCAAACAGAAGGGTCAGGATTTGTCGTTCTTTTTGTGGCAGCATACCTGTAGATATTTGTGTTTTGTTAAAGACAGCGTGGCAAATTAACCATAAAAATTTAACTTGCACCAAACTTTGAACGGTATCGGGCGTTTAAAAACCTGTACGTTCCTCGAGCACAATGAAAAACCATATTTTCCGAAAGCCATATTCCTGTACCGATACGATCATTCGATCGTTTAAGAGAAAGACATGGTGTTATGGTATCCTGTTGTTAAGCTGCTTTTTTATAACCCGGCAAACCGTATGGGCACAGGAAAAAGTATGGCAAACGGTACAGCAGCAAAAGGGAACGCTTCAAAAAGCCAAAAATAAACAGGTATCCAAAGCTAAGGGCTGGACAAACCATTTAAAACAATGGGGTACTGACAGTAGCTATACCCGTGCTATTTTTGTGGGGGTACAATTACATACCAACGGATGGAGTGGGGAAGTCTGCTACCTGCTGAACAAAGAAAAAGCACATCAGACTACTATCAGGCTGCAATTTGGAGAGATAAGGCAGGAAAAAGAAATCCGGCAACAGCGTAAAGGAACCGTCTACCGCGACCTGGGCGCTTTCAAACCCTATGCATTGGGCAAGCTGAATAAGGCTTATACCCTGCAGTTGGGTATTGGTAAAGAGTACATAGTATTTCCGGCTTTATTGCAAGATCAGATCAGTCTGAAACTGGGAATGGAGGCGGGTATGGCCCTTGCCTTAGTAAAACCGGTTTACCTGAACCTGATTCGTGTTGATCCGGCGCAGCAGGCCTATGCCAGCTCCGAAAAGTATACCGAACAGAACAAAAACCTTTTCTTAAGTCCCAACAATATACTGGGAGCAGATAAATGGTCGCATGGATTAAAGGAGTTGAACTATATCCCCGGCATATACCTGGCCCCCAAAATAATCTTTGCTCCGGACAGGAACACCAGCTTTGTACAGAAATTCACAATCGGAGCCAATGTCGCCTATTACCTGAAGGAAATTCCGATAATGGCGCAAAATAAAAATACACATTGGCAGGCTTCTTTTTTTGTAGGGCTTAGCCTGGGTAAACGCTGGTGATACATTTTTTATTCATTTTACGATAATTGATATTCGTAAACCGTAACTGAGCTATAGATACATCATCTCTTTTCCGTTTTCATTAAAGTACGAAAGGGTAGCACTATTGTGTCGCGCAGTAATTGTCTTGATAAAACCAGGCCATTTCCTATAAATTAAGACGGCTCCCTATCCTGCAGGTAAATAATATATTTTTGTAGTTCAATTATTTTACACATTTTTGTGAAAAATAATTGAATTGAGAAAGATATTGTGGCTCCTATGTTTGAGTAGTGGAATATGGTCTTGTAATGAAGATATCGAACGACATCCTAAAAATGATGAAGGCAGTTATGAGCGCGTATCCAGAGTCATGGTAATGGGCACCGTGGCTATCTCTACAGAGGGGGCTTCCGGCGTCGGCAATGAAAATAAAATAGCCCGGCAACTCAGGAAAGCTGCGCTGAAATTATATCCTGAAAGTACGGGCATCACCAATATCCGGATCGATGGTACTCAGGCATTTGCAGATGTTATTCGCTAAACCATATTCCTTAAGAAAAAGACCGATTCATGCGACTTTTTGGGCTAAAATAGTATTTTTGCCCGCATAAAAAACAAAGCATGAACAAAAATGCCCTCCTCATCCTATGTTGTCTTTTAGGCATGGCCTTATCCGCCAAAGCGCAAATCCAGATAGGTAGTAATGAAAGCAGTCCTAATCCGGGAAAGATCGATAAAGAAGATTTCGAATCTTTTAAAAAAACCACCACTTTCTTCGTACTTCAGGAAAAAGACTATGCACAGGAAGAAGCCTATCGTGAGGCAATTGCAAAAGTCTGGACGGTAACGCCCTTCAAAATTGTAAAACCCGAAGACATCAATACCGCGAATAAAAAACAAACCAGCTTCTTTTTCTTTGGTGGGTTTATGACCGTGCGCAGAGGGCAAAGCACCACCAGCTATCATACCCATCTTTCTTATGATTTATTTATGCTTGAAAAAGATAAGAAGGGTAATCCGGATAAGAAGTTATACGCCAAAATTATGTTGCATCCCGATGCCGATACTTATAGCGAAACCATGAGATATGCGCACAGCAGAGACAAAGTATTTTCTCAAAAGATTATTCCCTATATATACGGCAAATCAGAATTAAACAACTGGTCTCCGGTTACCTTAAGCGGTTACCTGAAAGTGATCAATGATCATTTGCTGCAGGAAGAAACCCGTTCTGTTTTTAAAGAAACGATTAATAAAGAAGCCCTGCAGGTTTTAAAAAATGACACACTCTACATTCCGGACTATGTAAACATCAAATTCAATATGTTTACCATGGGCGAAAAAGATACGGAAGAGGATGCTGCAGAATTGCAGGCGGCGTATAAATATCCGGTACGCTATGTGTCCCTGAAGGAATTAAACCGGTTGGCGGTACAAAATCCTAATGGCATAAAATACCTTTCTTATATTAAAAGCAGTACCGATAAGCACGTTAGTGTATTTGACAGCAAGACGGGGGCTATGCTGTACACTGTTTATGTAGCAGTTTCTTATAATTTTAAGCATAAAGACTTGCGTAAACTGGCCAATTATATAAAATAAATGAGTATCCGTTAAAAAAATTGATACGCTGCAATCATGATTAGAGATAAGCTAACAAAGGCAAAGCACCCGCTTTGCCTTTGTTATACAATAAACTTACTATCCATCAGGATGGTAACCGGCCCATCATTGACCAGCGATACTTTCATATCTGCGCCAAAGACACCTGTCGCAACTGGTTTTCCCAAGTGTGCTTCCAGCTCCGTTTTAAATTGTTCATAAAGTGGTACAGCAATATCCGGTCTGGCTGCCTGCATAAAAGAAGGCCGGTTTCCTTTTTTGGTTGCGGCAAATAAAGTAAACTGGCTGACTAAAAGAATGTCGCCGTCAATGTCTCTGACCGAACGGTTCATTAAACCCTGTTCATCACCGAAAATGCGCAACTGTACTAATTTCTGTACCAAATAGCTGATGTCTTTTGCATCATCCTCATGCCCGATGCCAATTAAGACCAGTAGTCCCTGGTCGATACGGGCATATACCTTATCCTCAATGCTGATCGCTGCTTCCGATACCCTTTGAATCACTAACTTCATAAATCTGGCCTGTTTTCTTGCTTTTTGTCTAAAAGTAGTATTTTTGTGAAAACAAAAACAAGGTATTTATGAAAAAAGTGCTCAAATTTTTAGGCCTCTTCTTATTACTGATTATTGCAATCGTATTGGTTGGAGGGCTCATTGTTCCTAAAAAATATCATTTCGAAAAAAGCATCGAAATTGCTGCCGGAAAGGAAAAAGTATGGAACAATATGAACTCTTTGAGTTCCATGATCAAATGGATGCCCTGGATGAAAATGGACCCTAAAATGACCTCACAGATTACCGGAGATGATGGTAATGTCGGCGCGACGTACACTTGGAAAAGCGAAGAATTAGGTGATGGTAGCATGAAAATAAACAGCTTGACGCCCATGGAGAAAACAGGTTTGGACCTACAGTTCGGCCCAAGCAAAACCATTTCTCAGGCCAATATTTTATTATCTGGCGATAGTACTAAAAGTAAAGTGACCTGGACCCTGGACAGCGAAATGCAATACCCTATGAATTTTGTGATGGGTTTGTTTATGGATAAATTTATGGATAAAGATTATGGCACGGGTTTGAACAACCTTAAAGCCATGAGCGAAGCAAAATAAGAACGAAGAGATTTCAATTAAAAAGAAAGACGGCTAGCAAACTTTGCTAGCCGTCTTTCTTTTATTTCCTTTATAAGATTAGAATTTTACTTCCGGTGCTTTTTGTGAAGTAGCATCTGCTTCAAAGTATCCTTTCTCTTTAAAACCGAACATTTTCGCAGTTATATTGGCCGGGAAGGTTCTGATCGAGCTATTATAATCCTGTACTGATTCATTGAAGTTCTTGCGGGCGACACCGATTCTGTTTTCTGTACCGGCAATCTCGTCCTGTAAAGCCAGGAAATTCTGGTTCGTTTTTAGATCAGGATAAGCTTCTGTGATCGATAATAATTTTCCCAAAGCCTGGGTTAATTCTCCCTGAGCAGCCTGATAAGCCTTGATTTTTTCCGGAGAAAGATCATCTGCATTTACGGTAATTTGCGTGGCTTTTGCACGGGCATTAACCACTGCTTCTAAAGTTCCTCTTTCATTGGCAGCAGCACCTTTTACCGTGGCTACCAGGTTATTGATCAGATCAGATCTGCGTTGATATTGTGTTTGTACTTCGCCCCATTTAGATTTAATGGTTTCATCCTTTTTAACCATAGAATTATAGCTGCAAGAGCTAAAGAAAAACATTACAGCAAGGAGGCCTAATAAAGGTAAGATGCGTTTTTTCATATTTTTTTGTTTTTAAATTTTATCAAAAATACAATAATCCCAAATACAATACATGGGTACCGGAGCTTTTAATTTCGGGTATCAATACCCCAATATAGTTTTTTGCGAATGGTATTGAGAAAGTTGTGTTCATCCAGCCGGATAAGGTTCAGTCCGAAGCGTTCTTTCTTGATGGCCAGCTGCACCTTACTGGTAATGGTAGCTACACGGGAATCGAGCGTACAGAGAAACTGATCGGTTCTACCCTCTACTTCAAAAGAGATGATCGTATCGTCCGGAACAATGATGGGGCGTATATTTAAATTATGCGGTGCTACCGGGGTTAAGATAAAATTACCCGCTGTTGGGAATACCAATGGTCCGCTACAACTTAAAGAATAGCCTGTAGAACCGGTCGGGGTCGCTACGATCAGGCCATCAGCCCAATAAGTGTTCAGGAAATCTCCGTTTAAAAATGTGTGGATCTTGATCATGGAAGAAGAATCCTTCCGGTGCAGGGTAAACTCATTCAGGGCAAAGGGATAATCTCCAAACAAGGACTCACTGGAATCGAGGTGAATCAAAGAGCGTTTTTCTATGGAATAAGAACCCAAAGCCAAAGCCTTGATCGCAAAAGCAATTTCATGCTGGTTTACATCAGCCAAAAAGCCCAGTCTACCGAGGTTTACACCTAAAGTAGGAATATCCGAATCATGAACAAAACACACCGTGTCCAGCATCGTACCGTCTCCTCCCAGGCTGAGCATCAGGTCTACATCCTGATTCAGGTCCTTGTGGCTGGTAAATAGAGCAGGTGTAAAATGAAGCTCCATGCTGCTTTGCAGGCGCTCATAAAAATCTTTGTACAACACGATCTCAAAACGCTGGGCTTGTAACAGAGCAATCAGTTGCTGGAAAAAAGGAATGTCTGTAGGTTCAAAAACCCTGTTGTATAATGCTATTCTCATGGGCAAAATTATTCTCCCGATTTATGGATATACAAATCTCTCAGCCCTTGCCTGTTGATCGTATATTCCAGCCGGATTTTTATGTCATATAAAGTTACTATATCTAATCCAATTCCGTAGCTATACAGAAATTTATTGTTTAAGCTATTATTGCCCGGTTCTTTTTGATAGGTATATCCGGCATCACCAAATGCTTTGGCATAAATACGAATCGGGATCACCTGAAAATACCGTATGGGTAGTTTAATGTTTTTATGGATCAAAGTCCGTTTTACATTTAGACGGGCAAGGCCGAATAAACTGCCATCCATTACAAAATACTCATAACCCCGCAGTACATCATAATCATACCCCAGATTCCTTTGAAATATATAGGGTACGGTTTGGTTCAAGGCCCATCTGGCCCGGCCAATAGCAGAAACATACCAATGTGGATAAGGGTTTTTATACCAGTCATATTGCAGGTGCATGCTGGGCATACCTTTTCCGTTCAGCATTTGCTGATAGGTCGCAATACCGATAAAGCGCTGTCCCGATAAGGGATAGTTCCAGTTGTCCACCTTGTTCCATTCCATACGGTATTCCAAACCCAGGACTGTAGCCTGTTTGCGGCCTTCGCCCAGATAATCTGGATTGTAGCGGTTTGCAATACTATCATGAATTCGATATTGCTGTAGGGTAGTTTTGAAGATGTGTTTGGTAGAGAATTGCGGTCGGTATGTATACCATAAAGCCCCTTCAAAAAGCTGTAGTGCGGGTTGGCGCTCAAACCGGATAAACCGGAGTTTATTCGCTTCTGTTTGGTAACTGAGTTCCAGGTTTTGCAGGTATTGTACCGAAGCACCAAAGCCATGTTGTTTCTTGCGATCTACAAAAGGCTTTTCATAGCTAAGCAAGAATTTTTGGGTATAACCTACCTGTGCCCCCACACCCAACACCTCACGCATACCATTCACATTATTATGCAATAGGGTAAGTCCCACATTCAAACGGTTTAGTTTGCGGTTTTGCTCCGTCCACCAGACATTAAAATTACGATCGGCAAATTCAAGATTCGGTTTGGGAAATATAGGAAAACGTTCTTTCAGGTTAAAGCGCACCGTATTGCGTCCGTTTACTGTTTGCGTATCGGCGATAACCTGGTTAAATAATTGCGTATTGAACAAACGTTGTTCTGCCACTTCCAGTACCGCTTTCAGTGAATCCTGTGCAAAACAAGTGCCTTCCGCTATATTCAGGTCCCGTAACAAAGCCGAAGCTTTAGACCGATGATTACCCTCAAAGGCAATAGAATCCACACAAAACAGGTTTTGAGCAGTGGAAAATTGAGCACAGAGCATCAGGAGGAAAAAAAGCAGGTTTTGACGCACGGGCGCAAAGGTACTATTTTATATGGATGCCCTCCTTCAAAAAGAAGGATTAACGGATCATTTCGGATGGGGATGTATTTCTTGTCTTTCAAAGAAAGAGTGATCATATTTGTCATTTTGAGCGCAGCGAGCTATCTAACTAAGTCTATTGTGTAGATTCCGCCTATAAGGCCGTTGCAATACACTCAAGCCCCATTCCGACATTTTGACAATAATTTTACTTTGGCAATAAAATTGAACATGTCTATTATAATAAACAAAAACATATCATTTAATAAACTAATTTATATATGGAAACAATGGATCAAAACGGGAATCAGGAGCAGGATTTGAATAAAGAGGCATTGGATAATACAAATGACGGCACGACAAGCCCATCAGAAACGGCCCAGACAGGTAGTGACGAATTGTCGGAATTAGAGAAAGTGAAAGCCGAGTTGGCAGAAATGAAAGATAAATATTTACGCCAGGTTGCCGAATTTGATAATTTCCGTAAAAGAAATGCCAAAGAACGCCTGGAATTAATGCAAACGGCCGGCAAAGACGTAATTGTAGAGCTGCTGGATGTACTGGATGATAGTGACAGGGCCTTGCAGCAAATGGAACAATCTGATGATCTGACGCAAATCAAAAGCGGAACTGCTTTGGTGTTGAATAAACTGAAAAGGATACTGGAAGCCAAAGGTTTAAAGGCTATGGAAACAAAAGGTGCTGATTTTGATGTGGAGTTCCATGAAGCCATTACCGAAATTCCGGCGCCGAATGCGGATATGCAGGGTAAAGTGATTGATGAATTGCAAAAAGGATACTATTTAAACGACAAAATTATTCGCCACGCTAAAGTAGTGGTGGGTAAATAAGATTTTAAGATACATTATTTTTATACAGCCGAAGGCAAATTATAACCATGAGCAAGAGAGACTATTATGAGGTGTTGGGCGTAAGCAAAACGGCAGCAGCCGACGAAATCAAGAAGGCTTACCGTAAATTAGCATTACAATACCACCCCGACCGGAATCCCGGCGACCATGCTGCAGAAGAAAAATTTAAAGAAGCGGCAGAGGCTTACGATGTACTGAGCAATGAGGATAAAAAAGCGAAATACGATCGCTTTGGTCATGCCGGTATGAGTGGCGCAGCAGGCGGCGGCGGCTTTAATGGCGGTGGCATGAATATGGATGATATCTTCAGTCATTTCGGCGACATCTTCGGCGGCGGCGGTGGCGGCGGCTTTGGTGATATGTTTGGCGGTGGCCGTGGTGGTGCACAGGTAAACCGTGGTTCTAACCTGCGGGTAAAACTCAAGTTGACCTACGCAGAAATTGCCAACGGCGTGAATAAAAAGATTAAGGTTAAAAAATATGTAGGTTGTAATACCTGTAATAATACAGGGGCAAAAGACAGCAATTCAGTGCAGAAATGTAATACCTGTGGCGGTAGCGGCCAGGTAAGGCGCGTGACCAATACTTTTATGGGGCAGATGCAGACCGTATCTCCCTGTCCGACCTGTAATGGCCAGGGCAGTACGATTACGTCTAAATGTACCAGCTGTAAAGGCGAGGGCAGAGTATATGGTGAAGAGACAATCTCTATCGATGTACCGGCCGGTGTACAGGACGGTATGCAGTTAAGCATGAGCGGACGCGGAAATATGGGTGAACGTGGTGGTCCTCCGGGCGACCTGATTATCCTGATTGAAGAAGAAAAACATGCAGAATTGACTCGCGATGGCAGCGATGTGCAATATGTATTGTCTTTATCCTTCCCCGACGCCGTATTTGGATCGCAAATCGAAGTGCCTACCATTGATGGCAAGGCCAAGATCAAGATTCCTGCCGGAACGCAAAGTGGTAAGATCTTCCGTTTAAAAGGAAAAGGATTCCCCGATATTAATGGCTATGGCCGTGGAGACCAATTGGTTTTAGTGAAAATATGGACACCGCAGCATTTAAGTGACGCGGAGCGTATTGCCATTGAATCTTTAAAGGATTCTCCCAATATTCAACCGGGAGAAGAAGCGCGAAAAGAGAAAAGTTTTTTCGAAAAGATAAAAGATGTATTTAATTAAATACGTATAATATTGAGGAAGGGATGATCTGCTACAGATCATCCCTTTTTTTATGGACATTCCACTTGTAAATATTATTCCTTTAAAGCTTTATTTGTTTCGCTACAGTCAAATGAATGAGTAAAATATACAGATCGTATGTGTCCTTCGGACTAAAGAAGGAATCTATTAAAACCCTTAAATGCAGTCATAATTCTAAATGGGACCGATAGCATTTATTGGTATATAACAAAGCCTTGTCTAAAACCTTAGTTTATTTTAACTTATTTGTAATCAATTTATTGTGATTTAATAATTACATTTATACAAGTATTTTCATGCTGTTGGGCATACGCTTTACAGCCTTAACGTTAAAAACAGGAATTATGAACAACGAACCAGAAGACATGATGCCTTCTCCGATGAGAACGCTAAGCGAAGTATTAAACAAATTGAAAAACAAAGGGTACGATAATGAGCTCCTCCTATCGGATCATGGGAAAATGCAAGGCATGGATAAGGTCTATACACCGGATGACCTGACCATTATTAAAACCTACCGTTTTGAAGGCTTTTCTGATCCGGCTGATAACACCGCCCTTTATTTGGTACAGGATAAAGATCAGGCTATCGGTTATATTATGGATGTGTATGGTAGTAATTCGGATCATACCGGCCCGGCTTTTGACGATTTTCTGAAACAGATTCCCGTTAGTGATTCTGAAACAGACTGGTAAATATCTGCTCCAATAGCCCCCTCTGGAAGCAAAAACCAATAGCATTGTAAATGATTTTCATATTGATCCATTATTCCTCTTAAAATGAATTATCATGAAAGGTACACTAGTTATTACAACCATGCTAATGGCCTTTATGGGTGCTGCTTTAGGCTATACAAACAGTGAACTCGTAAGGTACAAGACGCCCAATACGGCAATGGAGCTGTTAAGCACACAGCAGGATACTAATATGCTCAAAAAACAACAGCCGTACAAAAGAAATCATCCCCATAAGACACAGAAAGATCAGCGTAGATGAGCAATATCCGAGTGCCCAATAAAGTCTATAGAACCCATATAAACATACTTCTCCAGGAATGAAAATGGAGTAAGGGGGATTATAATACTTATAAAACCAGTTACACTATCAAATTGCAATTAGAAAAGATATTTTGTTACAATTAAGAAAGGGCAGCAATAATAAATTGCTGCCCTTTCTTAATTAAGTTATAAGCTATTCACTTACATCTTTTCCATTTTAAAGCTGGTGCCATCGCTCAATACCAATAAATACTGTCCAGGGGCAATATCCAGGAGATCAATAGCCGTTTCTTGCTGTATAATGTGCTGCTGCTTTATCACGCGGCCATGCATATCATACAGGTAGGCATGCAGGGTCGTGGATGGTGCAGCCGATAATTTCAGCGTAACTCTATTTTTGGCCGGTGCAGGATAAAGCTGATGAGTGGAAATGTCCTCCGCCTGGAAGCGTACATTGCGAATCGGTGAATAAGACCAGGTGCCGTCTTTGTTAATCATTTTTAGGCGATACAGGTTCAGCCCTTTTACCGGGTAATGATCCATAAACAGGTACTCGGTCGGCTGTGCACTATTTCCGGCAGCAGCTACACGACCTGCTATGATAAAGTCAGTACCATTAGTGCTGCGTTCGATTTCAAATGCATCTGTTTCCGTTTCTTTTGCCGTTATCCAGTGGAGTTGTACGCTTTGCGCCAAAGCCTTGGCCTCAAAGGATACCAATGTGAAATCTAGTGGCGTACCGGTCATTACAATGCGTGTTGCAGATGGTCCGGCTACGCCGTCTGTGGTTGCTTTAACCGGTGTGACGCGGTAAAAATATTTCTGGTTATTGGTTAAGCCCGTAACATTGAAAGAAGTTACATTACCGACATTACGTGCATTGTAGCCACTTATCTTGTTGTTGAATAAAGTATCCGTAGCTACATCCAGAGTATAATACTGAACGGTACCGGTAATCGGCGCAGTCCAGTTTGCCGTGAAGCCAGAAGCGCTGTACGCAGATTCGCCGGTCATGATCGGACGAACCATTGCATAACTTTCTGTCCAGTTAGATGTCGTACCATTCAGGGTGAAATTGGTGATGGTACCGGTATTGCCGCTGCCCGAGTAATCATAAACTGTATTGCGGCCGGCATTATTACCATTCGCGATAGCCGCACCATTATCAAACATATAATACCCGATTAGTCCGCTAGCCGGAAGGGATAAGGGCACGTACATACCCGCCTGTATTTCCGCTTCCGTGCGTTCTGTATTCCAGATGCGCACCTCATCTAAAGCCCCGTTGAGCGAGCGCGGTTGTGTATCGGACCAGCGACCCAGTTTAAAAGAGGAGGCGCTATTGCTGACACCACTAACCGGATTACCAACAATACTCAGATTGCCCACACTTTTACCATTAAGGTACAGTTTCATGGTGTTTTTATTGACACCATTCCAGGTAGCCGCAATATGATACCACCTTCCCGGTACAATGTCCCCGTCTGTGTAGGTTACACTGGAGTTATTGGTGCCGTCCATACAGAAAAAGGCCAGGTTGTTATTAAAAACTAATAATTCAATACCATAACCGGTAATTGATCTGTTCATGATTTCCTGGCTACCGGTAAGGTCATTAAACTTTACCCAGCACTCCATACTTTTTACACTTGTTGCAGGGATGTTCCCTAAATCAACATAATCGTCACCGGTACTGCCACCTAGGAAATTAAGGGCATGTCCCGGTGCGGGCATTGTCACTTGCGTTACCTCTTGTACTGCAGAAGTATCGGCACAACCATTCGTCACAATGACCTGGTAATTACCTGCAGTTGTTGCGGTATAGTTGGCCGTAGTAGCATTGCTGATTAGACTGCCATTGCGCAGCCATTGATAAGCCGTGCCGCTACTGGCAGAAAGGATTACATTATTGCCGGGATACAATGCCGTACTGCCACCCGGTGTAATGGTTACAGTAGAATAAGTATAACCATATTTGGTACCCAGGTATTTATTCACTTGCTGGATTTCACAAAGCGTCAGCTTTCGGTTAAAAACCATTAGCTCCGCAATGTCTCCGTCAAACGTATTATCATCACCATCCCAGCCAATGAAAAAAGAATTCTGGGCAGCGGTAGGATGTGTATTATCGGTAACCGATTGGGCCGGTACACCATTGTAATAAATGGTGGAACCATTCGTTACTCCACGGTCATAAACAGCGGTCAGTAATTTGGTGACCCCTGTAACGCCTGCGTTAGGGATAGAAACATTGTATGGTGCTGTAGGCCCGATGGCGACGACACCTGTACTGCCACTGTATACAGTCATGAAAAAACGGTCCCAGTCTCCGTTATCATTACCCCAAAGTCCTTGTTGTGCATCTGTATTGGTTCCCTGGCGGTACACCGTAAAAATGGTCACTGCATTCATGCTGCTGGAACGAATATCCAGTCCGGCTACATTAAATACAGATCCATTAAATGCAGTACTGCGGGTAAAGTGTACGACCGGTTTTCCATTGATCTGGTTGTAATTCAATACCGCAACGTTCTGGTTAGTAATTTGGGCTACCGTTCGATTATTGGAAGACTTATCTTTCCAGGTCGAGAAAGTAGCACCATTGACCAGGTTGGTGCCGGTTGCATTTACATCAGAAGCATCCAGCCAAAGTTGCAGACCGTTGGTTACCGGCAATGTCTGGGCATGGAGTTTCGGACAAAGCAATAATAATAGCGATGCCGTTAAAAATTTGTTCATAAAAAGGACTTGAATAGTGGAAATGTTTTGTGCGGGCCAAAAGTAAAAAAGCTTTTTCTAAAGACATAGAAAAAGCATATTTTTTTACCTTATTTTTTATATAAGCATTTTATATTCAGTTATTTATAATTTATACAAATATTTAATTTTACTGATGTTGTAGTTAAATTACTACAGCATATGTGCGCAATATTTAGTAAGGAAAAGGCATGGAAATTCCAGGAGCAGATCCAACCATGAATTGCCAAACTGTTTTTACTTTCCGATACAAAACTTTCCGAAAATAGTTCCGAGTATATCCCGGTCGATATCTATTTTGCCGGTGATGGAACCCAGATGAAGTAGCGCATCTTTGAGGTGAAAAGAAAGCAGGTCACCGCTCAGATTGATCTCCAGGCCATGGCGTACTTCCTGCAAGGCTTCCTGTGCTTTAACCAGAGCTTCTTTATGGCGGGTATTGGTAATGATCACCGATGATTCTGAATGACTTCCTTTGATCAGCTGAACCAATTGCGTTTTTAACACAGCTAAATGATAACCCGTTTTGGCCGAAATGTCCAGAGAAATATAGCCTTCCTCTATGCTTAGCTGAGAATCAGCAGCCACTTCAGGCTCATCCACTTTATTACGGAGATTAAAGACGGTCTTTCCTTTCAGGCTCTCTGCCAGTTCGGTTAAAAGTTCGGTATCATTGCCTTCATATAAATGCAGGATCAGTTGGGCCTGAGCGATTTTTTCTTTGGCTTTGTGTACCCCAATGGCCTCCACCACATCTTCTGTCTCCCGCAAACCGGCGGTATCAATAAAGCGGAAATTAATCCCTTCGATATTCAATACCTCCTCGATCGTATCACGGGTGGTACCAGCAATATTACTTACAATGGCACGTTCCTCTTTCAGCAGGGCATTCAACAGGCTGGATTTACCGGCATTAGGTTTACCGATAATGGCTACCGGAACCCCATTCTTAATGGCATTACCATATTCAAAGGTCTGGATCAGTTGTAAGGTATGTTGGTCGATCTCTTCTATTAATTGTTTAAAGGCCGTACGATCGGCAAATTCCACATCTTCCTCCGCGAAATCTAACTCCAGCTCAATCAGCGCCGTAAAATTAATCAGCTTTTCGCGCAAACCCTGTAGCTCGGAACTAATGCCGCCCCGCATTTGGGTTAGCGCGATCTGGTGGGAAGCTTTGTTTTCAGCTGCGATCAGATCGGCCACCGCTTCGGCCTGTGCGAGGTCTAATTTTCCATTTAAATAGGCTCTCTGGGTATATTCTCCCGGAGCGGCCAAACGCGCGCCCTGAGCCACGCATAATTCGATGATCTGATGCAATACGTATAAGGAACCATGTCCGCTGATCTCCACGGTATCTTCGCCGGTATAGCTTTTGCCGCCGAGAAAGAGCGTCACGACTACTTCATCTACCAAAACGCCGGTTTCGGGCTGTATGATGGCTCCGAAATGTACCGTATGGCTTGCTTGCTTGTACAGGTCTTTACCTTTAAACAAACGGGCGGTAATGGAGAGTGCCTGGCTGCCCGACAAGCGGATGACGCCAATGGCGCCGGTGGCGGGAGCGGTCGCTAAAGCAACGATAGTATCCTGATGCATCATGTGGTAAAATTAAAGTTCAAATTGCAAACCGGCAACTACATATCGTTGTGGCATCGGTCTCTGGGCAATCACTACATAGCGTGCATTCCAGATATTCTGTACCTGTACAGAAGCATTGCAGCGTACTTTGGCCAAAGGAAAGCTATATAAGGCTTGCACATTACCCGTTTGATAGGGTAGGGTAAATTGTGATTCATCGGTCGTCACAAAGCGATAACCGGTATAGGTATGGTTATAATTAAGATAGAGTTCCTTCCAGTGCAGCCCGATGTTCACCTGGCCGTTATAACGGGGGGTATAGGGTATTTGCTTGCCGATACTATTGTCATTGGGTATATAGCTTTGTTCGGTAGTGGATAGGATATAAGCCGTCTTCAGCCCTAATTGTAACTGTACGGGTGCACTGATTTGAATGCGTAATGTATTATTGCTTTCCAGCCCGCGGTTATGTACCTGTGCGATATTATGCGGTGTCCAGATCGCGCCACCCAGCCAGTAGATCCAGTCTTTGATATGCCGGTTGAAATAATTAAGCTGATGATCGACCTGCACTTTCTGATGAGGAGAAGACCAGGAGAGGGTATAGGAGACTTCACGGTTCCAACCTTGTTCCGGTTTGAGCTCCTGATTGCCCCCCGGGAAATTATATAATTCATTTAAAGTGGGCAGCCTGTAGGTCCTTTGTATGGTTCCATTGAGGCCGATTTGCCAGGAAGTATTTTTTACAATATCATAGTGGATACCCGTACCCGAAAGCAGGGGTAAGGCTTTACCCTGGTTCCATTCCTGCCGTATATTGGCCTGCAGGCTGAGCTTCTGATGGCCATGCGTGTAGCGATAGGTTCCGGTCAGGGCGGGCCTGTTTTGGAAATAGGTTTCGCCCGATAGTAAACGAATGGCTACATACTGAAAGGGTAAAGTGACCAATACCGTATGTTGTGCCGCAGTTTGCCGCAGCTGAAAGGTGTTTTTCCAACCCAGCTCCTGATAGTACTGATTGACTGTATTCTGTGTGTTGATCTGGTAAAAGGTATCCGTATACTTCAGGTATTCTTTATTCAAAGAAAATTTTGCGTAAAAGGTATGCAGACGATGTTGCTTTTCCCAGTGCAATAAGCTGCGGAAAGCCGCATCGGTTTGCTCCTTGCTGGATTGACTTTCAAACAGCGCTTTGGGTATTTCCCGGTAATAACGCTGATACCAGAGGTCGAGGCTAATGTGCTGGGTAGGATCAATCTTATAGGTTGTTGCTAAAATGCTTCCGAAGGCTTTAAGATCTGCATGGCTTGTCGCCTCTGTTTCCTGATTATTATTTACAAAGCGGAAATTATTTTTGGCGGCTAAGCCGAAGGCATTCCATTTGATAATCCATTTTTTCGATTGCCACAGTGCTTGTACATTGCCCTCCTTACGGCCATAGCTGCCCATACCAAGGCCTAATTTAAGGCTGTTTTGCTTTGGGTAGTCCTGTTGGTTATCAAGCAGTAATGCGCCTCCGATATTACCACTGCCCAAAAGTGCCGCATTGCTGCCATATTGTAAGGTGATCTTATCAAACAAACCGGTTTGCAGCATAGAAACATCCGATACGCCTAAAGCCGGATTCAGAATGGGAACACCTTTCCAGAGTACGGCAGACTGTGCCGAAGAAGCCCCCCGAAAGGAGAGCGTCGCCATACTGTTAATGCCATAGGACTTTACAAATACGGTAGTCTGCTGGCTCAGTAAAGTCGCTAAAGAGAATTGTTGGTATTGCCTTAGGGTCAGGCTACTGATGGTATCTCTGGTCTGGCCGGTTTGCATACCGGCCTTCAGGTCATTATTGAATTGCTTTTTCTGTTCGGTAACCTGTACGTTTTTCAGGGTGTCATAAAATACTTGACCCACCGCTTTGGATGCGATGGGCAGTAGACAAATAAGGATAAATATGGTTTTGCGAAGAAAATGCAATGTTTAAACTGTTTTCCCGTTAGCAGTCACTTCATCGGTTGGCTTGGTTTTGCCAAAGATCATTTTGGCCAGTACCGGTATCGTGGTTACCGCAACCATGCCTAAAACGATATATTCTAAATTGCGCTCTACCCATGGATTTCTACCCAAGAAATAACCTACAGTTACCAGTACACCTACCCAAATTACCGCACCGATTACATTGTACAACATGAATTTCTTATAATTCATACCGACAACACCGGCTACGATAGGAGCAAAGGTTCTGACTACCGGGAGGAAACGGGCCATAATAATGGCGCCGCCACCTTTTCTTTCATAAAAATCTTTGGCCTGAACAATATGTTTTTTCTTAAAATACCAAGTGTCTTTTCGTTCAAATAAGTATTTACCCGATTTCTTTCCGAACCAATAGCCAACCATATTACCCAATACTGCTGCCAGAATAATCATCACTTCCCAGAAAATCATATTATGCAAATGATCGTCAAAAGGAATTAAGGCTTCTGGTTTCGCAATGATCGTTCCGGTGATAAACAATAAAAAATCGCCGGGAAGGATAAAGCCGAGTAATAAACCTGTTTCTGCAAATACAATAGCCAATACGATATAGTAGCCGCCGTGGTTAATGATCCAGTTGGGGTCAGTAAGGTTGTGAAAGAAATTAAGGATAACGTCCATTTGATTCCGAGGGGGGTTAATATGGACGCAAAAGTAACGAAATATACGGTAGTATTTGCTTAAGGAAAACTTAAAACACAGAAAAGTGTAAATTAAAAACGCAGGGGATTACGTTTACGCAACAAGATATAGTTTCTGATATTCATAAAGAAGGCCAGAATCATATAAATAATAATCGGGGAACCGAGGGTGAGAAAAGAGATATAGATAAACCATAACCTGATTTTGCCCGAAGCAATACCCATTTTTTCGCCTATTTTACTGCACACGCCAAAAGCCTGATACTCTACAAAGTTCTTTAGTCGTAATAAACGGTTTTCCATAGCGATACAGTTATACAATCTTGTTTTAAACAAAAAATCTTTCCTAAAGTTAATACTTATTTAGGAAAGATTTCATCAAATTAAGCTTTTGCTTTTTTTGCATTTCTTGTTTTCTTAGGACGGCTTACTCCAAATGTACCACTTGAAATTTTACCTCTTTTAGAACGGTTGTCACCTCTACCCATGGTAAATAAATTTAAAACGTTTGTATTTAATGAATTGCTGCAAATGTATAAAAAAAAGCGGAACTTTTGAGTTCTGCTTTTTTAAAAATATAATATGAGGTAAAATTATTTTTTCTTACCACCGATTTTTGTTGAGAATTCTTTACCCGCTTTGAATTTTGGTACTTTGCGCGCTTTGATTTTGATAACGGCACCAGTTTGAGGGTTGCGGCCGTTACGAGCAGAACGTTCAGATACAGAAAATGTACCGAAACCCACTAAAGTAACTTTGTCACCACCTTTCAATGCTCCGATAACGCTGCTTGTAAAAGAATCTAAAGCTTCGTTAGCTTGTACTTTTGTGATACCAGCGTCTTTTGAAATTTTGTCGATTAATTCTGCTTTGTTCATAATCTTTTATTGTTTTTTAAATGATGAAATATTGTTTTTTGTGTATAGCAAAAATAGGCTATATTTCTACATAACCAAATTTATTTTATATTTTTTTAATAATTAAAACCCTTGCTAGCATTGATTATTGCGAATATAGGTTCTTTTTTGATATATAATATGGCCGTCTTTCTTAATGAGAATAAAGCTATATATTTGCATCAATGAAATCGTTTGATGTCCCTATTCATTATAGAAGTCCTATAATTACCGCAATCAAGTCCTATCGGAAAGGCCTGGATAAATTAAAAAAAGATTTTGCACCGAGTATCATCAGGTTACCTAATCTGGAAATTGTACTGGCGAGGCATTTCGGCTTTTGTTATGGGGTGGAGAATGCGATTGAGATCGCTTTTAAGGCGATTCATGATAATGTAGGGAAACGTATTTTTTTATTGAGTGAGATGATTCATAATCCGCAGGTAAATGCAGACCTGATTGCAGAGGGCCTGCAGTTTATTATGGATACCAAGGGAAACCAACTGATCTCCTGGGATGAATTACATCGTGAAGACATTGTGATTGTACCCGCTTTCGGCACGACTTTAGAAATCGAAGCAATCCTCAAAGAGAAGGGTATTGAGCCTGCTTTATACAATACCACTTGTCCCTTTGTAGAAAAGGTCTGGAACCGTTCCGAAAAGATTGGCAATGATGGGTATACGATTGTGGTACACGGTAAACCTAATCATGAAGAGACCAGAGCAACTTTCTCTCACAGTAAAGCCAACACGCCAACTATAGTTGTAAAAGACATGGCACAGACGGAGCGCCTGGCACAATATATTGTGGGTACAGAAGATGCTGAAAAATTTTATGAAGAATTTAAAGGGCAATATTCCGCAGGTTTTGACGTAACCAAAGACCTGCATCGGATCGGTGTGGTGAATCAGACCACCATGCTGGCCAGCGACACGCAGGGAATTGCCGAATACCTGAAGCAAACGATCAAAACGTATTACAATTTAGATGAGGAGGGCCTTAAGCTGCAATTTGCAGATACCCGCGATACCCTTTGTTATGCAACAAATGATAATCAGAATGCAGTAACAGAGATGTTACAATACGAAGCAGACATTGCTTTGGTGATCGGTGGCTATAATTCCAGTAATACCTCTCACCTGGTTGATCTTTGTGAAGAAGTGCTGCCTACTTATTTTATAAATAATGAGACCTGCCTCATCGATGCCGCAACCATCAAACACTTTGTGTTGTCGGACAAGCAGGAACATATCACAAAAGATTATACTTTTGGTAAATCGCCCCTCCGCGTAATGATCACTTCAGGAGCCAGTTGTCCGGATGCTTTGGTGGAAAATGTGATTCGGAGATTATCAGAACTGTTCGATGATCCGGAACGCTTGGAAGAAGCGATGAAACAATATCAATAGGCATATACAGCATAAAAAATACGCGTGACCTTCACGCGTATTTTTTATGCTTACAGCTGCACTTTCTTGATCACGGCTACTGTAAGCCTGCCCACACAAATCAATTTATTGTTTTCATCGGTCAGCTTAATATCCCAAACCTGTGTGCTGGCGCCTATATGCAGCGGACGTGCGGTAGCAGTTACCAGCCCTTCTCTTTTGCCTTTTATATGGTTGCAGTTGAGTTCAATGCCTACACAGTCCTGCTTTTCTTTATTAATACACAACCATCCTGCCACACTCCCGACTGTTTCGGCCAGCGCCGCAGAGGCACCACCATGCAATAAACCCATGGGCTGGTGTGTTGTAGGGTTTACGGGCATGCTTGCCGAAAGATAATCTTCCCCCACATCGGTAAATTTCATATTCAAATGTGCCGACAGCGTACCTGTAGTCATTTCGTTCAGTTGCGCCAGGGATGGGATGCCATTATACCAGATCATGTTTATTTTAGTTTAGATTTTTTATTTTTGCAAAAGAAAATGTTTTTATTGAATACTTTTCCTGAAATTGCAAGAGATTTGAGAAGACACTAAATTAATCTTCAAGGATTTACAAAAATAGACCATTTAATATTAATCATGAAAACGATACTCGTAGCCGGCGCAGGTAAATCCTCAACATACCTCATTGACTATTTGCTCAAAAATGCCCGACAAGAATGGAAGGTTGTCGTAATGGACGCCTCCGCCGAAGCCATTGCGGAGAAGCTGAATAACCATCCGAAAGGTATCGCTGCAGTAATAGATGTTACCAATAATGCGCAAAGAGAAGCACTGGTGCAAAATGCGGATATCGTATTGTCTATATTGCCGCCCAGCCTGCATTACCTATTGGCGCAGGATTGTTTGAAGTACAAGAAAAACCTGATCACTTCCTCCTATGTTTCGCCGGAAATAAAAGCGATGGATGCGGCTGTTAAAGAAGCCGGTTTATTGTTTATGTGTGAGATGGGCCTTGACCCCGGTATAGACCATATGTCGGCCATGCAGATCATTCACAGTATTCAGAAAATAGCTGGAGAAATCAAAAGTTTTAAAAGCTTTTGCGGAGGCTTAGTGGCACCCGAAAGCGACGATAATCCTTGGCATTACAAGATTAGCTGGAATCCGCGGAATATTGTAATGGCGGGTAAAGCCGGAGCAGAATGGCTGGAAAATGGGAAAATACAAAAACTGGAGTATGCCGATTTGTATGCCAACAATAAAAAAGTGAAAGTGGAAGGCGTGGGTAGTTTGAGTTATTATCCCAACAGAGATTCTTTGAAATACCTTGATTTGTATGATATTAATGACATCGGCACTTTTGTGAGAGCCACTTTACGTCATCCGGCGTTTTCCAAAGCCTGGAATTATATCGTTAAAATGGATCTTACGAATGAGGAAGACAGCTTTGATACGAGTGGTAAGACCTATGCCGACTGGATTGCGTTTAAAACCGGTGTCGCCAACGATGAGCATTTGAGAATGACCGTAGCAGAGAAATATGTGATCGAGGACAAAGTGCTGAAGGCTTTAGAATGGCTCGATCTTTTTGATGCGAAAAAATTAATCAGACGCCAGGGCACCTATAGTGCGGCAGATATTTTACAGGATATCCTGGAAGAAAAATGGAAACTGGGTGTGATGGATAAGGATATGGTGGTGATGCAACATCAGGTTGCCTATGAGCGTAAAGGCGTTCCGGTACACCTGACCTCCAATCTGGTGGTGAAAGGGGAAAACCGTTTGTTTAGTGCGATGGCAAAAACCGTAGGCTTGCCTATGGCGATCTTGGCCAAGCGTATGATTCAGGACGGCTTACCTTCCAGAAACCTTACCGGTGTGCATATTCCGGTAATGCCCGAAGTGTATGTTCCGGTACTGAAAGAATTGAAAAAATGTGGTGTTGAATTTATGGATATTGTGGGTTAATCCCTGCTCGTCTTTATTTTATAAAAGTAAAACCCTGTACGCAATCCGTACAGGGTTTTACTTTTATAGATAAGCTGCTTATCAGATTTGTTTTAAATGAGCAATCATGGCAACCGGATCCGGTGCACTGAACACCGTATTGCCCGCCACCAATACATCTGCACCCGCATCAATAATGGTTTTCGCATTTTCGAGGGTTACCCCACCATCAATTTCGATCAGCGCATTGCTGTTACTTTCGGTAATCAACTGGCGCAATTGTTGTATTTTCTTTAAAGTCTGCGGAATAAATTTTTGTCCGCCAAAACCCGGATTTACACTCATTAAACAGACCAGATCCAGGTCTTCAATAATGTCATTCAGGAGATGGATAGGCGTATGCGGATTCACGGCTACACCGGCTTTCATCCCTTCTGCTTTAATCATTTGTATGATACGGTGCAAGTGTGTGCTCGCTTCGATATGTACCGTAAGGTTATGTGCGCCAGCCTGAGCAAAAGCACCTACATATTTTTCCGGTTCTACAATCATCAGGTGTACATCAAGGGTCTTCTGTGCCGCTTTGCTGATTGCATCAATCACGGGCAATCCGAAACTGATATTGGGTACAAATCTGCCATCCATGACATCCAGATGAAACCAATCAGCTTGCGACTGATTGATCATATCGATATCTTTTGATAAATTCAGGAAGTTGGCTGATAAGATAGAAGGTGCTATTAAAGCCATTGTATAGTAGAATTTTATAATTGGTTAATAGCCTGCAAAGGTACAGCTTATTCGTGGGATTTAAGCTGTTTTTCCTCCGGAGTATGCACTGGTTTTGCTTGGTTTAAATTGTGGATAAGATGTAGATATAGCATTAACTTATGTGCATAATTATAGAAATATGTTAAAAACCCTTTTTCCGATGGGGAAAAGCCGATATTTAGGTGGATAACCAAACTTCGTAAGGCTAAAAAATTAATTTCAAATGAAATCTCTTTCCTAGCAATTTTGAACTTAACTTCGCTATCCCCAAAAAGGAGGGGGATTTTTCTCCTTTTCTACCTATAAGTATTAGAAAATATTGGCGCTATGGATGTGAATGTAAAAAAGAATTTGACCCCCGGACGAAAAACTAAAGCCACGGATTTATCCGCAAGTATTTATGGTAAAGTACCTCCGCAGGCCAGAGAGATTGAAGAGGCCGTATTAGGTGCTATTTTGCTGGAGAAGGATAAACTCTCTGATGTGATGGAGATCCTCCCCAAGCCGGAGTGTTTCTATGTAAATGCCCATCAGGTAATTTATAGTGCCATACAGCGTTTACAAGATAAAAAATCAGAAATTGACCTGTTAACGGTCATGGAAGAATTGCGCAGAACGGATGAGCTGGAATTGATCGGCGGCGCGTATCAGTTAACCAAAATTACTCAGTCTGTAGTAACCAGTTCGCATGTTATCTCACATGCCCGTGTGGTTATGCAGAAATATATCCAAAGGGAATTAATCCGTATCGGAGGAGAGATTGTTTCGGACTCTTTTGAAGATAAAACGGATGTGTTTGAATTGATGGATAAGGCAGAACAAGACCTTTTCGATATCGGGAACAGTTATTTGAAAAAAGACTCTGAGTCGATCAAAGATATTCTCGTACGTACCCTGGATGAAATTGAAGAAGCACGTAAAAATAAAGACGATCTTACCGGTGTACCTACCGGTTTCCCTTCTCTAGATGAGATTACCGGAGGTTGGCAGAAAACGGATCTGATTATTCTGGCGGCACGTCCCTCAGTGGGTAAAACGGCTTTTGCCCTAAACCTGGCGGTTAATGCAGCGTTGAATGCCAAGCCTATGGGTGTTGCCGTATTCTCTTTGGAGATGGGTAATACACAGCTCGTAAAACGTTTGTTGAGTATGGTAACCGAGGTGAAGCTGGAAAGCATCAGCCGTGGTAAGATGGAAGATTACGAAATGGTGCAGCTGACCGAAAGGATGGATAAACTGGTTAAAGCGCCTTTGTTTCTGGATGATCAGGCAGGTTTGAACATTTTTGAATTAAGGGCAAAGTGTAGAAGGCTGAAAGTAAAACATGATATTCAATTGGTCATCATCGATTATTTGCAATTGATGCATGGCACGAATGATAGTAAGAATGGTAACCGTGAGCAAGAGATCAGTAAGATCTCGCGAGAGCTGAAAGGGCTGGCTAAGGAGCTCAATATCCCCATTATTGCCTTGTCTCAGTTGAGCCGTGCCGTAGAGACCCGTTCCAGTGAGAAGGGCAAAATACCACAGTTGAGCGATTTGAGAGAATCGGGTGCGATTGAGCAGGATGCGGATATGGTAATGTTTATTTACCGTCCTGAATATCATGGGGTGAATAGTGATGAGAATGGTGAAACTGTAAAAGGGGAAACGCATATCAATATCGCCAAACACCGTAATGGCCGCTTGGATAGTGTGAAGCTCAAAGCAGAACTTGAATACCAGAGATTTGTTGAATTACCGAGTGAAAATGACTGGGGTGGTGGTGGCCATCAATCCTTTAGTGGCCTTGCGAATACTGATGATTTCGGGAACAGCGGGGTGTACACCCAAGGCGGGCCGGATAACAGTTCGTTTAAAACGCTACAGTCCAAAGCGAATAACTTTGTTGACTTTGATGATGAAGATAATATGGGCGGTAATTTTAAAGGCTTTAAGCCGCCACCGGATGACGGTGATGTTCCGTTCTAAAATAGTATGTAGTAAAATCCCCTTAACCGTGTACCATCCTGGTATATCTGTTAAGGGGATTTTTTTTGTCTTATGACCGCTGTGGGCAGTCTGTAGTATGTGTACTGTGTTTTATCGCTTGGGACAAGATTTACATCGTTTTCCTCTTTTGTATTTTTTACAGCACTTTTTATGCTCACATTGTTGTACACAACGCAAAAAGGAATTGGACAGCTGTTCATGATCACGGGCACTTAAAAACAATTCTCTACAGGGCGCTACAAGTCTTTCTTGCATGAAAAATAATTAGGAACAATAAAAAATAAGACTGTAAAGATAAATAAAAAAGGTGTTTCATTACGAAACACCTTTTTTATTTATATATAAAATTTTGTAAATTTTATTTTTTAGCAGGACCACCCGGGCGACGGTTAGCACCACCACCGGCAGGAGCACCAGGACGACGGTTACCCGCAGTTGGTTTTTTGCCTTCTTTAGCTGCTTCTTCTTCGTCTAAGTCTAAACCACGTAAACGTTCTGCAACTTCTACTTCTTGCTCTTCAGCATCTGCTTCTTTATTTTGAGCTCTTTCTTCAAGACCTTCCATAATAGCGGCAGTTAAGTAGTTTGTGATAATAGCGATAGATTTTGTAGCATCATCGTTAGAAGGTACTGCGAAATCTACTTTTGTAGGATCACTGTTAGTATCTACCATAGCGAAAGTAGCGATACCTAGACGTTTTGCTTCAGACAAAGCGATATGCTCGTGGCTGATATCTACGATGAATAAAGCAGCTGGAGCACGACCCATTTGAGCGATACCACCTAATACTTTTTCCATTTTGTCTTTGCTACGGGTTAAAGTCAAACGCTCTTTCTTAGTAACGCTGTCCAAAGTACCGTCATTCAACATTTTCTCGATAGACTGCATTTTCTTAACGCTCTTACGGATTGTTTGGAAGTTGGTCAACATACCACCTAACCATCTTTCTGTAACGAAAGGCATATTTACTTTTTCTGCTGCTTCGGCTACGATTTCTTTTGCTTGCTTTTTAGTAGCAACAAACATGATCTTTTTACCGCTTTTAGCAATTTGTTTTAAAGCTGCAGCAGACTCTTCCAAACCTTCGATTGTTCTGTTCAAATCGATGATATGGATACCATTTTTTTCATTGAAGATGTATGGCAACATTTTTGGGTTCCATTTTTTTCTTTGGTGACCAAAGTGAACGCCCGCTTCAAGTAACTGCTGATGTAATGATTTATTTTCTTCCATTGTTGGAATATATTAAATATTGTTTTGAAAAAATTTTTACTAGGCACACTCCAAAAAAGAAGTGTAAAATACGATATTAACGTTTTGAGAACTGGAAGCTACGACGCGCTTTACGCTTACCGAATTTCTTACGCTCAACAGCACGAGGATCGCGGTGTAATAAACCTTCTTTTTTCAATGAAGGACGATACTCTGCATTTACTTCACACAAAGCACGGGCAATAGCCAATTTAATCGCTTCTGCTTGTCCTTTAGGGCCACCGCCTTTAACGTTTACAACAACGTCAAATTTATCAGCACCTTCAATTGTTTTGAATGGTAATTCTACTTGGTTTTGTAAGTAGATTAATGGGAAGTAGTTTTTGTATTCTTTGTCGTTTACTTTTATATCACCAGAACCCTTGCTTAAATAAACACGAGCTACGGCTTCCTTACGACGACCAATTGCATTTGTTTGCTTTTCCATTTATTATTTGTAATATTTTGCCTCCCGGGGAGAAATGATATTAATATTTGAATTCTTTAGGTTGTTGTGCTGCATGAGGATGCTCTGCACCATCGTAAACGAATAATTTCTTAATCATTTGACGACCTAAACTGTTTTTAGGTAACATACCTTTTACACCGCGCTCGATAACAGCGTTAGGACGACGTGCTAATAAGTTTTTAGCACTTTCGTGTTTTTGACCATTTGGATAACCAGAATAAGTTTGGTAATCTTTTTGATCTAATTTGTTACCGGTCATGGTAATTTTAGAAGAATTCGTAACAATTACATAATCACCACAATCGAAGTGGGGTGTAAAGTACGCTTTGTTTTTACCGCGCAATACTGCAGCGATTTTAGAGCAAAAGCGGCCTAATGTTTGATTTGTTGCATCTGCAACGAACCAATCACGTTTTACGATTTTCTCGTTGGCAGACTGTGTTCTGTAGCTCAATTGATTTAGAGACATTTTTTTCCTGTTTTTCTTTTAATGATTAATACTTAAGTAAACAATGCATGATTACATTGCATACAAAGGGAGCGCAAAGGTAGGTATCCCGCATTATTTTTCCAACAGTTTTATTAATTATTTTTACGCTATCTCCATAACTTATTGATAATCAATATTAAAAATGAAATCATTTTTGAATTAGTTGGAAAGATAACATCTTTTTTGAGGTTTTAAAGTGTTTTTTTGTCTTTCGGATTGGTTAGAGCAGCGCTGTACCCGGCAGCGTAGCATAAATTGAGTACTTTGATATGAATCAATATCCTTTGCAAGGGTATCGAAAATGGGTAGCAATTTTTGAAATTTCCATTCTCTGGTAAACCCATTTAAGACTATAAAAGATTTGAAACGATTTTAATTAACTATTTTTCGGGTATTATACCATTTCTATTTCTACAAAAAAGGTGACGATAAGTCTGGTTTATTTTTGTAATATCTATGAACAAATGGAAATTGATATATAGGAAAAGTTGGCTATGTTTGCTGCTTGGAAAATCAAACTATCAACGATCAAGTATGTCTTTAGTGATTTCGTTCTCTTTTTTGGTACTTACAAGAACAGAATAATAATAAGTTGGTAGTTTGAAATAAGATTAACTTTTTTGAACAAATTATAAAAAATCAATTTAAGAAATGCATTCAACATCTAAATTTTTACAATTAGTTTTATCAGCATTTTTAATAACCAGTTCATTGAATGCACAAGATAAACTGAAGACATTTGGCTCCATTGGTTCTGAAGGTATTGGACTAGGGCTTAAGTATAAGAATGCTACTTTATATACAAGATATTATTATGAATATTGGGAAGTACCCTTTACACCAGATCAAGTCCATGGATATAAGCATACTCCTACAGTTGGTGTTGTATACAATATTTTGAATGAAAAAAGTATAAATTTATATACAGGCCTGGAGTATAAATTAAAGTTTTGGCGACAAAAGTATTTTTTCCCCGGTACTATTAATAGTACAAATTTCTTTGTTTCTGTGCCATTAGGTGTAGAAGTTACCCCGTTCAAAAAATTACAAAATCTTAGTTTTTTGCTTGAAACAGGATTGGAATTTGAGCATGATTTATGGTCTTATAAAGCCTATTCCTGGAATTTAAACGTATGGAGAGGTGTAGTAGAAATTAGATATCAATTCGGGAAAAGAGTAAAAATTAAATAAGAAGCGCTTATCATTTGGGAAAAGGGCTATGATTTTTTAAGTTTGATCTATTATAAATGAAGGTTTGCCTTTGAGTAGTTCTTTTTTGTAAAATGTAGATGCCTGAAAGCCTTTGTTTAAAACAAGTAGCGCAAAAGCAAAATTGTGCGCATCTATTTGGTTGATATAGCCGCCACGATAATAGGAATTATAGCCGATCGCATCTGTAATCATATTTACAAAATGCCTGCACAATTTATGCAGGCATTTTGTAAATAATTTGATATTAGTGCGATCAGGAAACAGTGACCAATTCTTTTGCATTGTTTAATGCCGCCTCAGAAGGTTGTTCGCCGCCAATCATTTGTGCAATCAGTTGTATGCGCTCATCCATATCCAATGCTTTTATACGGGTATTGATTTTACCTTGCTCCATGGCTTTGTATACATAGAAGTGTTTGTGTCCTTTGCCGGCTACCTGTGGTTGGTGCGTGATGCACAATACCTGGTGATAAGCACCCAGTGAGCGAAGCAGAATACCTACTTGTTTGGCCGCCTCACCTGAAATGCCGGTATCCACCTCATCAAAGATCAGGGTAGGGAGTTGCAGGGCTTTTGCCGTGAGGGTTTTAATACTGAGCATAATCCGGCTCAGTTCCCCGCCCGATGCAGCTTTCTGTACTGTCGCAAATTTGCCGCTTTTGTTGGCATCCAAAAGGTATTGAATACTGTCTTTACCAAAAGCATTGAACTGTGTCGCCGGCTGCAATTCTATCTTGAAGGCAGCATTGGGCATGCCAATCAATTGCAATAATTCATTGATGTCTTTTGCAAAAACCGGTGCTTTGGCGATACGTTGTTTGAACAAGGATTGCGCTTGCTTTTCGAGTCCGGCTTCTGATTGACTTATGGCTGCTTTTAACTGCTCTAAAGTTGTATCGGCCTGTTGTTGTGCAGAGAGGATACCGGCCAGTTGTTGGTGTACTGCACGTAAGGCTTCCGTATCGCTCAGGGCATGTTTTTTTAATAAACGATTCCCAAGGTCCAGGCGTTCCTGCATTTCCTGCAATTGGCCTGCATCAAGGTCTACAGCCTCCTGGAGGTGCGACAATTCATTGGCCAAATCTTTCAGCTCCTCATAGGCACTATTCAGTCTTGTTGCAATATCGTGAGCATCTGGATATACCGGAATAATGTGTTGTAACTGTTGTACGATCCTTTTGATTTCGGCTGTTAAGGGTTGTTCCCCTTCTGCCAATACCATATAACCTTCGCTTAAGGTGTTTTTGATAAGCTCTGCATTGCTTAATTGCTTCAGCTGTGTTTCCAGGCTCTCAATCTCCTGTTCCTTAAAATCTGCCGCTTCCAACTCATCAAAAAGAAATTGGTTATAGTCCGCTTCTTTCTGCCAGGCCGCCTGGTCCTGTAGTAGTTGCTGATATTGTTTTTGTAATAATTTATAGTCCTCAAAAGCGTTCTGGTACTGCGTAGCTAAAGTTTGTGTTTCAGCTACGGCATCGAGCGCGGCATACATAAAGCCGCTATCGTCCAGCGAACGGTTGTCAAACTGCCGGTGCAGGTCTACAAGGGTAGACGTGAGTTCATTAAGGATGGTCAGCGTTACGGGAGTGTCGTTTACAAAAGCACGCGATTTACCCGAAGTACTGATTTCCCTCCTGATGATGGTTATCGGCTCTATATCTAATTCCTGCTCCTGTAGTAATTGCGTGAATGCTGCATTGCCAGCGGTGTCAAAATGCGCCTCTACAATACATTTTTCGGCTACATTAATCAATACAGAAGTATCGGCACGCTCTCCTAAAATTAAAGAGATCGCTCCCAGAATGATGGACTTACCGGCACCTGTCTCTCCGGTAATGACATTCAGGTGTTCATCGAACGTTATTGTTAGTTCGTCTATAATCGCATAATTCCTGATCAGTAATTTCTGTAACACCTTCTTGTTGCTGAATTATTTTTTAGGTAATAGTATTTCTGCCATCATACATCTTGCGCTACCACCGCCATTTTGCTCTATGGTATATAAGGGAGTTTGTAAGATGGGGTTAAAACGGGTTAAGGTTTCTATTTGCATAGGGTTCAGCGAGGCATAGGCCTGGGCAGACATGACGAGGAATTTCTCTCCGGCTGTATTCTCTACCTGTAGCATATTGCCCGCAAAATGATTCATTTGATCATAGCTGATTTCGATGATCGTTTTGCCACTGTTTTCCAGGGTTTCTTTAACCATACTCCGCTGTGCTTCCGGGATACATTCCAGGCATATAACGGCATAATGGTCACCCACACACATCATTACATTGGTATGATAGATGTCTTGTCCCTGCTCATCTTTTGCTTCGAAAATGACCGGTTGATAACCCATTTCCTCACAAAATTCTTTAAACAGATTCTCGTCGGTACGTGGCGAAATATTAGCATAAGCAATCTTCTGCTTACGGTCTAAGATAATGCTCCCGGTACCTTCCAGGAAAATGTCCTGCGATTCATTCTTGGTCAGGTCTATGGTATTGTCGATACTGAATTGGTTGCGAATGGCGTCCATTACGGATTCCTTCCGCTCCAGTCTTCTGTTTTCGGCAAACATGGGGTAGAGTACAATCGTACTGTTTTTATGAAAACTGATCCAGTTATTGGGGAAGATACTGTCGGGCGTATGTGGCGCTACAGTATCTTCTACCACGATAACGTCTATGTGCTGATCGCGTAATAGGGTGACGAAATCGTCAAATTCTTTTAAGGCTTTTTCTTGTACGTCGTTTTGATTACCGGCCACCTGAAACGCATTGTTTACAGCCGTTTCGGCATTAAATCCGAAACGGGAAGGGCGTACCATCAATAAGGCATAACTACTCATAATGTGTCCCGTTTATTTTTTAATCGTTATCTCTTAATATAGGCATACTCATACAGTGGAAACCACCCCTTGCTCGGGAGAGCTCGGCAGAAGGCATGAGGATGATGGTATCTTTAATATCCTTCACTTGTATTTTATCGGTTTCCAATGCCTGGATAAGGTCCTCAACCTTTACCGATTTAAACCCGGCCGCTTCAAATGCTTCAACTGTTTTATCATTCCGGTCATAGCCTAGAACTACACCTTCTTTAATAGCCAACAGGTTACAGCTGTCCGTCCATTGCTCACGCACATCATAAGGGAACTCATCATTACCTGATAAAATGATCTTTACATCTTTCTCTTTACAACCCAGGTCTTTGGTACTGATGTCGATCAGCAGCTCCTCCAGACTTTCAAAATAGCTCGGATTGTCTATATTTTTACTATTGAACTGGATGATCTTTAATTTATCATCTTTTGACTTTTGTACAATACCCAGGTTCCTTTGCACACTATCTCCATCCAGGTGTTTTACCGATTTGTCGGAGAAAATACCCAGCATCACCCAGATGTTTTTCTTCACCTGTGTAAATACTGTATCGATGTGCATATAATCGCGCTTACGCGGAATTTTTACAACCGTAATTTTCTTCACTACTTTTTTATCAAACAATACTTTAATGGTTTGATAAGCGGCATCCCAGCTGGTACGCTCACTCACCCCAACCAATAAATGATCTTTGCTCACCACCATAACATCACCACCTTCCAGGGTCACTTTATGTTCTTCCGCTTCCTTGGGCAATAAGAAATGATGCTGCAAATCGGGCAGTTCTATGATATTGTCTTTATAATGGGCAAAATAAGGGTGGTTAAAGAAAATGTATTTCGATAACAAAGCCTCTCTTGTACGGGCTTTTTTCGCCGGTTTATTTAATAAGATAAACTCATTTACCGTAATGCCGATATCTCTTGTAAAGATAAAATTCGGGATGGGCGGGAAAATCATTTCGTTTTCATTATGCGTACCGCTAATGAATATTTTAGCCAATTGATCCGGTTTGTAACCCATTAATTTTTGTTGGGTTTCATAGCTACAGTTTTCAATAGCACATACTGATGCGATCAGTTTGATGCGGATGTTTTCCTGTGCCAGGATCTGGCTGAGCAACAACTGTAATTCTATAACTTTATCCGAAGCATGAAAGTCTTTATGTTCCGGTTTGTAAAAATTGCGTTTACTTCTGGGATCATCGATTTTATTCAATTTTCCCTTTATTTTTTCGGGGTCAAGGAAGTAGAGGAGTAGTTTGGTATAGTAATCGTATTCTTTTCTGCGAATGGTATCCAAATGCACAATGTCTTCAAATAACCAGTCTTGTGCTTTTGAAGGTACCACTTTGCCTAAGCCGCTATCGGGGCTGTGTACCAAAAGGCGTTTTAAGGTTCCTGTTTCTGAAGATACATTGATTTCTTTTTGTTTAATTTTCGACATAAAATTTTTAGATTGCTGAATTCCTGCAAATTAATCAATTTTTACGAATGCCCATGGCTATCTTGTATATATTCCCTTGTCATAAGTGGAAATTCTGCCGATGATATTGATTTTTAATCCTAAATTTGGAATTAATTTCAAAGGGTTCGAATGGCTATTTTTTCTACATCTAAAAAGCCCTTACTTTCTGCTGATGAAGCGCAGGAGGTTGTGGGCGCCATACAATATGCCGAGGGTATTACTTCGGGAGAATTGCGGGTATATATAGAGTCACATTGTACATATGTAAATGCGGCGGATCGGGCATGGGAAGTTTTTGAACAACTGAAGATGCACCTGACACAGCAGCGCAATGCCGTATTGATTTATATGGCACTCAAAGATCGCCAGATTGCAATCGTGGGCGATGAAGGCATTCATCATAAGGTAGGAAAGGAGCAGTACTGGAAAAAGGAACTGCGGATATTACAGGATTTTTGTAAGGAAGATAAAATTGTAGAAGGGCTTGTGACCGTCATTAAAGACATCGGAACAGACTTGGGAACGCATTTTCCGCATTCCGAGAAAGAAGATAAAAACGAAATTCCGGACGATATCGTCTTTGGCCACTAAAAGAAAAAATGAATGTTATTAAGAATTAAATTCCTGCAGTATATAAAGCTGTGCTGTGTCCTCCTGTTGAGTTTGGGCACATTTCAGGCACTAGCGCAATCAGATAAAGATTTTCCTGCAAAACCCAATCCTCCTAAACTGGTCAACGATTATGCGGGGATACTGAATGCTTCAGAGGTCAGTGCTTTAGAGGCCCGTTTAGATAGCTTTGATCGAGCAACTTCTACCCAGATTTCTATCGTAATTGTGCGGAGTACCGGGCAATATGATATTTCACAGTATGCTGTTGAACTGGGCAACCGGTGGGGGATAGGCCGTAAAGGAAAGGACAACGGAGCTTTGATTTTGGCTGCCATCAGTGACCGTAAGATAAATATCTCTACAGGTTACGGACTTGAAGGGGTGCTTCCCGATGGTCTGGCCGGACGCATCATCCGTAATGAAATAACCCCCTTCTTTAAATCAGGTAATTATTATCAGGGATTTGTGAATGGGGCTGATGCCATTATAAAGGTTTCTAAAGGAGAGTATAAAGCAGATCCCGAAGATAATGTAGAGAAAGGCGTACCCAAGGGTGCCATTGCAATTATAGTGCTCATTATTGTCTTTGTTATCTTCTTTGCTTCCCGCGGTGGCGGGGGTGGTGGTGGCGGAAGGTATATCAGCCGCAGAGGCTCCGATATATTTCTGGGTTCTATTTTAGGAGAAATGATGAGTGGACGGGGTTCTTCTGGCGGTAGCTGGGGTGGTGGAAGTAGCGGTGGCGGCGGATTTGGTGGATTTGGCGGTGGTAGTTTTGGTGGTGGCGGTGCCAGTGGAAGTTGGTAAGAATAACAGTTTGAACTCTTACTTTTCGTATTTTTATTTTGTATAATTGGTATATTTGCCGTTAAATAACATTATTTTAACTCATGAACTCTAATCTAAAGACGATTCTGTTAACAGTGCTGACCCTATCTTGTTTTACGATCGCGTTGGTAGAATTATCCGGTGTAAGCAAAACTGCTTTATTGAATAAGCTGAATATGCAGGGAAATAAAGCGAATGCGGCACACAACCTGGAATCCACGGGTAACTTAAAAGAATTAAAAACACCAGCACAAAGCGACCGGCCGAAAACAACGGTCAGATTTGATAAAGACACGTTTAATTTTGGAACAATTAAAGATGGTGATGTGGTAGAACATACGTATAAATTTAAAAATACAGGTGCTAATCCGCTGATTATTGATGATGTGATTGCAACTTGTGGTTGTACCATTCCTTCTTATACAAAAACACCTGTACCTCCGGGACAAAACGGAGAAATCAAAATCTCTTTTAATTCTAAAGGGAAAGCGGGCAATGTAGATAAAGCCATTACGGTGATCTCTAATGCCGAGCAGGATCGTATTCCCCTGAAGTTTAAAGCCCTTGTACAATAATATTATCATTTCGTTTTGAAGAAATACTTATCCCTGGTAAAGTTTAGTCACACGATCTTTGCTTTACCTTTTGCCCTTATTGGGTTTGCGCTGGCTGTTTTTTATAAACAGGATTATGCTTTTGACTGGAAAATTTTGTTATTAATGCTGGTGTGCATGGTTACGGCACGTAATGCTGCCATGGCATTTAACCGTTTTCTGGATCGTAAATTTGATGCTAAAAATCCAAGAACGGCTTCCCGCGAGGTGCCTGCCGGTCTGATTTCTGCTAATAATGCTTTAGTCTTCACGATTGTGAATGCCTTGTTGTTCATGACAGCAACGTACTTCATTAATCCTTTGTGTTTTTACTTATCGCCTGTCGCTTTATTTGTTGTGCTGTTTTACAGCTACACCAAGCGCTTTACCGCTTTGTGCCACTTGGTATTGGGTGTGGGCCTGGCTTTGGCACCTATCGGTGCTTATTTGACTATTACCGGGACTTTTGATATGGTGCCCCTGTTCTTTTCTTTTATTGTCCTGACCTGGGTATCAGGATTTGATATTATTTATGCCTTGCAGGACGAAGAGTTTGATAAGGATCATCATTTGAATTCTATACCGGCAGCTTTAGGAAAGAAAAACGCTTTGATGGTATCCAATGTATTACATGTTATTTCTGCTTCGCTGATTATAGCAGTAGGCTTTTATGCCGGTTTTCACTGGGTTTACTGGATTGGCGCAGCCATTGTACTTTCCTTATTGGTGTACCAGCATACCTTGGTAAAGCCTCATGACCTGAGTAAAGTAAATCTGGCCTTCGGCACGACCAATGGCATCATCAGTTTAGTATTTGCGGTATTTACGATAACAGATCTGCTACTGGCTTAGATGGCTTCTGATATATAAAAATGTTATAGAAAAGGGNNCCCTTTTCTATAACATTTTTATTATTTTCCTTATTGCTTCACAATCTTCTGACTGGTATGGGTAGTTTCAGATTGTACCTGCAGGTTATATACACCTTTGGGTAATGTTTCCATTGGAAGGGAATAGCCATGTTGTAAGCTATTTGCTTCAAAGGATTTATTCCATAAAGTCTGGCCGAGGATATTGATCAGTTTAAGTTCAACCGCAGGATGCCCCACCTCCATACGGAAGGTACAGTGCGCTGAAACCGGATTAGGGAAGAGTTGAAACGCCATCTCACTTGCTCTTTTCCTGATTGATGTCGATGCATGTGGTGCTATGATAAAATATCCGAAGTTATTTTGTTGTGCTATATTCATGGTCACCTGTTGGTTTCCGGAGGTACTTGTTTCTGTACTACCAGAGATTATTTGGTGGCAACCGACAAAGTCCATTGTATACATTTTCAGTGGGTTGTTACCTATGTTAAAGCCGGTCAGTACATCTTCTCCTGTCGCAGACCTGTTAAAGGTAAGGCTGATAGCGGCCGGAGTATCCAGCATTGTGGCAAGCCGCTCCTGAGCCATGTCGATAGGGAAGATGCTGTATACATTCTGGACCGCATTATTATTAACCACGGGTGTATTGGTACAGGTACCCGGGAGCCCTTTTCGTACAGATACGCACCATGGATAATCTCCTGTATGATTTATGGTCATTGGGGTGTAGGATTTTGTACTGGCACCGATGGGCAGTGTGATCTGACCATTGAGCCCGATGCCGTTCAGGAAATCCAGGATAATAACCATTCCGTAAAAATCATCGGTTGTCGCGGTAATAACGGCAGTTGCGATAATATGTGGTGGAATCTGGCTGCCCGGTGTAAAGGTACTGAACTGAAAGGTAGTTGTTGGGCTGACGATACATCTTCCTGTTGCACTAACGATCAGGTTACCGGTAGCGGCGTTACCCAATGCTACAGTAGGCTGGCTAAACTTGATCGCTGTCTGCACGGATAGGCTTGCCTCATTAAGCAAGGTAAGGCTGTTACAGGCAATGTTTATTTTACCGATCATAATTTCAACCCCGGAAATTACTTTGTTATTATTACCGAAAAAATTAATTTTTGCATGCTGTCCCGGTACCGTAGCAAAGGGATCAATACCAACTATTGACGCCCCCGAAGAGGTACTTTGGCCGACAGCAATAGAATCTCCATACACGTTAAGCACGCTGAAATTATTCATCGTTATTCCGCCGCTTAAACGTATGTTTTTACAACTTACAGAATCAGTAGGCTGTAAAACCAGTGATAAGTTACTTGGAGTGTCCAATACGATGTCAGTAGAGGCACCGGGTATTCCGGTTGTACCATTGGACCAGGTCCAGTTTGCAGCATTGTGCCAGCTGTCACTGACAGAACCATTCCATGTTGCTGTTTGTCCGAAGATAAGGGTGCTGATGCCGAGCATTGCACATAAGCATAAGATTTTTTTCATAATTTGTTGTTTGAGATGATGGGTGAACATTTTCTTGTTTAGGTGTTTTTGTTGCTACTTTTTTGTTGTGTTTTAAAGCATCGGATAATTGCATTTTGATGATGAAAAAATATATTTTCCTTCCGGAGATCGGGCTGATCTAACGGTGTTTTAGCTGGGCATTTGTAGTAGTGATAGAAAGCTGTTGTTTGTCGCTCATGTCTTTGTTATTGATAATGAACAATTTGTAAAATTTATGATTTTATATTGTCTATATCACTTGATGACTAAGACAAATCAATACCTATATAGACGGAAATGGGGTAATGTACCTTAGCGGATTTTTTAATATGCGTTTCTTAAAAGCGACAAAAAGGGTAAAGACGAAGCGGTATTTTTCTTTTTTTTGGACATGAGTTCCACGTATTATAACAGACAAAGGGCATANNTATGCCCTTTGTCTGTTATAATGATAAGATTGGTTATGCTAGTTTCTCTTCTACTTCTTTTTTGATCAGGTCTGCAAATTCCTGTATAGACTGGCTACCCAGGTCGCCAACAGATTGCTTACGTACACCTACCGTCTGGCTTTCCATTTCTTTTTCTCCCACAATCAGCATGTAAGGGATCTTTTCCAATTCGGTATCACGGATTTTTCTACCGATCTTTTCCTGACGATCATCAATCTCTACACGGATATCCTGGCGATGCAATACTTTCTTGATTTCTTCCGCATATTCCATGAATTTATCGGAGATTGGAAGGATTTTTACTTGAGTGGGTACTAACCATAAAGGTAATTTACCACTGCAGTGTTCCAGCAATACGGCTACAAAACGCTCAATACTACCAAATGGTGCACGGTGTATCATAACCGGGCGCTTACGGCTATTATCGCTGTCTACATATTCCAGTTCAAAACGTTCCGGTAAGTTATAGTCTACCTGAATCGTTCCCAGTTGCCAGCTACGACCAATCGCATCTTTCACCATAAAGTCAAGCTTAGGGCCATAGAAGGCCGCCTCACCATACTCTTCCACTGTTTTTAATCCTTTTTCGGCAGCCGCTTCACGGATCGCATTTTCTGCGATATCCCAATTCGCTTCTGTACCGATATATTTTTCTCTGTTCACCTGGTCTCTCAAGGACACCTGGGCCGTATAATCGGTAAAGCCTAAAGAATTGAACACATATAATACCAGGTCGATTACTTTTTTGAATTCATCTTTTACCTGATCGGGACGACAGAACAAGTGTGCATCATCCTGAGTAAAGCCGCGTACACGGGTCAAACCATGTAATTCACCTGCCTGCTCATAACGATATACCGTTCCGAACTCTGCAAAACGCACCGGTAAATCTTTATAGGATTTCGGAGAGGTTTTGTAAATCTCACAGTGATGCGGACAGTTCATGGGTTTCAACATAAACTCTTCGCCCTCGTGCGGCGTTTTGATCGACTGGAAACTATCGGCACCATATTTCTCATAGTGGCCGGATGTTTTATACAGGTTAATGTTACCGATATGCGGGGTCATAACCGGAAGGTAACCGCTTTCCAGTTGCGCTTTTTGCAGGAACTGTTGTAAACGATCGCGCAACATGGCACCTTTAGGCAACCATAAAGGCAAACCGGCACCAACTTTCTCACTAAAGGCAAATAATTCTAATTCTTTACCCAATTTACGGTGGTCGCGTTTGCGCGCCTCTTCCATTAAGGTATTGTATTCTTCCAGTTCTTTATTAGAAGGGAACGTAACGCCGTAAACACGGGTTAGCATTTTGTTCTTCTCGTCCCCGCGCCAATAAGCACCCGCAATATTGGTCAGTTTAATCGCTTTAATAAAGCCTGTATTCGGGATGTGTGGCCCACGGCACAGATCAGTGAAATCGCCTTGTGAGTAGAAGGTAATCTGCCCGTCTTCCAAGCCGTCAATCAATTCCAGTTTATAAGGATCTTGTTTTTCGGTAAAGTAAGCAATGGCATCTGCTTTAGATACTTCTTTACGAGCATAGCGGGACTTTTGTCCGGCCAGCTCCTTCATTTTCTTTTCTATTTTCTCCAGGTCTTCATCCGAAATTTTCTGTTCACCTAAATCAATATCGTAATAAAAACCTCTTTCAATCGGAGGCCCGATCGCAAATTTAGTATCCGGATAAAAGTGTTGCAGTGCTTCTGCCATCAAGTGTGCAGAAGAGTGCCAGAATGTTGATTTTCCACCATGATCGTCCCAGGTCAGAAACTTGATCGTTCCGTCGGTCGTTATCGCACCGAAGGCATCTACTATTTTACCATCAATTTCTACAGCTAATACTTTACGCATCAGCCCTTCACTAATTGTCTTAGCTACGTCTAAGCCCGAGATACCTGGTTCGTAACTACGAACTGCGCCATCGGGAAAAGTCAGGTTAATCATCTTTCTGTTTTTTTATGGGTAGCAAAGTTAATTTATTCTCCTTATAATAGGAAAAATGTGTTTGTGATCTATATTTTAACGATTAGATGTTTTAGGCTGTAGTAAAATACCTTATTTTTAGGAGGAAAACAAAGCGATAGCATATGGAATATAATGACAAGAAGATTACTGGAAAAGGAGTATGGACTGTATTGAAAAATTCATTTACCGGTTTCGGAGATGATAAAGTGACAAAGTTAAGTGGCTCTCTGGCTTATGCCACCATGTTTTCACTCGCCCCGTTTTTTGTAGTCCTACTGGCTATTTTAGGTTTCGTTTTGGGCAATGATGCTATTGAAGGACAATTGTTTGATTATCTTAAGAACTATATGGGATCTGATGCGGCAAGCCAGGTACAAAGTCTCGTGAAAAATGCCTCGCTCTCCGGAAAGAGTACGACTGCAGCCATTGTCGGTGGAGCGACCCTGCTTTTTGGTGCCACGACGGTTTTTGCAGAGATACAGGACTCAATCAATATCATCTGGGGTATCAAACCAAAGCCGAAGAAAGGCTGGATCAAAATGCTGTTGAACCGTCTATTGTCCTTCTCTTTGATCATCAGCATCGGGTTTTTACTGATCGTTTCTTTGGGGGTTAATACGCTTGTCGATGCCCTGAGCGATCGCTTGATGATTCTTTATCCTAATGTAACTGTTGCGGTGTTTTATGTGCTCAATGTACTGCTTACTTTCTTGATCATTACCACTTTATTTGCGGTGATCTTTAAAATACTACCGGATGCGAAGATTAAGTTCCGGGATGTACTGTCTGGCGCTGTCGCCACTTCGGTGCTGTTCCTGATCGGCAGGTTCCTGATCTCTTTTTATATTGGAAGTAGTAATTATAGTAATAGTTATGGGCCAGCCGCCGCAATCATTGTGTTAATGGCCTGGGTATACTATTCTTCGCTGATTCTTTATTTTGGTGCCGAATTTACCAAGGCCTGGGCGGTGTATTACGGCAATAATATCTATCCTAATCAATATGCGGTTACGACCAAGATCGTGGAGGTACATATGGAGAATGCACCTGTAGAAGCATTAAATAAGACCGAGATTTCTGAAGAAGTTTTAAAACAGTCCGATGCTAATATAGAGATGCTGGCTAACAAAAGTACCGAAGAGATGAAAGCGGAAGTTAAGGACATTAAGGAATCTCTTGATAAAGAGGGCAACGCCTAAATCCCAACGAAGTTATACTTACTTAAAATTGTATGGCTATATGCCTTGTTTGTTAGAGTGTGTTTTGTCGCAATAAGATCTATCTTAAACATATGAAGAAAGGGACGCATTTTGCGTCCCTTTCTTCATATATTATGTTGTATGATTTAGGATACCAGTTTGTTGAGGACTTCATTGATTTTTTTCTCAGTTTCTGTATCGCTGAGTAATTGTTTCTCAAACTGCTTACCGGTCAGTTTTTCATATAATTCTATATAACGTTCTGATATCTCCGTTACTTTCTCCTCTGTCATTTCCGGAACGGTTTGCCCGTCCTTGCCCTGAAACCCATTTTCCATCAACCATTCCCGAACAAACTCTTTGGAGAGTTGTCTTTGTGGCTTGCCTTCGCTTTGCAGGGCTTCGTAAGTGTCCGCATAGAAATAGCGGGAAGAGTCAGGGGTATGGATTTCGTCAATCAGATATATGGTATCGCCAATCTTACCAAACTCATATTTAGTATCTACAAGGATCAAGCCCTGTGCTTTAGCCATGGTTCTGCCTCTTTCAAAAATTGCCTGCGTAAGGCGTTCCAGTTCCAGATAGTCCGCTTCCGAAACAATTCCTCTTTCGATGATTTCTGCTCTTGAAATATCTTCATCATGCCCTTCATGCGCTTTGGTAGAAGGGGTAATGATCGGGGTCTCAAAAAAGTCGTTTTCTTTCATGCCCTCGGGCAATACCACACCACATAAAAGGCGATCACCGTTTTTATAAGTTCTCCAGGCATGACCGGCCAGGTTACCGCGAATCACCATTTCCACAGCAAAAGTTTCACATTTCTTTCCGATAGTTACATTAGGAAGGGACTGACTGTCGAGCACCCAGTTCGGTACAATATCTTTGGTCGCTTCGAGGTTTACGGCAGCGATCTGGTTTAATACTTGTCCTTTAAAAGGGATGGGGCGGGGCAGCACTACGTCGAATGCAGAGATACGATCACTAACAACCATAGCGACATATTGGTCTGCAATGGTGTATACGTCTCTTACTTTTCCTTTATAAAATTGAGTCTGATGATTTAGCGAAAACATATGGTGTTTTTTGAGAGGGCAAAGGTACTATTTTAGCCCCTTATTCTAAAATATTCGCGCATAATCCTCATCAAATGGTATCGGTAACATGCCCGGAATAAAAAACGGCAGGACTTCGAGATATGGAAGCCCTGCCGTTTACAGCTATCTGCAGTTAAAAAATGATTAACGCTTGATAAAGGCTTGTACGCCTTTGCCCTTTTCGGTAAGGACACTCAGGAAGTATTGTCCCGCCGCTAAACGGCTTACATCAATACTGGTAGTTTGGTTGTTGCTGCTTTGCAGGTGCACCAGTTTACCACTGATATCGATAATAGAAATTGTAGCAGATTCATTTCCTGTTCTGGTTATGTTCAGTGACTCATGACAAGGATTAGGATATACATTATAGCTCAGTGTCGTCAGGTTATGGGTAGACAAAGGGGTGCCCAGGTTATATTTGGCATTGAATGGTGTACCGAATCCCGAAGAATTCAACGAAAAAGTACTGATATCCAGGTTCTCTTTGTATATACCCCCAATGATATAATAGGATTTATTAGGCGCCATCAGGATTTCATTTACGTTTGCGGTGTAATTCAGGTTGCCGATCATACTGGCAGCAGTACAAGCACCATCACTGCTGTTTAGCTTCATGATCATGCCTTTACGGGCCGTGTTATCGGTAGGCAGATTGATGCCTCCGGCGGTGAAACTGCCTTTGTATTCGCCTACACAGATCAGGTTACGGTTAGAGTCGATGGCAATGCCGTTGATGGCGTTTTCCACTTCGCTGGGAAAACGCGCCGTCCATATTTTTGCACCGGTATTGGCATCATATTTAGAAACGGTGGGCTTTTGCAGTTGGTTAAAGATTGTACCCGCAGAATCCTGGTACGATCCGCCTACATAGAGATAACCGTTACCATCATAAGCCAGCGCATTGGGATTATTGGCATCTTCTGCTGTGGTTACATAATTATGCGCGCCCCCTTCTTCTTTACCCCATTGAGCGGTACCCGAGCTGTTGAATTTAAAGAGGAAAATACGTTCGCCTCCTGGGTTGGCATAAGGATTCACAACATTAATATTATCGAATTGCAGGGAATTCTGAAACTTGCCCGTTGCATAGATATTACTGCCGTCATTCGTCAGGCGGGTAATAAAGCACATGGCATTATTGCTGCTTGATTTAAGCCAGGTGCCGTTTCCGCTGGCATCTACTTTCATCAGGAAGCTTTTGGTGGCAGGGCTGCCGACCATATTTTGCCCCAAAAAGGAACAAGTGCCATAATAATCGCCGCCGATATAAATGTCCGAACCGATACTGGTAATGCCCCTTGCATTGGCATAAAAACTAGGTGCTTCTCCTTTTTTGACCCATATAAGCGTACCACTGCTATTGTACTTCGCCAGGAACAGGCGGTTAACCGATCCGACAGCGCCACCGGAACTAAAGGAGATAGAATCGGTGGGAGATAAGTGCAGTTTAGTACCCCCGCAAGTTCCGAATACATAGACATTGGCATTGTCATCCAATTTCATAACGGCAGAAAAAATACCACTGTCTGCCCAAATTCTTTGCGCGAACTGATAGTTGCCCCCCGCATCTTGTTTGGATAGAAAGAGACTCAGGTATTCGCCGGGACTGTTTAGGGTGGTGCTGCCAAAACTAGCCTGTTTATACAATGTGCCTACCGAATAGACATTCCCGCTGTTGTCCAGATCTATTTTTTTGAAACCGCTATTGCCGCCAATAACAACATTGGGCGAGCGGAGCCATTCCCAGGACTGTGCGTTGGCCTGCAGACAACCGGTAATAAATAGGAGGCTTAAAATTTTTTTCATGATACATTGGATTTTGATGTATCTAGAAAGACCATAACCTTTTATATAAAGTTGGCTTTTTTCATAAATAAGTGATATTTAATGCTTAATGAGTATAATAAAGCCGAAAGAGCAGTAGTTGTGCGGGTTAATAATAATAAACAAGTAGCCGTTTTCGTGAAGTGGATAGCCAGCCTGCTACAATATATAACTAGCCCGAGACATGCCCCGGGCTAGTTATCCTGTATAATGAACGCAATGATACTTATATAATTTTTCCACTTCTTAAGTCCTACTTTTAAAATAAACAGATGACCCAAGAAATTGATAAATGATCCTATTTAATCTACGCGATGTACATTAATGATATAATTAGCCGTTTGGTTTGGAACCGCAGCGTAATCCTGAATACAAAACTGGATCACCTGACCGGCATTAAGTTTAACCAGATTTGAGCTAACTAAAGATAATGCTAAAGGTCCGGAGAGTACGGGAGGTACCTGAATGTTTGCGGTATAGCTTGAGGTGTAATTTGGCGTAGCACTAACATTATATAAGTTAAGACCCAAAACACCTACAAATGCAGAAACTGTCTGGTCAAAACGAACGGTAAAACTCACCTGATAAAGGCCATCTTGTGCCGCTGTAAAAGTATGGCCGCTAAATTCATTCAAACCGTCGAATGTTTCGGTAGCTGCTGCTGTTACATCAGTAAAATAAACAGTATTATTTTGGGCAAGTGTTATTGTTCCGGTAGCCCTTACCGCACTTACATTATCTTTATTTTTTGTTTTAAGTACGCCATTGCCATCAACCACTAAGGTTTTAGCCGTCGTTCCGGCAGTGGTCGCTGCATTTTGAAGATTTTCGATACGTACAGGATCGTTTGTACCTGTGGCGCTTACCTGCAATTTAGCGGTAGGGGCTGCGGTACCAATACCGACATTGCCGGTGGCGTCTATCAGGAGCTTGGCCGGAGTGGTGGTCGTATTGTCACCATCTACCTGAAATCGGGCTCCTGTTACTATTTGGGTAGGATTGCTACCCACTTTAACTTGAGCTACCGCTTTAAGGCCGCAGCCGGCGAGTAAAATGCCGCATAAAGCGGTATAGATTGTGATTGTTGTTTTCATTTTTGGCTGTTTTTAAGAATTAGGATTAGTTATGGTGTTTTTTCCAAGATTTGTTATTGCCGATATAATGGGGAGTGCCCGGAGCAAGCGACCTTCTGCCGTGTTTAGCATCAGCTGCGTATTCGACTTCGTAAACTGCAAACTCCTTTTCCTCAGTTGTGGTCGATTGCAGCAATACCTGATTTCCTTTCTGTGCAAAGGACAGGGAACTGCTAGCCAAAACAGGTTGCAGTAGTAGGTTTTTTTTCATAGCGTGCACATTTATTTTAGTATAAAAATTGTGTTTTGTGATGCAAATATAATCACAGTATTTAGTTATAATGTAAATAAATTTAATGTTTATTTTTATGAATATAATTTTTATTAATGTTTTTAAAAATGCATTATTGTTCATTATGATATGCAATCATTTACGTTCTTTTTTTATCGGATAGTGGATATTTCCCCGGGATTTAGTCTTTAAAACGAAGTATGCTTTACCTGAGCATCTGAACATATGTCGGTCGTTCGTAAACCAAACGCGCTGTGCTCAGACAATGGTTTGCGCCTTTATCGACCGAGCCAATGATTTTCTTAACGCCAGATTTATAAGGCCGATTCTAAGTGACCTGTTCTGTTGGAATCGTTTATTGTTTTCATCACAGTGATAGCAATTTTGTATTGGCGTTGCGATTTTTGAACCATGTATACGCTCTTAAAGCTCAAAAATCAATGCACGGAACCTAACAAAATTGCGGTGCGGAGCAATCGCTTTGATGAAAACAGGCATTTTGGGTCCTTTGGTTACCACAAAAGCATGAACAAAATGGTCGACTATATGCTGATAGTCATATTGATTTGTTTTGCTGCTTGATAAGAGAAAGGAAGGAAAAAAATTTATGATGGGGATTGTTAATAGACCTATAGGATTGGTCAATTGGAAAAAGTGCGCCGTTTAATGTAAAATGCGGAAGATGATCATTGAAGGATAAAGACTACCGGGATGGTATAATGGCATTTTGCCGGTTTATTCGTTTGAAGAGAGATAGCCGGCTTCCATTTTCCGGGCATACTTTGAATCACGCGGAGGGCTTCTTCGGGCAGGCCATATCCAAGCTCCTGTCCTTTTACTACTTTGGCATCTGTTACCTTGCCGTCTTCCTGTATGACTACCGAAATATACACCCTTCCTTGTATATCGGCTTTTATGGCCTCCTGCGGGTAGTTAAGGTGTTCTTCTATGTATTTTTTAAGCACAAAGGGTGGGGTAGGAACTTCTCCGCCACAGGCAAAGACCGCAGTATCCTGATGAGGTGTATAAACAGCTTCTTTTTGTGCAAATACCGGAAGGTATATGCTGCACCAAAATAAAGTGAAAATAGGTTTAAGCATCATAAAACCTTAATTTAGTCTGAAGGTTACAGGGAGGGAATAATATACGCGTACATTGACACCATTTTGTTTTCCCGGTTTCCATTTGGGCATACTTTTAATCAGCCTGATCGCCTCTTCAGGAAGACCGTTGCCCAGGTCTTTACCTCTTAAAATTTCTATATTGCTTAAGCTGCCGTCTTCATTCACCACAAAGCTCATGTAGATTTTACCTTCTACCTGATTTTTAAGTGCTTCGGCAGGGTATTGAAGGTTTTTGCTTAAATATTGAATAATATCAAATCCGGCCGCCGGAGGTTCTTCCACCATTCTGAACACCAGATTTTCTTTTTGTACCTTATCCTGTGCCTGTGCGCTAGTCAAGGCGAGTAGGTTAAATGCAGCTATTAGGATTGTTTTCATAAGGAATGAATGCACTGTTTTTTATAATAGGCACTATTGTATGTTAAATTGTACTGGAAGCATAAAAGATGATTTTGCGGGTTGTCCGTTACTTAGTTTAGCCGGTTTCCATTTGGGCATATTTTTTACCACCCTGATCGCCTCTTCGGGTATGCCGTATCCGATGTCTTTTCCTTTTACGATTTCTATGTTGCTCAGGCTTCCGTCTGTATCCACCACAAACTTGAGGAATACTTTACCTTCAACCTTATTTTTAAGGGCTTCTTCAGGATATTGAATATTCGTTTGCAAGTATTGCGGCAGGTTAAATGCCGGTTCCGGCATGCGCTCAATAGCGGCAAATTTCTTTCCCTCCACTTGCTGGACTTCCTGTGCATATACCGATAGGGTAACGCTTAACAAACAGAAGACGGATAATATGATTTTTTTCACAAATACGAAGATAGGTTATCGAAGATAAATATTAATGGGCATCCTCAAGTAGGAACGTACGGGTAAGCCTTTATGTTGTGCCGGTGTCCATTTGGGCATGGTACTGACTACACGTTTTAGTTCTTCTTCCAGTTGGTTATCCATTTCTTTTCCTTTATGATCTATATTAATGTGGGATAGGCTTCCATTTTTTTCAACAATAAAGCTTACATATACCTTTCCAACATTAGGGTTTGCCTTGTTTTCTTTCCGGTATTTGAGGTGCTGGCTGATATATTGTGTATAATCGTAGGAAGCCTTAGCGGGTACCTGTACACTGCGATAGACGGTGGTGTCTTTATCTACAATGATGTCATCTTCCAGCTTAAATGTGATTGGTATCGCAAAGAAGGTGCGTACCGGAACACCCTTATTCATGCCGGGCTGCCACTTGGGCATCGCACGTACAACGCGTATGGCTTCTTCTGTTAATCCGCCTCCGGGTCTATTGCCATTAGCTTTTACGGTAGAGATGCTGCCATCTTTTTCCACGATAAAGGTAATCTGCACGGTGCCCTGTATATCGGACTCCATCGCTTTGGCAGGGTAGCGCACATTTTTGCTTAAGTAATCGCGTATATTATATGGAGCCTTGGGGAGTACCTCAACCATACTTAGGACTTCATTTTTGGCTTGTGGCGCTGGGGTATTTAATTCCTGTGCGGACAAAGAAGGCCTAAGCGTGACGGCAAGGATTAAAAGCTTGAAAAATATTTTCATATTGATGATAAAGATAGCGTTATAATAAATCAGGTGGTGTTATTGAACCCTGAAATTGATGGGTACAGTGAAGTAACAAGGTACCGGGACACCCTTTTGTCTCCCGGGCTCCCATTTTGGCATAGAACTGATTACGCGTATTCCTTCTTCAGGCAGCCCATTACCTATTTCTTTGCCTTTTGCAATTGCCACATCGGATATTGTGCCGTCTCTCCCAACAACGAAACTTATATATATTTTCCCTTGTATCCTTTTTTCTCTGGCGTCAAACGGATATCGTACATTTTGAGACAGATAGTGGTTCCAGTCATAAGGCGCTTTGGGTGGGACATTCTCCTCAGTGTAAGCTACGGTATCTGCTTCTTTTAATCGAAAATTAATTGGTGTCGTGACCGCACAGCGTACGGGTTGACCATTTATAGTTCCGGCTTCCCATTTGGGCATGGTATTGATTACGCGCAAGGCTTCCTCAGGTAGTCCCCCGCCAAGGGTATCTCCTTTTATGACTTTTGCCGTAGATATGGTGCCATCTTTTTCGATCACAAAAGATACGTATAATTTGCCTTGAATATTAGCCTCAATGGCTGCTGAAGGATATTGAAGGTTACCGGAAAGATAAGTGTTGAAATTATAAGCTGCTTTGGGTGGGATATCAGCTACTTTAAACACTTCTTCTGTATTTTTTCTTTCGGTTTGCACATTTGTCTGTGCCAAGAGTAAATTAGGGAGTATTAAAAAGGACGCCGGGATAAAATATTTCTTCATTGTATAGTAGGGGGTAGTGTGATTTTGAGCTGTTATAAATTATAGAAATAAGTGCACAATTGCGCAAAGTTACCTAATTTTGCAGCGTTTTCAAGAGCGGATTATATCCTGATCCTTGTATAAAGTATTTGCCTTATGATGACCAATTTCAGAGAACAGGTACTGCTCATTACCCAGATTCCGATATATGCGGTGGTAATCGGTGCAGAGTTGATTCTTGCCAATATCCGTAAACAGACTTTCTATACTTTTAAAGAAACGATTCAAAACATCTATTTATCCCTGCTCAACTTTGTGGTTGACCTGAGTTTCCGGGTGGTTTATTTCTATATTTTCAGTCTTTGTTTCCAACATACTTTTGTGACCTGGGAGCATAAAGGTTGGTTCTATTGGGTAAGCTTGGTGATTTTAGAAGATTTCTTATTTTATTGGCTGCATCGCAACGATCATTTTATTCGCTTTTTTTGGGCAACGCATGTGACCCATCATAGTGCGGAACATTATAATATTTCTGTTGGTTTCCGTTCTTCTGTATTGGAACCATTATACCGCTTTGTGTATTTTATTCCTTTGGTTTTCCTTGGATTCGAACCTTTAGATGTAATGTTTGTATTTGCAGCGACTCAAATATGGGGTACGCTGGTTCATACCAAATCGATCGGCAACTTGGGTTTCCTGGAGAAAATATTTGTTACCCCTTCTCATCATCGGGTACACCATGCCTCCAATGCTAAATATTTAGACCGGAACATGGGTATGTTCCTGATTATATGGGATAAGATGTTTGGTACTTTTCAAAAGGAACTGACAACCGAGGAATATGAACCGATTCGCTACGGATTGACGGAGAACCTGGTTAAACCCAATGCGGTGACCATTGTTTTTCACGAATTTGCACAAATCTGGAAAGATGTAACCCAACCTAAACTGAGCTGGAAACAGCGTATGGGCTATCTTTTTGATAAGCCGGGCTATAGCCATGATGGCAGCAGGATGACGAGCGATAAATATCGTAAGTATGAGGAGGCGAAAAAGAAAGAAGCAGCGGAAGTGGTGGTGGTGGAAGAAGAAGTAATCTCAAATTATTAAATCAAAGACCGGTCTCAGGCCGGTCTTTTTTATTGCATGATCTTTTTTCGGATCCGGCTCAGGCTTTCGGGTGTAATGCCCAGATATGAAGCAATATGGTGTAGCGGAATACGCCGCGCGATTTCGGGATGGGTATGGATCAGTTGGCTATACCGCGTTGCCGCCGGAATACTTAAAGCTGCATTGAGCCTTTGTTGGGTATGTACATAGGCGTTTTGAAAAAGGATCCGGAAATAACGTTCTATCTTTGGCATGGTTTCGTATAGCCGATCCATATCGTGGCTGTAAAACTCGAGAAATTCCGTGTCTTCTATGGTTTCTATTGTTAAGGTTGTGGGTGTTCCTTTCAGAAAAGCATAGAGATCCGATACCCAATGGTTTTCCAAAGCAAGCTGGGTCACTTGTTCTATACCGCCTTCTGAAATGTGGTAGGCACGCATGGAACCTGTTATAAGGAAGGCAATACTGTTGGCATATGCTCCTTCTCTGATAAAAATGGTTTTCTTTTTGAGCTTGCGGATATGGAAATAGGGTATCAATGTACTAAATTCTTCTGTGCTAAGGCTAATAAACTGATTAAAGTGCCTGAAAAGCGCCTGTTCCATCCTGGCAAGTTAGCTTATTCCTGGAAAATAATTTATAATCGGCATATTCTTTGAGGATAAAAGTTCTAAAAACTTAACATACATCAAGTTTTTGCTGAAAAGGCTGCCCGTACTTTGCATTATAAATTAATCCTTTCAAAAACAAAAAGATGAAGAAGACACTTCAATTATTATCCGTTGCCCTATTAATGTTTGGCAGCACTTTTGCGCAGGTAAAATGGTCGGCAGACCCGGCACATACCAATGCGCGTTTTTCTATTGAACATTTAGGCATTAGCTTTGTAGATGGTGAATTTACAAAAGTAAGCGGTGGTGTAGACGCTAAAAATGATAAAGATTTTAACGGTGCAGCCATAGCGTTCGACATTGATGTAAACAGCATCAATACAAGAATCGAAGCGCGGGATGGTCACCTGAAATCGCCTGATTTTTTTAATGCCGCAAAATATGGTACCATGTCTTTAAAATCGGTTTCTTTTACAAAAGTAAAAGGCAATCAATATAAACTGGTGGCTGATCTGACAATCAAAGACGTAACCAAAAGAGTTACCTTCAATGTAGTGCAAAATGGCGGTATCATTACCGATCCATGGGGAAAAACTAGGGCTGGTTTTACCGCAAAAACGAGCATTAACCGCATGGACTTTAACTTGTCTTATAATGATAAATTACCCAGCGGGGTACCTGCTGTAGGCAATACGGTAGAGATCGTGATTAATACGGAACTAGTGAAGGGTTAATAATTCTTCTCCTTTGCAGGAAAATACAAAAAAGGGTAACAACATCTGTTGTCACCCTTTTTTTATGATGAAGTGCTGATTATTTAGTCTTTTTAGTTTTTACCGGTGCAGCAGTAGCTTTCTTTTTGACCAGGGGTGGCGCAACCGGGTTTTTGATACCATCGCTACCCACAAACATATAGAAAAGCTGCCCTGAAGGTAAAAAATAGGAAGCATCCATACCCGGATTGTCTGCTGCGCTTATTGATACTAGACAATACCTTGCATCGATTATTGCCATAGTGCGTACCTTGTATTTCTTTATGGCCTGTTGCGAACTTTCCTCCAATCGGCTGCTCACATTATTAAGCGGTGCCGGCCAGCCTGACGCTTTAACCAGGCGAATGATCTGATCGGCTTTTTCAGGGCCGAACTGTTGTTGCAACTGTTGCCTGCTTTCTTCCAGTTCACAGGAAGGAAATATTCTTCCGGGATTGGAGATTTGGGTGATTACTGTTTTTTGCTGTGCCTGGCTTAAAGAGGGTATACCAGCAGCGAGCACTAAAATGGTAAATATTTTTATTAATTGGTTGATCATGTTTTAAGGATTTTTATGAGGCGCTAAAGTATTTATTTTGCTTAAGCTTTCCTAAGGATCAGGTTGAAATATTGTATTAATTTATCGCTAACCACATCCCAGTCAAATTGTGTCTGGATCACGCGTTTACCCATTTCTCCCACGGTTTGTCTTTGTGCTTTATCGGCCAGTAAACCGGAGCAGGCTTTGATAAAGGTTGTGGTATCTGTAGCCAGGATCACACCTTCGCCCGATTCAATATTCAATCCCTGAAAACCGACGTTCATACTGACCACGGGAACGGCCATGGCCATAGCTTCCAGTACTTTGTTCTGCGTGCCGGCGCCAAAACGCAAAGGGGCCACTACTATAGCTGCCGTTTTATAAACTTCTTTCAGGTCCTTAATAAATCCGGTCACTTCAATGGAGTCGCTTTGCAGGGCCAGCACAGCTTCTACCGGTCTTTGTCCTGCGATAACGAATTTTACCTTTGGAAACTGTTGCTGCAGTATGGGGAATATCTCTTTTGCAAAATACTGCACTGCATCTACATTAGGGGCATAGTCCATATTACCGGTAAAGAGTATCGTCTTTTCCTGGGTATAGTCGTGGGCGATGTTGTGAAAGGTTGTCGTGTCTACACCATTGGGCAGAATACCCACTTTATGGATATGCTGTTCTTGTTCCAGCCAGTTTTTATCTTCTTTGGAGCACACTAAAGTCTGGTTAAACCGGTTGAGTACTTGCTCATATTTTTTAACCCGTTTAAATTCTATGCTGTTGAATATTTTCTTGAATCCCGAGGTGGCTTCTATCCTGCGTTTCCAATATAAAGAGTAGGCATCGGGCAGATCCAGAATCCTGGGTACCTGGTATTGGTGTTCAAAATATTGTGCCATTCTCAGGTGCTGTACATGGACGGCATCGTATGTGTGCTGATGCAGCAGGTCTTTTACTTTTTCATGCATGGCAGCAGACTCAAAGTAGGCGACTTGTAGCGGCTTAGTGCTCATAATGCCTTTCAGGACATTCCAGTAGCTTTGCTTCTTAGGGAGTTTGACCAGATGGATTTCCGTAAAGATTTTTTTAAGTTCTTCCAGGTATTGCAGATCCGTTTCGTCTTCCAGAAAAGTCAGCAAATGCAATTCATGCTTTACCGACAGTCTTTTGGCAAGATTGTATATTTTTAATTTGTCTCCTCTGTAGGGTGGGTAAGGAAACCGGTTAGCCGCGAATAAAAGTTTCATCATTTATCTATAAAACAGTAAAAAAGCCATTACAAGTATAATGGCTTTCAAAAATATAATAATCCGGGAACTTATTCCCACTCGATTGTTGCCGGTGGCTTTGAACTGATATCATATACCACACGGTTGATCCCGCGTACTTTATTGATAATATCATTCGATACTTTGGCCAGGAATTCGTAAGGAAGGTGTGCCCAGTCTGCGGTCATGCCATCTACAGAAGTTACGGCTCTTAAGGCTACGGTAAATTCATATGTACGCTCATCACCCATTACGCCTACACTTTGTACGGGCAATAAGATTGTACCGGCTTGCCATACATTATTGTATTCTCCGGTTGTTTTTAATAGGTTTACATATATATCATCTGCATCCTGCAGCATTTGTACTTTTTCGGGGGTAACTGCACCAAGGATTCTGATTCCTAAGCCTGGCCCCGGGAAAGGATGGCGTTCCAGGAAAGAAGCCTGAATACCTAATTCTTTTCCTACACGGCGTACCTCATCTTTAAACAAAAAGCGCAGGGGTTCTACCAATTGCATATTCATTTTCTCCGGCAGGCCACCCACATTATGATGTGACTTGATGGTTACAGAAGGGCCATTTACCGATACCGATTCGATAACATCCGGGTAAATCGTGCCTTGTCCCAGAAAACTTACGTTTTCCAATAAATGGGCTTCTTCCTGGAAGATGTCGATAAAAAGGCCGCCGATAATTTTACGTTTGCCTTCCGGATCGCTTACACCGTCCAGTTTTTGGTAAAAACGGTCTTTGGCATCAACTCCCTTTACATTTAGTCCTAATACTTTATAGCTTTCTAATACTTCTTCATATTCGTTTTTACGCAACAGGCCGTTGTCTACGAAAATACAATACAGGTTTTCGCCAATTGCTCTGTGAATGAGGGTAGCAGCTACGGTAGAATCTACACCGCCACTTAAAGCCATCACTACTTTTTGATTGCCTAAGCGTTCTTTTAAACCGGCAATAGTTTCTTCAACATAGGCAGCAGAAGTCCAGCTTTGGGTACATTTACACACATCCACCACAAAGTTGTGAATCATCTTCCTGCCTTCGGTGCTATGCGTTACTTCAGGGTGAAACTGAATACCATAAACCGGTTGTTTATAGGTATCAACACGATAAGCGGCTACGGGAATACTATCGGTTTTGGCCAATAGCGTAAATCCTTCCGGTAATTCTTTAATGCTGTCGCTATGGCTCATCCATACCTGAGAACCTTCGCTGATGTTACTTAAAAAACATTCCTGATTTTCCATCACTAAATGAGCACGGCCATATTCACGGCTGTTCGATTTAGCGACGATTCCTCCGTTTTGTTGGGCGATCAATTGCGCGCCGTAACATACCCCAAGTACAGGTACCTGATTGCTCCACTGGCTCACATCGGGCTTGGGTGCATTCGGGTCATTTACCGAAAAAGGACTACCGGATAAGATAATACCTTTAATATCCGGAGTAATTTCTATGGGTTTTAAACAAGGTACGATTTCGCAATACACATTGAGTTCGCGAATGGCACGGGCTATAAGCTGTGTGTATTGAGAACCGAAATCAAGGATTAATATTTTTTCCGTCATTGTTGAAGAAGAGGCTTTGCCTAAAAGCGATTAGAAAATTTTGGGCAAAATTACGATTTATTTGTTGTTAATAAAAGTGCCGGACATAAAAAAGAACAGGCAACAGCNNGCTGTTGCCTGTTCTTTTTTATCTTTAGTGCTTATTAAGCTTCTCCTGCAGCACCACCAAAGTTCATTGGTACACCACCTTCCTGCTCGTCTTTAATTAAACCGTTTTGTGTTTCGTAGCGTTTTACGTTATCAATCAATGCTCTCATCAGACGTTTTGCATTATGCGGCGTCATGATGATACGGGAGTTTACTTTTGCTTTTGGCATACCCGGCATTACGCTAATGAAGTCAAACACAAATTCAGAGAAAGAGTGTGTAATAATCGCTAAGTTAGAATAGGTACCATTCGCTTGCTCGTCTGTTAATTCGATATTGATTCCTTGATCCTGATTTTGTTGTTCAGACATTTTAGTTATTTTTTATGATGAATAATTTATAGCAAATATAGGTTTTTGCGTGAATTATTGAAAAATTGGTTTTAAATTTTGTTGGCAAAAATAAATCATTATCTTTGCAATCCTTTTACGGTAAAAGTAAATACCGTGCGGTCCTATAGCTCAGTTGGTTAGAGCATCTGACTCATAATCAGAGGGTCCTTGGTTCAAGCCCGAGTGGGACCACCAATACCAGAAAGCGTTTCAGCATCTTTGCTCGAAACGCTATTTTTTTTGCGGACACAAACCTTACACATTTTGCCAAAAATAAAGCCCCGATTAATAGCTAACCGGGGCTTTTGTTATCTTATAATCAGTAATTATTTGCTGTATACAAAGGGATAATATAGGATTGTAAAATTTGCCTTAGAGATAGTGTTAAATCCTCCTGATATTTCTAAATATTGGATAGGTCTATAATTTAGCCTGAGCCCAAATCCTAAGAGGTCCTTTTCTTTATTGAGTACATGGTATCCACCGCCGGAAAAATTGTCATCACTATAATTTTTGTATCCATAGTTAATCCCATAAGTGATTTCCCCGGAAACAGATAAAGCTTTATTTAAGTGCCTGGAATAGCCGATAGAATAGGATTCCCGATCTATTCCGCTGTTAATAAGCGTTTGTCCATAATTACTCAGAATTTTCTTTACATATTTACCCTTCGTCGTACCAAGTTCATTTGTAAATGAAAAATAAAAAGCGCCTCTTTTCTTTGAAACTTTTAAATCCATTTGTATACTATTTATGGATGAAAACCCTATTCCTATACCAATCGCGTTTAAGTAATAATTGTTTAATGCGTTTACTTCTTTATTTTGACCAAATGCCAAAATATTGAGGAGTAACATTAATAAAGTAAGTCTCAATTTCATACTTGAATATTTATAGTACCACAATATGGCGTATGCTAAACTTAATATCGTATTTAAATTATCAATTTGTCGCGAAGTTATAGAAAATCAATATATTGTTAAGGGATCAACATTATAATGGTAGAAAAGCCCTCTCGTTCTGCAGATATTGTACCCTTACTTTATGTACTTTATGCCCTTTTGCTTTAATTCCTTCGCAGAAAGAACGGCATCTGCATTGTTCAGCCTTTCAATGATTTTCCTTTGCTCATTCATTACATCTGCAAGTAGCTGAAAAAGTTTTATTACGCTCTCGGCATGCTGGTCACCCTTTCCTGAAATTTGAGCTATCTTAAGATTTGTCTCTTTTATTGCCCTATCTATGGCAACGGCTCCGGGGCTTTTTTATTATCCATAGCTGTGGTAATAGCATATCTCCTTCACCGGTTTGAAAGCCAATTTATATTTAACTCTGGATGTTTGGTCGCAATGTTATTTAGTTAATGTGCTTTAAATGAGTTTGTTATATTAATAATTGCAGCCCTGCTTAAGCCTATTCTTTGCTCAAATGTTGTCTGTCCCTCACCAATGTAATATAGAAAATTATTTATTAATTTATTTATTAATACATCACACTATAGGGTGGTCTGTTATTAAAAAATCACCCTATAGGGTGATTTCTATTTACTGTTTAATACCCCATCTTTGCAGGGTTATGATTCCTACACCTATATTTAAAATAGACAACCAATGTAAAAGAAAATCACCCCTAACACACCATAGTAGTGACCATCTTAGTCCCCTTTGGCTTGTAAGCAGCAGCTAAAAATTGACCGATCAGACTTTACTTGTGATACCTCACTCATGCCCATCATAAATTAAGACCACTTATTACACATTCCGGACAAGTATCACGCGTTCCCTAATAGCTCAATTCATTTTTCAAACCTCTTCTTCTTCTTAGTACATGAAAACAAATTTTCTTCAGAAGTACATACTTCTGTTACTTTTAATTTCCCTGTTTCCTTTATACCGGTTAAGTGCACAAAACTGTGGCCCGGCCAATACCATTTACGGCATATCCAGCAGCGATCAGCGTACGCTGGTAAGAATTGATACCGCTACAGGTGTCGAAACCACCATAGGAAATGTTTTTGGCGGAGGTACCGCGGCGACAGATCCCGCAATGGGGACAAGTGCGATTGCAGTAGACCCTACAACCGGTATCATTTGGTTTAGTACCCGTACTCCGGCCAATATCTATTCTTATACACCCGGTGCAACGAATCCTTATGGTACGACTACCGCCGCCTTTGGCTTATCTGCAACCATGAATAAAGCAGCGTATAACCCCGCAGATGGAAATATTTATTTTCATGCCGGTGGAACATTAAACACCTTATATCGTTTTAATCCGGCGACACCAAATACTGCTCCCGTAGTTGTAGGCAATTTAGGGCTAACCGGAATTACCACAACTGCTGCCAGCTTTGGTGGCGGTGATATTGCTTTTGATGGTTTAGGCAACCTGACCGGGGCTTTTACAAGTCAGAATGTCCTGGCTGTTTTCCCGGCAAATTATGATGCAAACGGAACTTATTTGGGTATAAACCTGGCGCAAGGAACGGTAATCGCTAATTTTACGACTGCTGTGGCTTCTGTCGCATTTCTTCCGAGTGGAGATTATTTGTCCGGTGGTGGTACCGGTGTAATCCGGGTGAATACGAATACGGCGGCGCAAACAACACTTTCCGCCTTTGGAACTGCGGATTTCGCTTCTTGTGCGGCTCCAGTACCCAATGTAATTGTCCGTAAATCAGCAACAAGTAGCTGTACTGCAGCCAATCAGATTACCCTTACTTTTACTATTACGGTTCGGAACACCGGCCAATTTGCGGCTATTAATACCCATATTTTTGACCTCGTACCCGCCGGTCTTACCATTACCGGTGCCACCTTAAACGGTACTGCCATCCCCGGTGCCAATAATGCGCTATTCAATACCGGCAACGGCCCTTTGATCAGTTCTAGCGGAGCAGCCGCTTTTCAGAATGGTGTGATAGAACGTGGCGATAGTGCTACGATTGTGATCACTGCTACCGCGGTTCCCGGCACCTACAGCAACCAGGCAGGCGTATCTTATACCGGAGTGGAAAAACTGAATTTACCCAATGACAGGGTATCTTCCGATAATCCGGCAACGGCAACCGCAAATGACCCTACGATCATTACCGGTGGTTGTTCCTCCCTAACCGGCACGCTATTTAATGATAATGACGGCATGACCGATAATACCGTTGATGGTACCGGAATCGGTGTCGCCGGTACTACACAATTATATATAAATCTTGTGAATGGCAGTGGTGTGGTGATTGCCACTGTTCCGATAAATGCCAATGGCACCTATACCATACCCAATATTCCTGACGGTAACTTTACGGCGCAGTTAAGCAGTACGCAAGGCGAAGTAGGCCAGGCTGCCCCTGCTCAGCTATTACCCACGGGTTGGGTCGCTACGGGAGAGAGTTTTGCCGGTGTGAACGATGCCGTAGCCGGCGGTGGATTGGCCGTTGTGATCAGCGGTAATACCATCAATGCCAATTTTGGTATTGAGCGTTTACCCGAATCATACCCGGTGAGCTATAATCCTACCGGTGTGCCTACATTGACGACCCTTAATACGCAACCCTTACAGGGCAGTGATCCGGAAGATCAGGTTGCCCAAGGTTCGTGGAGCGGAAAGTCAATTGTAATCGATACTTTACCCACTAATGGGTATATTTTAAGGTATAATGGTATTGCGGTTACGGCTGGTACACCCATACCGAATTATAATCCTGCCTTATTAACCATTGCCCCCGGGGCAAGCTCGGCGGGTACAGGAACCACAACCTTTAAATATTCCACGATAGATGCGGCCGGAAAAAAAGACCCTACGCCTGCAGCCTATACGGTAACCTGGAGTATTCCATTACCCGCACAACTGCTGAGCTTTACCGGACGGGCGAGCAAAGACTGTAGTTTTAACCTAAACTGGAACACCGGTGTAGAAAATAATCTGAAACATTTTGCTTTGCAACGCAGTAATGATGGGATTATATTTGAGACCATCACAATTGTTGCTCCTAAAGGCAGAAATAGTGCTTATAGCTATACGGATAAGCAGGCAAAAGCAGATAAACAATATTACCGTCTGCATATTGTGGACCTAGACGATCTGTATCAGTATAGTAAGGCAATCTCTTTGAGTAATAATTGTCAGCAATCACTGAGTATATACCCGAATCCGGCACGGGATCAGGTAACCATCAACGGATTAACTAGTAATCAATCGGATATAAAGGTATATAATGTTGAAGGCAAGCTGATAATGAATAAAACCGTTAAAGGAGTGACCGTGACGCTGGATATTTCGACATTACCGAATGGTGTATATCATTTTGAAATCATCTCTGGAAATCAATCACAAACAATCGAAGTTCATAAAAGATAATATTCATTTTCGGACAACTGTAAATAATAAAGGAACCTGGGTCAAATAATGATTCAGGTTCCTTTATTATAATTAAATATGAAATCAAGCATATAGGCAACCGTTTTATTCGTCCTTTTGTGGCAACAAAAGGAAAGCACATTTTGGGCCATTTTTTCACAAAATGATTAACTATTTATACAAAATAAGCGGTTAACCTCACAAAATAGAAGATATAGTCGTGTGCAATTTGTATATATTTAAATGACATCTCTAATTGTCATTAAATCTTTAAATTGTAAATTATGAAAAAAATCTTTTTAGCTACACTTGCCTTAGTAGGCACTTATGGAATGGCAGAAGCTGCAAATGTGTTAACTGTTAATAATCTTACGGGATGTACTTATACATTAAGTATCTCCGGAGCCGGGTACGCAACTATCGGACCGGGTGTAACGATAATTAATTCATTTCCAACTGCAAATATCGATTTCGTGAAAATCATGTATACTTTTGGGGGAGGGGCTGTTACGCAAGTTAACGTCGGGATTACCCAACCTTACCACAATAGTATGGGACAACCAACACCCCCATGTATCACTGCATCCGGATCTACCTTGTTTACCGGCTCATGGGCGCAAGCCTCACCAACGGCTAATGCAGCATTGGTCATATTTTAAGTAAAAAAAGCCGAAGGCTTACAGCGCCCCCAAAAGTTAGACACTTATTGGGGGCTTTTTTATTGAAAAATATAGGGTTAAAGCCTGAATATGTAGCAACAATCCGCCTCAATATCGGCAGTCCTGTTCCCTGCTAACGGTTTTGATAGATGTGTCTGAATCCTCTGTACCTGTCCTGATTATTTCAATTGGGTAAGTCAGGGAACCTGCAGAGGTTTCCTTTGTGCACATTAATTATACTGTAGCCTTAATTTTTATGCCGTCTTTTAATCTTTATCAGATTTCTACCACTCAGTAGCAAACCGATAGTAGCAAAAATCATTACTAAAATATATGGCTCTCCCTTACGACACGAAGTCTGCGGCATTATTACTTTAAATTTAAAAATATCTGCTAATCCATCATTGAAAATTCTAATGACGCCTAGTAGTAAAGCGAATAAGCATATAAAGAAAATAGTCTGTTGAACTTTTTTGTTGTTGGTATCGTCTGTCATACTCGTTAATCAGTTGAGAAATTGCATTTGATATTTTGTATAATATTATAGTTGCTTTTTTTTTGTATCCAAATTTAATTTTTTTTATTTATTACATCTTTAAGGTGTATTACAATCTGTGCTCAACTCAGTTCACATTTTTATATGGGATGCCTGAACTCATTGAGTCGCTTATATTTTAATGATTCGACTTCCAGTTATAAAATGCGGGAAAGATTATTTATAGTAGCGGCCCAACACATCGGTACCTAACAAAATAATTACTTCTTTAGGCAAAATAGATTGATAACACATACAAAATTGCCCGATATGCGAATCTGCTAATGGTATATATTTGAGTATATCGCATTAGCGTATTCATTGTTAACCTTTAAGATTTTATTTTATGAAAAAAGTACTATTAGGATTATTGGCTTTAGCCGGTACCGCGGGTATTGCAGCTGCAAATACCTTAACAATTACGAATCTTACATCTTGTCCTTATACCTTAAGTATATCCGGAACAGGATCAGGCGGTGGCGGGGCAATGGTTGGCGCCGGTGCTTCCATAACGTATACTTCTGGTGCCGGGCTAAATATCGGTGCGATTAAAATTATGTATGTTTCTGGTACCAACTTTACCCAGGTTAATGTAGGGTATGGTTTCTTTTATTCAAACAGTATTGGTCAGCCAACACCTCCTTGCCTTACAGGTACCTATTTTACAGCAAGCTGGGCGCAAGCTAGTCCAACAGATAATGCAACATTGGTTATATTTTAAGATTCTTTAATGATTTCTTGCCAATAACAACAAAGCCCCCTGGCGCCAGGGGGCTTTGTTGTATGGATCACCTTTACTATTCACAAAATACTTGTGCCTGGTTTATTGTTTACCAATAATGTATCTGATCCTATATCATTTAGCAAATGATGCCCCTGCTTATGCCATCAGAAAAGCACACAACATTATCTTATGTCAGGATTGTAAGTAGTTGATTGTCAGATAACAAAATGAATAACCATTTTTACAAAAAGAATATATTGATCATACAAAATAGCTAGTATTCCAATGGGTGTTATGCATAACTTTAAATAATATTCCCGTATTCGGGTATTATTAACTTTTATAAAATAATATATTATGAAAAAAGTATTATTAGCAACACTCGCCCTTATGGGAACTTATGGAATTTCTAAAGCTGCAAATGTATTGACCGTAAACAATTTGACCGCTTGTTCTTATACCTTAAGTTTAGCCGGAGGTGGAATTGTAACGGTAGGCCCGGGCGTAACAACGTTTAATTCTTATCCTGCTACCAATATTACAGAGGCAAAAGTTGTGTATATTGTTGGAGGAGGAGCAACTAATGTTGGCTTTGGTGTTGGTATGTCCAATCCTTATGCTAACAGCTTGGGTCAACCAACTCCGCCTTGTCTTACCAGCTCCACATTCTTTACCGGTAGTTGGGCTCAGAGTGCGGCAACAGCCAACGCAACATTGATTATATTTTAAGGATATAGTACTTTGCCCCTTCAATAAACAAAGCCCGGTATCATTACCGGGCTTTATTGTGTAATCTTAGTTGCTGTTTCGGAATACTTCTTTCATGTAAATATGTACATCGCATGCNNGCATGCGATGTACATATTTACAGACTTGTCAATGGACTTACAAATTCCATCTGTGTAGTCTTAATTCTCCTTTATTATAGTTGTAATAAGTGGTGTGCTGTGCCGGATTACGTACATTGAAAGGATATGAATTATTTGTACTCGGATCGAAGTAGTACCATTCATTAGAATACTTTCTTCTACCTTGCCAAGATTCGTAGACGCCTGCAGAGTTGGCCGCTTTCATTACATCTTTCCAACCGGCATACCAGTCTTTTTCATAAGCCCCTACAGCGTATGATTTATACACACTTGGGTAGGAAGCCATCAGTTGTATCTCAAAACATCTTGGATGTGGATTATACATATCTGGGCTGAACACGGTAAATTCTTCATGGAATAACTTGCCGATATCATTTTTATGAACCGATTTGGAATGTGTGCCCGTTACGGTAGCATTTTCCCAATTTAATAAATCGGCACGGAAGGCTGCTCTGGCCACCCATACAAACACATAATCACTTTTACCGGTACCCTCATATCTTTCGTTGATCTTGAAATAGTGATGGGTCAGGTATTCATGACGATGGTTCGGGAAGGTACATTTATAAGGAACCATGGTTTGTTCCTCTTCCCGGATCAGTTGGGTTACGTTAGATTCATCTCCTGCGAAACCGTTTGAAATCAACAGTACCGGATTACCGATCACTTTTGACATATCTTCATTAAGGGTGGTGAATTTCGTCACATTACCATCTTTGATCCAAAGGGGAATATTATTGTCAAAATCGCTGAACTTTTCTTCACTGATCTCGAAAGGTGCGGCTACATATGCGGGCATATTAAAGTTAATAGTGCCATTGTTCGCAAATCTTACGAAAGGTGTATAATGCACATCGTACTTATACTTTTCCTGTACATAAGCTCTCCAGTTATTGCCATAAACCGAGAAATCGGAAAAACGGGCGTCAAAAACGGCATTAAAAATAGCATCAACCTGTGGTACTTCATCAGCAAAATTAAACAGGTTGTAACATTTGTTACGGGTGCTGTTTGTTTTTTGAAGCAACTGGTCTACTAACTGAGGATGATTGTTGTACATTTCCAGCAGTCCTAAGGTTAAAGCATATTCTACATAGTTATAGGCTTCATCATTAGCATCATCCGGGTTTTTTAGAAAATCATCTTCTTCAATCTGTGTACCGAAGTCATAAAAGGTGAAAGAAATGTTGTTGGATAGTGTACTTACTTTCGGTCGGGCCGCTTCGGGCATGGTCTCCTTATCTTTTTTACAGGAACTCAGGCTTCCTGCCATTAATAGGGCCAAGGTTGAAATCGTAAAGATTTGTTTTTTCATTTTGAAAGGTTTAAAAATTAAAAATAATCGCTTATTGTATGCTTAATTAGGGCTGAAACAGAAAGTTTCAAAGACTTATTGCTATAGGAGGGTGGCAGTTATATGATAAAAATGAAGCGTTTTCACGATCGTAAATTTTATCCATAAGCACAACTCAAAATTGAATAAGTACCGGATAAAGATATTGTTGCGCTATACCAAAAAGAAGGGGAAATCCCACAAATGTTAATTATTCTATATTATTATTTAACTTTTGATTATTGTGCGTAAAATTTCGTAAATGTATATTCTTATATATAGTGCTCTGAGCGCATACTGTGATTTAAAGCCCGGTAAATGCGATACCGTTTTCAATAATTCCTATGCGTTCAAAATAATTTTTCCTATGTTAACATAGGTTAACATAAATAGAAAAAGTAAGTCGTTCCTTTGCACTATAAGAAACTGGTATTAATTAGGACATGCCAAACTGGATGAAACCAATGTATCCCTAATTGAGCTAAACGTTATACAACAAGAGAGTGGGTATCTACCTGCTCTTTTTATTTTATCCTCTAGTTTGTCTTTAAGCAGCTCTTGCTCTTTGCCTTCCCTTAATAGTTAATTCATTATACAACACGCACTTTATATTTTATGTATACATATCATTTTTGTAAAATATAAAAAGGTGAATAAGAAGTGTGTTGTAAGTGAAATGTGTATTTCCTATAATGTTATTTTTGTATATACTTTGAGTAGTCATGAAGATGCCCTATAAAAGAGTGCATATCATATCGTTTACAATAGACACCGGGTTTTAATGGCAATGAAAAATATAGAATATGCGATTGTGGACATTGAGACCACGGGTGGCAATGCTGCAGGGAGTAATATAACGGAGATTGCCATTCTGATACATAATGGCAAGGAGCTTATCGATCGCTGGGAAAGCCTCATTAACCCGGAGAAAAACATTCCCTATTCCATTTTTGCTTTGACGGGTATCGATAACGACTTGGTAAAAGATGCGCCTGTTTTTAGCGCAGTCGCAGAGCAGGTTTTTAACCTTTTGGAGGGCCGGGTATTTGTGGCCCATAATGTCAATTTTGATTACTCTTTTGTACGTCACCAATTGGAGCATGCCGGTTATAAGTGGACTGCCCCCAAACTCTGTACGGTAAGGATGAGCCGTAAAATAAAACCCGGCTTGCGTTCCTATAGCTTAGGTAATCTTTGTGGCGACTTAGATATTTCTATTGAAAACAGGCACCGGGCCGGTGGCGACGCCGATGCCACAGCTGAGCTTTTTGAGAAATTATTGGCCTGGGATGCGCATAATGTGATTGCAGACATGCTTAAAAAGACTTCAAAGGATCAGCGGCTCCCACCAAATCTGCCTCCCGAATATTTTGAGGCGCTACCGGAGGGCACAGGGGTATATTATTTTCACAATCATGTTGGTAAAGCGATTTACGTGGGCAAGGCGGTAAACCTTAAAAAGAGGGTTGCTTCGCATTTTTCCGGTCATAACATCAGTCCCCAAAGGCAACATTTTTTACGGGAGATCTACTCCATTTCCTTTGAGCCTTGTGCGACAGAATTGATGGCACTACTTTTAGAATGCATAGAAATCAAGCGTTTATGGCCTGCTTATAACCGATCTTTAAAGCGCTTCGAGCCTAAGTTTGGCTTATTTCAGTATGAAGCCAGGAACGGTTATCAATATTTGGCTATAGGCAAACTAAGTAAGTTTCATCAGTGTGTGCACGTATTTGACCGGCAGTATGATGGCATTGTATTGCTTCGAAATTTGATCGATGAGTTTCAGCTGGATCATCGGTTTTGTAAATTCGGGTTACCATCAAAACCGGACCGGACAGAGGATGTTTTTGAGGAAGCAGCAGTTTTACCTGATCTGGCGGAATACAACGAAAGGGTATACCTGGCCCTCAGCGATCTGACACAAAGGCAAAAAAGCTTTATTATTATCGATAAGGGTAGGGTGGCAGAAGAGCAAAGCTGTATTTGGGTGGAAAAGGGGAACCTGTATGCTATGGGTTATATTGACGCCTATACACAGATTTCTGAATCGGAAGACCTTAAAAACAGCCTGACACGCTATTATGGTAACCACTATATGGCGCAGTTGATTCGTAACTACGTTGAAAAATATCCTCATAAAGTAATGCCTGTAGACAGGGTTATACTAAACGATAATCGTTATGCTGAATAAGTACCTAAGGTTATTCCCCGGTAAGATTAAGCTAAGGCGATGGATATCATATACATTAAGTACTATAAACTTCATTGAGAGATATGTGGGATTTCCCTTAGATATTGAACCGGAACCGTATTACATTTGCTTACTATCGAAAAATAAACAACAAAAAATTATTACAAAGTAAATGGTACCCCTCCTTTTAGGAGACATTAAAAATACTACGAACCTATTTAATGCTTTTCAACGATTGATTTTATCGAGGCTCCTTTCTAGGAGCCTTTTGTTTTTGGAATTTTTTTTAAGCTGCTTCCTATATAAGGATATTTATCTACGTAAAACGAGTTTGGGCCGGACGGATTGAAGGATTGTTTGCGTGCCATCTATAATCGTATAATAAGCGTTCTGTTTGCTACAATGGCGTTTTCTTTGTTTTATTAAACCGTAATGTGATTTTATTCTGTATTGATCATCAAGTATATGAAGATTATTGTTTCATTTTGCTCTAACAATGGGCCTTTTTCCCTTAAAGTACTCTATTTAGCTATAAATGTGGGAAATCCCTTATGTTCAATGGCTGCTTCTTTTTAGATTTGTATTACTATTGGTTTTCCAGGGGGGGCTCTAGAGAAATTCAGTAGAGCCCCTGTTAAGGGGCTTTTTTATTTCCCCGTTTTATTTCCCTGCTTCAGGATACAGTATCCTCTTTTTCAGCATTGTCCCTGTGTATTTTTAAAAAGGAATAAAATATAGCTAAATCACTTTCGCAAAATGAAAAGAGACTGATTGAATACAATCAGTCTCTTAAATCATAAACCCTTTCCTCTTATAATTATGGGCCTTGATTTTTAATCATAGGTAATCTTTTTACTATTTACTTTGGTAAATATTGCATTTTTTTTCTTATTTTTTTTAAATTTATCTCAAATATTTAATCTTATATAAGTAAATTAGTATTGTAAGGATTAAAAGTGTAATGCTCTCATTGACAATACAAAAGTGCTAAAAATTAATCAATCTAACAATCACCCTATAGGGTGAAATATAGGTTGATTTTTGAAATAGATACTCAAGCTATTGCTAAAATCTGGGTTTAAGCCATTTTGAATCTTTAAAAAATCGTTATATTGTCACTTTATACTATTTATTGGGGCGTTTTAATTGAAAATTTATTATTGTGAAGAAGACAAGGGTTAGCATTATAGAAGATAATACTGTTTTTAGGGATACTTTAATGCAGTATATAAGTTTACAAGAAGAATTTGAATTGGGTGTGCGTTTTTCGGCTGTACGTCCCTTTTTAGACGAACTGATGGGCAGGTATGAGGGCCAGACACATATTTTACTATTGGATGTAGGGCTTCCTGATATATCTGGTTTAGAGGCTATTCCGCTTATTATTGAAAAAATGCCGGATATTAACATCGTTATGCTTACGACATATGAAGAGGAAGATGTGATATTAAAGGCTTTGTGTTCGGGAGCCTGTTCCTATATCTCCAAAACGGCTTCCATGAGTGATATCGTATCTGCCTTGTACATCGTTGGTGAAGGTGGTTCTTATATGTCACCTTCTATTGCCCGCGAGATTGTTACTTATTTAATGGGCGGTAGGGTAAGTAAAGCAACCATTCTAACAAGCAGACAAAGAGAGATACTACAGAGACTTGTTGATGGCAAAACGTATGATGTCATTGGTACAGAACTATTTGTGTCTGTAGAAACGGTAAGGAGCCATGTGAAAAAAATGTACAAGATTTTGCAGGTTAATAATAAAACGGAAGCCATTGCTAAATACATGCGTGGAGAAATCAATTAAGATGTGGGTATATCGTGTTTAAGAGGTTTATTTTGAATGCACAAATTTTTTTTTAATATGCGGTGGATATATACTATTTTTTTGTGGCTTATTGCTTATAAGGCACAAGCGCAGTATCACTACATATCGCCGGAATATGATATAACACAGATTAAATTCAATACAAAAGGAGAAGATGTTTTTTTCTGGGATGCTATTGAAGACAATGAAGGATATATTTGGTTGTCCGGTAGCAAAGGACTCCATGTATATGACGGTTACAATGTAATCAATTACTCCAAGACCAATGCGGCCTATCCCCTGAAAAAGGACTCGTCTTTGGAGGTTTTTGGAAATATCCGTAAAGGAGCAGCAGGATTACTATATGTCCAGGAAGGTAGTTATCATAGCTTTATTTGTTTTGATCCTTATAGCCGTAAAGTGAAGTACCGCTATGAAACCAGGCATAAGAACAATAAAGGTTTTCATTTTAGGATGAGTATTTCTGATCGTAACGAAATAATGGCCGTAGCTTTTGATCGAGAAAAAGGAACATATTTTGTAAGAAGGGTAACCAATGATAAAAATGCGAAACAGGTATATAGTGGTTTGTATAACAAGGACGATATTTGGCATTTTGAATTCAGTTGTGGTTATCACTGGCTGGTCAATGATAACCAGATTCTCCGGATTGCCGCCGATGGCAGCCAAGTAAAAAGCTACCAGGCACCAGATAACAGGGGCGTTTTTAGAGTCTATTCCGATAAAGAACATTTTTTTTTCCTTGATCAAAAATGTAAAAATATCTATACATGGGATGCCCGGCAAGATAAAATGGTGCATTATATGACCTTGCCTGCTCTTTTCAATATAAACTATTCTAGTTCCGCTTTTTCATGGCAATGGGCTTCTGCTTTTGCCGTCAAAAATGATATGGTTTATATCGGTAATGATATATACTTTTATCTTATTGATAAAAAAGACCATAGCATACAGGATTTTTCCGGAATGTACAGTGAATTGCGTAAAGGGCAAAAGGGTTTGCCCTTCAATAATTTATTGAAAAAAATAATATTTGCAGGGAATAATACCTACCTGGTTAAAGATAAAGGAATGTATTCCTTGACAGAAAGACCCAAATCGGAAAATCCATTTTTCGTTGGAATTGATGCGGAAGTTTACAAAAAATACCCTTTGCTTAGTTTTAGGGGCTTGGCAGAAGATGACCAGAAAAATATCTATGCTTCTTTTTATAACGGATTGCTCATCAAACCGAAAAATGCAAACGATTTTCGGGTTTTCCCGATATCGAAGCAATTGTCATCCAAAGTGCAGTCCACTTATGACCTTAATTGTTGGAAAGGCTCTTTACTTTGGAGCAATCTTATATTAGATCTAAAAACCGGACAGTACGATTTTTTAGGAGATAAGAATGATCATAATCTAATAATGCATACCGTACAATGCCTGAATAAAGATACGATGTGGTTTTATCCCTGGGAATCAGGCAAATTGTTTCGCTATGACCTAGCGAGAAAAAAACTGATCATGCACCCTATGGACAAAAACCTAGGCAGTTTTGGAGAGGCTTTAGAAGAAATCAGCGATATAATTCCGGATGCCAGCGGAAATAACTTTTGGCTGGCTACCAAATTGAATGGTCTTGCACTAATGACAAAGGACGGAAAGCTATTAAAGAAATACGACCAGAAGTATTTCAAAATGGAACGTGACATAGGAGCCACCATCAATATGCTGTATCTTTCCAAAGAAGGGCTTTGGTTTGGCTGCGCCGGTGGTTTAGGATTGTTAAATACGCAGACTGGAACCTATAAGATCTATAAAAATCAATATAATAAGGACGGCAACCTGGTAGACCGGAATATTTATTCTCTGCTTGTAGATACGACAGGTAACTTTTATTTAGGTACGAGTTTCGGGATTTGCTATTTTGATGTTGTAAAGAAAAAATTTTATAACCTTCATGAAGATCACCCTTTAGCTGCCCTAGAATTTAACCGGGCTTCAGCGCTGAAAACCTCCGATAACCGTTATTACTTCGGCGGTACCAATGGTTTGTATTCTTTTCTTCCTTCTGAACTTCCTTTTAATCAGGAAGCGGTAATGCTTATCAGGCCTTTAAAAGTATCCAATATTATCGTCTTTAACAGTCAGAAGAAAAAATATTATTATCTGGGTGCCTGGAACAATCTGAGTAAAGAACTTGTTTTAGGACCTTTCGATAACACCATAACCATAGATTTTTCAGTGCCGGAATTCGGAAGGAGTGTTTATTACAGTTACCGGATTAAAGAGCAAAATGGACAATGGACAGATTATTCCTTGAATGGCAGCCTTTATCTGTATAACCTTAGGTCGGGAAGCTATACGCTGGAGATAAAAGCCTCTACCGATCTGAATGATGATAATGCACGCTACTTTCAAATCAATATCGTTATCCGGCAGGTATGGCACAGAATGATTTGGGTGCGTATTTTATTCTTGTTGGCTACCATCACGATTGTATCCTTATTTATGCGGCTCCGTTACCGACAAAAATTAAAGAGGCAACAATATCTTGCCAATCTGCGTACTAAAATCAGTATGGATCTGCACGATGATGTCGGAAGTATCTTATCAGGGCTGGCAGTGCAAAGCGAAATGCTGGGCTATACCAGTGCGCCGGAAAATAAAGGCGCGCTGGATTACATCAGCAGCCAGAGCCGGGATGCAATGGAGAAAATGCGAGATATAGTATGGTCTATGGATAACCGGAAAGATAAATACGAAAATATGATTGATCGCATGCGGTCATTCGCAGATAAAACGTTACCGGCACGAGGAATAAGATATGAATTTTCAATAGAAAGGGTTATTGGTGAAGCATTCATTAATCCGGAAAAAAGGCAGGCCATCTATCTTATTTTTAAAGAGGCCTTAACCAATATCGTGAAGCACTCCGATGCTACAAGAGTAGTGATCAAACTCATCAAACGAAAAGATATCCTTTATTTAAGTATTCAGGATAACGGAAAAAAAGAGACCGGTATCCCTACAGATGGCATGGGGCTTGATAATATGCGGCTAAGAGCCGATAAAATCGGTGGTGTACTGACAGCAATATATGATGAGGGTTTCCGGATAGAACTCAAAGTCTGAACCAATACAGATAAGCCTCTTTTGATTTTATAAATATGCAGGTTTTGTTCACTATTCGGGCAATATACAATCCCTGAATATTGGCTTCTTTACATCAAAATATTTATTTTTGCCTTAAAAACAGGATTTGTATACAAGAGAAGAAGCCGCAGCTATAAAAGAAACCTTTTGGAAAACCTTTGGGCAATATATGTCTTCGGTGCCGTCTGCAGAAGGACAAAAGATTAATTGGATTAATTATAAAACGGGGATCAAATACCTGAATTTTAAAACTGACGCAGATAGTAAGCATGCCCGTATTGCAATAGAATTATCCCATCCGGATCAAGGCATGCGTGCCTTAATGTTTGAACAGTTTACCCAGTTGAAAAAACTTCTGGAAAGCGCTTTGGAAGAACGATGGAATTGGGAAGAAGATGTGTTGAATGATTACGATAAAACGGTCAGCAGGATAGGATATGAACTTGAAGGCGTCAATATGTTTAGAAAAGAAGAGTGGAGCAGACTGATCTCCTTTTTTAAACCCCGGCTCATTGCCCTGGATGCTTTTTGGGCTGATGCCCAATATGGTTTTGAATTGTTTAAATGATTGAGATATATGCTGATACAAAAGGCCACAATATATTGTGGCCTTTTGTATGCATACAGGTTTTTTTATTCCCAATGTTTATTGATCTTTAGTACTTTTTCGATTACATCCCGTACACAACCCGAGCCGCCTTTTAAAGGGGAAATATAATGAGCAATGTTGCATACCTCTACGGCAGCATCATTAGGGCAGGTAGCAAGGCCACAAAATTGCATGGAAGGAATATCCGGCATATCATCGCCCATGTACAAAACATGTTCCGTGGTAATAGACAGTGCGGCCATTTTTTCTTTTAATAAAGCCAGCTTATCCTGTACGCCTATATGCACTTCTTGTATGCCCAAATTATTTAATCGTCGTTTAGAAGCATTAGAATGTCCTCCCGAAATGATCCATACATGGTATCCTTTTTTTACCGCCAGTTGCAGGGCATAGCCATCTTTGATATTCATTCTCCTCAGTAGCTCTCCTGTTTCCTGTACATGCAGCATACTGTCGGTCAGCACACCGTCAATGTCAAAAACAAATACTTTGATATGTTCAAATAAAGATAAAATATTCATAGTCTGATTAATTTCTAAAATAGTGTTCAATATAGTTCCGAGCCTGCTCTTGTGTGTAAAAAGAAAAGTTACGGTAACGATGGTGCACATCGATAATTTCGGCCAAAGCATCGGCAATAAGCTTTTTGTTTTGCCAATGTTGCTTTAAATCGGCACATACCGTTTCCAGGCAACCTTTTTTGTAGGCAATCTGCCCCAGTACATGAACTAGGGTATTGCGTACCCTGGCTTTGGTATCCTGCTCCAATACCCGCAATAAGGGTAAAATGTCTTCCGGATGGGTTCTTCCTCTTAGTTCGATACCATGTACAATCTCCCTGCGTATCTCATAATCTTCATGCTGTAAAAAGCGGGCTGCATAGGCCAATACCGGTACCGGATTCTTTTCACTCATTTTCTTAATAGATCCGATCACCGCGTTTCTTACTCTATGGTGAGGATCGAAGAGGCCCTTATCAAAAAAGAAAGATACCGCTTCGAAATCGAAACAACCGATTTCACCGGCAGCATTAATTACCGTTTGCCGCACCAGCGGATTCGTATCATCAAGCAACTGTTCTAAGCGCATAAGGGCATTTACCTTTGCTACAGCATTGCGTTTTGATACTTTACCCAAGGCAAGATAAGCATTTTTGCGGATGTAGGTATCCTCATCCTGCAGGTAGGTATAGGTTGTGTGCCATGTTCCCTGATGGGTTTCCTTTTCTATAAGGGCAGTCATTTCCCGGAACAAATCTGCACGAGCCTCTTTAGGTAAATCGTAATAGGCCATTACGAATACATTTTTAAAATAGAGGCACTAATACTTTCATAAACAGCAGCCCATTCGGGATGATCCTTTAGTAATCGGATATGCGCCTCCATCGTCGGGATATCCTTTCTGATAGCGGGTCCCGTCTGCAATTGTTCAGGCGGGTGTTGTTCCACTTGTTGCAGGGTTTGTGTAATAATAGGCAGCAGAAAGTTAAAAGGAACTTGTTGTTCCGCGCTGATTTTTGTACAAATGGCCAATAAGTGATTGGTGAAATTATTCGCAATAACCGCATTCAGGTGCATATATTGCCTTTGCTGGTAATTCACTGCGGTGCTGCGATCGGAGAGACGTTCGGCTAAGTAAAGCGCCTTTTGCAGCGCGGCTTCCTGATTTCCTTCTACGATTAGAGGAACGTCGCGGTGTTGTGGCAAGTTGTGTTTATTGATGGAATAAACGGGCCAGATGACCGCATTTTGCTCACTACAACCTTCCAGGATCGACAAGGGTTGCGAACCGGCACAATGCACGGCAAGTTTACCTTTTAAGGGTAGGGCATCTGCCAGCGCCGCGATTGCACTGTCTTTGACACAAAAGATGTAGACATCTGCCGTTGTATCAATGGCTTCTATTTGTTGTACGATCGGAATGCCGTAAGCCTGGCTTAATACCAGACCACTTTCCAGCGTCCTGTTGTATAGTTGTACGATGTTTATGTCCGGATGTGAGGATAATTGCTGTGCAAAAAAATGCGCGATATTACCCGTACCCAGCAGCACTACTTTCATAAGCCTAACGATTTGTACGATAATGTTGTTCCATGATTGCGTATACCTGCTCCTTGAGCACTTTTTTATCTTTTAGTTCCAAACCCGCAGTAGGTATAGGTTCCAGGAAGTGAATCCGAATGGTTTTTGGCCAGGCCCAAAGTTTAATATGATGCGGCAAGATTTCTTTTGTACTAAATATCAGACCCGGAATAATGGGTTTCTGTGCCATAATAGCATTCATAAAAGCGCCGTCATAGAAGGGTTGTAAGGGTTTGTCCGTTTTGTTTCGGGTGCCTTCCGGGTATAAGGTCAGGTGCAATCCCATTTTTAAGGTTTCTTGCATCTTGGTCAGACTTTCATTACGGCTGCGGTCATTCTTGCGGTCTACGAGGATAGAACCGGCCCGGTAAATAATGCCAAATAAAGGCACTTTTGTCATTTCAATTTTGGCCAGCGTTTTATTGGGACCAGGCACCCATGGCATGGATACCGGAATGTCTACTAAGGAATTATGATTGATGACGACCACATAGTTTTCGCCTTTCTTAAAATGAGCTTTACCGGTCCTTCTTACCGGGCAGCCGACAAGGGGTAAAAAAATACTCATCCATATTTTGTAAGTGGGGTGGATGATTTTGGCGCGCCTTGGTTCGGGAAACAACAGGGCTATACTTGCCGGAATAAGGGCAATCAGCATAGTGATAAAAAACAGAATCATCCCATATACAAAATAGAGATGACCGAATACGCGTTTGAATATATTCATTATGAGGATATAAACGTTTAGGGGCAAAGGTACAGCTTACATTAAGAATGTGAATTAAAAACTTGTATTTTAAAATCTTTTAAAGCTTCATTTTGTTTTATATTTGCGTTTAAATCTTATATCTTATAAATTTATTTTTATAATGTCTCTTTCGTTCGACAATACTGAAGTAGCATTTCGCTATAAAAACAACAAACAACTTAAGCAAGCCCATTTCTTATTTTCTTCTATGTCGTCTTCTACGCTTACGAAAATAGGAATCGCCTTTACCAGTGTGGCTTTAAAGATAAACCTGCCTGTAGAGGGTATTATCAAGCGAACTATTTTTGAACAGTTTTGTGGCGGGGAAACCTTACAGGAAGTAGCGGCTACAGCACATATGCTGGCGCAGTATAATGTCGGGGTAGCTTTGGATTACGGGGTAGAAGGAAAACATGGAGAAGCAGAGTTTGATAAAGCCGTTCCCGAATTTATTAAAGCGATTCAATATGCGGCCTCGCAAAAGAATATCCCATTCATTCCGATAAAGATTACCGGCTTTGCCCGTTTCGGATTATTAGAAAAGTTGCATGCACAAACACCCTTAACGCCCGAAGAGACTAAAGAGTATGACAGGGTAAAAGACCGCATTGATGCCATCTGCAGTGTGGCCAACGATCATCAGCTGATGATCCTGGTTGATGCAGAAGAATCCTGGATACAAAAACCGGTGGATGATCTTACCGATGCCATGATGGAGCAGTATAATAAAGGAAAGGTTACTGTATTTAATACCTTTCAGCTATACTGTCACGACAGGCTCGAATTCCTAAAAAAATCGCATGAGAAAGCAAAGGCCAAAGGCTTTATCTTAGGAGCAAAGCTGGTACGGGGCGCTTATATGGAAAAGGAAAGAAACCGTGCCATGGAGATGGGTTATTTAAGTCCCATTCAGGCCAATAAAGAGGCTACGGACAAGGATTATAATGCTGCAGTGCATTATTGCCTGCACCATCATCAGGATATTGCTACCTTTATCGGTACCCATAACGAAGACAGTTGCCTGATCGCCGCCGATATCTTAAAACAACAAGGTTTACCCAACAATACGGATAAAGTATATTTTGCACAGTTATTTGGCATGAGCGATAACATGACCTTTAACCTGGCGAATGAAGGCTATCATGCTTCTAAATACCTGCCTTATGGTCCGGTAAAAGATGTGATCCCTTACCTCATGCGCCGGGCACAGGAAAATACTTCTGTAAAAGGACAGACCGGCAGAGAATTGTCGCTGATCAAAAGAGAAATGCAGCGAAGAAAATCTTAACACACAAATCAATCATCCACATATTGTTTAGGTATTGTATTATATTAGTGTTTCTGTTAACGGCTTTTGAGCAAACTTATGCTCAATCAGGCTCGGCAATGGCGGACCGCTATTTAAACAAAGCCAATACTTTCTTAAACGAAGGCAAATCCAAGAAAGCAGAAAATTTCTACAAGAAAGCCCTTGCGGCTGCGGTACACGCTCCCTATGTGTATGGTGTTGTGGGTAAATATTATTTTGACCAGGGACGATATCTTGATGCCGCTTATATATTTGAGTCCGGAACAAAATCCTGTTCGGGAGGCACTCAGTTATTTGCTATTCCCTGGGCTAATGCACTATTTCGTTCCGGTAACGCGGAAAAAGCAGGATCGGTTTTACGAACCTATCAAATGCCGGTTAATGCCAAGCCCCAGTTAAAAACAGAAGTGGCCGCCTTGCAGCGTTCCATTGATTTTGGTCGATTGATCGGGTATAACAAGCATAATGTCAAGGTCGTGAACCTGGGAGATAGCGTGAATAGTGCGGAAGATGATTATTTCCCTTCTTTTTCGGTACTCAGCAATGATCTTATCTTTACCCGCAGAAGTGCCGGTGTCAACGAAGATTTTTTCATCACCCGTCTGGATAGTTGCGGGGTATGGTCCCGATCGGCCGATCTTGGCTTCCCCTTAAATTCCCCTAATCCAGAAGGCGCACAGATCCGTTCTTTCAATGAAAAATACATGATTTATCAAAAGTGCGATAACCGCAGCCCGAACGGCTGGGAGATGGGCGGCTGCGATCTGTATTTGTCTTATGCCACTGCTAAAGGCTGGTCTACACCACGTCCTTTCGGGTATACCATCAACACGACTGCTTTTGAAGGTATGCCGGCACTGTCGACCGATGAAACGGCTTTATACTTTGTCAGTAATCGTCCGGGTGGATATGGTGGGAAAGATATCTGGGTAAGTTATTTTAAAGAGGGGTATTGGCAGGTACCCGAGAATCTGGGACCGGAAATCAATACTGATAAAGATGAGATGAGCCCGGTGATTGCTGCCGACAACAAGACTTTATTTTTTGCTTCTAACGGACACACGGGTTTTGGGGGATATGATATGTATGAGGCCGTCAGGCAGGCAGATGGTAAATGGACGAAAGCCATGAACCTGGGCACACCGATCAATTCAACTGATGACGAGTTCTGTGGTACGGTAACGATAGAAGGCAATACACTTTATTTTGCTTCAAACCGGGCCGGTGGTTTTGGGGGCTTAGATCTCTATAAAGCCGAATTGCCCCAACACTTGAAACCCTTACCTATGGCTATATTGTATGGTTTGGTTACCGATTATGAAACGGAAAGCCAGCTCAGTAAAGCAACGATTACCATCACCGATCTAGTCCGTGAAAAGGTATTGTATACCTTGAAAAGTAACCGTGGAGATGGTAGTTTTTATGCCACTTTACCCGCAGGTAATCGCTATGGCCTGGCCATTAACCATAACTATTATAAATCATGGACCGATACGATAACGCTTTCTACGCTCCGGGTTATGGATACGTTGCAATGCCGTTTGGTACCTGAAGGGTATGTGCCCAATAAGAAAAATATTGTTTTGCTGACCCTAAACATGAAAGATAGTGCGCTCTTGCGTAACGACAGTTTTTGTATTGCAATCAGCAGGGCTTTAAAACCTTATTCCGGTAAGATTGTAGGATTGGAAATGAACAGTTATGTAGGCCTTACGGATACGGGCTTGTTACATGACTATTCAAAAGTTTTAAAAGAATGTTTATATAAGATAGGGGTTACGGAAGAGTACCTGACCAATAATGTGTGGGAGCTGTCGCAAAATGCGGCATTTCCGGAAGAAAATAAGCAGGAAACGGGTATCGTTTCTTTTACCTTAGAATATATAGAATAGCTTATGTATGGTATATTTTTATATTGTTAAGAAATCAGAAGAGCTCTTCCGATTTCTATGATAATTAGTTAACTTTGTACCGCTCAAAAAAGAAATTGAGTGGAATTTTTCATAAATAAAAACTTAATATGGGACTCGTAAAAGACAGGTTTAAAGTAAAAGCTGATTCAGTAGCAGCGGAAATCAAAACAATTATTGCGGAGCACGGAAATAAAGTTTTAGGAGAGACGACAATTGCACAGGCTTATCAGGGTATGAGAGGTATTGTGGGGCTAATCACAGAAACATCTTTACTTGACGCAGAGGAAGGCATCCGCTTTAGAGGATATTCGATACCGGAATTAAGAGAAAAATTACCTAAAGCACCCGGCGGTACAGAACCCTTACCGGAAGGCTTATTTTATTTAATGTTGATCGGAGAGTTACCTACGGCTGAAGATGTAGACCATTTGTCTGCTACCTTCGCGAGAAAATCTCATGTACCGAATTATGTATTTGATGTAATTGAAAAATTGCCGGTGGGCACCCATCCGATGACGCAATTTTCTATTGCCATCACTGCCTTACAAAAAGAATCCATCTTTGCTAAAGAATACGCTAACGGAATCAATAAAAAGGATTATTGGTCTTTCATATTTGAAGATTGTATGAACCTGATTGCCCGTTTACCGCGCATCGCAGCTTATATCTATCGCAGAAAATATAAAAATGGTGATCATATCCAACCGGACGGAATGTTAGATTGGGCGGGTAATTTTGCTCATATGCTGGGTTATGACAATAAAGGATTTTATGCCTTGATGCGTTTATATTTAACCATCCACGCCGATCATGAAGGGGGTAACGTTTCTGCACATGCTACGCATTTGGTAGGTTCTGCTTTATCTGATCCTTATCTTTGTTTCGCTTCCGGTATGAATGGTTTGGCAGGTCCTTTACATGGTTTAGCCAATCAGGAAGTGGTCAAATGGATCGAAGAAATGTGTGCTGAATTGAGTACTCAGGCACCAAGTAAAGAGCAGATCAGCGACTATATCAAGAAAACCTTAGCCGATGGTAAAGTAGTACCAGGCTATGGCCATGCAGTATTGCGCAAAACAGATCCGCGCTTTACGGCACAAATGGAATTTGCAAAAGTGCATTGCCCTGAAGATCCTATGGTACAAACGGTATGGAATGTATATGATGTGGCTCCGGATATCTTAGGTGCTACCGGTAAGATCAAAAATCCATTCCCTAACGTAGATGCTCATAGCGGTGCTTTACTGAAATACTTTGGTTTGGTAGAAGAAGAGTTTTATACCGTTATTTTCGGTGTAAGCCGTTCTTTGGGTGTATTGGCCGGCTTATGTTGGGATAGAGCCTTAGGATTCCCTCTGGAGCGTCCTAAGTCTGTAGATACTCATTGGATCAAAGCCTTTATCAAAGGAGAAGTAAAAGAAGATTAATTTATTGATCACAATTATATTGAATTAGCCTCCATACGGGGGCTAATTTTTTTTAGGAAAAAATTGCAGATTACATTCGCTATTATTCTGCTATTTTTGCGCAAACGAATTTTGTAATGGACAATCCAGCTGACTGCATTGCGCAATATCTTCCAATAAAAGAGACCGGTTATTTTTCTGCTTTGGTAAAAGATTACCTTGCCGCAGCGCCAAGCTTAAAGCCATTTTACACCTTTACACCCGATGATCAGGGTTTAGCAGAAGCCGTGTCGTTGCGGCAACAGTTTCCGGTAGACCGCAGCGTTTTGGTCTCCGTTTTACAGGAACAATACAGCACTATCGAGGCTGCAGATATCGTAAGACAAAACATTGCTTCTTTACAACAGGAAAATACCTTTACCATTTGTACCGCACATCAGCCTAACCTGATGACGGGTTATTTATATTTTATCTATAAAATAATTCATGCTGCGAAACTCGCACAGCATTTAAAAACAAAACATCCCGATCAAAATTTTGTACCTGTATTTTATATTGGTTCAGAAGATAATGATCTGGACGAGCTAGGTGTATTTCGCTATAATCATAATACGTATCGCTGGAACACTCCACAGACCGGTGCGGTAGGCAGTATGCATACCGATGACCTGCAACCGTTGATCAAAGAACTGTTCCAGGTTTTAGGGCCGGTAGGCGTTCCCGAGCAGCAGATCAAACACATCATCGGTACCGCTTACAGCAGTGGCCATACCATTGCACAGGCCACACGCATCATGGTAAATGAATTGCTCGGTTTTCTGGGTGTGGTCGTGCTAGATGCGAATGATTACCGGTTCAAAAAAGCCTTTATCCCGGTCATTGAAAACGAAATGTTCCAACATTCCGCGCAGGCTATCGTTACCGAGACCTCCGACCATTTGAATGCTGTTTATGCGGCACAGGCATTTGTTCGCCCCATCAATTTCTTTTACATGAAGGATAATATCCGGGAGCGTATAGAACAGGTAGGGGAGCAGTGGCAAGTTTTAAATACGGATTTCTTATTTGACGCCGCGGCTATGCGTGCCGAAATAAATAACCATCCCGAGCGTTTTAGCCCCAATGTAATCCTGCGCGGGCTTTACCAGGAAACGATCTTGCCTAATGTTGCCTTTATCGGCGGCGGCAGCGAAGTGGCTTACTGGATGCAGCTCAGGGCGCTGTTTCATCATTATCAGGTATTTTTTCCGGCCATTGTCTTAAGACAATCGGCATTGATTATTGAGCGTAAGTCTATAGAGCTGCAACAAAAATTGCAGATTTCTTTATCGGAATTATTTCAGAAGACAGAAGTGCTGATCAATCAATATGTACAACAATATGGTGATGATACCTGGCAGGTGAATGATCTAAAGGCTCAGCTGGAGCAATTGGAAATGGCTACGAAAGCGGATCTATCCGGTTTAGACCATCAATTGCATCATAGTGCAGAAGCAGTGTTTACCAAAATGAAAAAGCAAGTACTGGTCTTGGAGAAAAAGATTTTAAAAGCGGTTAAGCGAAAGATGGACGACAAGGTACAGCAGATCCGTTCTTTAAAAGAACATACCTTTCCGAATGACAGTTTGCAGGAGCGTTATGATACTTTTTTACCTTTTTACCTGACCTACGGGCAGCGTTTCTTTGAAGATCTCTATGCGCATACCCATCCTTATGGCACAGAATTTTTGGTGCTCCAATACCAATAAGGAACAATACTATAGACTACTATAATCATAACTTATCATACATCAATGTTTTGGGCACCATCATTGGTGTATTTTTGTATAAAATAAATAATTATGGAATTAGGTATCGGTATGTTTGGAGATTTGGCAATTGACCCGGCTACGGGCAAACCACAGGATCCAAAAATAAAATTACAAGAGATATTAGAAGAGATAAAACTGGCAGATGAAGTAGGATTGGATGTATTTGGGATGGGGGAGCATCATCGGCCCGACTATGCGGTATCCTCACCCGAGATTGTACTGGCAGCGGCGGCAAGCATTACCAAAAACATCAAGTTGATGAGTACGGTAACGGTATTGAGTTCTGCAGAACCGGTAAAAGTGTATCAGGATTTTTCAACCATAGACCTGATCTCCGGCGGCCGTGCGGAAATCGGTGTGGGCCGCGGAAGTTTTATTGAATCTTTTCCTTTGTTCGGATACGATCTGAAAGATTACGATCAATTGTTTGAAGAAAAACTGGATCTTTTATTAAATATCAATAATAATGAAGTGGTGAACTGGTCGGGTAAATTAAGGGCACCGCTTAACAATCAAACGGTATACCCCAGAGCAACTAATAACGGTCAGTTGCCGATATGGGTTGCCGTAGGCGGTACTCCTGAATCTATTTTAAGAGCAGCAAAACTGGGACTGCCTTTGATCCTGGCCATTATCGGTGGTATGCCGGAGCAGTTTGAACATTTGGTGATGTTCTACAAGGCAGAGTATATCAAGCACGGACATGATGTATCAAAAATGCAAATCGGAATCCATTCTCATACTTTTGTAAGCGATGAAGAAGCGAAATGCGATCAGTACTTCCAAAACTATGCGGCGCAAATGAACCGCATCGGTGCGTCCCGCGGTTGGCCTCCTTATACCAAAGCACAGTTTAATGGTGGACGTAGCCCCAAAGGTGCATTGTTTATCGGGGAACCGGCTCAGGTGGTGGATAAGATTCTCTACATGCACGAATTGTTTGGCATTACCCGTTTTATCGGGCATATGGATGTGGGTGCTCCAGATCATCAGCAAATGATGAAATCGATAGAACTATTCGGGACCAAAGTGGCTCCGGAAGTAAGAAAAGCATTAAGTAAATAAGACCTGCACGCATTTTTGTTTTGGTTTTTAGTTTTTAGTACAGAAAGGCAGCCATTTTCATGGCTGCCTTTCTGTTTATTTCTTATTTCGAATCGTTTTTTACTTCTGATACATTTCTAAAAAGTCATTCGTTCTGATTATTTCCTGCAGTTCTTCCGGTTTGGGCAGGCGGTCAAACTCTTTGATGAAATTACCTTTCGCATCAACCAATACAATAAAGGGCACATATTTAAAATCAAACCAGTTATGCATCCCCTTGCTGAAATCGTTTAAGATACGCAGGTTCGGTACCTTGTCCAGCTTAAATTCGGTGGCAAAGGCACTGAGTTCCGTTTTGCTTTGATAGGAAGCCATCCATATCGGTATTTTATAAGCAGCGGCAATTTGTGGCATCCTTTCTGCATCCATACGGCAGTGCCCGCAATCTGTTTTGAAATAGATAATAAGTACAGGGCTATCCTTAGGCATGTCTTTAATCGTAACCAAAGCATCGTCTTTGATGTCGTTAAATTTTAAACCGTAAAATATCTTGCGCATTTGTGTCAATACTGTGGTATCAGTATCGGCAGGTGTATGCTGCTGTGCAAAGCTTTTTTGCCAGGAACAGGTGCCGATCAACAGGATGGTTAAGCTCAGGAAAAGATATTTGATTGAGGCCATTTTTTATGTTTGGGCACTCGCCTATAAACCCGAAGCGAGTATGTCGGCAATGTGCATGGTTTTTAAAGGAATATTTTGCTTTTTGATATAGGCATCCAAGTGCATGAGGCAGGACAGATCGCTGGAAATAATATATTCCGCATCGACTGCCAGAGCGCTTTCCACCTTCGTCTGAGCCATGCCGATTGAGATGGTTTCATACTTCACTGCGAAAGTACCCCCAAAACCGCAACAGGTTTCACATTCCTTCATTTCGGTGAGGCTTAAGCCTTTTACCTGTTCGAGCAATTGCCTGGGTTGCGATTTGATATGGCATTCTCTAAGCGAACCGCATCCGTCATGATAAGTTGCTTTTGCCGGAAAAACGGCATTTACAGAAGTCGTCTGTAACACGGTAACCAGGAAGTCTGCAAATTCAAACAACCTTGGTTTGATTTTCTTAAAGGTATTGTACTCTGCTGCATTCTTGAGCAGATGATCGTATTGGTTGGCAATATAACCCACACAGGAACCGGAGGGTGCCACAATATAATGTTCTGAATGACCAAAGTCTTTACAGAATTTTTTAGCGATGGCTCTGGCTTCATCCTGAAAACCACTATTGCAGGAGGGTTGTCCGCAACAGGTCTGGTTTTTATTGTAATGTACGGTGCAGCCTAGTTTCTCCAATACTTTAACCATATTAATTCCCGTCTCGGGAAACAACTGATCTATAAAGCAGGGAATGAAAATATCTACCTGAATCGCCTTCTCCATTTTATCCTATCCTTTTTAAAATTTGTTCCTCTACCTTTTGTAATACAATTGGGGGTTGGTGCGTGCGCCATTCTTCATATTCCTGAAAGAATACATAACGGTTGATCCCGGCCGATCTGAGCTCCCTTTGCAGGTGTTCCGGCATATTCAGCATAACTACCCATCCACCGTCCTCCATAAGATCTTCATTCCATTCTTCGTAATAGCTATCATCACTCGTATGGAAATTCAATACATTGTCGGTAATCAGGATAAACTTGCGAATACCTTCCCTGATGAGCAGGTCTATGACCTCCCGCTTCAGCATCATGATATCATTTCCGATAGCATCGTTCCACTCTCCTAAAAATTCTATGATTGTATAGCCTTCCTCGTAATCGGTAAATAAGATTTTGAGGTAAAGGGTATTAGAACCGAATTCGTCCCATTGCGGATGAATGTAATAATTATAAACAGTCTGGCTGAATTCAAATTCACTATAGGTTCTGCCATAGAAGGGAGATAAAGGGTCTTCCTCTGCCGTGTATAAGTGTCGCCACTGGTAGTAAGGCTCTATGTTTTGCATATTAAATATTTTCGGCTCCAAAAGCTTTACGCCAGGCCACAATTCCACCTTCCAGGTTTACCACATTGGTAAAGCCCATTTGTTCCATAAGGATAGACGCTTCGATGCTTCTTTTGCCGCTTTGGCAATGCACAATGATCTCCTGATCCAGGATGTCTTCCAGATTATCCGCTTCAAAATTTCTTAATTTGCTTAAGGGCATCAAGATGGCACCGATATTATCATTGTAATATTCCGCAGACTCTCTTACGTCGATAATGTTCAATTGCTCGCCATTATCCAGTCTTTCTTTTACGGCTTGTACAGTAGTATTTGTCATAACAGGTAAATTGTTTGTGTGATGATGCAAACCTAATAAAATATAGCTACATTCTTGGAAAAATTAGGTTAAAAATATGTGTGTTGCTTTAGCAAAATTTTAGAAAAATGGTCTAAGGTAAAATGGGTATATTTACGAATAAAATAATTGATTCATATGGCATTATCAAAATTCTCATGGGCAGCAATCGGCGGTTTTACCTTAGGTATTTTATTTGCACCCTCCAGAGGGGCAAATACAAGGAGAACAGTGGCCAATGTAGCTTCAGGCATTAAATCGAAACTCGACCATATTTTTAAAGGAAAAGAAGACGAACTGGAGTCGCTACGCAAAATATTAGCAGATGATTCGGTGAGCTTATCAGAAGTAGACCGTAAAAAACTCGTACAATTGATTGAAAACAATCAAAAAGTACTGAAAGAACTGGATGCCTGATAAAGGGCGCTCCATTTTATTATTTTTAAATACAAACGGAAATCTAAAGCATCGTATGCAGCTGTTTCCAATTATCGGCCGGACAAAAACGAATAACTAATCCTGGTACTAATGCTCAAGACTGGCATACAAAGCCGATAGTTCTATGTGCAGGCGTTCCAGGTTTATTTTTTGCTGTGCCGATATATTCAGCACATCATATTGGGCTGTAGGATACAAGGTATATTCGTCGATTTCGATCGCGTAATTTGTTTTCAGCAGGGCGATGGTATGCTTGAAAAGTGTATCAATCTGCAGGAGCAAAGGCTTCAAGGGTGCGCCGGTGATCAGATTGGCATCCGTATCGATGGCCTCTTTTTCATCAATGAAAGCATTCAGTTCTCTGGTGATCCTAATGTTATACGTAATTGCCGTAAAGTATGCCGCACCTACATTCTTGCTGCGGTATTTCGGTTCCGTAATATACCGGTTTAAAGAATCGAAAGCATTGCTGTTGCTTGATTCTGCCGCAATCTTATAAACCACCCAGGGCTTTTGTTCCTGTTCCGAGACTTGTGCATTAAATAAAAACTGGAAATATTTGTAATTGGCAGCGACCGCCTTTCCGAGATAATTGGGTAATAATTTTTTATCCCAGGATGGAAAGAGCAGGAAGCCCGAAATGATCGCCATGGCTGCACCCAGCGCCGTAGAGATAATGCGCTCGATTAATAAAGCATTACTCACCTGATTTTCTGTAGACAGCAGTCCGATCAAAAATATAGTAATGAAAAACGCGGCCCAGGAATAGTTCTTCCGCAGATTATAGATCATCAATATGGCCCCGAACACAACCATGAAATGTTTGGTAATATGGGCATAAGGAGCGATCATGATCAGGGAACCGAGGATCACCCCCGCAATGGTACCCACACTTCGCTGTATCCCTTTTTTTAAGGTAGCCCCAAAAAAAGGCTGGCTCACAATAATGATCGTAAGCGGCAACCAATACCCATGATTGGGAAAGTAAAACATGGCTAACCCGAGCCCTAAAGTAGCGGTAATCGCCATTCTCAGGGCATAACGCAGGGTAAGGTTGTCAAAGTTCAGGAACTGGCGAATATTGTTTTGCAGGTGTTTTGGATGCAGGATATTGAGGGTTTGCATCAGCGAATACTGGCTGATCATCATCTTCTCTTTTTCCGAAGAAACTGTTTTTACCGACAGTTCTACCAAATGCGCAAAACGGTTGATGTGATGGATGATTCGTTCACATTCGGGGATTTTACTTTCTTCGAAAGTGCTCAGGTTCGTTTTGAATTTATTCAGGCGTTCTAATCGGGATTGGATCAGCAGTAATTCTTCCTCTTTTATCGTGTAAAAATAAAAGCCCATCCTGTTAGACAGCTGTTCTAATACCTTTAAGATCGTATGCATCTGAATGATAAAGGCCTGGCTCAACGGTTTTTTGAAGAGCAGTGCAGCATTATTGGTAATGCTGATGATCTGTAAACTCGCCATAGAGGCGCATCTTCTGGCATAGCTCAGTTTGCGCTCATTTTCCGGCTGTTGTTTCTTCTCATCATAAAGATTGCCATAAAGAGCCAAAGAGGCGTCAATAGCTGTTCTGATTTCTTTCTCTTTAAGATAAATGGCTCGTATGGAACTTTTTTTGGTACCCAGATCCCAATCATTGGAGACTAAGACCATCAGGTTTTCTACTGCCTTCCAGATATGTGCTATCGTTCTGCGGTACGGTTTGCCCTGTGGTAAAAAAGAAAAACTAAATACCCCTACACACAAAGCCCAAAGGCCTCCTAAGCCCACAAAATAAATCCTGTCCCAAAAGGCAGCTACTGTTGGGGGTGGGTGGGAGGAGGATATAAGATAAAAAAGGTAAATATTGATGGCTAGCCCTAAGCCCCAGTCACCCAGGTTTTTCATAAGCCCGCAACCCAGGGCAATAGGAAACATCAGCAGGACGCTCCACCAGAGATGGCCGCCGGCCAGGCCGCCGATTATGGTAAATAAGACCGCAAAAATAACGGCAGCGATCAACAGGCGCGAACGGAAGCCTGCAGAACCTTTCAGTTCTACAATAGAAACCGTTTCTCCCGCTATGACCATCCAGAAGTAATTAGGATTGCCCGAAAAGATACTGAGCAGCACCGGAAGGGTTACCGATATGGCTACACGAAATCCCCAGCCCCAAGCGGGCTCTACAATCTCATTTGCCAGCCGGTTTTTAAAATTTTGTAATTGTGTATTGATGCCCAAAGCCTGAATTTGATCTTACGTTTAATTTTCTGCCACACCGTTCCAGGTAAAGGTAAGCACTTTCTCTATTTCCGGGTGCAAACTTTCGATGACGGGGCAGGTCATAGCGGCATGCTCCAGGATCATTTTTTCTTTGCTGGAATAGCTTTCCTGTCCTATAATATTCAGGTTTACTTTAATGCCCCCGATACGTCTAGGATTTTCCGCCATCAGTTTAGTAATGTCGCAAGTTGTACCCACGATATTGATATTATGCGTATTGCCGGCAATCCCCATAATCGTAAGCATACAGGAACCCAATGCAGTGGCTACAATATCTGTAGGAGAGAAGCGTTCACCCTTGCCTTTATTGTCGGTAGGAGCATCGGTTTCTATGACGCTGCCAGACTGTAAATGTGTGGCTTCCGTGCGTAAATCACCCTTATAAATTATTTTCGAAGTCATTTGAAATTTTTCTTATAAATTTACAAAGATAAATCGCATTTGATGAACTTATTTACAAAATTACCTTTAATATTTTCTGTGCTTCTTTTGGGGACGACTTCCGTTCAGGCCCAGCAGGGTAAGAAAATACAATATCGAAATCGCGTAGCAGACACGGTCGTTTTGGTGAATACCCAGGAAAAATTGCCGAGGGTAAAAGGTCCTAAGCCTTTATCCAAAGAGCGTGCCTTGGGTTTTCGGATCAATACTGATGGTTGGAATGCCTATTATAACTATGGCTTCATCAAGAAAAACGATAGAGAAAAACACGAAATAGATCGTTATTTTGATGTATTGTTTTTGCAATTGGAAATTGGTGAAAAACGACATGCTAAAGAGATGCGTGAGTTTGCTTATGAAGGTAGCGGTAGGTTTAAAAATCCTTTATTATCTGCTTTTAGCACGGAGTTGTTCCGTTATGGTAAGATCAATACATTTTATCAGGCGAAAATAGGCGTAGGTTATAAAAAACTGATTGCCGGGAAACCCGAGCCCAATACGGTGTCTATTCATTGGTCTACCGTTGGTGGTTTTAGTTTGGGGATACTTAAACCTTATTATTTTGAAAGCTCTCAGGGAGATATAAAGCTGGATCCGGATAAAGTGTATGATGTACTTCCTTATACCCGCTTACTGGGTGGATACGGATACCGTAAAGGATGGGATGAATTGAAGTTTGTACCGGGTTTACACCTGCGCTCCGGATTGAAGTTTGACTATGCCGATAAGCGCAAAAGATTAGCAGGCGTTGAAGTAGGGATGAATGTGGAAGTATACTTTTCCAAAATTCACCAAATGGCTTTTCAGGACCCTAAATCCGTATTTTTGAATGCTTATGCGGCTTTCGAAATCGGCTGGAAAAAATAAAAAAGGATAGTTCAGGCACCGGCATATATGATTCAAAAGATAAGCGTAGTCTTTTTATTGTTTTTTAGTACAACAACTGTTTCGGCCCAAAATCAGCCGCTGCAATTGTCCGGCAGAAAGGTATTTTACAAAGGTGTGTCACAAAGCCGTAAAGACTTATTGTACATAACGAAAAATGATCCGATTGCCTATCATGCAGTAGTTAAATCGGGTACGAATCAGGACGCGTCCATGATTTTTAGTATCATTGGTGGCGCCTTGATCGGTTCGCAAATAGGTGGTGCAATAGCAGGGCAACCGATGAATATATACTTGCTTTGTGCCGGCTCCGCCGCCATAACTATTAGTATTCCTTGTGACCTTGCCTATAAGCGGCATTTACGGAGCGCGGTACACCACTATAATGAAGGTTTGAGCAGCGCAAACAGAAAGCTGCAGGTAGAATTAGGTTTAAGTGAAAATGGACTTGGTTTAAGACTTAAATTTTAGGAACTTTGCCAAAGTGTTTTGAATAAATTAATATAATACATGATAGAATTACCGGTGATTTCTGCTGTGACTGCAGCAAGAAATAAAGAAGAGGAAGTAACTTATGTAAACGGGAAGGCCAAAAAACCCAATTGGCTTCGTGTGAAGTTGCCTACCGGAGAGGGATATAAACACGTAAGAGGATTAGTAGATAATCATAAATTACATACCATCTGTGAAAGCGGTAATTGCCCTAATATGGGTGAATGCTGGGGAGAGGGTACTGCAACGTTTATGATCTTGGGTAATATCTGCACCCGCAGTTGCGGCTTCTGTGCCGTAGCAACGGGCAGACCGGAGGCGGTAGATTGGGATGAGCCACAGCGCGTAGCAGAGGCAATCCACCTGATGAAAGTAAAACATGCCGTAATTACCTCTGTAGACAGGGATGAATTAAAAGATGGGGGTTCTATTATCTGGGCTAATACGATTAAAGCTGTAAAAGCCTTAAATCCACAAACGACTTTAGAAACGCTGATCCCGGATTTCAGAGGAGATTGGAAGAACCTGCAAAATGTAATTGATGTAGCTCCTGAAGTGATTTCGCATAATGTGGAAACGGTAGAACGGATGACCCGTAAAGTAAGGATACAGGCAAAATATCACCGTAGCCTTGAAGTGATTCGTCGTCTGCATGATGCCGGTGTACGCACCAAAAGCGGTATTATGCTGGGTATCGGAGAGGAAAAAGAAGAAGTATTGGAGACTTTGCATGCACTGAAAGAGAATGGATGTGATGTGGTTACCATAGGGCAATATTTACAACCCACACCAAAGCATTTACCGGTAATACGTTTTGTACATCCCGATGAATTTGCTTTTTACAGAGAAGAAGGCTATAAAATGGGTATTGATTATGTTGAAAGCGGTCCTTTAGTACGCTCTTCTTATCATAGTGAAAGACACGTTATACCCGGCTATGGTAAAACCCAATGGGAACAAGAACAAAAGTTACAGATAGCGCTGTAGGATATTTTCCGTTTTCCCCGTGGACACTTTTTACAAGCTGTTTCGGATAAAATAGGGATAAAAATAAGCAGACCGGATGCCTTTGCATCTGATCTGCTTATTTTTTATGATCCTATATTGGATATAATAATTTTGTTTTATCTTGCATAGAAGTTTTTTTATATAATTTATTTTACACTTTAACACACACTACTATGACTAAATTTTTCTATGCGTTCTTTCTGTTGCTAATCAGTAGCAGTATGTATGCGCAAACCCCGGAAATCTATTCCCGGGTAAAGATTACCACAGGTACTGATGGCCTGAAACAATTAGCTGAAGCGGGTATCGCCGTTGATCACGGAACTTTTAAAAAAGACCAATACTTCATTTCTGATTTTTCTCCCTGGGAGCTCACAAAGATCAAAGCATCCGGCTTGCCCTATGAAATTCAAATAGAAGATGTGAGCACTTATTATGCCAATAGAAATAAAGAGCAAACCACTCAGAAGGCTTTTGGTGGGGAAGGTTGTGATGCCTGTGAAGTGTATGCAACACCTGTTAATTTTCAATTAGGCACAATGGGCGGTTTTTATAAATACCAGGAACTCTTACGGGCACTGGATAGTATGCGGAGTAAATACCCTACTTTAATCACCGTAAAACAGCCTATTTCTACAACCTTGACTACTATTGAGGGCCGGCCTATATACTATGTAAAAATCAGCCAAAATGCGGATGTCGCCAGCACGCGGCCACAAGTGATGTACTCTGCACTACATCATGCCCGTGAAGCAGAATCTTTATCTCAGTTAATATTCTATATGTGGTATCTGCTGGAAAATTATGCTACCGATGATTATGTAAAATATTTAGTAGATCATACAGAAATGTATTTTGTACCCTGCCTCAATCCCGATGGCTACATTTATAATGAAACCACTAATCCCAATGGCGGCGGTATGTGGCGCAAGAACCGCAGAAATAATGGGGATGGCAGTTTTGGTGTAGATATTAACAGGAACTACGGTCAGTTTTGGGGTTATGATAATTTAGGTTCTTCTAATGATTCACAAGATGAAAGCTACAAGGGTACCGCAGGTTTCTCTGAGCCGGAAACACAGATAATGCGTGCTTTTTGTAACAGCCATTCTTTTAAAATGGCTTTAAATGCACATACCTTTAGTAACCTGCTTATTTATCCCTGGGGGCATATTCCTTCTGCGGAGACGCCAGACTCCCTTGCATTCAGGCATTTTGGAAAGGATCTGACCTCCTGTAGCGGATTTGTAGCCGGCACAGGAAATGAAACAGTTGGTTATGTGGTGAATGGAGATAGTGACGACTGGATGTATGGAGAGCAGACGTCAAAACCCAAAATTTTTTCCATGACACCGGAAGCCGGAAACGAAAGCGATGGCTTTTGGCCAATGTCAAACCGCATTATTCCAATTGCCAAGCAAACGATGGATCAAAATCTGGATCTTGCAAAATTCGCCACTCCCTTTGCTGAATTATTCAGCACCGATGCTCCGTTTATGAAAGTAGGCACCGGACGGGTACACCTTAACTTAAAGAGAGTGGGTCTGGGAACCAGCAACTTTACGGTATCACTTATCCCTGTTACATCGAATATCAGTTTTGTGGCGCCCGTTACGTTTAATAATCCCGATCATTTAATAAACTATGCAGATTCTATAGGATATAATATTATAAGCAGCGCCGCGCCGGGCAGTACGGTTCGTTTTGCCCTTAAATGGGAAAATGCGGATGGCTTTAGCCATTCCGATACCGTAACCCGTTACATAGGAACAGGCGATACGGCTTTCCATAATAATGGTAGTAGTATGGCCGGACTACAAAGCAGTGATGGTTGGGGTGTTTCTACTACTCAGTTCCAAACGCCCGGCGGTAGCATTACCGAAAGTCCTAATGGCGATTATACTGCGTCGAGTACGAGTAATGTGACCACATCTACGGCTATTGATCTTACCGGTGCTTCGGCAGCTTATCTTTCTTTTTATGCAAAATGGGATATTGAAAAAAGCTATGATGATGTAACCGTTTCTGCTGCTCAAGAAAATGGCAGTTATAATATCCTTTGTGGACGGTTCAGTCATTTGGGTAGTGAAAGACAAAACAACAGGAAAGCTATTTATGATGGTAGCCAATCGGAATGGGTTAAAGAATATATTGACCTGAAGGATTATCTGGGCAAGAAAATAAACATACGCTTTACCTTAAAATCAGACCCGGGAGGAGAGAAAGATGGTTTTTATTTTGATGAAATGGCGGTGGTGAAGATAGGGGGTAATGTGGGAATTAAGGAACGGCAGTTATCGGGTATTACCTTACAAAATGTACCGAATCCCTGTACGACCAATACGCGGATTGTATACAAGTTGCCGCAAAAAAAGCACCAATATTACTTGAACATAACCGATGCGACTGGAAGAATCATCGTTCAAGAGCGATTAAATCCGGGAACAGAAAGCTTCGATTTGGATCTGCGCCCATACAGCAGTGGTGTATATTTCTACCATATTGTTTCTGACCAAGGGCTTAGGTCAGAGGTCAAGAAGATGATTGTGTTACCATAAAAACCTAAATGTTATATAAAAATGAAAGCGCCCGATCATTCGGGCGCTTTCATTTTTATATAATTTATCCGGATTACCAGATTTTAGCTCTTTCATTTTCCGGACGGTACATTTTGTCGCCGGGTTGAATGTTGAATGCTTTATAGAAAGGTTCAAAATTGCTCAAAGGACCAATTGCTCTCCATACACCCGGAGAGTGCGGATCGATCTTGATCAGCTGTAAAGTACGCTTATCGGTAGCTTTTCCTCTCCAGATCTGTGCCCAGCTTAAGAAAAAGCGTTGATCGGGGCTAAAGCCATCTATTTTCTCAGAACTTTGTCCTTGTTTCGTTTTCTTAAATGCTTCATAGGCAACAGCCAGTCCACCCAAATCCGCGATGTTTTCACCCAAAGTCAGCTCTCCGTTTACTGCTACTGTATCCAGTACTTTATAGCTGTTGAACTGGTTTACGACAACCTGTGTTTTTCCTTTGAATTTCTTTTCATCTTCTGGAGTCCACCAGTTTTTAAGGTTACCATCGGCAGCATATTGTGCTCCCTGGTCATCAAAACCGTGGGTCATCTCATGCCCGATCACCGCACCGATACCACCATAGTTTACCGCATCATCAGCATTGAAGTCGAAGAAGGGGAATTGTAAAATGGCAGCAGGGAAAACGATTTCGTTAAATGCCGGGTTATAATAAGCATTTACTGTATTCGGCGTCATGCCCCATTCTGTTCTGTCTACCGGTTTACCCAATTTAGACAGGTAATAGTCATATTCAAAAGCAGATGCCTTTAAGACATTCTGTGCATAGTTGTTTTCTGTAATCGTGAGTGCGCTATAGTCTTTCCATTTGTCGGGATATCCGATTTTCTTCATGAAAGAGTTCAGCTTGGTCATGGCCTTAGTCTTGGTAGCAGCACTCATCCAGTCTAACTGTTTAATTCTGTCTCCAAAGGCGACTTGAAGGTTATTCACCAATTCCAGCATTTTTTCTTTTGCTTCCGGCTGAAAGTTTTTGTCTACATATAATTGTCCCAGCTGATCACCGATGCTTCCGTTGATCACACCCATTACGCGCTCCCAACGGGGTGTTTGCATTTTTTGTCCACTTAAGGTTTTACCGTAAAATTCGAAACTCAGGTTTTCGAAATTGTCGCTTAAATAAGGAGACATATGGCTCAGGGTATGGAACAATAAATATTGTTTCCAGCTAGCCAATGGAGTAGCCGTGATTTCTTTAGAAACCGCTTTGTAGTAATTGGGATTACTGATCAGCATTTCTGATTGACCTTTAATACCTAATTTACCAAACAGCGTACTCCAGTTAATATTTGGTGTTTGTTTAGAAAATGCGGCTAAAGAAAATTTATTATACATCTTTTGTGGATCGCGCATTTCTGTAGGGAAATAAGAAGCGGTAGCCAATTTGCTTTCCAAAGCAAATACAGCAGTTGCATTCTTAGCGGCTTCAGCAGCCGTTTGTCCGGAAGCGATTAAGATATCCGTAATGTATTTGGTATAAGCTGCTCTGTTTTTTACCGCATTTTCATCTTTATCGGTATAATAATCTTTAGAAGGTAAACCAAGACCACCCTGACCAAATTGTACAATTATCTTGGTTACATCTTTATCATCAGGTCCGATATATCCGTTCATCACCGTTTGGATTCCTTTCTTTGTAAGCATCGTTACCACATCCAGGATTTGTTGTGGTGTTTTAATGCCTTTGATCGCATCCAGTTCCGGTTTGATGGCGTTTACCCCAAGTTTGTTGATCGCCTCAGTATTCATACCGCTTTTGTAAAAGCTGGCTACATTATATTCTTTTGTGCCTTTAGCTGCATTACTACCACTGCTTACATCAACCAATAATTTTTGTACGGCTTTATTTGTTCTGTCTCTTAATTCATCAAAACTGCCCCAGCGGGTTTTGTCTCCCGGGATTTCAGTAGTTCTTAACCAGGCACCATTGGCATATTCAAAGAAATTGTCTCCCGGCTTCACCGACAGGTCCATGTTTTTGGGATCAATAAATTTGAAATCTTTAGCAGAGGTGTTCAATTCCCCTTGTGCATGCAACTGACTAAGCATAGCACTACCACACATCAGGTAAGTGGCTAAAACTATTTTTTGGAACTTCATTTTTCTTGAAATTTTATATTTTGAAGGTAAAAATAACTTATTGTAGCTTAAGAACGTAATTTCGCAAGGGGTAAAATAAGGGGGATTTATATAATATTAATACGTATAAGATTTCTGTAAACCTGTAATAAAGTATATGAAGATCAAAATTATGAATGGCCCCAATCTGAATTTATTGGGTACAAGACAGCCGGAGTTATATGGCAGCACTCGTTTTGAAGATTATTTTGCAACATTAAGTGCTCACTTTCCGGAGGTGACGCTCTCTTATTTCCAGAGTAATCATGAAGGTGCATTGATTGATGAACTGCAGTTGATGATAGGGCAGTATGACGGCCTGATACTTAATCCAGCCGCTTATGGTCATACCAGCATTGCCCTTGCAGATGCTTTGGCTTGCCTGGATATGCCCATTATAGAAGTGCATATTTCGGATATTTATCAAAGAGAAGCCTATAGGCAACATACGTACACAGCAGCGTATGCACAGCACATGATTACAGGAAAAGGCCTTGAGGGCTATAAAGAAGCAATTGAAAAATTACTTCGTAAATCCTGAATTGAAAAGGGTTACCATTTGAGATAACAGGGTATAAAGCAATATACATTTGTTTATTCTAAAGCCCCGATATGAATCGTACCCTAAAAAATACCTTGATTATTCTAGGCAAAAGTGTGCTCGCTTTTGTTATTTTAATATTGCTCTATTTATCGGTGGAGTATATTACTGCACGTATTACGGTGAAAAAAGAACCGGATGCCCCGGAAGAAATAGCGATTTATATCCTTACAAACGGGGTGCATACCGATATCGTAATGCCTGCGAAAACGGAGCAGATGGATTGGACACAAGAGATCCGCTACAGCAATACCCTTGCCAACGATACCGCTTTGCCTTACCTGGCCATGGGCTGGGGTGATAAAGGTTTTTATCTCGAGACACCCGAATGGTCAGACCTGAAAGCCTCCGTTGCCTTTAAAGCTGTTTTTGGCTTAGGGAATACCGCCATTCACGCTACTTATTATAAGACTATGACCGAAGGAGCGCGTTGCCGCAAAATCATGATCAGCGAAGTACAATATTCACGGTTAATTTCTTATATTAGGAAAACATTCCAAACGGATAGCAGCGGGCATTTTAAACACATTGTGACCAATGCCAACTATGGGCGGAATGATGCCTTTTATGAAGCAGTAGGAAGCTACAGCCTGTTTGGCACCTGTAATACTTGGTCCAATAATGCGCTAAAAGCCTGTGGGCAAAAGGCTTGTTTATGGACGGCTTTTGATACGGGTATCTTTTTAAAATATAAACCGGAATAATTTTATGTTGCAATCGGTGTTTACAAAGCTTATGGCAGTAAAACATACGTTGACAGAAGTCTTTGCGACTAATAAAAAACAATAGATATACTTCAAGTAACCATGAGCGGAATTGGCTCAGCAAACAATTAGCATGACAGATTTTCTTTTAAGGCCCTGGCAAAAAACAGATCTGGATAGCCTGTTGGAACAGGCTAACAACCCTAATATCGCTCAGTTTATGACGGATATGTTTCCATATCCTTATACCAGAGAGAAAGGACTGTCTTTTATTGAATTCGCCACACTAGCAGACCCCGTTCATATCTTTGCTATTGAAGTAAATGGTAAGGCGGTGGGTGGTATTGGTATTCATCCACAAACAGATATTATGCGTAAAAATGCCGAACTGGGTTATTGGTTGGGCGAAACGTATTGGGGTAGGGGTATTATCAGTAGGGCCATTCCGCAGATGATTGTCTTTGCCTTTAAAGCATTCGATATCAATCGTATATTTGCAAAGACCTTTGGTAATAATATCGTTTCCCAAAGCGTTTTGATAAAAAATGGCTTTCTTTTAGAAGCCCATATGAAAAACACTATTTTTAAAAATGGACGTTATATCGACGAACTGATATACGCTGTAAGAAGAACAGATTATGAGCGATCAAATTAATTATATTGCTATTAATAAACAATCCTGGAATGAGCGGGTGGCAAGTCACCTCAGCTCTGAATTTTATGATGTAGCCGGCTTTCTGCAGGGAAAAACGTCTTTGAAAGAAATCGAGCTGGCGCTTTTGGGTGATCTTAAAGGCAAGACGGTCTTACATCTCCAATGTCATTTCGGACAGGATAGTATTTCTTTAGCGCGTATGGGCGCCAAAGTAACCGGTGTAGACTTATCGGACGAGGCGATTGAACGCGCGCGGGAATTAGCGGCGCAAACGGGTGAAGATGCAACGTTTGTTTGTTGTGCTCTTTATGACTTGCCACAGCATTTGGATACGCAATTTGATATTGTGTTTACCAGTTATGGTACGATCGGTTGGTTACCGGATCTGGACCGTTGGGCAAACATCGTGGCACAATACCTGAAACCCGGGGGGCAATTCGTTTTTGCGGAATTTCACCCGGTAGTCTGGATGTTTGATGATCAGTTTACAAAAGTAGGCTACGATTATTTTAATTCCGGGCCGATCCTGGAAACCCAGGAGGGTACTTATGCCGACAGGGAAGCCGACATTAACCTGTCTTATGTGAACTGGAACCACGGGATTGCCGAAGTATTGACTAGCCTGATCGGGAATAAACTGTCGATAGACTGTTTTAATGAGTATGATTATGCTCCCTATAACTGTTTTTTCAATACGGTGGAATTTGAACCCGGTAAGTTCCGCATTGCCCATCTGGAGCATAAAATCCCGATGGTATATGCCTTAAAAGCGACGAAACCATTATAATAATCAATACTGATCATATATAATCAAAAAGCAACTCTTTAAGAGTTGCTTTTTGATTAATAATTAAGGTTGAAATATATTTCGTCATAAGGATTTACGGGCTTATCCTTTTGTCTTAAATGTATTGATTTGGTATCTTTTGTAACGATTTCCCAGTTCTTATTCAGATCGCGAAATGGTTTCTCATTACCGAAATCCATATAAAAAGAAGCCACTTTTGTTTTGGTAACCGTATCGGTAATCATGGAATCTTTCCAGCTACCATATTTAGTTACAAAGTTTCTTACCGCCATCACACTGTTATTGGCAGAAAAAGTAAAGGCATATCCTGTATAGTTAGTCAGTTTATCATTGCCGTCATCAAAATAAATGGTCATACGCCAGGTTTTTTGCTGCAACACTTTTCCAACGCTTTCAGAGGTAGGCTTTCCTTCATTTTTGTTACAGGCCATAAAAGCGGTAGCTGCAAACATCATAAGAAACAGGGTCTTTTTCATATAATAATTCGTTAATTTTTATAAAGATATATAAAGATATCGAAAAGTCATTATTTTATGCCAAAAGCTTTTTTCACCTTAGCCACGTAGTCCAGTTTCTCCCAGGTAAACAGTTCTACCTTAATCTTTTTAGGCTTTTTGTTATGATCGTAGAAGGTTACTTCTTTGATTTCGTTCGTTCTGCCCATGTGTCCGTAAGCGGCCGTTTCGCTATAGATAGGATTTCTTAATTTTAATCTGGTTTCAATAGCATAAGGGCGCATATCGAACAATTCGGATACAATTTTTGCAATTTGTCCGTCGTTCATATCTACTTTTGCCGTTCCTTTGGTATCTACAAAAATACCCATAGGTTGTGCCACACCAATCGCATAAGATACCTGTACCAGAATTTCATCGCAAATACCTGCAGCGACCATGTTTTTGGCAATATGTCTTGTAGCATAAGCGGCACTTCTATCTACCTTACTAGGATCTTTACCACTAAAGGCACCACCACCATGTGCCCCTTTACCACCATAAGTATCTACGATGATTTTTCTACCGGTAAGACCGGTATCACCATGTGGTCCACCAATTACAAATTTACCGGTTGGGTTAATGTGGTAATTGATTTTATTATTGAAGAAATGTTTGTATTCAGGATATTTTTTGATCACACGCGGAATCAGGATTTCCTTGATGTCTTTTTCGATTTTTTTCAACATGCTTTTCTCTGTATCGAAATCATCATGTTGTGTTGAGATTACAATCGCATCAATTCTTTGCGGTTTGTGGTTGTCGCTGTATTCTAAAGTTACCTGGCTTTTCGCATCAGGACGTAAATATTTAATCTCTTTATCTTCTCTGCGCAGTGCGGCTAATTCGATCAGTAGCGTATTGGCCAAATCCAGGGCCAAAGGCATATAGTTCTTTGTTTCGTTGGTTGCATAACCAAACATCATACCCTGATCACCAGCACCTTGCTCTTCTTTGCTTTTGCGCTCTACACCTTGGTTGATGTCCGGAGACTGCTCATGAATAGCAGAAATAATTCCACAGCTATTCGCTTCAAACATATACTCACTCTTAGTATACCCGATCTTTTTAATGACGTTACGGGCTATTTCCTGTACATCAAGATAAGCAGTGGATTTTACTTCTCCCGCCAATACTACCTGTCCGGTAGTAACCAGCGTTTCACAAGCTACTTTACTATTTTTATCAAATGCAAGAAAATTATCAATCAGCGCGTCAGAAATTTGATCGGCAATTTTGTCAGGATGTCCTTCAGATACGGATTCAGATGTGAATAAATAAGGCATTGTTATATTTAATATGATTTGTTGTGTAAAAAATGATTTCAAAAGTACTAAACTATCTTTTAATAAAAAGATAAAGCGGCTTTTATTTAGCAGATGGCGTGTTCAATAGCTCTAATTGTTCCTCAAGAGAGTCCACTCCGGGCATCATCACCTCCTGAATAGAGGTGTCGGCCTCCACATAAGAGAGCGTTGTATAGTTCACTTTCCATTTGATATTGCCCTCCAGGTTCTTCTCTGCTTTTAGTTCCAGTTCGTTGAAAGGTAATAATACGGGCGTGGTACTGAAGCGCACCATCGCCGTGCTGTCATTCAATTTCTTTTCGCCCAGTATCTTCACTTTGAAGCCATTCAGGAAGCTCTCCTTTTGTTCCGGAGTCAAGTCTTTAGTCGATTTATCCAATACTTTCAGGAAATCCCAGGTGGGCCTGGTGGAATAATTCCGCGCAGCATTAATGTCGAGACGGGCTACACTCACCAGGAAAGTCTCGGTGACTGCCTTTGGAGAGTTAGTACTTTTACAAGAAAATAATAAACAAGCAATAAAGCCGAGGGTAATATAATTGCGTAAAGAATGAGACATGAAGATTAATTAAAAACGGCGGAATAAATTTTTTGATTTTGAGGTCTTAAGAAAAGATCGTCGATCGAGACAAACTGATAAGGCCCCGCATTGGTATAAGAGATGAATTTTTTGTTTTTCGTGGCCTGTGTCATTACTTTAAAGACGAATTCTGAAGGATACATTGCTTCATCGGTGCTCAATTGATAATTATTATCATAAGCGACTCCTTTTTGATAGTAACTCCGGATGATTTTTTGCATCGCAAGTACCTGCATATTACTGACCGGGAATTTATAAATACCGAATCCGGTTACATTCTTGGCTCCAACATAATTTTCGAAAGAGTCTCTTACCAGGCCACCTTTACTGGTAGTGGTCGGAAGGGCTATGGTATAAACAAAAGGGTAATTATTTTCGATAAACACAAGCCCTGCATAAGCATAAGTCTTATCTTTCCGGTTGACGCTACTAAAAAGCTCACTTTTGGTATCCTTACCGGAGATAACGATCAGGTAGCCATTTTCCAAAATATCCATACCCATGTCAATATACCGGATATTAATGGGATTATTAAGCTTTTCATTAAGGCTGCTTCCCAGTTTGTAATCAGGATAAATCTCCTTTGCAATCAGGTTTCTGTTGTAAACCACCACAAAAGTGATCAGCATTGCAATGAGCAATGTTGTATGTAGTTTCCTCTTTTTAGGATTAGTAGTGTGTTGTGATGACATAAATGATACCGATCCGCAAATTTAGGGATAAAAATGCCTTTGCCCATCATTACGGTTAAGAGAAGGGCAGTATTTATCCTTTTGTTTTGCTTTTTCTGATCGGGTCTAAAAGAAAACTTAAGCCATTCAACTTAATTTCATACATGGTTTGGAGTAGTAATCCTAGTTTTCCTTTTGGGAATCCTTGCCTGTTGAACCATAAAATATAAGCCTCCGGCAGATCGCCGATCAGGGTACCCTTATATTTCCCAAAAGGCATGCGCAGTTCAAATAGTTCGGTGAGGAGTTCGGGATTTGGTTCCATTTGGATATTTTTCACAAATATCTATATTTAAATAGTTCAAAAATCTTTTATTTTGCGGTATGACTATTATTTATTGTTACGACGCATATTGTGGATGGTGTTATGGTTTCAGCCCGGTGATTAAAAGAATTGCTGAGGAATTTCAAAAGGAATTCCAGTTTGAGGTATTGAGTGGGGGCATGTTATTACCTGAACATCCGCAACCTATTAGTATAATTGCCGATGTGATAAAGGAAAACTATAAAAAAGTAGAAGCCCACACCGGTATTAAATTCGGCCCCGATTATTTATTTCATATCAATCAGGCAGAGGACAGCGATTGGTTTCCCAATTCGGAAAAGCCGGCAATTGCCTTGTGCATTCTGAAAGAATATATGCCTGACAAAGCCGTGCAGATTGCCGCCGATCTGCAGTATGCCTTACATTATGAAGGCCGCGACCTGACCGATGATGAGGCTTATCGCCATTTATTGCATCAATACGAAATTGATCCGGACGAGTTTTATACGCGCCTGCACAGCGAAACCTACAAAGAAAAAGCCTACTATGAATTTCAATTGGTGAAACAATTACAGGTAGAAAGCTATCCGCAGGTATTGTTGCAGGTTTCAGAGAGTAAATTCTATCTTTTAGCTAAGGGCTATACAGACTATGAAACCTTAAAGCAGACGATCTCTTCTGTATTGATACAGATACAGTCGGCACAGAATTAAAAATGAGTAAGATTATAAATTAATAAAGGCTAGCCGAATCCGGTTAGCCTTTATTAATTTATAATGGGGAGCGTATCTTACTCCGCAAAATATTTATGGAAATACGGAATCGTCTCAATACCCTTAAAGTAGTTGGCGATATCATATTTCTCATTAGGAGAGTGGATATTATCATTATCCAGTCCAAAGCCCAATAACACGGTTTTTAAACCCAAAGTCTTCTCAAATAAAGCAATGATCGGAATGCTGCCACCGCCTCTGGTTGGGATCGGATCTTTACCAAAAGTTGTTTTGATTGCTTTTGCCGCAGCCTGATACGCCTTACCATCAGTAGGAGTTACCACCGGTTCGCCGCCATGATGTGCCGTTACTTTTACGGTTGTACCCGCAGTAGCCAGTCCTTCAAAATGTTTTTGGAACAATTCTGTGATCTCGGTAGAAATCTGATGGGGAACCAAACGCATTGATATTTTAGCGAATGCCTTAGACGGTAATACCGTTTTAGCCCCTTCACCCGTATAGCCGCCCCAGATGCCATTCACATCAAGTGTCGGGCGTACACCCGTACGTTCGATTGTGGTATAGCCTTTTTCACCGGCTACTTCGGTAACATTCAGGTCTTTTTTGTATTCATCAAGCTCAAAAGGAGCATCATTCAGGGCTTTGCGTTCCGCATCAGTCAGTTCCTGTACTTTATCATAAAAGCCCGGGATCGTAATGTGTTTGTTTTCGTCATGTAGCGATGCGATCATCTTACACAATTCATTGATCGGATTCGCGACACCACCACCGTATACACCACTATGCAGATCGCGGTTAGGACCGGTCACCTCCACTTCCATATAAGCCAGGCCACGTAAACCCGTTTCTATAGAAGGATGCTCCATACTGATCATAGACGTATCAGAAACCAAAACGATATCGGCCTTTAATTTAGCAACATTGTCTTCCAGGAATTTACCCAGGTTAGCCGAACCCACTTCTTCCTCACCCTCGATCATCATTTTTACATTACACTGCAGGGTATTGGTTTTTGCCATTACCTCAAATGCTTTGATGTGCATATAAAACTGTCCTTTATCATCACAGGCCCCACGTGCATAAATCTTATCATCTTTAATTACCGGCTCAAAAGGCCCGCTGGTCCATAGTTCCAGGGGATCGGCAGGTTGCACATCATAGTGGCCATATACCAAAACAGTAGGTAAGGCAGGATCAATTATTTTTTCGCCATACACGATCGGATGCCCTTCCGTAGGACATACTTCTGCCATATCACAACCGGCATCCAGCATCGCTTGCTTCACTGCGTCTGCACAACGGGCTACATCACCTTTGTATTTACTATCAGCACTTACAGAGGGGATTCTTAACAGATCCAGTAATTCGTTCAAGAAACGATCCTTATGTTCGGCCAAATAGGCTTTCCAAGCTTCCATAATTATAATTTTTATTGATTAATATTTGGGTTGTTTACATTTTTATTACAAGCTATATCCAGATGATTTTATCTTCCAGAGGGATTTTACGCATGCCTTCTTTTGCCGGTTCATCCGTATAACCCAGATAAATCAATCCCATAAGGAGGTCATCATCTTTTAACTCCAGGTATAGTTTCATGGCAGGGTGGTGCGTCATACCTCCTGTACTCCAGAAAGACGCAATGCCTTTAGCAGTCGCGCCCAGTAAAATATGTTGGGTTGCCGTAGCCACCGCAGCGTACTCTTCTTCGGTAATGATTTTGGCCTCAGGGGTGCGACGCATCACAGAGATCACAAGATGAGAGGCCTTGTTACCCATATTCATCAGGGCATCACGTTTGGTTTCCGTTCTGGATTCCAGTGGGGTATTGGCCCAGTAGAGTTGTGCATGATGCTCACAGAATTTTTGAAGATTTTCGCCGGTTAAGACAAAAAACCGCCAAGGTTCAGTGCGGGCGTGGGTAGGTGCCCAATCGGCCAGCGCCAGTATTTCTTGCAGGTCTTCATTAGTAATGGCCTTGCCATTCATCTGGCCCGGTTTGGTTGTTCTTCTTGTTTCTATAATCTGTTTTAAAGTGTCAAAAGCGTTCATCTGAGCTATGTATATTTTATATGTCTGTATAAGAATGCTGCCAAAATTATACAGAAATATTGATTTTTAGCGGGATTTTTATTCGATCGTATCCGATTTACCCGCGCTAATTTGTATCCTGTCTTTATAAATAGATTTACTTCGTTTTTACATAAATGTGTTTAACGGTTTTAGTGCCCGTTTCCCGCTCCTCAATCAGGAACTTATCGGTACTCTTGATTAGGAGCAGCAGTTTAGGGAATCCATAATTCCTGGGATCGAAATCCGGTTTTTTCTTCAGGATAAAGTTGCCTACTTCCCCCAGGAAGGTCCAGCCGCTCTCATCCGCAAGGTCACTGACACTGTCAGACAGTAATTTGATCAGGCGTTTATCGATCTTAGAGATGCTATGCTCCTCTTTTTTGTTTTTAGTGGTTTCGGGAGCTTCTTCCTGCGCTGAAGATTTCAGGATTTCAATGTAGATAAATTTATCACAGGCAGTAATAAAAGGATAGGGGGTCTTTTGTTCCCCGATACCGATTACCTTCATTCCGGCCTCTCTGAGCCTTGTGGCCAGGCGTGTAAAATCACTATCGGAAGAAACGATGCAGAATCCGTCGACTTTGTCGGAGTACAGGATATCCATCGCGTCAATAATCAGCGCGCTGTCACTCGAATTTTTACCGGTGGTATAGCTATATTGCTGGATAGGGGTGATGGCATTCTCAAGTAATACATTTTTCCAGCCCGAAAGGGTGGGTTTGGTCCAGTCTGCGTAAATTCTTTTTATAGTTGGGGTGCCGTTTTTAGAAATCTCTTCCAGCATCTCCTTAATATTAGCATAAGGCACATTATCGGCGTCGATCAATACGGCGAGTCTTAATTCTTTCATTTGATACAATTTGTATCCCGTAAAGGTAAACTATAATTATGTTCGGGAGATCATCCCCGTACCCTAAATGCCAGGGAGGGGCAAATGAGGCAAGCCCTTATCCGGCTAATAGTCGTACCTTACAAAAGAGGGGTACAATAGTATTAAATACCCCTTTATATTTCTATTATGAGCGCAGTACAGTTAAACACACAACCCAGTCCTTCATCATTGCATGAAGAACAGCCGCCAAAGATTAAAATAGCATATTTTATCATGGCACACCGGTTGTCTAAGCAGTTCAGGCGCCTGTTTAATGCCATTTATCATCCTAATAATATCTATCTTGTCAATATCGACAAAAAGGCCGATCAGATAACCAAAGAACAAATAGGTTCCTTTTTAAGTAAATTTTCCGGCATACATGTGTTGGAAAACCAAACCGTCGTATGGGGCGGTTACAGTATGGTTCAGGCAGAACTCAGCGGTATGCGCTATTTGCTGAAGCAGGAAACACAATGGGATTATTTTATCAACCTGAGCGGACAGGATTATCCTTTAAAGTCCCAAAAGATTATTGGCGAGTTCCTGGCCGAGCATAAAGGAACGAGTTATCTGAAATATGCCAATCAGATACTGACCCGCCCCGAAACCCTGAACAGAATTGAAAACCACTTTAGCGAGATCGACGGAGCCATGTCTGTCACAACACATAAAAGGAAGTATATGGACGGTGTGGTTCCTTATATTGGCGGGCAATGGATGATGCTGACCCGTGACTGTTGTGAATTCCTGTGTGGCAGTGAAGAGGTTAAGAAATTCAAAGAATATTATAAAAACACACTGATTCCTGATGAATCCTTCTTTCAGACAGTGCTGATGAACAGTTCCTTCAAAGGAACGCTGGTCAACGACGATATGCGCGCCATTATCTGGATACCGGATGGCGATATTAAACTGAGGCCCAAAACATTTACCAACGAAGATCTTGGGTTTCTAAAAAAAGGCAATAATCTCTTTGCCCGAAAATTTGATGATAATGTAGATGCCAATGTGATTGGCGGATTGAAAGCATATTTTGACACACCACTTAGAAAAGAAAAAGAGCTGAATACCGAAGGGAATCGCTTAATGAATACCACCCAGTGTAACTAAGCGTACACAATACAATCCGCATTTGGTTTTATAAAGTATAGGCCGAATGCGGATTTTTAACTTTATCCGCAATTTTATATAACAAAAAAATTATCTTTGCATCCAAATTCAAACAATCTTATGAGCATAATTACACAAGTCCACGCTCGTCAAATCTTAGATTCTCGTGGCAATCCAACGGTTGAAGTAGATGTTTATACCAATTCCGGTGCTATGGGTCGTGCGGCAGTTCCTTCTGGCGCCTCTACAGGAAAGCACGAAGCTGTAGAATTGCGTGATGGTGATAAGAAAAAATATTTGGGCAAAGGTGTGCTGAAAGCAGTTAAAAACATTAATGAGCTATTGGCAGACGAGTTGTATGGTTTTGATGTAGCCGATCAGGCAGGCATCGACCAGTATATGATCGACCTGGATGGTAGTGCCAACAAAGGAAAATTAGGAGCCAATGCAATTCTGGCCGTGAGTATGGCCGTAGCCAAAGCTGGTGCTGAGGATGCGGGTTTACCATTATACCGTTATGTAGGTGGTACCAATGCCAAAACCTTACCGGTGCCAATGATGAATATCCTGAACGGGGGCGCACATGCTGATAACAAAATCGATTTTCAGGAATTTATGGTAATGCCTGTGGGTGCAGATACTTTTAGCGAAGGCTTGCGTTGGGGCGTGGAGATTTTCCATACCTTGAAAAAAGTATTGAGCGACAAAGGATTTAGTACCAATGTAGGAGATGAAGGTGGTTTTGCACCGGATATCCAAAGCAATGAAGAAGCCATTGAGATCGTGTTGAAAGCGATCGAAAAAGCCGGATTTAAACCCGGAGAAGATGTGGTGATTGCAATGGATGCAGCCATCAGCGAACTGTATGATGCCAAATCTAAAAAATACCATTTCCATAAGTCTGACGGTAAGAAATTATCCAGCGAAGAAATGGTAGAATACTGGCAGAAATGGGTAAAGAAATATCCTATCGTGAGTATTGAAGATGGTATGGATGAAGATGACTGGAAAGGCTGGAAGGCCCTGACCGATGCGATTGGTAAAAATGTACAATTGGTAGGAGACGATTTGTTTGTGACCAATGTATTGCGTTTGGAAAAAGGAATTAAAGAAAATATCGCCAACGGTTTGTTGGTAAAAGTAAACCAGATCGGAACCCTTACCGAGACGATGGATGCGGTAAGCCTGGCGCAAACCAATAAATATAATACCATCATGAGCCACCGTAGCGGAGAGACGGAAGATGCAACGATTGCAGACCTTGCTGTCGCTTTAAACTGTGGCCAAATTAAAACCGGTTCTGCCTCCCGTAGCGACCGTATGGCTAAATACAACCAATTGATCCGTATTGAGGAGCAATTAGGCGATCTGGCCTATTATCCGGGTAAGAAATTGAAATTCGGTTTCTAATAAAACATCATTCTTTATAAAAAAGTCGTGTCCGTTTTCGGACGCGACTTTTATTTTTGTATCTTAGTTTTCTTAAAACAAAAACAATATGCTGACGGCCTACGAAGAGGAAATGAGCCATAAAGAACGTGCGTTTATCCAAGGTTTGCTGGAGGCAGAATCGGTGGGCTATTTTCGCACGCTGAGACTTATGGGCATAATCGGTATGGGTCTGGTGGTATGTGTCGGGCTCATCGCCTCTTTAGCTACACCGGCCAATGAGCTGGAGAAAAAATTCTCCCTGCCCGAATATATCCTGGCTGCGACCTGTTTCTTTATACTCATATACGGATTGGCCATTTTTGGAAAAAAGCGCTTCTCCCGTAAGTTTAAAGCCGATCTTAGAGATGGCCTCAAAACCATCATTGCCATTCCCATTCAGCAAAAACAATTTATTCCTCAGACCAATTCCTGCCATTTTCACCTGAATTATCCGGGTCTGCTGACCATTCAGGTCAGCCCCGAAGACTTCCGCACATTTGCCATAGGCGATACGGTAAGTATAGAATTTGCCAAGCATTCCAAGACCTATTTAGGCTACTTTTAAATCGTAATTCGCTGGTGCTGAATTGCCTGAATAAAAGTATATTTGCAGCTTAATTAATTAAGCTGAAACGGTTTCTAAAAATATCAAAATACGTGTTGGGTACGGTATTGGCATTATTGCTTTTGATAGCGGTGCTAATCAATATTCCTTCCGTACAACAATATGTAGCAGAAAAGGCCGCTGCTTTTCTTTCCCGAAAATTAAAGACAACCGTAACCGTTAAGGGGTTTCACCTGCAACTGCTGGATAAAATGACCTTGGATGGCGTTTTTGTTGCAGACCAGCGAGGGGATACTTTACTGTACACCAAACACCTGGAGATCAGCATTACCGATTGGTTTATTTTTAAAGACAAGCCTGTCCTGCATTATGTCGGTTTAGACGGCGCCTTTATCAACCTCCGGAGACCTAAAAATGATTCGGTCTGGAATTACCAGTTTATCGCAGATGCCTTCTCTTCAGACGCGCAGACCAATAAAGAAGCATCAGATCCCCTCGAAATTGACCTGAAAAGAATAAAGCTGCACCAGATAAGGTTTGCCTTAATAGACCAATGGGTGGGTAGTGACATGGAAATGGCGCTGACCGATTTCACGATGGACTTCAATAAGCTTGATTTTGCAACGAAACTAATTGACATCAACAATATCTCCGGGCTGCAAACGACTTTCGGCCTCCGGGATTATAAAGGGGGCAGACCCGAGCACCTCCGGCGCCGGAAAAAAACAAATGAGATTGATACCACTGCCTTTAATCCGGATCAATGGAAGGTTTTGGTCAAAAATGTGACGATTGAAGATGGCCGGTATTTTATGGATGATCCGGACAGAACGGTTGCACCGGCAGGCTTATTTGATGAATGGAAGATGGATGTGCGAAATATCAGCATCCAGATCAAAGATGTGCGTATTGCAGGCGATACCATACGTGGCGATCTGCTGCACCTCTCTGCTCAGGAACGCTGCGGGCTCAATATTAAAGAAATGCGGGCCAAAGTAAAAGTTTCTCCCCGCATCTCTGAATGTGCCGATCTGTATCTGGAGACAAACAACAGCATTATCAAGGATTATTATGCCATGCATTATGACCGCTTTCCGGATTTTATCGATTACATCAGCAAAGTAAGGATGGAAGGCCGTTTACGTCAGGCAAAAGTAGCCGTAAACGATATCATCTTTTTTGCACCGGAAATGAAATTATTCCAAAACATGGAAGTTTCGGTGGACGGACATTGCGGGGGTACGGTAGACAAACTATATGCAACAAACGCGATCATTAATGATGGTAAGAGCCAGTTGAATGTTGGGGCCTTCCGTATGGATCAATTGCCTGATGTAGACAATTCAAATATTGTTTTTGAACAATCAACCCTGAAAACATCCGGTGCGTACCTATACCATTATTTTCCTTTTCTGAAAGAGGCTACCGGTATTAACCTGCTGGCACTGGATCAGATTACGGCACCCTTTGACTTTAACGGTACGATGCATAACTTTCATGTTAATGCCCGCATACAAACCGGTTTAGGGCTCGTACAGGCCAATACTACCATTACCCAGGTGGTGAGTCCCGAACCCAATTATGAAGGTCAGGTAAAGGTGCAGCAGTTTAATTTGGGCGCGCTCCTGCAGCAGCCCATGATTGGTCAAACTGATGGGGCGTTTTCTTTCAAAGGGAAATACCTTGATCCGGCAAAAATGAATATTCTTGTCGATGGCAATTTCACCCGTTTCGGTTTTAAAGACTATGTCTACACTGATGTTACGGTAAAAGGAGATATCACCCCTGCCTATTTTCAGGGAAAAGTATTGTTGAATGATCCGAATGCACTAGTAGATTTTGACGGGAAACTACAATATGATCATGCCATCGCAAAAACCGATTTTACTGCCAAAATAGGACACCTTAATTTTCTGAACCTGAAACTGATGAACGAAAATATCCGTGCAAATGGCTTACTGACGGCTCATTTTACGGGGACTAATTTCGATGATTTTACAGGAGAAGCCTTATTGCAGCAAATGAAAATCTACCGGGATTCTACCTATCTGGATATCGATTCGGTATATCTGAAATCGACGATAGAAAACGGACAGAAATACTTGTATGCCGGTACCAATAACATTAAAGCAAGGATATGGGGTAATTATAAACTGGTCGATCTGCCAGAATCCTTTCAGCAATTGTTGTCTACCTATATGCCCAATTATTTCAAGGCACCCAAACAGTACAACAGAAACCAATTGATCAATTTTGATATGCAGACAGAAGATATTACCGATCTGCTGTCTATATTCAACAAAGATATTAGTTTGCCAAAAGGCGGCGTGCTGGAGGGCTCCCTGAACACCCAAAATGATCAGTTACGCCTCTCTTCCAATCTGCCTCAATTGATTTTTGATGGTTTTGTTTTTGACTCCCTGCAGGTGAACGGGAATGGAAACAATAAAGACCTGAAAATAAATATTGATCTTGCAGAGATCCGTTCGGGCAGCAATGTGTTTCTCAGAAATGTAAACCTTGATTCCAAGTGGTACCGCGATTCTTTAGATTTTAATATTGTCACCTCTACCTTTGAAGAATTCGGAAATGCAGAATTGAATGGCAGGGGTTATATGCAGGGCGGACGTTTTACTTTACATATTTTACCTTCTCAGATTTTTATCAATAACAATAAATGGAATATCCCTGCCGGTAACCGGATCGTTTATGAAAACGAGGAACTGAATATCGAAAACCTCTCGATCAATTCCGGGCAACAACATATCTATGTCGGTAAAAGTGAAGTAGAAAATAATACGGCTTATATTGAGCTTAAGAACCTGAGCAATGCACCGCTCACCCGTTTATTGCAGATAGACGATATGATCAAGGGAGGGAGTATTAACGGGACGCTTAAAATCCAGTCTTTATGGAGTAAACAGAAAATCAATTTTGACCTATCCTCCAAAGACACCCGTTTTTACGAAGATACCTTACAGAAAATTTCCCTTCAGGGCAATTATGATGTGGCCAAAGGTATGGTGGAGCTAACCAATAATACCGGCATCTCAGCACAAAATGCCTCTGCAACCATTAGTGGAAAACTATCTTTAGATACCAGTTCTGCGCAAGCTATAGACGGCACATTGCAGTTCAACAATGCTAATATCGCCTGGCTGACCCCTTTTTTAAGAGGCTTTGTCAGCAATCTTAATGGTAAGGTGAATGGGGCTATCAGCATTAAAGGCAATGCCGCGCATCCGATCACTTCAGGCCAATTGTCCTTAAAAGATATTGAAGTGCGTCCCGAAATAAACGGGGAGACCTATACCGTAGCCGACGCCACTATTAGGGTCAATGAAAATACTATTGACATCGGCACCATGTATGTAAAAGACCAGGAGAAAAACACAGGGCTGATAACGGGGAGTATTACCCATAATAAGTTGCAGACCTTTTCCCTCAACCTGGAAATGAATAGCGATAAGATCAGGGTATTAAACCTGAATAGTGCGGAGGGAGAGCGTTTTTACGGCACGATATATGCCAAAACACGGGCGCGTATCTTTGGGCTGGCACAAGACCTGAATGTGTTTATCTCTGCAATCCCTTTACCCAATTCCAACTTGGTTATTCCCATAGATTTCTCCAGCGATTTAGGGGAATATACATTTATCCGCTTCAAGAAAAGGAATGTTGATTACGAGCTCGCCAAAAGAAAAAAACTAAAACTATCCAACAAATACAATATCAGGATCGATGCCACGATCAATAATAATCTGGGCAGCAACATTATCCTGGATCCCAAAACAGGCGATCAGTTAATCTCTAAAGGGAACGGGAACATCATTCTTGAAATACCTTCCGATGGAGACATTCGCTTGAATGGTATGTATAAAATCGAAGAAGGTACCTACAACTTTGCGTTTCGAAAGATGCAAATCCTGAATTATAACAGGCTGTTCTCTATCGTACCGGGCAGTACCATTGTTTGGAACGGAGACTTATACGATGCCCATCTCGATGTGACCGGTACCACTGCGGTAAAGGCACGTTTATATGACCTGATCAGCAATGAAATCAATAGAATCAACCTTTCCAATCAGGAAATACGGGATGCACAGCTGGCACAGTTAGTCAATGTAAAACTGAATGCATCGGGTACCCTGCAAAACCCCGAAGTGAACTTTAAATTGGAACTGTTGGAAAACCGTTCTATCGGTACCTACGCCTACCAAAAATTAGAGCGGATCAATAATGATGAGAAACAATTATTGAACCAGGTGGCCTCTTTATTGCTGTTAGATCAGTTTGCCCCACCGGAAGGCTTTATGAATAATACGGCGGCAGTATCTTCAGGAACCATCAATAATATGAGTGATATTTTCTCCTCTGTAGCTTCTTCACAGTTGACCAATATGGCCAATAAACTGTTTAAAGTACGGGATTTACATGTAGGGGTTGGTTATAAAAATTATAACCTGAGCAATAGTAATGATCCCACAAGTTTATCCTATTTAAACCGGAATGAGGCCAAAGTAAATGTGCGTAAGAACTTCCTGAACAACCGTCTGTTTGTTGATGTGGGTGGGGTATACGACTGGGGCCGGCCGGCTACGGCAGGTTCCAAATCATATTCATCCAATCTGGCAGGCGATTTTAGGGTGCAATACCTGATGACACCGGATGGCCGGATCCGCTTCAATATTTTCAGAACGAGCAATTATGATGCCTTGTTTCAACAAAATATCTCCCGGCAGGGTGTAGGGATTTCTTATCGTAAATCCTTTACCAACCTCAAAGACTTATTCTTTAGAAATATGACAGCCCCCAAAGATACTTTGGATGCACATACAAAAGATAGCGGAATAAGCGAGTAACATACTTGCTTATTCCGCTATCCTTTAATGATGATTTTTATTTCTAATTCGCTTTCTTGCTTAGCCTTTTCTTTTTTTACTGCCTTCAATATTGGGTAAAAAGCCGGTGATGATCCCAATCAAGGGCAGGTAAGCACAGACATTAAAGACGTATTCAATATTGGTTTTATCGGCCAGCCAACCTAAGAGAGCAGAACCGATTCCACCCATACCAAAGGCAAAACCGAAGAACAGCCCCGATACCAGGCCTATCTTTCCCGGGATGAGTTCAGTTGCATAAACCAAAATGGCTGAAAATGCAGAAGAAATGATCAAACCAATCAGTATGGCTAATATAATGGTCATATTCAGTCCTACATGGGGGAGCAGTAAGGTAAAGGGTGCGGCACCTAATATAGAAATCCAGATAATTAATTTTCTTCCATAGCGATCGCCCAAAGGGCCACCTAATATGGTTCCTGCTGCCACGGCCGCCAGGAAAGCAAACAGATAAATTTGGGATTGCTGTACACTCACATGGAATTTATCGATCAGATAAAAGGTAAAATAACTCGTCATGGAGGCCATGTAGAAATATTTCGAAAAGATCAATACCAATAAAATGACGATAGAAATAATTACTCTTTTCCTGGAAATCGTTACCGTTGGCGCACTGTGATGGGCGACGTTTTTTGTGAGAGATCTGGCCAGCATATTTTGCTGATACCATTTGCCCACAAACGTAAGGAGGATCATACCCAGAATGGCCAATACGCCAAACCAACCAACGTATTTCTGTCCAAAAGGAATAACAATGAGCGCAGCAAGTAAAGGCCCTGTAGCGCCGCCTGCATTACCCCCTACCTGGAAAATAGATTGTGCCAAGCCTTTCTTCCCTCCCGAGGCTAAATGAGCTACTTTAGATGCTTCGGGATGAAAAATAGAAGAGCCAATACCAATTAAACTGACAGAGGCCAGGATATAATATAAATTAGAGGCAAAGGCCAGGCATAACAAACCTAAAAGAGAAAACAACATCGCAATGGCCAGGGATTTTGGATTGGGCTTCTTGTCTGTATATAAGCCTATAAAGGGTTGCAGGATAGAGGCCGTCAGCTGAAAGACCAGCGTAATGATCCCGATCTGTGTGAAGGTTAAGACATAATTTTCCTTTAATAAGGGATAAATCGCCGGGATGACGGACTGTATCAGGTCATTTAACAGATGCGAAAAGCTGATCGCAAATAATATGGGATAAACGGTTTGCTGTGCTGTAAGTACAGCGGCTTGAGGGGACGACTGTGTTTTCATAATTTTTATAACATCAGGTCATCTGATGTTTTGAGTTAAATTTTTAGAGTTTGCCAATGATTTTTTGTGCAGTGATCACGGCTTTTTGTGCATTTTTCGCTTCAATATATAGTAAGAGCTTTTCGTGTAGTTCCTGTGAGGCCAGAAACGGTTCGGTATCTTTGTATATATTATAGAAAAAACGCTCCACATGCTCGGACAGGGTTTGATACAAAGCTGCTAAAATGCCATTGCCGCAGCTTTCAGCGATCATGATATGAAACCGGATGTCTGCTTTAATACATTCATTAAGCTTATGTTCCTGGGCATATATGCCCCGTTGTTTCAGTTCCCGGCGCATATTGGCGATTTGCTTATCCGTTCTGTACACCGCTGCTTTTTCTATAATTTTTATTTCTAAAATCTGACGTACCTCAAATATTTCGGCAAAATCGGCTTGTTCAATTTTATTGCTTAATGCCGTATTGCCGGTGTGGCTGATCACGAAAGTACCCAGCCCCTGTTGTACTTTTACAAAACCCGACTGTGCCAGTATTTTGATGGCCTCCCGAATAGAAGACCGGCCAACCCCGTATGTTTTCATCAGCTCAGGTTCTGCGGGCAATTGCGCGTCAATAGCCAAGGCGCCGTTTTTGATCCGGAGCTCCAGGGCTTCTGCCACACCCTCTGCTAAAGATGTTTTTTTAATTACGTGCATATACTTGGTTCATCATATCATCTGATGTTTGCAAAAGTAGTATTTTTTAATAAAAAAACAATCTCTCTTTTTTTCATTTGGTTTTATGGAGCAGTGTGCCGTTGTTTGGGTGATACTTTAATTAAAGATGTCGGGCGCCGCAAAGCGGCGCCCGACATCTTTAATTTTATTTATCCTTAAGAAATTAAACAATCACATTGATCATTTTTCCTTTTACGAAGATTATTTTTTTATGTGGTTTCCCTTCCAGCCATTTTTGCACGATTTCATTAGCCAATACTTCCTGCTCGATGGCTTCAGTAGCTGCATCCAGGGCAAACTCCATATTGGTACGGTGTTTACCATTGATGGCAATCGGGTAGAGCTTGGCACTTTCGGTAATATATTGTTCCTCAAATTTCGGGAAGTCAGCAGCAGCCACACTTGTGTCGTGACCTAAACGCTGCCATAATTCCTCTGCAACATGAGGGGCAAATGGCGCCAACAGGGCTACCAAAGGTTCCAGGATCGCTCGTTTATGGCATTTAAGCTCATGTAGCTCATTCGTAATGATCATAAACTGGCTCACCGTCGTATTAAACGAGAATTTCTCAATATCATCCGCTACCTTTTTGATGGTCTTATGCAGCGCTTTTAATTCCTCTTTAGTGGGCTCCTCATCTACAACCAGCCATTGGGTTTGCTCTTGTTGTTCCTCAAAGAATAAACGCCATAGTTTTTTCAGGAAACGATGTACGCCCTCAATACCTTTGGTATCCCAGGGTTTGCTCATTTCGATTGGCCCCAGGAACATTTCATACATACGGAAGGTATCGGCACCATACTGGGCAACAATCTCATCCGGGTTCACCACATTGTACTTAGATTTGGACATTTTCTCCACCTCTGCACCACAGATATACTTGCCATCTTCCAAAATAAACTCGGCATTGTTATATTCTGCTCTCCATTGCTTGAATTGTTCGATATCCAATTCCACACCATCTACCATACTTACATCTACATGGATGGCATTAATTATATATTCGGTTGAAATATATACCGCCTTGCCATTATATTTTTCTGATAACCCCTTATTTATAGGGGTTAAAAAATCATCAATTATAGTTTTAGCTTCTGTATCATCCTTTGTTCTTAATTTTTTTGCAATAGATTCAGAAACAAAAATTATTGGATTATCATTAGGGTTTACGGAGGGGAGCAATGGATTAATAGCTCCTTTGTCTTCTGTAACCTGTCCTGTAAAAGTGTTCTTATTTGATTTATTAATGCTTGTATTCAATCTATATACAAACCTAGAGCTACCCTGGATCATACCCTGGTTCAATAATTTCTTAAAGGGCTCATTAAAACCAATATGACCCAGGTCATACAAAACCTTTGTCCAAAAACGGCTGTATAGCAAATGCCCTACGGCATGTTCGGTACCACCGATATACAAATCTACCTGGTTCCAGTATTGCGCAGTGTCAGCGCCCACAAATTCGGTATCATTATGAGGATCCATATAGCGTAAGAAATACCAGGAAGAACCGGCATAACCGGGCATGGTATTGGTTTCTCTGCGCAAAATTTCACCTGCACTATTCGTAAGGTGTACAAAGCTGTCGATATTCGCCAGAGGGCCTTCCCCGTTTGGTCCGGGTTTGTAGGTATCTACATGGGGCAATAATACCGGTAAGGTTTTATCCGCATCCTGTAATGCCAGCTCGGGTTCATCAATTGTATAGGGAATATCGTTTTTATACACAATCGGGAAGGGTTCTCCCCAATAGCGCTGACGGCTGAAGCCCGCGTCCCGCAAACGGAAATTTGTCGTACGCTTACCAATACCTTTTTCGGCAACCGCAGTCAATACCGCTTCTGTGGCCGCGGCAATAGACAATCCGGAAATAAAATCACTGTTTTCTATGGATACGTTTTTGTCCGTAAAAGCATGCTCCCCCGTATAATGATCGCCAAAAATATTAGTGATTGGGATATTGAAATGGTTCGCAAAAGCAAAATCACGCTCATCACCCGAAGGTACCGCCATAATGGCGCCGGTACCGTATCCGGCCAGTACATATTCTGAAATCCAGATCGGAATCTGTTTTCCGGAGAAAGGATGTACTGCATACGCTCCGGTAAAGCAGCCGCTGATTTTTTTCTCGGCCATCCGCTCTCTTTCGGAACGGCTTTTTACATAAGTAATATAGGATTCTACAGCTTCTTTTTGTGCCGCAGTCGTAATGTCTAAGATCAGTTCATGTTCAGGTGCCAAAACCATAAAGTCTACTCCAAAGATGGTGTCCGGTCTTGTGGTAAATACTTCGATACTATGATCCGTACCGGCGATAGAGAACCCGATTTGTGCCCCTTCACTTTTACCGATCCAGTTGCGTTGCATTTCTTTCATCGCTTCGCTCCATTCCAGGTGATCCAGGCTGGATAAAAGATTATCAGCATAATCGGTAATCCGCAAAAACCATTGGCGCATTTTTTTCTTTTCTACCGGGTGGCCGCCTCTTTCCGATACGCCATTCACCACTTCATCGTTGGCCAAAACGGTTGCCAATGCAGCACACCACCATACTTCAGCATAGTCGAGATAAGCCAGGCGGTATTGCATTAAGACGTGGCGTTTTGCCGCTTCATCATAAGCATTCCAGGTTTCGGCATTAAACATTTCTGTTTCTTTCGGACTGGGATAGCCGGCATTACCTTCCTGTTCGAAAATTGTAATCAAGTCGGCAATGGGCGCTGCTTTCTGCGTTTTGTTATTATACCAGCTATGGAATAACTGGCTAAAGATCCATTGGGTCCATTTATAATATTTTGGATCGCTGGTCTGCACCTCTCTGCTCCAGTCGTAATTAAAGCCGATATTGTTTAATTGCTCTTTATAACGGGCAATATTTTTCTCGGTAGTCACCGCCGGGTGTTGACCCGTGTCCAGTGCATATTGTTCTGCAGGCAGTCCAAAGGCATCAAATCCCATAGGATGCAATACATTAAAGCCCTGCATTCTTTTGAAACGGGCATAAATATCCGATGCAATATAACCTAAAGGATGACCCACGTGTAAACCCGCACCGCTGGGGTAGGGGAACATATCCAATACATAATGCTTGGGCTTATCGGTTGTATTTGCCACAGCATAGGTATTATGGTCGGTCCAGTATTGTTTCCACTTTTGTTCTATTTCGGAAAAATTATATTTCATCGTTTGTATAATAAGTCAATTGTCTAAAAAATAATCGCAAAAGTAAGCATTCAGGCGCATTTATAGGAAAGCGGCACATAAAAACTTAAACGCGACGGTCATAAAAAAGCCCTTACACATGGGCAAGGGCTTCCTGATTAATATTATTTGAAGTGGATTAGTAAAACCTTCCCGCAATTTTTCTGCCTAAAACAAAACCGGCACTGAGGCCAAACATGCTGCTGCTTTTAAGGCTGGCACCAGGTACGACAGATAAGTTGCTCATGCCGACACCATAAGTCATTTTAAGCTGAAAACCCATTTGGAATTGATATCCAAAGCCTACATACGCGCCATAATCCAGGGGTTTTAATTCCTGAGTGGCACCGCTCTTGAAATTGATTTTATCATCGATTTGCTTGATGCTTACCGTAGGTTGTTTCACGGTAATATCTCCTGTTCTTCTTCCCGAAAAGGAATAGGATACATAAGGCGTTGCAAACACAAAAAGCTTACCGGTATACTCTCTGATCGACCAGCTGTATTTAAGGTTTATAGGCAATTCTGCATTGCTCATAGACATTTTCAGGTCAGAACGCATCATACTGTTTTCGTCCACTACCCGTATCATCTTAGAATTGTAAAATAATCCCGGCTCTACTGAAAAGCCTTTTGATCCGATCGGAATATCAAATGCAATACCGCCGCGAGGGCCGATTTGCCAATCATAGTTTAATGAATTTCTCATACCGTTATCGGTCGTGTAGGCGCTGAATTTGGTGGTTAAAAAACCGAATTCAGGAGTTACGGTTACCTGTGCATAGGTATGAGCGGCAAGGCCTGATAAGATAGCTAAGAATAATAAACTTTTCTTCATGTACTTATATTGGAGTATATACGATGGACTGTTTGTATGCTTACAAAGGTAAAAACTTATATTAAAAAAAGAAATGGAATTTTTAAAAGCAAAAGATTCGCGGAAAATCATCCGCGAATCTTTTGCTTTTACCTAAAATCTTAGGTCAATAAATTAGAATTGAAAACCTACGCTGATACCGAAGTTACTGTTGTTTGTTAATTTGGTATTCATTGTAGATGCATTGCTCAGATTGTTAAAGCCCATACCGTATTGTGCTCTGGCATACAGGCCAAAAGGCAATTGATAGCCAACACCCACTTGCGCACCGATATCCAAAGGATTCATTTGGGCGTTTCCGTCACCAAACTTAATGTCAGAAGATACACTTCCTATTTTTGTTTGTCCGGCTACTGCATAAGCAATGTGCGGTCCTGCATAAGCAAATACTTTACCGGCAATACCTAAAGGTAAATTGAATTTTATGTTTACCGGAACTTCAATATAACTTAAAGTAGTTGTGCTTTTAACCCCTAAAAACGTGTTTTCGCCGCCTTTCATGCTATAAAATACACCAGGCTCTAAAGAGATCATATTGTTGAAGGGTAATTCTACATAAGCACCCGCTCTTAATCCGACAAGCGCATTAGATGTACTTGTAGCAAGATCGCTTGACGACTTCATGGTAGTTACATTTAAACCTACTTCTGGAGCGAATTTAACTTGCGCCTGAGTGGCAACGGCAAATCCTGCAAGGGTAGCAATACTTAAGATTACTTTTTTCATAAAATTTTGTTTTTAAATTGTTTGTTTATTTAGTTTGTGAATTATTGGACAAAATTAAGCTGATTAGTTTAATAGGAAATTGTAATTAGCGAAACGTTAACCTATGATAATTCGAAATATTATAAACAAGCAAGGTGCTTTTTAGTTATTACCTAACCATACGGCTCCGCCTATACTATTGCGGCTGGCACCGGTAACACTCGCAAAAACATTAGTCTCTTCGCGCCAGCGTAATACGCCCATTAAAGCCATGGCTACCGCTTCTTTATGCATCACAATACTGTCTTCAGGTACCACAAGGCTCAGGTTATTTAAGTGTGCCTGAATACATTCCACTAAGTAAGTGTTTAAGGCACCCCCACCGGTAACCAGCATTTTCTGCATAGCCTCCTGTTGATAAGGCGCTATGGCCTTTTGAATTTGCTGGGCAATATGCGCTACATAAGTGGCCAGTATATCGGCGGCGGCAAGACCACTGCTATCAGCCAATTGGTGCAACTGTGCGGTATAATCATTTGCCAAAGATTTTGGCGCATTGACTTGGTAATATTCGAGTGCATTAAGCTGTGCCAATAAACCATCATGTACCGTACCCTGGCGGGCGATGGCACCATGCGCATCATAGGGATGTCCCAGTTGTTGTGCATAAAAGTCCAGTAATTGGTTTGCGGGACAAATATCAAAAGCAATCGGATGCTCCGTATTAACCGTTAGGTTAGCAATTCCCCCAAGGTTCAGACAAAAATCATATTCCTTAAACAACATGCGGTCTGCCATCGGTACAATCGGAGCACCTTGTCCGCCCAGGGCCACATCCATATTTCTTAAATCGGTAATCGCCGTCAATCCTGTTATGGCAGCAATGCCCGCACCATCTCCGATCTGGACACTGGTTCCTTTATGCGGCTCATGAAATACCGTATGCCCGTGAGAGGCAATAAAATGTACCTTATGGTGTAATTCATTTTGATCGATAAAAGTATTCACCTGGCTGCCCAGCCATTTTCCAAAGGCCGTGTGCAGGTTCAGGTATTCCGGTACGCTTAGTTGCGCCGCATTTCTCAACTGCTGCTTTAAGGTGTCCTCAAAAGCAATACAATCCGCCACTTTTATATCGAAACTCCAATCGTTTCGCATATCCGTAATCTCTACGAAGGCAATATCCAATCCATCAAGAGAACTTCCGGACATTAATCCTATTACATTATAAATCATAATCTGTACTTATTATCAAGAGGAGCAAAGGTAGTATATATTTATACTTGTGTATCGCCATCAAGATCATAAATTTACGAAACAAAGTCGCCATATCTATCTATATTTTTATATATTTGCAGCGCATTTGGTTTCGATCAAACCTCAGTTTGACAGAATTAAAAGGGAATTTGGTGTAAATCCAAAACAATACCCGTTGCTGTAAGTTCTATTGTATTTTGTTATATTTTCTTCATAACCACTGCATGATCGCGGGAAGGTGCCTAACAAAAAGAACGAGTCAGAAGACCTGCCCTATGCTATTAAACCTGTTTTTTCTCGGGAAAAAGGAAAAGGACGTATTTTATTTATTTAAATTACATATATACTAAAAATGGTAAAAAATTTACTTTTAACAGCATCGGCTGTATGTCTTTCTATGTTTGTACAAGCACAAACAATTAATATCGATTTTGAAGCATTAACGCTGACCGGTACGAATACAGATTATGCCTCAACGAAGGATACATTTGATTATACCTTCACCGGTACTTCCAATACCGGAGGTCATATTGCTACTTTTTACGGCACAAAGCCTTCCTGGGGTGGTTATTCAGGATTTAACTATTCTAATGTTGTAAATGATACAACTGCCGGTTATACGAATGCGAGTGCGGCTTATGCTCCATCCGGAGCAGGGAGTTCTGCTAAATATGTAATTTCTTATGGAGAGGGTTATGGTATCAGCTTTAACCACAGTGTGAAGTTGAAAGCATTTGACTATACAAATGCTACCTATGCCGGTTTAAGCATGAAAAACGGAGACTCCTATTCCAAAAAATTTGGAGGGGTTACCGGTAATGATCCGGATTTCTTTTCTGTAACTGTTTTTGGATACTTGAATGGTACGGTAAAGCCGGATAGCGTTACTTTTTATCTTGCTGATTTCAGAGATGCAAATAATGCCAATGATTATATTGTAAAAGCGTGGCGTACGGTGAACCTGACAACTTTAGGTTCGGTGGACAGCCTGTCTTTCAAATATGCTTCTTCTGATGTAGGATCGTTTGGAGTTAATACACCGGTTTATTTTTGTATGGACAACCTTACATTTGTTACTCCGGTAAGTCTTAATGATGTAACGCCTTTAGCGACAAAAGTATATCCTAACCCTGCTGTGAATAACCTGACTATAGCATATAAGGAGCCGGTTAATTATCAGATTTTTGATGTGAACGGTAAATTGATACTGGCCGCACAAAACACCAATAATGCTGATATCAGCTCATTAGCACAAGGTAATTACTTTATAAAGATTGCTACCCTTAAAGGAGATAAAACAGCTGTTACCCAGTTTGTTAAACAATAAGCAGCAATGCTTAGATGATCTTAAAACAAAGCCATTGATTTTTCAATGGCTTTGTCGTTTATCTTTTATATACAATGCCTTACAGACAGAGAAATTATTACCTTTGGACTTTATTGAAAAAGGAATATGGATGAGCGCCCTAATGACTTTTCTTTGTTCCTTGCCAAAAACGATAGCACTTATAAATCGCAAAATATTATGCCCAATAAAGCCATCATCATCACCATAGGAGATGAACTCTTGATCGGTCAGACTGTTGATACTAACTCTACACATATTGCCCTCGTTTTGGGCGAACACAATATAGAAGTGATCCGTAAAATCGCTATATCAGATAATAAAGACGATATTACCGAAACCCTTGATGAAGCCCTGAAGAAAGCAGATGTCGTGATTTTCACCGGTGGCTTGGGGCCTACTGCCGATGACATTACGAAACCGGTTCTTTGTGCTTACTTTGGTGGCACGCTGGTGCGGAATGCCGAAGTACTCGAGCATATAGAGGGCATTTTCAGCAAACGAAACCTGCCCATGTTGCAACGTAATGCCATGCAGGCCGATGTACCCGACAATTGCCGGATTCTTTTTAATAAGATGGGCACGGCTCCGGGTATGTTGTTTGAAAAAGAAGGTAAATATATTGCTTCCTTGCCGGGCGTGCCTTTCGAGATGAAATATATCCTGGAGCAGGAACTGATGCCAATATTAAAGGATAAAGTGCATTCGGAGCGCGTGGTATTACATAAGCATATTGTCACCTCCGGTATACCGGAAAGTCTGCTGGCCGACCGAATTCAAGATATAGAAACCGCTTTTCCTGCACACATGCACCTGGCTTATCTGCCTTCTTTAAGAATGGTTAAGTTGCGTATTACTTCCGAAGGATTGGATGCACATGTTTTGGAAACAGAAGCGCAGCAGGTCGTGCAAGCCATCACCGAACGGGTGGAAAAATATATTATCGGGTACGAGGATGTAGGATTGGATGTATACGCCACGCGATTGCTGGCGGATAGAAAACTGAAGTTTGGCACCGCCGAAAGTTGTACCGGAGGCTATTTTGGTCATTTGATTACCAATATTCCCGGTAGCTCCCGGTATTATAAAGGAGGTATCATTTCGTATGCCAATGAAGTAAAAGAACATATTCTTCAGGTGCCTTTTGAAACCTTAGCTGCCCATGGTGCCGTTAGTGAAGAAACGGTAATCGCTATGGCAAAAGGAGCCCTTACACAATTAGAAGTTGACCTCGCCATTTCGTTTTCCGGTATTTTGGGCCCTGATGGCGGCACAGAGACCAAACCTGTTGGGCTGGTATGGATGGCCATTGCCAATAAAGAGGGCAGGGTCGAGACCAAACAATTGCACCTGCGTTATACCCGCCTCACCAATAAAGAAGCGGTGATCAATGAGGGTTGGGCATTTTTACGCACATTTATACTCGAGCATTATTGATTTTTGGATACCCCCGGATAGTTTTCGGTTGATTCTTATAGCGAATAAATTTAAAACATTAAATTTGCTATCTTATAGCACAAACTTGTTACATGACTGATAAAGATTTGCTTTTAAAAGCATATAGATTAATGATGTCTGCTAAAGCGATGGCAGATATTTATGAAGCCAACAGACCTATTTGTAAATATGTACACAGTACCTCCCGGGGACATGAGGCCATTCAGCTGGCTACGGGATTTTTGTTACAACCCGAAGATTATGTAAGTCCCTATTACCGCGATGAAAGCATTATGCTGGGTATGGGATTTCGTCCATACGAACTGATGCTGCAATTACTGGCGAAGGGAGATGATCCTTTTACCGGAGGCAGGGCTTATTATTGCCATCCCAATATCAAAAGAGATAATTTCCCTAAGATCATTCATCAGAGCAGCGCTACCGGAATGCAGGCCATTCCGACAACCGGCGTCGCTCAGGGGATCGCCTATATTGAATCACAACAACTAAAGACTTATGAGACCCCACCGGTGGTCATCTGTTCTTTTGGAGATGGTAGCGTCACGGAAGGAGAGGTAAGTGAAGCCTTTCAATATGCCGCCTTACACCAATTGCCCATTATATTTTTGGTACAGGATAATGAATGGGGTATTTCGGTCTCCAGCGATGAAGCCAGGACCATGACGGCCTATGAATTCATTGAAGGGTTTAAAGGCATTGCCCGCAGAACTGTTGATGGTAGCCAGTTTGAAGCCTCTTATGAGGTTATGAAAGAGGCTATTGATTTTGTAAGAACAGAAAGAAAACCGATTCTGGTACATGCAACGGTACCACTGATCGGGCACCATACTTCCGGGGTACGCAGAGAATGGTATCGTACCGAGGAAGACCTGGAAAAACATAGAAAAGACGATCCGGGGCCGAAATTAAAACAAAGGCTGATGGCTCTCGGGCTTACAGAAACCGATCTTGATAAAATAGAAACGGAAGAAATTGATTTTATTGCGCAGGAATTTGAGCGTGCGGTCAATGCGCCGGATCCGGATTTATCCACCGTTGCGGATCATGTGTTTGCACCTTTGGAAATCACGACAGAACGCGGAACCCGTCAACCGGAAAACGGAGAGAAAGTAGTGATGGTTGATGCGGCCTTGCATGCTATTGAAGAGATTATGCGCAAACACCCTGAAGCCCTTTTTTATGGACAGGATGTAGGCGGCAGGATAGGAGGAGTGTTCAGAGAAGCAGCCACTCTGGCACAGAAATTTGGCGATAAACGCGTCTTCAATACCGCTATACAAGAAGCCTACATTATCGGATCTACGGTTGGAATGAGTGCAGTAGGTCTTAAACCGATCGTGGAGGTGCAGTTTGCCGATTATATTTATCCCGGATTGAATCAATTGGTTACAGAAATATCTAAATCCTGTTATTTGAGTTGCGGGAAATACCCGGTAGGCAACATCATCAGGGTGCCCATCGGTGCTTATGGTGGTGGTGGTCCTTACCATAGCGGGAGTGTAGAAAGCACTTTGGCTACTATTAAAGGGATTAAGATTGCTTATCCTTCCAATGCTGCCGATCTTAAGGGATTGATGAAAGCTGCATTTTATGATAATAATCCGGTCGTGATGCTGGAACATAAGGGTTTATACTGGAGCAAAGTACCGGGTACCGAAGCGGCTAAAACCATTGAACCGGCAGAAGATTATATCCTGCCTTTCGGGATTGGTAAGGTTACTTTGGCTGCGAGCCCTGAACACATGGATAATGGAGAAAGCGTCTGCATCATTACTTATGGTATGGGTGTGCACTGGGCTACAGCCGCGGCTAAGCAGCACGAAGGTAAAGTTGAAATCATAGATTTAAGAACCATTTATCCTTTAGATGAGGCCTTGGTTTACGATACCGTAAAAAAACACGGTAAGTGTATTGTACTTACAGAAGAGCAGTTGAATAGCTCCTTTACAGAAGCCTTAGCCGGCAGAATTGCACAGGAATGCTTTAAATACCTTGATGCACCGGTACAAACCATCGGCGCTTTAAACTTACCTGCAGTACCGCTGAACACCGGTCTGGAAGCGGAAATGCTGCCTAATGCGCAAAAAGTAGCCGACAAAATTGCTTATTTATTGGCCTACTAGCATTATTATTTGTATAAATAAATAAAAAGATATACTTTTGCACCCTTAATGTCGTATGGCTAGAAACCATACATAAATATAAAAAACAATGAGAAAAGGTACACATCCGGAAAATTATCGCTTCGTAGTATTCAAAGATATGTCTAATGAAACTACGTTTTTAACAAAATCGACTACTGCTTCCAACGAGACAATTACTTGGGAAGATGGTAAAGAATATCCATTGATTAAAGTGGAGATCTCTAACACGTCGCATCCTTTCTATACAGGTAAATCTGTATTTGTGGATACTGCGGGTCGTATCGAAAAATACAAAAAACGTTACGAGAAAAAATAATCCCATATTTTATTTTAGAAACTGCGATCGAAATTCGGTCGCAGTTTTTTTATGCTCTATATTTGTAATCTGTACTATAAAATACCAATATGCGAAAAATTGTGCAAATGCTTGCCGTTATAATCTGTTGCATAACATTTAGTTCCTGCTTCGAGACGGTAGAGGAAATTAATTTAAATGCGGATGGCAGCGGTAGGATGATCCTGACCTTAAATGTGTCGCAGAGTAAAGCAAAAGTAGCCTCTTTAATGAAACTGAAAACGGTGAACGGACATAAAATTCCCAGCCAACAGGAAATTGTAGCCGAACTAAACCAAACGGCTATTGCGTTAAGAGCAACACCAGGCATTAGTAATGTGAAAACTACCAGCGATTTTAGCAACTATATCATTACCGTTTCCTTCGATTTTAAGGAAGTAGCCAATATTAATGCGGCTTCGGGTAAGATTATGCAGCAATATAAAGTACCTACTTATAATTTTGCGACCTACAGTTATAATAAAAGCACCAAAACATTTGCGAAGTCCTATCAGCTCAATGCAGAAACCAAGAAACAGTTTCAGCAGATGAAAGCAGAAGATAAAGAAGTGTTCAAAAATGCCCTGTACACAAGCGTATACCGTTTTGCGACGCCTGTAAAGTCGCTCAGTAATAAAGAAGCCAAAATTTCCGGTTCCCAAAAATCGGTTATGTTCAGAACGGCGATCACCAATATCTTCAACTACGGAACCTCTATCAATAACGCTATTAATTTACAATAATTATCATGAAGAAAATTAAATACCTCATTGCCATGGGCTTGTTTGTGCCCATGACGATCAATGCACAGAGTAAGAATATCCCGGCACCTAAGAATGCCAGTTTTGTTGTAGAATTTAACCTGCCTTATATTTTTTCCCAAACCAATATTCAACACCTGAATAATTCTGAAAGCGGCCGTTCCCTATATGAGAGCCTGCTTTCGGTAAACAGGAATTACGAAAACGAAACCGATATCACCCAATCAGGAATTGATCATAATAATAAAGCCTATTTACATTATATCAATACCGATAGCATCAGCTATGAAGTTCGCTTACTCCCTGTTCAGAATGTTGCCCAATTTAAAGCGTCTTTAGGCATCGATCAAAAAACCGCAACTAAGAAAAGCAATGGTGGCAATCTTTTCAACCTGGAAGGCAATAATCAATTGTTCATTCCCGAATCCGGTGCCTATGGTATCTTACTCACTGTTTCCAATCGGTACAGAATTTTGGAAGATAGTGCCCGTGCAGCCCAGTACGGCATAAAGCCCGTAGAATACAGCGATTATTATATCGATGAAAGTGAACTGGCGGATACGGCTTATGCGGTACCCGAACCCCCAAAACCGGTAAAGAAAAAGAAAAAAACAAAGGTCACTAAAAAAACGGCTAAAACACATAAAGTAGAGGTAGTAGAGCTTCCTCCTCCGGAAATTGTAGAAGTGAAAATGGTCGAGCCACCACCACCGCCACCGCCTCCAAGAGCCCGTGTGGTATACGAAACACAAAAAGAGGATCCGACGACCGAAGAGGGAGAATCAGCTGAAGTTACCTATGCTGTGGCAGATGCCGTTAGTACTACGGAAGATTATCCTTATTCCTTAGAAGTATCGCCGGTGGCAGTAGATGCCCCCTATAACAATACCTTTGATCAGCAACGCTATGAGCGGGATACTGAACTGTTTGACAAAAAACGCGATTCAGTAATCAGCATCTGGCAAGAGCGTTTTTTGAGCCAAATGCTAGCTGAAAATGCTACAACTTACCAGCAATTAGCCCAATATAAAGACCTGGAGTATCCTAAAGCGAATAGTGCTTTTACAGTATATGTCAATTCCAATACAAACCCTTTTTCAACCTGGGGCGGCTACCTGTATGGCTATAAAGATTTGACGCAAAATGTGGCAAAAGAGGGGCCTATAGAAAACTGGGCTATGTTTCAACTGAATTTTGAAGCAAATGCAGTGGCGATAAAGGGAATTACCCATACCAATAAGCAAACGAGCGATAAGGTGAAGCGGGTGTATAAAAGAAAATTGAATCCTAAATTCTCAAAATATATCAATAGTCAGACAGATATAGGGGTATTGAGTATGGCCTTGAATACTAAAAACTATTTAGAGGAGATGCCGGGTATTGTTAAAGATGCCTTTGCCAACATGAATACTTATGGTACGGATGAGGCCAATATACTGGCAGATGTATTCAGCCTTGTGGTGGATGAAAAAGCAGTAGGAAAAGCCTTTTGGGGCGATGCCGCTTTCGTGTTTACCAATATTAAAGAAAAAGAATACAAAAGCATTGAGTATAACTGGGACGAAGAGACTTATCAGTCTACCGAAAAAGAAGTCACAAAGAAAGAAAAACTACCTAATTTCTTGCTGATGTACACCACCAAAGATGATAATATCTTCTTTAAAGCGTTGGAATATGGCATCAAAAAAGAAGTACTGACCCCAAAAGACGGTATTTACCAAGTGGTTAAAAAGACGGGCTATGATCCCTTTGATTACTATTGTACCATCAAAGATGGTATCATATTTATCGGAACCGATCTGTTGGAATTACAGGCGATCCGCGATGGTGTGTACAGAGGAAACCTCAACAAAACCGATAAAAATTTGTTGACGAAACATAATGGTGCAGGATGGTTCTATGCCGATAGACTGGTGGATAAAATGTTTGATGAAGATATGGATGCGATGCGGAAACTGCGGGTTAATAACCTTTTGCGCAATGTAGGGCAGATGCAATTCTATACCGAAAAAATTAAAAACAACAGGGCTGAGGCCAATTATAAACTGAATATACCAAACAGTAAAACAAATTCATTAGAATACCTGTTGTATATGTTTGATGATATGAGAAAAGCATGGTAAAAAAAATCGTCCTTAGCATCATAAGCCTGGCGATACTGATTGGTCTGAGTGTTTGGGGATTTATGTATTACAAGCGGCTACAATCGTTTGATATCGAGATCCCCAAACAGGCCGACAGGGTAATAAGGCTCAATGTAGAGCAGATGGGTAAAAAGCTCATCAGTACTGATTTCTCTGCTAAAAAAGGGAAAAAGGAGCGGGGCAATGGCATTGACATCCCTTTCAATATTTTTGCTTTTGGTATTAAAGGTTTGCCGCATCATTGCCTGTTCGTAAAACTTGCAATAGCAGATCAGAAAGACTTTGAAGCTTGGCTGGGCCGCGATTTTAAAGCCGAGGCATCCCAGGTATATACCCATAAGTCAAAGCTGTTTTCCTGTGTCTATAATAAAAAGCATTTGGTAATGATCTCTTCAAAAGAGCTTACCGATACTGTTTTGACGGTAGCGAAAGGTTTTTTGGAGGAGAAAGAAGTCATTTCTTTTGAAAAAAGTAGTCTGTATACCATTCGCGCTTCTGAAGCCGATATAGCTATGGATGGGAGCTGGGGATCGGGAAGCCTGAATTTTGAACCGGGCGCACTAAACGCTGAGCTGATCACCAATGGCTATACAAAAGAAGCGACAAAACTATATGTTCCTAAAAATGCATCATTAGCAATATTGTCTTCAGAAAATCCTGCTCGTCTTCTGCATGCTTTAGGATTAGAACAGCGTAAGGATACAGCCGTTTCTTATCCCGATTTTCAAGCCTGTTTTCAAAATGAATTTGCACTATTTGTGGACGGAGAGGTACAGCAGTCCGAAAAGATTGTGCAATATGTATTTGATGATAATTTTGAAAAAGTGGCAGTATCAGAAACGGTACAAAAACCGGTACCCAATATTTTCTTTTATGCATACCTTAATAATACTGAACAAGTAAAGATATTGCGCGATAATAAACTCTTATACGGAACCGACAGTTTTAATAAAGCAATGTTCCCCTTGTTTGATCTGAAATACGGGATAAATACAGCAAATCTGTTCAGTCTGTATTCAGGTACCCAAGCGGTACAGGGATATAGTATGCCAGAGCAAACAACCCTAATGCCTGATGAGGTACTGAAGGCTTGGTGTACAGTAGATAAAATAGCCCAAATGGCGGCTTTTAAAGAGCTTAAAACCTATTTGAAGCCCTTTCGCAGGCTTAGTCTTACCGGAGCCTTAAAAGATAAAGATAAGACCGTTTATACCCTTAAGTTATCATTCGCTGATACACAGAAATCTTCTTTAAAGCAATTGCTGGACTTGTTTTAGGCCATCTCTTTGAGATAGTTTAGAAACAAGTTCAGGCCTTTGCGCTTATCCTCATCCAATACATACTGAATATTTTCTCTGTAATAGGTATCTAAGCTATATTCCGGAAAGGGATTTTCGGCGATAACCGCATCAATATGTTGGAGCCCCAATGCATTCGCTTCACCAAACTGTTGGATAAAGGTCTCGGGTAAGGCTTTATTGGCGATCCAGGCGGCAAATACGAAGTCATAACCCGTAAAAGCTTTCCAGTGTTCGGCCAGATCGTATACATATTCAAATTGGTGATTTGCTTTAAGCGCACGGTCACCAATAATAACGGCAGCGGTGGTATCCTCAATCAAATCCATGAAATTTTCCGGTGCCGGTAGTAAAAGCACCTCTTTTTTCCAATAATGCTTTAAGAGAATCTCTGCGAGTTTCACTGAAGTACGGGACTGGTAATCGAGATAGATCTTATTTACCTGCGCTAAAGGGCGTTTGCTGTATATACAAACCGAAGCGACTTTTCCGCTGGCGGCAATGCAATAATCAGTAATAATGGTTGCGTTTGGAATGGTCAGTAATGCGGCGGTAGATACCAGGCCTACATCTGTAGTGTCCTCTTGCAATTGTAAGGCAATCCGGGAAGGGTAAGCAAGGCTGAGGTCGATCTGCTGGAGGATGGGGTGGCGTTGAATGCCGTATAATAAGGGTTTTGTATTAAGATAACTAACGGCAGTAACTTTTATGTTCCGATTCAAAATTGTACTTTTGAGCGCAAAAATACCTTTAATTTACCAAAAGTAAAACACGAAATTTGTCACTGATTATTTACACAGACGGGGCCTCCAGAGGTAACCCGGGGCGCGGAGGATACGGAATTGTACTGAAATGGGGATCGACCATAAAAGAGATTGCACAGGGATTTAAACTGACCACCAATAACCGGATGGAATTACTGGCAGTTATTGTGGCTTTGGAGTCCTTAACCAGAGAGGGCTTGAATATTGTGGTGTATTCCGATTCTAAATACGTAATTGATTCTGTGGTGAAGGGCTGGGTATTTGGTTGGGAAAAGAAGGGCTATACCGGAAAGAAAAATCCTGATTTGTGGCAGCGCTTTTTAAAATCCTATCGCAAACATCATGTACAGTTTCAGTGGGTAAAAGGCCATGCCGATAATCCCTACAATAACCGTTGCGATGTCTTGGCTACGACTGCAGCCGATGGGGGCAATTTACTTGCTGATTCGGTGTACGAAGAGGAATTCTACGCAAGATAAGCACCGCAATTTATCTTGCAAGTGCTGTTTTAATTCATCATGATCCAGTTAAACCCAAATCGCAGGTGCACATTTGCGCCCGGATAGTTGGGTGCCTGCATCACGTTTTTGGTCCAGAATAATTGTTGCATCTGATCGCCCATGACAAAAGCCCTTAAGCGTTTTACCTTAAAATTGAAAAATGCCGTAAACTCAGGTTTGTTTTTGATCATCACCTGGTCCTGATAGAAAAACTGGTTGTAGAATGGGGTATAGCCATCAGCATAATACCCTGTATTATAACGGCCCTCTATGCCGAAATAGACATCCAGCCTGCCTTTAAAGGCAGGGATCTTATACGTGATCTGGTGCCGCAACATCAGGCTCGGTACATGTACCGGTGCATTATTGGTTGCTTGCTGCCACACCACCTCATTGTCCAAACTAAACGCACCAAAGTTAAAGGCCTTTCGGGCATTGAATTGTAGTATGGAGAAGGTAGGGCTGTATTGATTGTATTTCAAATTGCTATTAAGGTAAATATAATTGGATACCAATTGATTACGAAGTCCTAATTGTATTTTTATAGCATCAATATATAGCTGGCCGTATATCTGTGTTGTGGTTTGTTTATTAAAGTCGTTAGTCAGCGTGAAATAATTGGTTCTAAAATAGCGCGTATTATCTGCGGGACTGGTAATCGACTGTAAGGCACCTATGCGAAACATACCGAGCTTGGGGAAACGCTTAGAGAGTTGCGCTTCTATATTGAGATTACCCAGTGTTTCGCCTGCATAGAAGAAAGTGGCACCTGCCTGATAAGCCCATTGGTTGTCGGCGAGAGCCTCTTTTCTGATTTGCCCAAAGATGTAATTGCTCAAAATGGTAGTGCCTTTCACCAAATTATCATAACTGGTATTGAAATTATCGGTCCTCACGCCAATGCCGGCTTCTATTTTAACCTGTTGGGTATCGCGCCCGATAAAGGTATTCAGGGAAAACTTATTGTCAAGGCTGAGCCATCTTTGTATCGACCTCAGGGTGTCATTGGTGCGGAAGCTAAAATTTCCGGCAAACAGGTAATTGACAGAATCCGGAGAGCCATCGACAAACTGGTGACGGGTCTGCTCCAAGCTTAGAACATGTTTTATAGAAAAACGTGGCGTAAAGCGGTAGCTAACCTGAGTAGAGTCTGCATTATATAAAGAATCCTGCTTACCCCAGGCATAACTGTTTTGAATAAAAAAAAGATTGTCTCTCTGCCGGTTATAAACATCTGAGCGCTTGGCACTAAACCCGTTATTTTCAAACCGTACCGGTACATTTATCCTGTTAGAATAAAACGGATCCGTCAGGAAACTGTCATTCGTAATCCCCCCGTTCTCGTCCTGTTTGAAATTATTGAAAATGACGCCGATTTTGGTCTGCAGCCGTTCATTCCTGCTTTTGTAATTGGTACTGATAAACCCATTCAGGCCGGAAGTCGTCTGCATGTTAAAAAAACCGGAGGAAGAGTTATTGGCAATTTTGAAAGCAAAATTCCATCTCGGATTAATGTTCTGCGTATGCATGATCTCGACCCACTGTAACTGTTTGCTTCCCAACATAAAAGAAAAAGAAGTATAAGGCCGGGTAGTATGTATAAAGGGCAGGCTATCCATGGTGTATTTATAGACATCCCATGCGTTATAACCCATTTGTACACCTGGTGTGGTATTGGTTCTAAATACAAGCTGTCTGGCTGTTGTGCCCCAGTTTCCAAGGTCTTTATACCATACCGGTTGTGTATACTGATTGCGGTGGAAAAACACTAAAGAAGTATCGTAATAGTGTACCACTTCACTGTTGTAATAGGTAAATTGTATTTTAGCGGGCGCTTCATCCCAATCTGTTTTGCTTTTCTTTTTATTGGCTGCGGTATCACTCGCTTGTGCAAAAGGGTTATTCTCCGCGGTATTAGCTCCGCCATTGGGCCGGTTAAATTGAGCCCATGTGCCTGTAGCAATACCAGAACAAAGTACAATAAAAATAAAAGTATATATATAGAATCTGAGCGCCATGGTTACCGTCTGTACACTGCTTTTTTATGGATGAGGGCAAAGCTAAGTTAATTACGGAATTTTGATGAAAAATATTATATAAGTCCGTTTTTGGCGCAATTATTATCATTTATGCGCTGATTTACCCCTATTGGGGATAAAAAAGCGGTGAAAAATGCATTTCGTTAACCTAGGTTAATGAATTTAACATATTCCAAATCTATTTTTACCATCATATTTCTAACATGTACGTACTATGGATCCATCAGCAGTTACCACCGAGAGCACTCCGGCACTAGAAGACGCTAATATTTATCTTGAAAAAATTCAGCATCTGATAAAAGAAAACTATGCGTCCACACAATTCCCTAATGAACCTTTCCCTAGAGCAGACTGGAAAAAATTGACTGATAGCGGGATCATGTTATCCATGATTCCCGAAGCCTATGGAGGACGCGATAGCCATGAAGAACTATGTACACTGATAGAATCCATTTCCCGGCATAACCTTCCTTTGGGAATGTATACCATGATCATCACCTTACTTTTTGTAAGAAATGTAAGTAAATACGGTACTGAAGAATTAAAGCAGGAAGTGCTTCCTTTATTTAGCACAGAGGCATTAATCGGCGGCTTTGCCTTGACGGAGCCCGGTTGTGGCTCCAACCTCGCCAAAATGACCACTGTTTATGAAGAAACGGAACAGGGTTACCATATCACCGGTCAAAAACACTGGCAGGCATTTAGCCTGAGTGCGGATTGGTGGCTTGTTGCGGCCAAAAATGTCCATAATGAGAAAGAGTTTGGCTATTTTATCGTTAAAGCGGCAGAAGGTTTTAAAGCCGTAGAAAAATACAATGCTTTGGGCCTAAAAGCAATTGATTACGGTAGAAACGAAATCAATGCGGTGGTGCCCAAATACAGAAGATTGCAGGTGACTTCAGAAAAACTGGATGGGGCAGTAGATATGCTTTGCGCTTCCCGCTTAAGTATGAGTGCTATGGCCAGCGGCTTTACCGCCCGTATTCATGAAGAAGCCCTGGAACGTGCGCAACGCAGAAAAATTGGTAATGGTACCCTTTATGATATAGGGTATGTACAATATAAATTAAAATTGATCGCAGCTTGTAAAACAATATCCAAAGCTTTATTGGTTTACGTAACGCAGTATAACGATTTCCGAAATACACTAACCGGCAATTTTTTCGAAGCACAGGCGGTTAAAACGCTTTCTACCGACAAAATGTTGGAATGTGCCTTAAACTACCAGCAGATTTGTGGTGGAGAGGGGTATCGCTATGATACACCAGATAATAGTGCGGCCTATGCCTTACTGGATGCACGCGTTTATACCGTTTTTGATGGTACTAATGATTTATTAAGTCAACAACTGGCTGAGTATTGTATCACAGAAAGTGTCGATGGTAATGTGACTTGCTTTTTGTCCGGGTACGAAAAAACAAGAAATGGCCTGAGGCATATTGATTTTGACCTGTCGCTGCTTAATAAGCATAAAACACAGGCCCAAAAGGTGTTGAACGGTCAAATCATTGCACGGATATTTGGATTGAATTGCCTGAATAATGTCATGCAATCTGCCGAAGCGCGTGCATTTGAATATGAAGACTTCAGAAATGCGGCGGCTTTCCTGCTTGCCGATATCAAAAAAATAATTGTAGAAGCAGACTGCCTGAGTCGCTTATAAGGAAATTATACACTTGCAAAAAAGAAAAATATTTTTTGTTAACCCAGGTTAATGAGTTCAGAAAATACAATTCCTAACTTTGCGATATAATTTTTGATACTCAAAGTATTTTGTTTGCGCAGACAGGGGAAATGAATATTAAAAAAATAGCTTGCAAGCACCTGCACTACACAGGGAAAAAGCGTAGTAATATTTTTTTAACTTGATAATCTTCTTCTATGGAAAAACACTTTTTGCAATAAATTATCGGAATAAACATTGAAAATCATATTCCTATGATTTACGATACTGTAGGCAAAATAAAAATATTTATAATACAGCTCATATTTTAAATTTTAAGAAGGCCCCTTTTTAGGGGCTTTATATTTTTATATTATGGCACATAGATAATGGGGTCGCAGTTTTGACAGATTGATGACAAATAAATGAGATAATACATTTATATGTGAGATATATTTTATGTGCGGTACTAAAAAATATTTTCATACATTTGACTACTGGTTATGTAATTTTGAAAATTAATGGCCCCCCTATAGTATGGAATTAGAATTAGACGCGCTCCTCATTTATCTGGAAAAAGAACTGAAATTAAGTAAGGAAGATATTCAGTTATCACTTCCTTATTGGAAAAAATTTAACTATAAAAAAGGGGAATATTTTAACCAGTATGGCAATGTATGCCAGCATTTAGGTTTTATTATTTCCGGGGTTTTCCGCACGTATTATATTGATGAAAACCTTAAGGAAAATACGGTATTCCTATATACCCCCGGTGAATTTGTAACGGCATTCCGTAGCATGGTACAGCGTATACCCTGTGTATATTATGTTCAGGCGCTGATGCCCTCCTTTATTGTGAGTATCCATATCAATGATTTAGAAAAATTATACGGAACATCAAAAGGCTGGGAACGCATTGGACGGTCTATAGCCGAAGATGCATTTTATAAGCTGCTAAACCGTATGGAAAACCTGGTGTTTCTAAACGCAGAAGAGCGCTATAAGCAATTTCTGGAAAACTTTCCTGATTTGCCCGACCAAATTCCTCAATATCATATTGCCTCATTTCTGGGCATCGAAAACCCTTCTTTAAGCCGCATAAAGAGCAGGCTAAAGGGGATTAGCAAATAATTGTTTAACGCCCGCCTAATGCGGACGGTACTTGGCTATCACATTCTTATGCAAAATGGGAATGAGGTAGCCAATTTTTTTGTTTAAAATTATTTAAGCAAAGAAAGTTAATTAAATCACAAAAAAGGGACTATATTTAAGCCGATAAAAACAACAGATTATGACAGCAAAAATTAGCTATGATAAGGCTTCTTTTAAAGATTTTGAAAACATCCCGGATTTAAATTTGTTTGAAAGAGCGCAGGAACTCTCTTCTTTTCTTGATTTTATGAAACAAAAAGACCGGCTCAATTACCGGTTAATTAATTACAACTCTGCCGGTGCCACTGTACAGCATAAAGATGCTGCAGGTAATATTAAAGAGTGTGTGAGCTTTGTGAGTAATGATTACCTGGGGTTTTCGCAACACCCGGCGGTGAAACAAGCTGCTATCGACAGTATAATTCAATATGGTACCGGTGCCGGATCATCACCCCTTATAGGAGGGCATTATGAATACCATCAGGTATTGGAAGATAAATTATGTGCTTTTTTTCAAAGAGAAAAAGGATCCGCGCTAGTCTATACTACCGGATATACGGCCAATAGTGCTTCGCTACAATCCTTATTGCATAAAGAAGATATCGCACTGCTGGATATGGCGGTGCATGCCAGTGTTTATGAGGGTTGTCTCCTCACCAATACGAAAAAAATATTGCACAATAACCTGGAGATGATGGAAATGGCGCTGAAAGATGCACAGCATAAATACAGGACCAAGCTGGTGATTATCGATGGGATTTACTCTCAGGATGGAGATATGGCACCCGTAAAAGAAATTTTACAGCTGTGTCGCCAATATGGTGCCTACCTGATGCTGGATGATGCGCATGGCATCGGTGTGATTGGGAAGACGGGCAGGGGAGTGCTGGAGCATTATGATTTATTGAAGGATATTGATATTATTACCGGGACCCTGAGCAAGACTTTTGGGAATGTAGGCGGTTATGTCATCAGCCGTCCGGAAATTATTGAATTTTTGCAATATCAGTCCCGCCAAAATGCATTTTCGGCCGCGGCCACACCGGCGATAACGGGTGTAGTCAAGGCAATAGAGCTTTTAGATGAGGAGCCGCAATGGCAGGCAAAACTTTGGGATAATATTAACTATTTAAAAAATGGCCTTACCGGAATGGGTTTAAATGTAGGGAATTCCTGCTCTGCTATTGTTCCTGTAAAAATCGGAGATCCTCATATAACAGGCGATGTAGCAAGCCTTTTACTGGAAATGGGTGTTTACACTAACCCTATTTTATATCCTGCGGTATCGAAGAAAGATGCCCGTATCCGAATGAGTTTATTGGCTACCCACAGCAGGGAACATCTGGATAAAGCATTAGCTGCATTTGAATATATAAATAAAAAGTTGGAACTTGCATGATACATATACATGAAGTAATTGAAAATGCCAAAGAAAATCGTTGAAAATAAAGAAAAAATTCCTAAAGTAAGAAAAGTAACGGATGGTGCTATCAGGAATAAAGCACGTACCAAAAAGAAACTATTAGACGCCGTAGGCGAAGTGCTGCGAACGAAGGGCTACACAGGTTTGTCCATCCGTAATATCGTGGAAACTGCCGGAGTGGATCGTAGGTTAATCTATTTGTATTTCGGGGGGGTAGATGAGCTCATTGAGGCCTATCTGAACGAAAAAGATTATTGGATGAGCCAGATCAGTCCGAAGACGGAAGCGATTGTAGCAAAAGCAGAGCAGTTTGGCCAAAAAGAAATAACAGCCATATTGCATACGATGTATGAAGAAGTTTCTAAATCTGCTGATCTGCAAAAAATTCTTTGTTGGGAAATCAGTGAACCGCAAGCCCGTTTGAGGGAGCTGGCGGATAACCGGGAAGAATTGGGTAAGCAATTATTCAAACTGACCGATAGCGATTTTTCCGGAACAGATGTTAACCTCAGAGCCGTTCTTGCTTTACAGATTGCGGGTATTTACTACTTGATTCTGCATGCACAAAGCAATGGCAGCACATTCTGTGAGATAGATATTAATACTCCAAAAGGAAAGAAAGCCATTAAGCTTGCCTTAGAAAAGGTAATGGAATTGGTCTATAAAGAAGCTAAAAAGTAATTAATTTCTTAGGTATAAAAAGTACCCTATACGGATATCATTATCCGTATAGGGTACTTTTGTGAAAAATATTTCATCAAACAAATTGATACAATCAATTTGTTTGAGCATTTGTACAGAGAATGGATCTATTGAACTTCCAGCCTACCACGAAATCCACGAGCACCATAATAGGATTCAGCACCATTATGATACAAGAATACTGTATTATAACGGCGATCGCAGAAAAGGGCACCGCCTAAGGCTCTGATATCCGCAGGGGTCTGTATCCAGCTAGATGTTTTTGTATCAAAACTGCCCCATTGCTGTAGTTCCCGGTATTGTGCTTCAGTTAGTAACTCAATACCCATTTCAGCAGCCATATGTAGCGCGCTGTCTTTGGGTTTATGTTCTTTCCTTGAGGCCAATGCTTCCGCGTCGTAGCAAATACTTCTGCGTCCTTTAGGGCTTTCTGGGGAACAGTCACAGAAAATATAAGCGCCCGTCTTTTGATCATGAGCGACCACATCCGGTTCTCCGCCTGTCATCTCCATTTCATTGAGCGACCATAGTTTTTCTGGATTTGCTTCCAGCTTTGCCTGTATAGCGGCCCAGTCAAGGCCTTTGTGCCTGATGCTGTTTTTTGTAAAACGTGTTTTCAGAATATCAAGTAGTTCTTCACGGGCGGAAGGGGCTAACTCTTTTTTATTTCCGTTCATATGACTGCTGTTTTTGTTTGAAGACAGATATGTATTATCTAATTATTTTGATACTGATCGGAACCGGTAATAGGCGACCATTGCGCTCAGAACAAACACTGAAAAGAGCATGGGCAGCATTTTATATTCTTTCTTTTGTATGTGTATCACCATACCGGCGATCATGATGCCGCAAAAGCAAAGGGCGGTAATCGGCGTGAGCACGGGGTATATGCCGCTAAACCAGGGCAAGACGATCCCGATACACCCCAGTAATTCCAGTATACCCAGTATCCGTATCGGATTCACAGAGGCATTGGGTTTTAGATGGCCATCTGCAATATGTTTTTGTTTGCTGTTACTTATTTTTCCCACACCAGGCATCAAAAAGAAGACGGCGAGTATTACTTGTATAATCCATAAGATGGTATTCATTTATGTGTATATTTTTCGTGGATGACACAATGTTTTTCTGTGCGCTAACATTTACTTATGCTTATTTAAAGACAGGAAAATACTAATCATTCAATCCTTTTCCCTCCATAATTTGCGGGATGCATTTTTCTATCCTGGACGCCCTGGTTTGGGTCAGTTTGGCTGCGGCAAAGTGTAACAGGTAAGCCCTTTGCCGTCCCGGTGTCAAAGCTTCGAATGCTGTTTTAAGAGATGGGTTCACATTTAGTTGATGTTGCCATTCTTCCGGGATGGGGTATTCGGCCACTTTCTTCATTGGTACCTTAAGTCCGGCTTCTTCTATCGCAATTGCTTCGTAGATATACGTCTTTAGGATCTTTGCCTGTTTCACTATTTCGGAAGCATTGGTAAACCGCATCTGGCGGGCTGCTTGCACCCGTTCTGTTTGTTGGATTAATGCGCCATGTGTATCCTGCAATAAGGCGCCTTTGAAAAACAACACCGCACAATATTCTTTGAATACATGTATTAATACGATATTACTTTTGCCCAAGGTATAACAGGGGCAACCCCATTTCAACACTTCATTCAGCCCGCAATCCAGTACGATTTTTCTTAATTGCTCCAGCTCTTTATGCCAGTTTTTGGCCTTATCAAAATAAAAATCAACAGTAGGATTCATATACAGATTTTATGAACTAAAATTAAGGGAAATAAATTTTCTATCTGCAGGTCTTGTGTACCAGGAGAGTATTGTAAGCACGAGCAACAATAAGGACGGAAATATTTTAGAGAAAGCATCACACATAATAATATGCGAGATAGCAGCTCCCGACATGGCAAAGAAAAAGCCTGCATAAGCCCATTCCTTAAGCAAAGGCGTTTTGGGGATTAATATAGCTATGGTACCTAAAATTTTCCAAATGCCAATAATAGTCATCAGGTAGATAGGATAGCCCAAGGTGGTGAATGCTTTTACTTCATCCTCTACTTTTAAGAGTTGCACGATGGCTGTGGAGCACATACCTAAGGCCAGCCAAAGGGTAGCGCTCCAATAGATTATTTTCATACGCTTAGTCATAAGAGATTATTTTAAGGGATTTAGAATATGCTGAAGCCGGTTATGTGCCATATTAATGCCTTGGGCAAAGGGTAGGGCCAACTGCTGATCACGGAGCGCAATAGAGCGGTATACGATATGCATACTCAGTTTGCTGGTGTCATCGGTGACTTTTTCAAACTCCAGAAATTCAAGCTGCACCTCAAAAGGTGTATTTTCCATTTTAAACGTGCGCGTGATTCTTTGCTCCGGTACAAATTCGTGGATGCAACCATTCGCACGAAATACAATGTTACCCTGCGGATCGGTGGTTTCAAACTGGTAAGCGCCATGCACTTTATTGTCAAGCTTGAGTACTTTAGTGCCCATCCATTGCGATAGTAATTCCGGGTCCGTATATGCCTTGAATAGGAGTTCAAGAGGCAGGTCAAATGTCCGGATGATTGTTAAGTCCTGCTGGCCTTCTTCGGCTTGTATTTTTGTTTTGCGTTCCATAACAAGTTATTTTTTTGCTTGGTAGTTTTTCATGACCGTTTCTAATTTGTTGAATCGGTCATCCCACATATTGCGGAAGGGCTCTATAAAATCGGCTATGTCCTTCATGTTTTTTGCATTGAGGTGATAATATATTTCCCTGCCGTTTTGCTCTTGTTGTAAAAGTGCGCATTCCGTAAGGATTTGCAGGTGTTTAGAGACCGTCGGCCTTGCCGTATCGAAATTGGCCGCAATAGCGCCTGCCGTCATGGATTGTGACGCCACTAATAATAAAATAGCCCTTCGGGTAGGATCCGCTATGGCCTGGAATACATCTCTTCTTAAATTCATTATGTAGCTATTTGACTACAAATATAAGTGTAGTTATTTAGCTACGCAAATTTTTTATTGAAAAAATGATTTAATTTTTAAGTCTATCCGCATATAGGCAATCCTTTTGTTTATTCTTTTGTGGCCATAAAAGAATAAACAAAATGCCTGTTTTCATCAAGACGATTGCTCCGCACCGCAATTTTGTTACGTTCCGTGCATCGATTTTTGAGCTGTAAGGGAACATCCAGGGCTCAAAAATCGCAACGCCAATACAAAATTGCTATCGCTGTGATGAAAAGAGTAAGCGATTGATACAGAACAGATCGCTTAGGACCGGCCTTATAAATCCGGCGTTAAGAAAATCATTGGCTCGGTCGATAAAGGCGCAAACCATTGTCTGAGCGCAGCGAGTTTGGTTTGCGACCGACTGAAACAATGATTTTTGGCCAAGGATTTATACAGCCTTTATTTTTTGGCGCTACCTTTTGCATCAAGGCAAAAGGTAGCAATAGTTATAATATAAGCGGAAACTAAAAAGATAAAGAAAGTCCTTGTTTCCTAAAAGCGGATACTCAATATTTTTTTGCATAAATATTGATTGCTTCCCTACAATAAGTTTAAAGAAAAAGACCCAATAGTGACTATTAGCGTTTACTGTTCCTCCTATGAATAAGGATCATGAACTTAATGTGCTTATAAGGGTCTAATTAAACCAATTAACAGGTCTAAATTGTGGTTGGGGTACTTGGGGCCTTACCACCTTGTTTGTAGCGTCTGCGGTGGCGTGTTCTGTATATGCGGCCTTATATGTTTGTTATGTCACACATATGCCTTGAAAACCCAAATTGAGAAGAGAGCTAAATCGTACTAACGCTCTGTTACGCTTATAATTTTATTGCTACCGTTTTCAATGCCGATGTTTACTTTTATCCGTTCCGAAAGGCTTTTCTTCAAGAGCTTTAAATCCTCATTGAAATGTGCATTGTGTTGCTGCTCCAATTGAAAAGATTGGGCCATGATACCAATTTGCACGATATATAGGGAATCTGTTTCTTTAATCACCTGCTCTATAACTTGGTTTTTATGCCAAAAAACATTTTCAGATACGGCCTTGTCCTTTTGTATTGTTTGGTTTTCTATTGGTTTTGCTTTATTGCTGTTGCCCGTTTCATTACAACTTAACAAAAGCATCGTTGGTATCGTCAAAAAAATAAATTTGCTCATATTGCTCCGTGGCGATTGTTTTAAAATTCTTTCGTAAATATAAAGAAATTGTAGAAACTAAAACTTCAAACTGATCAGATATAGTATAGCAGCATTGCTTATGATTAGGAATTAAGTAAAGGCCAGTACGTGCCATGTATAGCTAAGCAGATACCAAAAGGTAAAGGGCACAGAGATCCGGTATCCGGAGTGTTTTTTACTAATTTATGGTCTTAAAATCTTTTCCATGGCTTTGCCCTTAGCCAACTCATCAATAAGCTTATCCAGGTAGCGTACTTGTTGCATCAATTTATCTTCGATATTCTCCACGCGGTAGCCGCAGATTACCCCTGTTATTTTGGAAGTATTGGGATTCATCTGTGGTGCTTGTGCAAAAAAGGTTTCGAAATTCGTCTTATTATCCAGCACTTGCTGCAGCCCTTCGGCATCATAACCCGTAAGCCAGTAAATGATCTCGTCGACCTCAGCTTTCGTACGTCCTTTTTTCTCGGCCTTCTGTATATAATGTGGGTATACGCCCGCAAAGGACATTTTATATACTCTTTCGTTATTTGTGTTGTTCATGCATGAGAATTTAAATAAAGTTAAAATGTGTTTTCGCTTAAAAAAAATTTCCCTCTATAATTTCGCGTTAAGTTACAATAGCCGATCCTTTAGATTTTGACTTTTCGTGTGGCGGTTAATGCGTGATGGGATAGCAGCGGATACCCCGCTGAAGCCTTGTGCGGCGGGCTTTGTGACGGAATATGAGCGAATAGCCCGACCCCTGCCCACCAAAATATCAATAATAAAACAGGGCAGGGGGCACGCCCTCATCAACAACAATATGCCTGATGAAGTGATCTACTAAATTATGGGGTGGTGGCGAGTAGTCATTAATATTCTTTATGGAGGAAGGGGCGGCTCTAGATCAACAAAAACTGTAATTGCTTCAAATTTAATAGCCTTTTGTCTATTTTTTTTAGACTAAAAAACGTTTTCGTTTCTTTTTAAAAAAAATGTAAGTACTTTTATAAAAAATAATGAAAATGGCAGGAGAAATAAATATTGATGCGTTAACAACTATAATATCTCTGCTAAAGGATATGGATGCAGAACTACAAAAAAGGACGCTATTAGCTGTGGCCACTTTCTTAGATATACCACTTAGAGAAAATGGAAATTCTAATTATAATACTATAGCTGAACCATCTAGTACATCGAATAAAAATGAGATTTCATTTTCAGAAAATCGCTCTATTTCACCAAAAGAATTTCTTCGTGATAAATCTCCGAAAACAGATATAGAAAGAATTGTTTGTTTAGCTTATTACCTCACACACTATAGAGATACAAATTATTTTAAAACTATTGATCTAAGTACACTAAACACAGAGGCTGCGCAACCCAAATTATCGAACCCAACTGTTGCAGTTGATAATGCGACTAGAAGTGGATACTTAGTTCAGGCTATTAAAGGTAGTAAACAGATTAGTGCAATGGGAGAAATATTTGTTCAGGCACTTCCAGACAGAGAAGCGGCTAAAGCAAGTATTGCAAATATGAAGATTAAAAGGCGTACTATCAAAAAGTCACCAGCCAAGTCGCAACCATCAAAACAGACTGACAGTGAGTAAGGCAAACACAAAACCGACTAGACATGGCGCAACTAGATTAACCCTTTATAACCACAAGGGTGGGGTTGGCAAAACAACTTTATTAGTAAATATTGCCTCTGCTTTAGCTTCATTAGGATATAAAGTATTATTGGTTGATGCAGATCCCCAATGTAATTTAACCTCGTATCTTGTTAATGCTGAAGTAGTGGATAAATGGCTTGATAATTCTGATTCTGAACATGGACAAACAATATGGACTGCCCTCAAACCATTTGTCGAGAGTTATGGGGAGTTAAATTTTACTCAACCACCCGAAATGCACAATGGTGTTCTTTTGTTACCTGGAGATATACGTCTTTCTGATTTTGAGCAGGAATTAAATCAAATATGGCTTGATTGTCTGCAAAGAAAAGTTCGTGGATTTAAAGGAGCTTCTGCTATTAGTGAAATAGTAAATGTTATTTGTGAGGAGAATGAAATTGATTTTGTATTTTACGATGTTGGTCCTAATATCGGTCCTCTAAATAGAGTAATACTGCTTGATTGTGATTACTTCATTATTCCTGCAGCTTGTGACTTATTTTCGGCTAGGGCTTTAAAGACCTTAGGCAAGTCTCTATTTAATTGGATAAAAGAGTGGCAGGTTATTGCGCAGTTAGCACCAGACAATTCATTATTATTACCAGGAAGGCCTAAATATTTAGGCTATATACTCCAAAGATTTAGAATGTATGGTGGCGTGATTGCAAGCCAATTCGCTTCTTATGCAAGCATGATTGAAAAAACTACTTTTAGCGATATTACGGAGGTATTAAGAAGAATAGATAAAGAACTGGCTACAGGAACGTTAAGTCAAACTCGACTTGGTCAGGTTAAGGATTTTGCAAGTTTAGTGCCTCTGTCTCAAGAACAAGGAGTTGCTTTTTTTGATGTGGACGGTGGAGACACGACTATGAAGAACGATTCACGAAAGGAATTCAAATCCATAGCAACTAAAATTGCTTTACTAACATCAGATATCTAGCCATGGCGAAACAAATACCTATAAAACTATTAAAGCATATTGATAGCTTAGTTGCTCATTTTGTAGACAATAAAAATACCTTTCGAGTTTTGGAAGTAGGATTAAACACTATGATTGGAGAATCTATTGGATTAAGAGATTTGATGCACTCTTATAAGTCTCGTATTAAAGATCCGAGTCATCTTAAGGATAAACTTTTGCGCAAAGCAAATGAACTCAAAAAGGGAGAAACATTTGATTATACACTAGATGACTTATTTGAGAAAATTAATGATTTAGTAGGTTTTCGAATCTTACATCTGCATACTAGTCAATTTGAAGCAATAAATATTGAGCTGAAAAAAATACTAGCAGAACATAAATGGCAAATTATTGAAGGTCCAAACGCTAGAACCTGGGATGATGAAACTAGAGCCTACTTCACAAGTATCGGGGTAGAAACATCTCCCCATCCCAACATGTATACAAGTGTTCACTATATTTTAAAGTCGAATAATTCTAATCCTATTACTTGTGAAATTCAAGTGAGGACCTTAATGGAAGAAGTTTGGGGCGAAGTCGATCATAAAATAAACTATCCTCACAAATCAAACAGTCATTCTTGCAGAGAACAGATAAAAACCCTAGCTAGAGTCACGTCAAGCTGTAGCAGGCTTGTGGATTCGATATTTAGCACATACAATTACGAACATAAAAAACAGGATGATATCAAAGTTCAGCCCATAAAGAAGATTACTCGAAAAAAAGACTAGGATCAGTTAAACTATATGAGCATACATGTTGTAATTGTAAAACTAGGATTTTCTTTTTCTGAATTTAACATCTAAAAGTTTTTGAGCTGCAAATCTTGCGGCCTTTTTTAAACTCTTTTTCTCATTAGCATATCGATTGATTAAGCTTCTCGTCAATTTCCTAATTTCATCATCAGACAAATTTTTGAGAAGTTCTTCTTTTCTAAGTTCTTTACTTAGATTTTTCCTTTCTAGTCTAACTTTCCTGGCATTTTCATAATTGTTCCAAGCCTCGGTAATATTTTTTATCGCCTCGCTTGTTTCTTTAAAAATTGCGGGCAAATATTTAATCATCAAGAAAAAATAGACAACCTCATTTAAAGAGATTTTTTTGAGTATATCCTCGATGATAATTTCTATAGACCCCTGTCGGATTTCAGACGCCCTTAAATGATCATAGGGCGACATCGCATAGCTCAAAAATCCCTTCTTATAAAATCTTCCGTAAAAATGATCTATAGTAATTAAAAAATGGCTAAAGTCTCTAAACGAAATATCATACTGCTCTATTGAGATTATCAAATCGAAGTCATCTCCTTCCTCTTCTGATAATACTTCAAAAATTTTACTTAAATATTTACTCTTGCTTTGAACAGGTTTTCTGTCTATTACTTTAACTGGCAACATAATACTTAAAATAGATTTGCATTGTAAATAAACATTCGTCGATTAGCTAGTAGTTGTAGGAAGTTTTTCTTCTACATAAAGCTCGCCCAATCGTTCGAGGCTCCAGTGCCCTTGCGCTATGTCTTTAAACCATACTTTAGTATTCTTAACGTTATTAATTGTTTGCCTTAAATGTCCTGGTCTATTGTTTAATTGCAGTGCCTTGTATGCAAACTCAACTTGCCCCTCTGTAAAAAAATCTGCTTTCACTATTCTAGTTATATAATATGCAATTACTACAATTCTATCATTCGTGCTCTCCCCGGGCCTTTTAAGATTTATGAATTCTTCCAAAGAAGGTTTTTCTTCACTTTTTGATAAATCAAATTCTTCAATTTTAATGGATTTCGCTGGTGATTTTTTGGCTGAAGCAGAGTTGGTTACCTTTTTACTTTTTGAAGGTTGCTCTTTGTAAATGCCTAGTATTATAGATTTAAGCTCTTCAACTTTCCCCGTTTGAAAGGCCAGTTCGCTATCATTTATAGTTTTGAAATATTTTTTGTGTGCAATTTTCCACTCTCTAGTGTAGTTCTTTACTCTATTATCAGTTCTACGCCTTGCAATATACGAGGTTCTGATTTCTTCTTTAGTAAAATTTTTCTGACCATAATCGCTCACGTAAAATGCATGGATTCCTATCCAAACGTTTTCTTGACAGTCTAAGTTAGTTTCGATATCATTAATATGAGGTATCTCCATTAATACAGGAATAATCTCTTCTTGGTCAGGCACATGCAGTACTTTTCCATTATTGGGATATAAAGCTGTTTGAATTGATTTATTCGAATTTACTTGCTCTCCTAATGGAATTTGCTGAAAACCTGCGCGATTATTTACTATTGCAGTTAACAATTCATTCATACTTTCTTTACCAACTTCATTGGTAAATGATATTTCATACGAAACCTCATCAATACCTTTTCTATATTTTATTGTATTCAATGTGGTCTCTTGTAATTGTTTAGCTTTAAAAGATTCACCACAATTTGTACAAAAACTTGCACCTTTTTTAATAAGGGTTGTACACGACTTACATTTAATTCTGCTTCCACAGGATGAACAGAAATTATCATTTTCAGTGACTATAATATTACAATTGAAACAGTTTTGCGACTCCATTTACAATTTTGTTTGAATAAATTAAACTTATCATTAGTGATATAAATAGTCGTTATTAACTATTATAAGAAAGTATCTAATTTACTTTTTATCAAGCAGCTGCTCCAACTTTTCAATCATTTCCTTTTGTTGCTCCAACATACGCTCATACAGTTCTACCATTTTATCAAGTGGATTGAAACTACAATGAAAGTTTGCCTGTGAGTTTTCAGTAAAAGTGTTCGCTACAGCACTATCATGAAATGTACTGGAAATAATATTTACTGCCTGTTCCTCATCAAAATTTCGAATAGCTTCCACAGGTACTTTAAGTATATCAGAAATCTGACGGAGTAGGGGAGCATCAATCGTCTCTTTTTGTTCCAGCAGCGATACTTTTTTCTGCGTCCAATCGTCGCCAAGGTCAATGGCCAGGGCTTCTTGTTTCATTCCCATCATTTCGCGAAAACGCTTTATGTTACGGCCTTCGTGTACTTTTTTATGCGGCATGGTAGCTTGTGTTGTCATAGTAGCAAATTTATATTTTTCAAGGCAGATATGCGTGGCTCAAAGTTAAATAAAATATTCCTGTAATGTAATAAAACATACCAACCATTACTTCGATATACCTTGCTGTGGTGCGTGCTTTGTACCAACAAAAAGGATAACCTATGCAAACGATCGCAACACCCCGCAACACAAAGCCTGCAACAAGGCGCATTACTATTTGCAGCAAATCGTACAACCGCTTTGGGAGTAGAAATACACCATATCCCGTGCTGCGGCTCGGTGGTAAATGGCTGCAAGATAGCGGCTTCAAAATAGGCCATGTGGTAGACATTATTTGTGAGAAAGGCCGGCTCACAAACGCCATTGCTAAGGAGCAAAAGTATGAGGCGTTACAAGAGCGGTTTCAAAGGGAAAAGATAGAAATTGTGTGATTTTACATTATGTTAAATAGAGAAATAATAAAATACCATACCTGTGAAAGTAGAAAAAACAATTAATTACCAGCGCACAGGAAAAACATATATTTATATGTACGCTCAAACCTCAGCGAAACTTGTAGTACCAGCGTTTTCCCATACAGCCAACCCAATGCCAATACCTGGGTTTTACTGGCTTTGTACATGAACACTAAGGATCTTTCGTACCAATGCCCTTGATGCGCTCAATAATTATGTGCTCAGAAGCCGCTAAGAAGCCGCCATTGTTTGAGCCTGCGGAATTTTTTGACTATAACGAGGCTACGGGGCGAGTTTGGCGGCTTTAGGCTTACCAGTAATTTTTAGCCAATTTTTTTACAAAGGTTGTTTTGTCCTATAATTTATATTATGTTAAGTATAAATTATGTAGTGATGATCAAAAACGTTGTTAATCATTACTATTATGAAATCACTTACCAATTATCAAATTAGGCGCGAACTAGCCGCCTACTGCAAATCCAAAGAAATACTTTGTATAAACCGCTATAATCTTGAAGTACCTGCCCTCTGAGCCTGCATTAGTGTAGATGCGCAAATGGGTTATGTAAAAGTTGTCATCCGTGATCATTATAGAGTTTTTGGATACTTAAATATTAACTACGTTTCACCTGTTGAAACCTTTAGAAAAATTCAGGAGTACCGAATGATATATCAACATGCACCAATATTGTATAAGTAAAACAGGCTACACAAAGTGTAGCCTATTTTATTATACTTAGATGCTTATAAACTCAGATCAGCTCAATTTCTTTGGCGGTGCCATTACCGTACCACACTTGTCACAAGTGCGTTTTTGCTCATCGGCATAAAAGGCATTCATTACCGGAGGTAACTGCGCCACAATATCCCCAACGGGTAAAAACTCTTCATATAATTTATGGGAACAGTTTTCGCAGTACCAGGCAAATGAGTCCTGCATATCTCCGGGACGTACCCGCTCGATCACCAGTCCAACGGTATTGGGTCCACGTTGTGGGGAATGTGGTACTTTAGCTGGTAATAAGAACATATCGCCTTCCTTGATCTCAATGGGTACAATCTTTCCGTCCTCTATAATCCGCACCACGACATCACCTTCAAGCTGATAAAATAATTCTTCGGTTTCATTATAATGAAAATCCTTCCGGCTGTTGGGTCCGCCAACGACCATTACAATAAAATCATCGACTTGCTTGTAGACTTGCTGATTACCGACAGGTGGTTTTAAGAGATGACGATGCTCGTCGATCCATTTAGTCAGGTTAAAGGGACGTTGTATAGCCATAATATGATGCTTCTAATTTTGAATTAAAGTTACTGTTTTTTTGAATGTCTGTTTATCCTTTTCTGAAAATCCATTTACCCACTTCTTTCATGGTAATTTTTTTACCATACATCAGGATGCCTGTTCTGTATATCTTTCCGGCGAGCTTAGTCGTCAGGATAAAACCTACAACCAGACAGACTGCAGAGGCAATTAATTGCCAGGCAGGTACCCCAAACGGAATCCTTGCCATCATCACAATGGGTGATGTGAGCGGGAAGATACTGCCGAAAACAGCCATGCCACTGTTTGGATCTCTGATCACCGCGGTCATCAGGAAGAAACTGAAAATGATCGGTAAGGTGATGATGGTTGTAAACTGTTGCGCATCCTGCTGGTCTTCGTTAACCAAACTGCCTACAGCTGCAAATAACGCGGCATAAAGGAAGTAGCCTCCTAAGAAATAAAACAGGAACCAGGCAACAATGCTCAGCCAGTTGATACTACCCAGGCTGCTGCTGATCATCTTAAACATTTCTAGTTTAGTATTGCCCCCCTGCGCACTTTGTGCTATTTGTGCTGCTTCGGATATATTCATTTTGGCCGTCATCATCGGGCTGAAAATAAAGAAGATTGCCCCCAGGAAGACGACCCAGATCAGCACCTGTGTCAAACCGACCAAGGCTACCCCAACAATTTTTCCCATCATGAGTTGGAATGGTTTTACAGAACTGATAATGATCTCTGCAATACGGTTTGTTTTCTCTTCCATAACACTGCGCATCACGCTCATGCCGTATAATAACATAAAGAAATACAATAAAAATCCGCTCACAGTTGAAATGCCGCTGGCGATGGCTGAATTTGATTTTTTCTCTTCCTGCCCTACTTTGTTTTCAAAGGAAATGGTAGCTTCATTGGCTGCTTTATATTTCTCCTGATCGATTCCGGCCGTTTTCAGGCGTTCATTTATTAAGAGGTCATTCATCTGCTCTTTCAACTCGCTTTCTACCTCTGTACCCGGTTGTTCATTACTGAAAATAGTCAGGGTTTCTTTTTTATTGATATCGATCGCGGGCACATATACAAGGGCATCAAAGGCGCCATCTTTCAATTCCCTTTTTAAAGAATCCAGGTTTTTATGACTGAATTCAAAAGAAACATTTTTGGTCGACTTGATATGATTGATGAAATATTGGCTCTCATCCAATATGGTCACTGTTTTTACCTTTGAGCTCTTCATGGTCAGATAAGTCGTCAAAGCACTAAAGGCAATAAAGAGTAAAGGCAATAAAAGTGTGGTAATGATAAAAGAGCGTTTCTTGACTCTGGTAAGGTACTCGCGTTTTATGATGATTCCTGTTTTCATTGGAAAATATGTTTTAATAAAATTAGAAGGTATCGAATGGTCGGGCATTTGGAGTAGCCCCTACTATTTTGATAAAAATATCATTCAGAGAGGGTAAGTGTTCCTGAAAAGATATGATGTTGTTCTGTTGCTGGATAAAGTGCAATAAGATATCATTGGCGGAACGGCCTTCTTCCAGTTGGAAACGCAAAAAGTGTTCTTTTTGGTCCAGTACCTTGATCCTGTCAGGTAAGCTGGCCATCGGATGGGCCAACTCAAGATTAAAGATATGCTCTTTATAATCCTGCTTAACCTGTTGTACGCTGCCGTCTAATAATTTTTGTCCGAGATTGATCAAGACGATCTTATCACAGATTTCTTCTACCTGTTCCATACGGTGGGTACTGAAAATAATGGTGGTGCCTTCTTTTGACAGACGGAAGATCTCTTCTTTGATTACATTAGCATTCACCGGATCTAAACCACTAAAGGGTTCATCCAGGATCAGTAATTTGGGATTATGGATTACCGTCGCTACAAATTGTAGTTTCTGGCTCATCCCTTTACTCAGGTCTTCTACCTTTTTGTTCCACCAGCTGTTCATTTCCAACCGATCCACCCAGTATTTAGCACGTTCCAGTGCTTCTGTTTTATTTAGCCCTTTGAGTTGTGCGAGATAAAGGATATGCTCCCCTACTTTCATTTTCTTATAAAGCCCCCGTTCTTCCGGCATATAGCCAATCAGTTCCGTATTCTTTAATCCCTGAAAAGGCTTACCATCTAAAATAATCTCTCCGGAATCCTGATAAAAAATACCGGTGATCATTCTTAATAAGGTACTCTTCCCTGCCCCATTCGGCCCTAACAATCCAAAAATACTCCCGTTTTCTATGTCGAAACTGATATCGTTTACAGCTTTATGTGCCGCATACGATTTACTTAGATTTCTGACAGATAGTAAAATGTTGTTTTCCATAATTCCTCTAAATCATTTATGCTTTAAATACGAAAATGTTGCCCTGAGGCAACATTTTCAAAGATAATTTAGAATTATCAGAAAGCCCAATCCAATCTTAATTTCCCCCAATTAAATCCCCCTACCCTGAGTTATAGGTGATTGTAATCACTTATTGTCAATTAAGGATAAAGCGTTCGATTGGCTTAGGATTATCTTAATAGAGTAATGTCTCCCTTGAAGAATTTGGTGGTACCATCTAAAAAGATAATTTTTACCGTGTAGAAATATACATCCTGGCTTTGCAGCTCTCCTTTATAAGTACCATCCCAACCCACATTCAGGTGTGTTGTAGAGAATAATAACTGTCCCCAACGGTTAAATACTCTGAAATCAGTCAGCTGGTAGGCACGGTCTATAGCCAACACCGGAACAAATACATCATTTCGGCCATCTCCATTTGGAGTAAAGGCGTTGGGCATAACTGCATCTGTACGATAAGGCCTGACCTCAAAGTTAATAAGTGCAGTATCGGTACAGCCATGTTCTTCTACTCCTGTAATGATCACCTTCTGCCCTGTTGTCGCCTGGAATCGTTGTGATAAAGCAGTTTGATTACTAAAATAAGTAGCCGGACTCCAGGAAATGATATTGTAAGGCAGCCCGCTTGTATTACGGGTTTCAATTTTAACCTCTTCTCCGGCATAGGGCGATTCCGGGTCAATGTCTGCTCTCAGGTCAAAGTTTATGATATGGATATTTACTGTATGCTCGATACTATCACAGCCATTCACCGTTTTTATAGTGTCTCTAAAAGTGGTATTGGTAGTATAGGTCTTTCCATTATACCGCAAAGAGGTACATCCAAAAGTATCAATAATTTTCGTTAGATGATATTCCGGAAAGACGGTAATATTTGTCGTGGTATAAATACTATCGCAGCCAAGGACAGTATATATTGTATCCTTTATGACCGTGCTGGAAGTATACGTTGTGCCATTGTGCGTCACCTGGCCACAATCTCTCAGATTTTGTGTTTGTGTAATTGGATTTACAGGAATAACCGATAGGTTAAGGGTCACGATACTATCACATCCGTTTACATTCACCAGCGTATCTTTCGCCGTATTATTGGCTGTTGTATAGATATTGCCATTAAAACTATAGGAGGAACCCTGACAGATTGTTGCGGTCTTTATACCATAGGTTTTAGGATTGAAAGCCAAATTCAAGGTGATGATACTATCGCAACTGTTCGCATTGGCCAGCGTATCTTTTACGCCACTAACGGCAGTCGTATAGGTAATACCATTGAAGGTGTATGTTGCGCCCTCACAAATATGCACATTCCGGGTACCGGTCAGATAAGGATTTACCGTAATAGTCATGCTGGTTGTGGTGGCACAAAGCCCCGCGCTTGGTGTGAAGGTATAGGTTGTTGTGGCCGTATTATTCAGTGCCGGTGCCCAGGTACCGGTAATGCCATTATTGGACGTGAGTGGTAAGGATGCGAGACTATTACCGGTACATATTGGCCCTACCTGTGTAAAGGATGGCACAATGTTCGGATTAACGGTTATTGTCATCGTAACAGGTGTCGCACAAACCCCGGCATTGGGCGTGAAAGTATAGGTTGTGGTAGCGGTATTATTTAAAGCCGGCGCCCAGGTACCGCTAATGCCGTTATTCGAAGTCGTAGGTAAGGCCGTTAAGTTACCGCCTGCACAAATGGGTGCAACGGGTGTGAATGTAGGTATTGTATTTGGATTGACGGTGATGGTCATGGTTGTTGTCGTTGCACAGGCACCGGCACTTGGCGTAAAAGTATAAGTCGTGGTAGCGGTATTATTTAAAGCCGGTGACCAGGTACCGGTAACGCCATTAAGCGAGGTCGTCGGTAAGGGGGCTAAGCTTGCTCCGGAGCATATAGGAGCGATATTGGTAAAGCTTGGGGTAACAATCGGGTTCACCGTAATAGTCATGGTTGTTCCGGTAACACAGGCCCCTGTCGCTGTAGGCGTAAAAGTATAGGTCGTCGTTGCCGTATTATTTAGCGCCGGTGCCCAGGTACCCGCAATACCATTATTAGAGGTAGTGGGTAAGGCAGATAATGTTCCTCCTACACAGATGGCAGCAACCGGGTTAAAGGTCGGCACGGTATTATTGCCCACACTAATCGTCATAGTAGTGGTCGTGGCGCATAGCCCTGCTGTAGGGGTAAAGGTATAGGTCGTGGTAGCGGTATTATTTAAAGCCGGTGCCCAAGTACCGGTAATGCCATTATTGGATGTGGTCGGTAAAGGCGCTAAGGCACCACCAACACATATTGGCGGCACTTGGGTAAATGCCGGTAGTATATTTGGATTGACGGTAATCGTCATGGTAGTGGTCGTGGCACATTGCCCTGCTGCAGGGGTAAAAGTATAGGTCGTGGTAGCGGTATTATTTAAAGCCGGTGCCCAGGTACCGGTAATGCCGTTAGTGGATGTGGTCGGTAAAGGGCTTAAGCTTGCGCCCGAACATATTGCGGCTATTGGCGTAAAAGTAGGTGTCACGATCGGATTGACCGTTATGGTCATGGTGGTCGTCGTTGCGCAAAGCCCTGCCGTTGGCGTAAACGTATAGGTTGTGGTAGCCGTATTATTTAAAGCCGGTGCCCAGGTACCGGTAATGCCGTTAGTGGATGTGGTGGGTAATGGTGCTAAGCTTGCGCCCGAACATATTGCGGCCACTTGTGTAAACGCAGGTGTGATAATTGGATTGACCGTAATGGTCATGGTTGCGGTTGTCGCACATATTCCTGCAGTAGGCGTAAAGGTATAGGTTGTGGTCGTTGTATTATTTATTGCCGGCGTCCAGGTACCCGTAACACCATTATTCGAAGTCGTGGGCAATGCATTCAGGCTTGCACCGGCACAAATAGGGGCTACTTGCGTAAAGCTCGGTATCGTATTCGGATCAACGGTTATGGTCATGGTAGCCGTATTGGCGCACTGCCCTGCCGCTGGGGTAAAGGTATAAGTTGTTGTAGCGTTATTATTCAAAGCCGGTGCCCAGGTACCCGTAATGCCATTGGTTGATGTGGTGGGTAAAGGCGCTAGCGTTGCTCCGGCACAAATTGCGGCTACTTGTGTAAATACAGGTGTAACAATCGGCATTACCGTTATCGTCATGGTTGTCGTTGTGGCACAAAGACCCGCCGTAGGCGTAAATGTATAGGTTGTGGTGGCCGTATTATTTAATGCCGGTGCCCAGGTACCGGTAATACCGTTGGTTGAGGTTGTGGGCAAAGCAGCCATTGTTGCTCCGGCACAAACCGCAGCTATTTGGGTAAATGCCGGTACGACATTATTGCCAACATTGATTGTCATCGTGGCTGTGGCCGCACATTGCCCTGCTGTAGGGGTAAACGTGTAAGTGGTCGTTGCCGTATTGTTCAATGCCGGTGCCCAGGTGCCCGTAATACCATTATTTGAAGTAGTGGGCAAAGGAGACAGGCTGGCTCCGGTACAGATCGGTGCTACCTGTGTAAATGCAGGTGTAATTAGCTGATCGACGGTAATGGTCATGGTTGCGGTTGTAGCACATATCCCCGCCGTCGGGGTAAAGGTATAGGTTGTGGTGGCCGTATTATTTAATGCCGGTGCCCAGGTACCGGTAATGCCATTATTAGAAGTGGTAGATAAAGGATTGAGCGTTGTTCCGGTACAGATCGGCGCTACTTGAGTAAAAGTAGGCGTTACTAGCGGATTTACGGTTATGGTCATGGTCGTCGTTGGGGCACAGAGCCCCACGGTTGGGGTAAAGGTATAGGTTGTGGTGGCGGTATTGTTTATCGCCGGTGCCCATGTGCCCGTAATGCCATTATTCGAGGTGGTAGGTAAAGGAGTCATCGTAGCGCCTGCACAAACCGCAGGTACCTGCGTAAATACGGGTACAATATTAGGATTAACGGTAATGGTCATGCTAGCCGTATTGGCGCACTGCCCTGCCGTTGGGGTAAAGGTATAGGTTGTGGTAGCCGTATTATTTACCGCCGGCGCCCAAGTACCCGTAATCCCATTATTGGAGGTAGTGGGCAAAGGAGACAAGCTTGCTCCTGTGCAGATCGGTGCTACCTGGGTAAAAGCAGGCGTTACTATCGGGTTTACGGTAATGGTCATGGTGGCCGTATTGGCACACTGCCCTGTCGTTGGCGTAAAAGTATAGGTTGTGGTGGTGGTATTGTTTAAAGCCGGTGCCCAGGTACCGGTAACACCATTATTTGAAGTTGTGGGTAAAGGAGCCAGTGTTGCTCCGATACAAATAGGTGCTACTTGTGTAAATGCAGGGATAAGGGCGGGCGTAATGTTCAGGTTAATCACATAATTGGTATCACAAATATTGGCTCCTGCTACTAAAACGGTATCATAGTTGTTCTGGCTGGTCGTTCCTGCCGGGATGGTGATCCCGTTCCAAGTTGCGGGCAACTGGTTGCTACAATAAGATAATGTTTTGGGAATATAAGGATTCAGGTAATTAATAAATACCGTATCATACAAGGTAGTTGGGGCCGTAGCGCCGCAGCCGGCAATACCGGTAAATTTGGCCACATAGTAATCTGTTGCTGTGTCAGTAGTGATGTTGATACAGTTTGTCGTGCCATAGGGAGTGGTACTGTTTCCTTTATACCAGGTATACGTTCCACCCGGGCTAATGAACGGGACCGATGCATAAGAAATGTTACTAACCGTATAGGAAGGTGTAGAACCCGTTGGGGTAAATCGTTTTGCTTCCGGTGTCGTTACCGTCCATTGTGCACTGTTTGGTCCACGACCCGTAACAAATACACCAGAAGCATTTGTGGTCGCCCTCACCCCTTGTACTCCTTGTCCTGTGGTCGTAAAGGTGGGCCAGCCGGCACAATTATCTTTCCGGTTAATGTGCATCTCAATCACATTGGAAGTCTCATATAAGATCAGTTGGTTGGTGGTTTCTAAATTGTTGCAACTGTAGTAACGCACCTTACAAAACTCTATGATAAATCTTCTGTTGGGCGCCTGTCCTAAGGTCATATATCTTATGGTAGGGCTACCTGCCGGCACATACAGATCTTGAAAAGGAAACATAATAACATTGTTCAATTCTCCTAAACCTATTGCATCGGAGTATTTAAATTCGCTACGCTGACCGGCAAGGCTGGTATTAAAAGAAACGAAATTATTGTCTGAGAGCACACATTGTGTATAGGTTTGCCCATAAAAGGTAAATGAGAAACCAATATTGACGATTGAGGAAAATTCATCATCGAAACCGATATTCGATATGGTATTGGAAGGCGTGGAGGCACAAACATTAAATGTTGTTGCCTTACACACAGTAGTATCTTTAACGGAAATACCTATTTGCGCCAGCGCAGATAAATGCACCATGAGTATGGTGATAATACAAAATATTTTTTTCATAGGGGGGTATTTTGCAATTAATATAATATTGTAAATTAGGTAGGTATAATTTATCTAAAAATATTAATAAAAAAGCAAATAACAAAAAAATCGCTATGTTAAAAAATGTTAATGCCAATGCCCTGTAAGAAAATCCTACAGGGCATTGGCATTTTTAAATTATAATCAGTTTATCTTAAAAGAGTTACATCTCCTTTGAAGAATTTTTTGCTACCATCTCTGAAAATAATGGTTACGGTGTAGAAATACACATCCTGGCTTTGCAACTGGCCATTGAAGGTACCATCCCAACCTACATTAATATGGGTAGTAGAAAATAAGAGTTGCCCCCATCTGTTAAAAATCCTGAAATCGGTAAGCTGATAGCCTCTGTCCACGCCCAGCACAGGCACAAAAACATCATTTTTACCATCTCCATTGGGCGTAAACGCATTTGGTAAGATTACACTAGGGGTATAAGGCCTTACTTTAAAATCAATGACTGCTGTATCCTTACAACCTCTTCTGCCCACACCCGTAACCACAACATGCTGGCCGGTATTGGCCTGGAATTGTTGGAACAAGCTGGTTTGGTCGTTAAAATAGCTGGTTGGGGTCCAGGAAATTACATTATAGGCTTGTCCGTCAGCGCTATTAGTCTGTATCCTTACCTCTTCTCCTTCATAAGGATCTTCGGGATTGATGCTTGCCTGAAGATCAAATTTTACAATTTCGATATTCACATTATTGATAATACTATCGCAACCGTGTACGGTACGTATGGTATCTTTAAAGGAAACACTTTCTGTATAGGTAATGCCATTATACACCACTTTATCACAACCAAAAGTATCAATGATGAGTCCGTAATGGTATTCCGGATATACCGTAATATTAGTGGTTCTGTAAACGCTGTCACATCCTTGTGCGGTGTATAGCGTATCCTTCACAATTGTATTGTTAGTATAGTTTACCGATTTGAAAACAACATTACCACATCCTGCAAGCGCTTGATTCGTTAATATAGGATTAACCGGCGTTACCGTAAGATTAAGGGTAATGATACTGTCACAGCCTAAAGAGTTGATCAATGTATCCTTCGCCGTATTATTAGAGATCGTGTAAACATTTCCGTTAAAAGTATAGCTACTTCCCTGGCAGATCAGCGCCGTATGAATACCGTAAGTTTTTGGCTTGATGTTCAGGTTTAAGGTAATGATACTGTCACAACCATTTGCATTTGGCAAGGTATCTTTTACCCCGCTAATTGCTGTTGTATAGGTAATACCGTTGAACGTATAACTATTGCCTTCACAAATACTGGCATTTCTGTTGCCCGTCAGATAAGGATTCACCACAATCGTCATGGTTGTGGGGAGTACACATTGTCCTCCTGTGGTATTTGGCGTAAAGGTATAGGATGTGGTGGCCATATTATTTACCGCGGGAGACCAGGTACCGCTTATTCCATTATTTGCAGTTGTCGGCAGTGCGGCTAATGCCGTTCCTGCACAGATTGGTGCGACCTGAGTGAATGCCGGTGTAATATTAGGATTAACGGTAATGATCATCGTTGCCGGTAAAGCACATTGACCTGCAGCCGGGGTAAAGGTATAGGTCGTTGTTGCCGTATTATTTAATGCAGGTGACCAGGTACCACTAATTCCGTTGGTGGAAGTAGTCGGTAATGCCGCTAAGCTGGCTCCGGTACATATCGGATTTACGGGAACAAAAATTGGTGTTGTTCCTGGGGTAATCGTAATCGTCATGGTTGTGGAGGTCGCACATTGTCCTGTTGCCGGTGTAAAGGTATAGGTCGTTGTCGCCATATTATTTATAGCAGGTGCCCAGGTTCCGGAAACCCCGTTTGTTGAGGTTGTTGGTAAAGCGGATAAAGGCGTGCCGGCACATACCGGTCCCACTGCTGTAAAGCTTGGGCTAAGAATCGGATTAACCGTAATGGTCATCGTTGTGGTGGTCGCACATTGCCCTGCCGCAGGTGTAAAGGTGTATGTGGTCGTTGCAGTATTATTCAAAGCCGGAGCCCAGGTACCGGTGATCCCATTTGTCGCGGTCGTAGGTAATGCTGCAAGGCTTGCACCGGAACAGATTGCATTTACCGGAGTAAATGTCGGCAGCGTATTATTATTTACCTGAATGGTCATGGTCGCGGTTGCCGCACATTGTCCTGCTGTTGGCGTAAAGGTATAGGTGGTGGTGGCCGTATTATTCAAAGCCGGTGCCCAGGTACCCGTAACACCATTATTGGAAGTCGTCGGTAAAGGACTCAATGTGGTACCGGTACAAATAGGTGCAACGGGTGTAAATGCAGGCGTCGTATTCGGATTAACCGTGATGGTCATGGTAGCAGTCGTCGCACATTGTCCTGCAGCCGGCGTAAAGGTATAAGTTGTTGTAGCCGTATTATACAATGCCGGTGACCAGGTACCCGTAACGCCATTTGTCGACGTGGTGGGTAAAGCGGTTAAAGTGGTTCCGGAACAGATTGCCGCAACAGGAGTAAAGCCCGGTGTTAGTATCGGATTGACCGTAATGGTCATTGTGGTGCTGGTCGCACAAACGCCAGCGGCCGGGGTAAATGTATAGGTTGTGGTCGCCGTATTATTTAAAGCCGGTGACCAGGTACCGGCAACACCATTGTTTGAAGTGCTTGGTAATGCGGTTAAGGTAGCTCCTGAACAGATCGCAGCAACCTGTGTAAATACAGGAAGTGTATTATTACCCACATTGATGGTCATAGTTGCGGTTGCCGCACATTGTCCTGCTGTCGGCGTAAAGGTATAGGTGGTGGTGGCCGTATTATTCAAAGCCGGCGTCCAGGTACCCGTAATGCCATTCGTTGAAGTGGTTGGCAAAGGAGCCAGTGTGCCTCCGGTACAAATAGGTGCTACCTGCGCAAATGCTGGTGTCGTATTAGGGTTGACCGTGATGGTCATTGTTGCCGTATTGGCACATTGTCCTGCTGTCGGGGTAAATGTATAGGTTGTGGTGGCCGTATTATTCAAAGCCGGTGACCAAGTACCCGTAACGCCATTGGTTGAAGTAGTCGGTAATGCCGTCAGCGTAGCACCAGAACAGATAGAAGCCACCTGCGTAAATGCCGGGCTTAATACCGGATTTACTGTAATGGTCATAGTGGTACTTGTGGCACAAATACCTGCTGTCGGTGTAAAGGTATAGGTCGTGGTTGCGGTATTATTTAAGGCCGGTGTCCAGGTACCCGTAATGCCATTGTTTGAAGTAGTGGGTAATGCAGCCAATGCAGCTCCAGCACAGATTGGTGCTACAGAGGTAAATGTCGGTAAGGTATTATTCCCCACGGTAATGGTCATGGTGGTACTTGCCGCACACTGCCCCGCTGTTGGGGTAAAGGTATAGGTGGTGGTAGCCGTGTTGTTTAAAGCCGGAGCCCATGATCCTGTTATACCATTGGTAGCAGTGGTTGGCAAAGGAGACAAAGCCGCTCCAACACATATCGGGCTTACCTGCGTAAAGGCCGGGGTAATGATTGGGTTTACGGTTATAGTCATTAAAGCCGGTTCCGCACATTGGTTTGGATTGGGCGTAAAGGTATAAGTAGTGGTTGTGGTATTATTTAAAGCGGGTGACCAGGTACCGATCACACCATTGGATGCCGTATCGGGTAATGGTGCTAAGCTTGTTCCGGCACATATAGGTGCTACCTGCGTAAATGTCGGGGATAAAATCGGATTAACGGCAACGGTCATCGTTACGTTAGTACCGCATTGCCCGGAATCAGGTGTAAAGGTATAAGTAGTGGTGGCATTACTATTTACAATTGGCGACCAAGTACCGATAACGCCATTCAGGGAAGTGGTTGGCAGCGGATTTACTTTAGTACCCAGGCATACAGAAGGCTCTTGAGCAAATAGTGGTATTACATTTGGATTAACGACAATCGTCATGCTCGCATTTGTAGCACAAAGCCCGGATGTTGGGGTAAAGATATAGTTGGTGGTTGCTGTATTGTTTATCGCCGGAGCCCAGGTTCCGGTAACGCCATTCGTCGAGGTAGTGGGTAGCGGACTTAAACTTGCGCCTGCACAAACCGGTGCCACCTGTGTAAATACTGGGGTCGTCCCGTTTACAGTTATGGTCATCGTCACATCAGTCGCACATTGTCCCGCTGTTGGGCTAAAGGTATATGTAGTTGTAGTGGTATTATTCAAAGCAGGCGACCAGGTACCCGTAACGCCATTCGTTGAAGTGGTTGGTAAAGGGCTCATCATCGCACCCTGACAAACAGGCGCTACTTGTGTAAATGCAGGTGTAATGCTATTTACAGTAACAGTCGTTGTTGTAGTACCAACGGCACATTGTCCTGCATTCGGAGTGAATGTATACGTTGTGGTTGCGGTACTATTGAATGCGGGGGTCCAGCTACCGGTGATGCCATTTGTTGAGGTTGTCGGTAATGGATTTGTTGTGCTGCCAAAACATACAGGAGCAATTGCACCGAAATTAGGCACCACACTGTCGACAGATACCGTCATAGTGGTATTTACTGCACATTGTCCGGGTGTTGGGGTAAAGGTATAAGTAGTGGATGCGGTGTTATTCCAGGTTGGCGACCAGGTTCCGCTAATACCATTTGTCGCCGTAGCCGGTAATGGATTTGTTGCACTGCCATAACAAACAGAAGCAATCTGGTTGAAGGTAGGCGTAATTGTATTGGGATGTACAACAATCGTCATTGATGTGGGTTCCCCACATTGTCCCGGATTTGGGGTAAAGGTATAGGTCGTCGTCGTCGTATTGTCAATAGCCGGAGACCAGGTACCGGTAATGCCTTCTAATGAAGTGGTCGGTAAGGGATTTATCGTTCCGCTGACGCAGATCGGAGGCACCTGATTAAAGCTAGGGGTAATGACCGGCAACACCTGTATGGTCATGGTCGTACTGGCGGCACATTGTCCGGTATCCGGTGTAAACGTATAGGTGGTGGTAGCCATATTATTAATGGCCGGCGACCAGGTACCGGTAATCTGATTATTGGAAATCGTCGGTAAAGGTGCTAAAGGATGCCCGATACAGATGGGTGGTACTTGGGTAAAAGCAGGCACCGTATTGTTATTAATCTGTATGTTCATCGAGGTGAGCAGAGCACATTGCCCGGCATTGGCATAAAAAATATAGGTCCCAGATGTCGTATTGCTGATTGTAGCGGGTATCCAGGAACCGGTGATCCCATTAATAGAGGTGGTGGGTAAGGGCGGAATATTGGAGCCGATACATTTTGGTGTGACTAGGTCGAAATACGGTTGTGTATTGGGATTTACTTGTATTGTCATGGTTGCCGGAAGTGCACAAGTAGTGCTATCCGGGGTAAAAGTGTAAGTGGTTGTCGCCGTATTGTTCAAAGCGGGGGTCCAGGTACCGTGAATGCCATTATTAGATGTTGTCGGCAAAGGGTTTAACGCTCCATTGGCACATATCGGGGCTACCTGTGTGAAGGCAGGACTTAGTGCAGGTGTAATATTAAGACTCACGACGAAATTGGTATCGCAGCCGGTACCGGTTACTAATACGGTATCATAATTGCTTTGACTGGTCGTACCTGCAGGGATACTCATCCCATTCCAGGTTGTTGGTAATTGGTTTTGGCAATAGGTCAGGGTTTTAGGTGCCGTTGTAACATTATGGTGGATAAATACGGTATCCGATGCCGTCATAGGTATATTGGAATTACAACCTATGGTTCCGGTATATACTGCTACATAATAACTAGTGGCCGGATCGGTAGTAATATTCACACAGTTGGTACTGGCATAAGGCGGGGTATTATTGCCTTTATACCAGGTGAATGTTCCGCCTGGGTTAAAGAAGGGTTCTGAAGTATAGCCAATACTGGATACCGTATAGGTACTGCCGGAAGGTGTAAAGCGGGTCGCTTCCGGAGCACTGATGGTCCAGGAAGCATTGGCGGGGCCTCTTCCGTTTACAAAGACCGCCGAAGCATTTGTGTTTGCACGAACACCTTGTACCCCCTTACCTAAGCTAATGCCGATGGGCCAGTTGGGACAGTCCTGTTTTTGTGCAATATGCATTTCAATATTATTTGATCCTTCGAAAAGAACCAGCTGATTGGTGGTAAGTAAAGTATTACAGGTATAATAACCTACATTACAAAATTCGATAATAAGCCTTCTGTTGGGCGCCGTTCCGGTGGTCTTATAACGGATGATGCCATTGCTGGTTGCGATGTTCAGATCCTGAAAAGGGAACATGATCACATTGTTCAGCTGATTGGCATTGAGCGCATTTTGATAAGTAAACTCGCTGATTTGACCGGATAGTCCGGTATTGAAGGACACAAAGTTGTTGTCTGAGATGACTAACTGCGTATACGTTTGTCCGTAAAAAGTGAATGGAAAACCGATATCAACTGCAGAAGAAAACTTGTCATCCATGTCAATGTTCGGAAGTGTACTGGCAGGTGGCGTGGCACATACATTAAAGGTCGTTGTCTTACAGACCGTGGTGTCTTTAACCGTCATCCCCAATTGTGCTTTGGCAGAAAATGCCACACTCATGAGTACGAATACGGACGTGAAAATTCGTTTCATAACATTATAGATTTACTTTTAAAATAGGTAGGGGCTTCTCTTCGTTTAGACACTATATAGTGTTAACGAAATGTAAAGGTAGTTAATGGTTTTAAAAAATGCAATTATCTTAATATTAAATTATAAGGGGAATCCCTCAATAAAAAAAGAACCCGGAATCGGGTTCTGTTATGGTTCTTGCAGATTTCTCTTTAGTAAAAAATGAGGCTGATAGGTCAGGAATAGTGCGTAGGAGTAGTCAAGTCGCTTATTTCCAATATCATAGAAAGGTTCCAGCCGTACATCAATAGTCATTTGGGGCATTATTTTTTTCTGATAAGCCAGTCCGAGCATGACCATTTTTCGATCGGGTGTAAGCAGATCGGGATTACCGGGATTATAACTCAAGGATTGAAAAAGGACGCCGCCTTTAGGCGCAATAAACTGCTTTCCCTGCCAATACCCTGCTGTAGCATAAAATCCTTTTTGAAACTGTACATTCAGGTTGGCGTACATACCCGAACCGTTTTTGTACGCAAGATCACTATTCCCTGCCAGATCTTTATAATAAAGATAATAGGCATTCAACCCGATACTTTTAATGGTCCGGGAACTGATTTTTTGGGTAATATCCAGACCCACTGCAGCATTGAATAATGTTACGGTAGGTGAATTTGTAGTATCCAATTGTCCGCCGTTATGACTGGCCAGCACTTGTACGGGGATGCTTAGGCTCGTGCCACCTTCATGGAATATCCTCAGACGGGTGTTGTTTCCTATGGTAAACCGCTCGTTATAATTTACATTATAATATTGCTGCTTTTCCCAATCAATCCAAAGTTCGGAATAGATCGACCGTTTATTGACCTTTAGCTGTATCCCGTTTTCCAAATAGTTGGTCATCAATCGTTCGTAACCAAACATCGGATCAAGCATCCGGTGATTGATATGGCCGCCATAATTACCAAAACTAAGGCTATAGCCATTCTTGCTTAAGCTAAGATTGTAATAAGGGGCCACTTTAGCCAAACCCTCCGTACCAAAATCTTTTTTAAGGTATACCCCACCCTGCAAGCTTAAAATCTTGTTCGGTTTATAGGTCAATGCCATCACATTTTGTGTGCCAAATAAAGTATAACCACTTACGGAATTCAGAAAATATTCATTATTCTTAAAAAAGTTATTACTGTATAAACTGAAGTACAACGCATCTTTTTCATTTCTTAAGGAGCGGACATCCTGTTCCTCCATCAGGTTGCTGATTTGACCAAAGCTTTGCGCGCCCGCAAGCACAGCGGAACAGAATAGAATATATTTTAAACCTTTTATGTTCATCCTTATGATTATTGTTCTTTTACAATGTATTTGCGCCACTTCTCGATCACCTGTTCCATATCTAGAGGTATGTCAGAAGTGAACAACATATTTTCGCCCGTTACAGGATGTACAAATCCCAATTCTTTAGCATGTAAGGCCTGCCGCGGTAATATTTTAAAACAGTTATCGACAAATTGCTTGTATTTGGAATAGACCGTTCCTTTTACAATACGATCACCACCATAAGTTTCATCGTTAAATAAAGGATGCCCTATCAACCTGCTGTGTACGCGTATCTGATGGGTACGACCCGTTTCCAGTCTGAATTCCAGCAAAGACACATAATGGAATTCTTCCAGTACTTTATAATGGGTTACTGCATGTTTTCCATGATCTCCATCCGGGAAGGCATCCATTTTTTTTCTAAAACGCATGTTGCGTCCTATATTAGCGGTAATGGTTCCTTCCGGACTTTCAAAATGTCCCCATGCCAGCGCAATATATCTTCTATGTATAGTGTGTTCCTGAAATTGCAGGGACAAATGTTTAGCTGCTGCTTCATTTTTGGCCACTAGAATCAGCCCGCTGGTATCTTTATCGATACGGTGTACCAAGCCTACTCTGGGTAGGTCTATAATCCTGTTTTTATCTTCTTCGGGATTCAAATACCAGGCCACTCCGTTTACCAAAGTACCGGAGTAATTACCGCTACCGGGGTGTACCACCATACCGGCCTTTTTATTAATTACGAGTACATCATCATCTTCGTAAGCAATATCAAGATCCATCGGTTCCGGAATAATGTCGGTACGGTCTGGTCTTCTGTTATCGAAGATTACCACTTCCATACCCGGTTTTACCCGGAAATTTGCTTTAACCGGCTTGCCATCCACCAAAACCATTTCCTCATCAATCGCTACCTGGATCTTATTACGGGTCGCACCTTCCACACGATTCATAACAAATTTGTCTACCCTTAAAGGCTCCTGGCCCTTATCTACAATAATTCTCAAACGTTCTGTCAGTTCCTTCTCCTCTACCTCCGATTCCGGTAATTCTTCGTCTTCCCACTCTTCTGTATGCATATCAAAATATTTTAAACGGCAAAAATACAATAAGTATATTAGTTAAAAATTTATAAAATTCAATATATACACGATTAAAGAATAGATAATCAAATTTTTATTACATAATTTCGCTTCAATCAATGAAAAAATCGTTCGCCATATTAATGTTATTCCTGTATAGCCTGTCCGTTTCTGGATCGGTGATGCAGATGCATTTTTGCGGCGATAATATTTCTTCGGTAAGTTTTAGCAAGCAAGGCATTTCTTGTTGTTGCAGCGATGATGCCGAAAATAAACCGGCGAAAGGTGCTACAGAAGAGGTTAAACAATCTGCTAAAAGTTGTTGTGATAATGTAGAACTTAGTTTTAAGGTTAGTGCAGATCATCAGCATACCGAAGCAGCTTCTAACTTACAATCACTGCAGACAGCATTACCGCTGCCGCTAATTGCTTATGAGGTGCCTAAGGCATTGCACTTAACCGGTACAGCACAACATTTATCTTATTTTGCCAATGCCCCGCCCGATGGGCTCTGGCAGGCAATTCCCCTTTATAAATTATTTCAGCGTATTGTATATTATGGATGATCATGTTCCTTTTTCCAAAATGAACGACATGATCTTTAAGAACCATAATATATTGTAAGAATGAAAAATCTCTTTATAGCCATGATGGCTATCGGTACGCTCAGCATATCTTCTTCTGGCTTTGCCCAGGAAACTTCCAAAATAAAATCTGAAACCGTTAAGGTGAAAGGCGTGTGTAGTATGTGTAAAAAACGCATCGAGGACGCTGCCTACATCAAAGGTGTAAAACGTGCCGACTGGGACGTGAAAACGCAGGAATTAAAAGTAGTCTACAACGCGGATAAAACGACGCTCGATAAGATTGAACAAAGCATCGCCCATACGGGTCATGATGCCGGTAATGTAGTCGCCGACAAAGAAAAATATAAAAAACTTCCTTCATGCTGCGCATATAACGATGGGGCTGAATGCAGTCATTAATGCCTAAACCGTTTATATTTCGATTGGTCTTTATAGGAAGCCTTTTGGGTACTTTTCATTTTGCATCTGCGCAGGATAGCAAATTGGAGCAAACCGCAACGCTGAAAACCGTTACGGGTGTGGTATCTGATGCTCAAAATAAAGAAATAATGATTGGCGTGACCATCAGTAGCCTTGATGGCAAGCATCATAGTGTTTCTGACGAAAACGGCAACTTTAGTATAAGCTTGCCTGAAGAACAACAGCAGCTTGTATTTCGATACATGGGTTACCTAAATGATACCCTGTCTATTGTAAATAACAGTATGACACCAATACAGGTTTTACTTAAAGAAGAAAGCCACACTACCGGAAAGGAGCTCAACATCGTAGATGTGGTGAGTCGTAGAAAAACGACGGAGATCGGCCTTACCGGAGCCTTCAAAGTAGAAAAGATCGGCAGCAATGAACTCATGAAAGCGGCTTGTTGTAACCTTAGTGAGAGCTTTGAGACAACCCCCTCTGTTGATGTCGGCTTTACCGATGCGGTAAGCGGGTATAAGCAGATCCAAATGTTGGGTCTGGCTGGTGCCTACACCACGTTTACAAGAGAAAATATCCCCGATATCAGAGGGCTTGCGGCCATTACCGGCCTCAGCTTTACACCGGGTACTTTTGTAGAAAGTATGCAATTAAGTAAAGGTACCGGTAGTGTGGTAAATGGTTTTGAAGGTACCGCCGGACAGATTAATGTAGAATGGGTGAAACCTTTTGAAGATAAATCGCCCAAATGGCTCATCAATGGCTATCAAAGCACACAAGGCCGTTCAGAAGGGAATCTTGTATATAATCATAGTTTCAACAAACATTTAAGTACCAGTGTATTATTGCATGGCAGATCGGATTGGATGAAGGTGGATATGAATGGAGATAACTTCCTGGACAATCCTATGGGTACTAACTTTGTCGGAAGCAACCGCTGGTTTTATTTCGGAGATAATGGCCTCGAAATTCAAGGGGGTTTTAAGGCAGTGGTTCTGAATATGATGGGAGGACAGAAAAACTATACCGAAGGAACGCCGCAAGTCGTGGGTAATGCCTGGGGCTATGAAAATCAGGTAAACCGTTTGGAGACCTGGGCTAAGATCGGGAAAGTATTTCCAAATAAGCCTTATAAGAGTATGGGGCTGCAGCTTTCCGGTGTTTTTCATGATCAAAGCAACCGCTATGGTGCCCGTACTTATGATGGTAGCCAGCAGAGTTTCTATGCCAACTATATCTACCAAACTATTATCAATAATACCAATAATATCATCAAGTTTGGGGCAAGTGCGCAATACGATAAGTATAAAGAACAGTTCAACAATACACCTTTAAACAGAACCGAAGTTGTGCCCGGTGCTTTTGTAGAATATGCCTATAAATACCTGACCAAGTTTAATGCAGTGATGGGTTTAAGAGCAGATTACCATAACCTGTTCGGAGCGTTTTTGACGCCAAGACTGCACCTGCGCTATGCCCCTGCAGAAAATACGGCTATCCGTGCGTCTATAGGCAGGGCACAAAGAACGGCTAACTTTCTGGCAGAGAACATGGGCTTTATGGCTTCTTCCAGGGCCTTCCAACTGAATGGGACGGATATCAATACCATGCAAAGCGGCGCCTATCCGTTTAAACCGGAAGTAGCCTGGAATATGGGTTTGAACCTGACACAGAAATTCCGGTTGAATTACAGAGATGGTACTTTCGGGATCGATTATTACTTTACCAATTTCACCAACCAGATTGTGGTGGATATGGAGCAGTATAATGCCGTTAACTTTTATAACCTTGACGGAAAGTCTTACTCCCATAGTATTCAGGCACAAGTAGACTATGAACTGATCAGAAACCTGGATATCCGTTTGGCCTATCGTTTTTATGATATTAAAACAGATTATGTTTCCGGATCAAAGGAAAAACCCCTTGTGGCGGCACAAAGAGCATTTGCCAATATCGGATACGAAACCAAGAACAACTGGAAATTTGATTATACCGTACAATGGATCGGCGCGAAGCGCGTACCGCAACGGTACAACGAACATGCCCAGCATATTCATGGTTCCGATTATTCCCCTACCTATTGGATGATGAATGCACAGATCAATAAATCATTTAAGGATAGCAAATATGAAGTATACCTGGGTATGGAAAATATCGGGAACATCATGCAACATCCCTTAATTGTAGATGCACAAAATCCATTTGGAAACAACTTTGATGCCTCTTTGGTATGGGGTTCCGGTATGGGGCGTAATATCTATGCAGGCTTCCGTTTGAATTTGAAATAAGTAAATAGTATGATAAGCTCTAAATATAAGGAATTGACTTTTGGTTGATTCCTTATATTATTTTAGGGCATACTCCTTTTCTGCTCATTCCGACAATAGGAGGAATCTCCAATAGATTATTTAGATTGCTTGCCCGGCTGCGAAAAGAGAATTGTAAGCTATTTAATACGCTCTTTGCTCTTAAGCACTAGAAAAGACCCTTCATTAATAAAAAATGAAATAAATTTGTTCAAATTTTGAAGATGAAAAGAATATTGCTCGCGTTTATTTTAAGCGTTTTTATATATCCCAATACTAGCAGTGCCCAGATCGGAGACCAGTCACCCGAATTACAACAGATCATCACCAGCGCCGGAAATTTTTTATCTAAAAATGATTATGATAATGCCGCGGCCATGTATATGCAGGCCATCCGTATGGCGCCGGACAATGTTGCTTTGCGCCGGGATCTTGCTTATACCTACTTCCTGAAAAAAGACTTTGAATCGGCCAAACAAACGATAGAACCGGTACTGAACTCTGCTGCTGCGGATGAACAGACTTTTCAGATAGCAGCCGTAATTGAACAAGCTAATGGCAATATCACCAAAGCGAAAAAGATTGTGTCAAGCGGTTTGGATAAATATCCAAATTCCGGGGTGTTATACAATACCAAAGGTAATTTGCTGATTGCAGATGCCAAAAGTAACAATACGGCCTTGAAGGAGTGGAATAACGGGATTAAAAAGGATCCCTACTACCCTACCAATTATTATAATGCTGCTAAGGCTTTATACCAGAATAATGATTTTATGTGGGCGGTAATTTATGCAGAAATTTTTATCAACCTGGAGCCTTATACCGCCAAAACGGTAGACATGAAAAAAATGCTGCTTGATGGGTATAAGAAAATATTTTCTCAGACGGAAGATAAGTCCCTGCCCGGTTTTAATGGCGAAAACAGTAGTAAAAAAGAAAGCCGCAATTTCGCTTCGGCTTATAAAAAAGCCATTAATACCAATATTTCTACTATCAGCGATGGCTTTACGGTAGACAACCTTACCATGTTGCGTACCCGTTTTTTGGTATACTGGAATAGTAATTTTGCCCGTACCTACCCCCAATCATTGTTTACTTATCAGACCAAAATTATCAAAAACGGGCATTTTAATGCTTATAACCAATGGTTATTCGGTGCCGTAGAGAGTTCTCAGAACTTTGCTGCCTGGTCTAATCAGTTTAAAGAAGCCATCAGGAATTTTGAGATGTGGAAAAAAGATAATCCGTATCTACCCAATCTGGCTGATGAAAAACCAGAGTTGAAATAATTTACTCAGAATAAATATATTGACAATACTTTATTACTTTTGCAAAAATTTTTAAAGAAAAATATGGAATTCAATCCTTGGCACAATGTGAGTTACGGCGATAAAGCGCCTGAAATCGTAGACGCAATTATCGAGATCCCCAGAGGATCCAGAGCGAAATATGAATTAGATAAAGATTCCGGGATGCTGCGTTTAGACAGGGTTTTGTACCACTCTGTTTACTACCCGCACAACTACGGCTTTATACCGCAAACTTTTTGTGATGATAATGATCCACTGGATATCTTAGTATTATCTCAGGTTGATATTCACCCTATGTGTATCGTTTCTGCAAAAATCATTGGTGTAATGCGTATGGTTGATCAGGGAGAGGCAGATGATAAACTGATTGCAGTATGTGACAAAGATATGAGCGTAGCCCATATTAATGATATCAGCGAATTGCCGGCCCACTTATTGAAAGAGGTAAAACAATTCTTTGAGGAGTACAAACGTCTTGAAAACAAAGAAGTGGTAATCGAAGATTTCCACGGTGTAGATGTAGCCCGTGAAATTCTGGCAAAATCGATTGAAGATTATAAAGTGAAATTCGGTAAATAAACGAAGAAAGATAATGGTTACATAGGGTATGCACAGGCATACCCTATTTTTTTGTATAATTACTATGAATACATAAAATTATCGGTTATATTTATAGCCCTTATTCCAACTATTATCCTGTTCAAAATACAAAACGCTTATATGTATCCTATAGTCAATTGGCTCCGGTATGGGCTTATCTTTATGGCTTTTTTCTTACTTTCTGCTAAGGGCTATGCCCAGGCCAAACCCGGAAATATGGCTTTACCCCCGGGTAAAATTGCTCCGGTGATGAATGAGCTTGCCTATTGGGAGATCATTAATCAATCCCTATTACAAAGTACGGCACAGGAAGAACAGGAAGAATTTCTATCCGATACTTTAGCGCAGCTTAGTCCGGAACAGCTGATCGGTTTTAAATTAAAAACGGATCAATTACTGCTTGATGCTTATAATGGAAGCCTATGGTGTGCAGCCTATCTGATGAAAGGGGGATGTGGAGAAGAAGATTTTACCTTTTTCCGGTATTGGCTTATCACCAGGGGTAAGAAAATATTTGATTTGGGTATAAGCCATGCCGATGATATCGCTTATGCAGTACAGGACAATATCAATAGTGCATTCGACTTTGAAGCCTTGGCAACATTACCTGCAGAAGCCTTTAAAAAGACCACTCAAAAAGAGATGGATGATTATATCGACTATACACAGGTTAAAACGACACAAGAGCATTATCCTCCGATAGAAATTACCTGGAGAGAGCAGGTTCCTGCGACCATGCAAGTATTATGCCCTAAATTATACCAGCTTTTCTGGACGGGTAAATAGATGATCCTCATTCCAAAGCAGAGTAAGGTTTACCACTTTAGTTTTGTCCTGTCGACGTTAGGAGACATCTTTTCAGAATTGTTTTAGATTTCTCCTTTCACGTTACTCCATTCTAAAGGGCGATAGAAACTTATTTCCCTTTTATTGTATTCCAGGTTTCAAAAAGAATGTCCTGATTGGGACGATCTACCGGCAACTCACTTAAGGGTTCGCAGGCTTGCCAATGCTCCTGCATATCTTTAGGCAGGCTTTGGTACAATTGTGTTCCTTTTGTTTTCCAGGCAATCATATCGTCACTTACTTCTTTAATTATTTTAGCGGGGTTGCCCACCACCAGGCTTCTGCGGGGAATAATCGTATTGGCATTGATAAAGGATAAAGCGCCTACGATACTCTCCTCCCCGATGACTACATCATCCATGATCACGGCATTCATCCCGATAAGGCAGTTTCTGCCAATATGGGCACCGTGTATTATCGCGCCATGCCCGATATGCGCACTTTCCTCCAGTTTGACCGTTACTCCGGGAAACATATGTATGGTACAGTTTTCCTGCACATTACAACCATCGGCAATTTCTATGCCCCCCCAGTCTCCGCGTAAAGCCGCTCCGGGACCAATATAAACGTCTTTTCCTATAATCACATTGCCGGTCACAATTGCCTGAGGGTGCACAAAAGCCGTTGGGTGTACCACCGGTATAAAACCTTTAAATGCATATATCATAAACTGATTTTTTGAATTATACTGTATAGAATATTAGTGGCATTTGAAATGCTCAAAGGGTTCTTTGCAATCCAGGCAGCGGTACATCGATTTGCAGCTGGTGGCGCCAAAACGGCTGACCAACTCTGTATGGACGCTAGCACATTTTGGACAAGGCACTTCATCTTCTTCAAACAAAGCCAAATCATCTTTTGCTTTGCGTACCGGAGGTGCAATACCAAAGGCATGCATTTTCTGTCTACCACTTTCCGTAATCCAGTCGGTGGTCCAGGCAGGACTTAAGGACTGCTCAATGTGTACGGTCTTTAGCCCTCTGCCCAGAAGGGTCATCCTGATCTGCATTGCGATTACATCCATAGCAGGGCAGCCGCTATAGGTCGGGGTGATGGTGACGGTCACTTCACCGGCTTCTCCGGTCCGGACATCGCGTAAAATGCCCATTTCCTCGATACTTACCGTTGGAATCTCAGGGTCAGTCACGCTCTCCAGCCAGGTCAGTATTTGTTCCCGGGACGACATCTTAATTAACTTCTACTATTAAAAATTTCAAATATTGTGTATTGGGTACATTCCATACGATCGGATGATCGGCGGCTTGTGTTTGCCAGGTTACCTGTCTGATCTGTTTGCGGGCATCTTTGGCAGCTGCTTCAATCGTTTTAAGGAACATATCGGGCGGTACTAAGTTGGTACAGGAAGCCGTAACTAAAAAACCGCCTGGTTTCAGGAGTTTCATACCCCTCAGGTTGATTTCTTTATAACCGGTTATGGCTTTTTGAATATTCGCACGGCTTTTGGTAAATGCGGGAGGGTCCAACATCACCGTATCAAATCGTTTTCCTTCTTTTACCCATTTCTTCAAGACATCAAAGGCATTCACACATTCAAAGGAACAAATATCGCTATACCCATTGAGCGCCGCATTTTTGCGGGCAGTATCCACTGCTTTATCGGAGATATCCAGTCCTAATACACTCTTGGCACCATATTTGGCGGCATGATTGGCAAAAGTACCCGTATAACAAAAGGCTTCTAAAACCTCCGCATCTTTTACAACAGGAGCAATGAACCGGCGATTATCCTGCTGATCCAAGAAATAACCCGTCTTTTGTCCGTTTACAATATCGACATGGAATTTCAAACCATTCTCATTGATGATGATATTGGTATCGAAAGGATCGCTCAGGAAACCTTTTATCTGCTCCATACCTTCCAGTTCTCTTACCGGAACGTCATTACGCTCATATATACCTTTAGGGGAAAATATTGTGTTTAAGGCCTTTACAATCGATCCTTTCCAACGCTCAATACCCAGAGCCATGGTTTGGATCACAAAATAATCATTGAATTTATCGATGATCAAGGCCGGAAGACCATCCGCTTCACCAAAGATCAAACGGCAGTTTTCTACATAACCCATGCGCTGACGATAGGCCCATGCATTTTGTATTTTATGCAGGAAAAAATCATCGTTTATCGATTCTTGCTTACGCGTCAGTAACCGCACTTTTATTTGAGATAAAGGATTGATATATCCCTTACCAACAAAAGAACCATTAGAAGAAAATACATCTACAATATCTCCGGCTTCATAAGCGCCTTCCTCGTCTCCAATCTCGTTGTTAAAAATCCAGGGATGCCCGTCTGCAATTCTACTGCTGATCTTCTTGTTTAGAAATATTTTAGCCATACTGCGAAAGTACATCAAATAAGCGATTTGCCCTTATATCCGAGCGCTAAAAAAACGCCAATATGAAGCTCATATTGACGTTTGCTATAATTTACTGATTCAGATTACAGTTTACCATCTTTCATGGACTGCAGAGTCTGCTCAAAATCTTCAATCCCTTCTGTAATCCCGGCCTGTTTCAGGCCTTCAACGGCTTCTGATTGTTGTTTAATGGCTTCTTCCGTTTGCCCGTCTACAAATAGCAAATGCGCATAGGTATCGATAAATGCGGCACGGTTTTTAATATCGGAACCAATCAGCTCCAGCGAACGCTTAGACCATTTAAGTGCATCTTTATACTGTGCTTTCTTTTCTTGTTCATAGATACCCCAGGCGATCTGGTTTAATTCTGAAGCCGCACTCATGGAAGCAATGCTAAGTATACTGGGATTTTGTTCCAGTGTCACATCTATTTGTTGCTGATGTTGTGCTTCTGGTACTTTATTGGCAATCATTTGTTGTTTGATCGATAACAGCGTTTCTTCTTTTCGGATATAATTCTCCTTGTCGTAAGCCTGATCCGATTTGTTGGTATAATAATTGGCTTTTTCTTTCATAAAGGCATTCATCTTTGCCTCATCTCCCATCGCTTCGTAGAATTTACCTTTATAGAAGAGTAAATCGCTTTCCGGTAATTTACTGTATTTCCCGATTAAGGGCTTCATTAACTCCTCAAATCTGTTTTCTTCTTTGTTCTTACCCAATTTGTCTGCCGTACTATTATAAAGGTTTTGGGTATAATAGGTAAAGAAATTGGGAGCGATATTCTTTCTTAATGCATCAACCTGATCGGCATGGGCCGCCAGTATAGGAAATGCTTTGTTGTCCACTGTATGGGTATTGTCCAGTAGAAAATTCAAATCTTCATCACTTATTTTTTGTTGGTTGATGTATTTAGCTACATAAATGTTGATTGCCTCATCGCTGTTTTTACCCAGACGCTCCGCTTTTTGAAGATATTGGGTAATAAAGGTTTTGTCGCTATTGCCTTTCTTTAATTTTACCACATAATCTTCCCATTTCAGCGGATCTTTTTGCTCTGCCAGCGCAATGTCAGCATTTTCCAAAAAAGCATTCAGGTCGCTCATGCCCATCTTGGTATAAACAATAGAGCCATCTGGTCTGATAAATAAGTTTGTCGGGTATCCCTCTACCTTGTATTTCTTGGCTACACCGATACCCTCGCCCTTTTCGGCATCTATTTTATAATTGACAAAATGGGTATTATATTTATCACCGGCCTCTTTAGTAGGGAAAAATTCTTTAGCCATCTTCTTACAAGGGCCGCACCAGGTGGTGTACACGTCTACAAAAACAATTTTATTTTCTTTTTTGGCTTTGGCTAATGCTTCTGAAAAGCTTCCTTCTTCAAACTGGATACCTTGTGCCCAAAGCATAAAAGGGCTTAATACTGCAAAGGCAAGGCCTAATACCGATTTTCTCATTATTCTGGATTTGATGGATTTGTATTTTATCGTTTACAATATTAACGATTTATATGAGACGTTTCTGCGCCCTCAACTCAATTTTAACGTACTTCCCGAAGATAATTTTCCTTAAGACGGTCGTAAAAGGAATGTTTATCCACGAAGCTGGAAATAAGGTTGGCGATAATAGCCGCCAGCAGCAGGAAGAAAATAACACTATGCCGGTCCGTCATTTCAAAAATAATAATGGCAGAGGTAAAAGGTGCTCTGGTGACGCCGGTAAGGAAGGCCGTCATGCCGATCAGGATCAGCAGGTTGGCATCTGGTCCCGAAAAATGGGTGATTTGTGCGATCAGCGCCCCAATAGATGCACCTGAGCTTAAAGAAGGGGCAAATACACCTCCTGCACCTCCGAAACTAAAGGAGGCGATCAATCCGTTCATACGGATAAAAGGGAGATACCAGGCTACCGTTTTATCGGAGGTAAATAAGGTACGTTCCATTAATTCTTTACCGGAGCCCATCGCTTCTGTGCCAAAGTAGAAGATAAAGGTCGCCACAAAGAGCCCACAGAATACAACCACACCCATTTGCCTGAACTGGTTTTTGATCTTCCCGAAAAACTGTATCACTTTTAACAGGACCACACACATTTTGCTGCCGAAGAAACCGGCAACGATAGCCGTTAAGACCACTACGATGATCAGTAACCATTCGTCGGTAGCTAATTTGGGATAACCTAAATAAAGATAAGAGCCACCTAGTCCCTGTGCGGTAAGCCCCGCAACAATTACGGCGATAAACAGCGGCGATTTATAGTGTTTTACATGGAATTTTGATAATTCCTCTATGGCAAAAATGATGCCGCCCAAAGGGGTATTGAAGGCCGCGGCAAGCCCCGAGGCGGCCCCCGCGATCAGGATATTACTTTGCGAAATGGGTGTCCACCATTTGGGTAGCCATTTATGTACCTGGTAAAATATAGAACTGGCAATTTGAATCGTGGGGCCTTCCCTACCCGCGATACCACCTCCGATAATCTTTATGGCACTGGATACAATCTTGACTAGGATAATCTTCAGGCTTAGAAAACGGCTGATCAGGGCATTGTCTTTGGGGTTGGTCAACTCTAGGGCCGCCATCACCTGCGGAATACCACTGCCTTTGGCATAAGGCGCCATGCGCTTGACCAACCACCAGGAAAGCAAAAAGCAAACCGGTGTGATCAGGAAAATAAGGTATTTGTTCTGATGATAGAGATAAACCGAAAGGGATTCGGAATAGCTAAATACTTTGCTGTATAAAAACGCGACAACACCTGTGATCAGGGAAGCCAGCAAAAAGGGCAAAAATTGAAGCGACTGATGTTTTAATTGTGCATTTGTCTCTATAGTCTTATCATAAGCATTTTTAAGATAGCGGCGCGTATAGACTACGCCCGGGCTATTTTTTAATGTTACGATCGTCCTTAAATGCTTGATTTTCAATTGCTATAAATTGCTGACCAAATGTATAAAATTGATGACGGAATAATTATAATAAAAACGGCTGAGGCTATTAAGCCTGAGCTAAAATCTCTTTCAGTTTTGCGATTACTGTATCGATTTCTGCTTTGCTATTGTGTTTGCAGAACGAGAAACGTACCGGTACCCTGTTGCTACCCGGAGCAATACAGCTGATTACGTGGCTGCCTACACTGGCTCCACTGGAACAGGCACTGCCGCCAGATACACATACGCCCGCCATATCCAGGCTCATCAACAACATTTCCGATTTCTCCGTATTAGGGAAAGAGGCATTCAGCACAGTATATAAAGAATCACCGTTCCAATCGCCGTTAAAACTTACTTCTTTGATTTGTTCCTGCAATTGCGTGGCCATGTATTGTTTCAGGCTTTCAATATAAGCAGCATCTTCCTCATAAGTATCTGTAGCCATTTGCAGGGCTTTGGCAAAACCAACGATGCCATACAGGTTTTCCGTACCCGCACGCATATTGCGCTCTTGTCCGCCGCCGTTCAGCATTGGCTTGATCGATACCTCGTCGCTGATGTATAAAATGCCTACGCCTTTCGGGCCATGAAACTTATGACCGGCGCCTGTAGCAAAATGTACATTCAGATCTGTGAAATCTAAAGGATAATGCCCTACCGTTTGTACGGTATCACAATGAAATATCGCATCGTATGCTTTACAGATCTCTCCTACTTCCTTGATGGGCAATAGGTTTCCGATCTCATTATTGGCATGCATTAAGGTAACCAGGGTTTTTCCTTCAGTATGTCCTGCCAGGAGTGCTTTTAAAGACTCCAGGTCTACATGGCCATTAGGTAAAATAGTTACATAGGATACTTTAAGCCCCTGATCGGCCCAATATTCGGCACAATGCAATGTTGCATGGTGCTCTATAGGAGAAGTAATGATATGATTACATCCCAAATCCCTTATCGCTGCGCGGATAGCAGTATTACTGCTTTCGGTGCCTCCTGAGGTAAAAAAGATATTACCGGGTTTGGTATGTAATATTTTTGCAACAGTCTTTCGCGCCGCTTCAATACCCATCTTGCTTTCCCGTCCATAAGAGTAAATCGAGCTCGGATTGCCAAATTTCTCGGTCAGGAACGGAAGCATTTCTTCCAAAACTTTAGGATCAAGCGCAGTGGTAGCGGCATTGTCGAAATATATACGTTGCATCATCATTTTAAAATAATTGCCAAAGTTACAAAAAACAATATCATATAGGCATCATTTTATGAGGGCATTTGCATTTTTTTATGAGGTCTTGATGAAACTGATGTTCCGGCGGATGCCTTTCCATTTGGAACGTTTAATGGGAGAATTTTTAAGGAGGACTTTAAAAAAGTCTTCATCGAGGCTTTCCCAGTCACCGGAACTAAAGTTGAGGATCTCCGGAATAGGTTTAAAAGCCTCTTGCTGATGGGGTTGTGAAAACCGGTTCCAGGGGCATACATCCTGGCAGATATCGCAACCAAACATCCAGTTCTTGAATTTACCGCTCAATTCATCGGGAATCAGCTCATCTTTTAACTCTATGGTGAGGTAAGAGATACACTTGTTCGCATCAATAACTGAAGGCGATACAATGGCCTGGGTCGGGCAGGCATCAATACATTTGGTACAGGTGCCGCAAAAATCCTTGGCAAAAGGATCATCGTATTCGAGGGAGAGATCAACGATTAAAGTTGCTAAAAAGAAAAAAGAACCTGATTGTTTGTTGATCAGGTTGGCATTTTTGCCAATCCAACCCAAGCCGGTGCGTTGTGCCCAGCTGCGCTCCAATACCGGTGCGCTGTCCACAAATCCACGGCCCTGTACTTCTCCGATCTGGGCTTGTATTTCAAATAAAAACTCATGCAGTTTAGCCCGGATCACTTCATGGTAATCATGGCCATAAGCATATTTAGCGATTTGCGGGGCGTCTGTATCCTGTTTTTGATCGGGATAATAATTCATCATAAGCGTAATGACGGATTGGGCTCCGGGTACTAGTAACTGAGGATTAATGCGTAAATCGAAATTACGCTCCATATAAGACATCCCTGCATTATATCCCTTATGTAACCAGGCTTCCAGATGGCGGGCATCGTCTTCGAGTTGTTCCGCTTTAGCAATACCACAATAGTCAAAACCCAGGCGTTTGCTGAGTTCTTTTACGATACGGGTATGTTGTGCGGCGGTAATGTCGGGGAATATTTAGGGTACAAAAATAGATAGAGATTCGCAATAAATCTATTTAAAGAATTGAAATACTTCGAAATGGCAAAACGGTTACCTTTGTGTTCTTTTTGTATAAAAACATTTCCCTTGAGTTTCGTTCAAAATTTTCTTACTAAAAATGAATCTTTAAAGAACAAAGAATTTCTCCACTATTTAAGTATTCGTTTTGGATTGATCTTTGCCTTAAGCCTCCAGTTTACCGTAATAACTTACTGGATTTACCAGATTACAGGACATAGTAAGGTGGCGCTGGCCATGGTTGGGCTGGCCGAGGTGATTCCGGTGGTTGCCAGTTCATTTTTTGCCGGTTATCTTGTAGACCTCAGGGAAAAGCGCAAATTAATGATCCAGATCATTGCAGCTTACGTTTTATTGGGCATCGGGCTGCTCTATTTGTCCCTACCGGTTACAGCGGCTCATATGACGCATGACATGCGTATTTTCCTGATCTATACTATTATTTTTATTGGGGGCATTATCCGTTCCTTTTTAGGTCCGACCTCTTTTTCGCTGGTAGGCTTGCTCATTCCCAAAAAACTCTATCCGAATGCGGTAAGTTGGTCTAGTATGGCCTGGCAGTTAGGTGCCGTACTGGGACCGCTGGTCTCTGGTGCTATTATAGCGGCTTCCGGTCCGGTAGAGGGTATGTCGGTTGTCGTGATTATCGAAATCCTTTTATTAATCCCTGCTTTTTCGATCAAACCCAAACCGATTATGAAGCGCGAGCGGGAACCGGTACTGCAGAGCATCGGGGAAGGCTTAAAGTTTGTATTCAAGACCCCTACACTACTCGGGGCACAATTGCTCGATATGTTTTCGGTTTTGTTTGGTGGGGCTATTGCTTTATTACCGGCCATTCAGCAGGAGCTTTTTCCTTATGACGGCAGTTTTTTCAGCGGAGCCACCGCATTTGGGATTCTTCGCTCGGCTACCGGTATCGGTGCCTTGCTGACTTTGGGTATCCTGGCGTTTTTGCCCTTAAAAACCAATCCCGGTAAAAAGTTATTTGCCTGTGTGGCGGCCTTCGGATTGTGTATTATCGGCTTTGGATTATCTACCAATTTCTTTTTGTCTTTCAGTTTTATCCTGCTTTCGGGCATGTTTGATGCGGTAAGTGTGGTCATCAGAAGCACCATCTTACAATTAGTGACTCCCGATGAGATGCGCGGACGGGTGGCTTCTGTCAACAGTATGTTCATCAGCTCGTCTAATGAACTGGGCGACTTTGAAAGCGGTATGATGGCCAGCTGGCTGGGTACGGTTCCGGCGATTGTGACGGGCGGCTGCATTACCTTACTAATCGTTGCCGTTACTTTTTTCCGCACCCCGCAACTACGCAATTTTAAGTTTGAGGAACATGAGGAATAAAGCGGGTATGCATGCGACTGTTTTTTATTCGAAAAAAGTATAGCGGTAGTATAAGACCGGTTCCTGTGCTTTGGTATCCGGGTCTATGAATAAGAGTTTATCGTGTAGGCCTAAACTATTTTCCGTATAGCGATAGCGATCTTTTTGTAATGGATTTTCCCGCTTTTCCATACCATTATAGCCGGGGTATGGTGCCGGTTCTCCAAAACATTTTTGTACATAGCAATGGAATTGCTGTTTGCCCGAAAGCGTACGGATATAATGATCGCCTTTTAAATAATTGTAGCTGATCTGTATCCTGTATGAATAAGGGTATAATTGATCATCGGCATAATTCTGTTTGAGTTTCTGGCGTAAGAGCACATGCTTTTTATCCATACTGAACTTCGTTTTTCCAAAGAAGTTTTTATAAGGGCCGGAAAAGGCCACCTTCTTTCCTAAGTATTTCTGATTATAAAAGGTATTGGCTTCATTGAGCAGTTTGCCAGACTTGCTGATATAAGTATGGTTGGTATGGCAAACGACTAAAGTATCGTTTTGTAATAGTGTATCTGTGGTCGTAAAGCTGGAATCAATCCGAATAATTCCTTCTTCGATTGTATAGATTGTTTTCTGAACGTTTTTGCCCTGCTGCCCCATCTGCGGATAATATTCCGTTTTGAAACAGAAAGGCGTCTTTCTACCCTCACTATTTATTTGTCCCGCCCGGTCCAGTTCCAGCTGAAATAATAAACTTGAATCGGCCGCCTTGTAGATTTGTACCTGTTTTACCTTCCGCTCACTGTAAAAGGTATTGTGGGCGTAAACGATAAACCTGAAATCTTCATATGGTTCATATCTTTGTTCAAACCTTTGCGGCGGGTATTGATCCATGTGTTGTAACACATATTTGAATTCATAGGTACCCCTGACTAAAATGTTTACTTCCTGCGCGTTTAGGGTATTTACACCGGCGAGTAGGAAGATTCCAATAGCGCAAACGTTTTGCACCAATAGCGGTTTCATATAAGACCAATTTTTAAGCATAAAGGGATATAATGTAGCTAATCTGTTCCTTAACGGCCATTGCATTGCTTTTGCGCAACTGACCAATTATGTATTTCCATCCATCTGTACCACAATCTTTTTGATTATGGCAATTTGTCCTAAATGATAATGGGTATGTTCGATGATCCCGAGTAGATTACGAAAGTAGTTACCATATTTTTCTTCTGTAAAATCGGCCCAGAGTTGCGCTTCCGGTAGTTGTTCTATTAGTGGTACGACCTTTTCCGCATCCGCCCAGATTGTCTGTAATAACAAATCCCAGTCTTCCTGAGAATTGATGGGTGGATGTGCAAAGCTGTATTGGTCTTTGGCAGTTAAGGGGCGACCTTCCAGGACATCTATGAGTGCCGCCACGTAATAATGCACATGGTAGCTCAGGGCGCAAATGCTATTCAAACCATACACTTTGGTCAACGCTTGCTGCCAGGATACATCTGAAAGATTGTCTTTAAGATTGGACCAGCTCCAGTTGCCGCCAAAATGAATATCCCTGAAATGTTTCGCTAATTGTGTGGATGTGTTCATCTAAAGCGTTTTTTAATTGTATTCAAATTTAAGATAAAAGCGCCAGGAATATACCCCTGGCGCTTTTATCTTCGGTTTACGAAAATCGTCCTTTTTAGGATGGTTCTTCCGAAAACATACGCAACATATTGTCTAAGGCCTTTTCCGAATGTAAGGACTCCGTTTGTTCCAGGGTCATTTTTGCGGTCGCGGCGGCTCTTTCCCGCATCTTCAACTCATAATGAGCGATTGCGGATTGCAGGTCGCTAAATTGATTGCCCCTCAGGCATTCACTGAGCTCCAAAGCATCAAGCATGGCCATATTCACACCTTCTCCCGCGAAAGGAGGCATAAGGTGTGCGGCATCGCCGATAAGACTCAGGTTGGCTTGTGCGGTCCAGGTTTGGGTTAAAGGCATACAGTACTGGGGTCTTGGGATAAAGCTTGTCTTTTCATGGGCAAAGAGTTCTTGCCAAATGGGATCCCATCCGCTGAATTCCTGTTGAAACCAATGTAGTAGTTGTGTATTATCCTTAAAATCGATACCGCTATCAACCACCCATGATTCTGCCGTTTTACAACCGGTATAAAAGGACATTGCCCCTGCTTCTTTGGAGCTAACGATTAAGGTTTTTGAATCGCCCAGGGCAAATATTTTACCCCCTTTTAACAGCTCATAAATCCTTGGGCTGTTTATAGCCGCATCATATATTGTGCCTTCTACCATGGTAATACCCGAATAAAATGGTTTTATATCGGTAAGGTATGGTCTGATCCTTGAACGGGCGCCATCTGCACCGATAACAAGATCGGCAGTAGCGGTTTCGCCGTTTTGGAATTGGATGGTCCATACCTGATCTGTTTGGGTCATGGATATGAATTGCCGATCCCATACGACAGTACCGGGCTGCAAAGCAGCCAGTAATATTTTTCTTAAAGGGCCCCGGTCTATTTCCGGTCTGAAATCGGCATCTCCAAAGTCCTCTGCGGGCTTTGTCCGATGGTCGTCAAAATGAATATGGGCCGCTCGATCCACAACACGCATTTTATCCGCTCCGGGTCTGAAGTGTGCCAAAAAGGCCTCCATCAAACCGGCTTTACGGATGGTTTTTAATCCCGAATCTTCATGTAAATCGAGTGTTGCCCCTTGTATTCTTACGTCACTATTCTGGTCTCTTTCATAAACGGTTACTTCAGCACCTGCCATTTGTAGAAGCCTCGCCAGGCTTAAGCCTCCGGGGCCGCCGCCAATAATAGCTATGGTTTTATTTTGTATCATCATGATTAAATTTGATTTAATTTATCATGCAAAATTAGGGCTTCGGTAAGGTGGACAATTGTATAAATCGGTCGTTTTTATTTTGAGCAAGTTCTTTAGGTGTGACACCGGAGCGTTTTTTGATTTCCCGTATAAAATGTGCCTGATCACTGAAATTTTGTTCCGGAAAAAGCTTTCCTTCCCTTATCTGCCGGAAAGAAGCCCTGAATCTTAAGGTATCACAATAGGCTTTTAGCGAAATGCCGAATTGCTGGTTAAAATAACGGTTGATCTGTCTGCTACTCCAATAAACCCGCTCCGATAGCTCTTGTACGGTTAAAGCGCCTTCCGAGGCATAGATCAGCTCAAAAAGTCGTTCCTTCCTGGAATCTATTGCTTCCGGTTGTTGCTCTTTTATTTTAAGGCTCGCCCGCGTACAAAAATAATCAAAATTATGGAGGTCTTTCTGTGCGAATCCCCAAAAATCGTCGGCTAAAACCTGCCCGTCATTCAGTATAGAGGATACTTTGGTATCGAGTATGTATTCCATAGCCAACAGGGTAAAGCTGATCGCAAAAATAACGGATTGTGGGGCTAAAGCGGCTTTGGTGGCCTCTGTCTCCAAACCTAAAAGGGTTACATGATAGGGTTCTGTTGCCGTATAAGAAAAGAAAAGATCAATTCTGCCATCGGGTAAGAGCACAATTTCTTTTGCTTCTTTGGAATGGTTACAAAGCATCCAGAAGCTGTCGACAAATCGTGCAATGGCAGGATCAGGACACTTAAAGAGGTATTCTATTTCGGTATCCAACATTTTTTAGGGGATTATTTGGTAAGGTATCCTTTGTATAAATGCTTTTAAGAGGCTGTATCTACTAATGTTTTAAAAGCCTGTATAAATTTAGTAAACGCGGCCTCTGTTGGCTCGTCCGAGATCAGGCCTGCTTCATTAATCTTGCCTTTAATACCGGGTATCAATAAGGTGGTTTCAGCGGTAAAATGTGTCATGAGTGTCTTCATGATCAACTGTAATGCTTCATGTCCTTTCTGTCCATTTGCCGAAGCAGTTATCAGCCCGGTTGGCTTATCGGAGCACACGGTTGTGGAGACGCACCATTCAAGTGCATTTTTAAGCCCGCTCGGGATGCTAAATATATATTCGGGTGTGGCGATCAGCAAGCCATCTGCCTGTTCTATCTCTTTTCTAAGGGCCACTATTTCTTTTGGAGGATGATGAGCCGATAATTCGGGATCAAAATGGGGTAAGGTTTTTAAGTCCTTGTAGATGGTTAGGTTAAAGTCGTCTTTTGTACGCTCTGCAAGTATATCCATGAGCTTTTGATTGGCTGAATGGTTGTCTGCGCTGCCGATAATGGCCAATATATTTTTCTTTATAGTCATGTTCCTGATTTATGGGAAAGTTTTAGCGAACAGGTTTTAGCGGTTTGCTGAGCTCTTGCCTTAAGGCTTCATTGATATTGTCTTTATTCAGACCCACCTCTTTTAAGATGATCCAAATATCTTGCTCGCTTTTCATTAATGCAAATAATTTTTCTTTTCCGTACATCCGATAGGTTCTTTCGCAAATCAATGCAGCCGTTAGATAGGGAATGGAGGTTTCCTGCTCAAAATATTGCCGCTGATAGGTATCCATAAATCTTGCAAAATCGGCCTCCGGATTTTCTAAGAGCCATTTTTTTAGTTTATGCCTGTGCCAGGCATAATCGTAAAGGCCGCTGCCGGAAATATAAGTAGCGATCCCTTCATCGATAAATTTATTGATGTTTGGATACAGGTGCTTGGTATAGATATGAATGACCTCATGGGTATACAATTCAGCATTATTACCGGAGAAAACAAGGTCGCCGAAATCGGCCAGTCCCCCGCGCTGGTCTACATACATCATCGGGTTATAATCAAATCCCTTGATCTCAAAAACTTCTTTGGGGTTAATACAGGAATAATAGGTGATATGTAATGGTTTAGTCTGGAAAAAAGCACATAGCCTTTTGATCTCCCGGGCTTGTTTTCTTACTTCCGTTTTATTGACGGTTTTGTTTGGTGATATTTTATAATGCAGGCTGCCAGCAGTATGCGATCGCCAGGATGAAGTGGCATAATCGAGGTAGCGGCTAAAGCGTATTATTTCCCCTTCTATATTGGCTATAAGGTTGAAGATTGATTTCAACTGCCGCTCATTCGTTGATTCATTATAACCGATAAAGGCAATCTTTACTATTTTTTGCGCTTCCTTACCTGTAGGTAAAATTTCCATCAGGCTTGGCTTGAAAAAGTCCTCCCCGTATTTACTGCTTTCGACATGGAATATATCCAGATACGGATAAACGTAGCGGTTAAAATCATCCGTATGCCAATATTTATTTTCAGTGAGGGAGGTATTTTTGGTTTGCAAGAAAAGGTTTAAGGTCTTTATGATCTCTTTGTTTGTCGGATTGCTCTGATCAATGACAGGCGAAACCGTCAAGCCCAAACGGCCCGTATCGGCTGTTTGGGCCTGACAAATAAAGGTAGTGATGCTTAGTAAAAGGAGTACTATTGGTTTCATGATATTTTATAACCTCTTTTAATCGTCTGTTATGGCTGCAAAAACATTAATCTTATACCGTTCCTCATGTCCCCGATCATCTGTAAAGACCAGGTCAATATAATGATTCAGCCGGGATTTAGAGTATCCCAGGCGGAGCTGGAATTCATAGGTGCCGGAACTATGGGGTTTCAGTATTTCCGGTGTTTGGGCATATGGGCTTATGTTCGGAGCGTCATTCCAGGCCACACCTTTATTCAAATAATGAAAAGGACGATTGCTTTTATTTTTAAAGCCGATCTTCAGGCGGAGTGTATTGGCTTCGGTCCGGCTGATGCTACCGTAATTAAGCCGCAGCACGCCATTGGTCGTTACCGAATCAAATACAATGGCTTGTTGCTGTGCACTGAGTGGAGGGCTTCCGAACCATAAACCGAATAGCCCAAATAAAAAATATAATCCCTGTTTCATGAATCTCTTATAATATTTAAATATAGCGAAAAGCACGCAGGTACAAAACTTCTTTGCTACCGCTGTTTGTTTTTTAATTTGTCCATTTACGCTACCCTATTTATACTGCAGATCAGGATCAGATTAATTATATGCCAAAATTTATTTTCCCATGCATCGTTTAAAGAATTACCTATATATTTGCGACACCATAAATTTTTACATTTTTATATTATGAATACAAAGAAAATATTGGCTGCTTTAGGCATCGAAAAAGTAAATGAAGGTACTTCTACCGGAAGCAAATGGCTCAAAAGCGGTGGCCAGAACCTGGATTCTTTTTCTCCTGTAGATGGTAAATTGATTGCATCGGTAAAACAATCGGCGGCAAAAGATTACGAAAAAGCAGTAGCCAAAGCACAAGAAGCGTTTTTAGAATGGAGAATGATCCCTGCGCCTAAGCGTGGAGAAGTTGTTCGCCAGTTTGGAGAAGCTTTGCGTAAACAAAAAGATAATTTAGGTGCGCTTGTTTCTTATGAAATGGGCAAAAGCTTACAAGAAGGTTTGGGAGAAGTACAGGAAATGATTGATATCTGTGATTTCGCTGTAGGTTTATCCCGTCAGTTGTACGGTATGACGACGCACAGTGAGCGTCCGGGACATAGAATGTATGAGCAATGGCATCCACTGGGTATTTGTGGGATTATCTCTGCCTTCAACTTCCCTGTAGCAGTTTGGAGCTGGAACACTGCCCTGGCTTGGGTTTGTGGTGATGTGTGTATCTGGAAACCTTCTGAGAAAACACCATTGACTGCTGTAGCTTGCCAAAAAATAATTGCAGATGTATTCAAAGCAAACGGTGTACCGGAAGGCGTAAGCTGTCTGGTGATCGGTGGCAGAGAGATCGGTGAATTAATGAGCCATGATGAGCGCGTACCTTTGGTATCGGCTACCGGATCTACTCGTATGGGTAAAGCGGTAGGTGCTGCTGTAGGACAACGCCTGGGCCGTTCTTTATTAGAATTAGGTGGTAACAATGCAATCATTGTAACTGAAAATGCAGATTTGGAAATGACCCTGATCGGTGCCATTTTTGGTGCCGTAGGTACTGCCGGACAAAGATGTACGACGACCAGAAGACTGATTATTCATGAAAGCAAATACGAAGAACTGAAAAAGAAAATCGTAAGTGCGTACAAACAATTGAAAATCGGTGATCCTTTGGATACCAAAAACCACGTAGGGCCATTGATCGACAAAGATGCGGTAGCCTTGTATGAAGCAGCCATTAAAGCGGCTGAAGCAGAAGGTGGCAAAATATTGGTAAAAGGTGGTGTATTAAATGGTAAAGGTTATGAAAGCGGTTGTTATGTAAAACCGTGTGTGATCGAGGCGGAACATAATTTCAAAGTGGTTCATACCGAAACGTTTGCCCCGATTTTATATTTGATCAAATACAATACTTTAGACGAGGCGATTGCTATTCAAAATGAAGTGCCACAAGGTTTGTCTTCTGCAATCATGACGACTAACCTGCGCGAGGCGGAATTATTCTTAAGCGTTACGGGTAGTGATTGTGGTATTGCCAATGTAAACATCGGTACAAGCGGTGCGGAAATTGGTGGTGCTTTCGGTGGAGAGAAAGAAACCGGTGGTGGCCGTGAGAGCGGATCGGATGCCTGGAGAGCGTATATGCGTCGTCAGACCAATACGATCAACTACAGCACCAGCCTGCCTTTGGCGCAAGGTATCAAATTTGATTTCTAAACAAAACCCATAAAAGCCACTGTTTCCATGAGTATAGGAGAGCAAATTTTAGAATTATTGAAGTATACGGTGCCGGCTCTTGTTGTATTGATTGCCGCTACGGTGATCGTCAACAAATTCCTGGTGGGTGAGTATAAAAGAAAGCAGCTTGCTGTATTCCAGGATGGACAGGAAACTACCCTGCGTCTGCGGTTACAGGCCTATGAGCGCCTGGCGATGTTTATAGAAAGAGCGCATCCAAGGGAACTGGTGCCCCGTATTTATGTGAGCGGTATGACGGTAAGAGACCTGCAGACTTTGTCTGTAGCCAGTATCAAAACGGAATTTGAACATAACCTTTCCCAACAGATTTATGTATCTGCACAGGTTTGGAATACGATTATCTCCGTTAAAGAACAGGAAATTGCTATGATCAACCAGATTGCACAGGATATGAATCCGGATGCAGATGCCAAGGAACTGAATGCACGTATTATTAACTTTATTATGACCCGGGAAGATGCTACTCCTACGGAAATTGCATTGGAAGTGATCAATAATGAAGCAAAAAAAGTGATGTACCAACAGGCATAAACTGTTGTTCTTGATAAGAAAGAGGCCTTACACCGAAGTGTAAGGCCTCTTTCTTATATGTTACGATTATTTTAAATGTTGCACAAGCAAACGTTAATACCCTTTTGTTTTGATATTTGGATGATAAAAAGGGATAACTTTAATCTATCATTTTTTCACCTTTAAAAATTGTCGTAAAATGAATGTAAAACCAAAACATATCGCAACCTTTTTATTAGGGGTCGCAGCGGGTGCTGCCGCCCTAAAGTACGCTAAGATGAGCGATGAAGAAAAAGAAAAGCTGACGGACAATCTTAAAGACAAAGCCAATAAATTTAAGGATGAAGCCGAGACCTCTTTCGACAAAGCAAAAGAATACTTTGCGGAGTTAAGTACTAAAGGAACGGATTCTTTGAAGGAATACTGGGCAGAAGCAGAGAGTTATATCAAGGACTTGATCAATAAGAAAGAAAAGGCCACGGATATTGCAGCAGATGCTGCTTCTGATATTAAAGATACGGTTAAGAACGCCGGATCGGATATTAAGGATGCTGTAAAAGCATAGTTTTTCTATCTATTTTTAAAAAGAGGATAGCCGGTTATTTGGCTATCCTCTTTTTATTATTTCTTCTTTTGTTTTGTTTACAACAATATTGTGTTTAGTTTTGCCCACGATTAGCAATAATCACACCACGGGGTGCCTTACTTTCAGGCTGAGATCACACCCGTAGAACCTGGACCAGGTAATGCTGGTTAGGAAATGGTAGGTACTTAGGTTTTCCACTGAAATACTTACTGATCAATAATAAAGGATGCGTATTGTCGTGTCTGGTATTTTATGTATCAACAATTGTAATGTAAACAATAATGAATAAGCAAACCTCTTTACTCGTAGTGGGTATAACCTGTGCTACGGTTGCACAGGCACAAAGTGCAGATACAGTCCGTGCTCAGGAGTTGAACCCGGTAGAAGTTGTGGCCTTGAGGGCAAGTACTAAAGCGCCTTTTGCCCTGACAAACCTTAAAAAAAAAGATATTCAAAAAGGCAATGATGGCCGGGATGTATTTAATCTCTTAGACCAGACGCCTTCTGTACTCATCAACTCTGATGCCGGTGCCGGCGTAGGCTACACGGATATCCGGGTAAGGGGAACGGATGGACAGCGGATCAATGTAACGATCAATGGTATTCCGGTTAATGATGCGGAGTCACAAGGGTCTTTTATGGTAAATATTCCGGATTTGATCTCATCTGCAAGCAGTATTCAGATACAAAGAGGCGTTGGCTCCAGCACCAATGGTAGTGGTGCTTTCGGCGGAACGGTGAATATCAGTAATATTGAACAAAATGACGAAGCTTCGGTGCGCCTGATCAATACGGTAGGCTCTTTTAATACCTTAAGACATACGCTGACTGCCGGAACGGGCAGACTCAAAGGTGGTTTCAATATGGATGTACGCCTATCAAAGGTTTCCAGCGATGGGTATATCGACAGAAGTGCTTCGGATATGAAATCCATACAATTCATTACTGGTTGGACCAGCAATAATAATAAGACCAATATTAAATTCAACCTTTTTTCGGGCAAACAAAAAACGGGACAGTCCTGGAATGGCGTGCCGCAGGATTCTCTGAAAACCAATCGTACTTATAATGAATTGGGGCTTGAAGATGATGGTACGTTCTATAAAGACCAAACGGATAATTACCAGCAAGATTTTTATCAGTTGTTTGTCAATCATAAATTCAATAACCACCTTAAAGTCAATGCAGGTCTGTATCTTACACGAGGCCGCGGGTTTTATAACGAATACAAATCGGGTGAAGATTATGGCACTTATGGATTGCCTAACCATGTCGTGGGGAATGATACGGTTAAGCAGACGTCTTTAACGCGCCAGTTGTGGTTAGATAATTATTACTATGGTGGTGTTGCTTCTTTGATCTACACTAAAAATAGGACTAGTCTCATTTTCGGTGGTGCCCTCTCTCAGTATGATGCCAAACATTATGGCTTTGTAAAATGGGCCGAAAATGGTGGCGTACCGCTTGATTACCGCTGGTATAACCTTAGGGCATTTAAAACGGACGCGAATATTTATGGAAAACTGGAACAGGAATTATTTTCTCATTTCTATGGCTTTGCCGATCTTCAATTGCGTTCCGTAAGCTATACCATCAACGGTTTCCGGAAACACCCTACGGTATATACCGCAGAAAACTATCTGTTCTTTAATCCTAAAGCCGGATTTTCTTATGTGACTAATCATCATAAAGCTTTTGCATCTTTTGCAATAGCCAATAAAGAGCCTAACAGGGATGATTTTGAAGCAGGGGTCAATCAAATTCCAAAGCCGGAACAGTTAAATGATATTGAGATCGGTTATCAGTATTTCGGATTGAAAGGTAGTGTGGGCGCTAACCTCTATTATATGTTATATAAAGATCAGTTGGTGGCTACAGGTAAGGTTAATGATGTAGGTGCCTACACGCGCACGAACGTTGCACAGAGTTTCAGAAGAGGTATAGAACTCTTTGGAAATACCACACTGGCCCCTTGGGTAAGCCTTGCGGCGAACATGACCTTATCGCAAAATAAGATTAAATCCTTTACGGAGTATATCGATGATTATGATAACGGTGGCCAAAAAGAAATCGTGCATCACAATAGTGATATTGCTTTATCTCCCGGAATTATTGCCGGAGGGACTATATCTTTCAAACCATTCTCTCTACCCTATCAGCAACAGTTTTCAATTGACCTGATCGGCAAATATGTTGGCCGTCAGTATCTGGACAATACTTCTGATAAGAAACGTAGTATTGATCCCTATGGTCTGGCTAATGTGCGTTTAAGTTATAGTATTCAGAATAAATGGATCAAAGATGCTTCTTTGAGTCTTATGGTCAATAATATTCTGGATAGAAAATACGAGTCTAAGGGCTATACCTTTAGCTATGTAGCTAATGGTATACAGACTTCTAATTATTATTATCCTCAGGCGGGCCGCAATTATTTGCTGACTTTATCCCTGGGATTCTAATCGTTTTCTTGCTTGCTGTCGCTGCGTTTCAAAAAGACAAATAGCGCGTGATACATTCTATTTCCTGTTTTGTCCTTCCGATGCAGGAGCAGGCCAAATAATCGTCAACGATCGATTAAGCAAAGGATATATCAATGATAAATTATAACAAGAAAGGATGTCTGAAGATCAGACATCCTTTCTTGTTATATAAAGTATATTGAGTATCTCCATTTAGGAAACAAAGACTTTCTTTATTATTTTGATTTCCATTTATTGGTATTGCTACCTTTTGCCTTGATGCAAAAGGTGCCGCCAAAAAATAAAGGCTATATAAATCCATGGCTAAAAATCAATGTGTCAGTCGTTAGCAAACCAAACTCGCTGCGCTCAGACAGTGGTTTACGAATTTGCGACCGAGCCAATGATTTTCTTAACGCCGGATAGTCATTTAAAGTATTATACTACTTATTTAGGTTTGGCTAAATAATATAAGGTATTGCTATTTTCTTCAGTAAAGATTTGCGTAGCAGCTTCATTCACTTGTTGGATGTTGACCTGGCTATAACGATCCATTTCAGTATTCATCATTTGTGCATCACCCAACAACTCGTAAAAGGCAAGGTTATTGGCTCTTGCCAGTAGGTTCATATCTTCAAAAGCAACCATAGACTCCAGTCGGTTGATCGATTTATGCAATTCTTCTTCGGTGATTCCTTGTTTTTTCAGCAGATCCAGTGCTTCTGTAACTGCTGCTTCTGCCGCTTCCATCGCAACACCGGCTACCAGCTTGCCTTCGATCACAATAATACCCGGTTCTAAACTACCGGTATGGTAACAATCAATATTGCTGAACAGCCTTTTTTCTTTAACCAGTTCCTGATACAAACGGGAAGCTTGTCCGCTGCCCATCACCTCCGTGATAATGTCTGCAGCATGATACTGATCAGATAAGCGTCCGCCGATATGCCAGGTTTTATAAAACGCATCCAGAGGTACATCTGCTTCTACAGTCGCTTTTCTGGCTTCGGTTTGTTGTGGTTCCAGGGGCAAATTACGGTTGTATTTTATGCCTGATGGGATGTTACCAAACCATTTCTCGGCCATTGCCTTGACCGTTTCCGTCTCAACATCGCCCGCCACACATAAAATAGCATTCAGAGGATTATAGTGTTTTTGGAAGAATGCTTTTACATCCGGTAAACGCGCATCTTCAATATGTTTTAATTCCTTACCGATAGTCATCCATTTATACGGATGACGCGTGTACGTCAGTTCCCTTAAGATCTTCCATACATCACCATAAGGTTTGTTGATATAATGTTCTTTAAACTCCTCAGAAACAACCTTACGCTGTACTTCCAAGCTCTTTTCACTAAAGGCCAGAGACAACATACGGTCGCTTTCCAGCCAAAAGGCCGTTTCCATATTTTCTTTCGGAATCTGAATATAATAATTGGTAAAATCGTTAGTGGTATAAGCGTTATTTTCCCCTCCGGCCATTTGTAAAGGCTCATCATAATCCGGGATATTTACAGAACCGCCGAACATTAAGTGCTCAAACAAATGGGCAAATCCTGTTTGTGCTTCATCCTCATCTCTGGCACCTACATCATATAAGACATTTACGGCTACCATTGGTGTTGTGGTATCTTGGTGTACCAGCACCCGTAAACCGTTTGCTAAAATAAATTTATCGAAATTGATCATGTTACTAGGTTGTTTTTAAGAATGCCCTAAAAGGGCTGTGGGTTCAGGTAATATTCCCTACTCCCATTTAAATAGTTTTGCAGCCAATGCATAACCGATTACACCCCAGATCAGTAAAATGAGGATATCCCATTTAACCTGCCAAAGGCTGGCGCCATCAAAAGCAATCGCTCTTAAAGCATTGTTGAAATAAGTCAGCGGCATCAGTTTGGCTATATACTGTAGCCATTTGGGTAATGCATCTATGGAGAAAAACGTACCTGCCAGTAAGAATTGTGGCATGGTAAAAATATTAGCTAATGGAGGAATGGTCGCATCACTTTTGGCAATACCACTGATGACGAATCCAAAACTCATAAATACCAATAAGGCAATGCCCGAAACAAACAGCATAGACAAAACGGTACTAAGCCCATTAATCAGGGTATAATCAAAAAAGAATTTTCCGATCAGGATAATGAGTAAGGCACCTAATAATTGAAATATCAATCGGGCTACCCCTTCGCTCAGCAGCATATTGCTGCGCTTGATCGGTGTAGCAAAAAAACGTTTTAAGACCAGCATTTGGCGCATGTGGTAAAAAACGAAGGCGGTACCAAATACACTGGCCGCCAATAAGGAAAATCCCAGTTGCCCGGGCAGGATAAAATCAATTGTTTTGAACGGGCGGGCGGCAATTACGGTTTTGTTGATTGCTACGATTTCGGCCGCTCTATGGTGCAGGATCGAATCTTCGTCTAAAAGCGACTGATTGATAATCGCCTGTAACTGATCGGCAGTAGCCAGTTTCTGTACACTGGCCTGAATATCGACTGTATATTTACCCGCCTGTTTGGGGTCTTTTTGAATATTTAAAACAGTAGCGATTGTGCCCTTTTTCAGCTGCTCCTTAAGCGCAAGGGTATCCTTTATACTCATATTGAGGTTTACCAAAGGATTATGACGTAATTCCAGGAATACAGGATTCGCCGTATCCGCTTGCGGGTGCAGCGATACGTTCATCACGGAACGGTTGCCACCCATAAACCCAAATACCAGGATAAATACCAGAGGGAAAGCCAAACTGAACACCACAGAGGACGGGCTCTTCAGCATCGATTTGACTGAGGCTTTGGTTAAGGCCAAGAAGGCTTTAAACTGGCTGTATGGTTTTTCGGTTGGGGTTGATGACATTTAGGAGGGCTTACTGTTTTTATATTCTGCAATGACGCGGTTATACAAGGCTTCATATTGCGGAACCACTTTATCTATGGTAAAGCTATGCGCTCTGTTATAGGCATTCTCTTTAAATTGGCTTAGTTTTTCCTCATTGCTCAGTAGATCAATCCCGAAAGCGGCCATTTCATCTACATCGCCTACATTACTTAAGAAGCCGGTTTCCCCATGGGTATTGATCTCTGGTAAACCACCGGCATTGCTGGAAATGACAGGAATGCCACAGGCCATCGCTTCTAAAGCCGCCAATCCAAAGCTTTCATAAGCAGAAGGCAATAAGAACAAGTCCGTCACACTAAAGATCTCTTCTACCTGCTCTTGCTTTCCTAAGAAACGCACATCAGTATGCAGGTTACAGAATTTTTTTACTAGCTCCTCCGCTTCAATACGCTCCGGACCATCACCGATCATGAGTAATTTACTGGGTACTTCTTTTCTGATCTTTTCAAAGATCTTCACCACATCGTCTACCCTTTTTACCTTACGGAAATTGGAAATATGGGCAATAATCTTTTCTCCGTTGGGAGCGATCATTTTCTTAAAATGCGTTTTATCTTTTCTTTGGAAGCGATCTACATCTACAAAGTTATAGATAACATCAATGTCCTTTTCGATATCAAAAGAAGACATGGTTTCTTCCTTCAGGTTATGCGAAACCGCAGTGATCGCCGAAGACTGATTCATCGAGAAGGTCACTACCGGGGCATAAGTTTTATCTTTACCTACCAGGGTAATATCCGTCCCGTGAAGTGTTGTGATATAGGGAAGTCCTTTATGGCTCTTCTCCAGTATTTTTTGTGCAAAATATGCTGCGGAAGCATGTGGAATGGCGTAATGGACATGCAGTACATCCAGGTCGTAGTTATTGACAACGCTCACCATGGTACTGGCCAGTGCCGTTTCGTAAGGCGGAAAATCAAACAAAGGATAGACCGGAACGCTAACCTCATGAAAATAAATGTTTGGTCTGAAACTATTAATCAGCCTGACCGGTTGCTGATAAGTAATAAAATGTACGTCGTGTCCTTTGTCTGCCAGTGCGATGCCTAATTCCGTTGCTAAAACCCCACTTCCTCCAAATGTCGGATAGCACACAATACCTATTTTCATAAAGAAATATATAAGATAAGATGATTGTCTTTTTTGTAAAACGCAAAGATAAAAAAAGGCTGCTCATTTGAGCAACCTTTTTAATAATTTATGATAGTGTTATTCTACGTCAGTAATATTTCTCATTTGCAATTGTTTGGTCGCATCATACTGACCTGCAATACCGCTGAAGTTTTTTGCAGTGGTTGGTGTTGCTGTACCAGAGAAGGAAGCACCTGTAGCTGTGTACAGCGTAATGGTAGCCGTTCCATCGCTTAATGTTTGGTTACCACCAAAACTACCGCTGCCTGCAACTGTTGCATTTAATATCTTCACCAGGGTAGATTCGTGTGCTTCAAAGTTATTGTTCAAATCTAACAAAGTAAGGATGGTCGGGGTAATCGTACCCGTACCTACTCTGCTCGCAGTGGATAATTGTGTATTATTTACCTGAAGCGTACCTCTGAATTCTTCCAAAGAAGTACCATTGGTAATAACGACTACAGAATCACCAAGATTGAAGCTATGTGCCGAGGTAAATCGGATCATGATACCTTTGTTTCCTTGTTGGATGATCAGGTTTTGACCATTACCATTTCCGTTCGCTCTGTCGCTGATTACCGTTCCGGTAATTTTGATTCCGGAAAGAGATAAAGGAGAACCCGCATATTTGTTACGAAGACTGTCAATTGTAATAAACACCGGTGCTACAGGAATGCTTCCATCACATCTTTCTGCAACGAAGTTTAAATCATTCACATCTCTGATGATCAATTGAGGCGTCGCATTGTACTTTGTATACAGCCCTACGATAACCCCTTTACCCGTAGGTGTTAAGGTTGGTTGGAAACGGGCATAGTTACTGCTTCTTACAACGATACCGCTACTGGCAGCACCACAACCGTTTAAGGCTCTGTTTGTCGTCGCATTAGGTGCCGCAAATGGCATCCCATAAGCACCATTGGCAAATTCTACGTCACGGATGGCAACTAAAGTATTTAAACGGGTACCGTTTGCATTTGCATTAGCCAATTCATCATAAGTAAAAGTATCTACTTTAATGGTATTCGGATAATTGGCTTTTACGATAAAGTTGTCAGCCATTACGAAAGGAATAGAGACAATAGATTGTCTTTCATCCAGTCCATAACCCAGTTGTACCATACCGCCATAAGTAGCCATGGATAAACCCTTACATTTGATATATACTTTACGGCCTACCGGATAATCATTATAAATATTGTTTTGGTCTAAATTGATCTCCAAACCACCGGTGGCATCCTGGATTACGAATTTTTTATAATAGTTACCGCTACGGTCATCCATCACAACCACACCTGAAACCACCACGTCTTGTGTAATAGCCACACCAGTCGGCATCGCTAATAACTGTGCAATGGTATGGGTTACCTTAAGATTTGGATCAAATCCTGTATTATCGATTGGGGCATCATTACCCTTCTTAACGCAAGACTCAAAAGTAAATGTAGTCGCTACAAGGGCACTACATAATAAAAGTAGAGATAATTTTTTCATATATTAATTGAAAACTGAACCGCAAAATTAGGTCATTATTTAGATTTTCCCACAATATTTATGGAAAAAACAATTTATTAATATTGGCTATTTGTTTCTACTATTAGTAACACAGATAGTTACGGATATTTGTTTTTTGAAATCATAAAAAGACTTAAAATTGTTAAACTGATATTTTGGTATCACAATTTATGTCCTTAAATCTGGTTCGTATTTATACCTGAATCATCCAGATTTTGAATTAATTTCATATTGAAAACATCGTGCAATGATCAATTTGTATAGGTACCCTGCTTTTTTAGCATCATTTTTCATTCCTTTACAACTCAGTGACAAGAATAGGGCAATGTTCAAAAAATAAATGTGGGTGATCCTAAAGTGAAAATACTGCATAATTATGGGTAAACCTGACATCATCTGTAAAGCTCCATTCGATACTAAATCGATTATGTATGATTATAGTAAGTCCTATGGAGGCTTCTCATCAATTGCCGTATATTTAGATGCTAATGGAATTGTGATCAGTAAAAGTATCGATGATCAAGGCTACCTTAAATATACGTTTTAAAAACCCTGGATATGGATCAAAATAGCAGATATAAAGCAAGAAAGATATTAATCCTGTTCTTAGGGATATGCTTTATAAGTGCTATTTGGTATCATATTGATAAGCATCTTTTCCTAACCGGTAAAAATACTTTTGCCTATAAAAGCCCCCTACCGTATGGTGTTCGACCGGTATTCAGATATAGCTTTGAAGGTGGGTTTAGTCTGATGGATCGCCATGGAATGCCTTTATTAGGGAATCGGTCACTAGTTCAGACTAATGGTATTACTGATACCATATCTAAAATTCTTAAATACGGTTTGGGAAATGGCAGAATATTCGCATATGTTGAAACTGTCGATAAAAACTTATTATTTCTAGAGATATTAAAAGATACCCATAACGAAATATGTAATGATTGCTTAATAACAGGAGTTGTGGCTATGGATCCAAAGCTAATGGTGCAGCTTAAATGGTATGTTGTACCTTCCGACTCTTTATCTGACTTAGAGGTATTCAGAAATATATTGAGTTTAATACTCGGTGTGCTTTTTATATTATCTATTTACTTTATTGGTCGCTATGTTTTTGCTCAATGGAGCAATCAAGTATATAGTTAAGCATACAGCCCCAAAATAAAGGCCTTATAAATCCCTGGCTAAAAATCAATGTGTTCTGTACAGATCGCTTATTGTTTTCATCACAGCGATAGCAATTTTGTATTGAAGTTGCGATTTTTGAGCCTCGAATACTCCCTTAAAGCTCAAAAATCAATGCACGGAACGTAACAAAATTGCGATGCAGGGCAATCGCCTTGATGAAAACAGGCATTTTTGGTCCTTTTGTTGCCACAAAAGGACGAACATATTGGCAACAAATTTGTAGATTTTATATGATGTTAAATTAATATTCATTGAAGACGATAGTCGCTCTTCTTTCTCACAACGCTTATTTATTAAGTATAGTAGAATACAAATAGCTGTACTCCGCTCATATTTCAAAAGGCAATTCTTTGAATACTAAAGAAATTTACAGAAATTTGCAGCCCAAAGGCAATCAGCTATAAATATCAACTCCAATATATGTCTACAAAATCGATTCAATCGGCTTTAATTTCTGTTTTTTACAAAGACGGTTTAGCCCCTTTAGTGCAGGAATTGCACCGCCAGGGCGTGACCATCTATTCTACCGGTGGTACCCAGCAGTTTATCGAGGAACTGAGCATTCCTTGTGTGCCTGTTGAAAACCTGACCACCTACCCTGCTATTCTGGGCGGTCGTGTAAAAACCTTACACCCTGCCGTATTCGGAGGTATCTTGGGCAGAAGAAGTAATGAACAGGATCTTCAGGAAATGAAGGAATACAATATTCCGGAGATTGACCTGGTGATTGTCGATTTGTATCCTTTTGAAGAGACTTTGGAAAATACCAACGAAGAGCAATTGATTATCGAGAAGATCGATATCGGCGGACCTTCTATGATCAGAGCGGCAGCGAAGAATTTCAAAGACCTGGTGGTGCTTGCCGATAAAAACGATTATGCCGTTTTGGAAGAAATGTTGAAAGCGCAAGAAGGGGCGACGAGTTTAGAACAGCGTAAAGCCTTTGCTGCAAAAGCTTTTGAAGTTGTTATGAACTACGATATTGCGATCAATAACTATTTTAACGGAACCATTATACAACCTTTAAAACATAAGCAAAGCCTGCGTTACGGAGAAAACCCGCATCAGTCTGCGACGTTTTTCGGGGATTTGAGCGAAGTATTTGCGCAGATAAATGGGAAAGAATTATCATACAACAACCTTGTAGATGTAGATGCTGCCGTACAATTGATCAACGATTTTAAAGCCCATGACGAAGCAATCTTTGCGATTATCAAACATACCAATGTCTGTGGTGTGTCGGGCAGAGCTACCGTAAAAGAAGCTTGGGATGCGGCATTGGCCGGTGATCCGGAAAGTGCTTTTGGTGGCGTATTGATCACGAATAAAACGATTGATGTGGCCACGGCTCATGCCATAAATGAAATCTTTTTTGAAGTATTGATGGCACCAGCTTTTGAAGAAGAAGCCCTGAACATCTTAAAATCGAAGAAGCACCGTATTTTGTTACAAATGAATGCACAGACGGCTTCTTATACCACCAATGTAAAATCAATCTTAAACGGAACCTTGACACAAGTAGCTGATCAGGGTAATTTTGAGAAATGGGAAGAAGTTGGCGCCAGAGCCTGTAGCGATAGCGAGAAGGATGAATTAGCCTTTGCCAATATCGTGTGTAAGCATTTGAAAAGTAATGCGATTGCTTTGGTGAAAAATAAACAGCTTATTGGAAAAGGTTGCGGACAGACCAGCCGTGTAGATGCCTTACGCCATGCTATCGAAAAAGCAAAACAATTTAAATTTGACCTGAAAGGTGCGGTATTAGCTTCCGATGCATTTTTTCCTTTTAATGACTGCGTACAAATGGCTGATGAAGAGGGTGTTGTAGCCTTCATTCAACCAGGCGGTTCTATCCGTGATAAAGACAGCATTGAATATTGCAAAGCACACAATTTAGCCATGGTCATGACCGGTCAAAGACATTTCAGACATTAATATTTAAATCATAAATTTGTTGAAACACCAATGTATTTTGGTGTTTCTTCGTTTTTTACCTTATCAAATCCCGATTATAATGGACGCAGCTTTTAATGAATTTTTCAGCGCTTTAGACGAGAGCATTGCAAATAATACTTTTGTAAAAGTCAGTTTGGGCAATTATCGCGGTGCCGAAGCCCTGAAGAATATCTATATTAAAATTGCTGTCATTAAGAAAAAAACGATGCTCAGCTTTACCTACCGGTACAAGACCCGCGATATCGTTAAGAATTATACATTGGAAGAAGCAAAAGTACTTCTATCCGATTATGTTGATTTGCAGCAATTTAGAGTGGCTAGCTTATTTACACTTGAGTTTGATGCAGTCATTGAGTATGGAAAGAACAATGCACTTACTTATAACAAAAGGAAACCGAGTCATAATACCCTACCCGAGCCGACACATGATAAGGCCAAGCAAAGAAAGCTGGAAAGTGAAGGCAAAAGCTATTTACAGGAGTTGAAGATTACCGATGCCGGCGGAACGGTTTATAAGAGCGCGCAGGATAAGTTTAAACAGATCAATCATTACATCGAGATTTTAAGCACTCTTTTAAAAGAATTACCTTCAAGGGAAGTGCTGAATATAGTAGATATGGGTGCCGGAAAAGGTTACCTCACCTTTGCACTTTATGATTACCTGACCAATACGCTTCAAAAAAGAACAGAGGTTATTGGGGTGGAATACCGAAAGGATCTGGTTGATCTTTGTAATGATATTGCGCAAAAAGTTCAATTTGAAGGCTTGTCTTTCGTGGAAGGAAGTATAGAAAATTACGAAAGCGATCAGATCAATGTGTTGATCGCCTTACATGCCTGCGACACCGCCACAGACGATGCCATTGCCAAAGGAATTCGCGGCAATGCTGACCTTATAGTCGTAGCACCTTGTTGCCATAAACAAATCAGGAGAGAGATTGAAAAAAATAAAGCGGTCAACGATCTGGATTTCTTATTGAAGCATGGCATTTTTACCGAACGCCAATCGGAAATGGTTACCGATGGCTTGCGGGCCATGATTATGGAATATTATGGTTATAGCACCAAAGTATTTGAATTTATTTCGGATGCACATACGCCCAAAAATGTATTAATTGTAGGCACTAAAAAGCAGCAAATAAACCCTGCACAACAGGAAATCATCAGTACAAAAATAAAAAATGCCAAAGCATACTTTGGCATTCAGGAACATCATCTTGAAAAGATCATGGGGCTGTAAATTAGTCCCAGTCCGGTCTTATTGCTTTTATATAGACGCCTTTACTATCCTTTAAGTATAAAAAATGCCCTTTGATTTCGTATTGGTATTCAGCTTTTACGATTTCCTGACTGAAGCGGTTTTCTATGGGGCTGCTGTCCTCGCAATAGCGCATGGTACTCAATACATTGCTCATAGAAATGCCCTGTGCTTTGTTCAGCTTATATTGAAACGAAATACCGTTACAACCCATATAAGCACTGCCATTCATATCTTTATTAAAAGAGATGAAGGCACCAAACTTTATCAGTTCTTCCTTTGTTGTTCCCCTCATTTCCGTAATCATCCATTTTTGAGTCAGTACGGCACCGGTACCCTGTTCCTGGGCTGTCTTGCTTTTTTTCTTACCTGCTGCACAGGCGGTAAAAGACAGAAGTCCTATAGCTAATAAGCCGGTCATGATTAATTTCATATAATTCATTTTTTGTCTTGTTTATAAAATATGTTGCTGTTTGTATATCCTATAGATGCTGTTCTTGCTAAAAATACATAAAACAGGGCATAATTTATGACTATTTGGTTTCCTCCTACTATGAGGTACCTTTTTTGGCTGCTCTAAAAGAGCATCAGATTACCTTAAATCCTTTCATAGTGTTATGAAATAATCATGCAATTATTAAACTAAGATTAAGAAAACAAGACATTAACCCATGTTAATTCGAATATGATTTATTTTCCGTATTCTTTATTCTGTTTGAGAGCGATAAGTTTAAATAAGTGATTATCAACCATTTATATTTTAAAATAGCGCGCATGCTTCTTTTCTTTTAACCTAAAATAGCCTATCTGTTAAGCCGCTTTTGTTACCATAAGATGAATTTAGTGTTACCCGCCAATTTATATTGGCTTACTACTTTCGCCCTGTAATAAAATACATTTCTAAACAAAAGTTTGTAAACATGAAGACAATTTTTACATGGAGAAAACCATTAATGCTGACCGTACTCAGTGTACTGTTAGGGATTATATCCACCACAGCACAAGGCACCTATCAGTTAGTTACCTCATCTGCACAAATCGTATCAGGCGGTCAGTACCTGATTACAGATGGTAAATCCGGCACTGTGGGTGCGATTGGATATCAAAATACCAATAACCGGCCAGCCGTAAATGTTACGGTATCTTCCAATGCGATTACGACTACTGTAGCGACTCTATCCAGCGACGAGGCAAGGCCATATGAAATCACCTTAGGTACGGGTACCGGCGGCACCTTTACATTAAAAGATGCCGTCAATAATACATTTTTAAGACCAAGGACAGGAAACAATAACGGTTTGCTGGGCAATGCAAGCCCGGAAAACTTTACCATTTCCGTAACCAGTTCCGGTATCGCAACGATAACCGGACCGGCCTCTTATAGCAGAAACATTTTGAAATACAATGTTAGTGCAGATCTCTTTGCCTGCTACGGTTCCGGTCAGGATGATATCTATATGTTTAAGCTGGTGAATCCTCCTTCTGTCACGACTTCTAAGGCGAGCCTTAGTGGCTTCTCTTATGGAGAAGGCAACGGCCCTTCGGCAGCACAGACCTTTACATTGAGTGCCAGCGATCTGACCCCTGCCAGCGGTAATATCAGCATTTCGGTTCCTGCAGGTTTTGAGTACAGCTTCAACGGGACGACCTATTTAAGCAGCCAGTCTGTTGCCTATAGCGGAGCAGCACTTTCTTCCAGAACCGTATATGTACGAATGAAAAGCGAGCTCAACAGCGGAAACTACGCGAATACGCTTAGCATTTCCGGTGGCGGTATGAGTAAATCCATACCGCTTAGCGGAAGCGTGACCAATGTTCCTTTGCCCGTAACCATAAAAGATATAAAAGCCTTTAAAGAAAAAGAAGGACATACGATTGTATGGACCGTAGCAGATGAAAAAGCCATTCATCATTATGAACTGGAAGCGAGTCCCGATGCGCTGCATTTTGAGCCGGTAGGAACCATTACTGCTAAGGGTTTGGAACAATACTCTTTGCAAAGGACAGCGGTATGGAAAGGAAAAAATTATTACCGCTTAAACATCCTGGAGGCAGATGGTACCAACAGTTACTCTAAAATCATCATGCTGGCAGAAAATGCGACAGCAGAGGAACTAATTGTGTATCCTAATCCATGTACGGATGTCATCACGGTACAAAATCTGTTGCCTGGTGAGGTCTTTGAACTTTGGAATCTCGCCGGTAAGCAGTTAAAAACTGTTGTGGCGACACAGCCGGTCATGCTCTTGGATATGGCAAATCTACCTGCCGGTACTTACCTACTGATACTTAACCGTAAGGAAGATAACATCAGGAAAATGATACTTAAGAAATAAAGCATATTGAGTATCCGCTTTTCGGAAACAAGGACTTAATTATTCGTTGGGTTTTCATTTATAGCTATTGGTACCTTTTGCATCAAGGCAACAGGTACCAAAATCAAGGCTATATAAATCCATGGCTAAAAATCAATGTGTCGGTCGGAAGAAAACTAAACTCAGACATTGATTTACGAATGAGCGACCGAGCCAATGATTTTCTTAACGCCGGATTTATAAGGCCAGTCCTAAGCGACTTGTTCGGTACAGATCGCTTATCGTTTTCATCACAGCGATAACAATTTTGTATTGAAGTTGCGATTTTTGAGCCATGTATACTCGCTTAATGCTCAAAATCAATGCACGAAACGTAACAAAATTGTAGTGCAGAGCAATCGCCTTGATGAAAACAGGCATTTTTCGTCCTTTTGTTGCCACAAAAGGACGAACAAAATGATAGCCTATATGCGGGTCATATAAAGCATTTTAAAGATATGAACAGCCGGGCGTATTGTCCGGCTGTTTTATGTGCAGCCTTATATAGCATACGTTACATCTGTGATGTCCGGCGGAAACACGAATTTTTCTGCATTTGTCATTAATTCCAAAAGATAAAAATTTTATCTTTGCAGAAATTTATTATTTATGCCTTCTTTTGACATTACCAGTAAAGTAGATCTTCAAACCTTAGATAATGCCATTAATACGGCCAAAAAAGAGATTAGCACTCGCTATGATTTTAAAGGTTGCCATTGTGAAATCGAGCTGGATAAGAAAAACATGGTGCTCAAATTAGAGATTGAAAGTGATATGCAGCTGAAGCAGGCAGAAGACATCATTCTTACGAAAGCCATGCGCCAGGGCCTTGATGCCAAATGTTTCGACATCAGTAAAGACCATACCGCTTCCGGAAAATATGTAAAGAAAGATATCAAGATCCGTAATGGAATTGAACAGGCCGATGCTAAAAAGATCGTAAAACTGATCAAAGACAGTGGCTCTAAAGTACAGGCTGCGATCATGGATGATGTAATTCGCGTGACGGGTAAAAAAATTGATGAATTACAAGAAGTCATCGCATTGTGCAGAAGTTCTGCACTGGAACTACCCTTGCAATTTGTAAATATGAAAAGCTAATCCGGCTTTTCATATTTTTTTGTGGGATAGGCCAAGACGGGTAAGCCATCTCGCCTTGACCTATGCTTAGGATAAAACTGTAAATAAAGTGTAGAAAGATATGCATCAGCAAGACAGTACCAACCGGTTTAGCAACAGGGTAAGTGATTATAAAAAATACCGCCCCCATTATCCAAAGGAGATCGTCCTTTTTTTACAGGCACAATATGGATTAAGCCCGCAAAAAACGATTGCAGATATCGGTGCAGGAACGGGGATTTCAAGTCTCTTATTCCTGGAGCTGGATTATACCGTAATTGCGGTGGAACCCAATGCAGCAATGCGTGCTGCGGCTTCAGCAGATTTAAAAGAATATTCAAAATTTAGTGCCCTCGACGGAACAGCCGAACATACTTTATTGCCCGATCATAGTGTAGATGCAGTAGTGGCCGCACAGGCCTTTCATTGGTTTGATAAGGTACCCGTCAGAAAAGAGTTTCAACGGATATTGAAACCGGATGGATATGTTGTTTTAATTTGGAATGAGCGTTTGGTGCGTACTGAATTTGAACAAGCCTATGATCAGCTCATCCTTAAGTATGCGATCGATTATGTACAGATCAGTCATCGGAATGTTGATTATGAAAGCATCAAAGACTTCTTCGCGCCCAATTCCTGTACGGAGCAGCTTTTTGCTAATCAACAGCTTTTTGATTTTGAAGGCTTGAAAGGACGTTTATTATCTTCTTCCTATATGCCTAAACAAGAAAATCCTGTTTACGAGGAGATGATCAATGATCTGAAAAAATTATTTGCGCATTATCAACAGGATAACAAGATCCGTATCGGTTATGAAACCAAGGTATACGTCGGTTCCCTAAGATTGTAAATACGGGTATTCGATAAGTTTATGCCCGATTTAATAAATCCCTTTCTCACCGAGGTGAGAAAGGGATTTAAATATTTAATTAAGCCCCTTCTTCCAGATTCATTAATTGCTCAAAAGCCGTATCATACTGTGTTTGTAACGTATTGCATTTTTGCATTTGGGCCTTATACAAATCCTCAGCTTTTTTGAATTTATCTTTATCGGCATAAATATCCGGGTTACCCAGGTCATTTTCGTAAGTAACCTTCAGAGCATTGGCTTCATTCAATTGCTGCTCTATGCGTTCTACCGCCTTTTGCTGCTTTTGAATTTCTTTTTGCTGTTCCCTGTTTACATTTTGTACCACCGTTTTTACCGGTTGCGCTAATTTGGCCGGTTTAGGGGTGTTCTTTTCTGCTGTTTTGGCTGCCAGTTGTTCTTTGGCAATCTTTTCTTTCCAGTAGATCCACTCGTCATAAGTACCTTCAAAAGACTTTACTTTTCCTTCTTCAATCTCCCAGAATTTATTAGCCGTTTTACTCACAAAATAACGGTCATGCGAAATCAGGATATAGGTACCTTCATATTGTTGTAAGGCCTGTATCAATAGTTCTACAGACTGCATATCCAGGTGGTTGGTCGGTTCATCCAGCAATAAGAAATTGGCATTGCTTGTGATTACTTTTGCCAGGGCTACCCTCGCCTTTTCTCCTCCCGATAATACTTTGATCTTTTTAAACACATCATCGCCCGAAAACAAGAAACAGCCTAAGAGCTGGCGCAATTGCACCTCCGTCTTATTACTGCCGCAAAGTTTTAATTCATCTAAGATATTGTTTTCAACCTGCAGGCTTTCCAACTGGTGCTGCGCGTAGAAACTGGAGATTACATTATGCCAACCGGTACGAACACCTTCAAAAGTTTCATTGCCCGTTACGATACGCATCAAGGTTGATTTACCTTTACCATTGGCACCCACTAAAGCAATTTTATCACCCCTGATGATTTCGGCATCTGCGTTTTTAAGCAATTGCAGGTCGCCATAAGCCTTCGACACATTTTTGAGATCACAAATAATCTTGCCTGGCGTTACCCCCACATCAAAACTGATATTCATTCTTGGTGCGCCCTCATCATTCAGCTCTATTTTTTCCAGCTTATCCAAACGCTTGATGGCACTTTGTGCCTGCGCTGCTTTGGTAGCCTGTGCACGGAAACGTTCAATAAAGCGCTCCTGTTGTTTGATAAATTTCTGCTGGTTCTCATATTCGCGCTCTAAAAACTCCATACGGGTCGCCTTTTCTTCTTCATAGAAAGTATAGTTGCCCGAATAAATATGTAATTTTTGTTGGAACAGTTCAACGATTTTGGTTACCATTCTGTCCAGGAAATAACGGTCATGCGAAACGATGATCACTGTACCCGGATAGGATTGCAGGTATTTCTCCAGCCATTCGATAGAGGGAAGATCCAAGTGGTTGGTCGGTTCATCCAATAAGAGAATATCCGGTTGCTGCAACATGATTTTAGCTAGCAATACCCTCATTCTCCATCCCCCGGAAAACTGATTGTAAGGGCGGTGCAAGTCTTTGGTCAGGAAACCCAGACCTTCGAGTACCGCAGCAGCCTTATGCTCCATTTCATATCCGCCTGCCAATTCAAAATCATGCAGGGCTTCACTATACCGGATCAGCAAATCTTCATCTTCCGGATTATCTTCAATTTCTTTAGTCAGTTTTTCAATCTGGCGTTCCATTTCTGCTGCTCTTTCATAAGCTTGCATACACACAGTAAGTATACTGTCGTCAGTAGAAAAACTAAGCAAATCCTGGTTAAAAAAGCCCAGCGTTGCATCGTTTGCCTTCTGCATATTACCCGCTTCGGGTCTGTATTCTCCTGTGATCAGGCGTAAGAGCGTGGATTTTCCGGCACCATTCGGACCAATCAAGCCAATACGTTCATTCTCCCCGATCTGCCAGCTGGCTTCATCCAGCATCGTGCGTGCGCCAAAAGAAAACGTTATATTGTTCAGTGCTAAAAGCATATTACTATAGTATTTTGTGTTTAAGAGCTGCAAATTTAACCAAATTACTACAAAGCAATTCGATAAATTGCAGCATCAATCATCATATGAAAAAAGTAATGCTTATCATTGTCGGTTTTCTGCTTGCCGGCCTGCTTATATTTATCGCTTTTAACTACCGGAGTACGGCCAATTATCTCTTTAGAAACAAGGCAATAAATAGCCAAAAACCGGTCGATCCCTCCGAATTGCCGCGTATTATGGCCAAGGCCAAACAGTTAGTCGCCTATGCCCGTAAAAACGGTTACGATACCACGGTCGTTTTTGTGCTCAATATGCGCATTGCTTCCGGCAAAGACCGCTTTTTTATTTATGATGCCATACATCAAAAAGTAGTGCAACAAGCCTTAGTCGCCCATGGCCGTTGTAATGAAACAGTGCAGGTGAGCAGACGATATAGTAATGTTGTGGGTGGCGGCTGCACCGCTTTGGGTAAATATAAGATCGGGCTTGCCTATCAGGGTACCTTTGGCCTAGCCTATAAATTGCATGGTCTCGAGGCGAGTAATAACAATGCTTTTGAACGCTTTGTCGTGTTGCATGCCCATGAATGCGTTCCCAACAATGAAGTGGATCCTTATCCGATTTGCCAGAGTGACGGTTGTCCGACCGTATCGCCTGCCTTTTTGAAAATACTAGCCAATATCATCGATGGCAAAACAAAGCCAGTGCTCTTAGAAATTATTGATGCTTAATTACTTATAATTGTATATCTCAATAAAAAGCATCTTCTATATGATGAATTTCCTTTGCCTGTGTTCCGGCCAAAATAATACTGATTACATCAAAACGTATTTGGGTAAATTCCGGATGATCCTGCAGGAATAATGCAGCAACAGCTTTGATATGTGCCTGTTTTGTTTTGGTGACGGCCGCTTCGGGATAGCCAAAAGCAAAATTGCTGCGGGTTTTGACCTCCGTAAAAATTAGAATATTCTCTTTTAGCGAGATGATGTCGACCTCCTTACGATCTGCACGGAAATTAGTCTGCACAATATGATGTTGTTTGCTTTCCAGAAAGGCAACGGCGAGTTTTTCGCCCAGGATTCCTTTGGAAATATGGTGACTCATCCTATTGGACACATTTCATGATAGACTGCCATAGCTTTTCCGCACTAAGATCCCAGCTGAACAAGGCACTTTGACGGGCTGCATTCTGTATCAACCGATGCCGCAGGGGTTCATCTTTATAGATGCGTTCCATAGCCTGGGCAATTTCGTCCACGCTGGTCGGGTCGACCAGTAAACCGGCATCTCCCGTTACTTCGGGCATAGAAGAGGTATTAGAGGCAATAACGGGTACTTTACAGGTCAGGGCTTCGAGGATCGGAATACCAAAGCCTTCAAATAAAGAAGGATAGACCATCGCGTAAGCCGAAGCGGTAATACGCGCCAGCTCCTCAACTTCCTGATAACCCAGCCAGATCACATCCTCTTTATAAGGCATGCGCTCTTTGGCTTCCTGTATATCTTTGGCCAGCCAGGCCAGACGGCCGACGATGACCAATTTCATCGGGCTGCGCTGCCTGCGTTTAAATTTTACAAATGCCTTCAGCAGATTGATCACATTCTTCCTGGGATGCAAGGCGCCGGTGAAAAGAAAAAATTCATTTCCATCGGTGTATTTATCTTTTACCGCCTGTTTGTCTTCATAAGGTAAAGGTTTGTACACTTCATGGGCACCATTATAGACCACATCTATTTTGTCTTCGGGTATATGGTATCTCTGGGCGATATCTTCTTTGGTAAATGTGGATACCGTTGCAATCTGGGTTGCTTTTTTGGCAAATCGTGGCAGGTAATATTTATAGTGCCTGAGGTGAACGCCTTTGATGAATTTAGGAAAATGCTCAAAAGCCAGATCATGGATCACCAGACAGGTAGGTACTTTTGTCCGTAAACTGCCATAGTTGTCGGGAGAAAGGTAAACGTCTATTTTGTATTTTTTTAAAGCCTGTGGGATGGCCCATTCACACCAGATATAGAAGAGTATGGGATGCCGCGCCTGAGGATGTAAGACTACAGGGGTTACATTCGGTGCAAAAACAAATTCCGGATCGTATGCCCTGTCGAAAAAAAAGAAGAATTCATGCTCCGGGTGGTTTTGTACGATCCGTTTTAGGGTTTCGTGGGCAAACCAGCCGATGCCTTCGAGTTTTCCTTTCAGAAACAGTCTTGTATTGACGCCAATTCTCATCGATAAAAATAAAGGATAATTCCGCTGCGAAATTATCCCTAAAATAGTATAAAAAGTAGAATGATTAGAAAGAAACCATAATAATGCTGGAAAGAGGTATCGTAATACCGCCTTTCAACTGTATATTATTTTCGGTAACAGACCATACGGTCGTCTCCACGGTCAAAGGACCTTCAGAAGACTGAAAGGTAATGATTGTTTTTCCCTTATACTCGTTTCCCAGTCTTACGGCGTATTCTAAGTCTTTGATTAGGGTAGACGATTTGTCTTCTGATGCAGGAACAATTAAATAATTTTCAATTTCTTCCTTCTGAATCATTTTTGATGTCATCTGTAAAAGCGCTTTAAAGTGTGCGAAATTACAAAAAGCATTTCTAAATTACAAAGTAAATTTAATATGATATCTTCAGTTTATACTCATTTTCGCTAAAATATGACAATCCTTTGTGTTATTTTTTCAATACTTTATTTGCAAATGAGCAGCTAATGTATTTAACTTCGCAGCTGAAAACAACACAGCCACTTAACATGCCCATTATTGGAGAAATCATTTCCCGTTCTTTGAAAATAAGAAAAAGATTTAGTAAAAAGAAAGATAACGATTGGAATGTACAGCGCAAAACCTTGAAAAAACTGCTGGAGAAAGCACAGTATACGGCTTTTGGTAAGCATTATCAATTCGAAAAAATACTATCGGAAGCCGTAGATTTTCCTACGGTCTTTAAAAATACGATTCCGGAACATAATTACAATTCTATGCATGACCAGTGGTGGTATCGTTGCCTCAAAAGTGAAGCAGACGTCACCTGGCCGGGTAAAGTAAAGTACTTCGCCCTCAGTTCGGGTACTTCCGAATCGGCAAGCAAGCATATTCCGGTGACCTCCGATATGATCCGTTCGATCAAAAAAGTAGGGTTAAAGCAGTTTTACTCTATGACCAATTTTGACATTCCACCGGCAGCCTTTACCAAAGGTATTTTAATGTTGGGCGGCACCACTTCTTTAATGGAGAAAGACGACTATTATGAAGGCGATATGAGCGGAATCAGTGCCAAGAACATGCCTAAATTATTTTCTAACCTCCTGTACAAGCCGGGCAAAAAGATATCTAAAAGCCCCAATTGGGAAGAACGCATAAAGCTGATTGTAGAGAATGCGCCTAAATGGAATGTAGGTACCTTATGTGGTGTTCCGGCATGGGCTTTGATTGTACTGGAAGAGATTGTCAAAAAATATAACCTGAAAAATATCCACGAAATGTGGCCTAACCTTTCGGTATACATCCACGGAGGCGTTGCTTTTGAACCATACCGGGAACCCCTGAAGCAACTGATGGGCAAACCGATTACCTATATTGAAACCTATATGGCCTCTGAAGGTTCTTTCGGTTTTCAATCCAGACCGGGCGTATCGGGTATACAATTAGAATTAAACGCGGGTATTTTCTTTGAATTTGTACCGTTTAATGAAGAAAATTTTACGGAAGACGGAGAAGTAAGGCCTAATGCACAGAGCAAATTCATTCATGAAGTAGAAAAAGGAACGGATTATGCCGTTATGTTATCGACCTGCTCCGGTGCCTGGCGTTATATAATCGGTGATGTGGTGCGCTTTACCTCGGTAAGACACAACGAGCTTGTGATTGTAGGCCGTACCAAACAATTCTTAAGCCTTTGCGGAGAGCACATGTCTGTAGACAATATCAACAAAGCGATCGATGCCATCATTAATGAAACCGGTTTAAGCATTGGTGAATTTACAGTGGCCGGTTTTCCTTATGAAAACAGGTTTGCCCACAGATGGTATATTGGCTGCGACAACCAAAATGTAGATAAGGAACAGATTAAAAGAATCATCGATGAGACCTTATGCCGCATTAATGATGACTATGCGGTAGAGCGGCAGTCTGCACTGAAAGAAGTCTTTATCGAAATCTTACCAAAAGAACGTTTTATAGATTATTTGAAACATATGGGTAAGTATGGTGCCATGAATAAATTTCCAAGGGTGCTGAAAGGAACACAATTAATTGATTGGGAAGAATTCCTGAAAAAATAATTAAATACACGTACAAAAGAACAAAAGGCACTGNNCAGTGCCTTTTGTTCTTTTGTAATTAAACATTCCTTAATCCTCTCGTAATATACCCAAGCTACTTTTGCCTCATCATTAAACACATAAAGATGAGCAATAAATTTACCTTAATGCTGACAGGTGCCTTAATGGCTTCTTCAGTAATCGTCAGTGCACAAGTAACCACTTCGGGAATAAGAGGTACCGTAAAAGACAGTAAAAATGAAATAATGCCGGGTGCCATCGTTACGGCCTTGCATGTTCCTTCCGGAACAAAATACAGCACCGTTGCCACCAACAACGGCTATTTCAATATCCAGGGAATGCGCCCCGGAGGACCTTACACGATTACGGTGAATTCTTTAGGTTCCAGCGAAAAAACGTATAACAATATCACACTGGCTTTGGGAGATGATTATGTCTTAAATGCAAAACTGACAGAAGAAAGCAGCACAGAATTGGGTTCCGTGAATGTATTTGCGTTTAAAAATCCCTTGCTGAACAGCGATCGTACCGGCGCTTCTACCAATATCAATTCCAGTACCATCAGCAGAATGCCCACAATCAAGCGTAGTCTGACAGATTTTACCCGCCTTACTCCGCAGGCCAATGGCAATAGCTTTGCCGGCAGGGACAATCGTTATAATAATGTTCAGATTGACGGTGCCAATTTCAATAATGGCTTTGGGATAAGCCCTGATGCCTTACCCGGTGGCAGTAACCAACCCATTTCCATAGATGCGATTGAGGAAGTACAGGTGAATGTAGCACCTTTTGATGTACGGCAAACCGGTTTTACCGGCGCGGGTATCAATGCCATAACACGTAGCGGTACCAACGATTTTTCCGGTTCTGCTTATGCTTTTTTTAGACCTAAATCCTTTAATGGGGTGAAAGTCGGGGAAGATACTTTAGCAAAATCGACCCGTACCTCCGGAACAACGTATGGTGTTCGCTTTGGTGGGCCTATCATTAAGAACAAATTATTCTTTTTTGCCAATTTTGAATATGAAAACCAATTGACACAGGGTAACCTTTGGCGCGCCAATAACGGAAGCAATAGCGGTCAGGCCAATGTAAGCCGGGTAAAGGATACAGACCTGAATGCGGTAAGCAATTACCTGAAATCGACCTATGGTTATGATCCGGGACGCTATGAAGGCTATGCTGATAATTATGTAAACAACAATATTAAAAGCCTGATTCGCCTGGATTGGAACATTAATGATAAAAACACCCTAACGATAAAGTACAATCATATGCGAGGTACTTCCGATCAGGGTACCAATGCCTCTTCCGGACCTAATCCAAGGTCGACTGCAGCCCGGATCAGTTCAGAGTCCATTGCTTTTGAAAACGCCAACTATTCTTTCCTGAATAAAGTACAGTCGGTATCGGCCGAGTTGAACAGTAAACTGTCGCCTAAGGTATCCAATCAGTTGTTAGCTACATACAGCCGTATACAGGACACCAGGAGTACACCGGGTAACCTGTTTCCTTTTGTAGATATTTGGGATGGAGATCTTCAGGCGGCAGACTCAACCGGAAAACGAACCGGGAAGAATAACTACATGAGTTTCGGTACAGAACTGTTCTCCTATAATAATGATGTAATCAACGACAACATCAATCTTGTCGACAACATCACCTACCAGGTAGGGAAACATAATATTACCGGAGGCCTCAATTTCCAAACCATGAGCTATGCCAATAGTTATATGCGTATGGGCACTTCCTATTATCGTTATAATTCTGTATCCGAATTCCTGGCCGGGGGTAAACCTACTGCTTATGGCGTTACCTACCCTTATGCCGGTGCAGATCAGTATGCCCGTGTGAACTTTGGCCTGGCGGGTCTTTATGCGCAGGACCAGGTGAACCTTTCTGATAAATTCAGGTTGACCTATGGTTTAAGAGCCGATATGCCTTTGTTCTTCAACAAGCCGGTAGGCAATCCTTCTATTGATACGGTAAAACTCTTAAACAATGAAGGCGTACAAACTACGTTTACAACAGCGATGTGGCCAAAGTCGAAAATCATGTTATCGCCAAGAGTGGGTTTTAACTATGATGTATTGGGCGATCGTTCGCTACAATTAAGAGGCGGTACGGGTATCTTTACCGGTAATATTCCTTTTGTATGGTTTACCAATATGCCAACCAATGCCGGTGTATTGCAAAACACTTTTGAACCGGTGAGTGGCGCGACCTTAACTAAAATTAGTCATTTAGAGAAAGATCCGATGTACTGGCCTAAGCAACTGACCACAGACTTCCCGGCTTCACCCAAAGCTGCGGTACCGGGTTCGTTTTCTTTAATTGATCCTGATTTTAAAATGCCACAGGTATGGAGAACCAATCTGGGTGCGGATTATAAACTAGGCAATACGCCCTTCGTTTTAACTGCCGATCTGATCTATACAAAAGATATCGTGGGCGTATATCAATATAATGCTAACAGAAAAGCGGCTTCCGGACAATTGAAAAATGGCGGGGATACACGCGATTTCTTTAATAATGATGTAAAATATACCAATAGCACGGGTACCATTATCCCGGTATTGGCCAACAGCAGCAAAGGTTATTCCATGGCGGCTTCATTGGGGATTAGCGTTAATAATTATCATGGATTCAGCGGATCGTTATTCTATAACTATTCTGCTGCCAAAGACATCACGGGCAATCCGGGTTCTGCCGCAGGTTCCGCCTGGTCCAACAATTATTCGATCAATGACCCTAACGAGCGTTTACTGGGCATGTCACAATTTGCCGTGCCACATAGAGTCGTAAGTTCAATATCCTACAGAATCGACTATGCAGATCATTTGGCAACAACGTTCTCTTTATTCTATCAAGGAGCACATCAGGGCCGCTATGCTTACACGTATTCGGGCGATATCAATAAAGACGGGGTATCTCTGGATCTGTTATATGTACCGCAAAATGCTTCCGAGATCAATTTTGTGCCTTTAACGGTAGGTAGTAAAACCTATACGGCGCAGGAGCAACGTACGGCTTATGAAGCATTCCTGAGTAATGATAAAATCTTATCGCAATATAAAGGCAAATATGTAGACCGTAATGCCGGATTATTACCCTGGTTAAATCGTTTTGATGCCCGGATCTTACAGGATGTTTATACCCGTTTTGGTAAAAATAATCGCCGTAATACGGTTCAGATCAGCCTGGATATCTTAAACGTAGGGAATCTTTTAAGCAAAGACTGGGGTTATTACAGCCAGCTGAATAACGGTAACTTATATGCCTATACGCCTTTAGTGGTAAACAGTGTTTCGGCAGATGGTACCCCATCCTTTAATATGCTTACAGTAAAAGAAAACGGTCAGACCGTATTTCCTAAAAAAGCATTTATGAAAAGTGTGAATTCTACCAGTACCTGGGGTATGCAATTGGGCGTACGCTACACCTTCTAATTTACTTATAGTACATTTTTAGTTTTGTTAAAAGGTTTCGGAACATTCCGAAACCTTTTGCATTTCGCTTTATCCATGCTTATTTAGGAGTATATTTGTGAAATTTTTTTACAGTATCATGAGGCACAAAAGTTTAGAAGAAAGTTTATTAGATCTGGAGCAGGACGGGCAATTAGTGCGCATTAAAGAAGCAGTAGACCCTTATTTAGAAATGGCGGCCCTCCATCTTCGGGTATTCGAAATGGGCGGACCGGCATTATTATTTGAAAACGTTATCGGTTCTAAGTTCAGGACCGCTTCCAATATATTCGGCACTTTAGCGCGCAGCAAATTTTTGTTTCGCGATACCATTGCACAAACCGGGCAGGTTATCAAACTGAAAAATGATCCGATGAAGGCCCTAAAGAAGCCTTTTAAGCACCTGCAAACGGGTTTGGCGGCCTGGAATGCTTTACCCAAGCAATACAGTCATTTACCCAATAATTTTGAAAAGATAAAAATCAGCGACATACCACAGATCCATCACTGGCCTATGGATGGGGGTGCTTTTATCACATTACCCCAGGTATATAGCGAAGATATAGACAAACCCGGTGTGATGAATGCTAATTTAGGTATGTACCGGGTGCAGCTTTCTGGCAATAAATATATCCCTAATGAAGAGATTGGCCTGCATTACCAGATCCACCGCGGCATCGGGGTGCATCAGCAAAAAGCCAATAAAAAAGGCCAGCCTTTGAAGGTGAGCATTTTTATCGGTGGGCTACCCTCCCATACCTTATCGGCAGTAATGCCCTTACCGGAAGGATTAAGTGAATTGACTTTTGCCGGGCTTTTAGGTGGCCGGCGTTTCCGTTATAGTTATGAAGACGGTTATTGCATTAGTCATGATGCCGATTTTGTGATCACGGGCGATATTTATCCTAATGAAACTAAGCCCGAAGGGCCTTTTGGAGATCACTTAGGCTATTACAGTCTAACGCATCCTTTTCCGGTTATGAAAGTAAGACAGGTCTATGCAAAGCGCAACGCGATATGGCCATTTACCGTTGTGGGCCGGCCACCACAGGAAGATACAGCCTTTGGAGACCTGATTCATGAACTGACAGACGAAGCCATGCCTTCGGAAGTGCCGGGTGTAAAAGAAGTACATGCTTTGGATGCTGCGGGCGTACATCCCCTACTCTTTGCCATCGGATATGAGCGGTATACACCGTATCAAAGCCTGAAACAACCGGCAGAGATCCTCACTGTGGCCAACAGAATTTTGGGGACCGGACAGTTAAGTCTGGCCAAATACCTTTTTATCGCCGCTCAGGAACAACAGGCGATTAGTACGCATAAGGAATCGGAATTTCTAACCTATATGCTGGAGCGGCTTAACCTGAAGAGGGATATTCATTTCCAGACTAATACGACAATCGATACTTTAGATTATTCCGGTACCGGTTTGAATACCGGAAGCAAAGTCGTTTTTGCCGCTTGTGGTAGTCCGGTACGCGCTTTATGTAAAGAAGTACCAGCTGTTTTTAAAGCCCTCAATGGTTTTGAAAATCCGCAACTGGCACTGCCCGGCGTTGTTATCTTGCAGACAAAAGCATTCGAATCGTACCAGCAGGTGCGGGCAGAAATGGAGCGGTTAAATACACTCTTGCATGAGGCCGATGATATCGCACAGGTACCGCTGATTATCCTGGCCGATGATGCAGCCTTTACCGCCAAAAACCTGAAGAATTTTTTATGGGTCACCTTTACCCGGAGTAATCCTTCACATGATATACACGGGATAAACAGTTTTTATGAACACAAACACTGGGGTTGCGATAGTCTGGTCATTGATGCAAGGGTGAAACCGCATCATGCGCCACCCCTGGTACCCGATCCGGAAGTAACAGCAAAAACAGATCGCTTTTTTGAAAAGGGAGGAAGCTTAGCACACTTGAAAAACAAATAGAAATGATCACTTTATTACATATTAATACCTGTTCTAAAAGTCGCTGTGCGCTTGATTTTGTGCAAACATCGCATCAGGAATTTGAAATACGGGATTATATCGCAGACCCTCTGAATAAAGCGGAGTTGCAAGACCTGCTGGAGAAATTAAAGGCAAAACCCCTGGATATTATTCGTAAAGGAGCGCTACTATTTAAAGAGCAATATGAAGGGAAGGTATTAAGCGATGCCGAATGGATTGAGGTATTGGTGGAACATCCTGCTTTACTGGAACGCCCGATCTTGATTGACGGTGAGGTGGCGCTTGTAGGCCGGCCACCGGAGCGGATAGCCGCTTATTTGCAGACTAAAGGATAATAATACTACTTGCGTATCCGCTTTTAGGAAACAAAGACTTAATTATTCTTTGGCTTTCCATTTATAGTAATTGCTACCTTTTGCCTTAATAAAAACAGGCATTTTTGTTTCTTAAAACCAGATAGTCAGTTTAAATTACATACCCGAGTAAATAAAGATAAAAAGCTAAAGAGCTATGCTCTTTAAAACTAAAAAATAGCGATAGGTTTCAGTCCTATCGCTATTTTTAATCCGCTAAAGCAGGAGGATTTACTATACCCCTTGATCCGGTGCGGCATCAGAATAGGATTCCTCTTTGGGTTCCCAAAGCTCAATTATATTTCCTTCCGGATCGAGTATATGCACAAATTTGCCGTAATCATACTCCGAAATTTCATCAACAATGGTTACGTTTTCTTTTTTTAGTTCTGCTAGCAATTCAACGATATTGTCCACCCGATAGTTGATCATAAACGGCTTTTCGGAAGGATTGAAATATTTAGTGTCCTGCGGAAAGGCACACCAGGCCGTGGTTCCCTTTTTGGACGGATCTTCAGCCTGCCGCCACTCAAATGTCGTTCCGTATTCGCTGGTTTCCAACCCAAGATTTTTGGCATACCACTCGTTCATCCCCTTTGGGTTTTCAGATTTAAAAAATACGCCGCCAAGGCCTGTTACTTTTTTCATATTTAATATGTGTTATGTATTATAGAATTAAATTAGAGGTATAACCTTTGAGAAATTTCCACCTATTTTAGGATATTACCAAATCTGTTTATAAATTTTCTAATCATTTAGCACAAAGGCGATTGTATCATTCAAATATTTGCGCAATAATAGAGAACCGGAAATACTGTATTGAATAAGAAAGTTAGCTATCTTATTTAAAATCAAGCATAAATACTATAGTTTTTCTATCCTTAATGTTATATTTTTAAGGTGCTAAACGAATAAACCTATACCGCTATTAAAATTGGCAAATGAAATGTCACATAACAGGCAGCGATCTTGTACGTCGTTGAAAAAACATGGATTTCAGGAGAGGGGTTTACGCACTTAATTCAGTAATAGCTCAAATACGAAAAATATGTTTTCTGCCCTTATATTAGATGATGAAGCCCCCGCCCGCAAGTGCCTGCTTGGCTTGCTGACTGAAAATTGCCCTCAGTTAAGTTCGCTTTTTCTGGCTGAAGATGTTAGCACTGCAAAACGGTTGGTAGACCAAAACAAGATCGACATTTTATTTCTCGACGTAAACCTCGGCACAGAGAGCGGATTTGACTTATTGCAACAGGGGTTGACCGGAAATCAGGCACTGATCTTTGTAACGGCCCATGAAGCATTTTGCCTGAAGGCGATCAAGGTGCAGGCCATAGATTACCTGCTTAAGCCCATAGATATTGATGAACTAATACTTGCCGTGGACAAAGCAACGGAATTTCTGAACAGAACAAGGCTTGGAGCAGTAATGTCGCCACAGCCTTCCGATCCCGATCAGCAACAGCTTATCGTCAACCATGATAAGGGTTTTGAATTGTTTGACCGTTCTCAGGTCGTTTTTGCAGCGGCAGAAGGCAGCTATACGGTGTTTCATCTGGAGGGTTCGCGGAAGATTACCGCTTCCAGGCAACTCGGTTCTTACGAGCCTTTATTGACCAATCCCACTTTTTTCCGTTCTCATAAATCTTACATCATCAACCTCCGGCATCTGAAAGGTTTTTCTTCGAAAGATGGGTATACAGCTTTACTTTCTGAAGGCCACGAGGTGCCCGTCAGCCGTAGAAAATTACCGCTATTCCTGGAACTGTCTCAAAAGATGGGCTCTTGAAAGGTTTGCGCTTACTTGTATTGCTATGCATACTGCTGATGGAAAAAACGCAGGCGCAACAGGGTACCTTTATTCATTATGGCGTATCGGAAGGACTGACTAGTAATTATATTTATGATATAATACAGGATCACAATGGCTTTCTCTGGATCGGTTCTAATACAGGTGTCTACCGTTTCGATGGGACACATTTCCGGCAATTCCGTACCCAGGATGGCGTACCGGATAACGAGGTACTGGAAATTTGTATCGATAAATATAACAGGGTTTGGTTTTGTTGTTTTAACGGAAGAGTCGGATTTTATGACAAAGGCCGCTTTTTTTATCCAGGCAATTCACCCGCGCTGGCTCAGGTACGGCTCATGAACTATTCTACCCATTTTTATGAAGGCCGTAACCACACCAATCACGTCTTAGGATTAGGTGGAAACTATGCGCAATTAAACGTGAGCGCCGATAGCATCCTTAGCAGTAAGATCATGCCTTACAAGGCCAATGCATATTGGGAGGAAGGTAAGGATAATTATTATCTTGCAGATAGAAGTATTATCTGTAAGAATGGACAACGCATCTTCAAGTTGAGAGAGCCACTTGGACCGAGAATGTCCGTTGCAAAGGGAAATACATTCTACTACTTGTTGTCGGACGGACTCTTTTGCTTCAGGGAAGGTAAAGAGCGATTGCTCTTTACCTGGGCAGGGAAACTGGAACCCTGGCAACTGGAGGTGCAATCTCCAGGCCATTTTTTCATCACCTGCAACGACGGAAAGGTAATAGAACTGCGCGAGCAGAATGGAGTATTAGTTCTCTATCGCACCTTTACGGATATTTATTCTCCGGGGCACGCCTGGGCGGATAAGGAAGGAGGTGTCTGGATCACTTCCCTCGCCGAGGGCTTATATTATTATCCTGATAGTAAGCAAAATGCCCGGGCAATTCGGTACACTCCTCAATGGCCGGGGAAAATAATTACGGATATGGAAGTGTGTGGTGCGCAGATCATAACCGGGTTTGAGAATGGCAGCGTGGCTTGTTTTAGTAAAGAATTGGTCCTAGATACTATCCTGTATCGATCTACAAATAAGGAGATGATGGTTAAGACAATACATTATGACAGTGCCTTAAGCAAGGTCATTGTTTCCGGTGGTTGTATATTGGTATGGCAGGCAAATGGAAATAAGGAATTCCACTCCTTAAAGGTTGTAAACTCACTGCGGCTTTTTGCAAGAACCGTAAAAGACGCCGAAATATCGGCATCCGGAAAGTTGTATCTCAATGGTATACGGCATTTATTTAAGGTAGATATTACCAAGCCTGGTTTGCCGGTCGATTCTGTCTTCGAAAGCCGGACCCGAAAATATGCAGTTTGCCCGGATATTGCCTCTGCTAAGATCTGGTATAGCGATATGGACGGATTACATTGGCTTGAGCAAGGGACACCCCACCCGATTTCTGCTGCCCATCCTTTTTTTCAGGAACGGATTACAGATATCAAAATGCCGGCGCCGAACCTCCTTGTACTGACTACAGAAAGTGAAGGGATAGCCATTACTGATACCTTAGGAAATATAAGCCAGTTGATAAGCCTAAAGGAATTGCATTGGGGCGCCATCAGTAAAACAAAAATATATGGAGATCAATTGTGGCTTTCCGGAGAAGCCGGGATTGGTATGTTTCGTCGCAAAGGAGATAAATACAGCCCTGTACTTTGGGTGAACAAGAACAATGGTCTTTTATCGGATAATGTCCTTACTTTTTGCCTGGAACAAGACTTTCTCTATGTGGTTACCGCAGAGGGCTTACAAAAACTTCCTATCGAATCCTTGACACAACAGCCGGATAAACCCCGGCTATTGCTCCATTCTATCCAAAATAAAGCGCAAGTCTGGATGAACCCTTCCGGAACCATTTATCTTCCGGAACAAAGCAAGGAAATAAAACTGGAATGCAGCGCCATAGCATTTGGCAATACCGCACCGGTGATCTTCGCCTACCGTTTTGAAGGCGCCGACAATTTTATTGAAACACCCGGGCCCTTCTTTTCCATCCCATTGGGTTTTGATGGCCACAAGAAACTGTACCTCCGCTGCCGTAAAGGAGACAGCAAATGGTCGGAGGAAACAGTCCTGTTGTTGCAGATACCGGTGCCCTTCTTAAAACGCTGGCCGGTAATCCTGTCTTTATGCTTGTCGGCACTGATCCTGATAATGCTGGCCGGCAATTATGTTGCCCGCAGGCGGCGGAAAAGACAGCTTAGTGAGCAGGATATGAAACTACAGGTAACCTTGTTGAAATTGCATGCCCTGCAAGCGATGATGAATCCTCATTTTGTCTTCAACGCAATGAATGCGATTCAGGGCTATATCAACGATCATGACCGGTATAGAGCCAATAAATACCTGGCCAAATTTTCTAAACTGATCCGGGCAAGCCTGAACAGCAGCAGAGAAAGTAAGAATATGTTGTCGAAAGAACTGGAATACATCCGCAATTACCTGGACCTCGAACAATTACGATTTGAAGACCGGCTCTCCTACACTATTGAGTTGGAACTAGGGCTCGATACAGACAAGATACTGCTACCGGTAATGCTCTTACAGCCCTTAGCTGAAAATGCCGTCATTCATGGTGTTATGGCCAGTAATAAGCCGGTAAAGATTACCATTTCCTGTACCATAGCAGAAGATAGTTTAGTCATCTATGTACGGGATAACGGCCCTGGGTTGCGCAGCACTGGCTCTGCCGAAGGGACACACAAAAGCCTGGGACTGGATATGATCCGGAGCCGCTTGCAACTCCTGAGCGAGGTTAAGGGAAAAGCGTATCGTTTTCAGCTGAAAGATAATGGGGAGGAGCCCGGTGCTACAGCTATATTATGCTTAGCCTTAGAATACCATTCCTGACCGTTTATCAATTATAAGCTACCGTTCCTGTATCGGGCTAAACCGTTAATCAATTCACAATAGTGAGTATAATGTTCTGTGTTAGTTTTAGGGTACACTAAATAAATCTAAAACTCATGGTTATCAAAAAAATCGACCAATTAAAACAGCATCTCAGCCGGGCGGCGGCCATCGTGCTCCTCTCCTCTGTCAGCTTCGGTGCTTCTGCACAATCTTATGACTGGGTAATCCCGCCTGCTACACGTATTAATTTTAACGGGGCTACTGGCGTACCATCTTCCATGCCGGGCATCGGTTGTACCGGCGGCACCTCATGGCCCGGATACCTGCATGCTCCTCCCCAGGTTATTTCTACCTCTTCAGCGAGTGATCCGGCCTTCGACTTTGTACTTGGTTGTGGTACGTATAACCTTTCCGGTACGAAAGTTGCAAATGCCGGCTACCGGAATGTGTTTCCGATACCCGGAATTTGTAAGCAATATTATGCTGTAGAATGGACACAGAACCATTATCCGACAAACAATCAATTGGTTGTCAGAAAACTGGATGCTACCAATCCTCTGGCAGTTGTAGAAACGGCCAGCGTCGACTTGTTTTCTGACCAGGTATATGATGCCTATTCCCATACCGTAGCCATAGCGCCCATCCGGTTTGATGGATCTAGGATCGTTTATTTCTATGACCATATCAACCAGGCGCTAAAATCTGTTACGATTTCGGTAAACGGGACAATTGGTGCGGTGCAGTATCTGTGTAGTGTATCATTGTCCGGCACCACCTTTGCATACCAGAATCAAATGGAGGTAAGCCCCAATGGTAAGTATGTATTGTTTAGCGACAACAACGGCAACCTCTGGTCGATAGATGTAATGTCGGGCGGCTATGCCACCACTAATCTTGCTGCGGGTCTACCGGGAACAGGCCGGCATATCCATGGCTTTGAATATGTACCGATGCCGGGTGGCGATGACCGTGTGTATATCAGCTGGCATGGAGCTCAGTTATCGGGCGGCCTGCATTATGTTTCCCTATCCAACCCGGGTGTGGCCACCAACACTTTTGCAACAGTTACGCTGCCCTCCACAACATCGCAGCTGAGTTGGGGTTATACAGAAATAGAACGGGGACGGGACGGACAGTTATACCTGGCCAACAGACCTAATCCACCGGTTGAAACGGATACGACTCCAGGCCTTCTTTATGCCCTGAATATTGCCAATAATACCTTGTTGCCCGTGAAGATTAATGGTACGACCCAGGTATATATCAAAGGTGGTGGAAATGGGTATAAAATACAAACGCAAATCGATGGTGAGACGTTTAAGAGCTACAGCCTGAGTCCAAGTTATACACTGAATGGCCTCTCGCAAAACAATCCACCGGTGATTCCCGAAGTGATTTTATGTGATAATACACCCATGACAATTCAGTTCGCCACAGGGGGGTATTTTACAAGCGCAGGGATTACCTTGCAGAAAGGTATCGTTTCCGGAAATACTTTCACGCCTCAAGGCTTTCTTATAAGCACTATCGGCAATCCCCTGGGAGCTCCGTCAATGGGCGGCAGTGTTAATGTAGGGCAATTGTTCAATTTGGGTAATTATACAGGAGGGGTTCAGTTTACACTTACCTTCAATAATGGTTGCGGCAATGTGAGTATCACCCAGACTTTTAATATTAAAAGAGCCGGGCTGGTAGCCGATTTTACGATGAAGGGACCCGGTAGCTGTACTCCCCAAAATCGGGTAACCAATATCAGCCAGCTGGCCAATTCAGGATCTAATACACAGCCTGCATCGAGCATTTTTTGTAGAGATGGTTGGCTGGGTGCCGTTTCTGTGGAAATAAAGCAGCCTACCGTTGCCCCTACAGGTGTACTCACCATCCAGAATTATATCTTATCGGTGCAAGAGGTCAATAGTTCAGGAGTCCCAGTCCCAGGCGGCTTATTCCGCGACTCGATACAAACAACACCATTTAATGACCTTAACTTAAACACATTGACTAATGGTTGGTTCATCACCAATTATACCACCATTAGGAACAGTGCTTACTTTAAAGTGACTTTAGGCGTTAACACCACCCCTTGTGGCCTTATAGAAAGGTATTCCTACTTCAGAATAATTGATGGTGGTGCCGGTGGAAATTGGTGGAAACAAACATTTCCTGGATTAAAAATTGGGGGCTTGGATAAAGAAACTGCCCAGGTATACCCTAACCCGGCCAAAGGGAAGATAAACCTTAGCTGGCATGCTAATAGTGATATTGAAAGCAAAGCAACGTTTCAATTAAACAATACATTGGGCAAGGTGGTATTACAACAAGCACTGACACAGCAGGAAGGAAGTAACGAAGCCGTTGTGGATGTTTCGCGATTGGCTCCGGGTATTTACTATTACCAATTGGAAGCAAACGGAACAATCTATAAAGGGAAGATTACCTTGTTGTAACCCTAAGCGTATCGGACCAGCAGTCTTCTTTGCGAAGTATCTGTTTACTTTATATTGAAAAAGACTATTGAAATCTGCTTATGCTCGCAAAGCAATAGAATAAGGTTTACCAGATATAGATAGTTATAAAATAAGCAAACCGCCAAAGTATCTTAAAGATGCTTTGGCGGTTTGTTTGTATACAATATCTTGTTTACGCTTATAATCTATAGACGATTGCATTGATATTCATTCCCGAACCTACAGAGGCAAAGATTACGGTATCTCCTTTGTTGAGCGATTGATTGTCGATTTCTCCTTTAAGCAGCAGGTCAAATAAAGTAGGAACGGTTGCCACGCTGGAATTGCCCAGTTTATGAATACTCATAGGCATAATCCCTTCGGGTACCGATTCTTCATGTAATTTGTAAAATCGCTGGATAATGGCTTCATCCATTTTTTCATTGGCCTGGTGTATCAATACTTTTTTAATCTGTCCGATCGGTACCCCACTCTTGGCCAGACAATCAGTCATGGCTTGCGGTACGTATTGCAGGGCAAATTCATAGATCTTTCTGCCAAACATTTTCAGGTAACGTACATTGGGATCTTCGGATTTATTGTAGGAAGCACCGAAATGCAGATAATAAGCTTCTTCGTAAGTATAACTTGCCGTTTCAAAGGCCAGAATTCCGGAATTGTTGGCAGGATTGTCTTCTGCTATCGCCTCTACTACCGTAGCACCCGCGCCATCAGAATAAATCATGGAATCGCGGTCGCTTCTATCCACGACACGGGACAAGGTTTCTGCACCAATAACCAGGCATTTTTTGGCCATGCCCGCTTTGATATAGGCCTGTGCCTGTATGACGCCTTCTATCCAACCGGGACAGCCGAAAATGAGGTCGTAAGCGACACATTTCGGATTTTTGATACGTAAGCTATGTTTTACACGGGTTGCCAGACTGGGTACAATGTCGGTCTGTAAGGCTGCATTTTTTACATTCCCAAAGTTATGGGCAAATATAATATAGTCCAGTGTTTCAGGATCTATTTTGGCATCGAGGATCGCTTTTTCTGCTGCGATAAAGCCAATATCTGAGTTGGTTAAATGGTCTGAAACATAACGGCGCTCTTTAATGCCGGTAATATCCAGGAATTTTTGGGCAATCACTTTATTAGAATGGGGAAAAGGACTGCCGTCTTCATTAAGAAAATTGTGCTTAGCAAAGTCTAAATTCGTTACGGTTTCGGTCGGAATATAGCTACCCGTACCTGTTATCATTATATTCACACGCCTCAATACTTGTTAGACTACGAATTTAGGCAAACCTAAGCACAATGTATCACAAATTTTAGTATCCTCTTCCTTCTTTACGTTCCATATAGTTCATAAAAGCTTTATTGGCTACTCTATTACCTCCTTTGGTCGGATAGTTACCGGTAAAATACCAGTCTCCTGTATTATTGGGGCAAGATTTATGTAATCCTTCAATAGATTGGTAAATGATGTTTACTTCTGCGGTTACGTGTTCGGGCTTCAGTAAAGCGGCAATCTTATCGCTGATTTCCTGTGGTGTAAAATCATTGTAAATACGTTTTACATAATTTTCCTGCATCAGTTGTTCATCGCTTGCATTTTTACACAATTCGTATGCTTCGGTCATCAAATGTTCTTTGCCATGGTCTTTCAGTAAGGCTACTGCTGCTTGGAAGGCAATGAAATCACCCATTTTGCTCATGTCGATACCATAACAGTCCGGGTAGCGGATCTGCGGTGCGGAAGAAACAACGATGATGCGTTTTGGTTTTAAACGATCTAGCATCGTAAGGATACTTTGTTTCAAAGTCGTTCCTCTTACAATACTATCATCAATAACCACCAGGGTATCTAAGCCTTTCTTAACGGTACCGTAGGTAATATCATAAACGTGTTGTACCATTTCATCACGGCTACTGTCTTCCGTAATAAAGGTTCTCAGTTTCACATCTTTGATCGCGATTTTCTCAATACGTACCCTGCGATGAATCAGTTCACGGATCTCCTCATCGGTCATCTTGTGTTTATTCTTGATGATACGATCCGCTTCTATATTTTTGAGGAAGGTTTCCAATCCCTTGATCAGGCCGTAGAACGCAATCTCGGCGGTGTTGGGAATAAAGGAAACAATCGTATTTTTTAAATCATAGTCGATGGCTTTCAATACATCGTCTGAAAGGTTTTCGCCCAAAGCAATTCTCTCTTTATAGATATCGGCATCACTACCTCTGCTGAAGTAAATGCGCTCGAAACTACAAGCCGTTTTGGGTGCCGCTTCCAGGATTCTTTCATTATGGAACTTTCCTTCTGCATCTACAATAATAGCGTGTCCGGGTTCCAGTTCTTTAATATCTTCGATTTGCAGGTCAAAAGTTGTTTGTATCGCCGGTCTTTCAGAAGCGACTACGATCACCTCATCATCCTGATAATAATACGCCGGTCTGATACCGTTCTTATCTCTCATCACAAAGCTGCTGCCATTACCGACTAAACCGCCACATACAAAACCACCATCAAATTTGCTGGTTGCCTGTTGCAATACTTTTACTAAATCGGGATTTTCCGGAGAAAGGGCTTCTTCTTTACAAAGATAGTGGTGCACGGTCTGAATCATAGCACCCAAATCGCTGCTACGCTCTTCTTCTGTGGGGTTTCCTTCTAAGGCATTGTATAACTCATCCGTATTGACCAGGTTAAAATTACCGGCCATCGTCAGGTTTCTCGCCGGATTGATATCGGGTTTCACGAATGGGTGACAGAAGGCTACATTATTTCTGCCTTGTGTACCATAACGTAAGTGCCCCATCATGGCTTCTCCCATAAAACGCAGGTAACCTTTCAATAAACCGGGATGCTTTTTCAGATCAGGATACATTTTTTCTAGTTCTGATACTTCATTATTTACCTGGTTAAAGATTTCTTTAATGGCTCCGGAACCGGACACTCTCAAACGGTGCATATATTGGTATCCGGGCTCTACATTAAGTTTTAAAGTAGCAATACCGGCTCCATCCTGACCACGATTGTGTTGTTTTTCCATTAAAAGATACAGCTTATTCAAGCCGTAAAATGCAGTACCATACTTTAAGAAATAGTATGAAATGGGTTTGAGTAACCTTACGTAAGCGAGACCACATTCGTGGCGAATAGCATCTGACATAGGTGTGCAAAGTTACGATTATTTCGATTTTTACCCAATGTAAAATATAATGCCTGCATCATCAGAATTTATAAAGATTTGCGCTCCTGCATTTAATACTTATATTTATGATTATAAACATCTTATTACAATTTATTTATGAAAAAAATCATCGGTATAGCCTTCCTGGGAAGCCTCTGCTGCTCCTGCACTTCTGAAGTGGAAAAAAGCACTGGAAAACGCACGACTTATTACAGTAAGGATATTGGCTGGACGATAAAAATACCCGAAGGATGGCAGGTAACTGACAAAGAAATGGTTGAGACCCTGCAAAGTAAGGGAGAGGCTGCTTTAACAGAAACCTTAGGAGAATCTGTTGACTTCTCTGCTTTAAAGCATTTAGCCAATTTCCAGAAAGATCAGTTCAATATGTTTCAGTCTTCTATTGAGCCTTACGACACCCTAAAAGAGGGCAATTGGACAGAACATAACCTGTTTCTAAAAAAGCTGGTTTATGATACCTATACCGAAAAAGGAATAAAAGTGGATTCTACCGCTACCACAACGATGCAGGTAGACGGCTTGGCTTTTGAACAATATTCTTTTACGGTTTATGCACCGGATGGTAAAGTATTGCTCCGTCAGATCATATACAGCAGGTATATTAAGGGGTATGACTTCGGTGTCAATGTCAATTATACTAATGAGGAAGATAAGGCCATTATGCAACAGGCTTGGGAGCAGTCTACTTTTACAAAGTAAAGGGCAGTAAAAAAGGTAGTTGCTGGTACAGAAATGCACGGCTACTACCTTTTTCTAAACTAAAAACAAAACAAAAAAATATAAATTCAATTTGAACGTCGCATTATTTGCAAATCGCAAAACTGTAAAATCCTTTTGCACAACAAATTTAAAAATTTATTCTGTATAAACCATCTTAAATTTGTCACATTTTTTTTACAGAACGAATTAAGGCAATTTTTTATACTCATTAATTGTATCCCACATCTGCCGATGTACCTCTGCACTTAAGCGTTTTACATCAGTGCCATACGGTGCCACAGCCACTTTCGGCAGAAATACCACCCTGTTTTTTCCGGGCTTTAAGGACCAAAAACTTTTATAATTCCATATATCTAAGGCATCTAAAAAAACAACCGGTAAAATGGGCGTTTGCGTTTCGAGGGCAATTCTAAAAGCACCGTCATAAAAACTCTTGAGTGGTGCTCCTGTCTCATTAAACGTACCTTCGGGGAATATTAGTATGCTACTACCCTCTTCAAGGGTGTTTTTTAGCTGTTTACTACCTTCTAGTTTGCTTTTCCCATTAGCACGGTCTATGGTCACGGCCAATTGCCGGTATAAAAACCCAAAAAGCGGGATCTTGCCCAGTTCAAATTTGGCCAGTGGTCGTACAAAAAACGGGATCGCTCTAAATATAATGGGTACGTCGATATAGGAAATATGGTTTACGACTACAATGTACTCCTCATTTTTATCTAAAGGGGCCTCAAATATTTTCCGGGTGCGCATGCCCAATAAGAAAAACCATACATAGCTCCAGCCTTGTACCAATCTCCATATCGCTTTACGTCCCCAGGCCCCAAATAAACTCAGTATAAAAAAGAAGGGTAACAAGGCCAAGAAAAACAGGATAAAGGTCAATAAAGCGTAAAGGACATAGATATATTTCATACGTTCGTTTTAAGGCCGGAAGATCTGCATCGTTGGATCTGCGACTATATTTTTATCGGTAAATAAAAAAAGGTATGAAGTTTTTAAACTTCATACCAAACATAAATAATTATCTTGAATTAACCTTACATTCCGGGCATCCAGCCTCTGCCTAATTCCCTGAATGGCCAAGGAATAGACGCCAGGATCACAATAAAGGAAATAAGGAAACACCAAAAGGATTTACTGAATTTTTTCTGATCGCTTAAGCCTGCTTTTTTAGTGTTGGCATAACCGATGTGCACTAAAATTAACGCAAGAAGCATACCCAAAGTATGTTCCATCACGAAAAAGCGCGCAACGCCGTTTTTCATGACCTCTCCCATACCCAAAGCTTGTATTTGCTTGATCCCAAAATTACCCATTACATAAAGTAATAGTCCTACTACTAATTGCAGATCCATGAAAATCAGGTAAAACAACCCTGGTCTCTGATCTGATTTTGTGTATGATTTGCCGCCGCTCATACCCGATGCAGCCTTGATAATAGCCCAGATCGCAACGATAATGATCAGATAGCGCAATAGGCTGTGTACATGTAAAAGTCCTGTGTTCATAATAGTTTCAAAATTTATGGCAAATATATGACAAAATGGATCAACATTCTTTCTCAACAAGACTTTATAAGCAGGGATTTCCCTGAAGAAAAATAGACTTATAAGGCAGTAAGATGTTGTATCCCGTCAGTTTTATTTTTGTGTAATTGTTTAATAATCAAAACCAAAACTAAAGCGAATCCCCGTAGTTGGCGCATTGGGCAGATTGGTATAAGTAAACCGTTTAACAAAGTCAATCCGCAATACCTGCAGTATGTTTTCTACACCAACACTGGCTTCTATATAAGGAACGTTGCCAAAACTATTTACAATCGGCCGGCCATTAGCATCGGCCGGAAACAATAACAGGTTTTTATTGAATTGCGGCAGATTGCTGTTGCGAATACCTCCATAAAGTGCTTTAAAACAGAATACTTCTCTCAGTTTCAATTTGTTTACCAATGGAATCCGGTTTAGGATAAATCCTTTCAAATGATAATCTACGGTAAGCCCTACATATTGATCGCTGGCAAACTCCATAAAGTTCATCATATTATAAGCGCCTACACTAAAGCGGTAGGTCTGATTGGCCTGTGGGATAAACAATAAAGGATATGGTACATTTCCCCGTAAATACCCGGCATCCAAGCTCATCCTGGCCTCTCCGAAAGGTGCAAGGAAAAAGGTTTTGCTGAGGTTGACATCCAGTCGTTGATAAGGAATCACCGCATCGCCGTAACCATCGTTGAAGCCCAGCGTCGCTTTCACATTTATGGCCAAAGCACCATTGCTGATATAACCACGGTATCTTTTGTTCTGGTAAAATTTTTCCCTGGGCGACCATCTCCAATTGAGACTTACTTCGTTGGTCGAGATATTACGTATGGTATCGTTGGTGCCCGAAGCCCTGGTAAAATACAGATTGCCTGCCGCCTCTTGTTGCCATAAATTATAGCTTAGCGAGAAGGTCATGTGGTTTTGCAATTCCTTATTATACTGCGCCGTAAATAATTTATTATAGATCCAGCGGTTACCGTCTCCACGCTTGGCAATGTCCGAGATTTTCTCCTGAGTGGCATAACCCAGTTCCTGGCCAGGTGCGCGTACGTCAGACTGATAGCTGACTTTTACATAATGCATCGGAAAGCCATAAATGTATTTTTTTGTAAGGGAATAACTGCCCCCGATATAATATTTGAATCTTTCGTCCCGTAAACCATAGGCGGCATATCCTTCCAGTAAGAAGTTTTGCCATTTTTTAATATTGGTTCTTGCCCCCACCCGGAATTTATGCCCTTCGAGCTGATTATAGGAATACAGATCGTAGATGCTCCCTAATTCTACCCATCCCAGGTTTTTATAACCCGTACCCAACACATAACCCCATTCGAGCATGTTTTTATACGACTTTAGGGTAATCAGGCTATCTATGTTTTTGTAGGCCTTTTTCTCAAAAAAACTTAGGGATTTGGGTCGTTCTTCTTCCCAGAATTCATTCGATTTCTTTAGCGTAGTATCTCCAAAATATTCTAAGGGTTTCTGCTTTTCCTTAAAAACCGTATCGGGAATGGTGATATTGGTCTGGTAATCGCTTTTTTCAGTATAGCGTACACCAACCGCCCCTCTTTTGGAATTGAACAGCCCGAAGTTTACAAAATAACTGCTTTTATGCTGCCAGTATTTGCCGCTGTTTTGTTGTTTTTCAAAGTCCAGATCGATTTTCAGGTCATTGGTCCAGTTCAGGTTAATGCCTTTGGCAATCCCCATTTTAATTTTAGTGACGGCAAAATCGGGATCGAGAGTAACGAATATGGTACCGATAAATAGAAAATCTTTATTATTTCTCGGTTCAAACTCCAGTTGTACCACCTGTTTGCCACCTACCATATTGGTATCTACAATATAATATTTGTAGAATTGCGGTGCAGCCGGTGCAATGGGACTTAAAAAGAAATTGCTCAACACCCTTATCTTATTATCATAAATATCTACCTGGTCATAAAGCCGATCCAGAAAAGAAGAAATGTTATTGCTTTCGATCAGGTTACTGCCAAAGCGCATTCTTTTCTCTGAAGTCATGATTTTAGCGGTCTTTTGCCGCTTCTTGCTCCAATAGTTATCTGCAATGTTTTCCGTAACATACATCGGAAGTAGTTTTCGACCCTTCAGCATGGCAGTATCTTCATTCTGGAAAATAAAACGGAATTTACGGAACAGGAAATTGTGTTTGATAGCTCTCGGAAGATTGCTCACATAAAAGACCATCTTATCATAGCTAATGTATTTACTGTCTTCGTTGGTCTGCATCCGGTTGTCTTCTTTATGATCGATAACCTTTTTGATCAGCATTACGGCCTGATTATTCTTATTACGATACCTGCCTTTGCGCTTTCCTTTGACCAATACTTCGTTTAACTCACTCACCAAAGGTTGTAAGGCTATAGTGACCGGAAGCTGGCCGGCTGATAAGGATAGTACAGTATCGATTTCTTCATAACCCAATGCGGAGATATGTAAAGACTGTTTGTCTCCGCCGAATAGCAATTGAAAATTGCCCATTGTATCAGTTGCAGTACCCTCTTCTTCCTCTTTCATATAAATGGAGACGCCGGGAATGATATCCCCTTTGTCTGCATCAATCACTTTACCATTTATCTTTGAAATAGTGCCTGAAAAATTACTGGTATCATTACCCGCATTTTTTATAGAATCGGGATGGATCATACCCTTATTCTTCCGGTCATCCACAAAATCACCATACTTATCTTTAGGGAGCAACATGATGGTCAACATCAGGTCTTGTTCTTCTCTAAGGGTGATGATGGCCTGCTGATAATGCTCTGCAATAACCAGTATGTTTTTGGCTTCGGCTTTGGTCGACAGGATAAATCCACCCAGGCTATCGGTCCTGGCGGTATCTGATTCATAAATCACGAATGCGCCGGAAAGCGGCACTTTAGATTTTTCGGCAAGTACTTTGCCCACGATCACTTTTTGCGCCTTTGCAGCCAAAGAAAGGCCGCAAATGCAGAGCATCATTCCGAAGAAGCGCATGGTAAAAAGAGATTTGTAGTATGTCAATTGTTTGGGTTTACGGGGTAGATAATCGGGAGTTGCGCAGGCTGGGCAGGCCTAATCTCTTATTGTATATTGTCGCAAACAGATACCCTATTCCTGTTCCCAAAAGGGCGCCGCATAAAATATCTAAGGGATAGTGAACCCCTACATATACCTGGCCATAAGCAATGGAAAATGCCCAGGGAAAAAACAGGTAAATGGCTTTCCCCGTATGTCTCCTTAAGGTAAAAATGATAAATGCAGCAATGCAAAAATGATTTACTGCATGAGAAGAAGTAAAGCTATAACTACCGCTGCAATACCCCAGTACTTTTCGTACCTGCCCTTGTAGCAGGGGTTCATTACAAGGTCTGATCCGCGCTACCCATGGTTTGATGAGGTGACTGCTCAGCTGATCGCTGCAAAGCATCATGACCCCAACAAATAGAAACCAAGGCCATACTTTAAGCCCGAAACGGTATACCAAATAAGCAACGATAAGGATATATAAGGGCAGCCAGGTCTTGGCATCCCGCCATACGGGCATAATAAGATCCAAAAAATGACTTGTCCACTCTGTATTGATTTTTAAAAACAAAGACCGATCTAGTTCCAGTAGTTCTGCTAGCATGTATACAAATAAGTTCAGGTAAGGTAAACGTTCAGAAGCCTAATACGGACCTAATATGGAATAATGTCTTCCGCATTATTGTTATTGTTGTTGGTTGGGGTACTCGCACCCAATTCTACTTTATCAACGATGTATTGTCCGGGCTTTTCATTCATATTGGTATAGGTATCGCCCCGCCAAGGCAGGCTTTTACGATATTGATTATAATGAATGATTACGTTTTTGCCTATACTTTGTTCCAAAACGGTTACGATCTTGGGGTCTTCCACACTAAAATAAAAATACTGTGCCTGAAAATTACCGCCTACACGACCAAAACCAGACATTAATATTTCGCCTTCGTAAGTTTTAAAGACATTGCCTTTCCTGGAAAATTTTTGCAATACACCTTCTCTTTGTCCGTCGCTGTAGCGATTGATATAGAACCAATAAACATAGCCACCTATCGCCACAATGAGCAGCAGGACCAGAATTCCGATTATTTTACGCATAAGTATTGTGTGTGTTTAGTTTTTCGTTTTTTTATTTTACGATCCTTCCTTTCCATGAATATTTACCAAATTTACCTAAAAATCCTGCAATTATGATGTATAGGATATGCAACGGCTGTAAAAATATAAAAAATAGCAATTCGTTGGCTTTGTGAAAGAAGCGGGAAACGGGATAGAGGAAGTATAATTCTGCCACAATCTTAATGCTCAGGCAGAGCAGCAACACAGCACAATAGGCGGGAATACATAAAGAAACAATCGTAAGGAAGAGTAAATTTACATTGAAGAGGTAGACCGCCAAAAGAATGAGGGTCATCTTAAACTGTGGGTAGCTATCGGCTTTGGATGCCCAACGGATCCGCTGATTGATAAAGTGCTTAAGTGTGGGCTGTACGGGTGTTTCGACTATGGCTTCCTGACTAAAAAGAAAGCGAATACTGCCCGGAAAACGCATATTGATTTTTTGCATCAGCATCATATCGTCGCCCGAAGCTTTATGATCAATGCCTTTATAGCCTTCTACGGCATCAAAAGCGACTTTTGAAAATAACATATTGGCGCCATTACACATATTGCCCAGGCCTAGCCGGTTTGAGGCGATGGTAATGCCTTGCATGGTCATAAAATCCAGGCTTTGGAAATAATATAACCAGGACCGATGATGGTCAAAGGGTGTAAAGGAAACCGGAGCGGCAATAAAATGAATAGCGGGATCTTCTAATTGCTGTGCGTATAACGCCAGCCAGTTTGGGGGAAGGATACAATCCGCATCTGTGGTGAGGATATAACTTCCATTTGCCATTCCAATGGCTATTTCCAGGGCCTTCTTTTTATAAGCATTCAGGGTTTCTTCCGGCGACAGGTAATCTTTTAGTTGCAGGATGCGGTGTGGGGCGGATAATATTTTTTGCGCAATAGATACGGTCTCATCGGTAGAAAAATCGTCGATCAAAATGATTTCAAAACGATCGGCATCATAAGTATTTCTTAAGATGGATTGCAGGCAAGCGGCAATATTCCCGGCCTCATCGCGTGCAGGTATGATAATGGAAAAAGTAGGTTTGTGTTCAGAAAATGCGTTGGTAAAAGGTTTACGCTTTTCGATGGTAAACCCATAACGGTATAAGCCCATCAGGACTATATAAACGGCACATAAAAAAAAGCTGATTATTGTATAGAGCATAGGGTCGGTCAGGGTTTGAGCTGGGACGCGATATGATCCAGGAGGTTTTCGGAAGGAATCGGCTCTACCCTTGCAGCCGGTAGTTTTTTAATGAATTTTTCTGCCTGTTTTACCTCATCTTCGGGTGCATCGGCAGGTATATAAATGATGGTTGGAATGGCATATTTTTTAAGTTGCCACCGCACTTTATCCAGTTCCGGTACGATGTTTTTAGTCAGGGATGTATCGACGCTTAACGCTTTCCTGAAGCCCTCGTTTTCAAGCACCCTTTTCATGTATGCAAAATTACTTTTTTTAAGGAGTTTTACGTTTTTCGCCGCAGACAGGTACCGGAGTCCTGTCTCCGGTGCTGAGGCCAGTTGCCGGAAGATCCGTTTTCCCAGAGGATTTCTTGCTTCCGGGCCATACCAGGGTTTTGGCTGCAAGTCAGCTGCTGCCCATAAGAATGCGCCATCAATCCACTCACTACGTTGTTCTGCCAATGTCAGTACAAATCTGCTGCCGATACCGTAACCCAGAAGTGAAAACTTATCTACATCAAATTCAACTTTAAACCGTTCGCACAAAGTTATCAATGCCACTTTCGTAATAGCGCCCCGCCAGCTCGTTTTTCCATGTTCCGGAAGGTCAGGGGCAATGATCGTAAAGGTCTCTCCCACTTTTCGGGCCAAAGCTGCAAAAAAAGAAGCATCCTGTCCTGATCCGTGAAAAGCCAGTAATAAACGCTTACCGGTACCGTATCGTACAAAATGCAGTTTGTTGTTTTGGTATGAAAGTGTTCCGGATGGCATAAAGGGCTAAAAATGGGTTTGAACCGGGCAAAGATAAATAATCGTATAGAATAATAAAGATTTAGTGTAAACGCCTGGGCAGATAATAGTAAGCATTGATAAATAATCCCTACATTTGCAAAAATTTTTAAATCAAAAATGGCTTTACAGGCAGGAATCGTAGGATTACCCAACGTGGGTAAATCCACCCTATTTAACGCAGTAAGTAATAGCGCCAAAGCGCAAGCATCTAATTACAGATTCTGTACCATCGAGCCTAATGTAGGTTTGGTAGATGTACCGGATGAGCGTATGGATGCATTAGCAAAAATTGTTCAACCAGAACGTATTGTACCAACGGCTATTGAGTTTGTGGATATTGCGGGTTTGGTAAAAGGTGCTTCTAAAGGGGAAGGTCTGGGTAATAAATTTCTGGGTAATATCAGAGAGGTAGATGCGGTAGTACACGTGATCCGTTGTTTTGAAGATGAGAATATCTTGCGGGAAGAAGGCGCGATCAATCCTGTAAGCGATAAAGAAATTATCGATACAGAGTTGCAATTGGCCGATTTGTCCAGTGTAGAAAAAAAGATTGCCCGTGTAGAGAAAGTGGCCAAAAATGATCCTAAACAAAAGATTGTTTTGGATGTGCTGCTGGCTTGTAAAGGTCATCTGGAACAAGGGAAAAACGTTAGAGGACTGAATTTAGCGGGAGAAGAGAAAGAAGCGATTGCCGATATCTTTTTATTAACGGCTAAACCGGTATTATATGTAGCCAATGTGGATGAAGGATCTATGCACACAGGTAATGCTTATTCTGAAGCCCTGAAAAAGGTAGCGGAAGAAGAAGGGGCACAAATCATTATCATGTGTAACAATATTGAAGCACAGATTTCTGAGATGGAAGATCCGGACGATAAAGCCGTGTTTCTTGAGGAATACAGCTTAACAGAACCCGGTTTGAACCGTTTGATTCGTGCAGCTTATACATTATTAGACCTGATTACCTACTTTACTGCAGGTGTACAGGAAGTACGTGCCTGGACGATTCATAAAGGATGGAAAGCACCACAGGCTGCCAGCGTAATTCACACGGATTTTGAAAAAGGATTTATCAAGGCTGAGGTTATTGCCTATAACGATTATATCGAATTAGGTGGTGAAAATGGCTGTAAGGAAAAAGGAAAATTACGGATTGAAGGTAAGGAATATGTGGTGAGTGATGGTGATGTAATGCATTTCCGATTTAATGTTTAATAATTTAGTATTACCATAGTAAAAAGGCTCCGTTTATATAAACGGAGCCTTTTTATGTATAAAGAAGTGCAGTTATATTTCCCTACATTATATTGAGAAAGCCTTTATAATATATTGTTTACTAGTTGTTTAGGTCTGTTTCTATGCCCGGAAGATAGGCACCTATTTTGTTCGTCCTTTTGTGGCAACAAAAGGACCAAAAATGCCTGTTTTCATCAAGGCGATTGCTCCGCATCGCAATTTTGTTGCGTTTCGTGCATTGATTTTTGAGCTTTAAGCGAGTATACATGGCTCAAAAATCGCAACGCCACTTACAAAATTGCTATCGCTGTGATGAAAACAATAAGCGATCCGTACAGAACAGATCGATTTTTTAGCCATGAATTTATATAGCCTTGATTTTTAGCGCTACCTTTTGCATCGAGGTAAAAGGTAGCAGTTGCTATAAATAGAAATCAAATGAATAATTAAATCTCTTTGCCTCCTAAAGCCGGATATACTCGATATAATGTATTAAAAAGGTTCGGTCTCATTTGAGACCGAACCTTTTTTGATGTATAATCTAGAAGAAGTATTATTATCTTACTACTGCTTTCACAGTACCAAAACCTTTTGCACCTGTTACTTGAATTACATACATTCCGCTGGATAAGTTTAAGTTGTTCAATACAACTGTATTGTTACCGGCTTTTGCAGCATAATTTTGTGTAGCTACTTTACGACCAATTAAATCATAAACATTGATTTCCAGGTTATCGTTGCTTTTCAATTCAACATTCATATTGATGGTGTTTCTTGTTGGCATACCCAATACCTGAAGATTAACAGAAGCACCTTTTACAGTATTAATACCTGTTGTGCTGTTTTGCACTTGGATATCATCATATGTTAACTCGTAAGCACCTGCAGTACCACACTCATAACTGAATGCTAAATAAAACGCTGTGTTTTTATAAGCAGTTAAGCTGATGTCTTTAATTTGTTTCCATGTTGTATCCGGAACTGAACCTAAAGCTGGTACATTTAAAGTAGTCCATGTAGCCAGTGTTGGATCGCCTGCACCGCTATAATTTGTAGAAATCATGATTTTACGAGTTACCGTACCGGTAAAACGTCTTTTTTGCCAGAAGCTTAAGTTTGGATTAACGATTGCAGAGAAATCAAGTTTACGTGCAGAGATTAACCAGTCATTATTGGCTTCAGAACCTGTAGAAGAACCACCATTGATATAAACAGCACTTGTATCGGTACGGCCAAATTTAGAACAGTTCCATACTTTAGCACCTGATACACTGTATCTTACGAAATCGCCAATTGCAGTAGAAATACAACCGTCAAATGTTTCGTTTAAAGAAGTTTGATATGAAGTATCTCTTGTTGTAAATGCCCAACCTGTAGTACCGGAAACAGGATGGTTTCCTATTGTACCGTTTTTAACAGTATTAGTATCTACAGTAATATAATAAGAAGTTGCATTTTCTAAAGCGATTGGAGCAAATTTAGCTCTGTCTGCAGTGATTGTTGCATTTGCACCGGTAAAGGTAGCGATTGGTGTTGCCTGACCCACTTTGTATAATTTCACACTACCCGTACTTGCAGTGATATTACTAGAGAAAGTCATGCTGATAGAATCCGTTAAAGGAGACACGTTAGTACCAAAAGGAATTTTGAAAGTAACAGAAGGTGCCTGAGGCGTTGTATCTACTGTAGTAAACGTCCATGAAGTTGTTCCGCTAACCGGTGTATTACCCGCACCACTATAAGTAAAGGTGTTGGTATCTACGGTTACATAGTAAGAAGTTGCATTTTGCAAAGCGATTGGTGCAAATTTAGCTTTTGTACCTGTAATCGTCGCATTCGCTCCTGTAAAAGTAGCAACTGGTGTTGCCTGACCTACTTTGTATAACTTCACACTACCCGTACTTGCTGTAATAGCATTAGAGAATGTAGCCGTTAATGAATCGGTAGTTAAAGGTACGCCTGTTCCGCTTGGTGTTTTTGCCGTAACATATAAACTAGTACCTGGAGTGGTAGAGTAAATAGTTACATTAATATCATCAATACTTACCCTTGTACTAGCAGTACTTTTCTTCATCAATTTGAAACGGATATTTCCGGCAACATTAATGTTATGGGTAAATGTAGTTAATACGGTATCTGTAACTGGATCAGTAGCAACTAAAGTCCAGGTAGAACCTGCGTTGGTACTATATAAAACCTGAATAGAATCTACCGCATCTGAACCATATCGTCCGGCTTTAAAGGAAAACGTTCCGGCACCACTTGGTAAGTCAGAAATCATTTGCATATAACCTTGCGTACCAGTAGTATTACTTGTTAATCTCATTCTGGCTGATCTTGTGCCATTAAGACGATCGCCACCAGGAGTGATCATAGTGCCCAAATATACACCAGGCATTTTCCAGTTGGCCCCATTTGCAGCTATCGTTAACGTATCGGCATAAGCCTTTGAGTTAGGATTAGTCGTAGCAGTCTCAAAATCTACCACATAAGGATATGTTTGTGCGTTTGCAGCCAAACCAAATCCCGACAATAACAAAGCGCAAGCCAATTTTGCTCTTAAATTGTGAAAAATTGCTCTCATAAATTAATATTTATTTTATTTGTGGCAAAGTTAATAAAATGATAGAACATGTTGGTTATAAATGCCATTTATTAAGAATTAGGTAACACAACAAATGGTAATAAAACTATAATAACGAGCATTTTACAATTGTTACCTTATATTTGTAAGGATAATGGCTTTCTTACTATATCGTAAAAGCTTATTGTTTAAACAAAAAAACGGAAACAAAATGAAAAAAGTAATCTTCTCTGTTATGGCACTGGCAGGCTGTCTGGCTGTAACCACAAAAGCTGATGCTCAATTACAAAAAGGGACGTTCTTGGTTGGGGGACAATTAGCCAATATCAATTTCGGACTTGGAAGTTCGAACTCTGTAAGCCTGGACATTAGTCCTAAAGTGGGATATTTTATCCAAAACAATTTAGCCCTGGGCCTTGAAGTACCTTTAGGATTTACTGCAATCAAGGGTATTGATCCAACATTCCGCTACGGTATCGGTGCTTTCGGGCGTTATTATTTTGCCCCTAAGGAATTTAACATCGATAATATCCTGAACCGTGGCCGCTTCTTTGGAGAAGCTGGTGTTGGTATTGCAGGCCAAACCGATGTCGAAGTGGGCTTTAACATCAAAGTAGGTGCGGGTTATGCTTATTTCATTACACCAAATGTAGCCTTGGAAACCTTAGTAAGATACCAAGGTACTTATGGCACCGGTAATACTTCGGGTTTAGGCATTAATTTGGGTTTCCAGATTCATCTGCCTTCTAAGAAAATAAAATCTGAGTATTATCAGATTAAAAAGGATGTGGAAACGAAAAGAACAGGTGAAGAATAGTTTAGAGGAAATCTAAATATCCCTGTAGTATTATTTTGGCGCTGATCTCATCGATCAGCGCTTTGTTTTGCCGGTCTTTTTTCTTTAGTCCGCTGTCGATCATCACCTGAAAAGCCATTTTGGAGGTATAGCGCTCGTCACAAAGAATGATCTCTTTGTCCGGAAATACTTTTTGCAGTTGCTGGTGACATTTTTCGACTTTGGCCGTAATATCTGTTGCAGTACCATTTAGGTTTTGCGGATAACCCAGCAATATTTTATCCACTTCATTTTCTTTCAATACCTGTTTCAGGGACCATATCAGTTTTTCTGTATCTACCGTACCGATTCCGGTTGCAATCATATTCAGCGGATCGCTGATGGCCAAACCTGTTCTCTTCTTTCCGTAATCTATCGCAATGATCTTAGCCATGGTTATTTTTTGAAATTAAAGGCAATGCCTACTCCCGGACTGATACCCCAGGGGGTGGGTTGGAAAGTAGGTTTTACCCGGAAACTGATATCTTCTGAAATGTCAAAGTGTTTGAGATGGGCAGAAACATTGGCATCCATAATCTGGAGGCCATAACCCAGGACTGAAATAAGTACGGTCATATCGAGGTATTTCTTAAAATAATCCCGTTCATTTTTGATCCTTGTATCGTCAAATCGCCCTACATACTTATCGGTATATATATTATTTAACCGGTCGGCATACACCCTCCGAAATTCATTATAGCCCTTTAAATTATCCTGAAAGAAATAAACGCCTGCACCCAGTAGTCCATAAACAATCGGTAGTTTCCAATACTGTCCGTTATTGAGCTGACCAAGTCCCGGAAACAGCATAGAATACATGGCGGAACGCTTTGGAATAATGACGGAGTCTTTCCACGCAAAAACACCTTTTCTTAAGTCTTTATTTTCGATAAAGGTAACGGAATCGCTTAGTGGCAGGGTATTCTTTTTATTTTTAAGGGTATCCTGTTCCAAAGATAATGTGATGTCTTTATTGCCATCTGCAGCAAAGGAACGGTTATATGCCAGTGTAGCCATCAGGAAAAACAGGATGAGCAAACCACTTCGGCTATAGCCTTCCCTTGTTTTGTTACCGCTCACTGTTATATGGTTCATATGGTTTGTCTTCCGGTTTATTAAACTCTTGTCTGGCGCTGCGTTCCCTGAAATTGCGCACTGTTTCTTTGATATAGGTATAATAATCGTACTCATTCATGACACGGATAAAATTATAATTAGGCCTGTATAAGCGCTTATACATTTCGAGGCTATCACTATTGAGTTGTGTCAACTGAACAATCAGACGGTCGTTAAATACATAATCGATAAATTTATCGCGCTCCCAATACTCATAATTTTGCTGGAATTTCCAAATCATTCGGTTGCGTTTACTCAAAGCATCAAAAGGATGTTGGATCACATCCAGTCCGGTAAGCTTATAATGTTCCAGGGCCTCTTTATAGATAGCTCTTCTTTTGATGCTGTCGATAGCGGCACCCGCAAAGGAATTGGCTAAGAAGCGGTCATCAATAATCGTATTGCTTTCTGTCAACTGAATATTATAATAGCTAGCCAGTATATCTGATTTTACATTGACCCTTGCCGCATCATATCCCGGTATCCTGAATTCTACCAACTGGCCTTTCTGCACTTCAATTTCAAATTGACCATTCTTCGTTGTCTTCACTTCAAGGCCCGTATGTACATTTACGATACTTACCTCTTCAATAGGTTTGTTTGAAATCCGGTCAACCACAATGCCAACCATCTTATGTGCAAAGGAACTTATCGAAACCAGGAAGAATGCCAGTAATGAAAAAAAGGTTCTTAAGTATGCCGGCCGGGTAAAAGAAAATGGGATGTGGTCTGTCAAAATGGAAAAAATATTTAATACAAAAATAGGTATTAATACCTTTAGGTGTATTCATTATTAATAAAAAGGGCTATTACACCATTCCAAAACGTAAGTTCTTTACATAATGGTATTTATAATAGCCGTTTAAAACAATATTTTATTGTGCCAACTTCTTTAAAGCCGCCGTATTCAACTTGAAAGTATATTTACTACGCAACTCTTTTTCCCAGTTTTGCTCCAATTGTTTCTGATAGTCTTCGACAATAGCGCCCTTCGCTTCGTCCAGTGTTTTGGGAACAACAAGGTTGTAGACCTTTGTCGGGTATACAAATATTTCGCCATTATCCCCGTCCTTTTTGATGTCTGTAACCTTACCTTCCGGTAAATTGTTTTTGTCAAACATGTTGACATAATCAAATTCAAAGCGGCCGGTTTGCTGATATATCTTTTCGCTGTTAGACGGTGTATTTGCCTTAGTCAAGGCATCGTCTACCGATAAGCCCTGTGCTAAAGCATTATGTACCTGTTGCAGCGCTTCATGGTTTTTACTTTGTATGATAACGCCTTCAAAACCGGGCTGCCACTGGTATTTAGTGCTATTAGCGGTGTAAAATTTTCTAAGGTTCATCGTGTCCTTAGTTGCTTTTGACCAGATGTTTTTATCCATCAGATCAAAGATCAGGACGCCGTTACGGTATTCAGAGATCAGGTTTTTATAATCTTTATTGTTTGTCTCCAGATCTGCGATCTGAAGATCTGTAACCACCTTGTCGGTATAAATACGGTATAATTCCTTAAAGGCCTCTTCTTTTCTGCCGTTTAACCTTCCTTGGGTTAAGGCCATTATATATTGAAGAAAATCCTGTTGGGTATAGGTTTTTTGCTGTACTTCAAACAGTTTTTCCTTGAGATTAGGATAGGCCTGCAGCTGATTTCCCTTTTCCAGGTCATTTTGATTAATCGTATTCACCAATGCGCTCAGGTTTTCCGGATACTCTTTAAAGCCCATTTTTTTCTTCACTTCCAGCATGTCTTTGGCCTTAGCCACTTCAAAACGACTGTTCTGCTCTACTTTATTCACCAGGAAACTTTTTTCTTCCTCAAAGGTGCCCAAAGGTTTTTTTGAGATCAACTTCAGAATATGTACCCCATAATCGGTGATTACCGGTTCCGATATATCCCCAACATTTTTCAAACCAAACGCAGCATTTTCAAATACTTCGGTCATTTTGCCCGTTTTAAAAGGTGGTATCTTCCCCCCCGTGCCAACGGTATATTCATCTTCCGAATATTTTTGAACCAAGGCTTCAAAAGACGCCTGCTGGTTGATCAGTTGGTTTCTGATATCCATGGCAAGCTTTACTTTTTCTGTAACCATATCAGCATTGCCATTATTGTTTGCCAACAAAATCTGAGCCACTTCTACCGTTCCGGTCGAAGGCCTTTCTGCCAATACTTTTACGATATGGTAGCCATATTGTGTTTTGAAGGGCTTGGAGAGAGTACCTACCGGGGTATTATACGCTACATTTTCAAATTCATATGGTGTTTGAAAGGCTGTAATATAGCCCATGCTTCCGCCCTGTATACCCGTCGCTTTATCCATCGAGTACTTCTTGGCCATTTCTTCGAATGAGACCTTACCGGAATTGATTTGCGCATATAAGCTATCAATAAAGTTTTTGGAAACATCGTTAGAAGGTGTAGCCGTATAGGACTGGATCAGGATGTGTGCTACCTTACGCTCCGTCTGTGTTCTGTTATAGGCCTCGCGGGCAAGTGCTTCTACATTTTCCTTACCGGTCAAGTAGTTTTTAGCCAATTGTATCTTATAATTATTAATCTCGCTCTTAATGGCGTCGATGGTATCTATTTTGAGGGCTTCCGCTTCCTTCACTTTCATTTTGTATAAGGCATACAAATTGGCAAAATTGGTCAGCGATGCATCATTGTAACTTAAGGTATTACTCGAATTATTCTTCTTATACCCTGCTAAGAACTCTTCTTTAGAAACGGCTTCATTTCCTACCGTAAAAATAGTTTGTGCCTGAGCGGCAGAATAGCTCAATCCTAAGCTGATACCTAACAATACTAAATATTTCTTATTCATTTTGATAATTGAAAAAAATAATTTTGGATGGGCTAAATTAACTATTCTTTCGTAAATAAACGCTATTTTATTATGGGCTTAAAAATGGCTTGATACTGAACATCATTATACCGATTTATCCTTAAAAATGAAAAAAAATGTTGTGGAAGAACTGCCTATATTTGCCCACTTTAAAATATCAAACAATATAGCAATGCACACGACACATTCTAAAATTATTGCACAGAAACTTGGTTTGGCAGAGAAAGGTATCCTTACGGTTTTGGAACTTTTAGGTGAAGGCGCCACCATACCGTTTATCGCGCGGTACCGCAAAGATCAGACCGGTGCGCTGGATGAGGTACAGATACAGCAGATACAGGAAGAGGCAAAGTTTCAACAAGAATTTTCGGATCGGAAAGCATTTATTGAAAAGACGATTACGGAGCAGGGCAAAATGTCGGAGGAATTACAGCGGAAAATAGACAAAGCCATTACGATAAATGAATTAGAGGATATCTACTTGCCTTATAAGCCTAAGCGTAAAACTAAAGCACAGACGGCAAGGGAAAACGGATTGGAACCCCTGGCCTTATGGTTGTTGGAACAAAAAGAAGGAAACCCGGAAACGGAGGCAGCAGCCTACCTTAATGATACCGTGACCGATCCGATGGCGGCCTTACAGGGTGCGCGCGACATTATTGCGGAAACGGTAAATGAAAATGCACTTGTAAGGGCTAAGATGCGGAAACTGTTTGAACAAACAGCAACGGTACAAAGTAAAGTACTTACCGGGCAGGAAGCGGCAGGTGCAAAGTATAAAGACTATTTTGAGTTTTCAGAGCCGGTATCCAAAATACCCTCGCACCGTATGCTGGCAGTGATGCGTGGCTTCATGGAAGGTATCCTGAAGATGAACATTACCCCGGAAGAAGAAACCGCCCTGGCAACCATTGAGGAAGACTATTTAAAAGGAAACAGTACGGCGACGGAACAGGTAAAGAAAGCCATCAGAGATGCGTACCGTAGACTACTGCAACCAAGCCTGGAAAGTGAATTCCGTATGGAATTGAAAATAAAATCTGATGAAGAGGCCATAACCGTATTTGCCGAAAACCTGCGTCAGTTGCTCCTCTCCTCTCCTTTAGGATCCAAGCGCATTATAGCTATTGATCCCGGTTACCGTACCGGTTGTAAAGTTGTAGTGATTGATGATAAAGGAGACTTATTGCATAATGACCTGATTTATGTGCATGAAAAGAACTATAAATTAAATGAAGCGGAAAATACGATCCGATCGTTGGTGCAAAAACACCAGATCGAAGCCTTTGCGATTGGTGATGGTACGGCAGGCAGGGAGACAGAGCAGTTTGTGAAAAACCTGCAACTGGCCTTACCGATATTCCTGGTGAATGAAGATGGGGCTTCGGTATATTCCGCCTCGCCTACGGCCAGGGAAGAATTTCCGGATTATGATGTTACGGTGAGAGGCGCAGTGAGCATCGGCAGAAGGTTGATGGACCCATTGGCTGAACTCGTAAAAATCGATCCTAAAAGTATTGGTGTGGGTCAGTACCAGCATGATGTAAACCAAACTCGTTTGAAGGATCGTTTGGATCAGACAGTGGAAAGCTGTGTGAATGCGGTGGGCGTGAACCTGAATACAGCGGGAAAACACCTTTTGGCTTATGTGAGTGGTATCGGCGCTAATGTTGCCGAAAATATTGTAAAGTATCGTAGTGAAAACGGGCAGTTTGCCAATCGTAAGGATTTATTAAAAGTACCACGCCTGGGCAATAAGGCCTATGAGCAATGCGCGGGCTTTTTAAGAATCAAAAATGCAACGCATCCTTTAGATGCTTCCGGTGTGCATCCTGAAGCTTATCATATCGTAGAACAAATGGCGAAAGATACACAGGTGGCCGTCGCAGAATTAATCGGTAATGAACAGGCGATTAAACAGATTGCGATTCAAAAATATGTAAGTGAAACGATTGGGTTACACACCTTACAAGATATTATCAAAGAGCTAAAAAAACCGGGTCTTGATCCGCGTAGTGAATTGGAACAATTTGAATATGCCAGTATTTACAGTATAGAAGATGTGGCCATCGGCATGATTGTACCGGGTATTGTAACGAATCTTACCCGCTTTGGCGCGTTTGTGGATATCGGGGTGAAACAAGATGGTTTGGTGCATGTGTCCGAAATTGCGCATCAATATATCAGCGATCCGAGTGAGGCTTTAAAACTGAATGATAAGGTAATGGTATTGGTTACGGAAGTTGACCTGTCCAGAAAACGGATTGCTTTGTCGATCAAGCAGGCGCAGGCACCCGGTGCTGCGGCAACCAAAAAGAACCAGGCGCCTAAAAAGGGGACCTCAGAACCAAAACATGAAACTATGGCTGATGCTTTGAGCCACCTTAAGAATAGGTTTAAGAAATAGGCGTATACGCAAATATAAAAGGGCGGCAAGAATTTCTTGCCGCCCTTTTTAGGAAAGTAACCATTGCTTATTTAGGGGTAATTACAGATTTTGGATAATCCTGTCTGCTCCATTTCCCAAGAATGGTGCCATTTTTGATCAGCATTAAACCACCATTGCTTCTCATAGCCGTTTTACATACGGTGCCATCTATCGCATAAGCATCGGCATCCAGCTTAAACTTAGCTTTAAAGCGGTTGGTTGCGGCTTCATCATTGGCAGAAAGGATATAGAACCCGATACCTTTTGCATAGGAATCTTTGATTAGCTGGCGTAAATCATCCATGTCTTTACCTGATACTTTATCGGCATCTTTTACAAACAGTAAGTAAGAGTAGCCTTCATCTTTCAACAGGGATTCGGTATAATCCTGTCCGGCAAAATCGCGAACAGAAAAGTCTTGTATTTTAGGTGTTGCATTCCCTTTTTCGATCAGGGATGTTTTGCTTTCGATATATTTCAGGTTCCACAAAGTAGAGTCCGCCATAAATTGCTCCTGGGTATACTCTACCCGCTTGCCATCTTTTTCATAAACCAATACGGATGCATATACATCTGGTTTGGCACCGGGAGGCACCTGCATATCTTTCCAGATATTTACGCCTACTTTATAAGCCAGGCAATCTACATAAGGCAAATGCCTTAATGCATAAAACTGTATGCCTAGTGTCGCAATGAGGCCTACAAAAATCACTGCGGTACCCCATTGTTTCTTGAATAATCCTGTTATCTGGTTTCTACCCAGAAATAATAAAAAGACGAGGATCAGCAAGATAAGATCTTTAATAAAAGATTGATACGCTTCCAAAGGAATACAATCTCCAAAACAGCCACACTCCTTGATCTTACCCGAAAACACGGCATATCCTGTAAGGAAAGTAAAGAATATGGTTAACAATAAAATCAAAAAAGAGACCGAACGGTAAGCATAACCGATCAGCATGGCAATCCCGGCAAGGATCTCAAACGTGATCATCGCAATAGATATATACAGACTGTATTTAACAAATGCCTGCATTTTCCATACTTCAAAAAATTCATCCATCTTATAAGCCAAACCGGAAGGATCATTGGCTTTTACCAATCCGGAGAAGATAAAGAGTACACCGACCAGTATTCTTACAATATTTAAGATATAAAAGCCTGCTTTTCTGGGTTTTGGGGTAACGATTGTATTCATTGTGATGAAATTTATTTTTGTTCGTCTATTAAAATTAATGCAAAAATGGCGTAGTTGATGATATCGCAAAAATTGGCTTCCATTCCTTCTGAGATAATGGTTTTCCCGTCATTAGCGAGAATCTGTTTGATGCGTAAGAGTTTGGTGAGGATCAGGTCGGCAAAAGACTCCTGGCTCATATTGCGCCATGCCTCGCCATAATCATGATTTTTTTTCAGCATTAAGGCCCTTACAAAATCCACCTGTGCCTTATACTGTTCCTGTACGATAGCGATATCCAGTTCTAAAGGATCATTGTCACCAAGGCCTGCCTGTATTAAAGCAATATAACCGTAATTGATGATCCCGGAAAACTCACTGGCTATACTGTCTTCAATCTGCTGTACCCCTTTATTTTCCTGTATCTGACGAATGCGCCAGGCCTTTATGTAGATTTGGTCTACAATAGAAATAGGCCGAAACATACGCCAGGACGTGCCGTAATCTTGCGCCTTTTTCAAAAAGACAGATTCACATGCGGCTACTACGGTATTATATTGTGTTATCGTGTTCATGTTTATTGCTGCTGTTTAGATCATGTGTACCACAAGCCCGTCTCTTGTTTTGGGTTCAAACCATGTAGACTTGGGTGGCATCACTTTTCCCCCATCGGCTACTTCAAATAATTGTGATACACTTACCGGATAGCAAGAAAAGGCTGCAGCCATCTCCCCACTATCTACTTTTCGCTGCAGGTATTGTAAGCCGCGGATGCCCCCTACAAATTCTACTCGGGTATCTACCCTCGGATCGTGAATATTTAAGATCTTGCTCAAGATATTATTTTGTAAGATACTGACATCAAGAACACTCACCGGGTCTTTGGTATAAGTATCGGGTTTCACTTTAAGGATATACCATTTTTGGTTAAGGTACATGCCGAATTCATGTGCCTGTTGCGGGCGGTAAGGGCCACCTGCAGGCGCTTCACTCAGTTCAAAATCTAGCATCAGTGCTTCCATAAATGCCGCTTCGCTCAGTCCGTTCAGGTCTTTGACAACCCTGTTATAATCCATAATCGCCACCTGGCTCTCGGGGAAAACACAGGTCAAATAATAACGATATCCCTGTTTTTTATCTTCCATGGATGCCTGCTGGTCAAATTCATGGGCGACCTGCAAAGCAGATGCTGTACGATGGTGACCGTCTGCGATATAAGTATAGGGTATTTGCTCTTTAAATATATGGGTAATGGTTTCTATCGTATGGGCATCATTTACCACCCAAAAAGTATGCTGAATGCCATCTTCTGAAACGAAATCGTTAGTAGCTTCATGATCTTTTTTCCACTGCTCCAACAGCTCGTTTAAATCCGTCACGTCTTTACAGGCCAGAAAAACCAGTCCGGTATGCGCATTGGTGCTTTTGATATGATTGGCGCGGTCGAGCACCCGGTCCGGCCGGGTAAATTCATGCTTTTTAATCAGCTCATTCTCGTAATCTTCCAGAGAGGAGCAGCAAACAAGGCCCGTTTGGCTACGGCCATCCATGATCAGTCTGTAAATATAATAACAGGCTTGCTCATCCTGCGTCATAATACCCCCTGCGATAAACTGCTCCAGGTTTTCCTGCGCTTTATCATATACCTCAGGACTATTCATCCCCGTTGTTTCGGGAAGGTCAATTTCCGAACGCGTAATATGGTTAAAATTATACGGATTATTTTTCGTCGCATTCAATTCATCTGCACTGGAAACATCATAGGGTAATGCCGCGACCTGCGCCGCAATATCTGTTCTGGGTCTTAATCCTTTAAATGGTGCAATTTTTGCCATGAAATCTATTTCAATTTTTTTGAAGAATGCCAAAATTAAGGCATTATTTTTATTTTACTTCTGCGTTTAAAAGTAGGTCACATATCCGAAGTGAATTTTAGCATTTCTAAACTGGAAATGTTCACCCTCCTGCTTTCCCAAAGCCAGCACGATATTGAAAATCCCGGATTTGTTTTCCAGGGTCAAACCCGTCCCGAAACTTAAAGGCGTATTAGAAGTATGTACCAAATTATATTGTGTATAGGTCTTGCCGCCGTCACCAAATACGAAAAAGTAAGACTGGGCAGACAACAAAGCCCTTAATTCTATCGTCATCAGGTGGTATTGGTTCGCATAAATACTCCTTTCATCAAAACCCCTGAGTAGCCTGAAACCTCCGATCTGGTATAATTCATTTTGATATAATTTATTACCACTGATGTATGCCCCATCATAGGCCGTCTTTATGGCCAGCAGCTTGGCCAGGGGTATAAAAAATTGCAGGTTACCATTTATACGGTATTGAAAAGATGTTTTATTCGCTTCCTCATACAAACTATTATAGTCAAAGCCATCTGTAAGCGATAAGATCGCATCATTTTTTAACACATTGCGCTTTAATCCGGCTATACTGACATTGGCCGCCCAGCCTTTGGTTGGGTTTTGTATATAATTCGTACGGTTCAGGACAAAATCAGCGCTGAATCCCCGGGTATTGAGGTCTACATTGTTATTGAGGGTTTTATTGGCCCTTACATAAGCGGTATCGGGGTTTTGTATGCGGTTGTTGTATAATTGAAAGCTCAGCCGAAGATAATCTTTGGCATTAAACATATAGCGTGCACCCAGCTCATAAGAAGTCCTGCGGAATAAGGTATCCCGGCCAAAATATTCAAACTTGCCATCCAAAGCGATATTGGAACCCAAAATATAAGGCACGATCAGACCTGCATTAAATTGCGGGGAACGAACCTGCAGGTTTTTATAGGTCACATTAAAGGTCTCACCATAACCAAAAGTATTATTCAATAACAATAACACGTCTGCGGTCCATACAAAACGTTTGGCTTCCTGGCTGTTGGGTTGCAGGCCGATCAAAGCATTGATCTGGTTTGCATTTTTATCATTAAGGTATAGATTCAGGTTATTTTTATCTACAGAGAAATACATTTCCCAAGGCCGTACCTCTTTTAAAAACGGTAATTCCTGTATTTTTTTCGAGATGCCGCGTAGCGCACTTTCATTATAGGGTTTGTTTTGCCGGATCCCTAAATACGACTGCAGAAACTGGTTTTCAACACTGGTATTGCCAAATACTTTTATAGAATCGATGGTAATATAAGGTCCTTGCAGAAACCGCATTACGGCATTAAAGGTATGGTTGCTGTCTATATAAGTACTGTCCAGCCCGATATATGCAAAAGGAAAGCCATTATTGTCTGCATAGGTCAGGAGGCGTTCCATCAAAGTACCGATCCTTTGCGGGCTCAATACTTTATTTTCATAATCCCGCTCTACAATACCGGCATTGTTCAGAATGGTTTTAGGCACAGATTGTAAACTAATCTTGCCGATTTTATATACTGCTCCGATGTGCACTTTTGCGTAAAAAGTATCCTGTTGCTGGAGGAGTTCATCTACAGATGCTTCCAGATAACCCTGTTTATGCAGTGCGATAAGTTCTGTTTGTAAATAAGCAGAAACACTTTCCTTACGGTCAAATTTCTTATACGGAGGTAATTTGTGTTTTGCCTTGTCCGTTACTGTGATAGACAGTATAGGGGCTCCGGGCGTTTGTGCCCATGCTGAACCGGCCAAACAAAGCCCTAAGAGGATAAGGAGAAATCGTAATCTGATGGTATAAATATTATTCAAAATAAAAATAACCCGGTCCCAGTTCTGCCAAATATTGATCAACTAAGCTGCCATCAGGATTGTAGACCAGTACACTCCCCTTCTGCGTAAAGCCTTTAGGGTCGCCGATATATATTTTACCGCTTAAGGGATCAATACCCAAGCCCCAGAAATACTGCAGGTTTTGTGCTGCAATAAAAGCCTGTGTTGGCGCTTGTGTCGCCGTTATGGGCATTCTGTATATCCCATTATAACTGTTTACCCGCCCCTGATAATCTACTCCGATAAAATACAGCGTATCCTTAGTTGGGTTAAAGGCAGGTTTGATCAGTTCCGCATCTGCACCAAAAGAAATTGTTTTAAGGATACTGTTATTGGCAGGGTTGATCTGTGTAATAGTCGCCGGTTTATGGTATAGGGGGTTGCCCGCTACCACCCAAAGCATATTATTTTTATCGGTCAATACCTGTGTGGGTGCATAACCCCCGATCGGTATACGATTGGTGATGCTATTGCTGGCCGGATCGATCTCGTAAATAAAATTACAAGCCGTATCCCAGGGGCAAACATATATCTTATTGTTTAAGGCAATAATACCTTCATTGTTCTTGTTGGTGGTACTGATAGCACCGGAGACGGTATTGGCAGCTAAGTCTACTATGTAAATTTTATTGCCATACATATTGGTAACATAAGCCCTGTTGTTACCGGCTACTTGCATATACCTGGGCTGTGGAATACTGATCTCGGTTTGCTTTGTAAAGGTATTTTTATCAACCACCACAATTTTATTGGAATTGTTGATGATCAGGTACAATTTATCCCCGACAACCGTCATGCTTTGAAATACATCACCCAATAGGCTTCCATTGTTCTGGTTGCTATATACATTGTTGACAATGCTGTGTTTACTTACGTCAATATAACTAAGAGAGGCATTTCCGTTGCCGAAAACGCCTTCATTAGCAATTACTATTTTTCTTTCTGTTGTTATTTGGCCCTTATCGCCCGGATTCGGTTTGTCTTTTACACAAGAAAAAAACACCGTGCTGCATAGCAGTATGACCAGCCAAAATCCTTTACTATAGTTCATGAACAACAAGCGTTATTTTTTTAGGTTAGATACAATTTCGTCACTCAGGGGTTTCGTAGCCGGACTGAAATGTTGCACCAACTTCCCGTTTTCATCAATCAGGTATTTCTGAAAATTCCATTTTACAGAACTGCTTTCCGTTCCATTATAGCTTTTATTGGTTAACCACTGATAAATAGGCGCCATATCTTTACCTTTTACCGATATTTTTGCGGCCATTGGAAAGGTAACACCATAATTCTTTTTACAAAAAGCGGCGATATCTTCATTTTGACCCGGCTCCTGCCCCATAAAGTTATTGGCAGGGAAACCCACGATCACCAATTGATCTTTATATCGTTCGTACAATTGCTCCAGATCTTCATATTGTTTGGTAAAACCACATTTAGAAGCGGTGTTTACAATCAGGATTTTTTTGCCCTTAAAAGCGGCAAAGTCGATCGTCGCACCATCTAAAGCCGCAACTTTAAAATCGTATATGGATTTGGGTATTTGTGCATTCGTCTTAGGATTGCAGGCAAATAAAAAAGACAGTAATGCCATCAGATAGTATTTCATTGTTGAATAATTAAAAATTGATCTTCAAATTTAAGCTAAAATTACGAATCTGCTTTCCGAATAATAAGATAACGTCCCTGTTCAAAGAATATTGCAATGCTCACAAACAAGCCAACGATCATTAAATAGAGATACGGAACCTGGATAAAAAATAAGAAGATCGCGAGGTATATTTTGAAAGAACCCATCAGGAAAATCTTGTCGTTTATTTTGGTACGCTTAAACCAATACCATATTCCCATAATGGCGGTTGCGCCCAAACACAGGAACAGATGGGCTTTTTGCAGGTATTTCAAACGCATTTCTATCGGGAAGCCCTTTCTTTCGTAAAACCAAAAGGCAATGCCATGACCGCTATACAAATGAAAAGGTTTATTGGTGTAAATATTCAGGTGTTTCCATTCTCCCAGGGCAGATATATCATAATGCTTATAGCCTTTATAGAAAATACTCCAGTCCTTACTTAAGAAAGGTATCACATACAGTATACAAATAAAGAGGAATACAGTAAGCGCTGTCGTCCAAAAATGTTTCCTGTTTTCAGACAAAAAGATCACCAGGATGGCCAGCGGCAGCCATAGTAATAAGCTGTATCGGGACAGCAGGCAAATGCCAATGATGAGGCCTCTGAATACAGCATTCTTTGTGTTCAGCGAGACAATAAGTAAAATATAATAGCCGGATACCATCATTTCGATCACATTAGCTACAATACTGTCGTTATAATAACAGATGTAGAAATAAGACATGACCAGCAATACCGGTGCAAAGAACCGGACCATTACATTTTGCGACCGGAAACTGCGTATTAATAAGACTACCGCAGCGATGATCCAAATGCCAATGGCAATCCATCTATAGTCAAAACCACCCTTTTCGGCAATCAGGTAAGGCATCCACTGCATGGGCAGGTAAGTAACGGGCAAATGGTAGCCGAATTTTTCTATCGGTTCATACACAAAAGAACCCTTCAGGTAACGCTGACAAAGCTCGGCCACGGTAGGAATTACATCGGAGGTTTCTGGACCCACCGGGACGCGCAGAAAGAGGGCGATATTGCTTCTGGAGATAAAGGCAATCGCAATTAAACTGAGCAGCACCATGATCAGGCTCAGCCAATTTTTCCGCTTGGCTTCTTTTATCCGAACAGATAAAACAGCATCTTTGTTGTAGAATTTAAGCAACAAAATAACTCCAAAAAGAAGACTCGAAAAGAAAAAACCAAATGCATTAACCGGTTGATCGAAAAATTTCTTGGCGTAAACGCTAAACAGGATTTCCAAAACAATGGCAATCAAGAGCAGGAAGTCAAATTTGTTTATTTTTTTTATTGGGCTAACCATACGAACTTAAAGTTTCTTAAGTAATAGAGTGCGGCGAAAATAGTAAATATTATGCTTTATCTACATTCTATACTACCTTTGTCTGCAAAAAGAAACCTCATTTTTACTCATGATTCCAGAACAAGCGCCATGCGTAGCAGTAATCGTTGCCGGTGGTAAAGGGTTACGCATGCAAAATGCCCTGCCCAAGCAATTCTTACCCCTACAGGATAAACCCATATTATACCATACAATTGCGGCTTTTATAGAGGCCATTCCTGCTGTACGGATTGTACTGGTATTGCCTACCGAACAGATCAGCTATGCCAATATGGTACTACAGCAATTTTCCGGTGGCGTAGAAATCACCATTGTGCATGGAGGCCCCAGCCGGTTTCACAGTGTAAAAAACGGGTTGCTTGAGGCAAAGGAAGAAGATATTATCTTTGTTCACGACGGGGTAAGGCCTTTGGTGTCGCCCGAACTGATCCAGAGATGCTATGCCGCTGCTCAGGCACATGGAAGTGCTATCCCTGCCATTACCGTGAGCGACAGCATCAGACAAGTTAATAACACGGGCTCTATCGCAATAGATCGAAATGCCCTGCGGGCGATACAAACGCCACAAACCTTTAAAGGATCATTATTGCTGCCTGCATTTGCGCAGGAATACCGGGAAGACTTTACCGACGAGGCCAGTGTGGTAGAATGCTTTGGTCAACCAGTACATCTTGTGGAGGGCGAAAAAAGTAACCTCAAAATCACGACGCCGGAAGACCTGCTTTTTGCTGCTGCCTTATTAAACCAACTTCATGAAAACAATTAATCTCTTTTATATATTTCTGCTTGCATTTTGCGTACCGGCCAAGGCACAAACGGTAGACACCACTACCTTTTATATACCCGTAGAGCTGGATGAAGTCATGGTTTTGGCCAGAGAAGGAGGCTTTAATGTGGCCAATTTTATTAAGGTGATCAAAGAAGATACCACTTTTTACAAAGCTTTTAAAACCATGCATCTGCGTACCTATGATGCGGAAAATAATATTGTGGTATTCAATAAACGGGGTGCGGTGTCTGCATCTTTACAAAGCGAAACCAAACAGATATACCGGAATGGATGCCGTACCATGAGGGTACTGGAGGAAAAGACTACCGGCGATTTCTATACGAAAAAAGGAAACTATAATTACTTTACGGCAGAGCTGTATGCCAACCTCTTCTTTACGCGAGGCACCGTTTGTAAGGAAGACAATGTAGTGAAAGGCGCTTTAAGCCGGGAAGTGTCCGGTAACCGTATTGAAAAAAGCAAAACACAGCTTAAACTATTAATGTTTAATCCCGGTTCGAGTATTCCGGGCTTACCGTTCATTGGTAATAAAGTGGGTATTTTCGAACCGGAGGTGGCTAAAATGTATGATTTTAAGCTTACAGCACAGGCCAAAAACGGGGAAGAAGCTTATTGCTTCGAAGCGTTACCGAAAGAAGCGTATAAAAACAAAGTAGTGATCAACCGCTTCATCACCTGGTTCCGACCGTCCGATTACTCCATTATCGCCAGGGATTATTCCCTTTCTTATGACGCGTTCGGCTACGATTTCGATGTCGTGATGTATGTTGACCTGAAGCAGGTGGGCAATACGCTTTTACCTTCTTATATCAGCTATAAAGGCAATTGGAAGGTTGTATTGAAGGATCGGGAAAGGGTTAATTTCAAGGCTACTTTTACCTACTAAATTATAATTGCAGGACTCGAAAAAATATATACATTTGCGTATTACAAAACACTAGCGTAATTATGGGTTTAAACAGAGATCAAATCGCTCAACGTATTGCCAAAGAATTAAAAGACGGCATGTATGTAAATCTGGGTATCGGCGTACCAACACTGGTGGCCAATAACGTACCGGATAATATTGAAATTGAATTGCAAAGTGAGAATGGAATGTTAGGGATCGGCCCTTTCCCTACGGATGAAAACGTAGATGCAGATTTGATTAATGCCGGAAAACAAACCGTTACGCTACGTCAGGGAGGCAGTTATTTCGACAGCGCCTTGAGTTTTGGGATGATCCGTGCCGGAAAAGTAGACTTGACGGTTTTAGGTGCAATGGAAGTATCTGATCAGGGTGATATTGCCAACTGGAAAGTACCGGGCAAAATGGTTAAAGGTATGGGTGGTGCGATGGATCTTGTGGCTTCTGCCAAAAATATTATCGTCGCGATGATGCATACCGATAAAGAGGGCAATTCAAAATTACTATCTCAATGTACGCTGCCGATCACAGGTTTAAAATGTGTACAGCGTGTGGTTACTGATCTGGGCTTTTTTGAGATTACCCCTGAAGGCTTTGTATTAAAAGAATATGCACCCGGAGTAACCATCGAAGAGATTAAAGCCAAAACAGAAGGCCGTTTAGTTATTGCGGCAGATGTAAAGGAAATGGAATGCTAAGCACAGTTGTGCTCATTTAGCAGCGGTGTTAATATTATAGTAAATCAGATGCCTTACGGTGATTATTAACTCTTTAGAAGGATTTTGAGCATAATTTTCTATTGTAATGTTATTATTTTTTACATAACTTTGTTTTATAAACTCATATATTAAATATTTCAATTTTTTTTCAATGAAAAAATACACACGTATTATTGTTATTGTATTTGCGGTACTCTTTACAGGTACTTTGTTGCAAAGTTGTGGAGGATCTAAGAGAAGCAAATATAGTTGCCCCAACAAAATTTAATACTGGGCTTTACAGCGTTATATACGTTATGCAGATGTTTTTAACCTGCAATTAACCCATATAATCTTTTTTTGTATCTTAAGTAGTTATAACTTTGTCATGAAAAATACATTTACAAACTAAATAAAATTTCAATAAAAATGAAAAAACCATTAATGTCTTTAGCAGTATTATTGCTTATGGGTACTGCTGCATTTGCTCAAGAAAACAGAAAATCGCTGAAAGCGAAAGAAGAAGCTGCAGTTGCTGCTAACCCTGCTGACGTAATGAAGTTCAAGCACGAAGTTCATGATTTTGGTACCGTAAAAGAAGGTGATAAAGCCGAGTTTGATTTTGAGTTTGTGAACAAAGGAAAAGAGCCTATCATTCTGCAATCGGTAACTGCTTCTTGTGGTTGTACAAGCCCGTCTTGGTCTAAAGAGCCGGTAAAGCCAGGTAAAAAAGGAATTATTAAAGTAGCTTATTCTACTCCGGGTCGTCCAGGTCCAATTAATAAAAATGTTACGGTTACGTCTAACATGGGTACTAAAGTAATCCAGATCACAGGTAATGTAACGCCAAAACCAGCTACTTCTGCACCTGAGGTAAAATCAGTAATGAAAGCTAATTAAGGCTATTTTTAGTTAAGTATAAAATGATTTTTTAAAATGAAAAAGACATTATCTTCACTAATATTAGCGCTTACCTTCTCTATTGTAACTTTTGCACAGGCAGGACCATCTTTCCGCTTCAAAGAATCAAATAATTCTTTTGATTTTGGAACCGTAAAAGAGGGACCGGATGCTATTCATGTTTTTGAGTTTACCAATACCGGAGATCAGCCAATATTAATACAGACAGCAGAGTCATCTTGTGGATGTACGACGCCAGATTGGCCTAAAGCACCAATCTTACCTGGAAAAACAGGAAAAATCACGGTTAAGTATAATACCGCTAACCGAGTTGGCCCTATTAACAAATCTATTTACATTAAATCTAATGCAAGCAGAACCCCTGTAGAATTAAAAATTACGGGTAATGTTGTAAAATAGTAAGACCTGCTCCGCAGGATCATAAAAAGGCTTCTCTCTACAGAGGAGCCTTTTTATTTTTTCAGAAACCAAGCCGATTCTTTTTCAAGAATAACTAATAATCAATAGATTAAACTTTTCTTAAGAAGAATCAGCCCTTAGAGATAAAACGTACATTTGCCCTTTTCCCACCTACCCGTGCAACGAATATTCAGAATATATACCGACTCTTTTAAAGGACTATCTATCGAATCATGGATGCTTTCTGCTGTTATGCTCCTGAACCGGGCCGGCTCCATGGTACTGCCTTTTTTGGGCGTATACATGGTCGACCACTTGAAATTCAGCATAGCAGACTCAGGAATGGTCTTAAGTTTTTTCGGTGTAGGTGCCGTGGTCGGTTCCTGGTTGGGTGGCTATATTACAGATAAGATAGGTGAGTTTAGGATACAGGCATTCAGTCTGTTCGCTAGTGTTCCGATGTTTTGTTTACTGCCCCTGTTTACCACGCCCATAAGCCTGGCGGCTATGGTTTTTGTACAAAGCGTAACCAGCGAGATCTTTAGACCGGCCAACTCTGTCGCTATTACCAAGTATGCACAGCCCGAGAATATTACCAGGGCATTTTCCCTGAATCGAATGGCGGTAAACCTGGGCTTCTCTATCGGCCCGGCGCTTGGCGGCTTACTGTCTGCTATTTCTTATAACTTTCTGTTTATCTCCAATGCGATTGCCGCATTGGTAGCCGGTATTGCCTATGTATACTTTTTCCGAAAAAGACATCTTCAGTTCAAAGTACAGAAAGCAGCCGTCAAGGAAGTGCCTGTTGTCCGGAAAAAAGAGCGTTCTCCCTATACTGATGGCCGGTTTATACTGTTCTGTATCTTGTGTACCGTCTTTTCTGTTTGTTTTTTTCAATTACTGAGCACCCTGCCCCTGTTCTATAAAGATACGGCGGGCTTAAGCAGACAGGAAATCGGGGTATTACTCGGATACAGTGGTATTGTCGTAGTGCTTTTTGAAATGCTTTTGGTACACATTGCTGAACACAAACTCAGCATTACCCAAACTATGGTGATCGGTACGCTATTATGCGCGATTTCCTATAGTATGCTTGGTTTAGACCACCACCTGATTGTACTATTTATTTCCATTACACTGCTGAGCCTGGGAGAAATCCTCATTTTGCCCTTTATGTCTACCATCACCGCGGTAAGGGCAGGAAAACATAATAAAGGGAGCTATATGGGTATGAATGGTATTTCCGTGGCCCTTGCATTTATCATTTCCCCTTTACTCGGTTCCAAAATTGCAACAGTCTTCGGTTTTGATCAGCTTTGGATTGGCACCGGGATTTTATTGGTGCTCACCAGCATCGGTTTTCATTTCAGTATCAATTATTTATTAGATCGTAAAGGGAAGAAGGCTAAACAATCAAACGTATGAGTAACACCACGATCCGGTTTTGCCCGCTTGGGGAAGAAACGATAGCCACCATGATCCCCATGATGGAAGCCTTTTATGCTATAGATCAGTATCCCATTGATCCGGTACGCACACAGCAAATGTTACATACATTTCTTCAGGAAGAAACGTTGGGAAAAGCATGGCTGATTATGGACAATGCCGAAGCGATCGGTTATACAATCCTTACGTTTGTCTGGAGTTTCGAATATGGCGGACGAATCGCCTTTTTAGACGAATTGTATATATCCGATAAAGCAAGAGGTAAAGGCGCCGGTGGTGCAAGTGTTGCCTTTATTAAGACACAACAAAAAGCATTGGATCTGAAAATCATCTACCTGGAAATAGAGCCCCATAATGCACCTGCACGGACATTATACCAAAAATATGGTTTTCTGGCCCATACTAGGGAATTGATGATCCTGAAGTAAAATTATGGCCCTGGACATAAACATGCGCATAAAATTTCAATTTTCCCCTTAACGCCAGGTATGTTTGCCGCCTTCTTTTTTGCAACAACTGTGCGATGGCGGGCATCGTTTTAGGACTGACCGGTATTTATTTTCACAGTACTTCAGGCAAAACCAAACACAAAATACATAAGGGATACGGACAAAAAACAATTATTCGATAATAATAACGCACCTTTGCACAGAATAAGCGCAACTCAAATGGTGCGCTAACACTTTTATAAATGACAACATTTCAAGATTTAGCATTAATTAAACCAATTTTATTAGCTTTAGACAAGCTGGGATATCAAAATCCTACCCCTATACAAGAACAAGCCATTCCTCATATATTGAAGCAACAGGATTTACTGGGCTGTGCACAAACCGGTACCGGAAAAACTGCTGCCTTTGCAATTCCTATTTTACAATTATTAGATGCCAAAGGGCCTGCAAAACAGAGACCCAATATCAAAGCACTTATTGTAACCCCTACCCGCGAATTGGCGATCCAGATTGATGAGAGCTTTTCGGAATATGGTGAATTTTTACACCTGAAACATGCCGTTATCTTCGGTGGGGTAAACCAACATGCACAAGTACAACAAATAAGACAAGGCATAGATATCCTAACCGCAACCCCAGGTAGACTGTTGGATCTGATCGGACAAAAACTTATTTCTCTTAAGGATATTGAGTTATTTGTATTAGATGAGGCAGATCGTATGCTGGATATGGGTTTCATTCATGATGTAAAAAAGATCATTCAATTACTGCCGCATAAAAGACAATCCTTATTTTTCTCTGCAACGATGCCTAAGGCGATACAGGCTTTGGCAGATACAATCCTGAGCAAACCGGTTAAAGTATCGGTAACGCCGGAATCGACAACTGCAGAGACTATTCAGCAAAGCTTGTATTATGTAGACCGTTCCAGCAAATACCAATTGTTATCCGATTTGATTGCCAATGAGATCAAAGACAGTGTACTGGTATTTACCCGAACCAAACATGGCGCGGATAAACTGGTGAAGATCTTGAATAAAAGAGAACTTTCTGCCATGGCGATTCACGGTAATAAATCGCAAAATGCAAGGCAAAATGCTCTGGAGCGATTTAAATCAAAAGAGATTCAAGTATTGGTCGCAACTGACCTTGCCGCCAGAGGGATTGATATTGACCTGTTGAAATATGTAATCAACTACGAAATTCCAAATATCCCGGAATCTTATGTACACCGGATTGGTAGAGGTGGCCGTGCAGGTTCAGAAGGAATTGCTATTTCCTTTTGTGACATCGATGAGATGGCTTATATCAAGGACATTGAAAAAATTATCGGTATGAAAATTCCGGTAGTAGAAAACCATAACTATCCGATGAAACAATTGGAGAAAAAAGACACTAAAGCGGCCGCTCCGGACAGAAGACAGTCGACACAGCCCAAAAGAAATAATGGTATGGCCAAAGCAGCCAGAACGAAAAAATAATTATTTGATGAGTGTGGTTGATAATAGATATTATCCTATCATATGACGATCATCAGATAAAATATAATCATACAATAGTAAAGGGGGGTTCTGTTACAGAACCCCCTTTACTATTGTATAAAATGGTTAGGGAAACAATGCTAATACCTGCTCCATTTCTTTTATTATTTCTTCATTACATAAATGATCAATACTGCCCTCATGGGTATGGACTCTTTTTTCACCCGCCGAAAAGGTACCGGCCTCAATGGCTTTCCCCACTTGCTGATAGGCCGCTCTGAAGGGTACCCCTGTCAATACCAATTCATTTACGGCCTCTACACTAAACAGGTATTGGTACTTATCAGCCTTCAGGATATCTTTAGTTACTTTTATCTCTTGCAGCATCAATCGCATCATTTGCAGACAACTTCCCAGTTCTGTAAGGGCAGGAAACAATATTTCTTTAGTGAGCTGCAACTCTCTGTGGTAGCCACTGGGCAGATTATTGATCAGCAAAGTCAATTCATTAGGTATCGCCTGAATACGGTTGCATTTGCCTCGGATCAACTCCAGTACATCCGGATTCTTTTTATGGGGCATAATACTGCTGCCCGTCGTCAATGCCTCCGGAAAGGAGATAAAGCCAAAGTCCTGATTCAGGTATAAACAACAGTCCAATGCCAGTTTACTTAAGGTTGCGGCAATACCGCCTATGGCAATGGCTACCGTTTTTTCTGTTTTTCCCCGGCTCATTTGCGCATAAATACTGTTCCAGTGCAGGGTTTCAAAACCCAATAATTCAGTAGTGCGTTTTCTGTTTAAAGGAAAAGAAGAACCATAACCGGCGCCGCTTCCCAAAGGATTCTTATTACACAGTTTATAGGCAGTGGCCAATAGTGCCAGATCATCGACCAGGCTTTCTGCATAAGCACCAAGCCACAAACCCACAGAAGAAGGCATGGCTATTTGCAAATGCGTATACCCGGGTATCAAATCTGCCTGATGAAGATTACTTTTGGTAATCAAGTCGTCGAACAAGCTTTTTGTGGCTTCCTTAAGTTCTATACAGGCCGCTCGAAGAAACAGCTTAATGTCTACCGCTACCTGATCATTACGGCTGCGGCCACTATGAATCATCTTGCCAATATCCCCTAGTTGCCTTGTGAGCAGCAGTTCTACTTGTGAATGCACATCCTCTACCCCATCTTCAATCAGAAAATTGCCTGCTTCAATTTCGGCAGCAATCGCATTCAGTCCCAGAATGGCCTGATCGGCATCTTCCGGAGGCATCAATCCGTTTTCGCCCAACATGCGTACATGTGCTGCAGAGCCCTGTACATCATAAGCAGCCAATAATAGGTCAAACATTTTGTCTTTCCCGACTGTGAACGTTTCCACTATTTCCGAAACGGAACTATGTTCTTTCTGCCAAAGTTTTTTCATACGATTAAAGGATTATTCTTGCTAATAATTGGATATAAGTGGCTATACCTTCTGCTATTTCGGGTATAAAAATAAATTCGTTTGCCGTATGGCTGCGTGCACTATCACCCGGACCCATTTTCACCGCGGGAAAAGGCATTAAAGCCTTGTCACTCGTGGTGGGAGAACCAAAGCAATTTAGCCCCATTGCTGTTCCCGCCAGGACTAAAGGATGGTTCAGCGCAATACTGCTGGGACGTAAACGGGTACTTCTGGCCTTGATCCTACTGTGCAGGTGTGCTTGCAGGATGTGCAGGATCGATGCCATGTCATAACATTCGTTTACCCGGATATCAATCACAAAATCGCAGGTATCAGGGACCACATTATGTTGTTTATTCGGCGTTTCTATCGAGGTTACCGAGAGTTGCACCGGGCCTAAGAAATCACTTACTTTTTCGAAGGTATAATTCCGTAGCCAATCAATATCTTCCAATGCCTTATAAAGCGCATTTTCACCCTCCTTACGTGCTGCATGCCCCGCTTTACCCGTCGCCCGTACATCAACCACCAGCAATCCGCGTTCTACCACTGCCATTTGTAATTGTGTGGGTTCCCCGACAATCGCAGACCAATGCACTTTATGCTCTAAAAATCCGGTATAAGCATTAAATACCTCATTTGTCCATAAAGAAGTGATGCCACCGCTACCGCTGATTTCTTCTTCTGCCGTTGCGGCCAACACCAGGTTACAGGAAAGGTCTGTTTTATCATAAAAGAAGATAAAGGCTGCAATAAGGGCCACCAGGCACCCCCCGGCATCATTACTGCCCAGGCCAAACAATTGCGTACCTTCTTCTATAGGATCATAAGGATCCAGGGTATATCCATTGTTGGCTTTTACCGTATCATGATGCGAATTGAGTAGGATTACCGGCTTTTGCAGATCAAAATGCAGATTACGGGCGCATATATTATGACCGATGCGGATAATTTCGATACCACGTGCTTGTAAGAACCCGGCTATAAGGTCGGCAGTATGTTCCTCTTCTTTACTCAAAGAAGGTATTTTGATCAATGCTTTCAGCAGCTCGATGGCATCTTGCTGTAATAGTTCCGGGGAGGGTGTCATAACATAATTTTGGTGCCACACTGGCCTTTTATCAATGCGTCGAGCGCGGTAGCATTACCGATATGTACTGCTTGTACACCCGCCTGCACGGCTGAAAAAGCATTATCGAGTTTTGGGATCATGCCTTCAAAGATCTTTCGCTTGGCTTTTAGTTGTGCATAAGGTGCCGGTTGCAATACCCGAATCACCGAGGTTTCGTCGTTTACATCCGACAGCACACCCGGTTTTTCAAAGCAGTACACCAGTTCAGTTGCATAAACGGAACTTAAAGCTTTAGCCAGTTCTTGTGCAATCGTATCGGCATTGGTATTGAGCAATTGCCCTTGCCCATCATGTGTAATCGGCGCGATCACCAAAGCTTCCGTAGTTTGCAACAATTGAACCAGCATGGTTACATTAACCGTATCAATATCGCCGGCAAAACCATAATCTACTTCAAAAGATGTTCTTTTATGTGCTTTTATAATATTGGCATCGGCGCCGCAAATTCCCAGCACATTGCATGGGTATTGTTGTAGAAGGGCTACAATATTTTTATTGATATAACCGGCATAAACCATAGTGACAATCTGTAAAGTAGCAGCATCGGTAAGGCGTCTGCCTTCGACCATTTCCTGTGGGATACCCAGACGGTCTGCCATTCGGGTCGCCAGTTTACCGCCCCCATGTACCAAGATTTTCTTCCCGGCTATCTGTGCAAATTGCTTTAGGAAAGAGGCCAGTTGCGTTTCCTCATCAATGATATTGCCCCCGATTTTTATAATAGTGATTTTATCCATTGGTATTTAATATTTGTGCCAGTACGGCTTGTGCAGCCCATACCCTATTGGCGGCCTGTTGGGTAACAATACTTTGCTTACTGTCCAGCAAGGCATCACTCAGTTCTACATTCCTCCTTACGGGCAGACAGTGCATTATTTTGGCAGCATTGGTCCGGGACAAATCCTCCGGCTGTAATAGCCAATCTTCTTTTCCATTCATTGCTTGTCCATAATCACGATAACTGCTCCAGTTTTTGACATATACAAAATCTGCTTCTGCCAGGGCTTCTTTTTGGTCATGGATTATGCTTGCTCCACGTGTATAGGTTTCTTCAAGTTCCATACCTTCGGGATGCGTAATGATAAAATCGGCCTGATCCCATGCAGTCACCCATTGGGCGAAGCTATTGGCAACACATTGTGGCAGGACTTTTACATGTGGTGCCCAGGACAAAACAATCTTAGGTCGTTTAAGCCCGAATTCGCTAATGGTCATAAGGTCTGTCAGCGATTGTAAGGGATGTAATGTGGCACTCTCTAAACTGATCACCGGTACGGTACTGTACTTAATAAATTGGTTTAGATAAAATTCGCAATAATCTAATTGGCGGTCTTTTAAACCGGGAAAGGTACGGATCGCCAATACATCAAAATAGCTGCTCAATACTGGAACGGCATCTTTAATATGTTCTGCAGTATTGCCTTTCATCACCACACCGTCTTCAAATTCCCAGGTCCAGCCTTCGCTACCTATATTAAAAACCATCGCCTGCAATCCTAATTGCTCTGCCGCTACCTGCGTACTTAAACGCGTGCGTAAGCTGGGATTTAAAAAGATTAACCCGATACGTTTTTGCAGACCCAAAGTCTGTTGGGCAAAAGGTGTCTTCTTAAAAGCCGATGCTTCCTGAATCAATTGGTTTATGGCCAGAGATAAGTCCTGTCCGCTATCTGCAATGTCTTGTACGCAGGTGAATTTTTGCACAACAAAATATTTAAGTGTTTTGTAAAGTGTGTATGGCCTTTCTGAGCTCGGTTAAGAACAGATCGGCATCTGCTTTCGTTAAGGCTAAACTCGGCAATAAACGAATCACATTGGGTTTCGCCTCTCCGGTGAAAATAAAATGCTTTTGCAGTAAATGCTTTTTTAAAGATGCAATGCTTTCCGGCACATCGAAGCCGATCATGAGTCCATGGCCGCGCACGTTTTCCAGGGGTGCCACTTGCCTTAAGGCTTCCATCAGGTAGTTACCCATCTCTAAAGCATGTGTGATCAAATGCTCCTTTTCGATCACTTCCAAAACGGCTAATGCTGCAGCGCAAGCCAGGTGATTGCCTCCGAAGGTGGTGCCCAGCATAAAGTGTTTGGGATGAATATGCGGTGCAATAATGATACCGGCTACGGGAAAACCATTGCCCATGCCTTTTGCCATAGTATAGATATCTGCATTGACTTCGGCATAATCATGACTAAAAAATTTACCGGAGCGTCCATAACCGCATTGTACACTGTCGGCAATATATAGTGCTCCGTATTGATCGCATAAAGCCCTGATGGCCTGTAAAAACGGTACGCTGGCCATATTAATGCCACCTACACCCTGTATACCTTCTGTAATTACTGCAGCGATATCATGGCCTTCCGTAGCGAATGTTTCTGCTAATGCCGTCACATCGTTAAAGGGCAGGAAAATAATATTATCTGTTTCATTGACGGGAGCAATATTGCTTTTGTTATCCGTGGCACTTACCGCTAAGGAAGTGCGTCCATGAAAGGCTTTGCTAAAAGCAATGATCTTTTTTCTATTGGTATGAAATGAGGCTAGCTTCATTGCATTTTCATTGGCCTCTGCGCCACTGTTGCACAAGAACAACTGGTAGTCCTTTTTATCTGAGACCTGACCCAGTTTATCAGCCAATTGTTGCTGTATCGGAATCTGAATTGAGTTAGAGTAAAAGGCAATTTCCTGTAATTGTTTGCTGATGGCTTTTGTCCAATGCGGATGGGTATGCCCGATACTGATCACGGCATGGCCGCCATACATATCGAGATAGGATTGCCCTTTTTCGTCCCATACATAAGAACCTGAAGCTTTTACAATATTGATAGGATTGATGGGATATACGTCAAATAAATTCATATGGTATGGATTAAAAAACTAAAGATTTTAAGTGCAAGCCGGTCATTTCTTCCAGGCCAAACATCAGGTTCATATTTTGTACTGCCTGACCTACAGCGCCTTTCAACAGGTTATCGATAGTACTGTGTATGACAGTGTCCTCCCCTTGCTTTTCAATCTGGATCAGACATTTGTTGGTATTCACCACTTGCTTCAGGTCGATGGGATCTTTACTAAGGTGTACAAAAGGATGTTCCCGGTAGTAATGTTCATATAGAGTGTATAATGCATCTAAGGACAGATCATTTTTTAATTGTGTACTCACGAAGATACCTCTGGGAAAGTCGCCGCGCCAGGGTATAAAATGTACCGCATCGGCAGGGATATCGGCTTGTAATTGTTTTAAGGACTGCCCTATTTCTGTCAGGTGTTGGTGGCTCAGCGTTTTATAAGCTTGAATATTATTGGCACGCCAACTAAAGTGGCTGGTACTGCTTAATGACTGGCCGGCGCCGGTACTACCGGTAATTCCCGTAGTATAAACGGCTCCTAACACACCCGCTGCGGCTAAGGGCAGCAAACCCAATTGGATGGCCGTAGCAAAACAGCCGGGATTAGCCAGGTATTGCGCCGTCTTTATTTTTTCCTTTTGCAGCTCCGGTAAACCATATATAAAAGCATGGCCTTTCCATAAAGCCTGATCCTGTATGCGAAAATCATTCGCCAGATCAATCACTTTGATATGTTCCTTTATAGTATTGTGCTCCAAAAAGGCCCGGGATGCTCCATGACCCAGGCACAGAAACAATAAGTCAATCTCCTGTGTATGGGTATCGGTGAAATACAAATCCGTTTCTCCGATCAGGTCCCGATGTACGGAAGTAACTGCTTTGCCTGCATTGCTCCTGCTGTGTACAAAAACAATTTCCGAAACCGGGTGTTGTACTAATACCCGGATCAACTCTCCGCCGGTATAGCCTGCGCCACCGATAATACCTATTCTTATTGTTTTCATCTTAGTCTTGTTTTGGTCTGTTGTTTACGGCATTCCAGATTTTTACCTGGTTGCCAAATATGGTACTGAATCCTCTTACATCTGCTCCGGTGTAGCCGCTGTTCATCTCTCCGTATTGCCCGAAAGCATTGTGCATGAGATCATGTGCACTCTCTATTCCTGCAATCATAAAACGGTAAGGATAGAGGTGAACAAAGACTTTACCATTTACCTGTTGCTGGCTGTTTTCAAAAAAGGCTTCGATATCTTTCATCACCGGATCTAACAATTGCCCTTCATGCAGCCAGTTGGCATAGAACTGCGCCAGGGTATCTTTCCATTGCAATTGCCATTTGGTAAGCACATGCTTCTCTAAGGTATGGTGTGCTTTAAGGATCACCATGGGCGCTGCAGCTTCAAAGCCTACCCTGCCTTTAATACCGATAATGGTGTCTCCAATATGAATATCTCTACCGATACCAAAAGGTCCCGCGATCTGCTGCAAGTATTGAATAGCAGCCACCGGATGGGCAAAATTCCGGTCATTAACGGCCTTCAATTCTCCATGAATAAACTCCAGGGTTACCTTTTCCATTTCTGTTTTGGTACAGGCAGTGGGCCAGGCCTCTTCTGGAAGCATCCCGTGGCTTTGTAAGGTTTCCTTACCACCTATGCTGGTGCCCCATAACCCTTTATTGATGCTATAAGCCGCTTTTTCAAAGTCCATGGCTATGCCTTTGCTTTTAAGGTAGGCAATCTCTTCTGCACGGCTCAATTGCTGATCGCGTATTGGGGTAATAATCTCCACACCCGGTATTACCTGGTGAAAAACCATATCAAAACGCACCTGATCGTTGCCTGCCCCGGTACTGCCATGCGCGACGGCATCGGCCTGTATTGCTTTGGCATGATTGGCTATATGTATGGCCTGGCACAGCCTTTCAGCACTTACACTTAAGGGATAGGTATTGTTTTTAAGACAATTGCCAAAGACGAGGTATTTGATAATGCTGTCGTAATAGTGATGTACGGCATCTATGCTTGTATGGGAAGCCACACCCAAGGTATAGGCATGCGCCTCGATCGTCTTTAATTCTTCGGCCGTAAAGCCACCGGTGTTGACAATCACGCTATGCACTTCATAGCCCAGCTCCTGACTCAGGTATTGGGCGCAATAGCTGGTATCCAGCCCGCCACTAAATCCTAAAACAATTTTTTTCATGATTTTTTATGCGATTTCCCTTTTATGAAATTTCTTTTTTTGATTTACGTTCTTCTTTTTTCAATGCGCGTGCTTTCAATAGTTTGCCTAGCATATTGTTTCGCTTCAGTCGTAATAAACGGGCCAGGACTTTATTTTTCTCTTTAAAGAATTGTTTGGTTTCTGAGGCTGTATAATGATCTTCCGGATCATACATCATGGCAGTACAGAGGCAGTTTTTGCGTTCTTTCATCATGAGGATCTCATAATTGACACAGCTTTTACAGCCCGACCAGAAATGTTCTTCCTGTGTCAGTTCACTATACGTCACCGGCTCATAACCCAGGTCGCTATTGATTTTCATCACGGCCAGCCCTGTGGTTAATCCAAATATTTTAGCCTGCGGATAAAGTGTTTTACTCAGGTTAAAGATCTGTTTTTTGATTTCTTTTGCGACACCATGGCCTCTAAAATCGGGATTGACGATCAGGCCGCTGTTGGCCACAAAAGCGCCATGGCTCCAGGTTTCGATATAGCAAAAGCCTACCCAGATACCGGTGGTCGTAAGGGCTATGACAGACTTTCCCTCCAGCATTTTTTGTGCAATATAATCGGGAGACCGTTTGGCAATACCGGTGCCCCTTACTTGGGCACTATGCTCCATCTCATTGATGATGGTTGTTGCATAAGACACGTCTGCCTGCCCTGCAGTGCGAAAAATTATCTTAGAATCTGGCACTTATTAATTATTTAAAATAAAAAACGGAAAACGAAAAGAAGACACTAGTGGCTAGTGTTTCAAATAAAAAGAGGGACCGACAGCAGTTTGTAAACAACTACTACCAGTTCACCTGTCGCGATGATCTGGGGCTAAAGTGCGATAAGTTATCAGCAATCATATCTGCTGTATCGACTGAAAATTGATATATAAGTGTTGTAATCAATTTGTAAAATGAGGGGCAAATGTATTACATAATTTAAAACAAACAAGTATTTGCCGGAATAATTTTACAATCGTTTACTTTACGACAAGGCGACCGAAAAGTGTGGAATAATGATGCAGGCTTACCAGGACTGCTTTTGGACCATACGCAGATGAGTAAAATGAGCAACTGCTTGTCACTGTAATAAAAATATATGGTTGCGATAAAGTAATATTCAGGGCATAAAAAAGCCGGCTTCATCAAGCCGGCTTTTTTATGTAAAGGGTATGCGATTATTATATTCCTCCGAAGCGAATTCCGAAGCTGATCGGTTGTTGGGTCAGAGAAGCATCTTTGTACAAATTGGTTATTTGATAGGAGCCATAGAAGCGCACATTACCAATACCAATCTCTGCATTCAGGTTTACATTATAGTTGCTAAAGTTAAACTGGTCATGGTTTTTATCTTTACCTCTCTCTCCGGAAACCTGCTTGGTCCAGCTGTTCAAGCGATAACCTACACTACCGCCGAAGCCATAGGTCAACCAGTTTTTCTTATCAATTCTATGGTTAAAATTGATCATCAAAGGCACGGTAAGATAGTTTAAGGATAGTTTGTTTTTAGTAAAGGCAACAGAGTCCATTACGATTTTATAATTCGGGTCGTTTACAAATGAAATGTTTTTATTGAACCTGAAATTGTAAATCTGCAAGCCTACACCGGTGTACAGGTTTATGCCGAAGTTTTTATTTTTTACTACTTTATAATTAAACATTACCGGGTAAATATTTACATTCCAGGAACGGCCATTTTGCAGACTGAACAAGTCTTTGTTGACTTTATCATTAGGAATGTTACTAAAATTATTCATTAAAGCAGCATCCTGTACATTATAGACGGTATTGTCCTGCAAGAGATTTAAACCCAGATCGAGCATACCCCATTGTACCTGAAATCTTTTCTCCGCGCGTCGCTCGTCTTGCTTGGTATCGCTTACCCGAACGCCGCTGGTAGTAATGGAAATATATTTATCGCTTTTTTTCGTAGTATCTCCGGGCGTTTTATTTTCGATTACGTAGAGTTCTACATCCCCTTTTTGCTCTTTGGTAATCTTTTTTGTTTTTTCCTGAGCTTGGGTGGTTACAGTGCCTAATAATGTGGCTGCAGTGGCCAGTACGAGTAAATGTTTCATGTTTATTTATTTTAGGGTTATGGTATAAGATTTATGGATTTTGTTACCTAATGACAGTTCAATTGTTGTTGATTTTTCTTCTTTAAAAAACCAGTTGCCTGCGTTAATCACATTGCCCAGCAAGCCTTTGGGCGTTTCATATTTACGAACGAAGTCCGTATTGTCTTCTTCATTGGCAATAGTTTCGATAGCGACATACTGTGTTGCGATAGGGTTTACAGGGCTGCCGGCTATGGCGATTGCATCATACTTATTGGCTTGCGGAGTATGGATTAAGGGTACGTTGGTATGCTGTGCTGTTATTTCTTTAGGTAGTGCAGGTACCTGTAGTGCCAGTCCGGTATTATTGGGTTTGGATTTATTCACCATACGATCTGCTTTCTTCGGTTCTGTCGTTGCCTGTGGTTTTACGGTTTTTCCTGAAGGCTTTGTCGAAGTAGGCCTGCTGGTGGGGATTGGATTCGTAAAAACAGGGGGCAACTGGGATTTAGCAACTGTTTGTTCAGGTGTGTGCTGCCCTTGGTTAAAGAACCATAAAGAAGACAGGAGTACCAGAGGCGCAATAGCGGCCGCAGCATATAAAGGCCATTTCTTTTTAGCCGCAACAGGGGCAACCAATGGAATGGTTTTCTTTAACTCATCCTTAAAGGCATATACCATATGGTCTTGAGGATCCAGTTTTAAAGAAAGGTAATCGGCATATAATTGCTGATAAGCCTCTTTAGTATCTATAATTTCAAGGATCGCCTGCTCTTGCTCCGGGTTTAATTCACCATCGACCAACAGCATAATTTGCTCCTCTATATAAGTGATATCTGTATGTTTCATTATAAAATTTGCTTTTTGCTGATGAGATAATCTTTTAGTGTTTTTCTGGCCCGGTGCAGGTATACTTTTACCTGAGTAAGGTTGAGCGTGGTGATCTTGCTGATTTCTTCGTAACTGTATCCTTCATAATCTTTTAATAAAATCAGGGTCTTACTTTGCTGATCAAGTATTTTCAGTGCTTCTTGTAGATATCCTTTCCATTCGTTTGTGTTATTAATATTTGTGGTTTCTAAAAAATGTTCGTTGTTCAGTTCTCTTGTCTTCGGCTTTCGGAATTGGTCCATACATCGTCGGTGTGCCACGGTAAACAGATAGCTTTTCGCCTTTTCAAAGTAGACTTCTTCCAGGTTCAGCCATAGGGTCTCAAAGCTTTGCTGGACGACATCTTTTGCATCTTCGGCATGTTGCAGCGTTTTGAACGCAAACCGGTATAGGCCATCTGCCCATTCTTCTACGGTGATATTGTATTCTTTTGCGGTCATTTAATAGTTAATCGTTGTCGGAGGAAAAAAGTTACAAAACTTTTCAAATATTTTTTATTATCATAAAAAATGATGCTCATTTTAGTTTGTATAATTGCTCTAAAACAGTTGTGGCGCGCCTTCGGCGCGCCACAACAAAACGGGAAATAATATTTGACCGGTATATGATTACCAGATAATGATTCTTTCTGTTTCGGGTAAATACAATTTATTACCTTGTTTTGTATCCCATGCTTTATGGAATTCGATCAGGTGCGGCATCGGGCCATTAATACGGTCATGCGCCGGGCTATGCGGATCGGTCAACACCTGTTGGCGTAAAGCCGCTTCCGTAATATTGGTATGCCACACTTGTGCCCAACCCAGGAAGAAACGTTGTTGCCAGGTATAGCCATCAATTAAGGCTGGTTCCGGCTTTCCTTTTAAGGATTTCTCCAAGGCATGATAGGCAAGGGTCAAACCGCCCAGATCAGCGATATTCTCACCAATGGTCAACTTTCCGTTTACGTTTAATCCGGGTAATACTTCGCGACTGTCGAAATAAGCAATATACTTATTGGCCAGGGTATCAAATTTCTGACGATCATCTTCTGTCCACCAGTTTTTCATATTACCTTCTGCATCATACTTTGAACCTTTATCATCGAAACCATGGCTGAATTCATGACCGATTACGGCAATGATACCACCATAGTTGATCGCATCATCTGCATCCGGGTTAAAGAAGGGCGGTTGTAATATTCCTGCAGGGAATACCACTTCATTATTCAAGGGGCTGTAATAAGCGTTAACCGTTTGTGGCGACATGCCCCAGTCTTTTTTATCTACTTCTTTTCCTATTTTATTGATCGATTCTTTGTGGCTCCACAATCTTGCAGAGATCACATTTTCTACCAGTGTATTGGATTTGATATCGATTGTAGAATAATCTTTCCATTGATCAGGATATCCGATCTTATAAGTAAAGGCAGCCAGTTTTTTACGGGCTTCAATTTTTGTTTCGGGACTCATCCAGCTCAACTGATCGATGCGCTCACCAAAAACCACGCGTACATTTTCAATCATTTCGGCTACTTTTTGCTTGGAGCTTTCCGGGAAATATTTAGCAACAAACAGTTTACCCAAAGGCATACCCATGATACCATTGGTGGCAGATGTCGCACGCTCTTCCATGGATTTGCGTTGTTTTACCCCACGCATTACAGTACTACCGAAACGGAAGTCTTCATTTTGAAAGTCTTCAGAAAGATAGCCTGCAAAAGAAGACAATAACTGCCAGCGGGAATATTGTTTTAAAATATCCACAGAGGTACTGTTCAACAAGGCATTCAATTGACTCAGGTATTCTTTATTCTGAACAATAACAACATCTATTTTGAAGCCTTGATGTGCCAGATAACCGTCCATATCAAAATCCTTGATCAGGGTTTTGAATTCCCCGTAAGGCATTTTATTATAAGTCTTTATCGGATCTCTCAGCTCTACATTGGATAATTGTAAGGCGGCTAATGCCGTTTCAAATTTGAGGATCGTTTCACCCGGGTTTTTATCTTTCCAACCCGCCAGACTAAACATTTTGTTGATATGGCCTACGAATTCTTTACGAATGGCGACTGCACTCGAATCATCACGGGAATAAAACCCTTTTTCTCCCAGGCTCAGGCCACTTTGGCCCGCATATATTGCATTCCATTTGCTGTTTTTCTTATCGGCATAAATCCCGAAACCAAGGACACCGTCCACACCGGCAATATCCAGTGCGCCGCATAGATTGGTCCATTCTTTTACCGTTTTCACCGCATTAATTTTATCGGCATATTTTTTTATCGGGCTCACGCCTAATTTATTCAGGGTATTGATATCTGAATAGGCTTTATAGAAGTCCGCAATTTGTTGGGCTTCTGTTCCCTTCTTTAAATTAGATTGCGCCAGGATCTCTTTAATGATTCCTTTGAGGCGTACATCTTTATTTTCTTTGTCTAGGATACCAAAGGCACCCCAGCGGCTTTCTGTGCTCGGAATAGGGTTGTTCTTCTTCCATCCTCCATTCGCAAACTGATCAAAATCGTCACAGGCATGTGCTGATTTGTCTAAATCGCTAATGGGGAAGGCAGGTACTTTCTGTTGTGCCTGAATAGGGTTCTGTGCCATAAATAAAGCTGTGGCTGATAAGAGTAACCACTTTTTAGAGTACAATTGAATAGAATACATTTTAAGAATTTGAACTCCAAATTTATCGAAAATTCGCGACAAATCGAGCGCTAATATGCCAGTCTTCCGATAGTTATTGGACCATTGTTGCATGTAGCTTATTCTCATATGATTATCCCTCATTTTGATAACCAGTGTAGCGTATTATATGGCTATCCGCATGTAGGAAACAAAGTTCTTATAGGTAAAATTGCACCGGGCTTAGTTTATTTTGGTGTCCCTTCGGTCTCAGCAAATGATGGTACAGAGACCGCATTACTATGACGCATTAGGTGCGCTACTCCTAACAGCACTCGCTACTGTGTTATATACAGCGATAGCAAATTGCATGCGGAAATATGATCTTCGAGCAAAAAAGGTAAGCGATCTGTACAGAACAGACCACTTAGGACCGGCCTTATATATCCGGCGTTAAGGAAATCATTGGCTCGGTCGATAAGGCGTAAACCACGGTCTGAGCGCAGCGAGCTTGGTTTACGACCGAACGACACCTTCAATTTTTGGCGGTACCTTTTGCATCAAGGCAAAAGATAGCAATACCAATAAATGGAAACCAAAAGGATAATTAAGTCTTTGTTTTCTAAAAGTGGATACTCAGTTTATATAAAAAAATGCCGGCGTTAACGACCGGCATTTTCAAAATGATATACTTACAATTACAAGGCTAAATCTGCATCAGCAGGATCAATGGCCGGTGTATTATTTTCTACTATTGGTGTATCCTGAACAGGTTGCTCTTCACGAGGTTCACGTGGACCTCTTCTGTCGCCACGATCACGATTGTTATCGCGGTCTCTTCTATCTCCTCTGTCATTTCTGTCTCCACCTTCTCTGCGCTCTCTTTTCTCCCCTTCTGGTTTTTCTACATAACCTTCAGGTTTTGGCATCAATACTTTTCTGCTCAAACGGAATTTACCGGTTTTCTGGTCTACGCCTAACAGTTTTACTTTGATTACCTCATTTTCGCTTAATACACCTTCTAAAGTATCTAGGCGCTTCCAGCTTACTTCTGAGATATGCAGCAAACCTTGTTTACCCGGCATAAACTCTACAAAAGCACCATAAGGCATGATTGATTTAACGGTAGACTCATACACCTCTCCTACTTCCGGAATGGCTACGATACCTTTAATCCAGTTCATCGCTGCGTTCAGGCTTTCTCCGTTATTAGAGAATACCTTAACGACACCTGTTTCGCCAACTTCTTCGATATTGATTTCCGCACCGGTAGTACGTTGAATTTCTTGAATGATTTTACCACCTGGTCCGATTACCGCACCGATAAACTCACGATCAATGATCAATTGTTCGATACGTGGTGTTTGTGGTTTCAATTCCGGTCTGTATGCAGGCATGGCTTCATACATGGCATCCAGGATGTGTAAACGGCCCTTATTGGCTTGTGCCAATGCCTGACGCATTACATCCATACTTAAACCATCTACTTTAATATCCATTTGAATACCACAGATCCCTTCACGGGTACCCGTTACTTTAAAGTCCATATCTCCTAAATGATCTTCATCACCCAGGATATCGGTCAATACAGCCCATTTACCATCGCTGGCACGGCTGATCAGACCCATCGCTACACCACTTACGTGTTTAGGGAAAGGTACACCCGCATCCATCAAAGCAAGAGAACCGGCACAAACAGTAGCCATAGAAGAAGAACCATTAGATTCCAGGATATCAGAAACAACACGTACAGTATACGCATAATCTTTTGGCATCATTTGGAATAAAGAACGCTTCGCAAGGTTACCATGTCCTACTTCTCTACGGCTTGGTCCACGCATTGGCTTGGTTTCTCCGGTAGAGAATGGCGGGAAGTTATAGTGTAACAGGAATTTTTGATAATTGGAAGTACCGGCAGTTTCGATCAGTAACTCATCGTCTTTGGTACCTAAAGTCACGGTGGTCATAGACTGAGTCTCACCGCGGGTAAATAATGCAGAACCGTGAGGAGTTGGTAAAGCATTGGTTTCTATATATAAACCACGTACTTCATCTAGTTTACGACCATCTAAACGACGGCTTTCATCCAGGATCATATTACGTACACTATAGTATTGCAGGTCGTCAAAATAACGTTTTGCAAAAGCGATGGTTTCTTCTTCAGGTGTTTCCCCGAAGCTGGCCATCAATTCTTCTTTTAATGCTTTAATAGCATCTGTACGATCGTGTTTGTTGCTACCCGCTCTGGCGATTTCCAGCATGCGCGCTCCGGCAAATGATTCTACAGCAGCTTTAACTTCTTCGTTCTCTGTAAATTCGGCTACTACTCTTTTAGCAGGAGCGCCAACTTTAGCTCTTAATTCTTCTTGTGCTTTTACTTGCTTACGAATCGCTTCGTGTGCTACTTCGATCGCTTTGATCATGTCTTCTTCCTGACATTCTTTAGCTTCTCCTTCTACCATCATGATATTCTTTTCGGTAGCGGCGATGATAAAGTCCATATCAGCTGTTTCGATTTGCGCCGGCGAAGGGTTTACCACCATTTCACCATTGATACGGGCAACTCTGGCCTCAGAAATGATTTCTTGGATAGGCACATCGGATACTGCCAGTGCAGCAGAAGCTGCTAAACAGGCCAAAGCGTCTGGCATTACTTCAGGATCATTGGAAATCAAGGAAACTAAAACCTGTACTTCACATAAATAGCTTTCCGGGAATAAAGGACGTAAAGCTCTGTCGATCAGACGACATATTAATATTTCATAATCACTTATTCTGCCTTCGCGTTTGAAGAAAGAACCGGGAATACGACCTGCGGATGCAAATTTTTCTTGATAGTCAACAGTCAGCGGGAAGAAAGATTGGCCTGGTCTAGGCTCTTTACTCGCTACTACAGTAGCTAAGATTACACAGTCGCCACAGCGAACTGTAACAGCACCGTCCGCTTGACGGGCTAATTTTCCTGTTTCGATTATTACTTCTTTACCATTGTCTAAAGTAAAGGAAACCGAAGTTGGATTCAATGTCATATATCTTTTGTTTAAGTCAGCTTAGAGACCGAATATTCAGCTTAAAATAATATGGTTAAGGTCTCTAAAAAATTAACCACATTAAAGGTTTCGCGAAGTTAAGTGTAATAACTGATAATTTTTTATAATTTATTTTTAAATTAAAGAGATATTCATTTATATTGCATCTTCTTTCGACACACTTACATTAAATTTATCTTAAATACAATTATCTAAAATATCATGAGCAAATATTTTTCTTTAGTTTTCTTTTTGATCTGTAGTCTATCCATTGGTGCTTCTGCACAGGTAATCAGGAGTTTTGACCGCGCAAAAGATGGGAGACATCTGGGCTTTTATGCCGATTTAAACCAAAATATGGGAAGCAATCTAGTCTCAAAAAATGGCAATGCGAGTACCTTTGCGCCCTTTTTAAGAATAGGAGTAGAATACCGCTATCACCTGACCCGAAAATTGTATTTTAGAACGGCTTTATCTGTAGGAACCGGAAACTTCAGTTATAAATACATTAAAGAATTTGCCCCTACTTCCGATACTACTTTTCCTAAAGGGGTTATGGGAAGAAGAGGGATTTCGGTACCGGTATTTGAACCACATTTTGAAATCGGTCGTTACTTTGACATTGCGCAGAAGCACCGTATTGATGTACGCGTGGGCGTTTCTTTACCCCTGTACCTTGCCAAAATCACTTCCCAATCCGATACCACATACAGCACTACTGTTTTGTCAACTAAAGACAGGGTGCGTTACGGGACAACGGAGTCATTAAATATGAATGATGAGAATAAACACTATGGTAATGGTAATGCTAATCTTTATATAGGATATAAAAGACTTAACTATAATGAACTAACCGACAAAATCAGTGTCGGCTTAACATTTGGCTATTCATTTTTCAACAGCAATGCAGCCCTTTCGGTCAGTAATGCCTATAATGTGACTTATAAATACCAAATGGGCAAAGATGTCGTCCAAAAGCTTTCTTATGCTTCTATAGGCATCCGTTTTGCCTATGAAATTTTCTAAGGAAAGTATATAATCTTATTAAAAAGGCTATAAAATATCACTATTTTGTAGCCTTTTTTTGTGGCTTTAATTTCATTTTATTATCCATGCTTTCCCAAAACGCCATCGTTTCCCCGGCTTTTGCTTTGACAAAACGAAGGGTCAAAAAGCTACCCTGTTCTGCATTTCCGGAAATAAACAAATGTGCCTGCCAGTGATCGGCCATATTCAGATGTAAGGTTACACCGCCATATTGTTCAATGGTCAGGCTTCCCGATTGCGTTTTTTGAACCTGATCATAGGCGGCTTTAATTACGGTTGGGTATAGTGTATGTTCTTTCAGGAATAAGAGCTCCTCTAGTAACGTTTGTTTGATAAAGGCTTTGTTCGTCTCCAATCTTTTATCATATGCTATCGTACGGCTAAAGTGGAGAGAAAGCTCCTCACATCCACCAAGGATTGCGGTATACTGACTACGATCAGGCATCGTAATACTTTCGGTGCATTCCTCATTGTACTGGTCATCAGAAGCGATGTCTTTTTCAATTTTAAGGCCCTTATCTGTTTTGAAAATCTGCTTTTTCATCATGGCCATCGGACAGTTATGATAATGAGCCTCTACGATTCGGTCTCCTTCCAGACTGAAAACCAAGTCTTCACTTTTAAGGTTTAAGGTGTCTTCATAATTGCCGCGTAAGAATTGATTTTCTTCATAGCTGGCCTCAATTTTTCCATTATGTACGCGATTAATGTTCAGTTGCCCATAAGACATTTTTCCACCGCCAAAAAGCGCATATTGTTTTTGAATCTTTTGTGCTTGGTCTAGGAGAACAATACGGTATTCATAACCAAATGCATTACCCCCACCGCCTAAACCCTCGTCCATAAAATGAAAGAGCGCATCAGCAATCCCATCTCCATTAAAATCTGTAACCCATTCCGGTTGTGCACTGGCATAATAGCAGGAAAGAAAATTACCGTCTTTATCCCGTATACAGTTATCTGTCTTGGTATTTGTTGCGCTCATCCCTTCCATTTCGAGAGCAATAAGTTGTTGTCCTATTTTTTGGACAGCGCTATAGAATCCAATTGCTGTGCCTGTACGTACAACCAAGATACCATAAGCGTTCCGGTAAGTAAGGCTTTCAAATTTATGTTCATAATTACTCGATGATAAGGGTGATTTTGGGATACAACTGCAATGTGACCAGAATGCTTTTATGCTTCGTTTATTTTTTGCAGCAGATAATCTAATCCTAAGAAATCGGCCGCAGAGGAAATGGCTGTCATACTCACACCCAAAACACCATGCAGGTTTATATTCTGGCCGGTAAGGTGTAAATTAGGAATTCTTGTTTTCGTAGTAAAACGGGTATGGTTTAACTGGTTTACATCTTTTTGTATACCATACATATCACCGGTTACCGAACCCTGATAATCTCGATAAGTAAGTGGCGTGGCTATTTTATAAGACTGCATCTGTTCTTTCAGTTCTGGAAAACGTTCTGCAACCTTATTGATCAACAGTACTGCTTTTTCTTCTTTAAAATCGGTATAAGCCGGTTCCCTCTCCTGAGCAGCCATGGTACTGTTAAAAGAGTTTTTCCATACCGCAAAATCTGAAGTATTAATATAACTCAGGATTGAAACAGATTCTGCAAAACCATGATTATGCGAATCTTCTGTATAATATATGGAGTAATTTACAGGAAAAAATTCTGATAAGGCATCGATCACTTCCAGACCATCTTTAAGGTTCCAGTTGATGTTATAATTCTTATAGGACACCGTCCGTGGCTTGAGTACGATATTAACCATGATACAGCCTACTGTTGGCGTTGCCTCCAGTATTCTGTTCTTGAATACAGATTTCAAGATACTTTGATCAGACAATAAAGCAATGGTTTGTTGCGGGTGGATATTAGCGATAAAATGGGTACCTAAAAATTCGTTTCCGGATGCAGCAACTGCTTTTTCAATGATCCCATTGTTTACCACCAGTCGCTTGATCTTTTCATGTCGATAGATCACCCCTCCATATTCTTGTAATTTGCGCCAAAGCAATTTGGCGATTTGAGAACTGCCGCCTACACAACGCCATGAACTGTCGATATAGCTTTTACTGACAAGTGCATGTGTAGAGAAAGCTGTTTTCTGCGCCATACCGGCATAGAGAATCGCATTTCCGCTAAGTACTTTTTGTAAGGTTTGGTTTGTCGTTATCTTTTGTAATTCCTGTGCTAATTTCAGATGAAGAACTTCCTCTTTCTCTGCCGCATCACCATTTCTCAGGTTGTATAAAGGAAAACGGTCGCAGGTATCTTGTAATAGACGGGTATAAGCATTAATAGCTTCTTTTTCTTCGGGAAACTGCTGCCAGAGGCTATCGGCAAAGTTATCTAAACCCTGGGCTAACTTGTATTGCTGCGGGTCTGATCCGAATAATACCGCATCAAAACAATCCTGATCCAGGCGTTTAAGCTGTAAGTCTTTTTGGATACCGGCATAGGAAAAAATCTGGTTTAGCACCTCTCCCTCTCCTAAAGAACCCAGGTAATGTACCGCGCTGTCAAATATTTTCTTATCAAAAGAAAAGGTTTGCAGACAGCCCCCGATCTGCTTGTTCTGCTCTATAATTGCAACATCATAGCCTTCTTTGGCTAGCAAAACGGCTGTGAGCAAACCGCCTAGCCCGGATCCTATGATTACAATTTGGTGCTTCATGTGTACAGCCTCAAAAGTAATTAAAGATTTAGAATTTATTATGGCTATTATGGGGCATGAAAAGCGCCATAATAAAGCTACTGTGCAATAAAGACCGGAATCTTCACTTTATGTCTTAAATTATTGACTGTTTCTCCATAAATAAAATCTTTCAAACCCCGGTGCCCGTGGCTGCCTACTACCAACAGATCGGCAGCATAGGTTTCGCATGATTTCGCGATCTCCTTTACCCTGTTGGTGTAGCCCATTACCGAAATGACGTTATAGCCTTTGCTGCTTATAAAATCCACATATTCGCGTAAGCGCTTCAGGTCTTTATGCGTTTCATAATCCTGTGTTTCGGGGCCGGAACGCAATGCCGCAGCACTTTCTACCACATGGATCAATACCATTGTTGTATGCTCATGAGCCAGTTTCAGGGCATAACTGATGGTCTTCTGATCTACTTCGGAATAATCGAGTGCCACAGCAATCGTATTGAATCCGGACACTTCTGTGATCGCAATCACCGCATCTTTATGAATGTCTATATTGACTTTATGGGTTCTCTTATACAAAGGATAAATGATCGTAAGTGCGAGTAAAACCAAAAGACCTATGCCTCCGATCACCAATAATATTTTAAGCGTCGGGTTAAGGTCTGTTTTTAAAATATCCTGTATAGATTCATAAACCAATTTCAGGTTCAAGCCACCCACCAATACCACGATCAACCAACCTATAATCTTACTCAGCGTCGGAATCGCATAACGACCCATTTGCTTTTTATCACTTACAAAATAGATCAGGGGAATGATGGCAAAAGAGAGCTGCATGCTTAATAAGACCTGGCTGAAGATCAGTAATTTTCCGACGCCTTTATTACCCATCAGTGCAATCACAATCACCGCGGGCACTACCGCGAGCAGGCGGGTAATAATACGCCTTAAGGCAGGACTAATGCGCAGTTGTAAATAGCCTTCCATCACAATCTGACCAGCTAAGGTCCCGGTGATGGTCGAGCTCTGCCCTGCAGCAATCAAGGCAACGGCAAACAACCGGGAAGCCCATTCTGAACCTATAGTTGGCGATAATAATTTATGGGCATCTTCCAGTTCGGCCACTTCGGTCATCCCGTTTTTATGAAACACCGATGCCGCTAAAATCAAGATGGCCGCATTCACAAAAAATGCCAGGTTCAAGGCAATAGCACTATCCCAAAAATTATACTTTATCGCTTTTTTAATAGAGTTATGGTCTTTACCGATCTTTCGGGTTTGCACCAATGCCGAATGCAGGTATAGGTTATGGGGCATGACCGTAGCCCCGATAATACCAATGGCGATATATAGCGCTTGTGTATTGGGAAGTGAAGGGATAAATCCTTTGGCCAGCGCGTGCATATCTGGTTTTGCTAAAAACATCTCGATCAGAAAGCACATGCCAATTATAAAAATGGTTCCGATAATAAATAGTTCCATTTTACGAATACCCAGACGTTGCAGGTATAAGAGCAGAAAAGTATCCCCGAAGCTAATGAGCACACCCCACATCAGATCCAGGCCAAATAACAATTGTAAGCCGATGGCCATACCCAGAATTTCGGCGAGATCACAAGCCGCAATTGCAATCTCGGCCAGGAGGTATAATACAAAATTCATGCCTTTGGGATAGGTCTCCCGATTGCATTGTGCCAAATCTTTACCGCGTACAATACCCAAACGGGTACATAGAGACTGTAAGAATAAAGCGATAAGATTACTACATAAGAGTACCCAGATGAGGGTATAACCAAATTGAGAGCCGCCGGCAAGGTCTGTGGCCCAGTTTCCCGGATCCATATACCCTACACTTACTAAATATGCAGGCCCGAAAAAAGCCATAATCTTACGCCAGCCGTTTTTTTTAGACGTAATATCCACACTGCTGTGTACATCGTGTAATGATCTGTGTTGCTTATCCAATTGTTTAAATGTTAGATTTGTGTAACAATTTTATTAAGCAAATATAAAGGTAAACAAACAATATAATATCGTTTATTTTTTATCGAAATTGGATGGCCCTTGAATATCAATATCTCCGCCGTAATATTTGGGTTTACGGCCCCGGTGTACATCTACAAAAGATTTTAAGATCGCCAGTCCTTCCCTCACTTTATTTTTGAACAGAAATACATAATCTCCTTTATCCGCTGCAAAGCCATAAGAATTGATATTCATGGATTTGCCTAAATATACGGCACGATCTAAATGGTAATTCTGGCTGATCATAATGGCATCTGCCACCTTAAACAGGTCTTTGGCCCGGTATACAGTAGAATACGTATCAAAACCTGCGTAGTCTGCAAAAATATCTGCTTTTGGAACGCCATGATCGGCACAATATTGTTTCATGACGCTGACCTCATCATATTCGTCCTGCCCATTATCTCCGGAGACCAGTAGGCGTTTGACCTTACCGGCTTTGTATAAGGCAATACCCGCATCCAAACGGTCTTTAAGGTATTTACTAGGTTGGTTGTTAACAATGCCTGCACCAAAAATAATGCCGGTGTATGCCGCAGGAACTCGGTCTATATTCCGGTAGCAATAACGATTGGCTTCTTTTTTGATACTGTAAACCAAAGCAACACTACACAATGAGATTAATAGTAAGACAAGGACAAGCATTTTTATTTTTTTCATGTACGAAATATGTATGTGCAAGATAGTTGTTTGATGTTTAAATAAAATCTTAATTTTCGGCTTTAATTTTAATCAGAAATGAAGAAGATCAGCAAACCACGCGATACGGAATATGCTCTGTACTATGAAAATTATGTAAAGCTGGTGCCGGCTGAGCCGAGCGTTTTGGATCAGTTAAAAGCCTCCGCAAAAGAGGTTACAGCGCTGTATAAATCTTTAGATACGGCCAGTCTGCTGACCCCTTATGAGCCCGGTAAGTGGTCTTTAAGAGACCTGCTGATGCACCTCATTGATGTGGAACGGGTATTTGTATACCGCGCCATGCGTTTCGCCCGGTTGGATCGTACACCGTTACCGTTTTTTGATGAAAATGAATTTGCGAAACAGGCACAGGCTGATAAAATTCCGCTTTCAAAATTGCTGAAGGAATATAATGCTAACCGCAACCTGACTATTGCTTTCTTTAATAACCTTACGGCCAAACAAGTGGAGCGCGCGGGCATTGCCAGCCAATATACCATGAGTGTACGTGCCTGCGCCTGGATCATTGCAGGGCATGAGCTGCACCACAGACATATAATAGCCACAAGATACCTAAGTGGGCATAAAAACCAATAATACTTTTACAGCAAAAGAATTATAGATAATTTTTAGAAGTTATTCCAGCATGACCTTTAAGGCCGGTAGTTCCAATTAAAGGACAATAATGACATTTTGAATGTTTTAAACCGGCTTCATCACCTTTTTAAAGTGACGAAAGAGTCAGGAAGTTATTACCTTTTCAAATGATTGCTTGTTCTGTTTGACCAGGTTAGATAAGGCAATTAGTCCTGCACCGGCGATCATAGCGGCTCCTAAAAACCCGAAGCCGGCCCCTACTAAATCTTCAAGATGAACGGAAAAGAGAAACGGAAGACAGAAAACCATACCGAATATCCCTAAAGTTATAGCAGTAAAAGCCCCTAATTTAGCCAGTGATCTGCTATCTATCTTATGCTGCACTGAAGGTTTATAATTAAATACAATTTCCCGCAGCGTTGTGGTCTGACAATGGGCATACTCTTCAATTGTCCAGGTGCTGATCGGCTTTGCGTTCCGACCGTTTATATAATCCTTGTAAAAGGTGGTCCATAGATCCGGCAGCAATAAAGCCCCGAAAATAAAAATCGCAAAACTGGGTAGAGAATAATTACCATTTCCAAGCATAAAAGCCTGCATTCTGATCTCATCAACAGCGGTCATTTCAAAGTCTAATAACACATGTTTCAGGTCGTGGCTTTCATAATTGGGCACTAAATGCAAGTCGTTCTTAGCCAAACAATCGCCAATATCCCTGCCAAGTGTGCCCTCGGGTAAGGTCTGCAGTTGCCTTGCCTTTTGTTCATATATGGCAATATCATAAAATTGTTCGATAGTCCAAACCGATAAATGAAATGATTTCCTGATGATTGTTCTTGCGGTCTGTTGTAATAGGTTCATATCGCCCCGATTTTTGATTATGTAATTAATCTGCTGCTGCTGCTTGCTTTAATGATGGTGCAGGATAAGGTCCTGCTCCTTGCGCATCTGCTCTAGTAGCTGATCTATATATTGTCTTATTTTGAGCGGAAGTTCTTTCATTTTTGCGTCTTTGACAAAAGTCCTGCAAAAGTCCAGGTCGCATTCTACCGCGCGGATCGCGTACTTATGGCCCTTATAAAGCGTAATGATCTTAATCCGCTTGTAGCCGTATTCTGTTTTGGTTCCATATACGATAATCGGTTCTACAATCCCGTCTCCGTCAATATCGGTTGCCGAACAATATTTTGTCCAAAACCAGATCGTATACTCCGTACCATATTCTTGATCTTGTATACCGGCCAAAGCATCTGTTATCCTCCATTGTTCCCGGTAACCGCCATGGTCTTGCAGATAGCAAATAGCAGTCAGGTTCGATTTCAGGGTATCATTTTCTCTAATACGGGATTCTTTTTCGCAAAGCACCAGATCAAAAGAACCACGTTTATCGGAGTAGGCATAGGCCCTACGTATGGAGAAAGGAATATCCGGTATTTCGCTTTGCAGTTCCAGGGTCTCCTTGGGGCTCAATATAGTAGTCGTTTGTGCAAACACCTGTCCGGAAAGGAGGAACAGGAGTACAAAAACGGCAAATTTATATATTCTCATTAATGAATTATTTTTTAGCATATTATTGATTTACAGCATAAACAAATACTTAAAAAATGACTCCCTGCTAGCACGCTATTGCCCTCAGCAGTGATTTTACTTTTGTTCAATATAGGCCACACTAAACAATTGATTCGGTTTTAGATACACCACATCATTTTGAAGATCCAGGAAAGTATTGAACCTTTTTAAGACTTCGTTGCCTAAAATATGGATATTAGCGCCCCTCAAGGGTTTATTGGTGGTTATCTGCTGTACCGGAACATTTTTCAATTCATAATTACCAATACGTAATGTTTCCAGATTTGCCGTAATCACGGGAACCTCATTGCCCTGGGCACCTTTCATCATTACTTTTTTGATCACTTCCATTTTCTCTGTGGGAAACTTACCTGCTTTTAGCAAATCATCATCAAGCATAGCCGTTCTTTGATAACCCGTATCAAACAAAAAAGAATCGGTGTTGTCTATACCGCTTTGTGTAATTGTACTGACGATCAAAGGAAGTTCTTTAAAGTACGTGATCTTACAGGTAGAGAAGGCCTTATCTTTTAAAACGGAAGCCGGTAAGGACTCGTGAATGACTATGATGTGTTTATCGTAGTTGATCTCTACAACTTTACCTTTAAACAAATCCCAACCAAAACGGCCATCGGTACCATGTCCCGTCAATTCGGCATCATAGACTTTGGTTTTATACTCGCGCGTTCCGATCTTCAGGTTGTAAATGGTGTTATAGAGCTTTGGTACAGACTTAAGCTTTGTCTTCATCACGGAATTAGTCAGTACCAGTTCGGTGGTTCCAGTATCAAAATTTAAATCAAGGGTATCCTTTTCGTTAAAAACGGCCTTTACATAAAGGGTATTTTGTTCATTGATCGTAAACGGTATGGTATCCTTCAATTGGATTTTTTGTTGCGCAAAAACAGAAACGGAGGACAGCACGGCTATCGTAAACAGGATTTTCTTCATGTAATAATTTATATATTTGGTTCAATAATATGCTTAAAAAGCACTTTGCTCTTGAGCATAACGCTAATACCCGTACTTTTCTTTCCAACATTGTCGTAAATAAGTCCTCATTTTATCTTCAGAGGGATTTTCTGCAGGATCATAAAGTTTCGTACCGGCAATGTCTTCCGGCAAAAATTCCTGGTTTACAAAATGGCCTTCATAGCTGTGGGCATATTTATAATCCTCTCCATAACCAATCTCTTTCATCAGTTTGGTTGGTGCATTACGGATGTGTAAAGGCACGGACAGATCACCGGTTTTACGAACTAATGCTTGTGCATCGTTGATTGCCATATAGGACGCATTACTTTTCACAGAAGAGGCTAAATAAGTTACGGCTTGGGAAAGAATGATCCGGCATTCGGGGTAACCAATCAATTCTACGGCCTGAAAACAGGTAGTTGCTAATAGCAGTGCATTGGGATTGGCATTGCCAATATCTTCGCTGGCAAAAATGACCATTCTCCGGGCAATAAATTTGGGGTCTTCTCCCCCTTCAATCATACGCGCCAGGTAATACACCGCCGCATTCGGATCGCTGCCCCGCATAGATTTGATAAAAGCAGAGATGATATCATAATGCTGTTCTCCCGTCTTATCATATAAAGCCATCTTCTTTTGCACAATAGCCTGCACCTTTTCATTGGTAATCACCAGATCATTTTCGGGCAAAGCATTCACGACAATCTCAAACAGGTTCAACATTCTTCTGCCATCGCCCCCACTGAGTTGTAACAAGGCCTCCCATTCCAGAATATTAATCGACAAGGCAGCCATTATGGGATCTTTCTCCATAGCATTATAAACCAAATGCTTGAGGTCGGCTACCATAAAGGGTTGCAGTATATATACCTGACAGCGGCTGAGCAAGGCACTAATCACCTCAAAAGAAGGATTCTCGGTCGTCGCCCCAATCAGGATGATATACCCTTTCTCCACAGCACCTAATAAACTGTCTTGTTGTCCCTTATTAAAGCGATGTATCTCATCGATAAATAAAATGGCTTTACCCGCCTTTTTGGATAACTCTATAATCTGCCTGATCTCTTTCACACCACTATCTACCGCGCTCAGGCTAAAAAAAGGCAAGTCCGATTGATGCGCGATAATTTGTGCCAGGGTTGTCTTTCCGATGCCGGGTGCACCCCAGAAAATTAAAGAATGCAACTGTTTACTTTCTATCATATTTCGCAAGACACTACCCTCGCCCACTAAATGTTCCTGCCCGATATAATCTGCTAAGGTTTGCGGACGCATCCGTTCTGCCAAAGGTTTTGCGTTTGATAGATTGTTCATGAAAATGATATACTTTTGAGGCTCAAAATTACATCATAATGGTAAAAGCGGCGTTTTCTTTATTATTGTCTTTTGGTACTTTTTTTGTTGCTGTGGCACAGAATGCTCCGAAATCTACTGCTTTAATTGCAGAGACAGATTATAAAGCGATACAAGCACCACTGCCGTCGTTTAGCATGGAAACGCTGGATGGAAAAATGATACACCAGGATCATTTCCCGGCAGATAAACCCTTGATCGTCGTTTTATTTAACCCGACCTGTGAGCATTGTGAAGATTTAGGAAAAGATATTGTAGCGCATAAAGAGGCCTTTAAAAATATTCCGGTAGTGTTTATCGCGGCCAAGGATATGAAACCTTATTTAGCTGCTTATATAAACACTACCGGATTAAAGCAAATGCCGGAAACTATGGTTGGCGCAGACCGCTCGGATGTGATTCCCCAAATATATGAATACAAGGCCCTTCCACAGACCAATATCTATAATGGAAAACATCAGCTGATCTTTAAGCACAACGGATCAATTACGGCAAAAGCACTATTGTCTGCTATTTCCCAAAACGGGCAGTAATACCCAGAGATAGTTTTGGGGTAAAGAAATTTTCGTCTTTGTCCGGGCCGCCGGGAGCCAATGCGAAACCAGCCTGGAAATTGAACTTTACATTCCGGGGACCGACTTCAAAAATATAATATGGCTCGATGATCGGGTAATAATTTTTTGCAATATTATTGTATTCCTGTTGGGTATAATACGCATCAAAGGAGGAGATATCAAAGAATTTATACACCCCAACCTTAACACCTCCCATCATAGAGATTTTGTTTTTCACCATACCTACTGCCGGTTGTATCGAAAAAGCCCAAAATTTTGAATTCAGCTGATTCCGGGTATTGCCATTGCTGATGTAATAAGAACGGTCTTTATTATATCCGGAAGCCACATTAGCATATACAGAAAATAGTCCGTTACTACCATAGCGGTTATAATAGCCAATACCGCCTTCCAGTGTCGTACCGTACATTCTCCTTCGATAATCATCATTATCAAAACTGCCGCTCGTCCCAAATACACGGTTTCGGAGACTGGCTTTAATGCCGATATTTTTAACCGGGGAATAGCCTAAACCAAGGTCGAAGGAAGGGAAATTATAGACACCCACAGCCAATATGGAAGCATTGGCCGTAAACTCACCTTGCTGGCTTAACATAGGATCATGCACAATTTCGGCACGATATAAAGGACGATAACAAGAGGTCAGCAACAGACCGCCCATTGTTGTAAAGAGTAAAGCTTTTTTCATATAGTATATTTATTAAGTTAATAATCTATATGCTAAGCTATTACTTTATTTTTGATAAATATGAATATTTGTTAATTTATTTAACAAACTAAGGAGAGCATAACAATCAGACAAACACCTCATTTGCCATAATCATGGAAGTCACAAAGGCTTCTCTATCCAGCGATAAAGGGATCTGCATTTTGTCTGCAAAAGCAATTAGTTTTTCGGTGGCAATATTACCAACCAGCTCATCTTTTGCCATTGGACAACCACCAATGCCTCTGATAGAGGTATCAAAACTGGTACAACCGGCTTCCCAGGCCGCCAGCAGCTTTTCTTCAGTACTTTGCTCAGTAGAGTGAAAGTGCGCTCCGATCTGGATTTGAGGAAATTCGGGAATCAATTTTTGGTATATACTTTGAATATTCTGCGGATTGGATACCCCTACCGTATCGGCAAGCGCAATATTAGTCACTCCAAGGTTCACTAAAGTATTAAACCATTGGTACACAATATCGGCACTGTATTCATCTCCGTAAGGATTGCCAAAACCCATAGAGATATATAAAACGGCTTTCTTATTATTTTGTGCGCATAGGTTCTGGATCTCTTCGACCTGCGCTAAGGATTCGGCAATTGTTTTGTTGGTATTGCGCATCTGGAAGGTTTCCGATATGGAAAATGGAAAACCCAAATAGGTAATTTCATCATATACAACTGCTTCCTGTGCCCCGCGGGTATTGGCTACAATCGCCAACAGTTTAGAACGGGTATTACTCAGGTCTAACTGGGGAATCACTTCTTTGGTATCAATCAGTTGTGGTATCGCTTTGGCTGATACAAAAGAACCAAAATCGAGTATGTCAAAACCTACTTTCAACAACTGATTCAGGTAAGCAACTTTTGTAGCTGTGGGTATAAAGTGCGCCCAGCCTTGCATGGCATCTCTAGGGCATTCTACTAAGATCATAATAGGACGATAAGGACAATTAAAAATGGGAACAATCCCGGAGGATCATTTCTGTATCCAAAAATACAGATAATCGGTGTAATAATATTATGTTGCCTTAAGGGTCAAACCATATATTTCTGTTAATCGTTGTACGCAAGCCTCTTTATGCACAAGGGGAATACCAATCTCATAGTCGCAAAACAGTTGCATATCCTGCTTGATGATCGTGACTTCATATTGTTTTAAGACGGTTAAGACCTCGTTCATAATGGTATAATCAAAGCTTAAAGCCATCGGAAATTCTACATTACGCTCTATCGTTTCACAAAGCGCTAATGCATCGGTGGTCACAGTTTTATAAGCATTGATCAGGCCCGGAACACCTAATAAGGTACCTCCGAAATAACGCACCACCACAACGAGTACATTGGTGATACCGGCGCTATCGATTTGCCCTAATATAGGCCGGCCGGCACTTCCAGAAGGTTCTCCATCATCATTGGCACGGTACACCAGCCCATCTATGCCCATACGATAGGCATAACAGTGGTGTACTGCTTTAGGGTGTTCTTTTTTCAATTCCTGTATTCTGGTTTTTACCTCATCTACATGATTGATCGGAAAGGTATAGGCCAGAAATTTACTGCCACGGTCTCTGAATTCTGCTGCGGTCGGGCCTTGTATCGTCTTATAAGTATTCATGGGTACGCGTATAGTGCTTAATAATATTATCGCCAAGTGTAATACTGTTGTGTATCAAAGCATGGGCTAGTTGTGGTGCCGGTGTACCTTGCTCCAGCAGTACCGGTGTGTCAATGCAAAAGGCTTCATCCCAAAAATTGGCATCCAAAAATTGTTGCAAAGTCTTTTGCCCGCCCTCGATAATCAGGCTATTAATACCTCTTTGGTACAAATCTTTTACTATTTGTTCCGGTAAAGGCGATGTAGCAGCTAGCGGAACATAGGTCAACGCATCGAACTGTAGGCTGCTTTTATGGTTATAGATGATCGTCTGTAAACCATCCGTTTTAAGGTGCAGTGTTTCCGGTAAGGCATTTTGCGCGTCAATCACCAGGCGCAAAGGTTGCTGCTTGCCAAAATAACGATTTGTCAGGTACGGATTATCTTTCAATGCTGTTTGGTAGCCTACTAGAATAGCCCCTTCAACGCTGCGCATTTGATGTACAAACCGTTGTACCAGCGCATTGCTTAACATCACTTTAGTGCCTTGTTCAGGAGCCATGTACCCGTCGGCACTCTGTGCCCATTTCAGGATAATGTAAGGGCGTTTTTTTTCGTGATAGGTAAAAAATCGTTTGTTCAAAGCCCGGGCTTCTTTTTCCAAAACACCAGTGTGTACTGTAATGCCGGCCGCTTCCAATATTTTAATTCCCTTACCCGCCACCTGTGCAAAAGTATCCACACAAGCAATGACAACCTGTGGTACCCGATGTTGCACAATCAGTTCGGCACAGGGCGGTGTTTTTCCATAGTGGGCGCAAGGTTCCAGACTCACATAGAGGGTACTTTCGGGTATATATGGAACATCTTCCGGGGCTACACTCTTAAAACAATTGACCTCTGCATGTGCCTGTCCGTATTGCTGATGCCAGCCTTCTCCGATGATCTGGTCCTGATATACCAGCACGGCACCCACCATCGGATTAGGGGCTACCGCTCCGGCACCCTTGCCCGCCAGTTCCAGGCAACGGTACATATATTGTTCGTGGATATTCATATTACAGATCATTTAGTCTTCGTACCGCTAAGGGAGCGCACAATGCACAAAGAGCCTTTATTAAAAATGTTCGTTTTAAAGAAATCCGCCTCCAGACGCATTCCTTCAAAACGAACATTATTCCGGGAAAGCGGAGCGGTTTATTTCTTCGCAAATTTAGCTGGATCTTTATCAAATGTTTCTTTACAATGAGGGCTGCAGAACCAGGTTGTATCCTTGTTCACTACAGAAAACTCTGTCCAGTCGGCTTTTTTAGGCATATCACATACCGGATCTACTTTCGCATTCGGGTCTTTAGCTTCCGCTACTTCTTTATGAGCATCTGTATGCATCGTAGTGGTGCCATCAGTACTTTTTGCACTATTATTGCCACAAGAGGTTAAGGTTAATACCAAACCGGAAATTAATAATATCGCTTTCATATTTTATAAAGATTTAATCAGTTCACTAACAATTTTAGCCAGTTTTGGTGCCGCGATATTAGCCGCCTCCAACACTTCTTCATGGGTGATGGTATTTAATTCTTCTCTGATGCCAAGGTCAGTAATGATACTGGCTGCAAAGACTTTCATGCCTCCGTGAATCGCCACAATAACTTCGGGTACAGTACTCATACCTACAGCATCGCCACCGATTACATCCAGCCATTTATACTCTGCCCTGGTTTCAAAAGTAGGTCCTTGCAAACCTATGTACACCCCTTCTTTTACCTCAATTCCCGCCTCAGCCGCAAGTACTTTGGCTTTAGCAATCATCTCATAGCTGTACGGTTCACTCATGTCCGGAAAACGGGTTCCTAAACGGGTATCATTTTTTCCTCTGAGCGGATGTTCGGGAAATAGATTGATATGGTCTTTAATGAACATGATATCGCCGATTTTGAAATCGCGGTTCATGCCACCGGCAGCATTACTTACAAAAAGGGTTTCTACGCCCAGGGCTTTCATCACCCTTACCGGAAAGGTCACTTCCTGCATATTGTATCCTTCGTAATAATGAAAACGGCCGGCCATCATCACCACCTGCTTATCACCTATAGTTCCGAAGATCAGTTTGCCCGCATGCCCTTCTACCGTCGATTGCGGAAAGTTGGGAATGGTGTTGTAACTCAGTTCAGACTGGATATTTACCGCTTCGGTAAGGCCACCTAAACCGCTACCCAATATCACACCATAACTGGGCAGTGCGGCCACTTTAGATTTTATATAATCTGCTGTTTCTTGTATTTGTTCAAAGGTCATACTTAAGTATATTTAAAGTAAAGTATCTTCTGTATTGTTATTGTATTCAATAGGTCCGATAGAATCGATATTAATATCGGTTTCCGGTAGCGTCATCACATGTTTTTGTTCCAGCGATTCTATTTTGCTTTTGCGCTTCAGGTGTTGTCCCGCTATGGTTTTCATATTTTTTCCGGCAAGACTTAAAGTACTGTTTTTCTTCCTGATATTGGCGAGCATACGGCCAATGATAAAAAACAATATGGCCAACAAAACGAACATTCCTTTTACGGTATAGTCAAATTGTTCCATTTCCGTACTGGAAATTTTTGCCGGAACAATCTCCGGATTGCCGGCTACCTTACCCATAACAAAAAAGGGGCCCAGGTTATTCATGAAAAATAAGTATATGATGCTGCCCAGACTCAATAAATACATCAGTATTTCCATCAGGACATTCATAGAAGCATTCAGAAAGCGCTGCGCCGTCGATTTGCGTAAAGAAGTGGCCATAGGATCGATCAAAGTCATTTGCTCTTTGATGATGGCTTTTTGTTCATGCCAGTCTTCTATCAGGTCTTGATACAAGGAATCTTTTGGGGAAATTTCGGTCATATGCTTATTAAATTTTTATACATTAGGCTTTGCCGTAAAGAACGAGAACAGTGTGGTTCCGTAATTCTTTACACGCAAGAGGTTGGGATGATCTTCATAGTTATTCCGGGGCGTATGCTCCAGTACAAAAATACCTTCGTCAGCGATCAGGTTACGCTCAATCACCATACGGGGCAGGTCATCTATTTCCTGTAAGGCATAGGGCGGCCCGGCAAAAATAAAGCCGTATTGCTCTGTGCATTGAGAAAGAAATTTAAAGACATCTCCCTGAAACAGGTTAAAATGCTCGATATTCAACTCCTGTGCTGTTTTTTTAATAAAGGCTGCCGGCACTTTGTCCCGTTCTATAATGGTCAGCTCTGCTGCTCCACGGGAAGCCAGTTCGTAGCTAATGCTACCCGTACCACCGAATAAATCCAGCGTTTTGATGCCTTCAAAATCAATTAAATTCTGTAATGTATTGAACAATCCTTCTTTGGCAATATCCGTAGTGGGTCTTGTATTTGGCAATTTTGCCGGAGGATGAAATTTTCTACCTCCGAATTTACCCCCAATTATGCGCATTGTATAATCTGTTTTATAAGTTGTAATATAGGTCCTTTGTCTCCTGTAATGATATGAACATTCTTAAAATAGGCCTTAAGATCTAAAGCAAATTCTTCCACGTTTTCAATAATCCCGGAAACCTTAAATTGTATCAATAAGGGATCAAAATCATTTTTTTCGGCAATCAGCGCGATTTTATATACCACGTTTTCTACCGTTTCAAACTCGAATGTTTGGTGCGCCAGCAACTTTCCGGAATTGGTCACACTCAACAGGGCTTCATTTTGCAGCAAAATAAGATTAGCCACACTCCCCTCATGATGCAGGTCTGCAATTGTACTCAGCGAAAAACGTGATAAGGACATTACCTGCAGATGATTAAAATACCGCTTCATTAACTGGGCAATCTTACTGTCGTAAGCGTAGACCACATGGGTATTGATTTCGGGTATTTTATTGTCAAAAATATCATCGTCGGGACCAATATGGTGTAGTCTTTTTAACCACAAACGGGACTCTTCCCCCAAAAATAATTTATCGGGTATGATCAGCGAGCGCTCATCAGCCACCCAGATCTTTTTGATCTTTTGGTTATGTGGCCCCATGGCCTCATGCAGGAATATTTTTTCAAAAAATGCTTCGTCCCAATTTTGCGTTGTGGTATATACATAAGCTTCCAACACGTCGGTATCATTATATAAAAACACACAACAACCGTTCTTCCATATTATAAGCTCCTCTCCTACGATATCCGTAGTATTGAAACCTTCTACTGCATAACTCCAATAGGGTGTAAGATTATCTAACATATATTAAACTAAAAGCCTGAAAGGGCAAAGATAATGAATCTATTAAACTAAATAAAAGCCTCGGTTTACTGCGGTTTTATATCCTTGTTGCCTTTGACAAAGGCTTGTACCAGATAACTAAGCAGCTTGCCGGTTAAGGGGTATTGCATGCCATCGGCACGGGTAAATACGCCTTCGGTAAGGTGTACATAGGCCACATGTGTGTGCTGGCCTGCAAGATAAAGATAGCGCAAGGCCTCAGTACGGCTAAAGCCCAGGGGCGACACCGCACTACTGAGGGTATCGGCAATACAGTCCAGGTCTAATTCCACACCATAATAATCTTTTTGTACATGGCTCAGGTTTTGTGCCAGGGCCGCTTCAAAACTAAGTTCCGACCGAAGATACATCTGCTCAAAAGAGGTATAGAAAAGGTCTTTATTGGTCTGGAAATGTTGCCAGATGGTGGCATTATTATATCCTTCATGTAAACCAAAGGCGGCATATTGTTTCAAATATTGCTCCTGATAGGCGTAATGAAAACCATTGCCGCTATGCCTGCCCTCCAGCTCCCTGAAATCGGCATGTGCATCCATATTTATGGCATTTATCGCTGCTTTCTTTGCCAAAGAGCTTCCTTTTAATATAGGATAGGCATTGTTATGCCCGCCACCGATAATAATGGGTATTTTACCACAGGAAACTATGGTCTGAATAATAGGATAAACCAAAGCATCGATTTCTGTGGTGGCCTGCCTGAGCGGTTCTGGCGCGGTTTCATGCTGGTATTTTTTCAATAAGGAGCTTAAATCAACATGGCCTAATAAAAAGAGGTCACTTCCCGAGAGAAATTCGTTGTCCTGAATGTTCAGAAATGCTTTTAAGAAAGGCACCCAACTGCTTTCTGCCCCACCTACACCACCATTGGCCCTTATGCCGATATCTTCCGGAATACCCACTAAAACATATTTGGCGGTGCTATCTTCTAAGGACGCTTGCCAGGATGCCCGCGCAGCGCACTGAATCGTATTGCCGAGTTTTTGTTCTCCTGCTCTGGGAGCTAAATAAGTTTGGATAATTTCAGGGGTATATACTTGAAGTGCGTCTTGCATGAGGGTTTGTTAAAGATAGGGCAAAAATAGGACTAATAATCTTTGTAAATAGGTATGTAAATTGAATTTATTGCGTAATGAAAATATTAGATTTACCTTTGCTTACATTTAATTCTAAAAACAGTATCATTATATGTATCCAGCAGATTTAGTGAATCCGATGAAACAAGAGTTAACACAAAACGGATTTCAGGAAATAGTAAATACAAATCAAGTTCAGGACGCTATGCAAAAAAGCGGCACTACCCTATTGGTAATCAACTCAGTATGTGGTTGTTCTGCCGGTACGGCACGCCCTGGTGTCATCCAGTCTCTGAATGGTGAAGGTAAGAAACCCGATCAATTGGTGACTTCTTTTGCCGGTTTTGATGTAGAAGGTGTACAGGAAGCCCGTAAATTCTTATTGCCTTACCCTCCTTCTTCTCCCGCGATCGCTTTATTAAAAGATGGTCAATTGGTGCATATGATCGAGCGTCATATGATCGAAGGCCGCTCTGCAGCTATGATTGCTGCAAATCTTCAGCAAGCATACGAGCAGTATTGCTAAGCAAATTAATTACGTTATATAAATGTGCCGGTAAAATTATCGGCACATTTTATTTTGATCAAAGGAGTTTTTAGCTACTTTTGAACTCCAAAAAAAGATTCAATTATTGATATGCAAAAAATATTAGTAGCCAATCGTGGCGAAATTGCCTTGCGTGTGATGCGCTCTGCAAAAGAAATGGGTATTAAAACGGTAGCCGTGTATTCAGAAGCAGACCGAACGATGCCTTTCGTACAATATGCAGACGAAGCAGTATGTATCGGGCCTGCCCCCTCCGCGCAATCTTATTTAAGAGCAGATAAAATAATTGAAGTAGCCAAACAGCTGGGTGCAGATGCCATTCATCCGGGTTATGGCTTTTTAAGTGAAAACGCTTCTTTTTCTCAAGCGGTGTCCGATGCCGGGCTAACCTTTATCGGGCCAAGTGCTTATTCCATTAATATGATGGGCAGCAAGATTGCGGCCAAACAAGCGGCACAAACTTTTGATGTACCGATGGTACCGGGCACGGATAAACCCCTGACTAGTGCTGCAGAGGCGCATGAAATTGCCGAGCGTGTGGGCTACCCTATCCTGATCAAAGCCAGTGCCGGTGGTGGTGGTAAAGGTATGCGTGTGGTCAATGAAGCTTCTGAACTGGAAGAGCAGATGCACATGGCGCAAAGCGAGGCTTTAAGTGCCTTTAGCAACGATGATGTATTTATAGAAAAATATGTAGGTTCTCCGAAACATATCGAGATCCAGATATTAGGCGACCAGCATGGTAATTATGTATACCTTTTTGAAAGAGAATGTTCCATTCAAAGAAGACACCAGAAGCTGATTGAAGAAGCACCTTCTTCCTGCCTGACACCCGATGTCCGTCAAACGATGGGGGAATGTGCGGTGAATGTAGCTAAAGCCTGTAAATATCATGGTGCAGGTACGGTGGAGTTTTTAGTAGATGATGACCTGAATTTCTATTTCCTGGAAATGAATACCCGTTTGCAGGTAGAACACTGTGTAACGGAATACATTACCGGTGTAGACCTGGTAAAAGAGCAGATTCGTGTAGCCCGCGGAGAAAAACTATCTTTTGCACAGGAAGACCTTAAAATAAATGGCCATGCACTGGAATTAAGGGTATGTGCCGAAGATCCTTTGGATAATTTTGTACCGGATACCGGTAAACTGGAAATATACATTCGTCCTCAGGGTAATGGTGTGCGCGTAGACGACGGTTATGAGCAAGGTATGGATATTCCGATCTTTTATGATCCGATGATCGCCAAACTGGTGGTTTGGGGTAAAGACCGCAATGAGGCCATAGACCGTTTATGCAGAGCGGTAGATGAATATAAAATTAAAGGGATCAAAACAACTTTGGCTTTTGGAAAATGGGCGGTACGCCAGCCGGCTTTCGTAGAAGGTAAGTTTGATACGAACTTTATCAATAAATATTACAAACCCGAATACCTGATGGCCGCCGATGAGGAGGAACGCAATGTAGCCGCTGCCTTGGCCGGATTATTATGGGAGCAAGGCAAGAAAACCGTTCCGGTTCAAAGTCAGGCAACAGCGAACAGTAAATGGAAAATGAAAAGATAAATAATATTAGCTAAGGTTTGGCTTAATGATCATACCTGACACAGATAAAAAGGTCGCTCCAACTAGAGCGACCTTTTTTTATATCTCGTCAAAAGAAGTTGCTTATCTATCCGCAATCACCATACGTTTTGAACTGACTAATTTGCCATCAGCGATGATCGCATAAATATACATTCCTGCTTTCAGCTGATCAGCCTTGATGGTAATAGAAGCTGCGCCACGCTCACTAATCGGTAAGGTTTTAATTTGTTTCCCTTGTAAATCATATACGGTCATATATGCCGTAACGATTTGTGTAGGCAAATTAAATTTAACGACCGTCTCTTGAGAAAAAGGATTCGGTACATTTTGTTCCATTGAGGCACCCATCACCGAATTTTGGGCTATGGCAGTAGTTAATCCCTGAGTTTCCTGAAGATCACTGATCTGTTGTTGCAATTTTTCGATTATTTGTTGTTGTTCCTGTACTGCTTTTACCAAAGGCACGACAAACTCAGCGTAGGCAAGGCTGTAATTATCATTATCATTTGCCGGAGCATGCACGCCATTAAAGTTATAATTAACCTCTTTAGCTGCTTTTTCTACTTCCTGGGCGATAAATCCGCTTTGGCGTACATTAGTAGCAGCGGTAAAATCCTGTTTCAGGTATTTTTCACGCTCGCTTTCCGGCATATCCTTAATCCGGAACTCTGTTAGTTTTCTAGTATCCAAATTATACACCACGGGTCTTAGTTTTTTAATAAAATCCAGGCCTTTTACATCTTCTTCTTTTACATTGGTTTTAAAACGGCCATCCGAAACAGATGAAAAAGGCACCTCACCTTCTATTACCGTTACGGCTCCATTTCCGATCCTTACTTTATTGCTGGCATTAACGACCGCTCCGCTACCAATAACGGTTGCGTTCGACAAGGTACTGGTCGATACATCTGCCAGATAACCGACGCCGGTATTATCGCTTCCTGCACCATTATTATACAGTGCCGCAAAACCACTTGCCGTATTATTGGCACCCGTCCCGTTAAGATACAGTGACCGGAATCCTATAGCCGTATTGTTATCAGATAAACTATTAGACAGCGCCTGGTATCCGAATGCTGCATTATAAAAGCCGGTCACATTTCTGGACATGGAATAAGAGCCCCCGGCAGCATTGTAAGAACCGCTGGTATTGGCGGTAAGGGAATTGAACCCATTTGCGACATTGTCCCGTCCGTATGTATTGGCATAAAGTGCATTGTAGCCCGTAGCCGAGTTATTAACACCTGTTGTATTACCATAAAGGGCCTGAAAGCCATTCGCTACATTATTACTTCCCGTAGAATTAGTGTACAGTGCAGCATAACCGGTGGCTACATTGCTTGCACCGGTAGAATTTATGTACATCGATCTGAATCCTACAGCCGTATTATTATCTGTTGTATTGTTGTACAGCGCCTGATAACCAAAACCCGAATTATAATTACCGGTAACGTTAAAAGCAAGTGCATAGCCCCCTGCAGCGGTATTATAGCCACCTGATGTTGTCGCATTAAGTGCGCGATAACCAATCGCTGAATTTGCAGTACCACTTGTAGAAGGCATTGCTAATTGCCCGAACGCGCTGTTTTGCCCGCCACCAATAGGTACGGTATTGGCATTATAGGACGAGTTCTGTGCCTGTACCGTATTGCTCAATGCTAATAAGGTTACAAATCCTGCAGCCGCAAGATTCAATGTTCTGGTCTTTAAAAAGACGTTTTGGTTTGTGTGTTTACTTGTTTTCATAAGAACTAATTGTTTTTAATGTTTTGCGTACTCTGTAAGATTTTCCGCATCCTCTTTACTCAATTGGTAAACTTTAAAAAAATACATTCTATAACACTTATTCACAAATGTATGAATTATATATTTAAAATACAATGGCCTATTATGACTTAAATATTATCATTTTAGGCACATATTTTAGTTTTTGAATTTGCAGATCGGGGTTATCTTTGTGCGGCTATAAAAAGCAGTGCTATCATGAAAGAAGTTTTATTACAGACCATAAAAGCGGCCGGTGTACTGGTTAAAGAAGGATTCTACCAAGACTTTGAAGTGAGTCATAAGGATGGAATCAATAATCTGGTGACCACTATCGATAAGGCCTCGGAAGAACTGATTGTAAACACCATCAAGGCACACTATCCCGAACATGGATTCGTAGGTGAAGAGTTTGGTAATGAAAATGAGGATGCGGCGTATAAATGGATCATAGATCCTATTGATGGAACGGTGAACTTTGCACATCATGTACCTTTATGCTGTATCAGCATTGCCCTAACCCATAAGGAAGAGGTAATTATGGGCGCAGTCTATAATCCAATGATGGACGAACTGTTTTTTGCAGAAAAAGGGAAAGGCGCATCGCTGAACGAAAAGCCAATACGAGTGTCTACCAAAAGTAATATTGAACAAGCTTTTTTAGTGACTGGTTTTCCTTATCATTTTCCCGATACCAAAATACATCCCCTGGAAATTTTCACCAAAGTAGTAGCTAAAGGATTGCCGGTACGGCGACTGGGCTCTGCGGCCTTAGACCTTTGTTGGGTAGCCTGTGGCCGCTTTGACGCTTTCTGGGAATACAATTTGCAGGCATGGGATATTGCTGCAGGCTATCTGATTGTAGAAGAAGCCGGCGGCAGGGTAAGCAATTTTTCAAATCAGCCCTATACAATCTGGGATAAAGAAAGCCTGGCAACGAATGGCATTATGCACGAAGCCACTTTAGATTTATTATTTTCATAAAACAAATAAAACGAATACATCCATGCAAGTTAAAATCATTAATCAATCGGGCAATCCCTTACCACAATACCAAACAAAAGGTTCTGCGGGAATGGATCTGGCAGCCAATTTGGAATCGCCCGTTGAATTAAAACCATTAGAGCGCACGCTTATTCCTACAGGACTGTTTATGGAACTACCTTTGGGTTATGAAGCACAGGTGCGTCCAAGAAGTGGTATGGCCATTAAAAAAGGGATTACGGTGATTAACACCCCGGGTACGATCGACAGTGATTACCGCGGAGAGATTAAAGTACCGATTGTGAATCTTTCTAACGAAACACAAACAATAGAACATGGCGAAAGAGTAGCACAAATGGTGATTGCCAAACATGAACACATTATCTGGGAACTGACCGATAGTCTGGAAGAAAGCGATCGCGGAACAGGTGGCTTTGGACATACCGGTACTAAATAATTTGATATGAAGAGAATTGCAGTATTAACTTCCGGTGGAGATGCCCCAGGTATGAATGCCGCTGTACGTGCGGTTGTGCGTACCGCTATCTATCACAATATAGAGGTGTATGGGATCCGTTACGGCTATAAAGGACTTATCGAAGACGATATTTTCCCAATGCGTTCCCGTGATGTTGCGAATATCATTCAGCTTGGAGGCACTATGCTCAAAACCGCACGCAGTAAAGAATTCATGACTGTGGAAGGTAGGGCTTTAGCCGCGGAACAGCTTAAGAAACATAATATTGATGGCCTGGTGATCATCGGCGGGGACGGTAGTTTTAAAGGTGCCTGCAAATTATATGCAGAACACCAGGTGCCCATTATCGGTATTCCGGGCACGATTGATAAAGATATTTCCGGAACCGATTATACCATTGGATTTGATACGGCTGTAAATACAGCGGTAGAAGCAATTGACAAAATAAGGGATACGGCTGCGGCACATGATCGCCTATTCATTATTGAGGTGATGGGGCGTGATGCCGGGTATATAGCCCTGAATAGTGGGATTGCTACCGGTGCCGAATCAGTATTGGTACCCGAGCGCATTACGAATGTGGAGCGTGTATTGAATATGATCGATTATGATCAGAAACGTAAGAAAAATGTGCACATTATTGTTGTGGCCGAAGGCGATGATTTTGGCGCAGAAGCACTGACGCATGTGTTACAAAATAAATTTCCGGAGATGGAGATCAGGCATTCTGTTTTAGGCCATATGCAACGTGGAGGTTCTCCAAGTTATTATGATCGTGTACAGGCCAGCCGATTAGGCTATCATGCCGTATTAGCCTTAAAAGAAGGTAAGTCTCAGCTCATGGCAGGCATCATTAATAATGAAGTAAAACTTTCTCCTTTAGATGAGGTGGTCAAAAAACACCAGAGCATTGATGATGATCTGTTGGATATGGTGAAGATCCTGTCTTCTTAATGCTTTTAAACAACTATTATATTTAAAGTCCTTCCGGTATACTCGGAAGGACTTTTGGTTTATGGGAATGATAATACATAAATCGACTATCCTCTTTTAGGAAACAAAGACTTTCTTTATTCTTTTGGTCTCCATTTATAGCTATGCCGTCCCTTTTACCTTGATGCAAAAGGTACCGCCAAAAAATAAAGGCACACAACGTAATAAAAGTTGTGGTGCACAATAATCACCTTGATCAAAACAGGTATTTTCAGTGCTTTTGTTGCCAGATAAAAGGACCGAAAAAATGCTTGTCTATATGCGGATAGTCATGAAACATAATTACTCAGGCAAAATTCATATAGTCTTAAAGGACATTTATTTTTAATAAATATTTTAATATTATTTCCTAATAATGAAAAATAATATTTATTTTCGTCAAACATAAAATTATTTCCAAACCGTTTAAAATGAACATTATGAAAAAGACATTTATTTCATTTGCCTCCGTTATGATCTTTCTTTTAATCGCTTCTGTTGTATGGATAAGTTGTCAGAAAGATGAGAAAATACCGGGCAATACAAAGGGCTTAAGCACTCAGGCTGCCAGTAATATCTACTTCCCAAGCTATGCTGGTGCCTACGACCAATTACAGGCTATTTCTTTACATCGCTACGGAGGGTTTTCTAAAATCACCCATAAAGGCTGCAATTGTGTAAGTTGTTTTGGTGCATGTATAGAAAGAATCTTCTTAGGACCCGCTCCTTTTGATGCATCCATCTCTTACAATTTTATTATGGAAAGAGTCGGATCAAGCACTGCAAGATTATATTTTATACAGGCTCCAGATGTTGAGGTAACTGTTGATCCAATGTTTTATGTTGATCATGACATACTTGTTGTAGCAGGCAACCAACAATGTACCATACTAGCTGCCGCTTATCAATATAATAATACAGCTGGAACGGCAACACTCGGCGGGGTCAACTTTCATTATCATGGCACAACTATTGTAAATCTTGCCCCATAGTAGTGGGATAAGCCTTAAATTTAATTACCACTATAATTCTAATTCGGGTCGACATCCGCAAAAATCTGCAGGGCAGAGAAGCCCCGGTTTTGCGGTATGGTTTGTATTAAGGATTGGATCAATCCTTTTACCTGTTGTATATAAGGACCGTCTAAAGGCATTTTGATTAGTAGTTCGTGGAGATACATATTCCGAACGCGCGGCACAATGGCTTCTGCCGGTCCTTGTAAAAAGATGTCGGGAAGTGATTCTTTTAAAGCATTGGCAAATAAGATAGCCCCCTGCCCTGCTTTTTGGGCATCTTTATGTTTAAAGATCATTTTGATCAAGCGCACAAAAGGAGGATAACCAAATTGCTGACGGTTGCTGATTTCGAAAATATAGAAGCTTTTAAAATCATGCTGTTTGATGTAATTGATAATAGGATGCATCGGTTTAAGTGTCTGGATCAATACTTTACCCTTTCCATCCATTCTACCGGCACGGCCACTCACCTGCTCCATCAGCTGGAAAGCCCGTTCATTCACCCGAAAATCGGGATAACTTAATAAGCTATCTGCGCTTAAGATACCCACCAGCGCTACGTTCTCAAAATCCAGGCCTTTGACCACCATTTGTGTCCCTACCAGAATATCGACCTTACCTGCAGCAAAATCATCAATCAATTGTATCTGCCTGCCTTTGGTACGCATACTATCCCAATCCATCCGTGCGACCTTATAATGCGGGAATATACGTTGAATATCTTCTTCTATTTTTTCGGTACCAAAAGTCCGGGCACTAATCTGTGCATTGCCGCACTGCGGACAATGTTTGATCGGCGCTGATTTGGTTCCGCAATAATGACAATGCAATTTGTCCGTAGCCTTATGATAGGTCAGCGACACATCACAATATTTACATTGAGGTACAAACCCACAGGAGCCACACATCAGGAAAGGCGCATAGCCTCTTTTATTCTGAAAAAGGATAACCTGTTTTCCTGCTTTAATCGCATCCTGCATGGCAGACAATAAATCTAAGGTCAGTATAGGCGACAAAGCAGCCTGCACATTCTTGGCGTTCACGGTCTCGATCTCTGGTAAGGAAACCCCCATAAAGCGCTCATTGAGCAGGACAAAACCGAATTTCCCTTTTTGTACATTGTAAGCCGATTCTATCGAAGGTGTTGCAGTACCCAGCAATACTTTTGCCTGATGCAGCTGTGCGAGGTAAATCGCCGCATCCCTTGCATGAAATTTGGGGCTCGGTTCCTGCTGCTTATAGGATCCGTCATGCTCCTCGTCTACAATGATCAGTCCCAAATCTTGAAAAGGTAACCATAAAGCAGAACGCGGGCCGATAACAACTTTATATTTTGAAGTCGCTACTTTCTTCCATATTTCGATCCGTTCATTATTACTGTATTTTGAATGGTACACACCTAGTTCTTCTCCAAAATAAGCGCGTAAACGGGACAGAATCTGAGTGGTCAGGGCGATTTCCGGTAGTAGGAACAATACTTGCTGCCCTTTGGCAATCGCTTCTTTAATCATTCGGATATACAAAAGCGTTTTACCACTTCCGGTCACCCCTTGTAATAATGTTGTCGTATGATTCTCCCAGGAAGTATACACGGCCTCATATGCTTTTTGCTGCGCAGCACTAAGAGAAACTTCACTGACTTGGGTATTGGCTATATCGATCAAACGATCGGTCGCTATTTCCTCAATATAGAAAATATCTTTTGCCGCCATTCTTTTAATTTGATCAGCAGTGGCATTGGTTTTCTTGCACAACTCCGTCTGCGGGATACCTTTCAGGGATTTGCGCAAGTGCAAAAAGCTCATCAGAATAGCCAATTGCTTAGGTTGTTTTTCTAACCGGTCAAATAAAGCTTTGAGCGCTTCTTCCTCTTCAAAGTTTGTATGAAGAAAAACATATTTCTCTTTTTTTTCTTTATACCGTTCTTCCAGCATCTCCGAAACGACTGCTGCTCCGGTTTCCAGCACTTCATTAATGGCCTTTGCATGATGCTTGCCCTGTACCAACTGATGCACTTCAGATATGGTCAGTTGTTTCCTGATCAGCAAGGCTTCTGCTATAATAAAACCATCGTCGCTTAATCCCTGCGGCACATCGTCATAAGCATTAGTCCACACGAGCAGGCTTTCACTCATAAGCTTCAAATGTGCGGGCAGTGCAGCCTGCATTACATCACCTAAAGTGGCTATGTAATACGAGGAAACCCAATACCATAACTGTAATTGCGTTTTGGTGATGATAGGGTTTTCATCAATAATGCTCCGGATAGGTTTTACATTATATTGTTCCGGTGCCCGATCATGCAACTCTGCTACAATACCGGCATACAATTTATTTCTGCCCATATTCACCTCAACCCTAACCCCTACCTGGATAGAGGACTGCATATCAAGGGGCACCCCATAAGTGAGTGTTCTTGATAAATGTAAGGGCAATATGATTTCGGCGAACTGCAAGTAATTGGTATAGTAAAAGATGCGAATTTAACCCTTGTCCTGTTAATTAAGTGTTGTTAAGGATAAAATAATTATTTTGCATAAAAAATAGCACATGAATCTTTGTTTAGACTTTGGGAACAGTACGTGTAAAGCCGCTTTATTCGAAAATGATCAATTAGTAGAACGCTTTAGTTTTTCGGCTGCAGAAGCCGAACAGGCTATAGAGGATATACTGAACACTTATCACCCTCAAAATGCTATTCTTTCTTCAGTAATCAATCATCCGGAATCCATCCATCAAAAACTGTCCGAAAAATGTAGTCGTGTTATCGTACTGAATGGCAATACGCCTTTACCTATTGTAAATGCTTATGCCAGTCCGTCCACGCTGGGCATGGATCGTGTGGCGCTTGCCGTCGCAGGCCAACACCACTATGCCGATAGAAACTGTCTGGTAATCAGCTTAGGTACAGCCATTACTTATAACTTCATTACGTATAATAAATTCTTCCGTGGTGGTGCTATTTCTCCGGGTATGCGCCTAAGATTTGAGGCTTTAAATACGCAAACGGATAAATTACCGTTAATAGAGGATATGGGTTATATTCAGCTGTTGGGATATGACACGGAAAGCAGTATTAAAAGTGGTGTGATCAATGGTATTGTAGGAGAAATCAATTATTTCATTGAGGAGTATGCGGCCACCTACGAAAACCTTGCTGTGATCCTGACCGGAGGTAACCTTTCCTTTTTTGAAAACAGAATAAAAAATCAGATATTTGCAGACTCAAAACTTCTTTTTAAGGGGTTAAACTTAATTTTAAACTATAATGCGCAATAATAAGCACCTGGCATTTTTTCTTTTCTTATCCCTTTCGGCAACCACTTCCTGGTCTCAGGCTACGGTTAATACTAATGAACCAAAATCGGGCAGAATCAATTCTCCCTATTCCAGATTTGGGATTGGTAATATGGCAGATAACAGGAGTGCAGGGCTTCGCGGAATGGGCGGTACAGCCAACGGCTATGCAAAAGATTATACGATCAATGCTTATAACCCCGCGAGCTATACTTATCTAAACAGGACAACGCTGGAATTTGCAATAGATATGCAATCAAACAGTGCGCGTATTGGAGAAGATGTAACCAAATCAGGTACTTTTACCATCAGCCAGTTTAACCTGGCTTTCCCTATTAAAAAAGGAAACCTGGGTATGAATATCGGGTACACGCCGATTTCTAAAGTATATTACAATGCTGCCGATAGTATTATGGTTCCGGGTTTAGGCCAGGCAGCCCGTACTTATAACGGAGAGGGAAACCTTAACTTTGCTTATCTTGGGCTTTCGGGTGGTACCAAAGGATTTAGTGTTGGCGTTAATGCCGGATACCTGTTTGGTAACATTCGCAATTCTTCTTATTTCAATGTGGTGGATTCTAATGCTAATTACACTCGTAATACGGATGCCTCCCGTAAAGATATTTACGGTGGGCTATATTGGAAAGGAGGACTAATGTATAGAGCTACGATGAAGAATAGCCAGTACATCAGTGTTGGCGCTACCGCCACTTTATCTCAAAAAGTAAACAGCAGCAGAACCGAATATTTTGTTGCCGGTACAGATACTGCTTTGAATAATCCTTTGGGCGCTATTACCGACACCGTAAGTGCCAGTTATGATCGTAAAGGCAAAATGGTATTACCTACTGAATTAGGCTTTGGGATACACTACGGTAAGGGTAACAACTATGATTTCGGTTTGGATATTACTTATGCAGACTGGTCGGTATTTAAACGCTACGATGCTTCAGAAACCGGAGTAGGTAAGAATGCTTACCGTCTTGCTATTGGTGGTGAGGTCGTACCTAATGTAAAGGCAACCGGCAAGGAATATTTTGCCGCGATGACCTATCGTTTTGGTGCGTATTATGGTAAAGATTACTATTATATCAACGGTACAAATATTAATTATTACGGACTTACTTTAGGAGCACAATTACCGTTCAAACCTACTTATGATCAGTCCGGCGCACTGAATCTATCTTTAGATATGGGCAACCGTGGAACGATCAATAATAATTTGGCTAAGGAATTTTATGTGAAGTTCACCCTAGGCCTTCGTTTTAATGACCTTTGGTTCCGCAGACCAAAATATGACTAAATGAGTGCACATTTTAAATACTATTTTTCCAACAGGTCATTATATTGTATAATGGCCTGTATCACTTTATACAGTACCGGTTGCACCGGCGATACCATCTCCAAGTCCAATAAAGTAGTAACTAAAGACGAGCTCACTATTGATCGTGCGGATAGTGTAACCGTGATCATCAGCAAGGATGGCCATACCAAAGCACGCTTGCGCACTAAGGAATTTGTACAGAACGAAGAGGCGAAACCACCCTACCTGGATATGAATAAGGGTTTGAAAGTGGAGTTTTATGATGACAGCCTTAACATAGAAAGCACACTGACCGCAAAAACCGCTCGTTTTTATACTGCCAACAATAATATCCTGGTACAGGATAGCGTTTTCGTAATCAATAATAAAGGGGAAAAATTGCTTACCGAACAAATGGTCTGGAATAACGAACTACAAAAGTTCTACACCCAAAAACAGGTACAGATCATCCGGGGTACTTCCGTTACCTATGGTACCGGATTGGAAGCCAATAAGGATTTCTCCTGGATCCGGATATTCAATCAAAGAGGTACTATTCCCGTAGAAAAGGACCAAATGCCTGCAGAGTAGGATTTATTGCTAACCCTTATCTTTAAATTTCAGGATAGGGATAAAAGGCAGTAACTACCTGGTATCGCGACCCTACCGGTAATTCCAGTCTATGGACCATCAGACTTGTGATCGTATAACGCTCCCCATTATTTAAATAAATTTCTGAGTAATTATAGCTATCCCAAGGAAAGTAATACCTCCTCTTTTCCGCCATGGGTGTTGTCATTATATGAAAAACATGCCGGATATCACTGAGTAGAAAAACCGATTCTGTCTGTTGTTTTGCATCCCTAATGGTTATCCTCTTTTTATCAGCCTCATAGATCATAAGCTTGCCCTTATCTATCCTATCGTAAATCATTGGCAAATAAAGGCATAAAAAGATACCCAATCGGATATCTTTTTACCTCATTGCTTAAGTATCTATTTATAAAAAGGATTGTAATACTTCCTGCAACTCATATTCGGTCTTCACCAATACATCCCTTGGTTTACTACCTTGAGTTGATCCAACGATACCTGCCGCTTCCAGCTGATCCATAATACGACCTGCACGGTTATAACCCAGGTTGAATTTACGCTGTAACATGGAGGTGGAGCCACTTTGTGAATGCACAACCATATGGGCACATTCTTCAAACATTTTATCTCTTTTGGATAGGTCAATATTTTTCTCTTCCATACCCTCATTTTCGGCACCTTCATATTCAGGTAGTTCAAATGCAGAAGGATAACCTCTCTGATTACCAATGAATTCCACAATACGTTCTACTTCAGGTGTGTCCACAAAAGCACATTGTAGACGAATGAGTTCGCTACCATGAGAGATCAGCATATCGCCACGGCCGATGAGCTGATCGGCCCCACCTGTATCAAGAATGGTACGGCTATCAATCTTAGAAGAAACCCTAAAGGCAATACGTGCCGGGAAGTTAGCTTTAATGATACCCGTAATAACATTTACAGATGGTCTTTGCGTAGCCACAATAATATGGATACCAATGGCACGGGCCAGTTGCGCCAAGCGGGCAATCGGCATTTCCACTTCTTTACCTGCAGTCATAATCAAATCGGCAAACTCATCAATCACTAATACAATAAAAGGCAGGAATTTATGCCCGTCATTCGGATTTAAACGACGCTTGATAAACTTCTCATTATATTCTTTAATATTCCGGGTACCGGCATCCTTTAAGAGTTCATAACGGTTGTCCATTTCGATACATAAAGCATTCAAAGTATTGATCACTTTCTTTGTATCGGTAAGGATGGCTTCCTCCTCATTCGGGAGTTTGGCCAGAAAATGTTTCTCAATCAAACGGTAAATAGACAATTCTACTTTCTTAGGATCCACCATCACAAATTTGAGTTGTGATGGGTGTTTCTTATATAACAAGGAAACCAGAATCGCATTAATCCCTACCGATTTACCTTGTCCCGTAGCCCCTGCCATCAATAAGTGGGGCATGGTTGCCAGATCCACGATGTAGTTTTCATTATCGATCTTTTTTCCCAAAGCGATCGGAAGGCTCATTTTATTGTTGACAAACTTCTCACTTTCCAATAAAGCACGCATCGAAACCATTTGCTTATTCGCATTAGGTACCTCGATACCGATGGTTCCTTTACCCGGAATCGGGGCAATCATACGAATACCCAGGGCGGCAAGGCTTAGGGCAATATCATCTTCCAGGTTACGGATTTTGGAGATACGTACCCCTTCTGCCGGAATAATCTCATATAAGGTAACTGTAGGTCCGACGGTGGCTGAAATTTTCTGTATTTCAATTCCAAAGCTTCTCAGCGTAGCAATGATCTGGTTTTTATTGCGCTCCAGTTCTTCCCGGTCAAAGGCAATATCTCCCTGAGAGAACAACTCTAATAAGTCAAGCGTAGGATATTTATAATTAGGTAGATCTAAAGAGGGATCATAAGGCTCGCCACTTTCAATACTGACATGCCCACCATTAGCCGGAACAATTTTTTCTTCGCTTACCGGTTTATTTACCACGAAATCATCTTCGATTTCTTCTGACTCAAAGCTCTCAAAAGCAGTATCTTCTGTATCTTCTTCTAAAGTAGTTTCCGCATAAATTTCCGGTTCAAAAAGGTCCTCTTCTGCCGGCAACTCCATAGCCAAAGCACCATTTGTCGGAATCGATACCGTATCCGGTGCCTTCGATACCGGGGCAATAATCATATGATCGGGTATATTCAGCTCCAGTTCAGGGGTTTTCTCTTCGTTAATCTCCACTAAGGTGAGGCCAAGATCGGCTTCGGGTTCCGGATTTGCAATCTTATTGGGCATACCCTCTTCACTCAATAGTCGATTTTCCTGCTCTAATTGCGGCAGGTCGGTTTCATCAGGATAAACGGTAGTAAACTTATATTCAGCATCCGCTTCCTTTTCGGCTGCCTCCTGATGTCCATCATCCATCAGCATGTCCGTATCCTTTTTGGGATCGGATACGGTATCTTTCGCCAGGCTTTTGGCTTTACGCAGCCAGGGCTTAATGTCAAAATTAAAAACGATAAAGGCAAAGATCAGGAAGACCGTGATCAATACAAAGATCGTCCCCATCTTCCCGGCAAAACCTTCTGTCCATTGTACGACCCCATTGCCCAAAGCGCCGCCAAAAGGAAAAGGTTGGTCTAAAAACAAAAAGGATAGCAAAGGGCTCACAAATAGAAAGGCCAGCGCCATCCATCTGATCCACTTAGAGGTATTGATATATTTTGTGCCATAAAGAATATTAACGCCTTTGGCAATAATCCACAAAGTAAATATCAGCGACATGATTCCGACACTTCTGAATACCAGCAAATGTGACATGGCTGCACCTAAACGCCCCCCCCAATTGTGCACAGGCGATTTATCCTGAAACAAAAAATCCCAAAGAGACATATTGGAGATCAGGTTATTCTGATCGTGACGCCAGTTAAAGCAATAACTGATAATAGAAAGCGTCCATAAACAACCCACCAGGGTTACAAAAAAACCGATACCCAAACGGATATTTTTCTTACGCTGTGCAATTACAGCCGGGTCGGTCGGTGGTGCTGCAGTATGGGTACTCTTTGTAGGTTTAATCTCTTTTTTTGCAGCTTCTTTAGGCATACTATAATTTAAAGCAGTTTTTTATATTTGTATTTCAGTTTAATCTTCCAGGTATACCTCAATGAGTCCTTCCGGAAGTTGCAGTTTCAGGGTTTTGGTTTGGATTTGTATCGATTTGATGGTTTGTTCGTTCAAAGGGACGATCACTTCTTTTTCCTGATGCATTACTGTCGCCAGCAACTGTCCCGGTGTTTCAAAGATAGCAGAGACCTTACCAATGAGGCCAAAGGCTTCATCCCAAACCTCAAAGCCCACGAAGTTTACCTCCTGGTCTTTGGGTTTCATTTTTTCATATTGTTCGGTACTTAGATACACTTCCTTGCCTGCAAGTGCTTTTGCGGCTTCTACACTATCTACTTCATCCAGTATCAGAAACAGTTCTTTATCATTATCTACTGTTATTTTATTGATAAAGAAAGGAATATAACTTTCCCTTTTCAATTCGATAAAGATATGTTTCAATTGCTTGAGTTCTTTGTTTTTGCCCAGGTTATGCATCAGCGACAACCGGCCTTCCAATCCATGTGTATTGGTGATTTTCCCAATTTGAATATAGTCATTCATAAAGCGGTAAAATTACACATAAAAAAAGGAAATAACGGTTGTTATTTCCTTTTTTCAGTACCCTATTAAAAGAGCAAAATTATGCTTCTTCAGCAGGAGCTTCTCCTTCTGTAGCAGCAGGCGCTTCTACTTCTGGAGTAGTTTCGTCAGCTTCAGCTTCAGCGATTTGAGCGGCTCTGGTTGCTGCTTTTACGGCTTCTTTTTCTTCTACGCGACGTACAGACTCTTGAGTCGTTGTATGGCGTTTGTCTTGTTTGTGTTTACGGTGTGCTTCCTCACGGTTAGCAACCAAAACTTCATGCTCACCATTCCATTTTTCGAATTTCTCTTTAGCTGCTTGTTCATCGAACAAACCTAAAGCAACCCCGCGCATTAAGTGTTTCATGTATAACACTCCTTTGAAGGAAAGGATACGACGTACGGTATTCGTAGGTTGAGCACCTTTGTTTAACCATTCCAAAGCACTTTCACGGTTGATGCGGATAGTAGCTGGTACAGTCAATGGATTGTAAGTTCCTAATTTCTCGATGAACTTACCATCACGAGGTGACGTGCTGTTAGCAGCCACGATAAAGTAAAATGGGCGCTTTTTAGACCCATGGCGTTGCAGGCGAATTTTTACTGCCATAATAATTGAAATTATTTGCGTTTAACAAAATGAAATGAGTTGCAAATTTACGAATCAATTCTTTAAATTCAAAAAGATTTTCAAACAAATATTGATCTGCTTTCCTGAATAATTGTGCAACATTCAAAAATGTGCTGTATCTTTACCGCAATTTAATTTAAAATATTATTTACCAGATAAGTTTAGAATATTTATGGCAGAAATAGCTTTTCGTCAGGCCTTACGTGAGGCATTGCAGGAAGAAATGCGCAGAGATGAACGTGTATTTTTAATGGGTGAGGAAGTAGCCCTGTATAACGGTGCTTACAAAGTAAGCCAGGGTATGTTAGATGAGTTTGGCCCTAAAAGAATTATAGATACCCCAATCGCGGAATTAGGTTTCACAGCGATTGCGGTGGGTGCTGCTGCCAACGGCTTACGCCCGGTAGTAGAGTTTATGACCTGGAACTTTGCCGTACTGGCTTTGGATCAGATTTTGAACCACTCTGCTAAAATGCTGTCTATGAGTGGCGGACACTTTGGTAACCCAATCGTATTCAGAGGACCCAATGCTTCTGCCGGTCAGTTGGGGGCACAACACTCTCAGGCTTTTGAAAGCTGGTTTGCCAATATCCCGGGTATTAAAGTAATCTCCGTTTCTAATCCATATGACGCGAAAGGTTTATTAAAATCAGCCATCAGAGATGATGATCCGGTTGTTTTTATGGAATCTGAAGTGATGTATGGTGACTTGGGTGAAGTACCTACCGAAGAGTATTTAATTCCTATCGGAAAAGCAAGAATCGCCAGAGAAGGTACGGATGTAACCATTATCTCTTATAATAAAATGATGAAAGTGGCTTTAGGAGCTGCTGAAGAGTTGGCAAAAGAAGGGATCAGTGCTGAAGTTATCGACTTACGTACGATCCGTCCTTTAGATCATGAAACGATTTTAAATTCTGTAAAGAAAACCAATCGTTGTGTGATTGTAGAAGAGCAATGGCCTTTTGCTTCTATTTCTTCTGAAATCGCGTACAGAGTACAGAAAGATGCCTTTGATTATCTGGATGCACCGGTATTACGTATTTGCTCTGCAGATACCAATATGCACTATGCTCCAAACCTCGTAGCGTCTTATCTTCCGGATGTAGGCCGCACGGTCAACCTCGTGAAAGAAGCGATGTACCTCAAAAAATAAATTTTAACGAATATTTCAGGTGTAAACAATAGTTTGCACCTTTTTTATGGACTCTGTATAATATAAATTGCTAATTTTGCGGTTCTTATGAAACACACGTTTGACAAGGCATTACCTGTTGCTATCGGTTGCGACCATGCCGGATATACTTATAAAGAAAAAATCAAAGCTTATCTTATGGATAATGGCTGGACGGTGGAAGATAAAGGTACGTTCTCCGAAGAAAGCACAGATTATCCCGATTATGCCCATCCGGTAGCGGAAATGGTCGAATCTGATGCAGCCACAGCAGGTATCCTGATCTGTGGGAGTGGTAACGGCGTTTGTATGACCGCCAATAAGCACCAGGGCATCAGAGCAGCTTTATGCTGGAATGAAGAACTGGCAGCCTTGTCCAGACAACATAACAATGCTAATGTATTGTGTATGCCCGAGCGTTTCGTAAGCTATGAAACTGCTCAGAAAATGGTCGACATTTTCTTATCCACCGATTTCGAAGGTGGCAGACATGAAAGAAGAGCCGAGAAGATCAGTTTGTAATACCTGTAAATAAATCATTCTTTGAGTATTTTAGATAAATTTTTGGCCAAAAGAGCCCATGGAAACCCAAATGGAGAAATGATTTTCATGGATCATATCGAGGCTTTAAGATGGCATATCGTACGATCGCTTGTCGTTATTATTATTGCGGGTATTGTAGCCTTTTTCAATATCGAATTTATTTTCGACAAGATTATCTTAGGCCCTGCAAATAAAGATTTCATTGCCTATAAATGGTTCTGCGGTTTAGGCAGGCTGCTCCATATAGATGCTTTATGCATGGATCCGGTCACAGTGCAATTCCAAAACACGGAATTGAGCGGGCAGTTCATGATGAGCTTTTCTGCCAGTTTCATGATTGGCTTTATTGTGGCTTTTCCTTATGTGTTCTGGGAGTTCTGGAGATTTACCAGACCGGCATTGACCGATAAAGAGCTAAAACATACACGTGGTATCGTGTTTTGGGCCAGCGCCTTGTTTTTGATCGGTGTGGCTTTTTCCTATTTTATTATTGCCCCTTTTACGATTAATTTCTTTGCGACCTATAAACTCAGTCCGCAGTTTGATAATATTATTACCATATCAAACTATTACGATACGATGAGCGACCTGGTGTTTGGTATGGGTATTGTTTTTGAATTGCCGATCCTGGTGTACATCCTGGCTAAAATAGGCATTTTAACGCCTAAAATGATGCGGGATAACAGAAGGTATGCCATTGTAATCATTATGGTTTTGGCGGCAATCATTACCCCACCCGATTGGTTCAGTATCTTCCTGGTGGCCATTCCTTTGGTAATGCTTTATGAAGCCGGTATTGTGATCAGTGCCCGACTCACGAAAGAAAGAGAAAAGAAAGCAAATGAAACACTACCCTGGTAGATTCTAATAATTGATTGAATAAAAAAACAGAGCGCATCTAAGGATGTGCTCTGTTTTTTTTACAATAACTCCGGCATTGAGCATACCCAAGTAGCAAATATTTTCTGTAAGAAAAACCAGGCACACTTCTTTTGCCGGAATAACTTTATCCCTTATCCTTTTTATAGGGTAAGGTCTATTTATTCATCATCATCCGGTACTAATATATTGGCCTGTGACCTTATCTTTATATTTAGCCCTCCGAAAGATATTGTCATCGGCAGGTACTGCAGAAGTCATTACCTTTGCGGCAAAAGCAATTTATGAAAGATTATAAACTATATGCAGTAATCCCGGCCAGCCCGGAAGAAGTATACCGTGCCTTAACCCAGGAAGCAACTGTTGCTTTGTGGACCGGTGCCGAAACCGAGATGCAAACGGAAGTAAATGGTGAATTTTCCATGTGGGATGGTGCGATTGTCGGTAAATTTCTGGAGTTGGTTCCTTCTTCTAAAATTGTACAGGAATGGTATTTCGGGGAACAGGAAACGCCTTCCATTGCCACAATAAAATTGCATGAAGACAAGAAAGGTACTTCTTTAGAGATCAGGCATACCAATATTCCGGACGAGGCTTATGAAGATATTGCAGAAGGCTGGGAAGATCCTTATGTAGCTTCTCTGATTGAGTTCTATTCTGAAGAGGATTAGGCCGTTAAAGAAAAAACAAAATTTGCAGCTGGTTCATTTATGCAGGTTACTTTTTTGACTAAAGCCGATTAATAGTAAACGCATAAAAAACGAACCAAAAAAATTAATCAATAATGAAAAAAATAATCTTAGCCCTTGCGGTAAGCACCAGTTTTATCGCTTGTAAAAGCACAACGACCACAACCACAGCTACCGATCCTGTCGATGCTTCGGTAACGACGACAACGACAACCTATACTACGGTTGATGGTGATCTGATGAAAAAAGACGGCACCATTGTCGTATACCAAAACGGTGCCTGGAAACCATTGGAAGCAGACAGAACACTGGAAAATGGGATGATTGTGACCAAATCCGGAACAGTAAAAAAAGAAGGAAAAGAGGTTGTATTACAAGAAGGGTATACCGTAACGAAAACGGGTGCTTTTCTGGATAAAACCGGAGCAGCCATCAGTAATGCCTGGGATGCCACCAAGGAAGTAGCGAATGATGTGGCTAAAGGAACCGCCCAAGCTGCAGAAAATGCGGCGGCAGGTGCAAAAGACCTGGCCAAAGACGCTAAAGAGGGCGCTGCCAATGCTGCTAAAGCGGTAAAAGAAGGTGCCAAGGACGCGGCAAATGCAACTAAAGAAGCGGCAAAAGATGTTAAAAAAAGCATTCATGAAGCAACTAAATAAATAAAGGCATGATGCTTTTATTTTATAAAAAGATAGTGGCGCG
>NZ_QAJI01000004.1:4123-269698 GCF_003852495.1 Taibaiella sp. KBW10 | reverse complement strand
CGCGCCACTATCTTTTTATAAATATCTTTATTATAATTTTGATATAAGTCCCGTGGACTGATTCATCTCAATGGGAATATTTAAACATTCCTCCTAAAGTCGGAATGACAAATAGCATGCGGATAGAGAGGGCTCCTTTTATTCCTTTCGAAATGATGGTGAGGTGAGGTAAGAAATGTGAGCATATTTGTCGCGTGTAATTAATCCCTTGTCGCCAATCAAAACCACACCTTGTTGCTTATAGTTTTGCGGTTTGTATTCTTAATACTTTACGGTCCGATTTCTGCACTTTCATTTTTTCGGGAACCATTTCCAGAAGCTCATCTATGATGGTTTGCAAGACGGCCAGTTTTACAAAATGGTTATTGGTTACTAAAGAAATTTCTCTTACCGGCTCCGGGTTTTCAAAATAACGAATGCGGTCTTGTGCTTCTTCATTAAAATCAAACGTAGCCAATTCCGGCAATACTGCTACGCCGCCATTCATATCAACCATCTTACGCAACATATCTACACTACCCGATTCAAAACTGTAAGGCCGCTCTTCCTGCAGGCGCATGATATTATCAGAACACAGGTTCAACACTTGATTGCGTAAGCAATTCCCTTCATTCAACAACCATATATTATTGAGGTCTATATCTTTAGGACTAACAACTCTTTTAACTAATGCCTCGCTTTGCTCTGAAAAATAACCCACTAAAGGTTCAAAAAACAAAGGATATTCTTTTACGTTATTATTTTCCAAAGGTGTACTTAACAGACCGGCATCAATCTCATTATTTTGCAGTGCATGTACAATCTCATCTGTCTGCATTTCAGTAACTACCAGTTTTATCTTAGGATGCTTAGCCGCATAGGCCGCTAAAAACTTAGGCAGGACATAGGGAGAAATGGTGGGGATAACGGCCAATTTAAATACGCCGTTTACCTCACTTTGACTTTGTTGTATCAGCTGATTAATCTTAGCCGATTCCGACAGGATATTTTTAGCCTGGGCTACAATCTGTGCGCCAATTTCCGTAGCGGTGATGGGATGTTTGTTCCGGTCAAAGATTTTTACGCCAAATTCTTCTTCTAATTTATGGATCTGCATACTCAGCGTAGGCTGTGTTACAAAACATTTCTCTGCAGCTGCGACAAAACTTTTATAAGTTGCGACAGCCACTACATATTCTAATTGCGTTAAAGTCATAAGGATCAAATTCTCTGTATACAAACTTAACACAATTTGCATGATTAGATCTACAAAATTCTGTTACTTTTGTGCCTACTTAAAAAAATGACATGGAATCAAGATTAGCAATACTTCAAACACTTATAGGCCAGGAATTAAACAATACCCCTTCTCCTGCCGGTAGCTGGTTGCAGTTAAGGCTTGATCATATTGAACAGGGAAAAGCGATTGTATCGATGTTGGTACGTCCGGAAATGTGCAATCCTTATGGGAATATACACGGAGGGATGATGAGCCTCGTCATTGATGAAGTAATCGGATTTGGCGTATTGTCTATGGATGCCCCCAATCATTATACCAGCATCAACCTTAATGTGGATTTTTTATATGCGATTAAGGGTGGCGCGCGCCTGAGTGCCGAAGCAGAGGTAATCCGTATGGGTAAGAAAATCATGCATGTAGATGTGCGGGTGTATAACGCAGAAACAAAGGTGCTACTCGCAAAGGCCGCCAGTAACCTCAGCGTCACCTCGATGCAATACAGCATTGCAGCCATCTAAGCAATTCATTAACCCTTCCGGAGAATGATCTTTTTCCTAGGTATCAGGTCAACTGTGGTCTTCTACTTACAGCTGGGGCACTTATCGGGTATAACCTGTAGTTTTTAAGCCTTATGGATGAAAACATTTACCTAAGCCGAAGTGAATTATTATTTAAATAAGAAAATCTAGTGGATAAAATCCGTTTTGGTGACCCAAAACATGAAGCTTAAAGGTACGGGGTTGTTCCTTTTTATAAAAGAAGCTGATGTGGCTTGAAGTTGTATTTCCGAATTTGTCGATTATGGATTACTTGATGCCCAAAAGAGTTCGGGTAGCCGGTAAATTGATTTGTAAACCTATGTTTGCCGTAAAATGCCTGTTTACAATATTTTCATCTTGATAAGAAAAGGGAGGCACAATTAAGATGTTATTAAATCCTTGATACATTGAACCATCCATAAAAACGCTTATGGTTTTATTAAGTTTTGATTGTACTCTTATGCCAAATTGAAATCCGATATCTACCTTTTTTAATGGTTTATCTTCCAGGTCTAAAGTATTTGCCATCTCAACACCCAGCTCATTTATACCAACATATTTTGAAATTTGGTTGGTTAAAAAACCCAAATTAGGCCCGGCGAATAATCCAATTCCAATGCTGGATTTAGAAGGAAAGAAATTGTAGTAAGCCAAAAGCGGAACTCTTACATAATACCAATTGTGATACCAATCCAGTTCAGCAAGCTTCGACCCTGCGATAGCTCCACTGTGAAAATCCTGTAAAAGGTCTAGTCTTTCTTTGTATCCTTCATTTGTAAACTGTACTTGCGTTTCAATATGCCAATGATCAGAAAATCTGTATCCAAGATTCAGGCCACATGTATAGTTATTTAACAGTGTTTTACTTGTTACATCCTGTGCATATTGTGGTGTGACGCTAAAAGATTGTATAATCTTACTGTTTTTCAGGTATCCTCCATTTACACCGAAATATAAATTCTGTGCCTTTGCATTAAAACGATTACCTAAAAGCATTAGTAAAATAATTGCGGCAATTTTTTTCATATTCTTAGGTCTACAGTTTAACACTAAAATCAAAGACAGCCGTTTTGGTACCCTTACCGGTAACTAATCAATTGTTGCCATAATACCCCTGTCGAGTAAACCCTCGCACATGGGTTTCAATGTATCGAAATTTCCTTTCTTCACCGCATATTTACCGCTGTAATGCACGATCATAGCACATTGTTCCGCACTTTCCGGTGTGTGGTTACAAATATCGATCAGTGATTCAATCACCCAATCAAAAGTATTTACCTCATCATTCCATACCACAATATGGTGCAGGGCATCTACAGACTCCTCTACTAAAACGTCCGTTTCAATATCGGTCTGTGTATGTGCAGAGGTATTGCGATACGTAGCTGTCATGTGATCTTTATACATTATATACTAATCAAATATTATTAAAAATAGCGATACAAAGGTACAAAAATTATGATATTAAGCCCCCAACATTTTGTTACTTTGCAGCATGAGTGCAAATGAGTTTCGCAAAAAAGAGATGAATGAACTGCAGCGGCTGAGTATCGATGATGCCAAAGCAAAATATACTTTTCCGATTACCATCGTGCTGGATAATGTGCGCAGCATGCATAATGTAGGCTCGGTATTCCGCACGGCAGACAGTTTCGGATTGGCTGAAATCATTTTATGCGGCTTTAGTCCCTGCCCGCCGCACCGGGAAATACACAAAACAGCCCTGGGCGCGACAGAAACGGTACAATGGCACTATAGCGCTGCCGTTAATGACACGCTGCTGCAATTGAAAGCGCAAGGCTATACCATTATTGCCGCCGAACAAGTACACAACAGCATTTCTTTAGAAAAAATCGACTATAAAACAACCGATAAAATCGCTGTGGTCTTTGGTAATGAAGTCGAAGGTGTGAGTGATACTGCTTTGGCTTATTGTGATCAGGTAGTAGAAATTCCTCAGTTCGGCGCCAAGCACTCCCTCAATATCTCGGTATCGGTGGGCATTATCATCTGGGAATTAATTCGTAAGTTTAACCAGTAACCTATTTTACGACAAAGGAGCCTTTCGCACATGAAGCTACAGTGGAACAAGATCAGATACTTTCTTATCAATATGCCTATCCGGTTCAATTTTATACTGATGGGCCTGCTGATGGGTTTGGTCTACTATTGGGTACGTCCTTCCCTGGCCAAAGCTGAAGTGGCTACTTCAAGTTACCAACCTATTGTATCTATTTTGGCCAAAATAGCCGGTATTGCCATTGGTGTACTCCTCCTGTTTTCCTTACTCAGTACGCTTGTAGCGTACTTACGTTATCGCATACAGGCAAAACACAAAAAAGCATCTTTTGACCTGAACCTGTCTATGACGGGCATCGACAACCAGGAACTGGTGATCCGCCCTACCCTGCACCATGCCTGGCGTCCTTTCCTGGGTTTTATTTCGGGAAGAATGTTACTAGCTAACAAAACACTCAGTGCTCCTTTTTTACTCTCTTCTACAAAATGGCGCAAAAACAGCCTCATAGCTGCACATATTTATGGCACCAATGCCCTGTATTTCAAGGATATTAAGGAATATCAGGTACAGGGTGCCTATATTTACTTTGAAGATATGTTCCGGCTCATACGCCTGCCACTTAAACAAGCGGCCATCGGTAGTTTTTACAATCCACCCACAGCCACCCAGGATCATTCTGCAACCGTACAGCCCCAGGCCAGTATGGATATGGATGTCCGTATCGAGCAGATGCGCAAGGTAGAGGGCGAATACCTGAACTATAAGCAGTTTGAGTACGGAGATGATGTGCGCAGAATTGTATGGAAAATCTATGGCAAAAGCAGGGAATTGGTGGTGCGTAATCCCGAAACAAGAAATCCTTATGCCTCTGAAATACTGATGTATGCCAGTTTTTACCAGAGTATAGGCACGCTTACCGCAGATAGCCCTCTTGCTGATGAGCTCCTGAATTATTATAAAAATGCGGTTTGGAGTTTGTACCGGCAACTGAACAAGCCCGATGAACTGCTGGTGCAATATATTCCGGAACAAAAAATATCGCTCAGTAGCACAGAGCTGGCCGACGAACAGGTACAGCGTCAGATTGCCCATTCTGTATGGCAAAGCCACACCGATATCATTCCTTACTTCGATACCAAAAGGGGAAGTGTTTTTTGTATCCATTCCCTAAGTAGCTTAAGTACGGTACAGCAATTATTAGATCAGATTCAATCTGACCAATATGTCCACTTCGTTACGCTCTCTGATTGTTTTGAGGGCAGTAAACGTTTCTGGATACGGAAAATATTTTTTCAGGATACGGCAACACAACAGGCTACAAGTATCGGTGCTTCCTGGCGTATCGCTCCACAAAGGTACCTGATTCAAAAAAATGAGGCGGCACTGAAACAACTACTAAAACAATATGGGTACTAGTATATCCTTGTGTATATAAGAAAACGCGGAGCAAAATTGCTCCGCGTTTTCTTATATAAATATTTGTTGCTTAAAAACTGAATTGTGCCCTACAAGTAAAATTATCGTCTTTCAAATCCTTATCAATTCCTTTGATTGCCGATTTTTCATTTACCGGATGCTCATACCACAAAGTAAGCTTCAAATTAGGATTGACATAGTAGACATATCCGCCGCCAAAGGTATTGTATTTGACATCTGCTGCCGTGAAATTGTTGGTCGCCGAAATCGCATTGCCTGAAACCTTCGTATTTGGATCGTACCAATCATATTTCAGCACAAGCTGATGTTGGGCAGAGCCTAAATGTTGCAAGTAATAAAAATAGGCCCCGTTAAAACTCCTTACGGCAAGTGGCATTACACTACCTGTCGTTGTGGTGGGATAAGTGCCCGGAGTGATCGTGGTGCTGAGAGTGCCCGTTTGTTGCCCCATAATATATTCCGCTCTGAACTCCGTAATTCCTTTTTTATTGGGAATCTGAAACTGTGCATCCATTCCATAATACTTACGCGCCATTACCTTCCCGATATTGGCTTCAGCACTATCTTTGTACATCATATTATTAGCATAACGATAATAGGTATTTCCCTGGCTCACAAGACCTCCGTTAAAATAGCTAAGCCCAGCTGAAAACTGTACCGGTGTATTGGGAATATGTATTTTTTTAAAAGATAATTTAGACACCACATCTTTATGACTATCAAATTCCTGTGTGCCCGTTAAGCCTTGCCCGTTGTATATCCCGATATCAAAACCGATCCATTTTATTTTAGACTCTTTTTTACGGGGGGCAAAACTGAACATCACCCCAAGGTCACGCTCTGTATTCATCAGGATCTGAGACATCCTGCCCCGCTCTGGTGCTTCCCTGTTTACCGAAGAATATAATAACTCAAATCCAAAAGGACGTGCCATGATACCGGTAGAAAAGTGAAAAAGCTCAAATTTATTTTCATAATAACGGCCCCAGAAATCACGCACATTCACCCCTCTTTCCGTACCATCAAATTGTAATACGAAATAAGTAGAAGGTTTCCCTTTAGCGGTATAGCCTGTGTAATCCATACGCATACGGCCCCTGCGTAAACGAAAACGATTATCAGAGTTTGGCGCATAATCGCCGCCGTTGTAGGAAGCCGATCCTTTAGTCTGTATATATTGAAACTGAGGTTGTAAATAACCCGAAAAGCTGATATTCCCAAACTTCGTGGCGATAGACAACATCTTCTTACCCATTGCGGTTGAGGTATCTATCATATCGGTCAATAAATCATTACCCATATTGCGTTTAGGGAAAACATCCAGCTTGGTATCCTGCGCCATTGTTGTAACATAGCTCAGTAATAACACCGTACTCAAAAGAAAAAATTTCTTCATAAAAAGATAATGATATGATAACTGTTTATTAATTTTTTGCAAAAGTAGTCGTCTTACTTATCCTTTGTCTTATTCCTATGTTATCTTATTATTAACTGTCATTTTCAAAAAAAAATAAAAATGAATCCCCTTAAACTAAGAACGTGTATACAAAGAGTTTAAGGGGATTATGAAATCCTATAAGGAACGGGGAGTAATTACGATATTCACCTACTTAAACGGTATTATAATGAAACCCCGAATATAGTCAACCATTTTGTTCATCCTTTTGCATCAAGGCAAAAGGTAGCAATCGCTGTAAGTACAAACCCAAATAATAAAGTATGTCTCTGTTTCTTAAAAGCCGATACTGAATCAGTATTAAATGACCTTCAACCGCTCTTCTTCCAGATCGATTTGGTACAATTGCTGCCGAATAATATCTTCATTGATAGAGGGATCTTTATTGAGTTCTGAAAGATATTGCCTCTGACTTTCAAGCAGTTCTACAAAAATTCCTTTTGTCTGCTCATTCATCCAGCTATCATCAGATGCTTTTGCCCGTTCTTCCCATTGCTTCAGGATTCTTTCGATACCCACATGCCCGTTCAGTTCATTATCATATTTAGTTTTCAGCACCTCGTATACATGTTGCTTTAATCCCTGTTTCATTTTTTGCCGGGCCACATCCTCTGCTTCTTCTGAAAATATCACATCAAAAAAACGGATTCGCTTTATAAAATAAGGAAGGGTAAGCCCCTGTACTAACAAGGTAAGCAGTATCACCACAAAAGTGATGAACAGGATCAGGTTTCGATGGGGAAAGGCGGCACCACTATCCAGAGTTACCGGAATCGCCAAAGCTGCAGCCAGAGAGACCACACCACGCATACCCGTCCAGCCCAATAGGAGCGGCATCATCAAACGCGCTCTTGTACTACCCGCGCGGGGCGCTACACTCGGCCGGAATATAAGCGTAGCAATCATTGCCGCATAAGAACTGATAATTCTTGCCAAAATGAGAATGACAGTTACCAATACACCATAACCAATAGCGGTAGACAGCGGAATACCTTTTGAGCGCAGACCATCCACAATTTCAGGAAGCTCCAGGCCGATGATCAGGAAAACGATACCGTTCAGGATAAAGACGAAACTCTCCCATACACTATACCCTCTTATACGGCTCGCACTGTTTAAAAAGATCAGCCGTCTGGCAGACATAAACAAACCACCACAGACAACTGCCATGACCCCGGAACTGTGTACCTGCTCTGCGATCCAATACATAAAGTAAGGCTCAATAAGGGTGAGTGCTATATCGGAAGGCGCATCTGTAGGTAAACGTTTATGTGCCTGCACAAAAATCCAGGCCAGTAACAATCCTATTGCGGCACCACCGATCACCATCCATAAAAAACTCAGTGTGGCTTCCTGCCATACAAACTGGCCGGTGCCCACAGCCACCATTGCAAACCGGAAAATAATGAGTGAAGAAGCGTCATTCAGCAGGCTTTCTCCTTCCAGAATAGCGGCGGTCGATTTCGGAATTTTTACAAATTTCATGATAGCTCCCGTACTGACGGCATCCGGTGGTGATACAATACCACCGAGTAAGAAGCCCAGAGCAATCGTGAATCCGGGAATGAAATAATTGGTGACCAAAGCGACAGAAAGCGCGGTAAAAAAGACAACCAGAAAGGCAAAACTGCCGATAATCCGCCACCATTTCCGCATCTCTTTAAAGGAGATGGACCAGGCCGCTTCAAATAACAAGGGCGGAAGAAAGATAAAAAAGATAAGGTCCGGATTAATCTTAACCGTAGGTAATCCGGGTATAAAACTGATCAATAACCCACCAACAACCAACAGAATCGGATAAGCAATTTTAAGTTTGGCAGCCCACATATTTAATAGCACAATGACGGCTATCATGGCGAGCAAAAAAGGTAAAATAGTATGCATTCAAACGTAAGGTTTTGTTTGGCTGTTTCTTTAAAAAATGACCTGATCGGCGAACATCCCGACCAAGATATCATAAGCGGAATTTTGTGGTTTAATCGTGCACTCATGTTTATAAAAACGATACGGATATCATTTTTATAAAATCAGTATCCGCAGGGAATCTACTATTTAGTTTCCCTACGGATACTGATTAGCTAATTTATGCTTGGTTTCGCGCATTATAACTCATCATCCATTGGATGCCGAATTGATCTTGCAACATGCCAAAGTAATCGCCCCAAAAAGTGTCACTCATCGGCATGGTTATTTGTGCACCATCTGACAGGGCTTTAAAAAGCTGATCTGCTTCTTCTTTGCTGTCTGCCGTAATCGAAACTGAAAAGTTATTGCCTTTCACAAAAGTTGCTTCATATTGCTCTCCATTATCACTTCCCATCAAAATGGATTTTCCGATTGGTAAAGAAACGTGCATTACTTTTTGCTTATCGTTTTCCGGAACTTTATAATCTTCACTTTCGGGCATATCGCCAAAGCGTCCGATATAAGTAAAGTCTCCGCCAAATACGGATTTATAGAAGTTGAATGCTTCTTCACAGTTACCATTAAAGTTTAAGTACGTGTTTGTAGTAGCCATTGTTTTTTATTTTTTAGGTTTTGAAAAATAGTTTTTTGTAATTGCCTTTTATCCTTGCTCTGGCTTTGGCAAAACAAGATTTGCACACTAGGTCGGCAATAGCCTATTAGTTCCTGAATTACGACAAGGAATATTCCTGTAGATGGTTATTGGTGTTATGATTGCATGCGTTGTGATTCTTCATAATTCGGTCCGTATAAAGACGGCACTTTATTACCCGTAGCCCGCAGGTGTGCAATCAGCTCCCCGCGATGATGATACATGTGATTGTAAAGAAATCCTCTGATCACTTGTACCTTTGGCATAGGCGACATGATCGCATTTCCACCCATAGACATGGTCCAGATATTCATATACTGCGCTTCGTCTGAATTTTCAATAACGGCCTTGGCCTTGGCTACATTTTCTTCAAACTTTTGCAGGATATTGGCCGCTTTACTGATATCTCCTTTATCATAACTATAGGTCGCCATATCAAATTCATCCTGATTAAAGGTGCCCTCATACCAGTTATACACCTCGGCTACATGCGAGGCCAACTGTGCCACAGACCAAAGATGCGGTTGCGGACGGTACGCTAATGCACTGTCGGGGATCATCGACAATAATTTCCGGGTATTTTCGGCTTCATGTAAGAATTCACCGAGTAGTGCTTGCTTGATCATTGTGTTTTTATTTTTATTTGTGATTATGGTATTTCAGGTTTATTGCTAAAGCCGCTTTAGGCATGGGTTTTATGATTTGTTCTAGATAGACAGCATAGCTTTATATAATCATTTCTGAAAATGCACAATGGTATTCCCAAGAGCATAACATGCCCTTTCTCTACATATATCCCTTTTTTCTATTTGCTAAAATAATGAAATTCACAGCATGTATTGATAAAAAAGAAGTTGTATTGATCCTTTAACACTTCACAAACGAATAGATAATTAGTAATTCGTGCTTTTGAGGTACTCTTGGTAGGCCGCATTTCTTTGGGCACTATAAGTATCCGAAATAAGCAATAGTACCACCAAAAGCATCATTGCCATGCTAAAGCCCTTCCAGTAATAACTTTTACTAAAGACAATGAACAACACTAAGCTGATAATCAGTACCGTAAAAGTTATAAAGGCATATTTGAACGTCTGGTTCATCACTTTGTCCATTCGCTGTATTTCGGATTGCCGTAACTGGATTTCATTAACTCCTTTGTGTACACTAAGCTCCGAAATTTTCTTTTCATTATAGTAACGAGTAGAAAAACTACCTACGACAAGCAGGAGCCCGGCAATAAGCAGGCCGGTGCCCAAACCTTTAGATATGGGATTGATGGAAAATTTTTGCCATAAGCAAAAACCGATCAGCAGGAATAAAATGCCCGCCCCTAAAGCATAGGCAAACACAGACTTTTCATCGATATAATATTGATGCATGCGTTCCAACATAAATAGTCATTTTAATTATTGCATAAAGACACTAAGCACACATATTTATGATTTGGCTAAAGCCTTTATATCACTGATTTCCAGTATCTGACTCTTATAACCTTTACCGACCGCATTGATCATGGCCTGCCCCACTTCATGTAGTGTCAATGATTGTTTCGGCAAGATTAAGGGAAACAAAGCAATAACCGGTTTAAAAAACCAACGCACATTCTTTTGTCCTTTCACCGGCTTCATAAACCCGGGGCGAAAATTGTATTGTCCCCTGAAACCTAAGTGCATCAAGGCTTCTTCTGTGCGCCCCTTTACCCTTTGCCACATTTGTTTCCCATTACTGTCGGTATGCGCACCGCTCACGTAATGAAATACCATTTGCGGATTTATTTTTTGTAAAGCAGTGGCAAAATTCAAAGTCGTCTCATAGGTAATCCGGTTATATTCTTCTTCTTTCATACCTACAGAACTGATACCTGCACAGTAAAAACAGGCATCATAACCTTTTAACTGATCAGCCAGCATTTCCAGTTTATTAAAATCGGGCAGCAGCAATTCTTTCAGTTTGGGATGCTGTATATCCAGGTGCTTTCTGTTAATGATCAGTACCTCTTCTATTTCAGGGCGAGCCAGGCAATGCAGTAATACGCCTTCTCCAACCATTCCGGTAGCCCCGGTGAGGATTATTTTTAAAGTTTTCATATAGGTCGATTGTATGTGTTTTATAACTAACACAGATGAAGCTTTTATACAAGCATTCACCTGTGCACTTTAGTAATGTTATTAAGCCAGAAAGATCTTTTTCACTTCCTCTCTAAATGCATCTTGCGACAGCCCATTACGCAAGGCAAAATATCCTTTCGCATCTTCACCTGCAATATACTTTAATTGTTGCTTACCATCTGTTGCCGCTTCATAGACCACTTCCGCGATCTGCTCAGCAGAAGAATAGGCACTTCTTCTTTCCGGATCGGTAAATACCGCATAAATTTTTTCAAATACTTCCTGGTACGCCTCATGTTGCGTTACATCAAGACTACGTCCTGCAAAATCGGTTGTGATGCCACCCGGTGCTACCGTTTTTACCGTAATGCCGAAAGGTTCCAATTCATAAGCCAGGCTTTCGCTCCAGCCTTCCACCCCAAATTTTGCGGCATGGTATACAGAGTTCATCGGCATGGTGATTGTTCCCCCGATAGAAGTTGTTGTCAAAAACATCCCTTTACCTTTTTGTCTAAAATAAGGAATAAAAGCCTGCGTTACCCGCATGACACCAAGCAGGTTGGTATTGATGTTGTTTACGATCTGCTCATCGGTAGCGGCTTCAAAAGGCCCGGCCAGCCCGTATCCGGCATTATTAAATACAATGTCAATGTCGTTATGAGCCAATACTTCTGCGGCCACACGCTTGATCTGTTCCGGATTGGTTACATCCAATGCCATAAGCTGTACATTAGGCAACAGGTTCAGTTCTGTTTCCTTTTCCGGGCTGCGCATAGTGGCAATCACGTTCCAGCCCTTGTCGGCAAATAGTTTTACTGCTGCTTTTCCTAATCCGGTTGAGGTACCGGTCATAAAAATAGTGTTCATCTCGTTTATTATTTTATTTGGTTTATTTAATTTTTGGACTGAATATTCATTCCAAAATATAGGTAAAAAATTTTATTTCTAATTCCGTTTAGTTGACATTCGCCAAGAGTACACTTTTATCAAAAATAGTACTTAGCATTACGCTTTAATTGCATCCCATACCAGCCGCATCTGCTGTTCCTGCTGTGGCTCTCGTTTATGGACATCTATCCCAATAACCCAGCGTACATAAGTAGTAACCGTACCGCCCAAAAAGATCAATAAAGCTTCCAGTTCCATTTGCTTAATAATTCCTTCCTCCTGACCTTGCTGGATAAGGGCGATAACTGACACAAACCCCTGCTTTCCGGCATCTTTTGTACAAGCGGTAATAACCGGTGAACTCTGGAACTGATCCATAAAGGCGAAACTTTCGGGATACTTCAGGTAAAAATTAATAAATGCTGTGTAATAATGAAAGAAACGGGATTTCAGCGAAGCCGTATGGTCCAGGCTTTTGTTGACCAATTCGATCTCTGAGTGCTTGATATATAAATAGATCGCGTTAATAAGCTCTTCTTTTGTTGCAAAATAATTATAGATCGTCCCCATTCCTGTACCCGCAGCTTTCGCAATAGCCGACATAGGAGTTGCCTGTACTCCTTTCTCTGCCAGCAGTTTCATGGCGGCTATAATGATTTGCGTTCTCTTATCCACAGCACAAAAATAGGTATTTTGGAATGATTATTCCAAAACACTTTCAAAACTATTGTTAAATTATTATCTTGAAGTGTGCTTTTTGTTATTCTGAATGCAGCAAAGCGGAATAGGAATCTAAAACATAAACGCCTAAAAGATGCCTCTGTCGGCATGACAAGTGCAACTGCTCAGCCATTTTTTGTCTTCGAAGACGGTACAGTAGCAATTTACTTCGGCCAATACAGTACATTAAATTTATGCCCGTCCGGATCAGAAAAACCAAGGTTAAATCCCTTACCCCATTTTTCCGGTGGTGCAAAAATTGTGCCTCCTGCATTGTCTACTTTTGAAACCCATTCTCTCACCTCTTCCTCGCTTTCTGCAGAAAGACTGAAAATAACCTCGTTGCCCTGCCGCGTATCCGCTAAAGATCCCTTAAGTGCGACTTCTAGTTGCTCTTTTACAAAGAAGTGAATAATAAAATTATTTTCTCCCATAAAAAAGCTTCTCAGTTCTTCTGAATTATTGTGGCCATTGGGACGAAATCCCAAGGCCTCGTAAAACTTGCCGGTTCGTTCCAGGTCTTCTACAGCCAGGTTGGCCCAGATCATTTTTATGTTCATAGTCTCTTTGTTTTTATAATAGTATAGTTTCCTATACCATTATCCCTGTATAAATATAAACATATTTCCAATGGTATATTGTTATGGACGTTGCTTTTCTGAAGCCATAAGTCAAATGGTTGCTTTCATGGTTTATTTTTATACCAAAAACGAACAGGCTCCTATGAAAGATATAGGAGCCTGTTCGTTTTTTATAATACTACAGCGTAAGCGCTGAGGGTATATTGAGTTTTACGTCGACAATGAAGCAATCGTCACCGTCTATTCAAAAATAACCAATGTTGCATTTGATGCTTGTGTGGCCTGTGCCCAGCTTGCAGTGAAAAAAGGATTCGTAATACAAGGCGGTGCTGGCTGCCCAATACTGTTGGAATAAGGGGAGCCAAATCCTACATTCACTTGTGTTGTACCGTACATAATTTTAATAAAATCAATGTTTGTATAACTAAAGGAACTGAATGTGGAGATACCAGGAGGAACAGTAGTGCCGGATCCACCAGATAAACTGATGGTATAAGTACAGGAGGTAAGGTTATTGACGGTCAGTATATTCGCCGCTTCAGCCATACCATAAGTTCCGATCAGGGCAAATGCTCCCAATAATATTTTTTTCATAAAATAATATTTTAAAAGGTTGATTAATACCCAAATATAAGAAATTAAATAAAATATTTCTACAAAATTGTGTTTTATTATCCCTCCCGAAAAATCACTTATAAAAACGACAAATCAATCGTCAATGTGGATAGGATTGTCACGTAAGGGAATGTTTTTTATAGACAATATACCCTATTTTAATAATCTATTCTTTGCGGTTTATAAGCTATGATCTTTATAAAAATGCATTCCTGTTTATAGCTTATGATAAGTCCTTAAGTAAATCCTGTACCCAGTGAATCATATTCCTTTTTCGCCTTGACTAATTTTTTTAATTTAAAGGCTATAGAGTATCTTCGTCCCATGAAAAAATTATTCTTACTCGATGCCTTTGCGCTGATCTTTAGAGCCTATTATGCCTTGATTAGAAATCCACGCATTACCTCTACGGGTAAAAATACCAATGCCCAGTTCGGATTTACCAATACCTTGATCGAACTGATCAATAAATATAAACCCACGCATATTGCGGTATGTTTTGATACTCCCGGTACTACAGAGCGCCATACCGATTTTGCCGACTATAAAGCCAATCGCCAGGAAGCTCCCGAAGACCTGATTGCTGCCATTCCGGATATCAAAAAAATAATAGAAGGTTTTAATATTCCGATTATAGAAAGTAGTGGTTATGAGGCCGATGATATCATCGGAACCCTCGCCTGGCAAGCAGCAGCGGAAGGCTACCAGGTATTTATGGTAACTCCCGATAAGGATTATGGACAACTGGTCTGTAAGGAAAATGTATTCATCTTTAAGCCCGCCTATATGGGCAATAAAGAAGAGATCTTAGATGGCGCCAAAATCTGTGCCAAATGGGATATTGAACGCTGCGAGCAGGTGATCGACATCCTCGGATTGATGGGTGATGCGGTAGATAACATCCCGGGTATTGCCGGTGTGGGCGAAAAGACTGCAGCCAAATTATTAAAAGAATACGGAACACTGGAAAATGTATTGGAGCACGCTGATAGCATAAAGGGCGCCTTGGGTGAAAAAGTAAGAGCAGGGAAAGAAAGCGCGATTTTATCTAAAAAGTTGGCTACGATCATTACGAATGTACCGGAAGTTCATTTTCATGCAGAAGATTTCAGCCTGAGTGAAAAGAATGAACAAATATTAAGCGAAGTCTTCAATGAACTGGAGTTTCGTACGATAGGCAAACGTATACTGGGCGATGCTTTTAAAATGAGCACGAATGAGAAGGTACAGCTTGATTTATTTGGTAATGAAGTACCGGTAAGCGCCATAAATAATCCTTCAAAAATAGATGCTACGGCGACACCGGAATTGTTTGTGTCTTATCAGACCATTAAGGATGTGCCACACCAATACCATACAGTAGATACCCTGGAAGAGATTGCCAGTTTAATTACGACCCTGCAGCAGTATAAAGAAATTTGTTTTGATACCGAAACAACAGGTATTGATCCGAACAATGTGAGCCTGGTAGGTATGAGTTTTGCCGTAGAAAAAGGAACAGCTTATTATGTACCGGTAAGCGCGCAACAAGATGAGGCTTTAAAGACGGTATCGGCTTTTGCCTCGCTGTTTGAGAATCCGGAGATTACCTGGATCGGTCAGAACATCAAATATGATATTATTGTCTTAAAATGGTATCAGCAATTTATCGTGGGGCCTGTATTTGATACTATGGTAGCGCATTATGTGATCGAGCCGGAAGGCCGCCGTAGTATGGATCTGCTGGCACAGCAATATTTACAGTATGACCCCGTTTCTATTACCGAACTGATCGGCAAAAAAGGAAAAGGCCAGCTAAGCATGCGTGATGTGCCTATCGAACAGGTTTCGGAATATGCCGCGGAAGATGCTGATGTAACGCTGCAGTTAAAAGAAGTTCTCGCACCGATAATCAAGGAAAAAGCGGTTGATGAAGTTTTTGAACGGGCAGACAATCCTTTGGTAAAAGTATTGGCTAATATGGAGTTTGAAGGCGTTCGCATTGACGAAAACTTTCTCCTGGAATATTCCAAGGAATTGGAAAGAGATGCCAAGATCTATGAAGAGAATGTATTTCGGGAAGCGGGTGTTCGTTTTAACCTGGCCTCCCCAAAACAATTAGGAGAAGTGCTTTTTGATAAACTGAAACTCGATCCTAAGGCAAAAAAAACAAAAACAGGGCAGTATGCTACTGGCGAGGACGTATTGCTTAAACTGGCCAATGAACATAAGATTGTAGATGACATTCTGGGTTTCCGGGAACTCACTAAATTACGCAATACCTATGTAGATGCCTTGCCCACCATGATCAATCCGAAAACAGGAAGGGTGCATACTTCTTACAGCCAGACGACGGCCATTACCGGTCGTTTGAGCAGTAACAATCCAAACTTACAGAATATCCCGATCCGGACAGATAAAGGGCGTGAAATCAGAAAGGCCTTTATTCCCCGGGATGAAAACCATATCTTACTCAGCGCCGATTATTCACAGATAGAATTACGGATTGTAGCCGCCATTAGTGGCGATCCGAATATGTGTGAAGCCTTCAGAAGTGGCGCCGACATTCACTCTGCGACTGCCGCTAAAGTATATGGCATCGAGATTGCGGACGTAACTAAAGAGCAACGGTATAAAGCTAAAAGTGTAAACTTCGGGATTATCTATGGCCAGGGTGCCTTTGGTTTAGCAGGCAATCTGCGCATCAGCCGTACAGAAGCAAAAGAGATCATCGACAATTATAAAAAAGAGTTTTCCGGTATCAGTCAATATATGGATGATATGATTGCTTTTGCAAAAGAAAATAGCTTTGTACAAACCCTATTGGGTCGAAAAACCTGGTTAAAGGATATACATTCCGGCAATGCAGTAGTAAGGGGCTATGCAGAAAGAGCAGCCATTAATGCCCCGATACAAGGTACGGCCGCCGATATGATTAAACTGGCTATGATCCGGATTGATGAAGCGTTAAGAGCAGAAAAACTCCGCTCTAAAATGATCCTGCAAGTACATGATGAGTTGATCCTGGATGTGGTGAAAGAAGAATTGGAAACGGTGAAAGCACTGGTTTTAGAGCACATGAAGCTCGCATTGCCTCTGCCCAATGAAGTACCGGTAGAAGCAGAAGCCGGTTATGGTAACAGCTGGCTAGAAGCACATTAATTATCAGCCCTAACTTGTTTATTTTCAGTCCATAAATGGATTATTTATATGTTCATTTCTGACAAAATGAGGAATCTATGCACATGCTTTTAGATTCCTCATTTTGCTTCGCTGCATTCGGAATGCAAGATGGGGGTAGTATGTTCACTTCTTGCTTTATCATACCGGCATTAGCAGGTGTATATTCAGAACTTATATGCTAATGAATTGCCGCTTATACCGTTCCCTAACCCGGTTTACGGAAGAAGGACAATTTAAAAGGTTTGATACTATTGTGTACAAAGCCTTTCGGCCAGGTCGTACTTTTTTCATCAACCAATTCCAATTGATAAAATTTCTGCCCCTTACAATTTACCAATACTTTAGTTTTATGCTCTTTCTGACATTGATTTATTTGTCGCCAGTCGAATAAGAAATGCCCGGGCGTGAAGGTGGTCAAATCAATAAAGTATGTAATGTCGTGAAACATATTGAGTATGGTAACGGACATTACTTTTTTCGTCTTTTTATGCGTTATGGAAAAGACCAGCGTTTCAATCCCACTGCCGGTATTGAATTGAAAGAAAGCGGTATCGCCCTTTTGCTCCGTATAAAAATTCTCCTTCCGGGCATTAAACACAAAATCGGGGGCAGTTATGGTATGAAAAGTATAGTCTCCCGCCGATCCGGTCGGCAAAAGCATCCGGAATTTCATATCTCCGCAAAAACACTGGGCCAATAAAGACACATTGCTTATCAAACAGAGCATCACTAGGAGGAAAGTCCGTATCATTTTATTATAGATTTAAATCATCAGGAAATACAGGCCGGGATTGAAAAAAGATGCTTTAGCCACTAATTGAGCTTTACCCTTGGATCAAGTTTGGCATACAGGATATCGGTGAGTACACTAACGCATACAAAAATGGTAGCAGATAGTAATACGGCACCCATCACTACCGGGAAATCAAATTTATCCAGGGAATCTACCGTTAATTTACCCAAACCTTTCCAGCTGAAAATGAATTCCACAAAGAAAGAGCCCGCCAACAATTCGGCCATCCAGCCGGAAATGGCTGTGACTACAGGATTGAGGGCATTGGGTAGCGCATGTTTAAACACCACTTTAAATCTTGATAAACCTTTGGCATAGGCCGTACGCACATAATCCTGCGATAATACATCCAGCATAGCACTGCGTGTAAGCTGGGCGATAATAGCCAAAGGGCGAATACCTAAAGTAAGTGCAGGTAAGATGAGGTGTTGAATAGCTAAACGTCTACCTCCAAACGCATCATATTCCCATAAACTACCGACCATTGGTAGTCCGGTGAGATCGCTCAGGAGATAGCCAAATACATAGGCAATAATGAGCCCTGCAAAAAAGGAAGGGGCGGAAATACCCATCACACTGGTTACAATCGCACTTACATCCCAAAAGGTATCCTTCTTTAAGGCAGCAAGAATACCTAACAATATTCCAAAGACCGTCGCGAAGATGATAGCAGAAATCGCAAGCACAATTGTTCCCGGAAGGGCATCGGCGAGCACATCCCAGACCAAACGCTTGGTTTGATAAGAGCGGCCGAAATAAGGCTTTTTCATCACCAGGGCATTGTCTGAGCCCAAGGAAAGTATAGACCGGTATTGATATTTAGCTTGGTTGACGGAATCTGTCGTATGAACGGTTAGCGGCAACAGATCATTCAGGTAGTACCCGTAACGCACCAATAAAGGTTTATCCAAGTTTAATTCTTTTCGTACATTCTCAATAGAAGCCACATCACTCCGTTGCCCTAAAGTAAGCCGTGCCGGATCGCCGGGCAAGGCATTAAACAGGATAAACACCAAGGTGATCACTCCCCATAATACGGAGAGCGCATACAATAGCTTTTTGAGTACATAAGATAAAGTCATGTGGTCAGTTAAGGATTCATTTTTTGCTGCAAATGTGCTTTAACCTTGTCATACCATTCGGCTTTCAGTATACTCAATACAATACTGTCGCGTCGGGAACCGTCCGGCTTTAGGCCATGGCTTCTCAGCACTCCTTCTACCGTACAGCCGATGCTTTTCATCGCAGCAATGCTCCGGGCATTGTTCGTATCGGCCCTAAATTCGACCCTTTCCATCTCCATTTGCTCAAAAGCAAACTGCAATAAGAGAAATTTACAATGGGTATTGATCCCGGTGCCCTGTTGTTCTTTAGCATACCAGGTATAACCCAACTGTACCGATTTATTAGAGAGCTGAATATCGTAAAAACGCGTACTGCCCACATAAGTACCGGATTGTTTATCATAAACTGAAAATGCATATTCTCTACGCTCTTTACGGCCTTCAAGGGCAAGGGTCAGATAATGCTGCAAACCGTCTTCACCTATTGCCTGTATCAGGGAGTAGGTCCATATATCTTGCTGATGAAGGGCATAAGGCAACAGATGCTCGTAATCAGATAGGGCCAAAGGTCTTAAGATGACCCGCTCATCTTCCAGGGTATAGTCTTGCTCAAAATCAAAAGTCATCGGATGGTATTTTCGTTTGAAATAATATTAAAAAGCAGTTTATAAATTGTAGATATAATGCAATAAAGTTTGCCCTACTGCTTTAAGTGTATTCTTGTCTACATTGCTCATATCATCCTTGGTGGTATGCCAGTAATGCGCAAAACCCGTATTGGAATTGGCCGGAAGATCGATGATATCTATGGTAGGAATTTTAGCAATCTCATTTACCGGTACATGATCATCCGTAATTGTACCGCCTTGTTCAAAAACAAAATAAGAGGAATAACCGGCTTTAGCTGCCGCTTCCCATACGCCTTGTTGTATCGCACCGGCAAATTGCTTTGAAAATCCTTCTAAAGCAAAACGGGCATTTTTACTACCAACCATATCTAAAAGGATACCGCCCATAGCTTTGTAGTTAGGCACATGCGGATTGCGGGCCCAATACTGAGTACCTAATGCATAAGAATCTTCTCCCCATTCTGATTTACCATAATCTTCTACATCTGTCAGCAGGATATCAATCCCCATATCGCCACCAAAATTATTTTGTTTCAAAACGTTTGCCAATTCCATCAACACGCCTACCCCACTTGCTCCGTCATTCGCACCCAGTACGGGTTTGGTTTTATCTTCCTGGTCTGCCCAAGGTCTGCTATCCCAGTGCGCCAGTAATAAAAGGCGATGAGTTGCTTTGGGATTAATTGACCCGATCAGGTTGATACAACGCAGTTTTTTGCCATCTTTCGCAGTAAATGAAGTTTCCTGGCGGTACACGGTATCACAGGATTTTTTCAATTCACTTTCCATCCAGGCGGCACATTGCTCCTGGGCTGGTGTATTGGGAATCCGCGGGCCAAAGTCTACTTGTTTCTGAATATAATTATAAGCGTTATCTGCATTGAAAGCAGGCACTTTTACTTCTTGCTGTGTTGTCGTTTCAGGGGAAGTCGTGTTGTCTCCATTAGAAGTACAGGAAGCCAGTAATAATGTAGCGGTAGCGAAAGACCATAAAATAAGTTTCATATATTGACGTATTTTTTTGCGGATATTATTTTAAGAATTTACCAATCAGCGGCATAGAAGCCAGCTCTTTTCGTTCCAGTTTAAGGATTAATAATAAGAAACAAACAAACCATAAGATACCGGAACCCAAACGCATATATACATTGGCATGCGGCAGCAGATAACCTATTATCCCTTTGTGGATTAAAAATAGCAAAACTATAGCGATGAGGTACGTTAAAATTCGTTTCATCGGATAAGGGATCGGGTAATACTTTTGTCCCCATATGTAACAGACAATCACCATACTAAAGTAGCAAACCAGCGTCGTCCAGGCCGCAGCCAGCATTTCAAATTTGGGAATAAAGAGGTAATTGCCCACGAAAGTAATGATTGCACCAAATACCGTAATATAAATACCGATGCGCATTTTATCGGTAATTTTATACCAGATCGAAAGGTTATAATAGATACCACTGAATACATTGGCAATCAGCAGAACCGGTACAATGTATAATCCGGAGCGGTAAGAAGGCCCCATATAGTATTTCCATACATCATCTATAAACAGAGCAGTGGTCAGAAAGGCCAGGCAAACGGTGATCACAAACCATTTCATGACTTTGGCATACAATTCGGGTGCATTTTTATCCTGCGATTTACTAAAGAAGAAGGGTTCGGCCGCCATTCTGAATGCCGTTACAAATAAGGTAATGACGATAGACAACTTATAATTCTGCGAATAAATGGCCTGTATTTTCATGGCATAATCCTTAGACCCGTCGATGAGTTTCACCAGCATTTGCCGGTCGATTACTTCATTCACCATACCCGCCAGACCGATGATAATCATGGGGGAACTATAACGGAACATCTTTTGCCAAAGAGCGGTATCAAAACGAATAGAAAATTGCCTCCATTCCTGAAACAGCATCAAAAACACAAATACGCTTTGCAACAGGTTGGCCAATAATACAAAAGAAACCACATTAAACTGCCGCCCCAAATCGGCAAAAAAGCCATTCGGATCTTGTTGCGCGAGTTTGGGTACCAAAACGATAAAGAAAATAACGGCAAGTATATTGAGGACAATCCCGAATACTTTGATAAATGCGTATTTCCGGGGCTTATTTTCCTGGCGCAATAAAGCAAAGGGGATCGTTTGCAAGGTATCGAAGAATAGAATAATAGCCGCCAGTGTAATATATTCAGTATGTCCGCCCAGCTCCACAAACTGCTCTATCGGCACCCGGAGCAGGTACAAGAGTATACAGAATATGATCGTACTGATGAGTAAGGATCCGAAAGCGGTATTAAAGATCTGCTTTCGGTTTTCTTTGTCGGCGGCACAAAAGCGGAAATAAGCCGTTTCCATACCGTAGGTAAAAATCACATTAAGCACGGCAAAATAAGCATAGATCAGCGATACACCACCTAAGTCAATCATTCCTTGGCTGGAACTCAGCAAATAGGATAGAATCGGGATGAGCAAGCTGTTTAGTAACCTTGCGGCCACACTGCTCATTCCATACCAAAGGGTTTGTCCGGCTAATTGTTTTACTGCTGCCAAAAGAGGTGATTTTAGATAGCAAACTTATAATTAAAATGAGGATTTTAGAAATAAAAGAAATGTAAAATCATTTCGGGAAAAACATAATGGGCAAGGCTGGTAAAAAAGTAGTAAAATTGTACCCGAATTAGCAATTTAAAACCATGAGTTACAGACCCACTATACTGATCGTGAATGATGATGGCATTACCGCACCCGGCATTGCAAACCTGATAGATGCGGTGATTGACCTCGGAGAGATCATCGTTGTGGCTCCCGACAGCCCCCAATCAGGCATGGGTCATGCGGTAACGATTGGCAATACCTTACGCTTAGAACGGGTACACCTTTTTGATGAACTCGGCATTGAGTCTTACCAATGCAGCGGCACGCCGGTAGATTGTGTGAAAATGGCACAGGATGTGGTCTTGCACCGCAAACCGACTATATGTTTAAGCGGCATCAATCATGGTTCTAATGCCTCGATCAATGTGATCTACTCCGGAACAATGTCTGCCGCCATGGAAGCCGCTATCAACGGTATTCCCGCAGCTGGGTTTTCACTGATGGATTTTAAATGGGATGCTGATTTCAGCGTTGCCAAGAAAGTAGTACGTACCATAGCCGAGCAAATGCTGAGTAGTCGCTTACCCGAAAATTTCCTGGTCAATGTGAATATACCCAGAGTACCTGAAGCGGAGTTTAAAGGCATCAAAGTATGCCGCCAGGCCAGTGCACAGTGGAAAGAAAATTTTGAGAAAAGGCTGGATCCCCGCGGTAACGAATATTATTGGATGACCGGAAAATTCGTGAATAACGATATGGGTGATGATACGGATCTGGAAAGCCTGAAACAGGGTTACGCTTCTGTAGTACCGGTAAAATTTGACCTGACCGATGAGGTCGTCGGCAGTTGGATCAGAAGAAACTGGGAAGTCGAATCCTGAGTAAGATCAGGTGACTTGCAGCGGCAGATCATGGAAATGACCGAACTGTTCGATGGCCTGATCCAGTGCACGTTTTTGCACTCCAGATAAGGATTCAAAAATATTGATAGTCAGCTCAATATGCTTTGATTTAAATGCTCGCTTCCAGGTGCCGACGATCTGTCCACCGGCCACTACAATATTATCAAAGGTAAAAGAAGCTTTTTGCCCCGCTGTGTTTTTGGATTGAAGATAGGCCGACCGGTCTTTGTAACCAATAATATATTCATCATATATCGGTAAAAGTTGTACCGTGCGCGACGAAGGATTTTCCAGTGGCAATTCTCTGGCACAATAATAGGGAGTATCATTTATGATTTCTTTCCGAAGCAAATTTTCAACAAGCACTAGTCCTTTCCGGCAATCTGCAAGCGTCAATCCAGACCAGGTCGCAAAATCGGCCAAGGTGGCTGGTCCCCTGCTGAAGAAATATTGCCTGCTCAGGCGGGCAAGTGCCTCCTCCCGGTCCAGGCTTATTGCCCCCGGCGCTCTTTCGTCCAGAAGTGCATAAGTAAATTGCTTTCCTTTTCTTGCACCACTACAGATAATCCCTTCCAGCTCAGCATACATCATAAGAGCAGTTGACCGTCCTCCTTCTGATGGGATGCCATGTGCCGAAAGTTGTTCATTCAGTTTAGTGCGGGTTAGCTGCTGCCCTCCGGACAAAGCCTTTCCCATTATATCTATAGATTGATTAAAGATCGCCTGATCCAGGCCTGCCTGCCGGTAATGATAGGCATTGAGCGCATGTACTCTTGGCGCAGTCAGCTGCAACAGCCAGCGAATATCGTTTGCAGAAACCAGGTGCCAGGTGGGACGAAGGAGGTGGGTGCGCAATATGGTACCTTTCGTGAGTTCTGCTTCTATATCTTTCTCTTTGAGCTGTGGCAAACGCAGACCCAGCGCCCATTTAGCATGGGCATATTCCTGGCCCTGTATGGCGCCAAACCATTCCAGCATCTCGGTGACCGAAAAGATCGCTCCTCCGGTAATTTGCTGATTCACTAAACGATGTAGGGCAATATCCGACAATGTCATAGGCATTATTAATTAGGTATAGTGCATAATCTGTCTCCAGGAATACACCATTGGCTTAGCGCAGCATGCGGTCCTTCCTGAGCAGATCTTGTTTATGTAAAGATAATTAAAAGCGGTATAGGAATGTTAATGATGCTCCCGGCGTATTTCACGGAAACGGCGGAACAATAATAAAGAGATCAGATAGGCTACCGCACCTAACACAAGCGCCAATATTGTACCACCCAAAAAGAAAGCTACACCCGCTTCTTTAAATTGTGTGAGGCTCATATCCTGCAACTTAAAAGTCCAGTCTTCATAGCCTAATACCCATTTCCCGACCATAAGGCTTAAGGCCCACCAGACCGGCGTCAGCGGAAATACACTAATGTTGGCAGCGAGTATAAAGAGCCCTTTATTTAAGCGGAAAAAGATAGCCAAGGGGATACCGATTGCCAACTGGAAACCCCAGATCGGGACGATACCCATAAACACCCCAAAGCCGATGCTGGAGGCTTTCCGGGCATTCGACTCCTCCGGTTTCAATAATACGGATTGGTATAAGGCCTTCCAACCCTCTTTAGTGAATAATTTCTTGATAAAATTGCGTGGATGAATCCATAACAAAGCAATAAAAGTCAGGAAAGTATTCAGAATACTGATTCTTGTAAAATCTTTAAAAGGCCGGAAATGCGATATCCGCTCTGCCGCAGGCGGGTAATAAACCTGGATAGGAATATAACTAACCGGCACGCCTTTCCAGGCAATGCGCACGGGTGCTTCAATCTCCAGTTCATACTTACCCGAAAAATAACGCAGGGTACCCGCTTGGGCTAAAGGATACAAGCGATAGCCCGATTGGGTATCGGGTAAACGGATACCCGTTTCTACCCAAAACCAAAAATTTGAAAATTTATTTCCGAAGCTGCTTTTGGTCGGTACATGCTCCTGGTTAAGGTTACGTGCTCCGATAATAAGCCTGTTCGGTTGGGCCGCAATCGCATCCACAAATAAGGGTAAGTCTGCAGGATAATGCTGTCCGTCACTATCTATGGTAATGGCATAAGTATAGCCCAATGCCAAAGCCCTGCGAAAACCTAGCTTCAGGGCATTGCCCTTGCCTTGGTTCGGCGTATATGACAGCTGTTCCACTTGTGGATAGGCCGCTAAAATTTCAGCCGTATGGTCTGTCGATCCATCATTTACGACCAGTACATTGCCCGTATAGTGCAACACTTCCTCGATTACTTGCTTTAGGGTGCCTGCATTATTATAAGTAGGTATCAGCACGCAAATGCCCAGTTCTGTAAAGCGATGATCGGTTGTGTGTACGTGTTCCATGTATTGTGTGCAAAGATTATTTTTTTTAGGGATTGAAAAAAAGAAATTTTGATTATATTTGCCACCCTAAATATCCCTGAACAGCTGAAAGGCGTTCTTTTTTGCTCGAGACGTAGCGCAGCCCGGTAGCGCACTTGCATGGGGTGCAAGGGGTCGCTAGTTCGAATCTAGTCGTCTCGACAATATTTGCCCAATGTAGCACTTGTGATGTGCTTCCGAGTATATCGTTTTAAATGTAAGCTATAAATGCATACATTTTTCAACTTGGCTACGGAAAACAACAGGCAAATCCCAAAAGTTGTATCCTAACAACTTTAACCTTACTAAAGTATGGTACGTTGGTTTCCGGCGTACCATTTTCTAATTATACAACAGAAGCTTTTTCTAATCCGAATGTACATGTATACGGACCGTCCGGAAGGAAAAGCCGTATCTGTACGGAACATAGTCAAAATGGTTTTGGAATGCTATCCAAGTTCGCCACTTAATATGTAATTGCGGAATGCAACCTTTATACAGGACATTTTTAACTTCAATTAACCTTGTTCATACAGCCAATCGAAGTAGATTTGCGGCTCATAGTTAACAGTACAGTATGTAGGAAGCCCCTTTCCAGGGGCTTTATAATTACCATTTTAAATTTGTATGCCCCCCCAATATAAATTTAGTATTATCGTTGAACAGTACTTTAATTGAGCCCCTTTAGAGGGGCTTTTTTATTTTATACATATTGAGTATCCACTTTTAGGAGACAAATACTTTCTTTATTTTTTTGATTTGCCTTTATAGCGATTGCGACCTTTTGCTTGATGCAAAAGGTACCGCCAAAAAATCAAGACTATATTGATTATACAAACAGCCTCCTATTCTTTAGATGCGAACAATCCGTTAATACGCTTCAAATATTTTCACTATGCTATGAATTATTGATATTGTTGTATACCTTGAGCATAGTCACAAGCATTTGTCTATCCGGAACATGAAAATCATATTCTGTTCCTTAATAAGGGACTACTGTTACTATCCTTAAAAAATAGATTTTTTCTATTCAGGTGTGTCGCTTACTCCCCGCCATTATGATTTACATGGTAACAGGATATGCGCTATAAAATCAATGAAGTCCGATAAGAAGATCTTTTTATATACATGTTTTATTACAGTCCCTAAAAATGAAGCACAAAAAAGTGCCCCGTATAATTACGGGGCACTTTTTTGTGTAGCTACCTTATTTATTGATATTCAGTCTTATTGTTTAACTACACTGCGGATTAATTTCTGCCCGCCGCTTTCTATATATACATAGTAGGTCTGGCTAGGCAAATTGCTCAAATCAGCATTGAAAATACGTTTTTCATTTTTTTGCATTTCCCCTTTAAAAATCTCCCGCACGCGCTTTCCGGTTACATCAAATAACTGGATGTTTGTCATTCCTCCCTCATTGTAATTTAAAAATTCAATATTAAAAACATTGCCGGTAGGATTAGGATAAACATCAAACAGAATATTTTTGTTATCAATAGCTATTTGGGTTTTTGAACTTAAGGTTTGTAAATTTCCTGTATTATTGGGCAGGCCATCACCTTCAATTCTTACCGCAACCTCATCAAATGGTATGGAGGCCGGAATAGGAACATTTAAATTTATGCCACTAAAATCAACACTGATTTCGGTAGCGGTCTCACGGATCGTAAAGAATTGGCGTATATTTGGTGTATATAAATTACCACTAAAAACCACACCATTATCCGTTACCCGTATTTGTAACTGCCTTAATACTTCACTGGCATCCATAACGGTATCTTCGACCTGGATTGTTGTATCATCAGTAGGTCTCCAAACCGAAAAACTTGCTTTAGATTGCATTCCATACCCTTTTTGCAAAACCATATGTCCGGAAATGTTTAGCAGTTGTATCGTCCGGGTTGCATCAATAAATTCCGCATTGGCAATTGTAACCAAAGATTCTTCAATTTTGTCACTGGCAGCTGCTGCCTGACTTCCGTTTTGGTCGGGTAACATAAGTACGGAAAGGTCATCCATCAATTCTCCTCTGGAACAGATATTCCGGGTAATATAACCGTAGGTACCTAATGCCGGAGAACCCAAGCCACCCGGGCCGGCCCAGGCTTCCTGAAAACCACAGTTCTGACTACACTGTGGATGTAAATATTCTCTGTAGTTTCCATTACAGCTGGCATTCGACTGATAGCAGAGCGGCACCAGAATAGAAATACGCGCCACCGATTTGTACCGTTTTGTAAAAAAGTTACATTTGTTTCTTTTATCTGCGGTACCTCCGGCGAATAGTGTACCGGCAAAGCAAACAAGGAGCAATAGCGTAGCAATTTTTCTCATAAAAAATATTTTTTAAGTATACCGGAATTAATATACTTCTTACATCAAATGTAATTTTATAAATATATAAACAAGAAGGGATTTCCCACAAATGATAAATATTTTACTTCCTTTTGCATCCTTAAAATCCCTGTTCAATAGTTGAACCAAATCATGAATTAAGTGTAATAGACAAGCCCATAATTAATCCGTTTCCATTCGCCTATTTCTTCCTGCGCTGCATTTGTTATTCGGTAATGCAGCAAAGACAATCTGTTATTTCACAAATATTCTGCAAAGCCCTGTAAGACAAAACAGATTTTGTATTTTTGCGGTACATCTAACAAACAATGAAGAACATTATTCTGGCCAGTACTTCCACCCTATTCGGAGGCGAATATTTAGCCTATCTTAAAGAAGAAATCATCCGTTTATTCCGGGGCGTAGACGAAATTATATTTGTACCCTTTGCCCGTCCGGGCGGTATCTCCCATGAGGAATATACAGCTATAGCAAGCAATTACTTTGCCCAGATCAAAATAAAAGTAACCGGCTTACATACTTTTGAGGATAAAGCCAAAGCCATCAAAGAAGCCAAAGGTTTTTTCACCGGAGGCGGTAATACCTTTTTATTGGTCAAACAATTGCATGAGTTGGGTTTAATGTCGCTGCTTGCAGAAACCGTACAGAACGGCACGCCGTATTTGGGCAGCAGCGCGGGCAGTAATATCGGCGGGCTGAATATGCAGACCACCAATGATATGCCGATTGTTTACCCACCAAGTTTTGCGACGATGGGATTAGTTCCCTTCAACCTTAATCCGCATTATTTAGATCCCAATCCGGATTTGAAGCATAATGGCGAAACGCGGGAAACACGCATTAAGGAATTTCATACTCAAAATATAATCCCGGTAGTCGGATTAAGAGAAGGCAACTGGATCCGCGTGAGTGGCGATCAGATCACGACAGAAGGTTCCGAACAGACGCGTATTTTCGAGGCCGGAAAAGCGCCTTATGAAATCCCGGCAGGTAGTCCATTATCTTTTTAAGACTCGTTTGCTCATCACATGACTAAAGAACAGTTCCAGGGGGAGATCTCCCCTACTTTACCCCATTCTCCCGGCGTGTATCGTTATTACGATAGCGGCAGGAAACTCTTGTATGTAGGTAAGGCTAAAAACCTGAAAAAGCGGGTCAGTTCTTATTTTGTCAAAAAGATCGACAGTATTAAAACCAATACACTCGTCACCCAGATCGTGTTTGTTGAATGGACGGTGACTAATGATGAGCATGATGCTTTTTTATTGGAAAACTCACTGATCAAGCATTTTAAACCCCCTTATAATATCAGTCTTAAGGATGACAAGACCTATCCTTATATTACCATTAAAAATGAATCATTCCCCAGGGTATACCTTACCCGGAGATTTGTAAAGGATGGCTCTGAATACCTGGGGCCTTATACGGCTGTCAACCAGATCTATACCTTAATGGACCTGATGAAGCAGCATTTCCCTTTACGCACCTGCAACCTGAACCTGAGTATTGAAAACATCAACAAAGGAAAGTTTAAAAAATGCCTGGAATACCATCTTGGCAATTGTAAAGCGCCTTGCGAGGGCTTACAAACTTTAGAGGACTACCTGAATGATGTACAACAGGTAAAGCAAATCGTGAAAGGAAATATTAGTGGTGTGTTATCAAACCTTAAAATACAAATGCAGGAAGAGGCAGAACAACTTGCCTTTGAAAAAGCACAACATACCAAAGATACAATATCTGTTTTGCAGGGTTTCCATACCAAATCGGCGGTAGTGCATAATCGATTGGGCAACCTGGATGTTGCCAGCATCATCGATCAGGAAACCCTGGCTTTTGTCAACTATATGGTGGTGGTAGATGGGAGCATCGTACAAAGTAAGAGCCTGAAAATAGAGAAGAAACTGGAAGAAACGAAAGAAGACCTGATTGCGTATGCGATTGCATTTTTAAGGCCTAAATTTCAATCTCAGGCCAGAGAGATCATCTTACCTTTCGAGATCCAAACGGAAGAGTCTCATCTACAACAAACCATTCCTTTGGGGGGCGATAAGAAGAAACTACTCGATCTCAGTTATAAAAATGCGGAAGAATACATGCGGCAGTCGGAACTGAAAACCAAACTCCATTTGGATAAGGATGCGACAAAAGACATGAACGTCACTTTAGTAAAATTACAAAAAGACCTGAGGCTCAAAGAAGTACCGATACATATTGAATGTTTTGATAACTCCAATTTCCAGGGCAGTTTTCCAGTAGCAGCTATGGTTTGCTTTAAAGAGGGATTACCTTATAAAAAAGAGTACCGGCATTTTCACATCAAAACGGTAGAAGGCATTAATGACTTTGCTTCTATGACGGAGATTGTACACCGTCGCTATGCCCGCCTGCTCAAAGAAAATAAACCCTTACCACAACTGGTGATCATCGATGGCGGTAAAGGTCAGTTAAGCGCCGCGATGGAAAGTATTACTGCTTTAGGATTGCTTGGCAAAATGACGGTCGTGGGCCTGGCTAAGAGAGAGGAAAGTATTTTCTTCCCGGGAGATAGTGATCCCCTTCAACTGGAATATAACGGCAGCAGCTTATTACTCATCCGTCGTATCCGGGATGAGGTACACCGTTTTGGGATTACCTTTCATCGCGATATCCGCAGTAAAGGCACGATCAAAAATGAGTTGGAAGATATTCCGGGTATTGGTGCGCAGACGGCGATGACCTTATTGCAGCGATACCGTTCAGTATCCAAGATCAAGCAAATGACCCAAAGGGAACTAACCATGACGATCGGCGCTTCCAAAGCGAGGATTGTGTATGATTACTTTCATAAGGAAGGGGACGCATAATGCCTGTTTGTGCTTTCGAATGCCGCGAAGCGGAATGAAAAAACTAAAAATACTAAAGAGAATTCTCCTTCGTCGGCATGACGAATACGAAATTATATCTGCTAATTCGTATAATCCATTACGATCAGCCATTGCCCATCAATGAACTGGTATAGTAGATGAAAACGCCCTCCGACATCACCTTTTGCCCGCTTTAAAGCCCAGGCACCCAATACGAAATATTGGTTATCGGCAATGCGATGCAGACTCAGATCGGAGAAGGTCAGTACACCCATCGTAGCTTTATCGGGATAACTTTTCTGATAGTTATGCAACACATTATCCCAACCATAGGTCGTTTTATTTTTACTGATAAAAGCGACACTATCATTTCGCCAATACCCATTCATATATTGTGCAACATTACCGGCATTCCAGGCCTCTTGTTGCTGCAACAACATTGCTTTGATCTCTTTTTCATTTCCCTGAGCAAAAGAAGGAATATAACATAAGAGCAGGCATAAGCCGACAAGCAATTTAAATCGTTTCATAAAGCAAGTATATTTTCAATAAGTACTTTTATAAAAGTACAGCTTATGGCCAAAGAATACAAACCCACCGTACAGATAAATGCCTGATGAAACAAATAATCATCAGGCATTATTAATATTATGATTTGAATCCTTACAATAGTCTTTCCTGTTCACGCATCCAGCGTTCGGGAATCTCGTTGTTGACCGCATGCTGATAATCGTTGTAAGAGCAGGGAATATAAGATTGGTCTGGCATCTGCATCCACCAGCGGCCCGTCAGTTTACTTTTCAGGAAAACCGTATTGTTATCGGTAAAATGGATGTTGTACATTAGGAATTGATCTGTTTGCGACAAATCGGCTTCCAAGCTTCTTAACCTATAGCCGTCTACAAAATACCAAAGCATTTGCGCAATGAGTTTAGCGCCTTGCTGCTCACTGTCCTGTTCCGGGTTGTACCCGTAAATACCCAAAGAACGCATGTTTTTACTCATTCCGGCATACCGCATCAACTGGCACATTTCATCTCCGAAAAAGCCGTTAGGCGAGGCTTTCGGGTTAAAAGGTGCATCTGATCTTCTGATCGCATTAATGTCTATACTTAATAAACTGCAACTCCTCAATACCGGTTCCATCTCGTCCATATCCGCACGCACGGTACCCAATCTAAAAAAGTCGAACCGTAATTTATCCAGGGTTTCCAACATTTTAGGATTGGTATAATAGCTCTGAAAACCAATATGGCTGTAATTTCTGATATAATTGGGATGCGAAGTCAGCATCTCCATCAAAAAACTGGTATCGCTGCAGGCTTCTTCGTCTTCCAGATCAATGAGGCTGTCGATCACTGCCGCATCAACCGTTTCCTGATGTTGTTTGAAGATTTCATATTGCTGTAAGGTCAGGTCCTGAGATCCGCCTAAAAGAATCACTATTTTCCCTGCGGTATAGAGTGTATCCAACACAATTCTTAATGCCGCTTTTGTATCGGCAATCGAGGCACCTTCCACCAGATTACCCAGATCGGCAATCTCAATATTCGGATACCAATTATATAATTCATAAAAAGCGCTGCGAATCGCATTGGGGGCATCAGAATAAGAAGAAGCAAAAGTCCCCCCCCGGCGTTCTCCACAACCTAATAAGATAATATCTGCCTGTTCAAAATCAAAATTTCCATTGCGTAAAGCCGTGATGGTATTCGCCATTTGCAAAGGCTTGTACGCTCCGGAACGGATAAGGTCTTTAAAATGTAAATGACTTAAAAAGGATTCTAAATCGTGCATAATAATAGATGATTTGCGGGCGAAGTTAGCATTTTGGTTTGATTTGTTATTGTTTGAAAATACATTAATTTTGTGGCACAATATTTAAACCTAAATAACAATAAAATACTATGGGCCGTATATTTGAGGTACGTAAGTCGAAAATGTTTGCACGTTACGACAGAATGGCTAAACAGTTTACACGTATTGGAAAAGAGATTGCCATTGCCGTAAAAGTTGGGGGTTCTGAACCCGATACCAATCCTGCCTTACGCCGCATCATGCAGAATGCAAAATCGCTCAATATGCCAAAAGAGCGTATTGAAGGTGCGATTAAAAATGCAATGGGAAAAGACACCAGCAGTTTCGACGAAGTCTTATATGAAGGATATGGCCCGCATGGCATCGCTATTCTGGTAGAAACAGCAACCGACAATACCACCCGTACCGTTGCAAATGTCCGTACCCATTTCAATAAAGGGGGCGGCGCACTGGGCAACAGTGGTTCCGTTAGTTTTTTGTTTAACCACTTAGGGGTTTTCAAATTGAGCGCCCAAGGATTGAGTGCTGACGAACTGGAACTGGAACTGATCGACGCCGGCCTGGAAGAGTTAGGAGAAGATAGCGAAGGCAACATCATTGTACACTGTACCTTTACCGAATTCGGAAACATGCAAAAAGCATTGGAAGAAAGAAACATTACCCCGATCAGTTCTGAACTGGAGTGGATGCCTTTAAATACAATAGAACTAACAGAAGAACAAAGTGATGATATTTTTAAACTGATTGAGCGATTGGAGCAGGATGACGACGTACAGCGCGTTTTCCACAATATGGCTTAATTTTTTTCATTAACCGCATATACAACCCCTTTGGAAAACAAAACCATGGGGGTTTTATTTTTCTACACAAAACCATGTTTGTACACGAAACAAAAATAAGGGTTCGCTACGGAGAAACCGACCAGATGGGATACTTATACTATGGGTATTATGCGTTATATTATGAACAAGGCCGCGGAGATGCGATGCGCAGCCTTGGATTTACTTATAAAGAACTGGAAGAACAAGGTACCATTATGCCTGTAGCCTCCATGCACTGCGAATACCTGCGTCCGGCCCATTATGATGACCTGATTACTGTAAAAACGATACTCAAAGAATTGCCGGACGGCCATTTTACGACTTTCCATTCTGAACTGTATAATGAAGCGGGCAAACTCATCAACCGCGGATCCGTGACTTTAGCCTTTTTTGATCCCCTGGCTAAAAGGAAAACAAAATTGCCAGAAGTGTTGCGTAATGTCTTAGCTCCATATTTCAAAAATGAACCATAACTAGCTAATAATCAATAATAAATTGGCTTTTTCTTATATCTTGATTTCAGTAACTTCACTAAGATTATTCTGTTATGAAAATAAAATCATTTTTCGCGAAGCCATACGCTGCTATTATACATAAGAAGGTCCAAAAAGAGATGCGCACTGCCGTGTCCGATCAGCAAAGAATTTTTTCTGAACTCCTCAAAACCGGAACCAAAACGCAGTTTGGTACAGATCACCGGTTTAAAGACATACACCAATACGAAGAATACACACAGGCGCTGGGTATAAAAGATTATGACAGCATAAAAGGCTATCTGGAACAAATCAAGGAAGGCAAGGTCAATGTTTTATGGAAAGGAAAACCGCTCTATTTTGCCAAAACGTCCGGCACCACTAATCCAATTAAGTATATCCCGATCAGTAAAGAATCGATACACAACCAGGTCAATACGGCAAGGAATGTATTGCTCTGCTATATGGCCACTTCCAAAAATGCAGATTTTGCCAACGGAAATATGATTTTTCTGTCCGATGCTCCGACTTTAGAGCGCATTGCAGGCATTCCCACGGGCAGACTGAGTGGCATTATCAATCATCACGTGCCGGCTTACATGCGTAATAATCAATTTCCGAGTTATGAAACCAATTGCATTGAAGACTGGGAAGAAAAGCTAAAACGCATTGTAACCGAAACCGCTTCAAAGGATCTTGCCCTGATCAGCGGTATCCCTACCTGGATGCAAATGTATCTAGACTGGCTGCTGGAGCATACTGATAAAAGAAATATTAAAGAACTCTTCCCTAGCCTGCAGGTGCTGATACACAGTGGCGCTAATTTCAATATTTACAAGAATAAGCTAAAAAACAGTATTGGTTTTGATATCGATACCTTAGAGACCTACCCTACCTCTGAAGGCTTTTTTGCCTTTCAGGATAATGTGGACGCAGAAGGTATGTTGCTCAATACCAATTCCGGTATTTTTTATGAGTTTGTGCCCCTGGAAGAAATCCATAAAGAAAACCCTCAACGCCTGGCCTTACAGGATGTCTCTTTAGGTAAAAATTACGTCCTTCTGATCAGCAGCAATGCCGGGCTTTGGGCTTATAATATGGGCGATATTGTACAATTTGTCAGTATCGATCCCTATCGCATTGTGGTAAAAGGCCGTAGTAAAAATCATATTTCCATTTTTGGCGAACAGGTTATTGGAACCGATGTAGAATATGCAATGGTACATGCCGCAAGCCACCATCAGGTGCATGTAATTGATTTTGTTGTGGCTCCGCAATTAGAAATTAATGAAGGCAGCCCTTATTATGAGTGGCTGATTGCATTTGATGCCATTCCGGATAATTTGCCGGCTTTTGCTTCCACCTTGGACCATGCATTAAGAACACAGAATAAAGATTATAACAATCTGATTTTAAGCAATAAAATACAGCCTTCTAAAGTTAAATGCCTGCAACAAAACAGTTTTAAACAATATATGAAGTCGGTCGGAAAACTGGGCGGGCAACACAAAATACCCAGGCTGAATAATGACTATGCCCTTGCCGGTGAGCTGCACAAGTTCACCTTGTAAAGCCCTCTAATTAGAAAGCAATTATCTCTTTTAATACTACTTTTAGATTTTCCACGCTGCTCGCCTGCATTGGAAAGCAGAAGCATTTGCTATACCAATTGTTTATTATAGGCTGCTCTCGAAGCCTGTATATCAGACATATGCTCCTTAGACCAAGCCACTAAGTTATGAATATGGGGAATCAGGCTCTTACCCCGTTCTGTAAGCGCATACTCGACTCTGGGTGGAATCTGCGGAAACATTGTTCGTTTAACCAAGCCATCAGCTTCCAGTGTCTTCAGCGTCACGGTCAGCATTTTTTGGGAAATAATGTCTATACCTTTATGTAATTCATTAAAACGCATCTGCGGCACGGTATCCAAAGCAATTAAAATCAACACCGACCACTTATCTCCAAAGCGATCAAACACATTCCGAACCGGACAATCTTCATGAATTGGAAATTTCTCTACTTTATTTTTAATCATAACTAATTGATTTTCAATGTTAGTTTCCTTTAGGTAAGTATAAAACATTCAGGTACCTTCTTGTTTTAATATAACTTACTTTATACCTTTGACTTACCAAAAGTAAGTAAATATATCTTTTTAATCAATAAAAATTTAAAAAACACAGAGAATAAGATGCGTAAAATACTGATAACAGGTGCAACAGGTGGACTGGGTGGTGCCGTAGTAAACTTTCTAAAATCACAGGTGCCGGTTTCGGACATTGCCATTCTGGCAAGAAATGCCGAAAGTGAACAAGTAAAAGCCTATCAAAACGAAGGTATAGGCGTAAAAATAGGAACTTATGATGATAAGAATAGCCTGATTAAAGCATTCACAGGCATAGACATCCTGTATTTCGTATCGGGAAACGATATCGATGCCCGTATGGCGCAACATGAGCAGGTGGTGTCGGCAGCCAAAGAAGCCGGTGTAAAACATATATTATACACCAGTACTGTCCGTAAAAATGAATCTGCAGCGGCGCCCTTATACCCGGTTGTATCGACGCACGTCCAAACAGAAGAATGGATCAAAGCTTCGGGAATGACCTATACTATATTAAGGCATAATTTGTATGCAGAGGTTATCTTAATGTTTTTAGGGGATCAATTGCTGCAAACAAAATCAATATTCCTTCCTACAGGAGATGGGAAAACATCTTTTGTGGTACGGGAAGATTTTGCACAAGCTGAAGCAAATATAATTGCGCAGGCTGCTCAGCACGAAAATAAAATTTACGAGTTGAATGGAACGGAACAATTAAGCTTTGCAGAAATTGGAACGATAATTGCAGGAGCTAGCGGAACGGAGCTTCAATATACCTCCCCGGATGTTACAACGTTTACCGACGCTTTATCTGCTGCCGGTTTACCAAGTGTGGTCATCGATACTTTATCGCAGTTTAGCCAGGCGATTGCTGCGGGGGAGTTTGACACGGTTACTGACGATTTAGCGCGGCTTTTGGGCAAAGCGCCACAATCTGTCAGCGAATTTTTAAAAAATGTATACTCAAAATAAAAAATAAAAACACAATGCAATTATTAGATGCTTTAAACTGGCGCTATGCCACTAAAAAAATGAATGGCGAAACAGTGCCACAAGAATTAGTAGACCAAATTATCGAAGCGGCTTACCTCGCGCCTACTTCTTCGGGCTTACAACCTTTTCGCGTTTTTGCCATTTCTAATGCGGCCTTAAAAGAGCAAATCAAACCAATCGCCTTTAACCAAGGACAGATTACCGATGCTTCTCATATCCTGGTATTTGCTGCCTGGGATAATTATACAGAGGACAGGATTAATACGATCTTCAATCATACCACTACGCAAAGGGGCTTACCTGCTGAGGCGATGAATGATTATAAAAATATGTTGATCGCGACGTACATACCTCGCCCGGAAAACCAGAATTTTGAACATGCGGCCCGTCAATCCTATATCGGATTTGGTATGGCCATTGCCGCTGCCGCCGAGTTGAAAGTTGATGCTACGCCTATGGAAGGTTTTAACGGACCTGAATTGGATGCTTTATTGGGCTTAACGGAGAAAGGCTTAAAAAGCACAACGATCCTTACTTTGGGCTACAGAGATACCCCTAACGACTGGTTGGTAAATCTTAAAAAAGTACGTACGCCGAAAGAAGAATTTGTAACAATCATTGATTAATCTTCAAAGATCAAAAATGCTAAAGGATTCTTCGCCATAATAAATAATGGGCCGGGAATCCTTTAGTGTATATTGTATATGCTTCCGGATATTGGATATATAAACAATATGATTAAGGGAGCAAAAAATAGAAACAATGGAACTTAATAATGAAAAGAAAATGGTGGTAGAGGTATGGAGCGATGTGATGTGCCCCTTCTGCTATATCGGCAAACGGAATTATGAACAAGCCCTGACGCAATTTGAAGGTAAGGACAATATAGAAATCGTTTGGAAAAGTTTTCAGTTAGATCCTACCATTGAGGAGGATGCCGGCGCACACGAAAACATATACCAATACTTGGCCACGCGTAAGGGAATCAGCTATGAACAATCAGCAGAAATGCATCAGCATGTGATTCAGCTGGCACAACAAGCAGGCTTGACATACGATTTTGAAAAGGCAGTGATGACGAATTCATTTAAAGCCCATCGCTTGATTCAGCTGGCCAAGACCAAAGGGCTCGGCGACGCGGCAGAGGAACAAATCTTCCGTGCTTATTTTACTGAAGGTAAGAATGTATCTGATGTACCGACGCTGGAGGGCATAGCGCAAGCTATAGGTTTGCCTGAAGAAGCCGTTACGGAAGCCCTTACAAATGAGGACTATGCACGTAAAGTATCGGAAGATATCGAGCAGGCACAACAAATTGGGGTGAATGGTGTTCCTTTCTTTGTGTTTGATCGTAAATACGCGGTTTCGGGCGCACAGGCTCCTGAAGCTTTTCTACAAACACTGGAAAAATCATTTACGGAATGGCGGAGTAATCATCCGGTACTTTCAATTGAGGTAACTGAAGGTCCTTCTTGCACACCTGAGGGAACTTGTGATTAAGACCTAAATAAAAAATAAACATAAAAAAACCGGGGTAAGCAATTTACCCCGGTTTTTTTACGATAATGAATTATCTGATATTTAGTTTTGCGCGGCATTGGCCAGCACATAAGCGCGGATCAATGTTCCGTCTGTTGTAGAAACATCAGTTTTAGGAATCATTCTATTGAGTATCTGGTTCCATTTTGCATCATTAAATGTTTCTACCTTATATAATTTATGGCAGGTGCCACAATGTGCAGCATATAGAGCTTGTCCTGAAGCTAATTGCGCTATGGTATATTGTTCTTGTGCTATTGCCTTAGTCATTTGCGGCGCGGCACTCGGTTGGCTTGCTTTTTTCGGAGAACAGTTGATCATGGTTACCACAATACCCATTCCTAAAATAATAGCTAGTTTCTTCATGTTTTTTTACTAATTTATGACACTAAAGTAGGCGCATTTTTGTTAATAAAAAAAATTATTTCTTTTTTTCTACTTCCAGTTTATAATCCTTAATCGCGTCGGCAATTGATTGTGCCAAAGCCATTTGTCCTGCGGCAGAATTCAGGTAGGCTTCTTCATCTGTATTGTTGATAAAACCTACTTCAATCAGCACACCCGGCATTACGCTTCCCGCCAGAACTTCCAGTGATTTTTGCTTTACGCCAAAGTTGCCCCGGCCGGCCTTTGCAAAGTTTTGCTGTACCTTACTGCCCAGGGTTACACTTCTACCCAAAAAGGCCTGAGAGTACTGTGCAATAATAATGGCGGTTGTAGGATCGCTTTCATCGAGTAAGCCCGGTTCATCAGCTACGGTTTCACTATATTCTCCTATCGCTTTTTCTTTTTGAGAGTTTCTGGTCAAACCCAGCACATACGTTTCTGTTCCTGCAACACTTGTTGCCCTGTTTACGATTGTTTTATATACTGGTACCTGAACATATTTCCTACCTTTTTTTACTTTTTTAGTCCCCGCCGATACCCGCGTACGTGTACCCGCTGTAGCATTGACGTGAATTGATACAAACAAATCAGCATTTGCCTTATTGGCAATTTCATGACGTTGTTTTAATTCAACAAAAAAATCGTTGTCCCGGGTCAGTATGGTTTTCAATTGCGGCACTTCACGATTCAGGATATCCCTGACTTTTAAAGTAATGGCCAGGGCAATATCTTTTTCTTTTGAAAAAGTACCAATGGCTCCCGGATCTTTTCCACCATGGCCGGCATCAAGCACGACCTTCGCAACGATCTTTTGTGCAAATAAAAAATTACTGATCCCTAAGGTAAATATTAAAAATAGCGCGGCTATACTTTTCATTTTGTCCATAACGTTATCTAACGAAATACTGATACTCCTTATTGTTTTAAGCCCTATATTCCATACACTTCTTATAAGACTGCAAATATAATAGAAGGTTAAGGTAATTAAAAATATTTAAAACATTTTTGGAGTAAAAGAAATAGTATTTTTGCGAGGCTTTTACATGCATATAGAATTCGTTAACATATTACCCCTAAGGTATCGCTATCACTTGGTTGCTTTTATAGCATTCCTGTGTTGTTCCTTTCCGTCATTCAGCCAAACATTAAACGAAGCAGAAACGGATACTATTGTGACGCAGGCCTCTTTAAAAAAGGATAGTTTAAGCAATGCCGACAAAGAGCTGCAACTCGGCATTAAAATCTCCAAGGATGCTCCTGAGGATGAGATCGTTTCTAGCGCTAAAGACTCCGCCATCATGGATATGGAGCAGAATATATTTTATCTGTATGGGGATGCGGTCATCACCCAAAAGGACATTGAGCTCAAATCGGGTGTTGTAGAATTGGAGCAAAAAAACAATGTGGTGCGCGCCTACCCTACTTTTGATACCAGCGGACGTAAAATATCGGAGCAGGAATTTACGCAGGGTTCCGAAAAATTTCAATATGATTCTTTAAAGTACAATTTTAAGAGCAGGCGTGCGATCGTACGGAATGCCCGTACGCAATATGGCGATGCATTTATGATCAGCCAACAGATCAAGCGGAATCCGGATCAATCGATCTATGGCTATAAAAGTACTTATACTACCTGCAACCTGGATCATCCGCATTACGGCATCTATGCCAAAAAGATCAAGGCCATTCCCAACAAAGTGATTGCCACCGGGCCGGCTAATCTACAAATTGCCGATTTGCCAACACCTCTGATGTTTCCCTTCGGCATCTTTCCGATCAATCCACAGCAGAAATCGGGCTTTATATTACCCACGTATACAATGGAAGAAAACAGGGGTTTGGGTTTGCAGCGCATCGGATATTATTTTGACATTAATAAATATATAGGCGCCACGGTACAGTTCGACATTTTCTCTAAAGGAAGTTTTGGTGTTTACGGTTCAACCAATTATGCTAAAAAGTATAAATATAATGGTAGCCTTAACCTTAATTATAGCCTGAGCAAATTCGGAGAGTCCTATGATGTGGGACCGACCAGCCAAAAAGATTTCAGGGTAGACTGGACGCATCAGGTAGATCCCAAGTCTATGCCGGGTGCCAGCTTTAATGCCAAGGTAGAGTTTGGTACCGGCGGCTACAACAGGGTAAATGGTATGAATTCCGGAATGGTCTTAAACAACCAGTACCTGACTTCTGTAGCCTATACCAAAAGCTGGACGGGGAAACCTTATGCTTTATCGGTTGCCTTAAGGCATAACCAAAGCAGTAATACCGGAACCGGATCGATAACCTTACCGGACATTACCTTTAACGTGGCACAGATCACACCTTTTCAGCGTAAGATCCAAATAGGGAATCCTAAATGGTATGAAAAAATCTCGGCGACCTATATGGTTGCCGCACAGAACAAATACGACTTCAACGATTCTACCTTTAACCTGAATAAAATCAAATTTTCCGATTTCAGTAGCGGGATCAAACATGCCATTAGCATCGGAGCGGCTTACAATATATTTCGCTTTGTGAATTTCAGTGTGAACATTCCTTATAATGAGTATTGGAATACGAAGCAATTGTTCCGCACCTATAATCCAACAACAAGGAGAGATGACACCACTATGAACATGGGCTTTTTTGCCACACGGGATTTTGGGGTTACTTCAAGTCTGAATACCCGTATCTATGGGGTGAAGATGTTTAAAAAAGGAAAGGTGATGGGTATCCGTCATGTGTTAACCCCGGCCTTGAACTTTAACTATACACCCGGTTTTGCCAACAGCCCTTATAATTATCTATATTATTATCAGGGCGAATACGGACCTCCGAATCCGCAATCACCCTATGTGCTGTCTCCGGGTAATATCGGTTATCCCAACAATGCAATGCCCCTGGGTTCTGCAGGGATATCTATCAATAATACCTTACAAATGAAGGTAAGAACCAAGGATTCTGTAGGTACTAAAACGATATCGCTCATTGATGGTTTAGGATTGAGTGCCAACTATAATTTCTTTGCCGATTCGAATAACCTTACCCCTATTAACCTGAATGCGCGCACCAATATTGCCAAGCATCTGGATATTACGATGAGTGGCCAGTTTGACACTTATCGTTTCAAAAACGGGTATCGTTCCAAAACATACCTGATCAATGACGGAGGGCCTTTATTACAATTAAGAACCTTTAATGTGGGTTTGGGCTTTAACTATCAGGGAGGAGAGAAACATAAAGATGAAAATGTAGAAAAAGAAAGAAAGAATAATGCGGAAGCACAGTTATTGTTGCGCAACAATGGCATCAATGATTATTATGATTTCAATATTCCATGGAATATTAATATAACCTCTTCTTTAAGTTATTCAAAAAGAAACCTCGCTTCGAGTAAAGACACGAATATCTTCAGTCCCAACCTGACGTTTAGCGGAGGCATAAGATTTACCTCTAAAATGATGTTGAATGTAACTTCGGGTTACGACTTTGTGAGCAAATCGATTGGGTATACTTCGATCAACATCACCCGCGACTTACATTGCTGGCAGATGATGTTGAATATCGCACCGTTCGGAATCTACAAGAACTACAACTTCACCATCAATGTAAAATCTTCGGTTTTACAAGACTTGAAGCTGGTGCGGCGAAGAGCTTACCAGGATAATTACTAAGAAAGAATTAATTAAGGATGTACAAATATATCAGGAGAGCTGATGGTATTACTTTGATTACCCGCATTATCCGTTACGAAAACTTCAAATTTGAAGGTATCTCTTTCTACATGTATTGTATCAATGCGCGGTAAAAAGAATACATTTTTAGCTAAGGAAATAGAACCAGCCCCTTTCAGGTACTTCTTTCCATATCTCGATGCAGGCGGTACATAAGGAAAAGGATATTTATACGATACGCCTGTGGTTACATTCTTGATATTAACCACCAGAGCCGAATCTGTATAATCGGTACCAATGTTGCCATCGCCATCTACAAAATCATAATACATCTCCCACCGGCCGGTATCTTTATAACTGACACTGGTTGTATTAACGCTTTTATACGTCAATTCTGGAATGACAGAATAGGTAGGATCTTTGCTCTTATCACAAGAAGCAAAACCTAAAGAAATAAAAACTAAAGCAGCAGCTATTTTTCTATATGGTGATGACATAGGATTGTTTATATTTTCTAAGTCTAAATGTATTATTATTGCATTCAAATATACATAAATAATACCATGTCGACAAATGCTCTTCCGGATTTGAGCTGGTTAAGGGATGCAAATAAAGACAATTTCCCTCAAAAAGCATTGGAGTTATTTTCATTCCAATATCAGTCCAATAACCTGTATAAGGATTATTGTAATGCCCTACACATTGATGTGGCTGCTGTAAGCACACTTACGGACATTCCCTTTCTGCCCATTTCCTTTTTTAAAAGCCATGAAGTCAAAACAGGTTTTTTCGAAACGGCTTTGACTTTTGAAAGCAGCGGCACTACGGGTATGATTCCCAGCAGGCATCATATTGCCCATCCTGAATATTATGAATATGCTTACCGGTCTGCTTTTCATCATTTTTATGGTGCGGTAGAAGACTATATTATTATTGGCCTGCTGCCTTCTTATCTGGAGCGAAAGCATTCCTCTCTGGTGTATATGGTCAATGACCTTATCCGCTTAAGTGGCCGGCCCGAGAGTGGTTTCTATCTCGACGAATTTGAAAAACTAGCCCAGGTCTTGTCTGCAAACAAACAAAAAAAGATACTACTGATCGGGGTCACTTTTGCATTGCTGGACTTTGCAGAAGCCTATCCTATGTCTTTGGACAATGTAATCGTGATGGAAACGGGTGGCATGAAAGGAAGAAAAGAAGAGTGGACCAGAATGGAAGTGCACGATTATTTAAAACAACAATGGCAATTGCCCGTCGTTCATTCTGAATATGGCATGAGCGAATTACTCTCGCAGGCCTATGCAGTTAAAGATGGTTTTTTTGCTTGCGACAAAACCATGCAGGTATTATTGCGGGATGAAAGTGATCCCTTACACACCTTTGCTTATGGTAGTGGTTGTCTTAATGTGATCGATTTGGCCAATATTGATTCCTGTGCCTTTATCGCCACCGAAGACGTGGGTAAAATACACTATAATGATACCTTTGAAGTATTAGGCAGAAGGGATTTCGCGGCCTTAAGGGGCTGTAGCCTTATGGTAGTATAACACCGGGCAGGCACAAAAAAATAATGGATTATACAAGCAATTGTTTTATTTTTAATACTTTGGTACCTATAAGCACAAATACACTATGGAGCAAAGCCCAACAGCACTCAAACGCAGTTTAAGTCTTACCGATGGTATCCTGATCGTTGCCGGATCGATGATCGGATCCGGTATTTTTATTGTCAGTTCCGATATGGTACGAAATGTGGGCAGTGCGGGCTGGCTAATGCTTATTTGGCTCATCACCGGTATCATGACGGTCTTTGCGGCTATTTCTTATGGGGAACTATCTTCGATGTTTCCCAAAGCAGGCGGGCAATATGTCTTTTTGAAAGAGGCTTATAATCCACTCACCGGATTCCTGTATGGCTGGAGTTTTTTCACGGTTATTCAAACGGGAACCATTGCTGCAGTAGGTGTTGCCTTTAGTAAGTTTGCCGGTTACTTTATTCCTGCACTGGAGATGAAAGATGCTAATATTCTCTTTTCTATAGGTGATTCTTTTAAACTATATCCTGCACAGCTGGTCTCTATTGCCCTCATTATTTTTCTGACCTGGGTCAATTCGAGAGGGGTAAAAGAAGGAAAACTTATTCAAAGGGTTTTTACGAATGCTAAATTATTGTCTTTATTTGGCTTAATTATTTTTGGCTTTCTGCTGGCCGCAAAAGCAGATATCTGGAATGCGAACTGGGCAACAGGCTTTCAATTAAGCCATACAACGCCGATAAACGGCAATGCCGATAATGGCTGGCATTTATTTAATTCTTCCATTACCCTGACGGCAGGCCTGGGCTTGGTCGCTTCTGCCATGGTCGGATCTGTATTCAGCAGTGTAGCCTGGGAAAATGTAACGTTTATTGCAGGGGAAATAAAAAATCCACAGCGCAATGTCGGTCTCAGTTTGTTTTTAGGCACCCTGTTGGTAACCATTATTTATATTACCATCAACCTGATGTATGTGGCGGTATTGCCGCTGACCCCTGCTACCACGGGAGACCTGTATCAAGCGACTCAGTTGAGCCCCAGTATTGCCTTTGCCCCGCAAGACCGCGTAGCCACAGCAGCTTCGTTCAGCATCTTTGGCAATATCGGCGCTTTAGTGATTGCCGTCATGATCATGATCTCCACTTTTGGCTGTAATAATGGCCTGATCATGACGGGCGCACGCGTGTTCTATACGATGGCCCTGGATAATTTATTTTTTAAAAAAGCAGCGCAGTTAAATAAAAATGCCGTGCCGGGATGGGCCTTATGGGCACAATGTGTGTGGACCAGTATCCTTTGCCTGAGCGGAAAATATGGCCTGCTCCTGGATTATGTGGTCTTTGTAACCCTTATCTTCTATATCATTACGATTTATGGTATTTTCAGGCTCCGCAAATCAAGACCCGATGCGGAACGTCCGTATAAAGCGTTTGGTTATCCGCTTATTCCGATCATCTACTTTATACTGGCGGGTGCTATGGCTATAGGTTTGTTGATTGCCAAATGGGAGACCTGTGTGTTTGGTATTATTGTCGTTTTGATCGGCCTACCCGTTTATTACCTGTTTGTCCGTAAAGAAAAGCAGCCCACGATCTAATTTGAACTTGTAACATGAACTTTTTATTCCCCTTATTTTTACTTTCCGGTTTGGCCATTGCCATACCCATCATTATACATTTATTCAATTTCAGGAAATACAAAACTGTACATTTCTCTGACACCCGTTTACTAGAATCCATCAAAGTAACTTCTAAAAAAAGCGCTACAATTCAAAACTGGTGGCTACTTTTAAGCCGTATCTTATTTGTATTGGCAATGGTGCTCGCCTTTGCACAACCCTTCTGGAAGGGTGCTACTGCGCAGAAAAGTGGCATTCAGGTCTTTTATGTAGACAATTCCCAAAGTATGGCCGCCAGCCGCAACAGCCAGCTTAATCTGTTACAAAAGGCAATTTCAGATGCCCGAAAAACGATAGAACAGCAAGGTCCCGCACAGGAATATATCTTGCTGACCAATGACAATATGTATGCTTCCCGCCCGGTCACAAAGAGTGAAGCGCTGAAACAAATTGAAGCCATAGCCATTAGTGCAAAAACGGTTAGTTTACAACAAATCGTCACGGCAGTTAGTAATGCCACACAAAATAATAATGTGCCCTCTGCAGATGTATATATCTTTTCTGATATACAAAAAAGCACCTTGCTGAGTCAGGCAGTAGATAAGCCGGCCAAGGAATTTAATTTTCATTTCATCACGAATACACATAAAGATATTGCCAACCTTTATTTTGATACAGCTTACTTTGTAAACCCGACGATTGATACCCGACAGGAAAATCCCTTAGTCGTAAAAATAGGCAGATCGGGCAAGCAAGAACAAAGTACAGTTGCGGTGCAGGTATTGGTCAATAACCAGGTAAGGGCCGCAAAAACAATTTCCTTCACTACAGATTCTACCCGGCTCGATACCATTCCTTTGGTCATTAATACACCGGGTTGGCATCAAATCGCTATTGTACTGAAAGATGAACACATCAATTACGATGATACCTTTAGGATGACGGCAAAAACCAATGCCACCTTATCGGTGCTGAACCTTACAGAAGCCGCTCCCAGCCCATATATAACTGCAGCATTAAGCCCGGCCAATGGCTTTATCACACAACAACAGGGCATCGCGGCTATAAACGACAAAGACTGGAGCCGTTATAATTTGATTATTTTACAAAATATAGCTACCCTATCTCCCGCCCTGGTACAATCTATTAAATCGGGATTGACAAATGGACTGAGCTTCTTCATCATCCCTAAAAACATACGGGATATCGCAGCTTTTAACCAGCAATTGGCTGCACTCGCTCCTATCAGTTTTGCTGCGGAAGATACCAGCCGGCAACAGGTAGGTAGTGTACAATCCGAACATGCCTTACTCAAAGACGTTATTGCCTCTGTACCCACCAATGTACAACTACCGACTGTACTAAAATACTACCCTATTACTGCGGGCTTGAACGCCGGTCAGCAAAGTATACTGACGATGAAAAACGGGAAACCTTTGCTGGCACAATACGCAATCGGCCAAGGTAAATTATACCTTTCGGCCAGCGCTTTAGATGAACAATCGGGCAATTTTGTCTTAAGCAACCTGTTTATGCCTATTCTGTACAGAATGTGCGCGCAAAGTGGCGCCCAGTCTATTTATGCGATTACGGCAAACAGTAAACAACCGGTATTTGTACCACTCAGTACGGCCAACAGAAGTGTTTTTAAAATATGGGGTAAGGGGCAGGAATCCGTGCCGCCGCAAACACCTTTTGGAAACGGGACAAATATCTATGTAGGTAAATCGATTAGCCAAACAGGCTTTTATACAATCAAAGGAAATGACCTTAACGACAGCACTTTAATTGCGGTTAATAATGATATCCTGGAATCTCAGTTAGAACCGGCAGAGAAGGCAACTATTGAAGCAGCCTTAAAACCTGCTTCTGTAAATTGGCAAGATGCTGCAACTTCGATACAGGTATCCTCTGAGTCATCAATGCCCCTCTGGAAATGGTGCCTCATTCTGGCCCTGATCAGTTTGTGTATTGAAACATTCTTCCTCCTTAGAAAGAAGCGAGCGCATTCAGCAAATGCTTAAATATTTAAACAGAAGCGCCCCGAAAAACGGGGCGCTTCTGTTTAAGGTAAGATTTTGTTTATGAACTGTACTTATTTTGTTTTCAATTCCGCACCACCTGTTGTGTTCGCACGTGCTTTGCTTTCTGTTTGCTGGCCCGTTTTGGTCGCAGGTATTGCTGTTTTATCGCTATTCAACGTTTCTTTAGGACGGGTTACGGCATCTATACTTTTATCTGCCGGTTTGCCCCATTCTGCAGCATGCAGGTATTTACCTTTAAATTCGGGTTCTTTTTCAACCTCTGCAACTACACGATGTGCCTCTGCATATTTATCATGGCGGATACCGGTTACCTGCCAGCTTACTTTAATATTAGGCTGATTGGTTTGGATCACAAATTTATCTGCGTTTACTTCTTCCGAAACGATGGCCTGCGCAAAAGCACCGATTACCGTTAATTGATACCGAAACTCTTTATTCAACGCTTGAAAATATGCGGGCAATTTTACCGTTGCATACCCATTGGCATCTGTGGTGATGTTGCCATTGTAAATATTCATCATATCAGGGCTTTCTACAAAACTGTGGTATAAGTATTTATTTTCCGGATCTACAGGGTGGTCTATTTTAAACGTACCACTACCTTTTGAAATAGATCCGGTGACCTGCACATTTCCGGAAAAATAACCGGCATAATTGGTTGTAGCGCCTACTGCATAGCCATATACACCATAACGGGTAGTTGGTGCAGTCGCTCCCCCGATTGTATTGGCATAACCATATACTCCGTAAGCATTACCTCCACCGGTTGTTGCGGCAAAAGAAGCGTTCTTGTTATATCCTACCACACCAATACCATTTACAGAAGCTCCTTCCACCCCTGCTGTATTGGCCGATCCGTATACACCGATGTCCTGATTACCGGTAGTAAAAATACTATTCACATCCTGGTTATTGACACCATTGTATCCGATACCTTGTATCCCGGTACCATAGTTACTTCCGTTGTAATTACCATATACACCTCCTTTCAGACAACCCTGAGCCGTGTAGGAATAACCGGTGATGGCAGGAAAAGTATCTATGGCTGGTACTGGTGTAGCCGGTTGCATTACGGTCAGTCTGCTGGTGGGCGTGGTGGTTCCAAATCCGGAAGCACCCGTAGAGACGATGATGCCGCGACCCGTGACGCCTCCGTCAAAGAAGCCCGCAATACCGGCGCCGGTAGCTACGCCCCAAATACCATTACCGGTACCGGTGGCTACCCCTACAGTACCACCCAGTGTTCCTGTAGAAAGGCCATATACCCCATTTTGCGTACCACTCACCCCGATCACGCCGATACCGGTTGCCGATTCGCCATATATAGATCCGGAGGTGGCAATACTGGTTGCCGGAGCAGTGCCTAACAAGCCTCTCATCGTGTTGCTGATACCGGTTGCGTTTACCTGCAATTTAACGTTGGGGCTTAAGGTACCCACATTAAGTCCCACAGAGGTTCCGTCGTCGGTCAATTGAGAATTGCCGCCCGTGGTGGCACCGGTAAATTTCATCAGGGTATTGGTCGCTCCGCTGACGTTGGCACTACCTGCGGGTCCCTGTAGACCAGTGGCGCCGGTAGCTCCTCCCGGACCTTGTGGCCCTTGCGCACCGGTTGCACCCGATAATCCGGCAGGACCTTGCGGGCCTGTGGCACCCTGCGGACCGGCAGGGCCTGTTATCCCTTGAGGACCGGGCGTGCCGCTAGCAGCATACAAGGCAAAAGGGACGCTTAATAATTGTGTCGCACCCAGGCTGGTATATGTTGTACCACCAGAAGGATCGATCTCTACTTTGATATATTTATCTCCTGTAGCCCAGTCGACCCCAGCCATCGTGCCCGTAACTGCCGTACCATTACCAATAGACAGGTTGTACAATCCAAAGGCATTGGTGGTGGCCTGCTGTGTTTCGGCATATACTACCGTACCGGAAGCAGAACCCTCCAGGATACTTATTTTCAATCCCAAAGATTGATTGGCTAAAGCCACACCGCTGGTGTTTCTGGCCACACCCTGATAATTAAATAATTTAGGCGCCTGAGCATAGCTCATGTTGATCATTGTAAATGCCAACGCCGCATTGAGTAAAAACTTTTTCATACCAATAATATTTTGAGTATTGTATATTTTTTTGAGCATAGTATAAGGTTTCTGCCGATAGGTGTTTCAACAGAAACCTTATGACATGTTTATTTGATTTTTGTTTTCAGGACTTCTATTTCTTTTCTTAATTCTTCAATTAGTACCTGTTGTTCCTGAATGGCTTTTATGGCCAGAACACTCAAACCGGAATAGTCCATGCTTAATTGGTTTTCCACGATCGGATTACCTTCATTATTTTTATTTGCCGTTACCAATTCGGGGAATACTGCCTGTACGTCTTGTGCCAGGAAACCTATAGATTGAATATGTTCTGGGTTGTTGTATTTAAACTCATAACGTTTTGCATCAAGCGTTTTCAGTTTAGGCAATACTGATCCTATGCTTTGGATATTGGTTTTTAAACGGGCATCAGAAAGAGAAGTATAGGCACCTGTTGTTGCATTAAACGTACCTAAGTTGGACGTTTTACCGATAATCATTTCTCCCGAAGAGGAAGCGTAGAAACTCCAGCCCGTATTGGCTGTTGTATTTTGAATACGGATACCATTATCATTAAAGGTTCCGGTAATACCATCTACTTGTAAACGATATCTTGGGAAACGCGTACCCACACCGACATTACCAATAGAATCTACGGTAAATTTAGGGCTGGCGCCAATGGTTAAGTGTACACTACCTAAAGTGTTACCACCACCTGTACCGAAATCTACATCTTCATTTTTTCCGGAGTAGCTACCTAAGTAACCTCTGTAGACACCTCCTTCATAAAAACCCCACCATAAGCTGGACGTGGCACTACCGACCATACCTTTACCTCCGCCAGAAGTGGCCTGCACTGAATTGGCCGCCATGGCATAAGGTACGCTTACTAATTTTGTAGGGGTACCTGCGGCTACATAAGCCGTACCACCGGCAGGATCTATTTCTACTTTTACAAAACGCTCGCCGTCCAGCCAATCAACACTGGAAAAACTACCGGTTACAACAGTACCACTACCGATAAGCACATTGTACAGGCCATAAGTATTGGTTGTGGCCGCATGTGTTTCTGCATATAGTACCGTATTGGTCGTGTTCAGTACACTAATCCTCAAGCCGATCGCCTGGTTGGCCAAAGCAGCTCCGGAGCCGTTGCGGGCTACACCCTGATAATTGAATGCACCAGGCACCTGTGCCCAAATGCTATTGATAAATGCTATGAAGCAAAACGAAAGGAGTAATAACTTTTTCATATAAATTGATTTATGATATTATTAAAAATTGATTAGGTGTTGTTTTATTTAATTTTTTTAATCTCAAAACTGTTCTGGTAAGAACGGCCTTGCTGTTGTACAGTAACTTTCAGAAAATAGTTGCCCGCTGCAAAAGGGCTCAGGTCTATTTTCATACGGTCTTTGCCAGAAGCCACTTTATATTCTTTGTTCATTAGAGACTTGCCCAATACATCGTATAAGCCGTACTGTACTGCTATAGCCGCATTCAGGTTTGTTTCCAGGTATACAAAATTGTCTGTAGGGTTAGGGTAAACGCTTAGTTGGTCATACGTTAGTTGCACATCATTGATACCTACCTGAGCGGGGCGTGGCTGGAGTAAGCCCTGTGTAACGGTAATCGAACCGGCAGTGGCGGTGTGTACAAGCGTCATCTCGCCGATCGACCATTCGTAGGTATTGCCCGAGATCGCTGCGCTGCCTCCTGTCGCATTAAGCGTAGAAGGACTGATACTCTGTGCCTGGCTACAATAACCTATTGTACCGAGCACAATAATTAATAGTGTTGACTTCATAACAACTGATTTTAAAGTGAAAAATAGTGACACCATTTATATACATTAAACATTAATTACTATGTTTAAAAATAGGGAACAGTGTTTTTTAAATATATTTTATGATTAATTATAAGTCAAAGGTGAATCAAAATGACAGGAAAAACATTAGGAAAATCACCCATTTTTTGCCGTTAAAACCCTTATGTTCCCATGCTTTAAATAGCGAAAATCGGGGCTCGCCAAACAAAAAGGGCTGCTCCGGAAGAAGCAGCCCTTTTTGTTTGGCCTAAAATATAATTAAGATTAAAGTATCTCGTTGATGTGCTTATGAATATTATTGCTGATTTTTTGCAAAGGCAGGTCGTTGGGATCGCCGCCAAACGGGTCTTCTATCTCTTCTGCGATCAGCTCCAGACTACCCAAAACATAAGCGATAAACGTAACAAGAGGTGCTACATAATAGCCCAGTTGAAATACATAACCGATAGGAAGTGTAATGATATAGACGGCTATAAATCTTTTGATAAAAGAATTATAGGAATAAGGTATGGGTGTATTCTTTATACGCTCACAACCGCCACAAATGTCGGTAAAGGAAGATATTTCATTGTTCAGGGTGATGAAATGGGCCTCTGTCAATATTTTCTCTTTAAACATCTGCTGTAATTTCAGGTACAGCAGTTTTGCCACCTGGTTAGGAATATGTTTGTCTTTTTCCAATACATGCAGTTCCGGATGCTCTTTCATATCCAGGCTCAACCGCGTACTTTCCGATTGTAAATGTAGCCTTAAAGACTCTGCATACATGGGAATATATTTCTTGAAAAAATTCCGGTATTCTTTATCCTCAGATTCGAGTACTGCTGATAGTTTGATGGCAAGGTTACGGCTGTTGTTCACAAGCGATCCCCATAGTTTCCGGCCTTCCCACCATCTGTCATAAGCGGTGTTGGTACGAAAAACGACCAATAAAGAGATAACAAAGCCTAAGGTAGAATGTAGTAGGTTTATATTTTTGACCCAACTGTTTTTTGACAGTTCCAGTACTTCTATTTCCAGATAAGCTATCACTCCACAGTAAATAAAGGTCATGATTAATATCGGCAACATTTTTCTGAGGGTATCTGCCTTCGACAATAAAAATTTAAAGTCAAACCAGGTTTTGCTATCGTAGACGTACATCCGTTTTAATATTTTGTCAAAAATAAAGAATCGATTCGATTAAATTAAGCTTCTGTAGCGGATTTAGGGCCTATTTTTTCTAAAATATCATTCATCATCTCGATCTGCACTCTTTGTATTTCCAGCAGCTCCTGTTGCTGATGAATAATAAGATGGTCTATTTTTTCATGCAAAGCTCTTAATTCTATTTCTGCTTTCAGGTTGATCATGTAATCTTTCTTTGCCCTTGCCCGGTCTTTCTCTTCCTGCCGGTTCTGGCTCATCATAATGACGGGTGCCTGTAAAGAGGCAATACAAGACAGGATCAGGTTGAGCAGGATAAACGGATAGGGATCAAATCCTTTGTTGCTGAGTAAATAAATATTTAAAAGAATCCAGATCAGGATAAAAATGCCAAACGAAATAATAAACGTCCAGCTACCGCCAAAGGAAGCAACCTTATCGGCCACACGCTGGCCATAAGTCATTACGGTTTCGTTCTCTTCATCATCTATTTTATTGGTAATGGTGGTATCGTCGCCCAGGGTATCCATTACTTTTTGCTCCATTTCCGACAGTACATCTTCTTCTTTAGAGAAATAGGTAGCTATATATTTCATTCTGTAAGTATTCAATTCTTCTAAAGAGAGTACAGAATTATGGTTAAACTTCGGATGGTCTTTTACGATTTCATTGAAGAGCCCCACACTGATGGCATGGGCTCCCACCCGCTCTGATAAGGGAAAGGAGGTTGCAGAAATATCACTGACAAAAGTTTGCTCCATAAGAATAAGATTATGCATACAAATATATACTAACAAAGGCTATCCACGGTGAGGGGATAGCCTTTTTAATGAAATGAATTTTACACGCTTGATCAACTCATCGAAAACAAGCCGAAACAGTTGCCTTCGGTATCGCAGCAAACCGCACAAAAACCATACTCGCCGATAGAGAATTTGGCTTGCATTATTGTACCACCGGCAGCGACCACACGGCTTTGCTCCAAAGCACAGTCTTCACAGCTGAAGTACACCAAAGTAGCGCTGCCACCTGATTTTACGCCTTCCATTTTCACTAAGGCCCCGGAAGTACCCTCGCCTTCTAATACGGAGGGAAAGCCCAGCATTTGCATTGGCATACCTTCGGGCGTTTTCATCTCCGTCATGGGTTGCGCTAATACAGTTTCGTAGAATTTTCTCGCCCGGTCCATGTCATCAACATAGATCTCGAACCAATGTACGGGATTAAAACCTGCCATAATATTATTTTTTAAAGGTTAAGTGTTTTTATTTTACAGCTTCGAGCAAAGGTGCGATTTCAAATTTTTTCATTTGCTGAAATACGGCAAATACTTTCTGGGCATTATCCGGATTGCTCATTAATTCGCCCAGTACTTTAGGTACAACCTGCCAGCTCAGACCAAACTGATCTTCCAGCCAGCCACACATTTTTTCCCGGCCACCGGCACTCAGCTTTTCCCAGTAATGATCTATTTCGGCCTGTGTATCACATTCGATCACAAACGAAACGGCTTCAGAAAAGGTATGCTGCGGACCGCCATTCAAACCCATCATCTCGACACCATTCAAGAGGAACTTTACGACAAAAGGATTGGTTGCAGTAATGCTGGAATTCTCGAAAACGGAGCAATAGAACTCCGCGGCTTGCTGTGCATTCCCATCGAACCACAAACAAGGATAGCTTGCTTTTACCATGTGCTTATTATTTTGCTTCTACGTGTTTTTTAAAATTATCCAATATTGCCTGCCATCCGCCTTCCTGCAGCTCACGCGGGTTTTGCTGTTCGGCTTCGAAAAGCTCGGTCACCAGGGTATGGTCGCCTTCCTGCTCAAATTGCAGGCGCACTTTACGTCCATCACCAAGGGTGTACCCAATGCGTTTGTGCTCCTCAATATCGGTATAAGTACCTGTAAAATCAAATTCCATACTCCCGTCTCTGGCCGCCATAGTATAATTAAACCGGCCACCCAGGCTCAAGTCGTTTGATGCTTTAGGGCAATGCCAATCTGGCGCCGCGCTATTCCAATGCTTGACGGCTTCCGGGTCGTTAAAAGCATCCCAGACCGTGTCTACCGGTGCATGAATACTGGTTTGTACTTTAATCGGATTTTCCATAGCTTCTTTTCTTTAATGTATTATAAAATATAGATTTAAGCTCTTTTAGCGCGCATGGCTTTTACTTTTTTGACTTGTTCATCGGCACAAAACTGATGGTAGGTCTCCGTTTCCCTGCCATACAAGGCAACCTTACCCGCTGCATCGTGGTGTATACCAAAACCATAGCGCTTCGCTAAAGGAGAAGTCCTTAAACAGGCCTGGCCTCTGGAAAAATATTGGGCAAAGGCGGCAGTCCGCTCGCTGTCCGCAAGATCATTTTTAACCGCATGACATTGAAAGATTACTTCATCGGAAGTATAATGGTACGGATGTGCCTGTATCATTTCGTACTGTATGTTTGCCACAGAAAGCTTATCTCCTTTTTGTGGCGGCACCTCGCCCTGTATTGCAGGACAGTCCTCGGCGACTTCTATAAAAGTATTGCTGTAATTTGTTGTATATTGTTTCATAAATGCTGCTCAAGCTTAGGATACCTGGTATGTTTTTTTGAGATAAGCGATATTATCCTGGCATAATTGCCTTAAAACGCTTTCGTCAATATCAGACAGTTTCTTAATATAGATACAGGCTTTCGCCATTTTATATTTGCCTAATTGTTCGAGTAAGGGTTTATGTTGTTCCATATCGCAGGAAATGTATAGAGATATTGCTGCTTTCCGGGGTGAAAATCCCAAAAGTGCCGCATCACCTTCATGGCCGCTGGCATATTGATAATGGTAATGGCCAAAACCAATAATACTACTGCCCCACATTTTTGCTTTATGACCACTATATGCCTCCATTAATGCAATCAGGGCATAACTATCTTCCCTTTTCTGCGCATCAGGTATTGCATCTATGAAATCGGAAACACTCGCATCGGTGGTTACCGTCTTATTTGGTTTTGCCATCGTCTAATTATTTTTATATTTATCATGCAAGCCTACACCCTGTGATACCAAGGGTTTCATCTTTTCTATACGGCTTAACTTTGTTTCTGCTCTTTTAGCTGTTGTGATATATTCCGCATATTCTTTCTGCTTGTAAGGCGTCAGGGCCTCAAAAGCCGCAAGAAAAAGGGCATCTTGCTGTAGCGCTTCTTGCAGTTGTTCCGGAAGGCTTACTGCCTCAGATTTTTGAGGAACCCAAATCCGGCCTTCTTCAACATTACGCATGGCTTCTTTGATATACAACAGTATCTTCTGCTCCTCGATCTCTTCCATACTGCTAAAGCGCCATTGTCTCAGGGCTTTGGTTTTGCCTTCACCCGCATTGACCAGTACTTTATAGGGATCACTGAGAAATACCCCATCGTAAAACCACAAAGAGAAAAAGTGCTTAAATCCACCGCAGGCCACTACATTACGTTCCTGATACGTGTATATCGTGCTTCCCCATTTAATGGCTTCAGACAGTCCGACCTTAGCAATGATCTGATGTAACCGGTCTATTTCCGCCAACCATTGTGTCGTGGTATCCATAAAATATTATATACGTTTCTGTAACTAAAAATACACCTTTTCCGATTCTCACAAAATTTATTTATCGTTAAAGATCCTGTTGATTGCTATGATTTTACAAAACGGATCTGCACTGAATTTTGTATTTTTGAACAATACAAAACAATAAATCAATGAAAAAAATATTCCTGTCAGCTACGGCCATTACCCTATTATTGACTGCCTGTACTGATCCTAAAACAGAAAACAGTACGGATAATAAAACGGCTGCTGCCACGGCTGGTCTGGCCAAGCCCAAAGCCCCGGTTGCGGAAGGCATAAAAAGAATTCTTTTTGTGGGCAACAGCCATACAGAGTTTTATGTGAGTATGCCAGATATTTTAGCCGCTTTATGCAAAGAGAATAATCAAAACCTACAGATCGACAAACTGGTGGAAATGGGTGCTTCTATTGAAGAAATCCTCAAAGCCCAGAAATCCACTGCGGAAAAAGATTTTGCGCTTAATGATAAGGACGGTAATTATTATGACTATATCATTTTGCAGGAGAAAACGCCGGTAGCCTTGCAGGAATTAGATAAGTATAAAGCTAGCAGTAAAACGCTGATGGCTATGGCCGCCAAAAACAGCCCGGATGCGGCCGTATATGTCTACGAACTGATGTCGCCACTGCCTTTTAAAGAAGACCCAAAGGAGTTTGACAAATACCAAAAAGACCTGACCAATAATGCAGTGGCGGTAGCCAAAACCTTACCCAATGCGGGGATACTGCCTCTCGGCACTGCTGTTGCAGCGGCCTATGCGGGTAAGGAAGGTTATGTATATGATAAGGAGGGCAAAGATCAGTTGCGCTTTGGCACCAATACCCTGCATATGCTGAATGATGCGGGCTTTTTGGGCACGGTCTTGCTTTATGAAACGATTTTTGGATCGGAACCTAAGATTCCGGCACAGTTACCCCTGGCTACGGGTACAGGCGATCAGGATCCTATAAAATTGCAGGAAGTCAATACCACGATTAGCAATCCTGTGGCTTTGCAGAAAATAGCCGCAGCGTTTAAATAATAAGGCATTTATACGATACAAAAAAGCGATGGANNTCCATCGCTTTTTTGTATCGTAGTACTATCCGGGAAAGGCTAAAACAGCTTAACGCCATACCAGGCGGCAACTGCAACAGCGATCCAGGCTAAGCCCTTAATCAGAAAAAACAAAAAGCCGAAGACCCCTAATCGCTTAAGCCATTTCTTTTTTCCACTTTTGGCGGTTTCTTCGTTTACTTTTGTGTCCATTATCTGCTGATTACTTTATACGTTTTAAAATCAGATTTCATCGGAGGTGTTTTACCTTCTTTTTTCGCGATGGCGATATCTTCGAAACCTCTTTTATGTCCTTCAATAAATTCCGGCGATTTGGTCCAGTCTTTAAAGGCATCTTCATTTTCCCAAAAGCTCACGATCAGATATCTGCCACTATCGTCTTGTGGTTTTAATACTTGCATGTCTACAAACCCTTGCATTCTGTCGATCGCGTGTGCTCTGCTCGCAAACAAAGTCTCGAAACGGTCTTTATAATGATCGTCACAGTCGATGTAATTAATTGCTACAAAGTTCTTATTATTTTCCATTGTTTTATCGTTTTGTAATTTTTATGTAAAATTCGACAAAACAAGCTTAAGGCAATTGCAAAATCGGGAATAAATACTTATACATTTCGGAATTTATACAATTGCTAACAAATAAAAAGGGCGGTTACTGACAACAGTACCCGCCCCTCTTTACGTTTTATGATATGTATTATTTACAATTAAACATCCATTGTATTCCGTATTTATCGGTACAGCTTCCGTAATAAGCCCCCCAAAACATGTTCTGCAGCGGCATGGTTACTTTACCACCTTCTGAAAGCCCCTGGAACAAGCGATCGGCCTCTTCTCTAGAGTCCGGTTCCAAATTGAGGTGTACATTATTACCAACATTTACGGTGAAGCCCAAAGATTCCGGTGCATCGGTTCCCATTAAACTATGTCCGCCTAAAATCGGCAATTCAATGTGCATGATTAAGTTTTTATCTTCTTCCGACAGTTCCGGTGCGCCTTCCTGTGGTGGCATATGCCCCAGGCGCATTACGCCCATGCCGCCAAACTCGCCACCAAAAACGGATTTATAAAAATTAAAAGCCTCCTCCGTATGTCGGGGAAAATTAAGATAGGTGCTTACTTTTGCCATTGTTATTTTATTTAAGGAATTAAGTGTTTTCTATTGAGGTTCCGAATTGCAACATATATCCGTTATTATCCCGGATGGCAAATTCCCGCATACCCCATTCAAAGGTTTCGGGAGTATAGACGATGGATACCTGCTCTTTAATTTTTTCATACCAGTCATCTACCGCGTCGATCTGAAAATAGAAGGACCCTGTAAATTGCGGCGTCTTAAAAGGCATATGCTCATTGGGCCGTGCCAGCATCAGTTCTGCTGCACCGCAGTGTAGCGCGGCCCAGCCCCATGTATCATTATATTCGGCACAGGTAAATCCGAGCACCGTTACATAAAAGGCGATGGTTTCTTCCAGTCGATCGGTCCAGAGCATCGGGCTCAGCCGTTTCACGTCCATTATCTGTTTGTGGTTATATTATTGATCAGGATTCTGCCAGGGTCTTTAAAGCCTGTAAGGCTAATGGAAATTGTTTCATCATAAATGCTTTATGCTTTTCATCAATATCTACCTCAGCGATTAAGGTGGTTACACCGTCTTTTTCAGTTAGCGTGTACATTTCTAAACTACCCGTCCATTTTTGCGTTTCTTCGTCTACCGGAAGGTCTTCTCCGTCTTTTACGGCACCAATATGGCTAAAAACAATTTGCTCCTGCTCCTTCAAATACATAATACTGCTGTACATACCGGAACCATCGGGTGCCAGAAAGCGTATATCGCCATCGGGTTCGATTTCCCCTTCATAATAAGAGCCTTCGCAAAAAGGATTGGTCCAGATCGTATATTTATCCTTATCCCAAAGGGCTTCCCATACTTTTTCTTTCGGGGCATTAATCTCAATTGTAAACGGCAGCCTTTCAATATGATACAGGTAATTACGCAGGTTTATACGGATGATGCCATCCCAGCCATATTCAAAATTCTCTTTAGAAAAATCTGCACCCGCATCTTCAAAATTTTCAATCCCATCATGCACCAAAGTAACTTTTGTTTCTCCATCCCGGTCTTCCAAAGTCCAGGAAACAACGGAAACACCCTTAGAGTGGCTCGGATGCGTCCAGGTATGCTTGAGTCTTTTATGGGTTTCAATTTCCTGTATCGTACATTGGTGATGGAACATCTTCTGCGCTCCTTCATAAAAATTAAATACGGCCCCTTCTTCCAAGACAAAATCAGGAATATCGAAATACCAGGTTTCCATCGCCTTTTTATCGGTTAACGCTTGCCAAATCTGCGCCGCGGGGACTTTAAATATTTCTGAAATAACAATAGGTGAATTCATAATTGTGTAACATTTAATGATTTAAAAATAAGCATTCTATTGCATTTTAGCATATTATTTTTTGATGCTACCTATGATTATTTTTGTTTCATCTTGAAGCTGATGTAACCCCATCAACATCTTTTTATATCATTCGCTACACGCTTATTATACATCCCATTTAATGCATTTTCGATAAAGAATTAAATAAAAGTACTGGGTATTCTGTCCGTAATCCATAGAACCGTTTTGTATATTCTGGTTTCGGCTTTTTTATCTGTTATACCATCATTGATTATCTACACAAGGTGTGTAGGCAAACTTTTCGATGGGTGTTTCGCCGATAAATGGTACTATTATTTTTGAATGTATAAAATGGCGGGGTGCCCTCGCATAAAGATTCCAAGCCGCTTGCTACTTACCCGCGACCAGTCAAGGCTGACATCTGGCATACACCTAAACATAGTGTCCCAATCCCGGATTGCCCGGGCTGTCATATTGTATTATTATATATTATATACTTTATATCTCGAGCGCTATTAATGCAAACCCAGCCACCAGTCTTTAAATTGCTGCTGATCATTGTTAAGGTCTACTTTTTCACCAATCATCGGGGTAATGAGGGGAAGGTTATTTTTAGCCGCATTCTCTTTTATTTTAATCAAAGGTTCATCCCAAGGATGATTGGCCAATTTGAATTTAGAGGAATGCACCGGGAATAATTTTTTGGCTTTCAGATCCTGCGCCGCTTTAATCACTTCGTCAGGTAAGCAGTGGATATAGTGCCAACGATCATTGTACTGACCATTTTCTAAAATGGCCAGGTCAAAGGGACCATATTTTGCGCCGATTTCGGCAAAATGTGTGTCATAGCCACTATCTCCACCAACGAATATTTTTTTGTTTGGTGTCTGGAGCACCATAGACATCCACAAGGTACCATTTCGTTTAAAGGCTCTGCCCGAGAAATGCCGCGCCGGTGTGGTATGGATCACCATTCCCTTGCCCAAATCAACTTCTTCGTTCCAATCTTTTTCGATAATCTTATCGGCCGGATAGCCCCATTTTTCAAAGTGTGCACCTACCCCGAGACCGCAGATCACGTGTGCCGTTTTGGCCTCTAAAGCTTTAACGGTTTCATAATCCAGATGATCGTAATGATCATGCGAAATAATGAGGTAATCAATAGCAGGAAGATCGGCTACGGTATAAGTATCGGTACCCAGAAAAGATTTATTGGTACCGCCGATTGGAGAAGCATTTCCGCTTAATACAGGGTCTACCAATATTTTTTTGCCTTCTAATTGTATAAAATAGGACGAATGACCAAACCAAACGAGCACGTCTTCTTCAGGATTCAGGTGTCCTAAATCTGTTTTTAGCGAAGGGATACGGTCTACCGGTATGGTGTGCGGATATTTGGTAACGATAAAATCCCACAGCACGCCCAGCATAGAATACCCTTCTGTCAGGGAGGGGGTATGGTGTATATTCTGAAAAACACCATCTTTATAATGAGGCGATTGCTTCATACGTTCTAAACGCGCTCCGGTAGGTACGGCACCAAATTTGTCCTGGCGCATATAAAGCCATACCGTAGCGGCAAGCAATACAACGATTGTCAATAAAACGAACATCATTTTCTTAAAGAATTTCAAAGTAATCTCTTTTGCCGGCAATATTAGGTCAATACGTGGACAGAAAACATGTTGTCCATAAGTTTAACGATAGATTACCGTTATCAGACGGTAGTCCTTACAACTTAATGAGCCGCTCCATCACATAATACATGGCCGGACAAACAGTGGTATTCTTAAGGGTAAGATCGGGTTGTTTGAGCAATACATCCTCATCGGTATAGGGAAAACGGGCACAATCTCTGGGTCTTTCCTCGTAGATGCTGCAATAATTATCTGATCCCAAAAACGGGCAGGGACTGGATTTTACTACATAATCACCCTCGGTATCCAACTTAAGATAAGTATCGATAAATGCCACTTCTTTCATGCGAAGATGCCGGGCAATACGTTTGATATCGGGCATCTTAAATCGCGGAGAATAATTTTTACAGCAATTAGCACAAGTGAGACAGTCTACATGCGTAAAGGCCTCTTCATGCAGATCAGGTAAGATGTCTAACACCTTATTCTTATTGGCCTTTTTCAAGAAGTTACGGTATTGTACCTGATGTTCTTTAGCCGATTTTATAAAACTTGTATCCACGATTATTTCAGGGTTTCAAAGAAGCCCGTTTTTTTATTTTTACGTACATTATCCCAGGCATAATAACGACCGTTCATAGCAACATATACACCATGTGGCAAGGTTTGCAGAAAGGCCAGGGCCGCACCCAGGTTAAAGAAGCCATCGGAACTTCCGAATTTATAGGGAATCATAGCACCTGTGATCACAATCGTCTTCGCAAGATTTTCCTTTGCAAGATACTCGGCCGTTTCGGCCATGGTATCGGTACCATGTGTGATCAGAATGCGTTCTTCTGATGCTTTTTTACAATTATGCAGTATCACTTCTCTGTCGGTGTCCGTCATTTCCAGGCTGTCCACCATCATCAGGGTGCGCACTTCGGTTTCTATGGTACAACGGCCTAATTGCAACATTTCGGGCACATGTGTTTCCTCAAAATCCAGTTTACCATTGATCATATCGTACTCTTTATCAAAAGTACCGCCTGTTACTAATATTCTGATGGACATTTATTGAAAATTTGATGCAAATGTACGCCAAAAGATGTTTTTAAGGATATAATTGTCGGAACAGATAAGAAAGAAATTCTATCGCCAGCAGAATGAGCACACTATACTTCAGTACCTGTTTGCGACGCGCCACGGATATACCATAATATTGGTGTACATATCTGAAACACATAAATCGGAGTAAAAGGAACAGTAGGATATACGTTACGAGTTGTCCCACTAAAAATCCAATATTCCAATCATCGTACATACCCCTGGACAAAGTACCATATATTGATCGAAGATAAGAAGGTATGGGTAATATTAAATTGAAAACAAATAATATCCATCCCCAGGGCTTTTTTTTGTAAAGAAAATAGATAAGTAAAGGAAAAAAGGCAAATCTGTACATTATCCCAAAAAGGGACTCAACCGTGCAATAGTCAAATATGATCATATTTCGGATCGCCATAATGATACCGAAATAAGCGAAAATGCCCTGGAATACTGATAATGCCATTATCCGCTTATGATACTTATCCATTTTGGGGTTTATCAGGTCTGAACCCTCTATGCTATTAAAAATATCATATTCCCCATAATCTTGCGCGCGTTCATCAACAAATGCCGCTGTAGTCTTTTTCTTATAGGCTTTAAAATCATCTTCTCCTATCCCTCGTTCCTGCAATACCTGACGGGCACTTTCTACGGCCTTAGGTTGATGCTTTTCAGGATTGTTCAGGATATAGAACAAGTCTTCTTCACCAAGGCTGAGGTATCTAGTATAAAAATCAAATTCCATGATAATATTACTTAAGGGAGCCGCTAAAGATAATATATTCTATATAAAATCGGGAAGACCCTTAGGCTTATGCCTATTTCCCTTGAATTGCACTTTTCTGTACACGTGTTTTTTTATAAATCATGCTTAGATCACCGGATTCGGCACTCATTACCGCTGCTATTCTGGTACAGAACAACGGGTTCATTTTGTTGAAAATGGCTTCTATGTGATCTGCTCAAATCATTAAGCATTATCCCCTAATACACCCACATCCCTTGTTTAACCTGTTTGTTCTGGAAGGTAACAGAGGGGTAATAAATGCGTAACAGGGAGGCAATATAAGGCCGGTACTTTCGCAGCCAATTGGAAAATGAAATTTATGAACAAAAGTTTACTTAAAGGATTGATAGCAGCCGTCTTCTTGATCTTGCCGGCATTGCTTCGGGCACAGACCATCGACCCCTATCTTCAGGCCATTACGCCACGCTCTATCGTTGTCAACTGGAAAACAAGTGCTGCGGTGAGTCCTATAGTTCGTTACGGCCTTACGCCTAACAATTTGGATCAAACCTTATCGGGCAGCACACAGGTGATGACCGATGTGGGTTACAGTAATAACTATTTTTACCATACGGTAAAGTTGCAGGCGCTGCAACCTGCAACCAAGTACTATTACCGTGTGGTGAGCAATAATGACTCCAGTATCATCTGTTCTTTCCGTACCCTTCCTGTAGTCGGAGCGGCACCGAATGCCAGTGGCCGGATGCGCTTTCTAATCCTCGGAGATAACCAGATCAAAGCACAACCCCGTTATGATTCACTCATGGTGGCGGCAAAAAGAAAGATGACGGAGTTATACGGACCTAATTATAATGATTCGGTTTCTTTTATTCTTAACCTGGGCGATCAGGTAGATGTGGGTACTTTGGATCATTACGAAAATGTACACCTGAAGAAATCCCGCTACCTTTCTCCTTACCTGCCTATACAAACTGCAGTGGGTAACCATGAAACCTATGGTACGCTGCAAATGCAGGCTTATTATAATCACTTTGTGCTGGACAGTATGCATTATAAAGGGATATACTCCGGTACGGAAGACTATTATGCGTTCCAATCGGGCAACCTCGTAATCGCTTATATGAATACAGAGAATACCGGCGGCAACCAATTTAACTGGATCAAAAAAGTAATCGATACGGCCAATGCTGACCCTACGGTAAAGTGGATCATCACGATTGCACACCGCCCTTATCAGGCAGAGCAGTATGTGGGCGACATTTCTCCCTGGATCCGTAATACGGTAGTACCTTATGCCATGCAATCGCCTAAGTTCTTTATGCATGTCGGCGCGCATCATCACCTTTATGCAAGGGGACAAATGAAGGATGTACCGGCATATAATATTATATCCGGAGGTACCGCCTGGGATCAGTATTGGGGTATGGCTACAGAGCAAAATTTTGATGATGTACAAAAAACCATCTCACAATGGGCTTATCAATTGGTAGATTTAGATATGATCAATGATAAGATTGATGTAACCACTTTTTCCATCGGGAGCATATACGGGAAACGGGAAAATATGGTGATCGATTCTTTTCACCGCTATAAAAATGCCCCGCCGCCGGTACGCCCATCTATAACCAATACTTTTGCCGATTCTCTGCAGTTACCGCTTACCCTTAGCGGCTCAAACTTTCAGTCTGCTGCAGGTGAACGATTGAACTCTACGGAGTTTCAGGTAGCCTTGGATCGCAATTTCACTGTACCGGAAAAAAGCAGTTACCGTCACTATGAAGACCTGTTCGGAGCAGTACCGGGAAGTACACCCGACACTTCTGCCGATCAAAACCTCGGTATTAATATCAATGAGTACACCTTGGCTGCCGGTACCATACCGAATGGCTGGCACTATGTAAGATTGCGCCATCGGGACCGTAACCAAAGCTGGTCTTCCTGGTCTGTAACAGATTCCTTCAAGGTATACAATAGTATTGTGGTTAATCCCGTAGTGAGCTTGGATACCAATCATTATACTCCAGGCAGTACAATCCATGTCACCTTTAGTAATGGGAGCCCTAATCCGGCGGCCTGGATTGGCCTCTATAAAAAGGGACAGACTCCCGGCGCTTCGACCCCTTCTCAAACCTGGCAGAATACGAATGGAGCCAACGGAACCCTGAACTTTACGCTGACACAGCCAAATGAATATTATGTGGCCTATTTCGGAGATGGTGGTTATACTGAGATTGCAGCAAGGGTGCCCTTTTATTATGGACCTTCACCTTCTTTAAGTACCTCTTCTCCCCATTACAGTGTCGGACAGCCCGTACCCATTACCTATAGCAATGCCCCGGCATTAACGAATGATTGGATTGGTGTATACAAAATCGGGATGACACCCGGTGGCCCGGCTTCTGTGAAATGGACTTATATTACTGCTGCAAATGGGGTCTATAATGTATCAAACCTGCCTAAAGGCTATTATTTTGCTACTTATTTTTTAAGAGATCAGTATTTTGAAGCAGGTGCGCGCACTTATTTTTCGGTTGGAGACACCATTACCACACTCACCACAAACCAAACGACCTATAACCTGGGCGAATACATCTCTGCGACCTGGCTGGACGGACCGGGCAATCCTAAAGACTGGTTGGGTATTTATCATGATGGGGACGATCCGAATGTGAATCCGCTGATCAGCTATACCTATATCAACGGGCAACCATCTGGCAGCAGAGGCATACCAGACTCGTCCATGCCACAACAGGCCGGTAATTATTTTATCGTATTGTTCACTAACGATTCTTACAATGAAGTATCTAACCGCGTATCTTTCGAAATGCTGGGCAGCCCTTTACCCCTACACCTGCTGGATTTTTCGGGCAAAGTAGAAGGAATGTCACATTTATTGCAGTGGAAAGTGGCCGGCGAAGATCCGCTGGAGCGCTATACACTACAACAAGGTATTAATGGTAAGGACTATGCCGACATTTACAATACCAGGGTAAATACCAGCCTTAAAGGAGCATATAGTTTTCTTAATGAGGAGCCGGCAAAAGGAGAAAATTATTACCGACTCAAAATGACGACTGCCGACGGTAAGGAAAGCTTTTCTAATGTGGTGAAAATACACCAGAATGAGCAGGGACAAAACACCGTGAGCGTGTACCCTAATCCGACGAAAAGTGGTAACAGAAGTGTTATTGAATCGCCCTACCCGATCGACCAGATTGACATCATGGATATCAATGGCCAGATGATCTACCAGTCTAAGAATATCAACAATAATAAATTTTCTTTATTGCATCAGGACCTGCCTGCAGGAACGTATATCCTGAAAATCCATTCCCGTAAATTATACACAGCAAAGCTGGTGATTACGCCATAATACGAAATCACCTTCGGACATATACACATTAGAACGGGCACATATTATTGAGGATTTGAAAGCACAGCATATAGTCTTAGGATTATATGCTGTATGCTTTACAGGCCGCTCTTATAGGCTGTTTTACGATCAGGTAATTTTATTTTAATAATCACAAATTGCATCATATCTACAAGAAAATAACAAATAGTTTTCAAGCCGCCGGACTTGCATTTTAAAACCAGGGGGCTTATCTTGTACCAGGAAAAACAATACACACATGAATATAAAAGGAACACTACTTTGCACACTGATGATGATCAGTACCGCTTCCGTATGGGCTCAAAAAAACAGTACCAGAACGACAACCTATAAAGGCAATAAACTGGAATGGGAAATGGTGAATGACAAGGTAACCAGTGTAAGCCAATATACCGGAAAGGATACTATAGTAAAAGTACTCAACAGGGGGCATCTTTTATCGCTCAATGGGGTAAAAGTAGGCAATGATGTGGCCACTAAAACCCGGAAGTCTATTGAAAAGTACCTGAAGAAAAATATTGCTAAAGAAAAGATGAAGGTGCCTAAATTCAACAATAATGATCTCAGGATTCACCTGAGTAATTGTGTGCTTAATGAAACGGGAAAAATCGTTTATTTCGAGCTCTTTTTCTTCCCTAAGAAGGACGACTTGCAACTATACCCCAACGAGTATACACCAGAAGTGAAGGCATACTTGAGTAAAGTGGAGCAAATGGTGGACAATGCGCCTTTATTTAATAATGAGCAACAGCAGCCCTTATATTTTGCGGAACCTATTGTAATAGAATAATCATAAGTACTACTAAATGGTTTCCGGACTATTTATAGGACACCCTGTCCGAAAGTCAGCAGGTTATTATCGGGATCCAGTAAAGAAAACTCCTTTTGTCCCCAGGGTTTGATCTGTAACGGCGCGTTAGGATGTATGGGTATCTTTTTGTCTAATAGTGATTGGTACAAATGATCTATATCGTCTGTACGGATATAAACCTGCCCATAATTTTCTTTGGGATCCAAGGCCTTAAATTCAAAGAAGTGAATTTCTATGCTGTCTTTCCGTAACATCAGATACGCTTCAAAGTCTTCACTTCCCAATGCCTCGAAGCCTAATTGGGTTACATAAAAATCGAGCGTTCTCACTCTATCACGCATAGGTAGTTTTGGATGGACATCAATAAGCATCTCTATTGTAATTTAAGGTAATCAAAACTAAATTAATACTTCTATTTCTCTTAGTACTTCTGCTATTAGGCCCCGGTTATTGCGCCGATTGGGATGCATTGTAATATTGTTCCAACAGGTTTTGCAATCCGGCAAAATCAATATCCAGTTCATTATCGGTCACCCCGAGGCCATGCGCAAGGATGCTTTTTTGAATTTGCGGAGCCACTTGTTGCAGGTATTGCTCCGGGTTTTTGAGTTTTAGAAAAACAAAAGAACTGCCAAAGACTTTGCCGGTAGATAAGGAAGTGATGTCTGCCCATTTAACCAACCCGATTTTACGGGCAACGGGCGTGCCTTTGAAGACAAGGCCCTCCGCATTGAGTATCAATCCTGAACGATCTTTATCTCGATAATTTTTAATGCCTACAATGAGCATATACGTCCCCATTCCGGCACACAATAAAAAGAGTAATAAGTAATAAATTTCTATTTTCGGGGCGAAGGCAACCAAATAATACACAAATAATAAGGATGCCACTACCAGTGCGATACCAAAAATTAATGTTTTACCGCGTTTCTTATTGTCAAAATTGATAATAGTTTCTTTCATTTTATACTTATTTGCCAGGCTATATGGGCCCGTTTGTTCCGCAAGCCCATTGTTTAAATGGACTCAAACGCCTGTAAAGATAGTTATAGATTAGGTTTTCCTTTACGTATAAACGCCATTCTATTTTTTAATATTATATTCATAAACTTCCTTTGCAATAGCCGCGATTATAGCTTCTCCATCATCAAATTTTTCATAAGTATCATGAATAAATACCGCAATATAAATTTTCTTACCGTCGGGCAATTCTATGATGCCGATATCATTGATGGCACCGGTCATCCCGGCAGCATTTGTAAAGGATGTGCCCGTTCGATGGGCTACTTTTACATTTTCAGGAAGCTTTCCTTTAAGCCGTTTTACGCCTGTTGTATTCTTTACCATGGTATTATATAGCCATTGCGTATTTTCTTTATTCAGAATTGCTCCTTTATCAAACATCATCAGTAAACGCGTGGCTTCATTAGGAGTTACTTCATTCACAAATTGGGATGCCCAGTCTTTGTGCATCTCTTCTTCATTATTCTTTACGATAAGTTGTTTGCTGTTGATGAAATGTTGCACGGAATCCGGCCCCCCGATTAAACGAAGCAGCATATCAGTCATGTTATTATCACTGTAACAAATCATCCATTGCATCGCTTCTTCCAGGCTTATCGAAATATTTCCTCCCGGAAATTTTTCCCTAAAGGGGCTCCAGGTATCTTTTAAGAGCACCGCTTTTTTAATGAATATTTTTTGAGTCATCGACAACTCTCCCGCTGCTACTTTATGCAAAATGGTTAAGGCAATGGGAAATTTCACAGTACTCAACATAGGATAAAACCTATCTCCATTTACCTGTATTGAGTCATGCTCTCCAGGATTAATAATGGATATCCCGATATCTGCTTTTTTGTTTGATATGATTCCTTCAATTTTCTTTCTTAATACATCATTAGGTTTGGCATCATGATGCACAATGTCACTACTGTTATTTTGGGCAGGAGCGCATCCGCATAGCAAAGCAATCAGGCTAATGATGATAATTCTTGCAGGGTTCATTTTATGTTTTTTTACCGTAAACACATAAATCTGTTTCGTGCTCAATATTACATAAAAAGAGCCAAAGGCAACATTTGGATCACCATAATAATGACATCGCATAAAATAAAAAATGCCTATTCTCTCATCACATTTCACAAAAAAGCCACCTGATAGGCGGCTCTTCGTGAAATATAATGAACGATATACTTAATGATGGGATTAATAGTATTTAATATCTATATCCATCTGTCTGCCTTCTTTTAAAGCTTTTTTATCTAAAGAGACACCGACAAGAATACCTATGAACATCCCAATAGGTAGACCAACCCCAAGCAGTCCCATTTTGCCCAGCGACACTCCGATCGTAACGCCTATGGGCAGACCAAAGGCTGTCATTCCTACCGGCAGCCATATATTACGATAATAGTTCTTGGTCACGACTTTAACGTGCTTTTCAAGGTTTTTGATCATATTACCTTGCCTCTGTCTGATGGCTTTTAATAATTCATTCCCCCCGTCAGGGATTGCATTCAGCGCAACCACATCATTATTGATCAAACCGGCTACTGCATCGGGCAATTCTCTTTTTCTTATTTCACTTAACAAGGCGGCTAATTGCAGATAAGCCTTGCTCCCTTTATCATTACCGGTAATGTCCGGTCTGTCTTTTAATTCAATTATTTGCATAAATATATTATTCTTCAAAATTCTTTTTCTTCCGGTTTACCGGTCTTTGCTTAGGTGTTTTAACAAAGGTCATGGGCTGCAGGTATTCCAGCCACTCGTCTATATTACGGGCTTCATCTACCGAGCAATCCCCAATCTTCGTACGGCGCAAAGCCTGTAAATAACCACCTACTCCCAGGGTTTTGCCGAAATCATGAGCCAGAGAACGGATATAAGTACCGGTACTGCATAAAACACGGAAATGCACTTCTGGTAGCTCAATCTTGGTAATTTCAAATTCACGGATCGTTACGGTACGCGGTTCGATCACCACCTCCTGGCCGGCCCGAGCCAGTTCATAAAGCCTTTTCCCGTCTTTTCTAATGGCCGAATGTGCCGGGGGTACCTGTTGTATGGTTCCGGTAAAGGGTTTTACCGCTTCCAGGATTTGGGCTTCGGTAAGCGCACTTACGGAGACCATGTTTTCCGGTGTTGATTCTAAATCATAAGTAGGTGTGATGGCCCCCAAATGAATGATGCCCGTGTATTCCTTATCTTGTTTCTGAAATTGTTCGATTTGTTTGGTCATCTTACCGGTACAGCAGATCAGTAAGCCGGTGGCCAAAGGGTCTAAAGTGCCGCAATGCCCGATTTTAGCATGGGTAGCCCTTCGAAACTTGCTGATGGCATCGAAGGAAGTCCAACGATAGGCTTTATCGATCAGCACAACAGCTCCTGCTTTTATTTCCTCTTCGGTAAGATTCTGATTCATGCTGCAAAAGTGATGGATTCAGGGACAATTTCCAAATGGGGGAAGTATTAAATATTAAATAATACACGGACTTCGTAATATTTAATGATTTATTTGTACGTTTGCACCTTAATTAATCCTATTTATTATAACCCCATTTTTCGTTTTTTATATAGATGAATAATACTTATCGTGGTCTTGTAGATCAAACGTTTCATTTTCCTCAGGAAGATTTTGATGTTCACGAAAATTATTTACAATTTAATGGTGTAGACATTAAGAAGCTTATCGATAAGTATGGTACGCCGTTTAAGCTTACTTTCCTTCCTAAAATAGGCATGCAGATCAACAGGGCAAAACAACTTTTTGCCAATGCGATTAAGAAGCATAAATATCCCGGCAGTTATAATTATTGTTATTGCACTAAAAGTTCTCACTTCTCTTTTATTGTAGAAGAAGCGCTGAAACATGATATTCATCTGGAAACTTCCTTTGCCTATGATATTGATATCATCCGGCAATTGTATGCAAAGAAGAAAATCAATAAAGACCGTTTTATTATCTGTAATGGATATAAAACCAAACAGTACACCAGAAGTATTTCCAAGCTGGTGAATGAAGGATGGAATAATGTGATTCCGGTGCTGGATAATAAAGAAGAGATCGACGATTACCAAAAGTTTGTCCGTGCCAAAGAGCCGGTAAACCTGGGTATCCGTATTGCAGCGGAGGAAGAACCGACCTTCGATTTCTACACTTCCCGTTTGGGTATTCGTAAGGAAGATGTACTTGAATTTTATGTAGATAAGATTAAAGGCAACAATAAGTTTCAGCTGAAAATGCTGCACTTCTTTATGAATAAGGGGATTAAGGATGACATCTATTACTGGAGTTCTTTAAGTAAAGTGATCAATCTGTATTGCCAGTTGAAAAAGATCTGTCCGGAACTGGACAGCATCAATATCGGCGGCGGTTTCCCGATCAAGCACAACTTAGGCTTTGATTATGATTACCAATATATGGCCAATGAGATTGTTTCCACCATCAAAAATGTCTGTAAAAAGAACAAGGTAGATATGCCCAACATATTTACGGAATTTGGTTCTTTTACCGTTGGGGAAGCCGGTGCTATAGTCTATAGTGTACTGGGCGAGAAAATGCAGAATGATCGCGAGATCTGGTATATGATCGACAGTTCCTTTATCACTACCCTTCCAGACACCTGGGGTATCGGAGAGAAATTCCTTATGTTGCCGATCAACCAATGGGAAAATGAATACCAGGAAGTGCACCTTGGTGGCCTGACCTGCGACGGACATGACTTCTATACTTCTGAAGAGCATATCAATGCCGTATTTTTACCCAAATTGGATGAGAAAGATTCGGTGGATAAAGAGCCTTTGTATATCGGTTTCTTCCATACAGGTGCTTACCAGGATCAGTTATCGGGTTATGGCGGTATTAAACACTGCATGATCCCATCTCCAAAACACGTAATCGTGAATATCGATAAGAACGGAAAAATGGAAGACTGGTTGTATGCTAAGGAGCAAACGCCGTTGAGTATGTTGAAGATATTGGGTTATGTGAAATAGCTCTTTCTTTTAACTAAGAAACGGGCACAATACCATTTTAAATTTTTACTTTTTCGTTTCTATACATGAAAATATTTATATCGGGAGCATCAGGATTATTGGGCGGTAATTGTTTAAAACATTTTACCGAGCAGGGGCATGAAGTGATTGGTACGCACCTTTCTTTTGCAACCCCGGATACAGTATATTATAATACGCTGGAACCAAGCAATCCTGACAATTTTGATGTAGCAGCATTTCAACCCGACGTGATTGTGCACTGCGGTGCCCTGACCCATGTAGATTATTGTGAAACGAATGTAGCAGAGAGTTATCAAAAAACAGTACAGAGTACCTTGAACCTGATTGAGCTGGCCAAAGCATGTAAGGCAAAACTGGTTTATATTTCTACCGACTATGTATTTGACGGCAACAGCGGCCCTTATACTGAATCGGCTCCGGTAAATGCCCTGAGTGTTTACGGGCAACATAAACTGGAAGCGGAAACAAAAGCATTAGCAGAACTACCCGATACCTTAGTCCTCAGAATTACTAATGTATATGGTGATGAGATCAGGGGTAAAAATTTTATTGCGCGTATCATACAACAATGTGAAGAAGGCCAGAAGCTGACTTTAAAATTGCCTTATGACCAGTTTGCTTCTCCGACCAATGCCTGGGATATCGCCAGAGCGATGTTGGTTTTATTGACAGATGGCCAATCAGGCATTTATCATATTGGTGGTAGCGACTATATGAATCGTGTAGAACTGGCGCTTCGCGTGCTGAGTTATTATCCCAATGCGGCTTATGAGCTGATTCCAACCGACACGAAAAGTCTTAATCAGCCTGCAGCGAGGCCTTTGCTGGGTGGATTTGTTAAGGCAAAATTTGCCACTGCCTATCCCGATTTCTTATTTGGTACTGTAGATAGTTATGTAGCCTCAAAGGTAAAATAAGCTTTTACTTTTCCCTTTTTCAACAAAAGACATCCGGATCGGGACCAATGCGTTCCTGTCTGTCCAATTGATTGATCGCCTGCATATCCTCCGGGCTCAAGTCAAAATCAAAAATCTGACTGTTTTCCAGTATCCGCCGAGGGCTAACGCTTTTAGGAATGGTTACAATGCCATTTTGTATATTCCAGCGCAACACAATCTGTGCGATGGTCTTCCTATATTTTTCAGAAAGTTGTTTTAATCGTTCTATCTCAAATATGCGCCCCTGCATTAAAGGGCTCCAGGCTTCAAACTGAATTTGATGTGCCTTGCAAAATCCCTGTAAAGAAGCCTGGACTAGGTAAGGATGATGTTCGAGTTGGTTGACCATGGGCACGATGCGTGCATCCGGCAATAGCGCTTCCAGATGATGTTGCAAAAAGTTGCTCACGCCAATGGCCTTTACCCTACCCGCTTGATACAGATCTTCCAAGGCACGCCAGGTCTCTTTAAATAAGCCTTTTACCGGCCAATGTACTAAATATAAATCCACATAATCCAAGCCTAGCAAAGACAAACTGGATTCGTAAGCCTTGAACGTTGCTGCATACCCCTGGTCTTCGTTCCACACTTTAGTGGTTACAAATATTTCCTCACTGGCTACACTACTGTTGCGTATCGCGTGACCAACGCCGGTTTCATTTTTATAGAAGGAAGCGGTATCAATATGACGATAACCCTGTTCCAAAGCAAAGGCAACGGCATCTTCCACCTCTTGCCCCTCACTCGTCTTCCATACGCCCAAACCCAGCATGGGCATTTTCACGCCATTGTGTAATGTCACTTCCATAATAAGATGGGATTAGATAATCACTCTTTCTATTAAATTTTCACCAAAGGCATAAGGCAAATAGGCTACAGAAGGGATTGGTTTTGTCAGAATCAAACTCGCTTTTTTACCTACCGTAATACTGCCCATCACAGATTCAAGCTCCATGGCAGCGGCGGCATTGATGGTTTGCGCATTAATCGCCTCTTCAGGGGTCATTTTTAATTGGGTACAGGCAATCGTCAGTAAGGTATTCATATTGCCCGACGGACAGGTACCCGGGTTGTAATCGGAAGCCAGGCATACCGGAAGGTTGGCTTCGATCAGCAAGCGTGCAGGTTGGTAATGCATACCCAGGAAAAAAGCGGCGCCCGGCAACAAAGTCGGAATGGTATTGCTACCCCGTAAACTGGCAATTTCCTCTTCACCCATACTTTCCAAATGATCAACACTTACAGCTTTGTGTTTAACCCCCACTTGTACGCCTCCGGAGCGGTGTAATTGATTGGCATGAATTTTGGGTTTTAATCCATATTTCCATCCGGCTTCCAGAAGCTGTTCTGTCTCGGCCACAGAGAAAAAACCTTCTTCACAGAATACATCCATATAATCGGCCAATTCCTCAGCCGCCACCAAAGGCAACATTTCATTGATGATGATGTCAATATAAGCCTGGTGGTTTTCCCTATATATTAACGGAAAAGCATGCGCCGCCAAAAAACTGGATTTTATCGGGATATGTGGGTAGTCTTCTTTAAGCTTTTGAATCACGCGCAACATTTTCAATTCACTTTCCACCGAAAGGCCATAACCACTTTTTATTTCGATAGCTCCGGTACCCAACAGAATTAATTGATCGAGCCGTCTGGCAGCCTGTACATATAATTCTTCTTCTGTAGCCGTGGCCAGTTTCGCTGCAGAATTCAAAATGCCTCCTCCTTTGGCGGCTATTTCCGCATAGGACAAGCCATTGATCCGGTCTACAAATTCCTGTTCGCGGGAAGCGGCAAAAACCAAATGGGTATGAGCGTCGATCCAGGTAGGCAGCACCATGCGACCGCTGGCATCAATCGTTTCATTGATTTGTAACATGGGTAACTCCGACATCGAGCCATAGGAATGAATCTTACCGTCTTCAAGGATAAGATAGGCATTTTCGATTTGGGGCAGGAATTTCATATCCAGTCCCAAAACGCGGGTCTCTTCGATGGTTCTGATCTGTAAGAGTGATTTTATATTTGAGAGGAGGGTAAGCATTTGTTTGAGCTGATTGTTTTTACAAAGAAAAGAATAAAAATTTAAGAAATCGACCAACTTTTTTTACCTTTAACACGTCTATAGTTTATTATGGGTCACCCTTTTAAGATTATATTAATGAGAAAGAAGATTCTACTATTCCTGTTTGCCGGTCTTGGTTTATTCGGCCAGGCACAAGCGCAAAGTTCTAATAGCACCATCAATCCAAAAATTGCGGCTGTTTATGGCAGTAGCCTGAATAGCATTCTAGCACAAGATCCGCAAAGGCTTGCCCTGCTCAATCAATTGCTCAATGAGCGTATCCAGATTATGGATCTAGATGCTGCTACCGCGATGGATAAATTTCCGGCCCTGAATAATCAGCCGTTATTTAATAAGTATGTTCCCGGTCTGAGCGCTGAAACCGTTTATAACCCAAATACTTTCAATCCTTTAAAGTATGATCTGCCATTTTTCAATTATGGTGATGTAGGCTTTTGGATTAATGGGACCAATAAGGTTTTACTGATCAGAGGAATGAGAAATTTTATTAATTAATAAGCCCCCGTCTATTATGAATAATATTTATAAACACTTATTTGCCGTTTTATCGGTAATTTTTGCAGGCATGTTGTCGCATGTTGCTATGGCACAGACGACGATAACGATGCCACTCACAGGAACGAACAATGTATCCAATTGTATTGTCAATTTCTATGACGATGGCGGTGCTACGGGTAACTATTCCAACAATGTAAACGGGACAACCGTTTTCACTCCGGCAACACCCGGTACACAAATCAGTACAACCTTTTCTGCATTTTCTTTAGAGAACAATGCAGATTTTCTGTATGTATATAATGGTAACTCTACTGCAGCCCCTTTATTGGGTGCCTACACCGGTACTACATTACCTCCAACCATTACCGCAAATAATGCTACGGGTTCTTTAACCTTTAAAATGGTTAGTGACGCGGTAAATACCTCTACTGGTTTTGCAGCTACAATTACTTGTCTTATTCCTTGTAGTATTGACACGATTGCGTTCACAACATCGCCTGCCCACGTTCAGAGCGGGACTAACCGTGTAGTGAAATCCTGTATCAATCAAAGCATTTTCTTCAATGGAGTTCCAAGCTACGTACTGAACAGCGATACGACAAACACAATCTATAAGTGGGAAATGGGCGATGGTACCATATATAATACCAAAACGGTAAATCATGCTTATGGTGCTACCGGTATCTATAATGTCGTTTTAAGAGTTACCGATACCCATGCCATTTGTACCAAAGTAAAAGCCTTAAAAGTTTTTGTTTCCCAAGTTGCGAATTTTACCGGTACCGGACCTGAGCGCGATACGATATGTCAAAACGATACGGTAAACTTTTTCGGTATATTTGACTTTAAGAAAGTAAGAGAAATTTGTGCACCACCAATTGCCGATACAACGTTCTTACCAGATGGTAGCGGCGTTTCTTATATGACTTCAATCACTGCAGACTGCTTTGGCCCTGCCGATGTGATCACACAGGCCAGTGATCTGGCGCGCGTGTATGTAAATATGGAACACAGCTATTTGGGTGACCTGGAAATGAAAATCATCTGCCCTAATGGTCAATCTTCTGTTTTAAAAGAATATCCTAATGGTGGTGGAACCTTCCTTGGTGGTCCTAACGATCCGGGCCCCGGCGATAATATTCCGGGTATTGGATGGACGTATGAGTTCAGACAATCAGCTGCTTGGGGTACGATGTTACAACAAAATGGAGTAGCCGGATTCCTGGTACCTTCTCCGGGATTAACACCGGGTAGCTCTCTACCACAAGGCGCCTATAAACCATTCCAGAATTTCAGCAGCTTAATCGGTTGTCCGCTTAATGGTAGCTGGAGCTTACAGATCACAGATAACCTTGCTTCTGATAATGGGTTCATCTTCTTCTGGGGATTAGAGTTCGCACCGAATTTCCAATCTAATCTGGATTCTTTCAAAAACTATGCGGTAGATTCTTTCTGGAACAATGATCCTACGATCATTGCGAGAAATGGCGGTAACATGACTGCAAGAATAGATACTTTCGGTACAAAATGTTATACGTTTACGGTTAAAAACGATTTTGGCTGTTTCTACGATACCACCGTTTGTGTATTTGTAAAACAAATGCCTTTCGTTGAAATATATGACTCTATTTGTCCTTGGCAAGATATGTTCGGTTATACCGAAACAGGTACTTATGTAGATACTTTCCCTGCGATGAACGGTTGTGACAGTTTGAGAATTTTACACTTATTCAAACGTCCTATTGTAGACTCCGTGAGTCTTGGCTTAGACCGGATTGTGTGTCAATATGATAGCGTACGTTTAGAGCCGATGGTATTACCTTATGCCAGCAATTATATATATGAATGGAGACGATTCCCGGGTATACAACCAATCAGTAATGAAGCCAATTATCTATATACGGCACAACAGACTGAAACTTATGTACTTTCGGTGAAACCACCGCTCGGTTGCTTTATTTCCGATACGGTCCAGGTCGTTGTGAACCCCGGAGACTTCCTCAAGATGTACCAGACCGATACGGGTATTTGTCCGCGAAGTCCGGTGCAGCTCAAAGCAGATGGTGCACAGAGTTATCATTGGTCTCCAAGCCTGAACTTAAGTAATCCGAATATTGCGAATCCTATTGCAACGCCAACCACAACGACACAATATCAATTGATCGGAACAAGTGATAAAGGTTGTACGGATACACAATTAGTAACGATTACAGTACACCCTGATGCAGTCATAACCTTACCGGATTCAATTAATGTATATCCCGGAGAAGTATACTTCATGGAGCCTGGCGGTAACTGTGTATATTTCCAATGGTTCCCTGATGCCGGCTTAAGCAGTGCAACAGCAAGCAATCCAAAAGTGAATCCGGAAGTAAACACGCGTTATTTCGTAACCGCAAGAACAGAAAACGGTTGTAGCGTTAGCGATTCTGTAGATGTGCTGGTAAAACAAACGGTGATTGATATGCCGAATGCCTTTACGCCAAACAACAGTAGTTTCAAAGCAAGCTTAAGAGGTATCGCCAAATTAAACTCCTTCCAGATCTTCAACAGATGGGGCGAGAAAGTATTCGAAACCACCGATATTAATAAAGGATGGGACGGAAGCTTTAATGGTAAACCACAAGCAATGGGTTCATATGTATACATCATAGATGCGGTAACCACCGAAGGTAAACCGTTCAAGAAAACAGGAACCATAACTTTAGTAAGATAGTTTTTTGTTGTTTATTTATCCCAAAGGTTCGTAGCTTCTGCTATGGACCTTTTTTTATGTGTTAATTATAAATGACCCGAACCGGAAATTAAAACAATTCAATTACCTTTGCCGAAATAGAAAACATAGCAGATAAACATGAAAATCGGACTCATTAAAGAAGGAAAAATACCAACAGATACCAGAGTAGCTTTGACCCCGGAACAATGTATTGATATTGTAAAAACGTACCCTCAGCTCTCTATTGTGGTACAACCATCTCCTAACCGATCTTATGCCGACCAGGAATATATCGATGCAGGAGTAAACCTTCAGGAAGATTTAAGTGATTGTGATGTGCTGCTCGGCATCAAAGAAGTACCTGTTGCAGAATTGATTCCCGGCAAAACCTATTTTTTCTTTTCTCATACTAAGAAGAAACAAGCCTACAACCAAAAATTAATGCATGCGCTGATTGAAAAGAAAATCACCATGATCGACTATGAGGCCCTGACTTATGATAATGGTCAACGGATCATCGGATTTGGCTTTTTTGCAGGAGTGGTCGGTGCGCATAATGCCTTGCTTACCTATGGCAAAAAAAATGAGCTGTTTACTTTAAAACCGGCTTATGAATGCAAGGATATGGCCGAAATGGTCAAGCAATACAGGGATATCCAATTACCTCCAATAAAGATCGTTGTAACCGGAGATGGCCGCGTGGCCCACGGTATTCTGCATATTATGGAAATGATGGATATTGACAGCGTTGCACACAACGATTTCCTGGAAAAGGAATATCCGCATCCGGTGTACACTAATCTCAAAAACGAAACTTTATATAGAAACAAAAATACCAAAGAATTTCACAGAGATGAGTTTCATGCCCATCCCGAACAATATGAATGTTTGTTTCAACCCTATATCAGTTCCGACATCCTGATCAACGGGATTTACTGGGATGCCAAAATTCAGCGTTTATTTGAAAAAGATGAGGTGAATGATCCTGCATTCAAGCTTAACGTAATCAGCGATGTAACCTGTGATATCGACGGTTCTGTACCGGTTAACCTCGGTGCCTCTACCATTGCTGATCCGGTATATGGTTATGATAAAACAAAGGGTACAAAAACAGCCCCTTTTATCAATGACGCTCAAATCATTGACATTATGGCGGTAGACAATCTTCCGAATGAATTACCGAGAGATGCTTCCAATATGTTTGGCAGTCACATCATCAAACACATTATTCCTGAACTATTAGCCGCAGAAAGTACGATCCTTGACAGGGCCACCATTTGCAGCAAGGGTATTTTGGGCAGCCACTTTGAATACTTAAGCGATTACGCTTATTAACTAAAAAAAATATCATTGTATACGAAGGGCTTATTGCATTGCAGTAAGCCCTTCCTTATTTATAATGTCCGACAGCAAATTCTTTTTCATATCTTCGCGGCGCAAAAAGGTTTCTTTACTACAAGAATTAAAAGGGAACCCCGTGATAATCGGGGGCTGTTCCCGCAACTGTAAGATCCAATTCAAAGATGCATCGGTATACCACTGTCTGTAAGATGGGAAGGTGATGCATCCGGATCAAGCCAGGAGACCTGCCTTTAAGCATATTTATATTAAGTTTTCGGAGAAAAAACGATAATATAGTTCTGTATTACTTCCTCATACATTACTGTATCGCTCCGTATTTATTGGTCGTCATTAAAAAACAAAGTGATATAATGAAAAAATTATTTTTTCTGGTAGCCGCTGTATACGGTATGTATAGTGCCCAGGCACAAACAAAAAACTTCAGCTTATATGTTGTTGCCGAAGGCAATTTCGGTACGCCAAACGGAGATGTTTATAAAGTAACTAAAACGGGTACGGCACCGGCTGTAGGATCGGTGGCTTTATACCAGTCGGCCAATGGTTCTGCCGGTATAGACGTACTGCAGGATTTTGAAATACTGGGCAACAGAGCCATATTGTGCGGCAAAGGTACGGCACCGATTAAAATGGCCATTACCAACTTTCCGGGATTTGACACGATCAAAACATTTACTAATGCAACCTTTGGCGCCGGCATTCAGTGTATGGGCAAGGCCAGTAATATGAAAGCTTATGTGAGCGCAGCATCCGGGCCCGTTTCTATGATTGACCTGAGCAATAATAGCGTGAACCCCGTTACTGATCCGGCGGTGGCCTTATCGTCTTATGCGAGTTATATGGTGCCTGCCAACGGGTTTATGTATATTGCTATAGGCAGCAAAATCGTGAAAGTAGACACCCTGACCAATAGTGTTACCGCAACAATTTTGCCGGGTATCGGCACCATTGCCGGTATGCAATATGATCCGGTTCGCAACTGCTTCTGGCTCTTAGGAAAAGTTTCCAATGTCTCTTCGATTGTAAAAATGGAGCCTTCCAATAATGACTTGCTTAATACACCGATTACCCTGACCGGTATCAGTAATGCAAAATTGCTGCGATACGGAGCAGACAAGCTTTATTTTATTTCCGGGACGAATGTACATGCTTACAGCATTACCAACCCTGTGATTCCCACCACATCGGTATATACAACCACTTTAGCCGGCAGTTCTTTCAGCATTTTCTATGGTAAATCTTTTGGTGTAGATCCAGTGTCCGGAGACTTTGCACTAGCCAGTGCCGGAAACTTTGCGGCACCCTCTACTTATGAAGTAATAGATGGCACGACCTATCTGCGTATCGACTCCGGTGCCGTAGAAGGGCGTATCGCCAATGAACTGATCTTGCATACTACCACAATACCCACCTGGGATACACTTCCTTTAGTTCATGTTTATGCAGCTTGCGACACTACATTGACTGCGCCAACCGCCAGTTATAACACCCTTCCGGTAACAGGTACCACCACTAGCCCGTTAATCTATAATACGCAAGGTAGCTACACCATACAATGGACTTATGTACAGGGTACAGATACGATACATCAAACACAATTGGTGACCATCGCAGATACCATCGCTCCGGTAGCAGCTGTAGATACTTTAATCGCATTGGAAGGCAATTGTCCTTATACCCTGGTACCGCCAACAGCACTTGATAACTGTAGTGGCGTAGTTACGGCAACGACAAATTCCCTGACCTATACACAAGGCGGCGATTATGTAGTGAACTGGACATATACGGATGCTGCAGGCAACACCAGCACACAGACCCAAAGGTTAAAAGTGAACTGTACCACAAATAGTATAAAGGATAGACAACTTGCTACCTTAAACGTATATCCTAATCCTGCAAAAGAGCAGCTGACCATCAACCTGGATCAGTATAGTAATGGTATCTATACCCTAAGCTTAACGGATATGCTGGGTAAAAAGCAATTGGTGCAAAAGGTATCAGGTTCAAGCATAACGATTCCTGTAGCTTCCCTGCCGGAAGGTATTTATTTCTTACAGCTTAGTAGAAATGGCCTGCCATTTAGTAAAGTACAGAAAGTAGTGATTTCCGGAAAATAAACATTTCCGATTCTAGTAAGTGATTCAATGGCTGTTGTATGATATACAACAGCCATTGGTATACAAAATCATCTTGTCAGGCGACAGAAACACAATAATAATCTCAAAAATGAAGTTTACTTTTGTAGATTCACTCCCACCAAGCAAGTAGTGAGCGTATAAAGCATCCGATACATGACACATAACAAGCCGGCACAAGCCATTCAAATGGTTGACCTGAAAAGTCAATACCTGCATTTAAAAGAACCGATCGATACTGCCATCCAGCAAGTGCTCGACCATACGGGATTTATCAAGGGAAAAGAAGTAACGGCATTTTCAAGTGCATTAGCCAATTATACGGGTGTATCTTATGTAATTCCTTGTGCTAATGGTACAGATGCTTTACAGATTGCCCTTATGGCCTTGGGGCTGCAAGCAGGCGATGAGGTGATTACGCCATCTTTTACCTATTTCGCAACTGCAGAGGTAATTGCTTTACTGGGTTTAAAACCTGTTTTTGTTGATGTAGATCCTCATACTTTTAACATTGATGTATCACAAATAGCCCAAGCTATTACGCCAAAAACAAAAGCCATTATCCCGGTACATTTATTCGGGCAGTCGGCCGATATGGAAGCCATTCTAGACCTTGCAGACCAACACGGGATTGCGGTGATAGAAGATAACGCACAGGCATTGGGCGGAACTTATACTTTTTCGGATGGCAGCACGTGGAAGACAGGTAGCATGGGCACCATATCCTGTACCTCTTTTTTTCCTTCAAAAAACCTGGGCTGCTATGGTGATGGCGGCGCAATATGTACAAAAGACGAAGCGCTTTACGAACGCATCAAAATGATCGCCAATCACGGGCAAAAAGAGAAATATCATCACGAAATCATAGGCTGCAATAGCCGTTTAGATACCATACAGGCTGCTATCTTAAATGTAAAACTACCTTATCTTGACCAGTACTGCGCTGCCCGCATTGCCGTGGCTACCCAATACAATCAGGCTTTTGCGGGTAATGAGAAAATAAAAACACCTTTTATAACAGCGCATAACAAACATGTGTTTCACCAATATACCCTGCAGCTGCATGCCTCCATAGACCGGACAAAATTGAAAGCGGCGCTACTCGAGGCCGGTATTCCGAGCATGGTATACTACCCCATTCCCTGTCATTTACAAAAAGCCATGAGTGCTTTTACCGATCCGCGTTGGGTACTGCCGCATACAGAACAATTGGCGCAATCTGTTTTATCCCTACCGATTCATACCGAAATGAGCACCGAAATGGTCGCATACATTGCAGAAAAGGTAATCGCACTTACTGCCCGTTCTTAATCAAATAAAATGCAAATGGGTGCCTGTTCCGTGGAACAGGCACCCATTTTATAAAGAAAACACTATCTAATGGGCAGGTTAATATTGACCTGTACCCGGCCACTGGGCGGATAGGCACGGTAATAACGGCGCCAGTTGGCCTCAGGTCGTTTGTTGAGGGGAAGATCACCGATTACTTGCACCCGGGCACGATTGAGGTCTACGCCCGACATATAAGGCGGTACTACTGGGCTAAAAATCCAGGCACTATTGTTCCAATATACATAGCCATTTCTACGGGGATCATAATAAGCATAATAATCCGGGAAATACAGATGTTGCTTCATGCGGTATCCATGAGCCGGAGCCCAAGCAGGAGGGCCACCACCTCTTCTGTAGGCATCCCTGACAACTACCGTTTTTCGTGTTTGTTTATACACTCTTTTATCCTGTTTATAATAGGCTTTTTCCTGATGCCCCCGTCCTTTTCCTCTTCCTTGTGCATCCGCACTGGTTACAGAGGCGAAACATAATATAGCTACTGCACTTAATATCCATAATCCCGTTTTCATAATATATATTTTTTGTCTGCCTCTTTGATGGCCTTTGCTTGCTCAGGTTTAATGCACAACCTATTTAAACAAGTCCATAACAAACACGTAAAGTTACCTATTATGAAAGCGGCTGTTTCTATACAAGAAACAGCCGCTTTTTATTTATAAATATTCTGCTAACTTACCAGGTCACTTTTGTAATCTTAAGCATATTGGTTGGCAGATGGGACGAAACCGGTGTACTACCCGTATTCACCACTACATCATTCTCCTGCAACAGCCCTTTTTCTCTCAGGAAGTCGATTTGCTCAAAAATAATGTCATCCAATCCTTCTTCATTATTATAGAAAAAGGCATTTACGCCCCAGCTCAGGCTCAATTGGTTTACCAAAGATTGTGTTTTGGTAAAGACAAATAGAGGAGCATGTGGCCGGAAACTGGACAGCATAAACCCGGTATAACCGCTCTGTGTCATCCCGATCAGCGCATTCGCATTAATATCTTCTGCAATCTTACAGGCATTATAACACAAAGCATCACTCAGGAAGCTCGGAGAATGCTTTTGAGGTGTCAGGTTTCTATTATAAACGGTTTCCTGCTTCTCTGTTTCCACAATAATGTTAGACATGGTTTTGACCACCAAAGCAGGGTGTTGCCCCATAGCGGTTTCGCCACTCAACATTACCGCATCCGCACCTTCCAGTACGGCATTGGCTACATCGGTGATCTCACTACGGTTAGGCCGCGTACGATCCATCATACTTTCCATCATTTGCGTGGCAATGATAACCGGTTTGGCACGGTGTATACATTTACGCACGATGTCTTTTTGTATATTCGGAATGCGCTCTAAAGGCAATTCTACACCCAGGTCTCCACGGGCAACCATGACCGCATCAGAGGCAATAATGATGTCTCTGAGATGCTCCAGGGCTTCCGGTTTTTCAATCTTGGCAATGATCTTGGCATTACTGTTCTTCGCCGCGATCAGGGCTCTGAGGTTTTTAATATCTTCCGGTTTCCGTACAAAGGAAAGTCCTACCCAGTCGATCCCTTGTTCAATGATAAAGTCAAGATCTCTCAGGTCTTTTTCGGTTAGAGAAGGTATCGACACTGCCGTATCCGGCAGGTTTACGCCTTTCTTGGAAGAAAGTACTCCGGCATTAATTACACTGGCTTTTACCTTACCATTTGGTAAGATTTCCAATACTTTTGTTTCGATTTTACCATCGTCCAAAAGTACCGTCTCGCCTACCTTTACATCTTTCGAGAAGTCGGTATAAGACATATATACCTGCTCTTTATTCCCGATGCATTTTTCATTGGTAAAGGTGATGATATCTCCTTCATCGAAGAAGACGCCATCATTTTCCATTTCCCCGATACGCAGTTTCGGGCCTTGCAAATCGGCAAGGATCGCTACATTGAAGGGAAAATCGTTATTGATTTTTCTAATATTGTCGATTACTTCTTTATGCTTTTCGTAGGCACCATGAGAGAAGTTTAAGCGAAATACATTTACCCCGGCTTCTACTAATCCTAATAATTTGTCATACGTATCACTAGCCGGACCTACGGTCGCAACTATTTTTGTTTTTCTAAGCATTTTCTTTTGTATATATAACCTGGTTAAAGTTGGTCAGCTCACCAAAACGCTCTAAACGCTGTTTAATATCGCTCTCTGTGATTTCTTTCATACGCTCCGGACCGAACTTCTCTACACAGAATGAGGCCATAGCAGAACCCATAATAACCGCGGTTTTCATGGTCTCAAAACTAAAATCATCTTCTTTGGCAATATGCCCGATAAAGCCACCGGCAAAGGTATCGCCGGCACCTGTAGGATCAAATACTTCTTCTAAAGGCAATGCCGGAGCGGAGAATACCTGGTCGTTATAGAATAATAAAGCACCATGCTCTCCTTTCTTGATCACGATATATTTAGGCCCCATTTCGCGGATCTGCTGCGCTGCTTTTACCAAAGAATATTGCCCGGTCAGTTGTCTGGCCTCCGCGTCATTCAAAACGATCAGGTCTACCAGTTTTATGGTTTCTTTAAGATCATCCATCGCAACTTCCATCCAGAAATTCATGGTGTCCATCACAATCAATTTTGGCCGTTTGGTAAACTGACGGATCACGCTTTGCTGTACTGCAGGAACGAGGTTGCCCAACATCAGGTATTCACAATCCTGGTAAGATTCCGGTAAGATGGGATTAAAAGATGCTAATACATTTAAATCGGTCACCAAAGTATCTCTGGTATTCATATCTTCATGATAGCGACCGCTCCAAAAGAAACTTTTCTCTTCTTTTTTTACTTCTACACCTTCAAAAGTCACGCCACGTGTGGCCAGCATATCGATTTCTTCCTGCGGAAAATCCCCACCAACGATAGAAACCTGTTTGATGTTATGATAGAAATTAGACGCTGCCCAGGCAGCATAGGTCGCAGATCCTCCAATGATTTTATCTACTTTCCCAAATGGTGTTTCTAAGGCGTCGAACGCCATGGTACCAACGATAACTAGTGACATTTTGTATGTTAATTTTTAATTATTTATGATTTACAGATTAAAATTGTTGTTGTAATTCTTTCAGGAATACTTCCCTGGAAATCGGTATCACCCCGGCTTCTTCGCAGACCAGGCCACCGGCCAGGTTACTCCAGCGCGCCATTACCGATACATCTCTGGTAAGCTCGTAGACCATTGCTGCTACGGCAATAACGGTATCGCCCGCCCCCGACACATCAGCCACGCTACGCACCATGGTCGGGATCATCGCGCCCTGATGTTCATCATGATAATACATACCATGTTCGGACAAGGTCAGCAAGGTCACTTTATGATGGATGGCTTCCTGTAACTGCTGGTGGATTTCGAATAATGACTTTTCATTCAGTACTTCGATAGTAATCCCCAAACCTTCTTTGACTTCTTTAAGATTGGGCTTGAAAATGTCTACATCCTTATAACTTAAGAAATTGTTGAATTTAGGATCTACAGCAGTCGTGATCCCTATATTCTTACAATGCATAATGATCTTCTGGATGACGTTTTCTTTTAAAACACCTTTATTATAATCTTCAAAGATAACGAGGTGCGGTTTTTCAATTTGCAAAAAACGCAAGGTAGTATCGATGAAATGGTGTTCTTCTTTTATATTCAGTTCTTCCGTTACTTCTTCGTCTAAACGGATCATTTGCTGGTTACGGCTGATGATCCTGGATTTAGTGGTTGTAGGACGATGTTCACTTTTCAAGAGCAATTCGGTACCGATACCCGCTTCTGTCAGCATCTTTTTCAGAACCTTACCATCGGCATCGCTGCCAATGACGCTGGCAATCGTTACATGCGCGCCTAAATGTTTACAATTGAGGGCTACATTGGCGGCACCCCCCAGGCGTGCTTCCTTATGGTTTACTTTCACAACGGGCACAGGGGCTTCAGGAGATATGCGTTCCACAGCTCCCCAGAAATATTTATCAAGCATTACATCACCGACTACGACAATCTTCAGGCCTTCAAAACGCTCAAAAATATCTTCTATATCGATCTGTTGCTCTTCTTTATTAATGTGACTCATAATTATTTAACGGTAGTGCAAAGTTAGGTTATTCCCGATTAATGACCTTTAATTTTAGATTAACGGGTCAATATTATTCTAAACGTAGTTCCTTTGCCTAATTCTGAATTTTTCACAAAAATCTGTCCGTTATGGTAGACGCTGATAATACGTTTGGCCAGTGATAAACCCAAGCCCCATCCCCTTTGTTTGGTCGAGTAACCGGGGCGGAACACTTTCTTAAAGGAGGTTTTGGGAATCCCTTTTCCAGAATCACAAATATCAATCACAATCTGGCGGGTGGTATTGGTAAGGTTGATGCGAATGGTACCGGCACCCTCCATGGCATCTAAGGCATTTCTGATCAGGTTCTCGACCACCCAGTCAAACAATGGGCCACTCAGCAGGTAGATCGCTTCTGTTGCGCCATTGCTATCAAAAGTAATGCTTACTTTTTTAGGTGCCCTGAGCTGCATATAGTCGACCATATTCTGTAGCCGCGGTACTACGTTCTCTTCTTCCAGTATGGGTGTAGACCCTATTTTAGAAAAACGATCGGCCACCAATTGCAGGCGCATCACGTCTTTTTCCATTTCGACTATCGATTCCCGGTTCTCTTCATGATCTTTCAGCAATTCCATCCAGCCGACTATGGACGATAAAGGTGTCCCCATCTGGTGTGCGGTCTCTTTCGACATCCCCACCCAAACCTGGTTTTGCAGGCTTTTCTGCGCATTAAAGATGGCAATAATGATAATAGAAATAAACACTACAATAATGGCCATCTGCATCAGCGGATACAACTTCAGCTTCTCCAACATGGGAGAGTTGCCATAATAGATTGTCGATTTTCCATAACCGAAATCTGCTACAATATATTGTTTTAAGGCCTTAAGCTCTGCTACTTTATGAGATAGAAACGTGCTGTCTTTTTGTATTTTCGAGGAATCTATATTTCTGAACTCTATAGTACCATTTTTCCCTACGATAATCATAGGAATGGTCGTATTTTGCGTTACAACATAGGTGGCAAAATTAGCATCCGCATTATTTTCCAAGCTGCTGAGGTATTTGATCCCTTCAACAGTTGTTTTCACTTTTTCCTTTTCGGCAATCTCCATTTCTTTTGTAATACTACTGATATAGTAAAAAGAAATAGCCACTATGGCCAAGCCAAAGAGGATCGCAAAAGTGCGCCAGCTCAGCAATTGTTTTATCATGTTTCAAAAATAGGGATAATTAATCGATTCCGTTTGTTCCTAGCTTAAACGAAAGATGCACCCATATTGGTGTGCATCTTTCGTTTAAAATTTAAAGTTATAAGTAATACTCGGAATAATCGGGAAAATAGACACTTGCTTTACCTTCACACTGGTACCTTGCTGCAAGGTACCTTCGGTACTTACATAAAGCAAATAAGGATTTTGTCTACTGTACACATTATAGATTGAAAACGCCCAGGTTCCTTTCACCCTTTTCTTAGAATTGGCTCTGGGGGTATAATTGAGCGATAAATCTAAGCGGTGATACGGAAAAATACGGTATTGGTTGATCTTACTGTAGTCTTGTATCAGTTTACCATCGATAAAATAATAGCCGGTAGGTAAGGTAATCGCATTGCCGGTAGCGTACACAAAGACCGCTGAAACGTTCAATTTTTTATTGATCTCGTAATTCGCTACAATAGACAGATCATGTCTTCTGTCATATTTAGCAGGAAAAGGATCGCCATTGTTCAGCTGTGCAAACCTTCTGTTGGTCCAGGATAAGGTGTAGCCGATCCAACCCGTAAATTTGCCTTTTGTTTTATTGATAAAGAATTCTGCGCCGTATGCCTGACCTTCTCCGAATACTAAATCCGATTCCGGATCCCGGATATTATTAGGCGTATAGCCTTCTCTGTACTCTATCTGGTTTTTAAGGTCTTTGTAATACACTTCTACAGAGGTCTCCAAAGCATTGTTCAGGAAGTTCTGAAAATAGCCCAGGGAATACTGCCATGCTTTTTGGGGTTGTACAATCAGAGAACTCGGCATCCAGACATCAGTAGGTAAGGTACTTCCGTTATTAGATACCAGGTGTACATACTGCATACTTCTCGAAATAGAGGTCTTGATAGAAGAAGACTCACTTAAAGAAATACGTGCGCCCAGTCTCGGCTCCCAGCCGCCATATGTCTTCACTAAAGAACCGCTGCCATATACAGTGCTGTCCATTTTATTGCCATTGCCGTCAAACGTATAGCTGGTATACGGTCCGGTCTGGTTAAACATGGAATAACGGATACCGGCATTGATCTTTACCGAAGGGCCTAAATCAAATTCATCAGTCAGGTATAGCGCCGACTCATGTGCATATTTGATAAAGGGGTTTTCCGGCATCAGCATAGAGTCTGCCGATGTTCCGGACAACTGGCTTGGCGTAAATTTATGATAGGTATAGTTGACACCATATTTAAAATGATGCCCGAAAGGTGCGTAATAATCAAAATCAACTTTACCGTTCCAGTCTCTAATGCCCGATTTAAGGGTAATGTACAGGTCTTTTTGTCCTCCGGTAAACTGGAAATTATAGGTGTTGTAGATCGCCGAAACGTTCATAAACAATTTATCGTTGAACTGGTGGTTCCAGCGCAGGGTTGAGGTTGCATTTCCCCAAGGTACTTTTACATTAAAATCACCGCTTCCACTATTAAAATTAAACACATCTTTTCCAAAATAACCACTCAGGTACAAACGGTCTTTTTTGCCTAAAATATAATTGGCTTTCAGATTAGCGTCATAAAAATAATACCCGCTTCCTTTGGCATTGCCTTTCAGAAAGGGTTTAGAGATCACATCGATATAGGTACGACGGCCGGAAACCATAAAGGAGCCTTTATTTTTAACAATAGGTCCTTCTAAAGTAAGCCGGGAAGCAATCAGGCCAATGCCCCCTTCTCCGCCAAACTTCTTCATGTTTCCGTCTTTCATATTCACATCCAGTACAGAAGACAGGCGGCCTCCATAATTGGCCGGTGCCCCACCCTTGATGAGGTTTACATTCTTAATGGCATCGGAGTTGAAGATGGAAAAGAAACCGAATAAGTGACCGGTATTATAGACCACTGCTTCATCCAGCAAAACCAGGTTCTGATCCGGACCGCCACCTCTTACATAAAACCCTGATTGCCCTTCTCCGGCCGACTGTACGCCCGGTAAGAGTTGTATGGCTTTCAATATATCTGACTCCCCGAAAACAACCGGCAGTTTTTTGATCTGTTCAGTGCTGAGGCCGATGGTGCCCATTTGGGTACCACTCACATTTTTATCGGCACGTTCTGCCGTTACAAGCACTTCTTCCAGGTCTTTGGTGCTGGCGTTCTGCAAATCAATATTAATCGCAGTATCGCTTAATAAGTTAAGGTTTAGGGTTTGTTCTTTAAAACCCATATTGCTAAACCGTACGGTATACACGCCGGGTTTAAGGCTTAGGGAGTAGAATCCATAAGTATTGGCAGCCGTCCCTTCTTTGGTTTCATTGGCAAAAACCGCTGCACCGATTAAGGTTTCTCCGTTGCCGGCGTCTTTAATATAGCCGCTGATAGAGACTTTCTTTTGTGCCAGTAAGGATATAGGAAATAGTAAAACAAGTAGAAATATGATCGGTTTTCTCATAATATCGTATGAAATTCAGACAAAAGTAGCGGTTGTGGCTTAAATGCCCAAGAAAGATTTCAACTTGGCATAACCACTTTTGCTTACGGGTATCTTTTGTCCGTCTTTGAGCAAAATACAATATTGTTCTTTTTCCAGTAGTTCGATTTTATTGATATAACTTACATTAACAAAATAGGAACGATGCACCCGCACAAATTGCGCCGGGGGTAGTTGCTGCTCAAATTTGGTCATGGTCTGGTATTTCAGGTAATATTTATCCTGGGTTTGTACTTTTACATAATCATCGGCCGCTTCTAAATACAGAATTTGTGGCAGTGGTATAATCTTTATCTCTCCATTATCTTTCACCACAATACGCTGCATCTGCTCGGGCAGGAAAATGCTTTTTTCCGTTTCCGGATCGCCGGCCTTAACGGGATGGCTATTGTTTTTAAGCTTAGTGATGGCTTTTACTAAGCGCGATTGTTCAATCGGTTTTAATAAATAATCAATTGCATTGACTTCAAATGCCTGTACGGCATATTCATCAAATGCTGTGATAAAGATCACATTAGGCTTTTCGTCCAGCAATTCCAGCATTTCGAAGCCATTGATCTTGGGCATCTGTACATCCAAAAAGACGATATCGGGCTGTAAGGCCTGAATGCTTTTAACGCCTTCAAATCCATTGCTGCACTCTCCTACCACTTCAATACCTTCTATCTCCTGCAACATTTCTTTGAGTATACTCCGCGCCAGCGGCTCATCGTCTATGAGTAAACATTTCAACATATGGTCTGTTTGTTTTTAGGTAATTTCGTTTTGATGATAAATCGTTTCTTTAGGTATAAATAATCTTGCGGTATAATAGTCATTATCCTCTGCCTGTGCTCCTTCAGTGCGATCGGTCTTAAGCAGATCATTGCGGGCATATAAGAGGTACAATCTTCTCGAAATGGATTTCAAGCCGAAGCCGGTGCCTTTAGGGGCAATGCTTTCAATATCGAAAGGATTACTTATTTCAAATTTAAAGAAATGTTCCATTTCGGTAAAATTGATCACAATGGTCACATCGCCCAAAGTGCCATATAAACCAAATTTAATCGCATTTTCGACCAGGGGCTGTAAAAGGAATGGCGGAATCTTGATATCGGAGATCCGCTCCGGAACGGACTTTTCGATGAGTAATCGATCGCCGAAACGCACTTTTTCGATATCCAGGTATAAATCCAGTTCCTCGAGTTCATTAGAGAGATACACCAGTTCATCATCTTCTTTTTTCAGCGTTTGCCGCAAAAAAGTAGACAGTTTCATCAGCATCTCTCTTGCCAGTTTTGGATTGATGCCAATCAGGGCATTGATAGAATTAAGGCTGTTGAACAGAAAATGGGGATGTAGTTGCTGTCTTAGTTTAAACAGTTCGGCATCGTTTTTAAGCTGCTGTACATTGGTTTCTATATTGATTTTCTGATTTTGCAGTTCAATAATATTACCCAGATAAAACACCATACCAAAGAAGGATAGTAAGATCCAGGATTTTATACCAAAGACATAAAAAGTATTGCCCCATAAAGGCATCAGCTCTACAAAAGGGAATAAAGAGTCTAAAGTCCACTTAACCACAAACAAACAGACTACCGCATAGACAAAGCCCTGAGACAATACTGCAGGCATACTGCGCTCGGTAAACCAAAACACCTTCGTTTGGGTCGATACATAATAAAAAACAAACAGGCTTCCATTGGCAATACCAATCACACTGATCGCCGCGGCTAAAGTAAAATGCATATTATACTTCAACCAATAGACTTCGGCGATACTCAAGGCCGTCATAAAGGTGGCAATACAAATATTAATAGCCAGTGCGGAGATATTTTGTTTCATAAAATGTCGGGCTTAGTAGCTTTTAATATCGATACCACCACATAACACTACTCCTTTAAGGATGAGTCTTTTTTCGTAACCAGTCATGTTAATCAGGCGACGCTTATCTTCGATACCGCCGAGTATGGTGGTGGCATCGTTCACTACGATCCAGTTGGCCGGTACAATAAGCTCTACACCACCGCAGAAAACGGTTAGGTTCAAGATGACATCCTCTTCAAGATTGGCCTGCTTACAGTCTAGTTTCACCCCTCCGAAGATGGCAGATACGGAACCCCCTCTGAAATTGGGTGTCTGTACAAACCGATCGGCTCCGGCAAAGATAGAATCCACATTGACATAGTCATCGCTATTGCCCCCATAGGTTCTTTTCTGCTCTTCCACTGCTGTTTTATTCCTGTTTTTCAACACCAGTTGCGCGCCGATACCTACTAAAATGGTGGGCAGGATAAATTGTCCTATATTGATATTAATCTTCTGAAGGAATAGAAAAAGACCTGCTATCGTCAGCGCGATCCAGCCGCCCAGTTTGAAGTTATTCTTATAGCCAAGCGCAACACCACCGGCGATCATAAATACAGGAAAGGAGGTGATCAATCTAAAGAAAGAACCTTGTATGATATTGGTATTCCGGAGAAACAGAAAGATTCCGAACAGGACAATAATGATGCCAAGGGTAATGTTGTTATTATTTTTCTGATTATTATAGGGCGGCTGAGGCTGTGGCTGTTTATACTCGTCCTCATAATTATATTGATTTTCCATCTTATCTTCTTCTTTTAAGTATCGTATATACACCTACAAGGATAATCGCAAAGGGCAATCCAATATAGCGTAACTCACGGTGACTGATAAACGTAAATTTTTCAAACATTAAATATACACCAAGTAATAACAAAACCAACCAGGCGGTGTTCTGAAAATTATGCCTTATGCCGTTATAAAGACCTAAGAGCATCAGCAGCGAATGCGGTCCGTATAACCAATCGGGCATTAGATAAGTAGTGGCCGGCATATTGTGTAAGAGTATCGCAATACCCAGTATGACCAAAATAACACCTCTGGCAAACTGTTTTTGCTGTTGCGCTACCTGAACGCTGTTGGGAACCGGCTTAATGAATTGTTGGGGTATCTGTTCCATAATGATGACATTTAAATTATAGAACAAATGTACCAACGCACATAACGCCCGCCTAAAGGCTTTCGGTGAATAAAATAAAATGCTCGGTAAACCGGGTATTAGTGTACATGAACGTGTTCATGCGACTGGTTCATGATGGATAACAGGGCGAGGCCTATACCCACGCTAATGATTACCCATTTGCGCCAGGACATATCATGAGAACCGGTGCCGCTTTCAAAAAAGATGGTGGTTCCGATATGCAGGAAAGAACCGGTTACTACCGCTATTACATAGGGTAATGCTGTGGCAAATTGTTCCATATTGGCACCTATATAATGCGTGAGCATACTGGAAACAGGCGTCAGCAGGGCAAACAAGGCTAGCCAGAAGATCGATTGTGCCTTTGTTTTACGGTTATGTACCAAAAGGGAAACGATTAGCATTGCCTCAGGTAATTTATGAAGGGCAATGGCCAGGTATAAAGATGGTACTGTATTATTATCATGGTAGGTAGCGCCCAAGGGGATGCCCTCGGCGAAGGCATGTAAGGCCATACCGATGAACAGGCTTACAATGGGAAAATGATGATGTTGTTCGCCTACGTGGCTATGCCCATGCTCTACCCCATGCGTAAATTTTTGTAGAATCTGTTGTAAGAAAAAACCCAACAACATATACATACCGGCTGTAAAGCCTACATGCTCTACCGATTCCGGTATAAGATGTAACATGGTAATACTGAGCAAATATGCGCCGGAAAAGGCGAGCAAATACTTCATTTGCTTTTCTGACCAGGAGCTGTACCACAAAGGAATACTGCCACCTACGATGGTAATCAGGAATAGTAAAATGTTGTAAAAAAGTTCCATATAGAGGCGGCAAAAATACAGTCTTATTAAGAATTATAATGCTAATTTTTTAAAAAATAGTAGCTTTGACACAAATAGACCCTATACAATTTTAATACAGCCTCATGGGAGCGACCTCGATTGGTGATGCAGTAAAGCATGTTTTGGAAAGTAACGGATGGAAACAAAGGATGATGGAAATTCGCATTAAAAGCGAATGGGAAAAGATCGTGGGCAAAACCATTGCTAAATATACCGGTGAACTGTATTTGTATAATAAAGTCCTAACGATTGGCACGACTGTGGCCCCACTGAAACAGGAGCTGCGCTTTGCTAAAGACAGCCTGATCAAAAACATTAATGACTATTTTGGTGAAATAGTGATCTTAGATCTCAAAATCAAATAGCAAATATCTATTGCTTATTCTAGTAAGCAGACCAAAAAAATACAGTTATATTATTTACGTATTGCGTTTTGTCTTTCCGACGACAGGAGGAATCTCTTCTTTTTTTCTTTATACTTGCTTATTCCGCTTGCGCTGTAATGAAAAAAAATAAGCTATTCGTACAGAACAGATCGCTTAGGATAGGCCTTATAAATCCTGCATTAACAAAATCATTGGCTCTGTCGATAAGTCGTAAACCACTGTCTGAGCGCAGCGAGCTTGGTTTGCGACCGACCAACACCTTGATTTTTAGCCAGGGATTTATACAGCCTTGATTTTTTGGCGGTACCTTTTGCATCAAGGCAAAAGGTAGCAATCACTATAAATAGAACCCAAAAGAATAATTAAATCCTTGTTTCCTCAAAGCAGATACTCAATTTATTTTATTTGACACCATAAAATACCCCTATCCTATTAAATGCGCTTTCATCCTTTCGATTGCTGCTCTTAAGGTTTCCTCTTTTTTAGCAAAACAAAAGCGGATGAGCTTCGCATCAGAGCCATTTTTATAAAAAGCACTGATCGGAATCGTTGCCACGCCAACCTCCTTCGTTAGCCAAGCTGCAAATTCAGTATCCGGCAAGGGGCTGATCGCGCTGTAATCCGCCACCTGGAAATAACTCCCCTTAGCCACCTGTGGCAAAGTAAAAGGCAAATCGCCCATCAATTCATTGAATAAATTCCTTTTTTGGGCTAACAATATCCCACTATTATTTAAGGGAAACTGCTGCATATAAGTCGCAATTGCATATTGTGCCGGAGTATTGACTGAAAACGCAAGGAACTGATGAACGCGCCGGAAAGCTTTTGTCAAGGCCTCATTAGCGACTACATAACCCACTTTCCAGCCGGTGTTATGAAAAGCCTTACCAAAGGAATAGATTGCAAAACACCTATCTTGTAAAGCGGGCTGTGACAAAACACTACAATGCGGCAGACCGTCAAAAATAACCTGCTCGTATACTTCATCTGAAAGCACATAAATATTCCTTTCAGCAATAAGCTTCGTTAATCGATCCCAGTCTGACTGCTGCCATACCATGCCCGTAGGATTATGCGGCGTGTTGACAATAATTGCTTTGGTTTTAAGCGTGATGCTTTCTTCCAGCAAGGCCCAGTTTATGGTAAAAGTGGGACTGTTTAAAGCAACCGGCACCGGTATCCCTCCATTCATTTCAATAGCGGGGATATAGCTATCATAAGCCGGCTCCAGGATAATTACTTCTTCTCCCGCTTGTAAAATGGTCGCTAATGCGGTATAAATACCATAGCTGGCACCCGGCGTTATGGTAATATTAGGGCTACCGAAAGTAATCCCCGTACTTCGGGCGGTATGCGTAGCAATCGCTTCTTGCAAGATGGGTAAACCCGCCATAGGTGCATACTGGTTAAACCCTTTACGGCTAGCTTCATATAACAAGTTACCTAAATCTTCTTCTATAGGATAATCCGGAAAGCCCTGAGACAAATTAATAGCATTATACTGTTGTGCCAATGCACTCATCACGCTAAAAATAGTCGTATCGGCTCCGGTGTGTTTGGGAAATAAGGGGATCATTTTCAAAAGGAATAAGATAGGTAAGGAAAAGAGTAAAAGCGCTTACTTTTCAATTGTTTTCAACAACACATCGCGGTAGGTATTACTGAGTGGTACACCACCGCTTGCGGTCTCAATACAATTACCATCAATCTGCTGAATCGCATCTAAAGCCACAATATAGGATTTATGCACCCGCATAAATAAGTGTTCGGGCAACTGCTCTTCCATGGCTTTCATGGTTTGATGGATGACATGTGTTTTATCGGAAGTGAAAATTTTCAGGTAATCTTTCATGCCTTCTATATATCGAATATCGGAGAAATTTAGTTTCACCAACTTCCCGTTGGATTTTATAAAAATAAAATCTTTAGTGGAGGTATTGCTGTTGTAAGTGCCGGGATGGATCGCAGGCGTCGCAACTGCAGGTATATTGATTCCTGAAATATTTTGGGGTCGCGACAAGCGTTGCTGCACCTTTTGGATGGCCATGGCAAAGCGCTCAAAGGGAATCGGTTTTAATAAATAATCGACTACATCCAGCTCGTACCCTTCGATAGCATATTCGGTATAGGCAGTCGTCAGGATCACTGCCGGCGGCTCTTTCAGCGATTTTAGAAAACTAAGCCCGCTAATTACCGGCATATTAATATCCAGAAAAATCAGCTGAATCTCATGCTTATGCAGGGCTTGGAATGCCTCCATCGCATTATTGCAGGTCTCTACCACATTGAGTTCGGGTATACGCTTGCAATGTGCTACAATCACATCTATCGCTAAAGGCTCATCATCGATAATTAAACAATTCATATCTCTTATATAAAGTATCCAAAAATAACGGTTAATCGGCAAGATGACAAACCCGGCCGATGCCCTATACCGGTAATAAAGGCACGGCAATACGGATACTGTAATTGTATGCCATAAATTCCACTTCCAGCTGCGCATGCTCGTCATAGAAGTGTAATAAATTTTGTTTGATCTCTGTCAATACCCTTGCCTTATCTTCATAAGGAGTATTCCATTCCAGGGCAATGTGTAGCTGCTGCTCCTCAACCAAAAGGTACATGATCAGATTCCATTCGGTATCGGCTTCATAAGTATTAAAAATAGGCTCTATCATGTTGACCAAAGATAAGGTCTGGATCTGCTTATCACTCAAATCGCCTTCCACTTCGAGTACACAGCATTGGGTAAACAGGTTATTCTGGAGGTCGAAAATATTCTTTAGTTGCTGCACCTCCTCGCTCAGTGGTATAGCGGCCTCTTTGCTTTTGTACAAACGATAGCGCAGGATATCGGAAAACTGTATTACGGATTGTGCTGCCTTCTCATTTTTCTGATCGGAAAGATCCGCTAATCCGTCTAGGGCATTCAATACAAATTCAGGGTTGATACGGGTTTTCATCAATTCTTTCTGGTGTATCAACACGTCCTCAGCCGCAGTTTTCTCCTCTTTATAATTTGATAGGCCCTCTGCCGTCTCCATCAGGAATAAAAAAACAGAGAAGCTCACAAAATTGGCAAAGTAGATATAGTAAAATTTGAGCGCAACACCCGGAAATAAAGCTCCAGAAAAATCGTAATCCTGATAGCGTTGTGGGATATAGGGCTGGAATTTGACTTGAAAAAGCATATCGGCGACCGGCATAATAATAAAGGCGGCCAATATGGATATCCAGAATTTTAGATAGCGCTCCTTTTTAAAATATGCAGGAATCCAAACCAGGCAATAGAGATAATAAAAAATGATAATTATCCAGTTATCAAACAGGAAATTGAACAAAAAACCTTCCAGGGAAAACATAGATTCCTTTACCATTTTCTGTCCGCTGAAAAGGACATAGGTCCAATAGAGCAGGTGCAATGCCCAGCGGCCATTGCGCAGGTAGAAGTTTTTTAGTTTTGCATTAACGTGGCTGTTTAGGATAAGTTCATTCATCTTAAAAAGAATATAATTGTAACCAAAGCGCTGTACTATAGCTATTGTCGGTGTTTGTAAAGGTTAAGCGGTGCATCTTAGGATATAAAAGAGCGAGGCGTTTCTTGACATTCGCAATACCAATACCACCTTCTTCTTTAATCCCAAAGGTGCGATCCACTTTTTCCGGCACACTATTGGTCATGTTCATCTTAAAATCATTGCCTTCAATGATGAATTCTATATGGATAAAAGCCGCACCAATACCGGATTTCACCCCATGTTTAAAGGCATTTTCCACAAAATTGACGATCAGCAGCGGCGCTATTTTCTGTGTTCCGATGCTGCCGCTTATGCTCGTTTTAATATCAAGTTGTGCCGATTTATTCCTGATGCGCTCCAGGGCAATATAACTTTCTATGAATTCAATCTCACCCTGCAGGGGCACATAATCCTGCTCACAATCATACAGCATATAAGAGATAAGCTTCCGCAGTTGTTGTATAATCTGTGTCGATTCTTCTGAATGTACAAGGGTTTTCGAATAAATATTATTGAGCGTATTGAATAAAAAATGCGGATTGATCTGCGATTTCAGAAATTTATTTTCTGCCTGTAACTTTTCTTCCAGCTGCTTTTGATAACGCTTAAACTGCCCTTGCTGATAATACAGGTCAAAGAAATAGTAAAAGGAAAAGAACAGCCAGGAAGCATGAAAGATACTAAGAAGGGAACTGGAATAAGCCTTTGAAAAAACAAAAGGCTTGCCGGCAAGCATAAGCAGGATACCATAGCCTAAAGTCAGCAGCAAAGCCCAGACAACAAAAGTGAAAGCAAGACCCAGCCAGGGGATCCATGCATTGCGCATTGCCCTCGCCATGGGGATGACCAATAGCAAAAAAGTATAAATCAGTCCCAGGGTACAGAACAAAGAAAATAACAATAAGGCGATGTTATTGTTGGTAATGGTTTTATGAGCATCTATAAAGGCTAAACTAAGCTGCACCAGGTTGATCAATACGGCTACAATATGCAGCCAGTAAAGGTTATTGGAAAACAGTGTTTTCCTTTGCGTGTTCATTTCCTGCTTCAGAGCCTGCCTTAAACGGATTGGTACGAATGCCATATCAATTGATTTCTATGCGAAAATGCATTTAAATATTACCCTACATTATCCTTTTCGACCAACACCCGATTTTCTTCGACGAAATATCCGCACTTTTTTCGTCGAGTATTTCCGGTGCTTAGTCTAATTGTATGCGGCAGGGGATTTGTCCCGTGCTATGTTTGCATCAGAAACAATCACTCACAAAAATAAATAATCAATATTATGAAAAACCAATTCATCAAAACCATCGCAATATTTACTTTAGTTCTTTCTGTAGGATTCAGCGCCGCGGCTAAAAGCAGACTGGTATATGACAGAACGGCCAATACCCATATCGGCATCACGCCTAATACAGCTGCCATAGGCAAAGTATATAAAATATCAGATAAAAAAGGCAGAGTCATCCTTCAGGGAACGATTGACAGCGACAAAACCATTTATATCCCTACCCGGAAATTATCCAGTGGCAGCTACTTGTTTATGATTGGCTCCGATGTGCTACAAAATTTCGAAGTACAATAACTTTTATTTCTTATTTTTGAAAATTATTAAACATAAAGATATGTTTTACAAATATACCCTGTTGACCATATGCAGCCTGTTTGCCGGTATGGCCGGAATCTCTGCCAAACATTTGTTGACGTCTGATAAAGCAATGGCCACAAACAATGTGAGCGCCATTAATATTATGGAAAACCAAAACAATAAAGTAAAGCCTCGTGCGGCAACAACAGCCACGACCAAAATAGTACCTAACAATCCGCCAAAGAAGGATAAAAAATAATGTTCCTATAGTGTAGTATGCTACAATGCCCTCTTGTACACAGCAAGAGGGCATTTTTATAAATATCCTGGCCTTGCGCATCATCACTAAGGGGCATAAGAAATAAGCAGCTATCTTAGCCCGTAATTTTCACAAGCTGTATACATATGCCAGACCCAAAACGAAAAGGAGCGAGATCCAGAAAAGACATTAGCCAGGAACTGCGTGTGCAATTGAATCAGGGGCAGATTGCCACCGCCAATCTAGTGGAATGACTGGCGGTAGACCAGGCCGTGTTGTTGAACCACGTCCTGCAACAGTTTGACCGCAGCGAATACCTTCCGTTTGTTTTGGCTCAAATCAACAATTTGGAAAAGAAGACCGTCAATGAAACCATTGGCACCAGTCTGTCCGGCCTCGCATTGGCACACAAGGATACCCAACTGATTCCTTACTTATCCGTGCATCCTGCAGATTTGGCCAGGTGCTGGGCCACCTATACTATAGGTCGGAACGAGGCTTTATCAACCGGCGAGAAATTAGCGCAGATAAAGATTTTTGCTGCAGATGAGCATTTTGGGGTGCGGGAAATTGCCTGGATGGCCGTACGGCCGCATATTACAAGGCATTTAACCGAAAGTATCGGGATACTCCATCAATGGACGGCGAGTCCGGACGACAACATTCGCCGGTTTGCCAGCGAAGCCACCCGGCCCCGGGGCGTTTGGTGCGCACATATCGAGGCATTAAAGGAACATCCGGAACAGGCCATCAGTATACTCGAACCCTTACATACCGATCCTGCCAAATATGTACAGGACAGTGTGGGTAATTGGCTTAATGATGCCAGCAAAACCCAGCCGCAGTTTGTAAGGGATTTATGTGCAGCCTGGGCACAAAAAAGCAATACGAAGCAGACCCTCAATATTATCAAAAGGGCTATGCGCACTATCGAAAAATAAAGAATATTCTTAGCGTACAGAAGACCGCGCCTGTACAAGATAGACTTGCACCACGAGGCTCAGCATCAGGAACATCGCAAAGAGCTGATGCAACTCGGCAATGGTTTCAAACATCCGCCATTTATTGGGCTGAATACCGGTACTGCTCAGCACGGTGAAAATACCCAAAAGTACTTGAACAGTACCCAGAATGAGGGGCATCCATTTATGTTTATTAAATGTTTTGGAGGGCTTTACTTTTGCTGCTTTAACGGTATAGATCAGGATAAAGGCAAACAATAAATAGGCCATGCCCCTGTGTATAAAATGAATGGTAATCTTATTTTCCAGTAAATAGTGGCCGGAGGCAGAATGACTCATCCCATCGGGCACCCACATACCATTGATCGTAGGCCAGGTGGCGGCTACCGTAGCCGCTTTATGACCCGCCATTAGCGCGCCATAAGTCAGTTGTATGAATAACAGCAGGAGCATCACAACGCTCCACTTTCTCAGTACAGGATTCACTACTTTTTGGGTATTGGGAACGAGTAGTTTCAGGGCAAACCACAGCACATAACAAGCCAGGATCATCGCAAATATAAAGTGTAAAGCCAGTTTGGTCGGACGCACATAAATAGCATCACCTACCAAACCACTCGCGACCATAATCCAGCCAATGGCTCCCTGTAAAGCGCCAAGGGCAAACATACCAAAGATCGGCAACACCATATCTTTAGTAAAATAACGTTTGATCAGAAAATAGATAAATGGAATGGCAAAGACAAAGCCCAGAATCCTGGCCCATAAACGGTGGAACCATTCCCAGAAAAAAATGAATTTAAAATCAGAAAGTCCAAAATCCTGGTTCAGGTATTTGAATTGCGGGGACTGCTGGTATTTACCAAACTCTTCCAGCCAGGCTTTATCATTGAGCGGAGGCAGGGTACCCGTCACCAGATTCCATTCCGTAATGGACAATCCAGAGCCCGAAAGACGGGTAATGCCGCCCAAAAGGGTTTGGATAATGATCATAAAAACGCCTATGAGTAACCAATAGGCCACGATTTTATTTTTTCTTGCCTGGTCTGTGTAATTTGCTATCATTTCCCTTAAAAAATTGCTCGAAGTTACAACCGAAAAGACGGATTTCGTCATATTATTTTTATAAAATTCGATGCGGCATAAATAGTTATATATTTGCAGCGTTTTCAAAAAAGACGCAATCAGACGTATGGAATTAATTACAAAAAAAATCGTGATGACCAAGGATATTGGTATTCACGGCAATCTTTTTGGGGGTATCCTCATGGCCTGGATAGATGAGGCGGCCGGCTCTTTTTCTACTGAGTACTGCCAGACACCCAATATGGTAACCCTCCGTGTGGGAGAATTGCTGTTTAAAAAGCCTTTAAAAGCAGGCAACCATATTCGTCTGTACGGAATGGTATCACATGTGGGTAATACTTCTGTGACGGTAGTGATCGAAGCCCGGAAATATAGCGTGTATAACGCGGAAGAAACCCTGGCCTGTACGACCACGGCCACTTTCGTTAGAATAGATGAAGACGGCAATCCAAGATCTTTGGAAGAAAAGGTAAAAGAGAAATTTAAAAATGGTATTTTAGCATAATAAAATTAAGGACAATGGCACACTATTATAGCTTAGGTAAGATCCCTAACAAAAGACACACACAATACCGTCAGGAAAACGGCAAACTGTATGCCGAACAGTTATTTAGTACCGAAGGATTTTCTTCAAACTATTCTTTGTTATATCATGTACACCCGCCTACGGTGATCATCAAAACGGAAGAACCTTATGATGTTTCGCCCAAAGCAGCTTCAGATAATATTTTAAAACACCGTAGTTTCCAGGGTTTTAGTGTACAGCCTAATGCCGATTATTTAAAATCCAGAAAGGTTGTCTTATTCAATAATGATGTACAACTTGCCCTGGCAGCCCCTACAAAGGGTTTGGAAGGGAATGTATTCTTTAAAAATGCCGATGCGGACGAGGTGATCTTTGTGCACGTAGGTGAGGGTACTTTGAAAACGCAATACGGCCAGATTCCTTTTGGATATGGCGATTACCTGGTAATTCCCCGCGGTTGTATCTATCAGATTGAATTTAAAACAGAGGAGAACCGCTTGTTCATCGTGGATTCCTTCAGTCCGGTTACTTTCCCTAAACGATACCTGAGCCGTTATGGACAGTTATTGGAAAATGCACCTTTCTGTGAAAGAGATATCCGTAAACCACAGGATCTGGAAACAAACGATATTAAAGGAGAATTCCTGATCAATACGAAAAAGAAAGGTTTAATGTATCCGATCTGGTATGGCTATCATCCGTTTGATGTGGTTGGCTGGGATGGTTGTGAATATCCGTATGCCATCAGCATCCATGATTTTGAACCAATAACGGGGCGTGTACACCAACCGCCACCGGTACACCAGCACTTTGATGCCCATAATTTTGTAATCTGTTCTTTTGTACCGCGCTTGTTTGACTATCACCCTTTATCTGTACCGGCACCCTATCACCACAGTAATATTGATAGTGATGAGGTCTTGTATTATGTGGACGGTGACTTTATGAGCCGTAAGCATGTAACGAAAGGCATGATCACCCTGCATCCATCAGGTATTCCACATGGCCCACATCCGGGCACTGTAGAAAAGAGCCTTGGTGCTAAAGAAACCCTGGAACTGGCTGTGATGGTTGATACCTTCCACCCTTTGAAAATGACTCAGGAAGCCCTGAGCATTGAAGATGAAGGGTATGCTTTAAGCTGGATTGAAGATTAAAATATACGTTTTACTATAAACAAAAAGGTTGTCNNGACAACCTTTTTGTTTATAGTAGTGAAAGAACTATCAAATGAAAATTGCTTACTTTTTCTTTCTGAATACAATATTATTCCTGTTTTGTTCCGCAGCATACGTAGCCTCTTTACCATAAGAAGTTTCAGTAGCGGAAGATTGAAATGCATTCACATACTCATAACCCAAGTCACTCATTGTATTCAATAAATCGGACAAATTCCGAACACCGGCACCGGTTTTCTTTGATTCCAACTGTGTTTCCAAAGCATCTAACTGATCATGATACACCGAATTTTTCTTATCTATGGTTATCGCAATACCGCCGATAAGGCTATTATTGTTTGCCGTAATGATAATATACTCCGGTAAATTGGCCGAGGTAATTTTTTTGTCTTGTGCATAAATACCTGTTGCAGCTATGAAGAGCAACAAAAATGCGGTGATTGTCTTTTTCATTTTTAAATAGTTTTAGTGAAATGTATTAACAAATAAACAAAATAATTCCCTTAAAAATGATTTTTCAACCTGTTTTCTATACTCAGTTTACGTTTTGTATACATCTATGTAGACAATAAACGTATGGATATATCATAACCGCTGCCTGTTTATGGGCGATCCGATTTTAGTACCCGAGAATAGACAGTATTCCCTTTTTTATCGGAGAGTTTCAGCAGATATAGGCCATCGGGCTGACCGGAAAGATTGATTACCGTCTCATTATCACCAGTATTACCCGAAGTAAGGAGCCGGCCACTTATACTGTATATTTCATAGCGACCATAGATCAATTGCGGCTGTTGTATGCTAAACGAAGTACGGAAAGGATTGGGATAGACCGAAACCAAGTCTGCAGCAGATAATTGTCGATCAATCGATGTCGCCCCATCAATGGTAATTTGCTGACGCATACTATCGGTACAACCCTCACTGTTCGATACCCTTAAGGTCACAGTATAGGTTCCGGCTACGGCATAGTTATGTACCGGGTTAGGACTGGTAACTGCTGCACTATTATCTCCAAAATCCCAGGACACTTGTGTGGCATTACTGGCAAGCGAAGTAAAGTTTACCGTATTATTAGTCCGCACATAGCTAAAACCGGCATGCAAGTTATACGTATTGATACGCCAATCGGCGAGGTGACGAAGCACGACCGTATCCGCTATACTAAAAAATTTCCGGGCGGTGTCTGCATTAATCCCGGCATAATAGGTACAGGGGGTAAGCGTATCCTGAAAAAGTGCGCTGTAAAAAGCAGCAGCAATCAGCAAAGAACCATTCGCATTAGGATGCACATCTCCGTAACCGCCATGCAACAATAAATTTTGATGCAGGGTATAATAGGCGCGCATACACTCCCCTGCCGGGACCATAGGTATCCGCAGGCCATCGGCCATTTTAGTTACAGAATCTCTGATCCGCTGCTGGCTCGAAAAGTAGGCGTTATAAGTCGTGGCAGAAGAAACCCCGTTGGATATTTCGTATAAATAGATCCGGGCACAATTATTATAATGAAGAATGGAATCCATGAGCTGCCGCCCCCTTGTAATCGTCAGATCGACTGAAGCAGAGGCACCACCCGACTCTCCCGTTCCCGGTTGCAGGACTACGATATCCCAGTGGCCGGTACGGAAAAGACTGTATACCGCCGGATCGTTTACATGATTCACAAAGCCTGTACCTCCGGGAGCATAAAAAGTGACAGAGACCTTTTTGCCCTTATTGAGCGCAACGTTCCGGAACATTTGCGGCATATCGTTAAAATAGGTCAGGCTATTGCCAATAAACAAAACCCTTGTTGAATCGGCAGTTTGTGCCTTACATAAAGTACCCATGAGCACTAATGCAATAAAGATGATATATTTCATAAGATGTATTTGGTTTTCGCAAATATAATCATCCTGAAAATATTTATAGAAACTATTTCTGTAAGCAAACAGGGCCGCTCTTAAACGGCCCTGTTGCTTTATTGATACAAAAGAATGCTCTTCGATCACATTATTGTAAAAACATAGATTCTTTTTAGTAGCCTAGTGTAAATCCTGCACCAAAACCCATATCACTATCATAGTGTGCTGATAGGGCAAAATTACGGTTCAAGATATATTTAAAGCCGCCCATATATTCCATATCAGTGTTCACCATAAAACTCATGCGCAGCCTTTTGGCTATGGGAATATCTTCACGCATGAGCTGCAGCCGTAGGTTACCATCCTGGTATACTTCGGTCTGAAAGCGGATCAACATCGGTAAGGTATACTCCACACCCAAACTCAACTGGGCACGGTTGTCTTTTGTATTTTTCTGACCAAAGAGATTCTTTTCGACCTCTCCATGCCCCATTTTCCGGTAGCGCCAATCAAAGCCGATAAAGGGCATCAGCCATTGCATCTTGCCAATATAGCGGCCAATATGGGTCTCTGTTTCATAACCATGCATCGCATGATAACCCAATCGCCATTCTGTACCCACACTCCATCGGGTATTCTGGATCATCATCATCCCGTCATTGCCATTACTGGCAAAATCATTTTCGATCATAAAATGTGGCATCCGGTCATCGGCGTATAACATTCGTTTAGCCAATTTAGGATTGGGAATTAAAGGATTCGCTGCCTGGTTTTCATAGGTAAAGATCCTGCCCATACCGCTCATCATATGGTATAAGATATGACAGTGAAAAAACCAGTCCCCTTCTACATTGGCATTAAACTCCAGGGTATCCGTTTCCATTGGCATGATATCGATCACATTTTTCAAAGGTGCATAAGCCCCCTGGCCATTCACCACCCGGAAATCATGCCCGTGCAGGTGCATGGGATGGCGCATCATGGAATTATTATAAATAACCAACCGCAGGTTTTCTCCTTTTTTAACCAGGATTTTGTCCGTTTCTGAGATGACTTTGTTATTCATACTCCATACATACCGGTTCATATTACCCGTCAGTTCAAATTGCAAGGTTCTGGTAGGCGCTTCCGGAAGGGTTGTTGGTTCCGTAGCCTTCATCATCGCATAGTTCAGGGTTACGATATCAGAGAGCGCATTGCTGTTGTATTGATCATCCATACTGTGCGCACCGGAGGCCATATCCATCTTCTTTTTATCACCTTTCTTAGGGGCTGCTCCGGTAATTTCGGGATACATCACCACATTCATATCCATCTTATTAAGACTCATCTTCATGCCCATATCATCCAGGTTTCCGTTCATCTTCATCATGCCATTCATCATCTTCATACCTTCAAAGTATTTAAGCCTTGGCAAGGGTGCAATGAGCTGTTTACGGCCCGCACCAATGTATAAAGAAGCCGAATTGGTACGGTCTTCTGTGGTCGCCAGTAATTCATACGCCATACCCTCTTCCGGAATGGTCAGTACAATATCATAGGTCTCAGAAACGGCAATAATCAAACGGTCGACTTCCACAGGTGCTATATCATTACCATCTGTTGCGACAACGGTCATTTTCCCACCGGCATACCGCAGCCAGAAGTAAGAAGATGCCCCCCCATTTGAAATCCGCAAACGGACTTTGTCACCCGCTTTTAAGACTTTTCCCTGATGGGCCGAAAAGGAAGACTCGGATTGCCCGTTCATGAATATTTTATTGTAGTACACATCGCTCACATCCATGGCCAGCATACGTTTCCATTCATTTTTAAATTTGGTATTTAGGTGCCCCGCTTTTGCCGCTTCGGCATAGCTCTGTACGGCATTTTTCTTTAGAGCAGACCAGTCATTGGCATTGTGCAGCATACGATGTACATTCTCCGGCTTCAGGTCCGTCCATTCACTTAAGACTACCGGAAGTGTGGGCAGATCATCAATACCCTTACGTATATTTAGGGCATCCGCTTTTTTGTTCATCACAAAATTACCATACATCCCTATCTGCTCCTGCAAGCCGCTATGGCTGTGGTACCAGTGGGTACCCTGCTGGATAATGGGAAACCGGTACACATGTGTGGTACCGGGAGCGATGGGCATTTGGGTCAGGTTGGGCACTCCATCCTCTTTATTGGGCAAAAACAAACCATGCCAGTGCAGTGAGGTACTTTCATTTAATTGATTATGCACCCATATCTCGGCGGTGTCTCCTTCTGTAAACGTTAGGGTAGGCATTGGAATCTGCCCGTTTACCGCTATCGCTCTTTTTTCTTTTCCGGTATAGTTGACCATCGTATCCTTGACATACAAGTCGTAACGGACTACTTTTTGAGCCGATACATTGGGGGGATGGCCTAATAATAAGGCTACCAACAGCCCTATTCCTTTATATATAGATTGTTTAATAATCATTTGATGTAATTCATTTGAGTGTATGTAATATGGTATACAACCGCACACATCCTTATATTATGCGGTTGTGGAAAGCCCAAGCTTTTGCTATTGCTAAAGTCAGTTACAAAGCAAAAGCATGGGTAATTTACCCCGATGGGTGCTGTTAAAAGTAATTTTTACAGAAGCCACCGGGGCATACACCATTATTTCGAGATTGTTTCTACCGTTTTACCGCAGGTAAGCATGGTGGCTCCGTAATAAGGATTTTTTACGGCATCTTCCTTGCTCAGCCAATGGGCACCTTTTCCATCATCGTACATAGGGCAATGCTGATAATATACAGGGGCCGTCTGAGGCGCAGCTGCGATCAGTGTATACATATCTTTGGATAAATTACTGAAGGCATTTCTCTGTTTAGCTATATTTTTGGTTTCTGCAATCAGTGTAGCTGCTCCGCTCAGTTTTTTCATCACGCTCATCCAAACGGTATGTTCTTTCGTTGCCAGCTTTTCCATTTGCACTGCATTAATCGTGCTGATAAACTCTTTCGCTTTTGTCGCTGCTGTTGCTCCGTCGGATTTCACCAAGGCATCTTTAAGCATAAAGTAGCGATCAAAGACCGGTTTTAATTCGTTCGTTTCTGCCGGGGCTGTGGTTCCATCGTGTTGGCTATGATCGTGTGCGGCTCCCTTATCATGGCTTTGGGAGTGCTTTTCAACCACCGCTGTTTTCTTAGCACGCTCGTATTGACAACATCCGGGTAATTGGGCATAAACTTCATCCGGCGCAACAAACTGCTCATTATCATATCCGGCAAGGGCGATTTTTTTCAAAACCACATCCAGCGTTGTTTTCTTCGCATCATAAGTAATGCTGGCTTTTTTAGTGTCTTTATTCCAATCTACTTTAGCCATATTTTTATCATTGCCGGCCTTTTCTATAGTGGCTTTACACATATCGCAATTTCCGGAGATAGCAACAGTTGTAGTTGTGCTATTTTTGATTTGTGCCGTACAGGCAGTATAGGATAGTAATGAGATTACTATCATCAATATTTTGGATATCGATTTCATTGTTTATTTTTTTGAAATTAAGGAAAATATAATAGAACAGATGAAGCGGTAAAATGATTACCAACAACATCACAACAAGACAGACCATGGGCTGTCCTTATCTATATTAACCTATTTTAGGCGGTAGCCAAATGGAATAGAAACCCGAAGAAAGGTAGGTTTCGTTATAGTGAAACTGCTTATCTGCAGCGGCTGCTAAGGCCCAACTATCGGGCGAAGGCAGTGCTTTAAACACAAATGAAACAAAGTTTACCCTTGAAGATGCAGAGCATTGACAGGAATTATGTTTGCAATCACCAGCACAATCCTTTTTTTGTTGTTTGTGATGCTTCCCTTTACAACAATCCTTTTTATGCCCTTTTGCTGCAGAAGACTTTTGCGCACAACAGGATTTCTGTTGTGTTTGTCCACAAGCAAAGCTTAGTGCCGGCAACAAAAAGAGGCCTAACACAAAAAGCAGGGATAATATGTAAATTTTTTTAAACATTACAGATGCACCAAAAGTAGTACTTATTTTATACTACTGTATATTTTTTATCCTAAAATGTTCTTAATAAAAATGCCTTCACAATACCTTTATCGCCCAAATTTAAAATAGGGAGATAATTTGTGTTGCTTTCCCTGAAGAAAACAGGAGACCATATCCATACCGATCACCGAAAAGGTAATCCCGTTGCCGCCAAAGCCCAAAACAAAATAAGCATTTTTAAAATCAGGATGTTTTCCAATGTAGGGTAAACCGTCCTTAGTCGCACCAAAGGTTCCTGCCCACATAAAATCCCGCCTCAGATCATAACCGGGCAGTAATCGCTCCAGCTTTTGCGCTAGTCTTTTCGCTTTATAAGGTAATAAATGGTCTCTCTTTTCCGGATTTACAAAGCTTTCATCTTCGCCGCCGATCAAAAGACGGTTATCTTCCGTCGTACGCATATAAAGATATGGGTCGGCTGTATTCCAAAACAGGGTATTTTCCAAATGTTGCTGATCGCCGGCACATTGCTCTCCTACAATCGCATAGGTGGACAATAGATCTACAAATTGCTCTTTAATGATCTCCGTGCTTTCATAACCATTACAGTAAATGATCTTAGCCGCCTTAATCTTATTCCCATATTCCGTGGTGGCCACAATACCGTTTTTCTGGTGTTGCACTTTCTCAATATCGGTTTTATCATATACCTCCAAGCCTTTTTTGTGGTTGTAGGCCAACAGGTCATGTGCCATCCGAAACACATCCATGCTTGCCCCCTGATCAGACAAAATACCGCCGTAAGTATGTTCTAATTTAAATTTTGCGGCAACGTCCTCCTGCTCTAGCCAGGTAACAGGAAACTGATGCGCCTTCCGGGCGTCAAATTCTTTTTTTAACCAGGGTACATCTTTTTTATAGGCGGCAAAATATAAAGAATCCTTTTTTTTGAACCCACAATCAGAACCAATCTCTTTAGCCAACTGTGCTAAAATATCAATAGACTCAAAGCAAGCTTTATAACTCGCAACCGCGGCCTTCTCTCCTATTTGTGCTATCAACTGATACAAAGGCGTATCGATTTCATATTGCAGCATAGCCGTAGAGGCAGAAGTACTGCCATGAGCAATTTCCCGGCGATCTGCTACAACGGTACGATAACCGTCTTTAATACATTGATGCGCGATAAGGCTTCCGGTAATACCACCACCCACAATCAATACATCCGTTTTGATATCTTTTCTCAAAGAAGGGTATGCATTAAGGATGCCATTTTTCACAATCCAGAAAGGTTCACTTGATTTTAATTTCATATAGTATATTATTCCTCATTATTAATGACATACAACACCCAAACTGGTCATACTAACATAAAGTTAATGGAACATATTTTATAGTTAAAATATTAAATTATATATAATATTGCGCTTTACACGGAAATTCATATTAAATATTTTTTACAAACAAAGGTGTGAACATACCAATTAAACACGAAAAATGAAAAAAAATTTAAAGCCACAAACACTCTTTTTTGAACCTAAAAAATCGAGGAAAAAATTTAAAAAGTATTTTATTGGCCTTCTTCTAAGCCTAATCACCTGTTTTGCTTTTAACGTAGACACCAATGCACAATGTCCTGCTCCTACTGGCGCTACAGTGACCCCGACGCCCGCAGCCTGCCAGGGACAAGGGCGGGTGGTTGCTAAGATTACCAGCCCGGTAGCCGGAGCGGTTTATGAATACCAGTTACAATATGACTCTACCGGCAATACTTCTGTGGTAAAACCCTGGCAAGCCAACGACACTTTTACACAGGTACCCGTAGGGCGCTATAAAGTATACATCCAAAGAATATGCAGTACTGTTATTTCTACCACCTATGTGTCTGCAAGTGTTACCGTAGCCAGTAGTACAACCCCCTTATCGATTACACAGGCAGTACAAAGAAGCAAATCGAGCTGTGGTAACGGAAGCCTCAGCATTACCGCCACCGGTGGTAATACGGCTGCACCATACCGTTATGCCCTGGTTCCCACGCTTACGGCCACCGAACCTGTAGCAAACTATGTACGGCCACAGCAAAGCAGCAATATTTTCACCGGTCTTCCGGCCGGTACCTATTATACCCGGGTTTATGATGATTGCGGCACCTTCGCCTCAGCCACCGTAGTGATCGATTCCGTTACAGAAAGTGTCGTCCTCGCAACCAACAGAAACAGCTATAATTTCTACGGTTGTGATTCCCTGAGTTTCAATTATACGGTTACCGTGAATAACAAAGTGACCATACCGGTAGCACCTGACCCATCTGAGCGGTTCTGGATTACCTATAACGGGATCACCGACACCATTACACCTACCGGTACTTATGTCCTCTCAGGGGGGAATGCTCAGATTAGCGTCCGCAAAACAAAAGTCATCACCAGCTACCCCGCCTCAATCACTTACGGTTATAAATCTACCTGTGGCAATATTTACCAGAATACAGTAAATGTAGTCGTGCCCAATCTTAAAATAATACTGACCAATAGTTCTTTATCCTGTACAGAAAGGATATACCAAATACGTGCGTCAGACAGCCTGAGTGGCAATGTGTATAATTACTATAATACCCGGCTTTCTTTAGACAATGGGGCTACCTGGTCGGCACTGAACACCACTGGGAGTGCCTATACAGATACGTTTACCGTAGGCAGCACGCAAAATATCTGGCTAGCGAGTAACTGCGATACCGAAAAAATAGTGGTCAATACTGTTATTCCGGCGATTAATGTGAACCTGAACCAGTTTACGGCCTATTCCTGTAATGGAAAAAGCGGATTTAGTATCCAGGCGCTTACTTATTCCGGAGTACAGGATAGCATTAAGTTCAATGTGATCGCCCAACCGGCAGGAGGCAATTTACCCGATTCTTTCTATTGGTACCAGACAAGAAATGGCTATAACCTGAGCTATAATATGGTACCGGGCACTTATAGTATTAAAATCACAGATCAGTGCGGCGCTACAGTTACCCGTAACCTCACGATCAGCCCTACCGTATTATCTTATACAATCTCCCCTTTATTATCCTGCCTGCCTTCACAGTCGGGCTTCCGACTTAATCTTTCAGAAACGAATTACAATCCTTATGCCGGCTATTCTTCGCTAAGAGCCATTGTCACCAATACGGCCACTAATCAAACAGACAGTTTTCTTTCCGCAACTTCAGTAAGCAGGCCTACCACTATAGATGTTACGGGCTTGGTGAATGGTAATTATACCATCAAAGTAATCAGAGTACTCCCGGGCATACTTCCTTACCCAACCTGTAGTGTCGATAGTGTCTATACCAATACAGCCAACCAACCCCTGTCCCTGACACAATCTACCTTTACGTCTGCATGTAGCGATGGTACAGCTACCGTAGCGGCAAATGCGCAAGGCGGCGGCGGCGGTTACCAATATAGCTTAGATGTACAGGGAAGCGGAGGCAGCTGGACAGCTGTTGCAGGGCCTCAGACCAGTAGTATATTCAACAATTTATTACCTAATAATATATATCGTTTACGTTTAACCGATGTATGTGGTAATGGTTCGCAGTATTCTACTTCATTCAGTAATGCGCCCCGCAAATTAGCCTACTCCAGCACGGTCGCTCCTTGTCCGGGACAATCATTTACGATGTCGGTTTCAAATGAGCCTTCTGCGACCTATACCTGGCATAAAAATAGTGTAGTGATCAGTGGTGCCACAACAAATGCATATACCCTTAATCCGGTACCTGCAGTAGCCGTTGATACCTATAAAGTGAAAATAGTTTACGGTACCTGCGATCAGTTTTCTGCTTCTTATATAGTAGATCCCGCATCGTGTGGTCAATCTTTACCTATTTCTCTGGAAAGTTTCAATGGTGTGCTGAATGCACAGCAACAGGCAACGCTGAAATGGAAGGTGATCAATTTTGAGACGGTACGTACCTTTGACATTGAATATAGTGTTGATGGCAGGTTATTTAAAAAAGCAGGAACACTGGCAACAAACAATACGCCTTTCTACAATTTCACAGACGAATTCCGTAATGAGAATATGTTATACTATCGCCTGAAAATGATAGGACTGGATGGTGAAACGGCTTATTCCAATGTGATCAAACTGAATAAAAAGGAACAAGGCTCGGTAAATATCCTGAAGGTATATCCTACCCTTACCTCCGATAAACTGAACATTAGTTACCGCACAGCGAGTCAGGAACAGTTGAACTGGCACATTGTGAACCTTAAAGGAAGCATTCTACGCAGCGGAACCTTTATGGTAGATGCCGGTGTATCGGAAATAATGATCAATGGTCTATCTGAATTAGCGGACGGCATGTATATTTTATCCGTGACGAATGGTAGTTCTTTGAACCAGAACGAAAAATTCATCCTAAAAAAATAGCATCATTTTCATAAAAAATAGGCTGTTCGTGATACGGACAGCCTATTTTTTTATGGGTAAACAAACTTGTTTCGGGCATTTTATTTTTGATATATCGTTTTGGGATAAAACAATTTAAAGGCATTATAAGTCGCCTGATGGATAATGGTGGCGTGAATTTCCTCCGGTAAATAGTCGAAATAGACATTTAGGTTTTGCTGTTCCTTCAACATATTGCTTAGGGTCAATGCATCCTGATACATGGTTTCCTCTTCTTCTTTAGCACAGGCACCGATATAGACACTGACCGGCTTAGGAGCAAGCACAGCGGAAGTGCTTACCGGCTTTAATAAGGATTCGCTACCCCACCATAAGCTCGGCGCAATAATAATATAATGGTCAAACAAATGCCGGTGTTTGAGTAAGATCTCTGTAGCCAAAAGTCCGGCCAAAGACTCTCCAATCACGGTTCGGGAACGGGTACCTTTATATTTTTGGGTGATATAGGGTTGCAACTCTTGTTCCAGGAAAGCAATATAGTGAGCCGATCCCCCATAAGCAGGAAACTGCTCTTTCTTAAATCCCATTTTAGCTACAAAATCCAGGTCCGGCACCGAAAAGGTAAAATCACGCTTCCGGTTTGTGTTTTCAATACCCACAACAATTGACTTTGGGAAACGGGCGATCCAGGCTTGTGTATTATACCGCACAATACCGGTAATATGGATAAAATCTTCTTCCACACCCCCATCCAGGACATAGATCACCGGATAGTGCACCGTATCTTTTGCATTATATCCTTCGGGTAAATAAATACTCAGGGTTCTGGTCTCTTTTAAGGCTTTGGAATACAGCTTATCAATCCGGCCCAAAACCAAAGGGCTGCTCTTGATTGATTTATTTTTTTGTCCGTAAGTGAGGAAAAAAGTGATGGTCAGCAGACCAAGTAGCATAAGTCTCTTCATATAATATAATGGTATCCCTATCAAAACAGTAAAGCACTAAGGCAATACGGTCAAAGATACAGCATTAACTTAGCTTAGGAAAAATGTACTGCAGTTGCTACCCTGCTTTATACATAGCCGGATAGGGCTAATGTATTTATTTTTTGCACATTAAACCAATCCAGCAGTTTTGATTATTGCTGTTTCCGCTGATACTGTTTAATCAGGTACAGCGTATGTTCCATAGACCGGGTATCGGTCCAGTCCTGATGCCCCGTGATGATATACTTTGGTTTTGGAAATTTATGTTGAATCTTTTTGATTGTTTTTGCCCAAGCCCCTACATGTGCATCGCTCAGATTGCCGAGGTCTTTCGCTTCTACACTCTTGATCAGACAGCCTCCATAAAGAATCTTTTCCTTCGGAAACCAAACAACAATATTATCCGCACTATGTCCTGCACCAGCGTAATAGGTCTGAAAAGTATACTGACCAATGGTAAATGTAGTATCTCCATCCATCAGGTATTGTGCCCTGTGTTCCTTATGTTGCTGACTTAACAGGTCTGTCTGCCGGGTCGTATACGTTTTAATCCCCTTTTGTTTATAAAATTCCAGCGCCCCGGTCCGGTCTTCATGATAATGCGTTGCCAGGCAGAGGACTACCTTTTGATGATGCTTTATGGCAATGCTATCCAGCAAAGGCTGGAATTGTGTACTATCCCAGGGTACATCAAACAAAACCGCACCTGCCTTTGTAACCAAATACATGCTATTTGAAGGAAACAATTGATCCCCATATTTTTGATAGGTAGTATACACATAAAAATCACCGGTCAGGTGACTGATTTCGAGTTTATGGCCTAGCGCCTGAGCGTTTGCACTACCCACATAACCCAAACTTAATAAACTCATTATAATAACAAAGCGCATCATGATTTGTTGTTTTATACATAAAGGTACACAATATAAAAAAGCGCAACCCGGTTTCGGATTACGCTTTTTCTGTATGTTTTGATAAGCAAGCTTACATTCTTTTTACCGTCTTTAAATTTTCCAGCATGGCTGCCGTCATTTTTTCCAGGTCATACTCCGCTTTCCAGCCCCAGTCTTTTTCGGCTTCTTTGTCTTCAATACTTTTTGGCCAGCTGTCCGCGATTTTCTGTCTGAAATCAGGTGCGTAGGAAATCGTAAATCCGGGAATATGTTTCTGAATGGCTTCCGAAATTTCCTTTGGAGAAAAACTCATTCCGGAAAGATTATAAGACATTCTGTTTTTAATCGATTCTTTTGGTGCCTCCATCAGTTCTATGGTCGCACGAATCGCATCGTCCATATACATCATAGGCAAATAAGTATGCTCACTCAGGAAACATTCATAAGATTGTTTCTTCAATGCCTCAATATAAATATCAATGGCATAATCGGTGGTTCCGCCACCGGGAGCTGATTTCCAGCTGATCAGGCCGGGATAACGCAAACTGCGCACATCCAGGCCATATTTATCAAAATAATATTGACACCACAACTCTCCGGCATATTTACTAATACCATAGACCGTAACCGGCTCGATAATCGTCTTCTGCTCGGTATTTTCTTTTGGTGTAGTATTCCCGAATACCGCAATTGAACTTGGCCAATATAATTTAGACACTTTTTGTTCTACACAAATATCGAGGATATTCATCAGGCTCTTCATGTTGATATCCCATGCCCAAAGTGGGTTCTTTTCTCCTGTAGCCGATAAAATAGCTGCCAGCAGGTAGATTTGCGTCACTTTTTCTTTTTGTACCAGTAAAGATACCGCATTGGAGTTCATCACATCCAATTGTACATAAGGACCACTATCGGCCAATAAAACGTGCGGTTCTCTGATGTCAGAAGCAATAACATTGTCCTGACCGTATTTAGCGCGGAGCGCCAGGGTGAGTTCTACCCCGATTTGCCCACCGGCACCAATAACTAATATTTTCTCCATATAATATGACGTATTCGAATCGTAAAACGAATGATGATAAGTTTAGTTCAGTTTATGTTGTTTGATCAGCTCCAGGAAATCGTCAAACAAGTACCTTGAATCATAAGGCCCTGGCGTACTTTCCGGGTGGTATTGTACCGAAAAGGCCGGTTTGTCCTTGATCCGAATGCCCTCGATAGAACCGTCATTCAGGTTGATATGTGATATTTCAACAGTTTCTTCCTGTGCTTTTACCGATGCAGCGTCTACACCAAAACCGTGGTTCTGTGTGGTGATTTCACAAATACCGGTACGCAGGTTTTTTACCGGGTGGTTCAAACCCCTGTGTCCGTGATGCATTTTAAAGGTCTTGATGCCCTTGGCTAAAGCCAGCAGTTGATGCCCTAAGCAGATACCAAACATTGGTTTTCCACTTTCCAGGATATCCTGTACCGTTTTGATGGCATAATCCATAGCCGCCGGATCGCCGGGACCATTGGAGACAAAAATCCCATCCGGATTAAAAGATAATAAGTCTTGTACCCCTGAAGTGGCCGGGAATACTTTTGTATAAACCCCTCTGTCGGCAAAACACTGCAGCATATTTCTCTTGATACCAAAATCCAGTACCGATACCCTTACCGGCGCATCTTCTGATCCGAAGGTATACGCTTCTTTGGTACTCACACCTGATGCAAGGTCCAAACCTTCCATTTTAGGAATGGCATTTAAGGCTTCCTGTAGTTTTGCTACTTCTTCAAATTCGGAAGAAATCACACAGTTCATAGCACCTTTGGTACGTACATGCTGTACCAAAGCGCGGGTATCTACATCCTGTATGGCGACAATACCGTTTTCCGTTAAATACTCACTTAAAGATCCGGTAGCCATCATGCGGGAATATCTCGAGGTAATGTTTTTACAAATCAAACCTTTGATCATTACCCTATCCGATTCCACATCTTTATCGTTCACACCATAATTACCGACATAAGCGGTATTCATGATCAACATTTGTCCCGAATACGAGGGATCGGTAAAAACTTCCTGATAACCTGTCATACCGGTGTTGAAACAAAGTTCTCCTCCTGTAGTGCCAATTTTACCAAATGATTTTCCTTTAAAAAGAGTGCCGTCTTCTAATAAGAGATAAGCCGGACGATCGATAGTTGCTTGTTGGGGCATAATATAATAATAATGTAATGCGGGACTTAAAATGGTATAACTACTGGGGTGCAAATATACTCATTAATAAATTGTTTCCCATATTTTGTATCATTTCGTTAACAAATTATTCTGCAATTTGTTTACTATATTGCAACATCAATCAAGATACCTAAAACGATCTGCTATATAAATATAAAGTTATAACTTATTGAATATGAATAAATACCTCTGGAGCTTGGGCTTGCTATCCCTTATTGGTACGCAGGAAGCGGCTGCTAAAAAAAATGAGCGACCGGCAAGCGTTTCTGCCGCAGAACCCACCAGTCCCGTAAAGCCGGAAACAACCGTATTGCTGAATAATAATAAATGGTTTGCCCCAAAATTACCTAAAAGCATTGCCTTTGCCGGTGAAAGCACGCCACTAAGCCGTTGGGATGTAAAAGAAAGATTGGACAGAGAGTTGCTATTTAATAGTTACATGCATGGTAGTACCATATATATCTTAAAGCTAGCTAACCGTACTTTTCCGATTATTGAGCGTATCCTTAAAGCCAATGGCGTCCCGGATGATTTTAAATATTTATGCGTTGCCGAAAGTGCACTATATAATCAGGTATCTAAAGCAGGTGCCGTAGGCTACTGGCAATTCCTGAAAGCTTCGGGACAGCAATTCGGGCTGGAGATCACCGATGAGGTAGATGAACGCTATGATCTGGAAAGATCAACAGAAGCAGCCTGCCGTTACCTCAAACAAGCTTATGCTAAATTTGGCAACTGGACCGCCGCCGCCGCCTCTTATAATATGGGTATGGGCGGATTCAGTAATTACAGCAGCCAACAATATGAAAGCAATTACTATAACCTTTTGCTTCCGGAAGAAACAAACCGATATGTTTACCGCATCCTGGCCCTGAAACACATCATTGCCAACGCCGATAAACTAGGTTTCGTTTTAGATAATGAGGATGTGTATCAACCTATTACAGGTCGTAACCTACAGGTGAGCAGTTCGATTGGCGACCTGGCGGCATGGGCCAAACAAAATGGCAGTACTTATCAGCAAATCAAGATCGCAAACCAATGGTTAAGGGGAAAGTCTCTGAGCGTGCGTCCCGGAAAGACCTACAGTATCCTGATTCCAAATACTTAATTATACAAACCCGAAAGGAGGCAAAACACTATTTTTAATAGTGTTTTGTTTTTATCTAAGGTATATATACTAAATTTGCCATGCAAAATACCGTGTGTATCCTCATTTCTTAAGCATGAAATCTTTTTGGTTCTTATTACTATTCTTTATTGCAGGGCTACAAACCAGGGCGCAAAACCAGGCATCTAAACCCCCGGCAGCAAAAGTGTACCATCCGGAAGCGAATGCAAAACAGGAGTTGGACCAGGCCAAAAAGAAAGCAGCAAAAGAAAAAAAGCATATTATCGTTTTTATAGGGGGCAATTGGTGCCCCTGGTGTATGCGCCTGGATCGCTTTATGAAGGAAAATGACTCCCTTCATACCCTCTTGGAGGAATATGAAGTGGTACATATTAATTATAGTAAAGAAAATAAAAATGAGGCTGTATTGAATGCCCTGCAGCGCCCACAGCGCTTCGGCTTTCCGGTTATCGTGATCTTAAACCAAAAAGGACAGCAGATCATGACACAAAACACTTCTTTTCTGGAAGAAGGTAAAGGATACAATACAGAAAAAGTAGCAGCGTTCTTGAAGAGTTGGACCTATAACATTATCAATAAATAATATATCTTGAGTTTTACAAACAGACCACAAAACAGCAATTACAGAAATCAGCGTACTTCTGTCCCTAAAAGCAGGCTAATCGTCGGCCGTAAACCGATTATCGAAGCCTTAAACGAAGCCGTTGATATCGAAAAGATATTTATTCTGAAAACGGCTACCGGGGATGAACTGGGCGTGATTAAAAACCTGGCCCGCAAACAAGACATTACCGTAAGCTATGTACCTACCGAAAAACTGGACCGCTTCACTCAGGCTAATCACCAGGGAGTAGTGGCGATTGCCGGCCTCATCAGTTATCAACCGCTGCAAGGCGTGATTGACCTGGCGGTAGACAAAGGAGAAACACCGCTGTTTGTCATCCTGGATGGCATTACCGATACGCGGAACCTGGGTGCTATTGCCCGTTCTGCTTATGGTTTCGGAGCACATGCTTTGGTTATTCCAAGTTCAAACAATGCAGCCATTACCGAAGAAGGAATCAAAACCTCTGCCGGAGCGCTGGAAAAAATTGCTATTTGTAGGGTCGCCTCTGTACAACAAGCCGTAGATACCTTAAAACTTAATGGGGTTCAGATTGTGGCAACTACCCTGCAAACAGAAACGGCATTGGCAGATGTGGATTTAAAAGAGCCTATTGCCATTGTTATGGGTGCAGAAGATACGGGAGTAAGTAGTTATGTACTTAAGACTGCAGACCATCTGGTTAAGATTCCGATGTCAGAACATTTTGATTCCCTCAACGTATCCGTTGCCGCCGGTATCATGATGTATGAAATATTCAAACAGAGAGTATAATATAATTTATATATGAAAAGGTATTTAGCTATAGTGACCGTTTGTATCGGAAGCCTTGTGGGTCTTATATCCTGCGAAAAGGAGGTTAACTTTAACCTTCCTACCGATATTTCAGAGAAAGTAGTGGTAGAAGGGAGTATTGAAGTAGGTCAGCCTCCTTTTGTGCTATTGACCAAAAGCCTGGGTTTCTTTTCGAAAATCGATTTAGGTAATCTGCAAAACTCTTTCTTACATGCAGCCGTAATCAAAGTAACGGACGGCAGCCGCACGATTCAATTGAGGGAATATACGATCGACACCCTAAGCAATACCTATTCATTTTATACGGTAGACACGGCTAATCCTGCTGACCTTACCTTTTTGGGTTTAGAAACCAAAACATATAAATTATCCATTGATTATCAAGGAAAATCATATGAAGCGACGACTACAATTCCAAAAGTGAAAGCACTGGATTCGATTTGGGCAGAAGTTTTGCCTCAACCGATTACGAACGAACCCGATTACCGGGTTTTGAAGGGTAAATATACCGACCCTGACACACTTGGTAATTGTGTCCGGATATTCACCAACAGAAATGATAATGGCTATCTGACCGACCGCTTTTCTACCTATAATGATGATATTGTTAATGGCACAACCGTAGATCTGGATATTTCGAATGGTATTTCGCCTATGGATACGTTTAACTTTGAAACCTACCGCTATTTCAAGCGCGGGGATAAAGTAACCGTAAAATGGTCTGCTATTGATAAAGCAACTTATACATTTTGGCAGACTTTAGAATTTTCTGTAGGTACCACCGGCAATCCTTTTAGCACGCCAATTAAAGTAGGCAGTAATATTTCGAACGGCGCACTAGGTGCATGGGCAGGATATTCTTCAAGCTATAAAACATTGACAATAAGTCAATAAAAAACAAAAACTAAAGTAAAATGAATATAGAAGCTTATATTGATCATACCATACTAAAACCCTCTACAACCATAGGAGAAGTGGAGCAACTATGCAAAGAAGCTATTCAATATCAATTTGCCGCAGTTTGCGTACCTCCCTTTTATGTAAAAGCGGCTAAGCAACTCGTGCTCAATACCGACGTAAAGGTGGCCACCGTAATTGGCTTTCCTTTCGGCTATAGCAGCACTGCTAGCAAGGTAAAAGAAGCGGAAGAAGCCCTTGCAGACGGTGCAGATGAACTAGATATGGTACATAATATAGCAGCCCTGAAGAATGGAGATTGGGATTATCTTTCCAAAGAGGTATCTAAAATATTAGTACCTACTAGACTGAATGACAAAGTGTTAAAAGTTATTATCGAAAGTGGAATACTGACAGATACAGAGATTATTAGGTCTTGTGAACTTTACGCAAAACACCATGTAGACTTTGTAAAAACCTCTACCGGTTACGCAGAAAAAGGAGCGAGCCTGGAAGCGGTAAAACTCATGAGGGCACACCTGCCTGAAGAGATCCGGATAAAAGCATCTGGTGGCATCAGAACCTATGAAGATGCCCAAAAATATGTAGCCGCTGGAGCAAGCAGGATTGGTGCCTCAGCGAGTGTACATATTGCCAAAGAACAACTAAAATAAGGTAACGATGAAAAAAACAATTTATCTAACACTGTTTATAATATTGATTATCAATAGTATAGGATTTTGTCAGGACGGCAAAAAGGGAGCCGGCCAAACACCAAAACCACAAAGCACCGGCAGTATGATCGGGCCACAACCCTTTCAACCGACACCACAAGCACAAACAAAACCTGCGCTGCAACAGGAACCTTTACCACAGACGCAGGAAGCAAAAAATTTAGAAAGCGTTGATTATCATACTGAAGGAACCGGTAGCTACACTGTAAAGAGGCGTATTTCCAATGTATCAAAAGGCTATCGCATACAAATTTACAGCGGGCCGGAACGTGCCAAAGCAAAAGCAACAAAGATTGACTTTATGAAGCGCTTTCCCTCTGTGCGCTCTTACATTACTTACGCAGCCCCATATTACAGGATTCGCATAGGCGACTTTAAGACAAGACAGGAAGCCAATGACTTCTATAGATATTTAGGCAAATCTTATACAGTGATGATTGTGCCTTCTCTAATCAACAACCGCATCCCACCCAGACCTGCCGGGATGCCAGCAAACCGCAATGAACCTTCCAACAATACAGACAGCGACACGACAAAGTAGATGATTATGAAAGATTTTATTCAGCAAAGCGCTTTTGGCTTAAAAGACTATTTAAGCCAGACCCGAAGACATCTGCATGCACACCCTGAATTATCTTTTCAGGAATATGAAACGATGGCCTTTGTAAGTGCTGAGTTGAAAAAAATAGGTATCCCTTTTGAAGCGAATATAGCCGGCACAGGTATTGTTGCCCTGATTGAAGGAAAGCATCCGGAACGCAACTGTATCGCCCTAAGGGCAGATATGGACGCCTTACCCATTACGGAACAGAATGAAGTAGCCTACAAAAGTACCGTACCTGGCGTTATGCATGCTTGCGGGCATGATGTACATACCAGTTGCCTTTTAGGTGCCGCACACATCCTGAATGACTTGAAACATGCCTTTGAAGGCACGGTAAAGCTTATTTTTCAACCCGGAGAAGAACAAAGCCCTGGAGGCGCCAGTTTAATGATAAAAGCCGGGGTTTTAGAAAATCCTAAACCAAAGGCAATCATTGGCTTACACGTTTTTCCGGAACTACCTTCCGGAACGGTCGCTTTTCGATCTGGCCAATATATGGCTAGTGCCGATGAAATACATATTACCATAAAGGGCAAAGGCGGTCATGCCGCTTTACCACATAAAACGATCGACCCGATCACGATAGCAGCCAACCTGATCATGCAACTCCAACAGCTTGTATCCAGGCGTTGCAATCCTCTCTTACCCACAGTACTGACTTTTGGAAAGATTGCCGGTGGGCAGGTAACCAACGTAATTCCCGAATCGGTGGAAATACTGGGCACGCTGCGTACTTTTGATGAAACCTGGAGAAAAGAAGCCCTCTCACTTATTGAAGGAGTTTGTACCGCTACCGCTACTGCCTGGGGCGCTACAGCAAGGGTACATTTTCCCGATGGCTACCCTAGCTTGTTTAATGATCCCGTACTCCATAAGCAAACAAAACACTTCGCTACAGATTACTTAGGTACTGAAAATGTGGGCGACCTGGAGATGCGCATGACGGCTGAAGACTTTAGCTTTTACACCCAGGAGATTCCCGGATGCTTTTACCGTTTAGGAACGAATAAAAATAATGAGACTTTTCTAAACCCGGTGCACAATGATCACTTCGATATTGACGAAACTGCTTTAATCACCGGTTCGGGACTTATGGCCTGGATGGCTTATCGCTTTCTAAACGGTGCAGAATAAGTAATATCAAAACATAATAATCAATAGTTCATAATATACAAACTAAAGTAAAAAGGTCTTTTATTTAAAAGATAATCCTTTTTCTTCCAGCAATCTTTTCAATAGAGGGATGCTGCTTTTTCCAATACCATGCAAACTCAGTATCTGTTTTTCGGTATATCCAGATAAAGCAGACAGACTATCTATTCCCTTGTTTTCCAAAGCTCTACGCGCAGGGGCAGACAAATGGGACAAAAAGCCTTCTTTAGGCTTATCTGCTGCCGCACAAACCGGACAGACAGGACAATCACTACTTTTATAAAATTGATGCCCTTTTGCACATATTTTCAGCAGTTTCTTTTCCATCACTTGTGTTTTTATAAGTGCATTATGTATATAATCATATTTTACGCCGCTCCTATCGAAAGCAGTTGACACTATTGATTTTCCAGATAAGCTTATTACATCATATCGGGTATCTAATCCTTTCCATACAATCCCTCTTCTTCCTTTCCTCCTTCTATATAGTTAAGAATAATATATTATTTAGAATAATGGTTAAGGTAACACCCACTAAATATTAATATTCAATTATTTACTATTTTTCACTATACGCCATTTGATACAAATCGAAGCCTTTAGCCCAGTAATCCGGGACGATTTGCTGTAGCACGAACCCATTTCTTTCATAAAAAGGATAAACCAATTGTGATGTACGTACTGTAATACGTTGTATATCAACATTATTTATCAATATATCAATTCTGAATTGTAAGAGCCTGCTCCCTATTCCTTTGCCTTGATAAGCAGGGTCAAAGATGTCCCAACTGATTTTGCCGGTACATCGGTCTTCGCTAAAATTGATCCCGCCCGCACCTACAAGCTTCCCATCAACGATCACCACAAAATATTGCTCTAGTTCATGATCGAGATAATAGACCAGATCTTGTTCCTCTTCTGCCGCAAAGAACGCTGGCGTATTGAGCCGTAACAGTTCCAAAACCCGTTCTTTATCTCCTGGTTCGTATGTTCTTATCTCCATTTGTTCCTTCATTTCATTATCCGTTTTAAGCGTATTAAATCCTTATTCTAAGCAATTTAAGCAAAAATCAGATTCCTTGTACCGGGGGGCTTTATCAGAACAGGGCTTAAAACAAAAAGAAGCAAATACCAGCGTATCTGCTTCTTTCTGATCATTATGGAAAATCACCTTCAGAAAAGGCAACGATTTGCATTTTGTGTACCCGTGCGCTCTTGCGCCGATACAAACAAAACAAAAACCTTATCTAATTAAGGTAATTGTTCCCCTATAGGTTTCAATCACCCCATCATTATATTTTATCCTGATTCCGTAGCCATAGACACCCACAGGCTGCTCCGCATTTTTATATCGGCCATCCCATCCTTCTCCGGCATCCGTAGAGCTGTATACAATGGTGCCCCATCGGTTAAAAATCTTCAATTCAAGCAATTGCTCGCCGGAAACATTAATGAGCTTAAACACATCATTTACGCCGTCTCCATTAGGTGTAAATGCATTAGGGATCATTATATTTCTCTGTTTTACCTGTGTTTGGTTTGCATTCATTTTTGCTTCCTGTGCGGAACTTTTATATACAAGACTTGCTAACAATACAAGGGTTATGCCTATCACTCTGATCATACATGTGGTTTTTTTATATTACAATATACTATAAAGACACCATAATCAAGAAAATAGTTTGAACAAAAAGCGCGCAAATACCTTTATTTGCGCGCTTTTTACAATTTCTTAATATAAGAATACGTGAAAACTATATTTTTTCAGGCCCTGTCACTTTTACAGGGGCAGATTTCAGATCATTATGCCGTTCTGCTGAGCGCACATCTTTCTGCTGTATTTTCTCTGCTTTCAACCTATCTAAGGTTGCTTTTTGATCGGCATTCAGAATTTGGTTGAGATCCGCATTATATTTTGCAACACCTTCTTTGGTCCTTAAGGATTCCTTATTACTGGCAAGTGTCAAATTATACACTTGCTTTTGCTGTTCCGCGCTCAGGTTTAATTCCCGGCTCATCCGGTCTACCGTCGCCTGGCTGTAGGCGGCTGTACTTTGTTGCGCCTGCGCCCTTGTCTTTCTTTGATGGGTAGCCTTATTCTGTGCAATAAGGGTTCCTGTGATGGTAAGGGCTACTGCTACTAATATGATGATCTTTTTCATTCTATCTACGTTTTATGTATATATAGATAATACTTCGTGCTTAAGGTTTAATATAAACACCCGATTATTTAAAATTAACCCAACCTTGTGCTTCCAGATCGTGTTTATTACCTTTTCTGGTAATCATTTTCTTCCCTTCTCCGGCATCGGTAACATAGCCTATTACACTGATTTTCTCGGAGAATCTTATTTTGTCGTAGTCTTCCTGTTTTACCGTAAACAACAACTCAAAGTCCTCTCCACCACTTAAGGCACAAGCGGTCGCATCGATTTCAAAGTGATAAGCGACTTCCCGCATCTCCCCGTTAAAAGGAATTTTCTCTTCATAGATGGCGCAACCCACATTGCTTTGTTTACAGATATGGAATAGTTCGGAACTTAAGCCATCGCTGATATCCATCATTGCTGTAGGAACAATTTCCTGTTCGTGCAGCCATTCTACGATATCAACCCTTGCTTCGGGCTTCAATATTTTACCCACTACATATTTTCTTCCTTCCAGATCGGGTTGTACGCCGGGACTTTCCAGGAAGATTTTCTTTTCCCGCTCCAGCAGTTGCAAACCCAAATAAGCCGCACCGAGGTCTCCGCTCACGCAGATCAAATCGCCTTCATGTGCGCCCGAGCGGGTCACAAATTTATCAGGGGTCACCTCTCCTATTGCTGTGACGCTAATGATCAAGCCTTTGGGTGTACTCGTAGTATCGCCTCCGATCAGGTCTACATTATAAAAATCACATGCCGCATATACACCATTATAGAACTCATCCAAAGCCTCGACTGAGAAGCGGTTCGATATCGCAATACTCAAGGTAATATGGGAAGGGATGGCATTCATACCGCAGATATCCGAGATGGCCACGACGACTGACTTATAGCCCAAATGCATTAAGGGGGTATACATCAGGTCAAAATGCACGCCTTCTATCAGCAGTTCTGTAGAAATAACACTTTGTTTTCCAAACTGGTCTATTACCGCTGCATCATCTCCGACGCTTAGTATGGTACCCGCCTGCCTGGTTTCGTTATTACGCGTTAAATGTTCAATTAGCCCAAATTCGCCCAATGTTCCAATCTCTGTACGCTCTTCACTCATTCTTATAGAATATTAATAATTAAAATTTTGATAATAAAACGGTTGCGTAAGCCATTACGCCTTCTTCCCTACCGACAAAACCCATGCCTTCTGAGGTGGTGGCTTTTATAGAAATGTCATTGATATCGATACCGGTTACACCCGAAATAGCCGCTTTCATTTTGTCTAAATACGGGGCAATTTTAGGTTTTTCAAGACATACAGTCGCATCCATATTAATAACGACATAACCTTTTTCTTTGATCAGGTTATGACTTCTTTGTAATAATACTTTGCTGTCTATTCCTTTATAGGCCATATCCGTATCCGGAAAGTGCTTGCCTATATCGCCCAGGTTTGCTGCGCCCAATAAGGCATCACAAATGGCATGTAATAATACGTCGGCATCTGAGTGCCCTACCGGTCCTTTGGAGTGTTCCAATTGAATGCCGCCTAAAGTGAAGGGTAAACCGTCTTGTAATTTGTGAAAGTCTACTCCGTTACCAATTCTCAATTTCATAAATATTATAATTTTAGGATATAAATCTTACGCTTGTATCTATTTATTTGTTTCAAGACATTGTATGCCGATCATAAAACCAGTAAACAAAGTTCAGACAAACTTAAGTTATTTGCATAATAAAATCTAATACAAAATATAACAAAAACCGAAGCATACAGGATACGCTTCGGTCTTGAATAATATAGGGAAAATATCTTTAAGATTCTGAATTATCTTTCTCTTTAGAAAACTTATCGTTAAAGTTAAATAACAGGGTAAAGCGTAAAGTATTGCTCAATGGATTACGGGCAATACCGCTTCCTGAAGGAATCAGGTAAGAGACATCAATACCGAACATGCTGTATCGAACACCAATACCTGCTGCAAAGAACTGTCTGTTTCCTAATTTTGGTGCCTCATAGAAATAACCCGCTCTTACGGCAAATTGATCCTGGTACCAATATTCACCACCTACACCTATTGTTGTTCCGTACATACCCGGAGCTCTTTGGAAAGAGTTCAACAGACCAGACACAACGGTATAATCTTCTCTTGGTGCCTGATAAGTTGTATCCCCACCGGTAATCACTCTCTTAGCTGCAGGTACCAACAATTTTGTAAGGTCTATCGTACCGGTAATTTTATTAAATTTATCGATCTTATACGTATAAGCCACCCCTACCGCTAACTGTGCAGGAAGGAAATCGCGCACTGCCTGAGAATAAGTAACCCTTCCACCAACATTACGAACGATGGCACCAAAGTTGAAAGTAGAACCCGTTTCTTCTGTGATCATTTTTGTTTTGGTATAGAACATACCTAAATCAGCGGCAAAAGTACTTGCAGGAGCATATCCGGCACCACTTCCACTACTTCCAGGAGCAATATTGGAATTTATATATCTTAGGTTTGCCCCTAATGACAGGTTTTCTGATAATTTTCTGGAATATCCTACATCAAAAGCGAGTTCGTAAGGCTTACCAATACCGTTATCGGTATTATTTTCGCTTCTGTAGTTGATTTCGCCAAGGTTGAAATAACGTAAAGAAGCACTGATTGCCTGATCTTTTTTAGCACCAAATTTATAGAAACCGGAAGCATAAATCAAGGCAACATCAGGAACGATGTCTTTTAACCAAGGAGAGTAAGTTAAGCCAATACCCCCATTATCTTCACTCATGGCTAATTTAGCCACATTATAATGCTGCGAATTGGCGTCCGGAGAAAGGGCAACACCTGCATCTCCCATAGCACCTGAACGAGCATCCGGAGCAATCGTCAAAAAGGGAACGGCATAAGAAATTGGCCCTACCTCTTTGTACTGTTGCGCCTGTGCTTCATTGAAAGCCACGCCACTTAATAATGTGATCCCTGAAAAAATCAGCTTTTTTGTCATTTATTTTATCTTTTTATTTGTTACTAGGCGGCGCAAATATAAATCATTTGCACCTATTTTCTGCGAATATATAGTACTAACGCGCTTTAGGGAGATTAAATTATCATTCCTGATAAATATTTAGTGTAATTTCTTTACCCTATTTTAACGTGTCAAGACTAATTTTGAATATGCCGATTTGGTTCCGGCTGCCGTTTTAACGTGCACTTGATAAAAATACAAGCCATTGGCCAGTTTGCTACCCGCACTGGAAGTCCCGGTCCACTGCCAGGTGGTAAAACTACCCGTAGGCCTGAATTGCTGCGATTTGCTATACACTTCTGATCCGGAAGTATTAAATACCCTTAAGCTTACAGTCATATCTGTATTGGGCTGGTTATGCTGAATAACGATATTGGTAAGGTCGCTAAATGGATTAGGATAGTTATAAATATTAAACGCAAGGGTATCGGCGCCTTTTACTTCAAAGTCTACGGTACCTTCACCTGAATTATTGTAAACATCCCATGCCCTAACGGTTATGGTATGTTTCCCAATCGGAATTTTATTTAATTGAAAATACACACTACCTTTTGTATAATCGTTTAATTCCGGTGTGTATAAAGCGTTTAAAACAAAGGGAGCTTCATAATCACCATCTAAAACAGCAATCAGATCATGCCCTACTGAAGAGCCTGATACATTGATCCCGTTATCATCTTCCAGTTCTACATACAGCATTGGGTTGCTGCTCACAATATCTCCATTCCTGAATTTATTATTATCGATATAGGGTTTTACTACAGGGCCTGCATTATCTTCATCTGCAAAAGAGCTGAAGCCACCCAACACAAAACCGGTATCAGAGCCGGCTGCATCTTCTGTACTGCTGTATGCATAATAGCTGATCTTGCACTTTCCAAAATCATAGTTGATGTCTTTAGGTATAATCGCATCAATCTCAAATAGTCCGTTCACCACCTTGGCATTTCCTTTAAACAGGATATTATTTTGCACACGGAATGTTTTTTGAAGTGAAGATGCCAGCAAAGCAGGATTGGTGGCCGATACGTTTTTCATTTTATCATAAACCGTTACAAATACCTGACCGTTAAAATCGGTTTTTACATTGCCCGAAGCATTGGCTACATTCCCTTTAATTTTATATTTACCCAAGGCATTCAGGGTATCGGTCAGTAAATAGGCACCCGTATTAGTCCGTACCAAAATGCTGTCGGTCTGTACCAGATTTTCCGGTAAAGCAGGTTTAATCGCCGGATCACCCAGAAGGGCAAATTTGCGGGAATTATCCTGCACGGAAGCCCCTGCACGGTTTTTACCCTCTCTAAAGGCCTCCCCAAAACTCAGGTATTTTCCATTGGCATCTTTTTCAAACTGAGCGGACAAATACCCGATATTCATCCGGTTATTTTGTCCTTCGTAAACTTCCTGAGTGGTTGTGATGGCTGCAATAGCCCCTCCATTATGTTTGGTGATCAGGTAAGCCCCGGAAGAAGGCTCTTCGGGATTATCGAAACGGCCATAGTCACAGGTACCCGTTACCATAATCGGCAATTTGGAGTCATTATTCCATTGCTCAATATCTCCCTTATACAAGATCTCTTCCAAGGCCCAGCGTTGCGGACTACCATGACCAATATAATTCATCAGGAAAGTACCGTTAAAGATCTGGTTGTTGATATCGCGCGTTACCGTAGGAAATTTAATTCCGCTTGGTGTAGCAACCCTTGGTGCCGCATCGGTATATAGTTTAGATTGGTTGATTCCGCTGTTAGCGCCCATAACGGCATCGCTAATAGATTCGGAACTGGTTAAAAATGCAAATCCGGCTTCATAATCGTCCGTCACCAGGGTAAGGTTATTTTTCCATTCTCCAAAAGAAAGCGGGCTGGTATAGCGCTTGATTTTATCCACGACATCATTGGCTTCTGCCAGGTTGCCAGCCGGAATACGGCCCAATCCGATATCGATATAGGCGCCTGTATTGTTATTCAGGTTTACATTTTCACCATCATCCAGTAAAGTATAAAACTCATCGGTGGCAAAAGCCAGCGTTTTATTTTCACTATTTTGGGTTTGGTAGGTGGGTACAATATTGGTATTATGAGCAATACGGTCTTTATAATCGAAAGAGGCCATACCAAACAGTAAAACGTTTTTAATCAAGTTGCCGGGTGTGCCTCTGTTGTAGAACATCCGGATAAAATTCCTGATTCCCCCGATATCTTGTCCGCCAGAAGAAAATTCATTGTATATTTTATCTACGGTCACAACATGTACAGTAGTATTATATTTTGTACGATGCATGTCTGCCAGACTGTTGGCTGCCGGCAATAATTCATTATTCGTAATGATCAGGTAATCGACCTGGCTTAAAGCATGTAAATCCTGATTGCTTACGGTACCGATTTTAACCGGGCTGCCATAGCTGCTTCCGTCAAAAGCAATATATTCTTTCAGTGTACCCCCTCCATCATTAAAGGAGAAGCTGCCCCCTGTTGCGCTACCCGGTACTAATTTGGGTTCCAGCATATTGGTCACATCCCAAATTCTGGCATTGCTGTTCATATTCGCTACTGTAAACGTCAAGGCATTGGAAGCGTTTAAATTACGTTGCTCCAATGATCTGAAATTGATTTGCCCGTTTTGCAAGGACAAAGATCTTTTATAATTCAGCCGGATATAATCCAGGTAAGCCTTACCGTTAGATGCTGCAGAGGAGAAATTTAATTTAAAACTGAGGTTAGGCTGTGTAGTGATAAAAAAGCCGCTTCTTGTACTGCTGGCAAAGGCTATGCTTGAGGAGCCCGAAGCCGAAAAATTGATTGTATTGAGTAAGGTATTATTATTAGACAAAGACAAACTTCCGGTACCCAGTTCTATTCTGGCGGCGGCTCTGAAATCGTAGCGTACGGTATCGGATACCGCACCCAGATCTAGATTCACAAATTGCGTCAGGGAACTGGCATTGTTGGTGTTCATGAAATTGCTATACCATTCCTTACCCATATTGGCAATATTTACAGAGTCTTTTTCATAGACCCGGTATTCATTAAACGTATTGACTGTTTTAGCCACCGGTAAAGCACTGCTGCTCATGTTCTGAATACGCTTGCCCGGGCCAAGGTCGACATTCAGGAAATAATAGCTTTGCGGCTCATAGTAATTCTGTGTTTGCTCAAACTGCTGACTGGCTGTACTGTATTGCCATTTTAATGGGCCATTTGCATAGAATAAGATAAAATCACCTGTTCCGAAGGTTGATCCGCTACTGCGTACATCAATCGCATTTTCTACGAGGTCGTCCGGTGCGCCATCGGTTACGGCCTCTTCAATAACGGTACCGCCATTCCCATATATCCTTATATTATTGGGATTGATGGTCGCAGGATTGAGTCCTAAACTTTGCAGGAATGCATAATCGATTTTAAAAACACCCCTTCTGTCTACGGCTATCTTATACCAGGTACCGCTAGACAATATAGAATGACCAGCATAGGTTTTGGCTACGATATTATGGGATTTTTCTTCTTCTATTTCAACATCAAAGGATGTAATTCTCTTAATGACATTTTGTTCTTTATAAAACAAAGGCATATTGACCGTAGCCACAAGCTGCTTTCTCTCCTTTCCAAAAACCACGGATACCTGAGGAACGCCTTCGTGTACGGTGATTCCGGATGGAACACCTTCGCTAAGAACCACAGACTGTATATTTTTCAGGGTAATTTTTGCCGTATCATAAGCATTCAATAGTGGAAAACGCTTCCCATATATACCCTGCTCATTCACTTCATAGGCTTTAAAGTTGTCTATGGAAACCGTACGCTTTGCTCCGGCATAAACGGCTGCGGAACATAACGTAGCCAGTAATAAGAGTTTAACTATTTTCATGATTCAATATTTGGCGTTACCGCTATAACGTAAAACACGGGTATAAAATTTTACGCCAAAGCACCTCAAACTCAAAAATACTGAATATAAGTCTAAAAAAATGGTAATCCTGCCAATTTAAGGGGCAAGAAACAGCTGAAATACAAAAGGGATGCCCCGTACCAGTACGAACATCCCTTTTGCTATAAAATTGATTTTCAATTACAATTGCTTCATTTTATAATTAGAAGGAATCGAAAACTGGATATCTAAAGCGCCATCCAAATCATATTTGCTAAAATCCATTTCCAGTAAGGTTGTTTTATTCTTAGCCTGGTCTTCAATATTGATCGACCTGGTTTTGGCAAATGCCTGCCCGTTCAACACCACATAATCACTGTATTTAACCGTGCATCTGAATTTCTTTGCTTCCGAAACCACCAGTTGCTCTATAAGGTTTTGCGTATTCTTATCGTAAGTCAGCGTTTGCACATAACCATCTTTTTCGGTTACAATTTTCACTTCGCTCCCTGTATTGGCAATGTCTTTTATTTTTAATTTCTGCATGATGGGATTACCGATCAACAGGTTTTCCAACATTGGAAATTCTATAGGTGCATTCAGTTTTTTAAGTCCTTCCTCAAAAGTCATATCATAAGCAGAGCGACTTAATCTTTCTATCGCCTGCATCTTTTCGGGCGTCACCTGTGCCCTAGCAATCTCCTGGATACCCAGAGCGATAACGGAAAGCCAGACTTTTTTGTCCTTCTCCATTTTGATATTGGCAGTAAAGTTCTGATCCTGCCCATTGCCCACATAGTGCATTTGTGCCTTTCCGGAGAAGGTACTATAGGTAAAACTGCGTTCATACAGTTTTCCAAAATCATCCGGTTTCACCACCGGAACGACCACAGTGGGTTCTTCTGCTTTTTTTACTTTTTTTGTTGTTTTACAAGATGCTCCAAATAGCATGACACTCGCGGCAACCGCGGTAAAGGCGGCATTTCTATACAATAGTCTATTCATAAATTTTCTTGTCTTTTATTTTTTTCTTTATAAAAGAGGAGCCTTGCCCGGCCTTATCAATGGCCTTCCATATTTTCAGGGCATTTTCCTCATTTCCCAGTTTGAATTCAATATCGGCATAGTGCTCCAATACTACCGCAGACACATCTTTGCCTGCATAAGTAATCGCTTTTTCCATATACGTTTTTGCCTCTTCAAAACGGTTCATCTTATATAAGATCCAGCCATAGGTATCCAGGTAATTGGGTTCGGCATTTTGCTGTTCCAGTGTTTTCTTGGACAGATTCAGGGCATATTCTAAACGCACGCCTCTTTCTGACAGATAATAGGCATAATTGTTTAATGCCATGATATTCTCCGGGTCTTTCTTTAACAGTGCATCAAATACGCTATCTGATTGCGGATATTGCTTGAGTTCGTTGTACGTTTCTGCAATGCTGTTAAAAAACAGGATTTCTCTGTCTTTTGATTTTTGCTTTTGAGATAGATCCAATCCTTTAAGCGCATACTTCAATGCGGTATCCAACTTATTATCGGAACGGAAAATCAGCATTTTGTTTAAGGGAAGATCAATGGAATCGGGAAAGATATATTCCATCCGATCCAGGTAGCGGAGCGTCGAATCCTGCTTGCCGGAATATAAATAGTAACTCAGTACCGGGGTATACAATGCATAGTTACCGGGATCCTGTTGGATGAGTTGTTCAAATTGTTTTAAACCTTCGGCTTCATTACGGTTATACAGATTCATAGAAGCCAGCAGGCGCTTAGCCGTAAAATTATTAGGTTTGGTCTCTGTTATTTTCTGTGTCAATCCGGTCAAGAAGGTAAGCACAGCGGTATCTTTCTGGTTGCTACTCATATAAGCACCAATTTGATCCAAGATAGACAGGTTTTTTTCTTTATTGGCCTCTGCTGCGTCTACATACTCATTCAGCGATTGAGACACCATCTCCATATTGCGTTTTTTCAAAAAATACCCAAATGTATAAGAGGTGATCTCATCATTGTCCGGAAATCTTTTCTCCAAAAGTTTTATCGTCTCTAAAGATTTGGCGTCATTCTTTTGTATCTCATATATTTCGGTAAGATGAATGAGATATTCTGGCGTAAGTGGGTAAGCATCAACCAATTGCTCGGTAACCCTTATGGCATTCGAAAAATCTTTACTCACCATATAGATATTCTGCTTTTCCAGCAGTACATCTTCATCATTTTCGGGTCTGTTTTGTTGTAGCGTATCTAACACCGACAAGGCTGCAGGATAGTTTTTATTTCTCACATACAACTTGGAAGCGGCAATATAATAATTGCTTCGGTCGCTGGGATTTTGTTTGGCCAGCTTAATAAAGATCTGTGCTGCATTTTCATAAGACTCTGAAAAAGCAAGGACACTGGCATAAAACGACTGTATCCATTTATTATCCGGTGCAAGGCGTGCGGCCTTTTGCGCATCACTCAGGGTTTGCTTTAAATAATTAGCCCTCCCTTTCAGATTGGCCAGGTAATAATATGCGGCAGCATTACTGGTATCCAGACGGGAATAATAGTTGAAGGTTACAAAAGAGGTATCGTACTTTCCTAAAATATAATTACGGATCGCATTAAAATATACCCGATCATTATTTTGAAGGGTATATCCTTCAATAATACGTCCTTTGGTTTCAGGTTTATTATTCGCTTCTGCTTGCGTTTCCAAAGATCCGGGTTTCCCGTTTTGTACCGCCGGTTTGGCTGTCTTACACGAATACAAAGCAAAAGTGAGCAGTAAAGCACCTATTACGGAATAGTAGTGTTTTCTTTCGATCATAATAAAACGGAGTAATCTCCTAAGCTTATTTCTTTTGGAGATTCTTTATATTGAATATGCTTGCCCAACATAGAATTGGTCAGGTTTACATATTTCAATTGCGTGCTTTCTTGTATCATACTATTGCTAACCACAACATGTTCCAGTACTGCATCGTGCTCTATAGAAACGTGAGGCCCTACTATGGAATTGCGCAGTACTACGTTCTCTCCGATAAAACAAGGAGGAATGATGATACTGTTCTCCATGATTGCAGAAGCTGCTATAAGGGTTTCTGTATCTTTCTTAATTTCCAGGATGCGCTGGTTGGTATATACAGTCGCATTCTTATTTCCGCAGTCCAACCACTCCTCTACCTGATCACAATAAAATTCAATGTTCTTGTTTTTCATGTTTTCCATGGCATCGGTCAGCTGAAATTCGCCTTTGGTCGAAATATCATTATCGATCAGGTATTCCAGTTCTTTTCTCAGGTTGGCACCATCTTTAAAATAGTAAACGCCGATAATCGCCAGGTCAGATACAAATACAGGCGGTTTTTCTATAAATTCAATGATGCGCCCGCCTTCTGCCAGTTTCACGACACCAAAAGCCGAAGGATCGGCTACTTTTTGCGTCCAGATAATTGCGTCTTTCTGGGTATCTATAGTAAATGTTGCTTTAAATAAAGTATCGGCAAAGGCAATAAATACATTTCCGTCTAAACATTCTTTGGCACATAATATAGCATGTGCTGTACCTAATGCCTCTTCCTGATAACAGATCAATCCTTTAGCACCAAGATTTTGGGCTACATTTAACAACATATCCTCGGTCGCTTTGCCAAAAGTCGGGGCAATAATAAAGGCAATAGTTTCAATTTTTTCATTTGCGGTGCGCACAATATCCTCTACCAATCTTTGGACTACTGGCTTTCCCGCTATAGGAATCAGCGGTTTTGCAGTAGTAAGTGTGTGTGGGCGCATACGTTTGCCCATGCCTGCCATTGGTATGATAATATTCATCTGAATGTATAAAGTCTGGTTGATTAATTAGAGCAAATATACTTGTACTAGCTGAATTGACAAATTAGATTACTGCAATAATTTTCTTAATTTGCAACAAATGAAAAAGTCCGTTTTTGTATTTCTATGCCTTCTGGCCGGCCATCTGCCCCTTTTTGCCGCAAAGCTATATATACCCATGAATGCCGATGACCAAAGCAACCATCTAAAGGCTTATGGCATTGCTTTTGTTGCACTCCAAAGCAGCGTTACGGTCGATTGGCTGCTCAATTATGATGGCGGGGCTTTTGCCATGGATCAGAATGAAGCGATCGAACGTTTGTGTAAGGTGCGTGGAGTAGATTATAAGGTGATTCCTGACGGCCAATACCTGGGTATTGTAAACAAGATTGTAGACCCCAATTTTAACGGGGATATCATTAAGCTGGAAAAACCACCACGCATTGCGGTGTATACCCCAACCTCGAAGCTTCCCTGGGACGATGCGGTGACCATGGCCCTTACTTATGCCGAAATCCCTTACGATAAGGTGTACGATGACGAACTAATGGGCGATAAACTCAATCAATACGACTGGTTGCACCTGCATCATGAAGATTTTACAGGACAGTTTGGTAAATTCTGGGCTAATTACCGAATGGCCAACTGGTATATAGAAGACGTAAAAACACAGGAAGCCTCGGCGCATAAACATGGCTTTAAAAAAGTATCGCAACTCAAATTGGCTGTGGCACAAAAAATCAGAGATTTCGTGGCCGGCGGGGGCTATCTGTTTGCCATGTGTTCGGCAACAGACAGCTATGATATTGCGCTTTCTGCAGAAGGGGTGGATATTTGTGAGCAACCTTTTGATGGCGATCCGATGGACCCTAATGCGCAACAAAAATTAAATTATGACCATTGTTTTGCCTTTAAGGATTTTATATTAGAACGTAGTCCAACCCGATATGAATATTCAAGTATTGACAATACGGACTACCGACAGGCCAGACCCGATAATGACTATTTTTCCTTGTTCACCTTTTCAGCAAAGTTTGATCCGGTGCCCTCGATGTTGACCCAAAACCATACAACTACGGTTAAAGGGTTTGTAGGGCAAACAACGGCTTTTCGGAAAGAATTCATTAAAAGTAATGTAATTGTCATGGGGGAAAATAAGGCAGAAAACGAGGTGCGTTACCTTCATGGCGAATATGGTAAAGGAACGTTTACCTTTTACGGAGGGCATGATCCGGAAGATTATCAGCATGCCATAGGCGATCCGCCGACCGATCTATCATTGCATCCAAAATCTCCGGGCTACCGGTTGATCCTGAATAATGTCTTATTTCCGGCTGCCAAGAAGAAACCGAGAAAAACATAAGGACAATTGCAGCAAATTGTTTATTTTTACGCACTAAATAATATATGAATTATGAGTCAGGAATGGCCTTTATGGGAAGTTTTTATCCGTAGCAAAACAGGTTTGGATCATAAGCACGTAGGAAGCTTGCATGCTGCCGATGCGGCTATGGCTATGGAAAATGCCAGAGATGTATATACCAGAAGAATGGAAGGAGTAAGTATCTGGGTAGTGGAAAGCAAGCATATTCATGCCTCTAATCCCGATGAAGCAGATGAAATGTATGACCCGGCCAATGATAAAGTATACCGCCACCCTACTTTTTATGTGCTTCCGAAAGAAGTGGAATACATGTAATCTGTGATCTTTAACGCCTTTGTACAAAGGAAACCGTATTTATGTCAGTCAATAAACTTAATTATATTTTACAGCTTGCCGATAATGCTTTAATTATCGGGCATCGCATCAGCGAATGGTGTGGACATGGCCCTATCTTAGAGCAGGATATTGCCATTACTAATACGGCTTTAGATCATTTAGGCCAGGCCAGGAGCTTATTTCAATATGCTGCGGAAGTCTATAATGATTTAACACCCGAAGCCCGTCAGTCTGCTTTTACTAACCTCAACCTGCCTGAAGGTCAGGAAGCGGATGAGGATACACTGCCCTATCTCCGGGATGCCTGGGATTTCAAAAATGCTTTATTATTAGAACAAGACAATAAAGATTGGGCATACACTATTGCCCGTTCTTTCTATTACGATCAGTTTGCCGTACTACATTATACTGCCCTCAAAAACAGTAAAGATGTGGTGATCGCTGCTATCGCAGAAAAATCTTTGAAAGAAGCCAAGTATCATTTAAAATGGAGCAGCGAATGGGTAATCCGTCTAGGCGACGGTACACCCGAAAGCCATGCCAAAATACAGGAAGCCATTAATGAGTTATGGGCTTATTCGGGCGAATTATTTATCCCGTCTGAGGCAGAGAAAGATATGATTGCAGGCAGTATCGCCACTCCAATGGAGCATTTAAAAACGGAATGGTTGTCTAACATATATACAGTATTAAGTGAAGCCACTTTAAGTATGCCCGATGCGAATGCTTGGATGCACACGGGTGGCAAAACAGGTACACATACCGAACATATGGGCTTTATTCTTACCCAATTACAATATGTACAAAGAGCTTATCCGAATATGAGCTGGTAGGTGTATGTAATATTCCAAAACAATATTTCACAAAGAGCGACGTTAATAAAATAACGTCGCTCTTTTCGTTTGTGTCAGACGCAACTGCGACAATCACTCATCTTAAATATATCGCTTGAAACCGAACATGAAGCAAATACGGGTTATAGTCATATCACTAAATTAAGAGAACAAAAGCGTATGCTTACTTTCGGAGCCGGCATACAAGGCTTATATAGCATCGACGATCATTGGCAGTTGGGTATTTCCTTTCAATATTCCAAGGAGCAATATGAGGGCAATATCTACCTGCGTAATACGCATCAAAACCCGATGTATTATTGGCAACACGAATCTGCCTCTTTTTTATGGATGCCGGTACAGGTACGGTACAATTTCAGACAGGCTAAGCATAAAATAAGGCCATATATATACCTGGCAGGCACACCACGATATTACCTAAACTATAACAACAGAATCTTAGACGTAGCACCTTTAGATGCATACACGACGCATGTTTTTAGCGTTGCAGATATCGGTTTCTCCGGATACCGCAAATTTGATATTGGTATCACCACAGGGGTGGGACTTATATATAGCATCTGACAGAATAAAGATAAGCGGAGAAGCATTTGTATACTAGGGATTATTGAACCAGTTAAACACAAAATTCTCACTATCCCATAACGTACATTACCTACAACAACTCCGTCTGCAGGCTGGTGTACTCTGCACTTTATAATACCTTACTGCACCATAAAATATGTTCGTATATAAGGGATTGAAGAAGGCCACATCTCTGAAGCAGATGTATTACATTTGTATCCCTTATGGATTTGATTCAATATTTAATAGCCCCGTATAAAGAATACAGTGTACAATTTATCTTGCTGGAATCCATCGCCGTAATCTTCGGTGTATGGAGTGTATTGCTTTCTATACGCAAGCATATAGGCGTATATCCTACCGGTATCATTAGTACCGCTTTATATGTATATATTTTATTTAAGGCAGGACTAATCGGTGATACATTGATTAATTTCTATTATACCGTCATGAGTATTTATGGCTGGATCATGTGGAATAAAGTAAAAATAGATGAGGTGCATATACGCGTAAGCAGGACGAGCAAAAAAGAATGGATCATCTGTGCCTGGCTGTTCCTTTTCAGCATTGTAGCCGTAAGTATTATTTATTATTACAAACCCTTGCTGAATGTGTCAGACAAACCGGCTGTGCTGGGATGGGATCATTTAGACTGGGCGAATTACCTCGATATCTTTACGACCTCTATATTTCTGGTAGGGATGTGGCTGATGGCCAAACAAAAGGTAGAAAACTGGCTTTTCTGGATCGTGGGAGATTTGATCTGCATCCCGATGATGCTGTACAAATCGCTTGGACTAACGGCCTTGCAGTACTTAATTTTTACCATATTGGCAATAAATGGTTATATAAAATGGCAACGGAGCATAGCGCATCATAAATAAATTGGGTATACACTTTTAAGAAACAAGGACTTACTTTATTCTTTTAGTTTCCATTTATAGCTATAGCATTTGCCTTGATGCAAAAGGTAACGCCAAAAAATCAAGGCTATAACTGTATAGAGATATAAATAAAAGCCGGCTGAATAGCCGGCTTTTATTTATATCTAATTTATTATTACTTACTAACTACTAAAGACGTGTTGCCGTAAATACCTTCACCCATCACACTAACCTGGTATGTACCACCGGCCAGCATTTGTACAGGGATCGATACATTATTGGTTCCGGCAGCAAAATAACGCGCTGACTGGCTATATACAACTCTTCCGGTCATATCCGTTACTTTAAGCGATAATTTGCGGGAGTCCGTTAAAGACAGCGCCAGGTTGGCCGTACTACTTGACGGATTAGGGAATACAGAAATACCGGAAAGAATGGTTTTATGATTTACAGAAGTTGGCGAAGCACCTGCTTTCGCAGCATTTACAAACTTATACTTAGTACCTTCTTTCTTATAAATAACCAATAATACAGAGATATTATCTGTTCTCCAACCGCTAGCTAAGGTCATCGTAAAGTCCTGGCTATATTCTGCATTAGCATTAACCGAACCATTTGCTAGCTGAACACCCCAAGGTGAATGATTGTCCAGCATACTGCCTCTTAACAGGTAGTGATGCTCTACGGTACCGCTTTGCCCGTTTTGTGTTGCCAGTACCTTATCTTCTACAACAAATGCAGAGAGATAATATTCACCAGATGTTGCTGTCCAGAATTTCGATTTAGCGTTCACAGTAAGCGTAGTCCCACTTATATTGAAATATGCGGCAGGGCTGGCAACTGCAGTAGTCGCTGCAAAATTATTGTACAAAGCACGAACACCAGAAAAGGACGTACCACCATCATCATTATTTACAATAAAAGTCGGATATCCCCCAATCGGAAAGTTGGATTCGAAAGCATTATAACAATTTGCATTCATCGTGGCCGGAGTGCTGGAGCCCATAACACCCACATAAAATCCGTTGTCTCCCAAGTCGGGAATGACCTGATTGGCCAAGTTCCAACCCCAGCTACCACAGGGACCGCACCATGTTTCCGTAAATTTACATACGAGCGAGCGCGATTTCATTTCAGGAGTTTGCGCTTGTGTAGTGGCTACAGCGCCTGCGCACAAAAAAGTAAAAATTAGTTTTTTCATAACATTAATGTGTTTTATTTCACTCAAATATAAGCACAAGAATTAATATTCAAAATATTTTGCATGTTTTTTTTCTGTTTTAAAGATAATAAAAAAAAGAGCCGGTCTGAGACCGGCTTTCAGCATAAGTATCTGGGATACACTACATCCTATCATTTTTAATCTCTTCAACTACTTCAGGATTTAATAAGGTAGAAATGTCGCCGAAATTACTAAAATCGCCTTCTGCAATCTTACGCAAAATCCGGCGCATAATCTTACCTGAACGCGTTTTAGGCAATCCGGAAACAAACTGAATTTTATCTAATTTGGCTATTGGCCCGATCTGCTCAGAAATAAGCTGGTTGATTTCTTTGCGTAGGTTCTCCCGGTCGCGGCCTTCTCCACTTTCTTTCAGGATCACGAAACCATATAAGGCGTTCCCTTTTATATCATGCGGGTATCCGACAATAGCACTTTCCGCCACTGCAGGATGTTCATTAATGCTGTCTTCAATAGGTGCCGTACCCAGGTTATGTCCCGATACAATCACCACATCATCTACCCGGCCGGTGATGCGGTAATAACCGACTTCGTCCCTTAAAGCACCGTCACCGGTAAAATATTTACCGGGAAATGCCGTAAAATAAGTCTCCTTATAGCGTTGATGATCGCCCCAAATGGTGCGTGCAATACCCGGCCAGGGAAAGCGGATACATAAATTACCGGTTACCTGGTTACCCGTAATCTCATTACGCTTATCGTCCATCAATACCGGCTGTACACCCGGTAAAGGTAAGGTCGCATAAGTCGGTTTCGTGGGTGTGATATAAGGCAAAGGGGAGATCAGAATACCACCGGTTTCCGTCTGCCACCAGGTATCAACAATCGGGCTGGTCTTTTTGCCCACATGATCGTTATACCAATGCCAGGCTTCATCATTGATGGGTTCACCCACCGATCCGATCACTTTTAAAGAAGAAAGATCATGCTTTTCCACCCATTCTGTACTTTCTTTAGCTAAAGCGCGAATTGCCGTGGGCGCGGTATAGAACTGTGTTACTTTATGCTTTTCAATTACCTCCCAGAAGCGGTCTGGTTGCGGATAAGAAGGTACTCCTTCAAAAATCACAGTGGTTGCCCCATTTAATAAGGGACCATATACAATATAGGAATGCCCGGTAATCCAGCCGATATCGGCCGTACACCAGTAGATATCATTCTCTTTATAATTGAATACATTTTTAAAGGTATAAGCCGTGTAGACCATATAACCCGCGCTGGTATGCAGCATGCCTTTCGGTTTGCCGGTAGAACCGGAGGTATACAGGATAAACAAAGGGTCTTCTGCATCCATAATTGCCGGAATATTATCTACAGGTGCCTTTTCCAAAAGGGGCGCCAGCCATTCATCACGCCCTTCCTGCATGTGGATAGCCACTTCTGTTCTTTTCACCACCAGCACTTTCTTTACACTCGGTGCCGTCTTTAAGGCATCGTCTATAATACCTTTCAGGTCTATTTTTTTATCACCCCGAAAACTACCGTCTGAGGTAATCACCAGCTTACAGCTACAGTCGTTGATGCGGGAGGCTACTGCAGCAGCAGAAAATCCGGCAAATACGATTGAGTGTATCGCTCCGATGCGCGCGCAGGCCAGCATTGCCACTGCCAGATCTGGAATCATTGGTAAATAGATGCAAACCCGGTCGCCCTTTGTGACACCCTGATCCCTTAAAACATTGGCCATCTTGCCTACCCTGTCATACAATTCCTGATAGCTGATGTGTTGCGCCGCTTCTTCTGGATTATTGGGTTCGAAAATAATCGCCGTTTTATTACCGCGCTCACTCAAATGGCGGTCCAGGCAGTTTTTAGTAATATTTAGTTTCGCATTGATAAACCATTCAATCTTTCCCTCACTCATATCATAATTCAATACCTTCTCCCAGCGCTGATACCAGACAAAATTTTCATCAGCAATTTTATCCCAGAATTTCTTGGGATTTTTAATAGACTTCTTGTACTGTTTAAAATAGTCCGGCAGGCTTTCGATTACATAATTTTTCATCTTTCTTTCAACTGTTTATATCTTTAAAGTTCTGCTATTTTTTATAATTTATAAAGACTATTTTGGTATTGATTATTTTAAAAGTCTGTTAAGGCATAAAGGGGTACACAACATGCATCAAACAGGCAAACAGGGTGTGGTGCTGATCATATAGCCGATCTGTCTTTCAGGTGAGCATTTGCTGATGCGCAATATCATTTTATATTTCTTTTTGACAAGCTGTATATAATACATTTTAATTAATCAAACATATAGTGAACGATAAAAAAAATATAATTTTCTTTTTTATTGAAAAACGCCATTTCGTATGATGAAGAATTAACCTTAAATTTGCACCTTCATACACAAATCATATATACATATATAATGAATCTATTTTCGCAATTACAGCACGAGTTTAAAGGCCGTCACATTGGCCCTAATGAAGCTCAGACTAAGGAAATGCTTGCTACTATTGGTATAGATAGCATAGATGCTCTGATTGACAAGACCATCCCTTCTGCCATTAGAATGACAAAGGATCTGAACCTGCCACCCGCGCTGAGCGAACAAGATTATTTAAGAATGCTGAAAAATGTATCCTTACACAATAAAGTATTCAAAACGTATATCGGACAAGGGTATTATGATACTGTAACCCCTTCCGTAATCCTGCGTAATGTTTTTGAAAATCCAGGTTGGTATACACAGTACACGCCTTATCAGGCGGAGATCTCACAAGGCAGATTGGAAAGTTTATTAAACTACCAGACAATGGTCAGCGACCTGACTGGTTTACCTATTGCCAATGCCTCTTTATTAGACGAATCGACTGCAGCAGCAGAAGCGATGTCTATGTTTTTCCATGCTGCGAATAAATCGACCAGCAATCCGGAAAAACCAAAATTCTTTGTAGACAAACATACTTTCCCGCAAACAAAAGATGTAATCACTACCCGTGCAACCCCATTGGGTATTGAATTGGTGTTTGGCGATTATAAAACGGCGGCTATTGATGAGACCTATTTTGGTGCCATTGTACAATATCCGAACAGTTTGGGTTCTGTAGAAGATTATACTGCCTTTACGGCAACGGTACACGCTGCAGGCGGCTATGTCGCTTATGCAACTGATTTGCTGGCTTTAACCCTGCTAACCCCTCCGGGCGAATTAGGCGCGGATGTGGCTTTGGGTTCTGCTCAGCGTTTTGGGGTACCACTTGGATTTGGTGGTCCGCACGCGGCGTTCTTTTCTTGTAAAGATGACTTTAAACGCAGTATTCCAGGTAGAATTATCGGTGTAAGTATCGACGCGCAGGGCAACCGTGCCTTACGTATGGCTTTACAAACCCGCGAACAACATATTAAACGCGAAAAAGCAACCTCTAACATTTGTACCGCGCAAGCTTTACTGGCTAATATGGCGGCTATGTACGCGGTATACCATGGACCGGATGGCTTGAAAGCGATTGCTTCAAGAGTACATATTCTGGCACAAACTTTAGCAAATGCTTTAGCGGAAAATGGCCACGAACTGGTTTCTACAGCGTTCTTCGATACAGTAACCATTACAACGAATAAAGGTGCCATCATTCAAAGCCAGGCAGAAAAAGCAGGCATCAATTTCCGTTATATCGGAGACCATATGGTGAGTATTTCTTTAGATGAAACAACTTCATTTGAAGACCTTGCCGATATCATTAACATCTTGAACGATGTGCTGGAAGCGGTCAGCTATGATGCCAGCGATGCACAGTTGTTACAAAATATTCCTGCTGCTTTAGTAAGAACATCTGCATACCTTACCCATCCTAATTTCAACAGTCATCATAGTGAGACCTTGATGATGCGTTATATTAAATCTTTAGAAAATAAAGATTTAAGCCTGAACACGAGTATGATTTCTTTAGGAAGTTGTACCATGAAGCTGAATGCGGCTACCGAAATGATTCCTTTGAGCTGGTCTCACTGGAGCAGAATGCACCCATTCGCACCTAAATCACAAACACAGGGTTATTTACAGATTGTAAAAGAGCTGGAAAGCTATTTGTCTATCATCACCGGTTTTGCGGGATGTAGCTTACAGCCTAATAGTGGTGCCAATGGCGAATATGCGGGTTTATTATGTATCAGAGCATATCATGAAAGCAGAGGAGAAGGCAACAGAAATATCATGCTGATTCCAATTTCTGCACATGGTACCAATCCGGCATCTGCTGTTATGGCGGGTTACAAAGTGGTTGTGGTAAAGGCTTTGGAAAACGGTTATATTGATGTAGCGGATCTGCAGGCTAAAGCAGAACAATACAAGAATGACCTGGCGGGTATCATGATCACCTACCCTTCTACTTACGGAATCTTTGAAGAAAGCATTAAAGATATTACCCGAATCATCCATGAAAATGGTGGCCAGGTATATATGGATGGTGCCAATATGAATGCTCAGGTAGGCTTAACGGCTCCCGGATTTATCGGTGCTGATGTTTGTCACTTAAACTTACATAAAACCTTCGCCATTCCTCATGGCGGCGGCGGACCGGGTGTAGGCCCGATCTGTGTTGCAGCACACCTGATTCCTTTCTTACCAAGCCATGTGATCAATGAAAATGAATTGAAAGGCAAACCAAGCAATGCGGTATCTGCGGCGCCTTATGGTTCTGCTTCTATCTTACTGATCTCTTATGCGTACATCAGAATGCTGGGTACCAAAGGGGTGAGAATGGCTACGGAATATGCAATCCTGAATGCCAACTATATGAAAGCCCGCTTGAAAGACGATTATGAAATTTTGTATAGTGGCTCCAATGGTACTTGCGCGCATGAGTTTATTGTAGATTTAAGACCGTTTAAGAAAACGGCAGAAATCGAAGCGGAAGACGTGGCGAAACGCTTGATGGATTATGGTTTCCATGCACCGACTATGAGCTTCCCGGTACCGGGCACGATCATGATCGAGCCTACAGAAAGTGAAGATAAAGGAGAGCTGGATCGTTTCTGTGATGCGATGCTGGCCATCCGTGCGGAGATCAGAGCGATTGAGGAAGGCAATATGGATAAAGCAGATAACCCTCTGAAAAATGCACCGCACACACAGTTTGTGGTGATCAATACGGACTGGAATCATGCCTATACCAGAGAAGAAGCGGTATATCCTTTACCTTATATCAAATCGGCTAAATTCTGGCCTACAGTGGGTCGTGTCAACAACACCCACGGTGACCGTAACCTGATCTGTACTTGTGAACCGATTGAAAGCTATATGGAAGAAGCTTAATCGGTACATATTTATACATTTCATAACAATATACGCTCCCGGCAAGAACTATCTTTGCCGGGAGTTTTTTACAAAAAATACTACCATATGATGATCAAAAACACAAAACTTACTTTATTGGCCCTTACGGCTACTTTAATGGCCACTCAGGCACAGGCGCAATTTGCGGTCGGGCTACATGGCGGCGCAGCAATATCCCGAACGGATGCAACCCCTAATGGCACGAATGCCGTTTACGGATTGAACGGCCAGTATGATGCCTTACGTTATCTCAGTATCCGTTTAAATGCCGTACACGGTACCTTGAGCGGTGGAGACAAGGCGGTGCCGGCAAATATGTATTATGAGAATAATTTTTATCAGGCAGACCTTAACCTGAAATTTTATCCTGTCGGTATAATGAAACAATCGCGCACGGAAACCAGTTTGTATTATCTATCTAAAATATATGCCGGTGTCGGTATTGGCGTACTGAATAACAATACTAAGATTCATAATGTTGTTGCAGACGTCTTTAATTATAAAGGAAACTATAAAGGTACCGACTATGTGGTTCCGGTAGAATTCGGGATTGACATTCCCCTGAGCCGCGTTTTTTCGGACAAAGGCCTTTCTCTTAACCTTAACTACCGTATCAATTACTGTGGTTCTGATAAGGTAGATGGTTATGACCCTAACCTTGCGTCTAACAAAAGTAAGGACGTATACAATGCGGCTACACTAGGCATCAGTTATAAATTCTAATCATAAACCCCATACAAACAAAACAGGCTGTCATTTTTGACAGCCTGTTTTGTTTGTATCTAATCAATATATTTTGTGATGCTATTGTACGGCATTAAAATGCTTTTTCATGGCATCGATCAATCCTGTTTCAATCACTTTCTCCGCACTGCGTATCATTGCTTTGAAAGCAATAGCATTAGAGATTCCATGACCAATAAGCACCGGGGCATTGATCCCTAAGATCGGCACACCGCCATATTGCTCATAGTTAAATTGCTCCAATAAAGGATCGTCAATCTTATTACGCTTTTTAAACAAATCGTATACCGATTCGGCCAGTTTCAGCATCAGGTTTCCGGTGAATCCTTCACATACGGCAACTCTGGCTTTGGTACTGAATAAATCGCGTCCTTCGATATTACCAACAAAGTTCAGATAGGTGTTTTCTTTTAATAAAGGATAAGTCGCCTGGCACAGGATATTTCCTTTACCTTCTTCCTCTCCAAGATTCAAAAGCCCCACTTCAGGATTTTTAACGCCCAATATATATTCGGCATACAATGATCCTAAAACGGCAAACTGTACCAGGTGTTCCGGTTTACAATCTGCGTTGGCTCCTACATCTAATAGCAAGTTATGTCCATCATCTTCTCTTGGTACATGCGAACCAATAGTGGGTCTTAATACACCTTGTATAGGCGCTACGGAATACATAGCTCCTACAAGCATTGCACCCGTATTGCCGGCACTAAGAAAAGCATCAATTTTTCCCGCTTTCAACAACCCAAAGCCAATAGCAATGCTGGATTGCGGTTTTTCTTTGAGTGCTTTGGTAGGATGCTCATTCATCTCAATAACCTGAGGTGCATGTACAAACTGGTAGCGGTCAACGTAAGCTTCTAATAATGGTAACAGCGGTTGGCATGCTTCTTCGTTTCCTATCAACACTAAACGAGTATCGGCATTTTCCTGAAAATATGCCAAAGCCCCTAGTACGGCTTCTTTGGGTGCTAAATCACCACCCATCAAATCGAACCCTATATTCATAATATATTTGGTTGAGCTATTTAGTATGATCTATAAATAAAAATGTTGGTAATTTTCCTTTACCAACACTTTTTACATATTATTCAGCAGTTTCTGTAGTCTCTGTGGTAGCGTTATCAATAACTACTTTTCCACGATAATACATTTTACCTTCGCTCCAGTGAGCGCGGTGGCGTAAATGTGATTCTCCAGTAACTGCATCTGTACTGATTGTTGCTGCTACTGCTTTGTAATGCGTACGACGCTTAGCTCCTCTTTGTGCAGAATGACGACGTTTAGGATTTGGCATGATGTTTAAATTTTACTGTAAATTATTGTTATTAATTCTGATTATTATTCTTAAAGGCATCTAAGCCTTTCCAAATATTCTTATTTTTTTCTTTTTCGGCTTCTTCTTCCGCTTCTGCCTGTTGGGTCATTTTATCCAGCAAAGCAAGATTCTCTTTATTGCAGGTTGTATTTCCCTCAGCATCTTCTGGATGTACGCGTTGCATCGGAATACTCAGCATAATGAATTCGTATATCCACTCTGAAAGGTCAATAACCGTTTCATTCTTGGGCAAAAATACGATATCTCCGTCATCTTCCGCATCTTCATCTTCCGCTGTAGGTTCTTTTAGTTTAACGATCAGGTTAAACTCATCCCACAAAGGTAAGGTAAAGGGATCACCACAACGGTCACAAGCCACACCAACACTACCGCTGATGTCAAATTTTAAGGCAAAGTAATTAGGCTGTTTATCAAAGGTAACTGTTACTTGAATATTCACCGCTTCCAGATCATCAGCATCTGCCTCTATCAACTCAAAAAACTGTTTTCCTATCTCGTATGTATAGGTATGCTCACCATTTTTAAGACCTACATACGCTATTTCAAACTCTCTGTGGTATTTCATACACTATTGTACACTAAAATTAGGTTTGCAAAAGTAAATATTTTTTTTGATATTACATCAATTTATTTCTTTTAGATAAATATTGCTGCAATATTATATTCATAGATTCCTTAGTATCACAAGGTACAAGGTCTATATTATACTTCATACAATGTTCGTAGAGCCTTTTATGATATGCTTTTATTTTATCTACATACAGGTTTTTCACCTCTCCTGCTTTCAATTTAAGCCGGTCTCCGGTTTCCATATCCACAAATTCATAGGGCCTGTTCTCAAATTCAAAATTCCATTCTTTATTCCCCTCGCCTACATGAAAGATGATCACTTCATTTTTTTGGTGCTTTAAATGCTGCAAGGCATTATAAAATTCCTGCTCGCGGCGCACGTCTTCCATAAAATCGCTAAAAATAATGACCAGCGCACGTTGTGGCATGGTTTCCGCGATTTGGTGCAATACTGCCGGTAAATCCGTTTGCCCGGTAACGGGAGGGGCCACCAGGAGCTTCTCCATTTCGGTCAGTAACATTTTATAATGCCGCTCACTCGATTTTACCGGAGAGGACCAGTAAGTACGCTCGGTAAAAAACTGCAAGCAAGTGGCATCCAATTGTTTTTTAAGCAATTGCATAATGGCTGCAGCGCCCAGACAGGAAAAATATAGTTTACTCATCCCCTCTGCCGGATAATGCATCGAAGCAGAGGTATCCAATGCAATACAGCATTTCAGATTGGTTTCCTCTTCAAACTTCTTGATAAACATCTTATCGCTTTTACCATAAACTTTCCAGTCTATATAGCGCAGGTTATCACCCGGATTATACAAGCGATGCTCCGCAAATTCTACCGAAAAACCATGAAACGGACTTTTGTGCAGTCCGATAATAAAACCGTCTACGACCTGTTTGGCCAGCAGTTCCAGGTTTCCGGTATCAAATGATTGGGGCGTCAGTTGCATGGGCTTAAAGATAAGACATATCCGCTTAGCACAAGGGTTTTAAGCAAAAAAATGGCCAAACATTATGTATTTGGCCATTCGCATTTTATATGTTTGTCTTTCCTCTCTCCTGCTCCCATTCGGAACGGTGTTTTCTCAGTGGATGATCTTTCGATTTATTGAATATTTTCACCCCGTTCTCCCTCCCGGTCCTGCGGGCACGTTGCTCTTCAATCGGTAAATGATACTCTTCAGTACAGGTATCGCTGCAACAGCCGTCATACTTTACTTTACAAGCATCACACTGTATAAATAAGAGATGGCAACCATCATTATTACAATTGGTATGCGTATCACATGCAGTACCGCATTGATGGCATTCAGAGATCACCTCGTCGGTAATGCGCTCTCCCAGCCGCTCATCAAAGACAAAGTTCTTACCGATAAATTTAACCGGCAGCCCCTGCTCTTTTGCTTTACGGGCATATTCAATTATACCCCCTTCTACATGAAATACATTTTCAAAACCCTGGTATAACATATATGCACTGGCTTTTTCACAACGAATGCCACCGGTGCAGTACATCACAATATTTTTATCTTTCCGGTCTTTCAGCATTTCGGCTGCCATGGGTAATTGCTCCCGGAAGGTATCCGAAGGCACCTCTATAGCCCGTTCAAAATGGCCTACTTCATACTCGTAATGATTACGCATATCTACAAAGATGGTGTCTTTGTCTGCAATCATCTCATTCACCTCTTCCGCCTTCAGGTATTTGCCTACTTTAGACAAATTAAAACTCGGGTCTTCAATACCATCGGCCACAATCTTATCCCGTACTTTCAGGCGTAAGACCCAAAAAGATTTACCATCATCATCTACCGCAATATTTAAACGAAGCCCATCCAATTCAGGAGACTGTGTATATAAGGTTTCTTTAAAGGCCTCAAACTGGCTTTGCGGTACGCTGGCTTGGGCATTAATACCCTCATGCGCCACATAGATGCGGCCAAAAACCTTTAATTGTTCGAATTTGATGTATAGTTCATCCCGAAAAGCCTTTGGATCGGCAATAGGAAAATACTTGTAAAAGGATACTGTAATGCGGGGCTCGGTCTCGGCCAACATACGCTGTTTCAGTTCCTCATTAGATACGCGGTTGTGTAACACTGGCATGGTGAACGCTTCTTTGTTTTTAAGGATCGGATTGTAAAAAATAGGGTACAAAGATACTATTTTTCCAGAAATATCATAAGGCAGTACCTATGATATACTTGCTACCATACCCATCCACCAGAACCAGCAATAGGCGGTATCAGCTGGTCCTTATAATCATTTTACAGCGATTAGTGTATAGTGTGGATAGACGTACATGGTTCGTTTCTGCTCCAGGACAACGTTTAAACCACTTTGTACTAATAAGGCTTTGGCATTGTTCATACTTAATTCATTACCTATTTCTCCGGCAAAAACCAGATCATGCAGTTTATTGGCGTAGACTAAAGGACTGGCAGCATTGATGTCTTTCAGGATGAGCCTCGCCCCGGGCTTTAATAATCCTGCAATATTTTTTATGAATGCTTCTTGTAGTGCTTTGGGCACATGGTGAAGTACATCTATCAAAAAAATCACATCCATTTCTGAAAGTGCCTGAGGGAAGTGCATGCCATCATAGGTATCAAATACGTATTTTTCTTCCGGATAAGTACTGAACAGGTTTCGGGCATTGGCAATGAGCCTTGGTTCAATCTCAATACCAAACACTTTTCCGGCTTTTGTAAACCGGGACACCAGCAGTAAGAACTGCCCGGAACCACAACCGATATCACCAACTTTCTCTCCGGGTTTTACTTCGGCCAACAATTCAACAAAGGGACAGATAAGGGACCGGTATCTTATTTTCAGGCCATCAATAAAGCCGGTACTCTGGTATTTTTCTTTTAAAAAACTAATGATAGCAGGATTCGTAATGGTGTTTTCCATATAAGACAAAAAGGGTCGATACTATTGATTTGCAATAAGTTCTAAAGTTACAATTATTATCACTACTGATATCTGAATAATAAAATTCTTCAAAAATTAACCATCATAAGCACAATCTCTTCGACTAGCCTCATCTAAGAACCGCTGCAGGCGGATACTAAAACAGGCAGGTAAATGGGGACATTACACATGCAAAAAGCCCTTCCAAATTGGAAGGGCTTTGACATTATTTATTTATTATTTATTCTACATCTTTATTCTTGTCTTCACTCTTGGTCTTGGTCTTTTTGGCCTTGGTGATTTTAAAGGTAATCTTTCCGGCTTCTTCATCATAATCTGCTAAAGCCTGATCACCATCTCCGATCGTTTTATTCAGAATTTCTTCTGCCAACGGATCTTCCAGGTATTTCTGAATGGCCCTGTGCAATGGCCTTGCGCCAAACTGCTGATCGTAACCTTTTTCTACCAGGAACTTACGGGCTTCATCCGTAAGGCTCAGGGTAAAGCCAAGCTCTTTCATGCGTTTCAGCACGTTTTTCATAATGATATCAATGATCACATTAATATGTGCTTCGGTCAATGTATTAAACACGATCACATCATCGATACGGTTCAGGAATTCCGGGCTAAAAGTGCGTTTCAAGGCTTTCTCAATCACCGCACGGTTATTCTCATCGGTACCGGATACTTTGGTTGCCGTAGCAAAACCAACGCCGTCTCCAAACTCTTTTAATTGTCTGGCGCCGATATTAGAAGTCATAATAATGATCGTATTTTTAAAATCTACCTTTCTACCCAATCCGTCCGTCAGCTGTCCGTCATCCAATACCTGCAACAGGATATTGAAGATATCGGGATGCGCTTTCTCGATTTCATCCAGCAAGACTACAGAATATGGCTTACGGCGAATTTTTTCCGTCAGTTGTCCACCTTCTTCATAGCCCACATATCCCGGAGGTGCCCCGATTAAGCGGCTCAGGGAGAATTTCTCCATATACTCACTCATATCGACCCGCACCAAAGAATCTTCACTATCAAACAGGTATCTGGCTAAAGAGCGTGCTAATTCGGTTTTACCCACACCCGTAGGTCCTAAGAAGATAAAGGAACCGATTGGTTTTTTAGGATCTTTAAGCCCTACTCTATTTCTTTGAATGGCTTTAACCACTTTTGCAACGGCTTCATCCTGCCCTACCACTACACTTTTCAAGTCATCACCCATGCGGCGCAGTTTCTCACTTTCTGCCTCAACCATACGCATAACCGGAATGCCGGTCATCATACTGATTACCTCTGCAATGTCCTCTTCATGAATCGGGTAGCGTTTGTTTTTCACTTCTTCTTCCCAATCCGCTTTCGCTCTTTCCAGCTCATCCCCCAGTTTTTTCTCCGTGTCGCGCAATGCAGCGGCTTCTTCGAATTTCTGGCTTTTGACTACTTTATTTTTTTCTAATTTAATCTCTTCTATTTTCTTTTCCAGATCCAATACATTCTGCGGCACATCGATGTTTTTCAAATGCACCCTTGCGCCTACCTCATCTAATACATCGATGGCTTTATCTGGCAACAGGCGATCGGTCATATAGCGTTCGCTCAATTTCACACAAGCTTCAATCGCTTCCTGATCATAACTTACATTATGAAAGTCTTCGTATTTAGGTCTGATGTTATTCAAGATCGTGATTGCCTCTTCAATGCTTGGTGGCTCGATCAATACTTTTTGGAAACGACGGTCTAAAGCACCATCTTTTTCAATATTGGTACGGTATTCATCCAAAGTGGATGCACCGATACATTGCAGCTCTCCACGTGCCAAAGCCGGTTTGAATATGTTGGAAGCATCCAGAGAACCGCTGGCACCACCGGCACCTACGATTGTATGAATCTCATCAATAAATAAGATTACATCTCTGTTTTTTTCCAGCTCATTCATAATGGCCTTCATACGCTCTTCAAACTGGCCACGGTATTTGGTACCGGCCACGAGGGCGGCCAGATCAAGCGAAATCACTCTTTTGTCGAATAAGACACGGCTCACTTTGCGCTGCACAATGCGCAGGGCAAGGCCTTCTACAATGGCTGTTTTACCCACACCCGGTTCTCCGATCAGGATCGGGTTATTTTTCTTTCTGCGGGATAAGATCTGCGATACACGCTCAATCTCTTTTTCACGACCAACGATCGGATCCAAGCTGCCCATTTCGGCCAAGCGGGTTACGTCTCTGCCAAAATTGTCCAGTACAGGTGTTTTCGATTTGGCATTGGCTGCACCACCCGTCGGTTGTTTAGGACGTTGCTGCTCTTCTGCATCATAATCGTCTCCACTATCAGAAAAATCCGATTTAGGCCAGTCGCCTAAAATCTGCGATAATTCTTCTACAAAACGATCGTAAGTAACCTGATGGTTGTTGAGAATTTGCGTGGCTACATTGTCTTTATTTTTCAGAATAGACAACATTAAATGTTCCGGCTCTACGGTTTGGCTTTTCAGCGCTTTGGCTTCCAACACTGTAAAACGGATTACCTTTTCGGCTTGCCTGGTCAGGGGCAAAGTATTGACATTAGTCACCGGGGTATCACCTTTGTCTTTGATGGCGTTTTCCACCTCGCTTTTGATCGCGGGCAGATCGGCCTGCATTAAAGATAAAACCTGGATAGGCGCACCGGCACCTTCACGTAATATACCTAGTAATAAATGTTCTGTACCAATAAACTGATTGCCTAAACGTAAAGCTTCTTCTCTGCTGTAAGAGATAATGTCCTTCACTTTTGGCGAAAAATTAGAATCCATCGATAAAAATTTAAATCGTTAAAACAACACCTTAGTCTACAAGCGCTTTTATAATCATAATAGTCTTATGCTAAGATACTGATATAAACAACTCAAAAATCATACTAGAGTAATTTTAGCGTCATTTTGACTTATTTAAGATAGGCACCTGTAACCTTTTCTTCCTTGCAAGTGACAATAATATGTTCTTGCAGGGTTGAGGCGATAGAATATCCGATAAAGTCTGCCGTAACAGGAAAATTCTTATGTTTCCGATCCACTAAAACAGCTATTTGTATCTTTTTAGGAGCATGATCCAATAATGGCTTTATGGCATACAGGAGGGTTTTTCCCGACATGGCGACATCATCTACGACAATGACTGCCTTATTTTTTATCATAACGCTTAACTGGGGTGCAAACGTTTCTACTTTTTTCTTATCGATTTGCAATATTTCCATAGAAATAGTAAGCGGACAAATCTCTGACAAGATCTTTTTCAGGTTTTCTGCAACAACGGCACCACCTTCAGCAATGCCTAAAATAACCAGCTCTTTTTCTCCGCTATTCCGTTCCCAAATTTCATAAGCCATGCGTTTCAACTTATGCTCGATCTGTTCTACTGACAATATTGGTATTTCCATGTTCGCCTTTATGTTTATGTGGTTTGCGTTACAGACAAAAATAGCATAATTTCTATACTACTTCGCCATATTTGTTGGGTAAGTACTTCTGTGCATTTGATTGTGTATAACAGAATGATTGAACAGTTGTATAAAGGCCTTTGTGTATCGCTCTGCGGCCTTTAAAGAATCATTTTGCAGCCCGTTATTCATCAGGTTAAACTGATCGGTGATGTCGGCCGGAAAATGATAGGCTTCTTTGATTTCTGTATCGACTGTTTTAAGGTGTATTTGCTGCACAATACTGTTATAGTTACCACTTAAAAAAGTGATAAATGCCCGTGTGCCCGTCGTATCGATCATGCTGTTGCCCATTGCAAAAAAGGGTTTAGGGTAATGCAGGTAGTCCAAAACGGTGGGCAGGATATCAATTTGTTGTACCAGGGTACTGTCGTAGCGGGCCTGTGCTTCCTGCTCCGGGTCAAAAATAAGGATCGGCACCTGATAACGGCCTAAACCATCAGTATAGAAATAACCCGAACCAAACGGAGCACAATGATCAGCAGTTAGTACAAAAACAGTATTGGCATACCAAGCTTGCCTGGTCGCTGAAGCAAAAAATTGTTGCAGGGCAAAATCAGCATATCCGATGCTTTCTTCTACGCCTAAAGGACCTTTAGGAAAACGATTTTTATATTTTGCCGGAATGGCAAAAGGCGGATGAGAGGACAGCGTAAATACAGCGGTCATAAAAGGTTGTTTCAGCAGACTAAATTGAGTTATTGCGTATTGCAGGAACGGTTCATCATAAATCCCCCAGGTACCATCATAATCTTTTTCACCGGCATATTCTGTTCTGCCGAAATACTGTTGAAAACCGGCATTTTTGGCATAGGTATCAAAACCCATGCTCCCATTGGTACTGCCATGAAAGAAAGCGGTCTGATAGCCCTCTTCCTGTAAAATTTCGGCAATAGCCGTAAACTTGTTATTGCTATACACAGAAGTAATAATGGGGCCTTCCATCATTGAAGGAATACCCGAAAGAACTGCAGGAATACCTTCATTGGAGCGTAAACCATTGGCATACGCCTGTTTAAAGGCAATGCTTTTATGACTTAAACTATCCAGAAAAGGGGTGTAACTTTTTTCTGTACCTAAGCCCGTAAACACCCTGGAAAAACTCTCCAGGATAATGATCACGACATTCTTTTTTCGAAACGGCTTATCGGTATGGTACGTCTTTATTGGACGGATGATGGCATCGGCTTCTACATCAGACATAAACTGATATTCTTTCAGACGACCACTCTCCACCGAGGTAATGATGCTAAAAGGTGTATTGAGCACCAATCCGGTCTTATCTGCAGGCAGATAAGCGATGGCATTACGGGCATTTATGGGCACCAATTGTAAGCCGCCACGCATGGCCAGTACAGCCATACCGCCAACAAGTGCAAGGAATAATACTTTTACAGGAATATATTTTTTCTGTGTGTGGGTAGGAAAATTGAGCGCACGGAATACCGCGATTTTTTCGGCAAAATACCGGTTCAGTTTACGATGGCTATACCACAAACCCGCACCTAGCAACAGTGCCAATAAAGGTACATACCAAAAGGACACCAAATAACCGGGCAGAATACTGATAAAATCGCCTTTGGTAAGGATCAGGTCAAAAACTTCTATTGTTGCTCTCTTTCGGTTAAAGCGAAAATACACCCAATCACTGACTTCAAATAATAAGGCAAAGGTATTGGGTATCAAAAAGAATAAGGCAATGATCCGATTGACCAGGGTTCCGGTTTTCCGGTTGGCAAAGATCAGTACTAACAAGATCCAAAAACTGTTTAGAAAGGCTATGGCCGAAAGATCGAAGCGAAAACCGCCAATCAGCACCTGATACCATTGTGCAGCACTGAGTGGCCCGATTACATCATGATTAAAAGCATAAAATAACGCTCTGCATACTATGTATAGGAGTAACAGGATAATAATCTGCGTAATAATTTTATTGATTGCTACTCTAAGATAGGACATGCTATACCGGGATACTAAACTAAAAATGTTGCCTGAATCGGCGAATACCAATTACAGACAACATTTTATGATAAAAAATAAATTAAGGATGTAAGCTCTTATACTTTTCCTTTACAAGTTTTAAATGATTTAAGAATTTGGACACGGAAGGATCATACTGGTATCCTTTTGGATGCAGCTGCACATCGTTCTCGTCTACAAAGAAATAATAAGGTTGCGTATTAGAATTGAATTTAGTAGCCTGATAGTCTTCATTTTTATCGCCTATCGTCACAATTCTGGAACCTAAAACCTTTGAATCATATTGCTCTTCTTTCGGTAATTCCACCCCATCAAAATCGCAGTATAAAGACACAATTACAAAATCTTCTTTCAACATTTTCATCACCTCCGGATCAGACCATACCTGTCCTTCCATTTTACGGCAGTTAATACAGTTAATCCCTGTAAAATCAAGCATCAGGGGCTTTTTTAATTGTTTTGCTGCTGCCTTTGCTTCTTCCAGATCAAAGAAGGTAACCAAACCATATTTCTTCACGACTTCCGGTTCGTACATTGTCAATCGATCTACGTATTTTACTGGCTTCAATCCACCCTGTGCATGATTTGATTCTGTACTGCTTCCGCCTCCAGATACAAAATCCTGCGTACCCATTGGTGGTACAAAGGAACTTACGGCTTTTAGCGGTGCGCCCCACATACCCGGTATTAAATATATAGCAAATGCAAAAGCCGATATAGCTAACATTAATCTCGGTACGCCTAAATATTCTATGCCAAAATGGTTTTTAGGCATTTCACTGTCATGTTTAAAACGCAGTTTCCCTAACAGATATACACCTAATAAGATCGCCAGGATTACCCAAATGGCAATAAAGACTTCGCGATCCAGTATGCGCCATCCTTTAGAAAGATCGGCATTAGATAAGAATTTAAGTGCCAAAGCCAATTCCACAAAACCCAAGGTAACCTTAACGGCATTTTGCCAGCCACCCGGTTTTTCCAGGTTTTTAAGGTAAGAAGGGAATAAGGCAAAAATGGCGAAAGGCAAAGCAATCCCTAAACCAAAGCTGGAGAAACCAACCAAAGGCCCGATGCGTCCGCCTTTACTGGCCAATACGGCAATACCTCCGATAAATGCTGAAGTACAAGAGAAAGAAACGATCACTAGCGTCAGCGCCATAAAGAAAATACCGCCATAGCTGTTGGCATTAGACTTAGAGCCGATCTTATTGGTCCAGGAAGAAGGTAAGGTCAACTCGAAAGCCCCCAAGAAAGAGAAGGCGAAAATGAGGAAGATCACAAAGAAGAATAAGTTTGCAATCCAGTTGGTAGCCAGGTTATTCAGGGCATTTCCCCCAAAAGCGGCTGTAATAGCCATCCCTAAGATTGCGAAAATCACAATGATCGATAAAGAATAAACTAAAGCGTATTTAATCCCTTGTGACCTGCTGGCGACTTTCTTGGTAAAGAAACTCACCGTAATTGGAATCATGGAATAAATACATGGCGTGACCACTGCTGCTAAACCGGCGCCCAAACCCGCTAAAAAGATCATCCAAAGAGACTCTGGTATATCTTTATTGGCTGCTGGATCACCCGATTTAAGGTCTTGTTTACCCGCATCGGTTGTTCCGTTGCTTGCGGCACCACCCGTCGCAGCAACTACTGCTGCGGTATCTTTGGCGCTTGGGGTATCTACCACTGCTACCGCAGCGGTATCCATTTTGGCCGTATCCATTGCCACCGCATCGGTAATATCAAAAGAAAAGGATTTTGTCTTAGGAGGCAGACACTGAGATTCGTCACAAACCTGATACTTATAAGTACCGGTCACTTTGGTATTTCCCGTTACTTCAATGGCCTGTGTATAGGTTACATTATGTTCAAAAAAGTGTTCTAAGCCTTCTTCTCCATCAAAATCTTTGCTGATTTTTTTACCGGTCTCAGTAGGTTTACCGATAACTTTTACATTTTTATTTGCATTGACTTTAAAACTTGGCGGTACCAATAAGCCATCACCACCCGGATTAAAGGACCAGATATGCCAATGCTCCTGTAGCTTCACTTTAAATATCAGATCGTATTTATTGTCTCCTTTCTTTTTCGTTTCGAAAGACCAGGTAGAAGGGTCGCCCACAATCTGGGCTTGTGCGCCGATAGCATATATAAATGCTACAAACAAGAATAAAATTCTTTTCATTAAATGTAAAATAGATGTAATAGAAAAATTTGGTTTTGCAATTTAGTAAAATAAACTTAATAAGCAATTTTGCTATTTGCTAAAGTTTCCTAAGAGCTCCAGAAATTTTGGATCTTCGGGATGTACAATATAATAGGCTTTTATCTTGGATTTTTTATCTATTACCATATAGCGCGGTATCCAATTCAGGTCTATATAATTTGTAAACTTGTTTTTCCATCCTGCCTTGAACCAATAGTTCTCCTTGTCGGACAATTGATGTTTGGCCATACTCGCCTTCCAGGCACTATCGGATCGGTCAAAGGAAAGATAGATAAATTTTACTTTCGGAAACCGTTTGACCAATGCGCGGTTTTGTTCCATTACAGCAATACAGTCTTTACACCATCCGGCCCAAAGATCGAGTACCACAACATCATTGCGGTGTTTTTGTAATACCGATCCCATCGTTACGGAATCACCGGAGGGGGTGTATACATATTGAGACAATGCTTCTTTGGTAAAATCTGTTTTGCTCGTCTCCGGTACTTTTTGTGCCAACGCACACATTCCGATACATAAGCTCAACAAGAAAAATATGCTATATTTCATAAACCATTATAAATGTGCACAAGTGCGCTAATACAGTAAACAATATTGATAAGCCCTTACTCTTTGGTAAAGTCAAAGGCTTTTCCACCTTGCTTTAAGGTCATTTTCTTTATTTCGGGGTTAAATTCAATCACGATGCCACCCTGCTCGAATTGAAATGTATTTTTTGCGATCGGTTCCAAAGGAAAAGCGGATTGCCCTGTTGCCTGAGCGGTTAAGATGCTGCCTTCTACGGCGATGGTTACCGTTACCGGTATTTCTTTAGTAGCGTATACACCTGCAAAGGAAGTCAGTTCTGCAGCACTTACCGCAAAGCTTTTAAATTCCGGCACCTCAAATGGTTTGCCATAGGCTGCATTTTGCATAGTTTTCAAAATCTTATCCGTTTCATAATTTACGCCATTGGCAATAAAAGAAAATGCCCGGCCATCGGCAGGATAATAAGCAATCATTGAATTAAACCCGTCAATGCCGCCACTATGTCCGTACCCTACCTTATCCTCAAAAGGTGTTTCAAAAAGCCCTTTCCCATAATCATCTTTCATTTCTTTCATTTGTGCCAAACTGGCTGCGCTCACGAGTTTACCTGTAAACAGGCCGGTGGCAAACCGGGTAAGATCAGCAGGTGTAGAGACGATGGCTCCAGCACCCATCGGCACACTCATATCCGTTTCTGGTTCTTTTACCCAGGAACCGGTGTAATGATAGGAATAAACTTCTTTTTTGCCCGGATCAGTTTTCGTTCCAAAATAGGTACTTTTCAAACCTAAAGGCTTGCAGATTTTTTCCGTTAACAGTATTGCATATGGTTTTTTGTATACTTTTTGCAGGATATAGCTTAGCAAAATATAATTTGAATTACTGTAATCCGCCTTACTGTCCGGCTCAAAATCACTGCCACCGGCCACAATGAATGCCAGCATTGCCGCTTCAGTCTGAGGCTTTGTATACCATGTAAGGTAAGATGCATCATCTGTAATGTTATGAATACCGCTGCGGTGTTGCAATAACTGACCTATCGTAATTTTATCTGCATTCTTTATCGTAGGAAAATATACAGATAACTTTTGGCCGAGATCCAGCTTTTTATCGTCTATGGCTTTAAAAATCAAGGTCGCTGTAAACACTTTAGAGATAGAACCGATACGATAAATAGACTGATCCGTACTTTTAAGACCTTTTTCAACGTCAGCCATGCCTGTAGAATGGGTATAGATGACCTTACCCTCTTGGCTTATAGCCACACTGCCCATAAATTTATTACTCGTTTCCAGGGCCTGGAAATAGGAATCTAATTTTGTTTTATCTAATTGCTGCGCACTTGCTATTTGTTGCATTGCCGTCAGGGCAAATATGGAGAGAAATAAGCCTTTTTTAGCTTTAGTAAAGGTATTTGTTGTCATGCAGCCGAAGATATAAAAGATTGAAAAGGCGTACAACATTTTACCTGTTAAAGTATTTCCATAATTCTACAACATTTTGCCCCCAATCGGTCACATAGTGAGTATTATGTTTCAATTTTATAAGCTATTTTGCTTATAATTATTATAGTAAAATAATTAATTAATTATTTTTATTTGATATTCAATATACTTATAAATACAATTATTATTAAATATTTATATAAAAAATGATTTAACACAGAATTGTTTGTCCATTACATAATATCATAATATTTTTGCCCTATCAAATTACGAAATAACCATATTTAAATACATTTTTAAAATCAAATCAAAATGGCCTCAGAAAACAAAAATTTTGTTGAAACCGTATTGGAAGCACAACAAAAAATGGTGGAAAATGTTGTAGAAACAACTAAAAAAGCTACAAAAAATAATGCTTTTGTCAATGACGGTATTGAGAAAGGTAAAGAATTTTACAAAAACTGGTTGGAGCAACAAAAAAAGGCGTTCTCCGGTTCTGCTGAAAAAGTAGAAAATGCAACGAACTCTGCAAAAGAAAACATGGAAAAAGCGGGTACTTTTTATCAAAGCTGGTTGAACAACCAAGTGGAGATGGCTAAAAAATCTTGGGAAATGAATCAGGGTTTCTTTAAAAACAACATTCCCACTCAGGACTCCTTTGCCAAAATGAATCCGATGGAGATGATGAACAATTGGAACAGCTGGTACAGCAAATACCAAACAGCTAATAACTGGATGAACATGATGCAGCAATATAATCCTGCCAATATCATGGACAGCTTTAAAGGTCAAAATGATTACTTGGGTGGTATGTTTACCCAATATAACGACTTGTTGACTAAATCATTCGGTCAATTGTCTGAAAACCTTCAGAATGCAAACAGCAAGGATACTTTCTCTAATATGATGAATGTAACTGCAGGTTTCAACAAATTCTATGAAATGTGGATGCCTTTCTGGAAATCTATTCAAGATAAAAACTTTAATGCAGAGCAATTCAAGAAAAACTTCAATTTTGATGCTTATAAGGATCTGATGAATAATTATTTCGGATTCAATACCGACGAAAACCGTCAGTATATGCAACAAGCAACTGAAATGATGAATGGTTATATGAAAGATTTCGCCGGACAAGGCAGAAATTTCTACAACCAAGCTACAGCGTCTTTAAACGGTATGAATCCTTTCGCAGGTCAAAACATGTTTGAAACAATGGCTAATGCATACCAAACGATGCAGCAAAACTTCAGCGGTGCTGTATCTCCATTGGCTAAAATGGCTACACCTAACCAATATTCAAAATCGGCTAGTGAGTGGTCTAGCATCATCGACAGAACAGCGATCTACAATATCAAAAATGCAGAATTGCAATATATGGTATATCAACAAGGCCAAAAAGTAATGGACAGCCTTGTAGATAACATCATTGCTAAAGCAGAAAATGGTGTTGAAATCAACAACATGACGGCTTTATACCAAGAGTGGTTAAACATCGGTGATAAAGTATATGTTGAATTGTTTGAAAGTGATGACTATAGCCAATTAATGGCCGAAGTAAGCGCAATGCAGTTGAAAATCCGTAAGGATATGGATACACAAACAGAGAAAATGCTTACCGGTTTACCGATTGCCACAAAATCTGAATTAGACGAATTATACAAAACGATCTATGATTTGAAAAAAGAAGTGCGTCAGTTGGAAAAAATGTTAGAGGTTAATGTAAACGAAGAAGAGGTTGTAGCACCTTCTCCTGTTGCTACAGATATCGAAACAGAAGCCAAAGCAGCAAAGAAAGCAGCGCCTAAGAAATAAGCTTATTTCTTATACCGCATATCATATACAAAGTGCTATCCTTTAGGGGATAGCACTTTTGTTTTGTCCCTGCTATAGGATACCCGCCTTTAGTTTTGTATTTTTATTAATATTTAAATCGAAATAATTGTTTGATATTTATCGTTCAAACAGAAACAATTCAAATCTTAAGATCATTATATGACTTCAAACATTCTTTGGGTAGACGACGAAATAGAATCATTAAAATCGCAAATACTTTTTTTAAAAAATAAAGGATACGAGGTAACCCCCTTTACTAATGGTTATGACGTATTGGAACACCTGAGATCAAACCAGGCCGAGGTGGTGATCTTAGATGAAAGCATGCCCGGAATGACGGGGCTGGAAACCCTGAGCCAGATTAAAAGCCTGTATGCCAACCTACCGGTGATCATGGTTACGAAAAATGAAGCAGAGAATATTATGGAAGAGGCTATTGGGGGACAAATCTCCGATTACCTGATCAAACCGGTAAACCCAAACCAGGTATTACTTTCCCTCAAAAAAATATTTGACGGAAAGCGTTTGGTTTCGGAGAAGACCACTACTGAATATCAGAAAGATTTCCGCAACCTCTTTATGACGCTTAATTCTAATCCCAACCTGGAAGAATGGAAAGACCTGTATAAGAAACTGGTGTATTGGGAACTGGAAATGAGTAAAAGTGATAGTCCGGAGATGCTGGAGGTATTTAATACACAGAAGACAGAAGCAAATACGGAGTTCTTCAAATTTGTATCCCGCAATTATCTGGACTGGATCAATAAAACGACGAAGGAATTGCCGATGCTCTCGCATAATCTTTTTGCCGACAAGATCGCCCCTTACCTGACCAAGGACAAGCCTACGTTTATGGTATTGATCGATAACCTTCGTTTTGATCAGTGGAAATCTATAGAGCCGATCATTAACGAGCAGTTCAGAATCGAAGATGAGGATATGTTTTTCAGCATACTCCCCACATCTACACAATATAGCCGTAATGCGATTTTTGCAGGGATGATGCCTTTAGATATTGAAAAGAAATTCCCTAAGGAATGGAAAAATGATGACGAAGAAGGTGGTAAAAACCTGCATGAAAAGGATTTCTTAAGGGCGCAGTTGCAAAAATTAAAACTGGATCACCTGAAATGGGATTATCTAAAGATTACGAATAATGAAGACGGTAAATCTATGGAGGATAATTTCCATAATTATTTACAAAATGACCTGACCGTTATTGTATACAACTTTGTGGATATGCTCTCTCATGCCCGCACGGAAATGGAAGTACTGAAGGAACTGGCCAGTGATGAGGTATCTTACCGTTCATTGACCATCAGCTGGTTTGAGCACTCCCCTCTTTATCGCGCACTCAAAAAGATCTCAGATAAAAACATTCAGTTATTCATTACTACCGATCATGGTACGACAAGGGTAAAATCGCCCAGTAAAGTGATCGGCGACCGTGCAACCACTACCAATCTACGTTATAAACACGGAAAAAATTTACAATATGAGCACAAGGATGTGTTTGACATAACCAACCCCAAGCAAGCGGGATTGCCACAGCCGAATATCAATTCTAAATTTATTTTTGCCAAAGGTGATGTCTTCTTGTGTTATCCCAACAACTACAATCATTTTGTGAATTATTATAAGAATACCTTCCAACATGGTGGGGTAAGCTTAGAAGAGGTGATCGTACCGATTGTACGACTAAGCAGTAAGTAACCATTGTCCATCAACGGGATTTTAAAATATAAAAAGGGATATATACCGGTTTTGGCATATATCCCTTTTTTGAATTGTAAATTACGACGAAACCCAAAACAGGTACTATTTATCCTTGGCTTTTCATTGCTAAACAAAATATTTACACGATTATTTAAGAGCAAACCCTAAAAAATGTGGTCAGGATACTTAGCTGATAAGGTTAGTCACAAATTATTGTACCGTCAATGGAACGGTACCGCAGAGCGTACCATCCTTAAAAACAATACGGAGGATATAGGTGCCTGATGCCAAACCGGAAATATCAAAATCCCGCTCGGCAAGGTTCCTAGCGCGGACTTTATGCCCACTTATATCGTAACACTCAATCAAGATCGGTGTATGGCGATCTAAACCAGGAATAGTTACGGTCACTTTACCCGAAGCCGGATTAGGATAGAGGGTTATTTTTTCGGCTACTTCCCTTGATGTTTCCGCAATCCCCAGGCCTTGTTTAATATAAAACTTATAAACGCCGGCTGGCGCGACAAAGGGCTTGGATATCGATTTGCCCAAATTATTAGAAGCACTAATATAATAGACAATAGTGGTACCTGCCGGCTGTCCGGGAATCTGAGCCGTATATTCTGCTCCCGAAGCAAGCATTGGCACCGTCGTCCAGCTTGCACTACCCTCTGTTTTCCAGTAAAGGCGCGCAGTAGCAATACCACTCTGAGATTTAATTGTGGCATTGATGGCAAATTGTGGGGCTATGACCACCGTATCCTTGATCCAGGCATGCTTTATATAGATTGGCTCATCTGCATAGATTTCATGGGTAATACAGTGGATGGCGCCTCCTGCTTGCGCATATTGTGGGCACAAAATGCCGGTAATCGTATAGCCGGGCATCAGTGCGGCATAGGCATCAAGAGCATCCTGGTCAAAGGGCTGTACACCGTATTGAGGCACGAGCACCGTCTTGTTCAAGATCAGCGAGTTGGTATAGCTTGCATCGGCTGTCAGGTATGTTGTATTAAGGGATGTATTATTGTATGTAGGGGCATTCCTGATTTGGTGAAAGGTGAACGATCTGCCGAAAGCACTGGTCAGTTGTTGTTTGATCAAGGCTACAGAAGCATCAATATCAACCTGGTGATCCGTTTTATTGTCGATGGGGTTATAATTTGCTTGCGGAATGTAGCTAACAACGAAGGTTTCCTCATTAAGCATCTTCAACCAATAGTCGACATGTATACCCACCCCCGTTACATTTAGGGTCTTTTGAATACCCATATAATTGGTAAAATCGGGTTTTGCAGGCTGTTGCAGACCGGGCTGTATACCGTGGGAAATATTAGCAATATTAAAAGTGTGATGACCATCGCATAGCCAGTTTCCTCCATCGTAATATGCCTGACCAGTGTTGGTACTCGTTGGGATATTGAGGGAAGGAATACCGAGCGTAGTGGCAATTAGGGTCTGGGTACTTGCAACTATATCAAAATCGGCCAGCTTCCTTGCGCCTGTTTCGTTCTCGTAAATGGCAAACATTCCATGATCTCTTGACCAAGGTGCGGCGGTAAAGCTTTCCAAATTATCTACATCCAATATATGGATCAGTGGCGATACAATACCCCTGTTGGAAAATACCGTGTCCAGATCGAATGGTTTGAGTGTGCCAAGATCATCTATAGTGTCAGAAGTAATGCAGTATAAAGCAATGTTTTCATTAATACAAGCCCGGGCCACTTTTACATAGGGCTCCACTGCTTCATCAAAAGATACACTGGGATGCGACCGCATGGGCTCTACTTCCATGACCACGCCCCGGATTTCTTCCCATTCGGCAGGTGCACGCGGCACTGTGGGCACCTGCGCCCAAAGCTGTAGTGAGGCAAGGCCAATAAGGATCAAGACAAAAAGTAGTTTTTTCATAAGAAAGGTTTGGTTTTTTAGTATATTATTGTACAAGTCAAAATAAATATTAAGTCAGCCAGATAAAAGTGAAGCCAAAGAAAGGGTTCATTTGAGTGGCTCAGCCGGTAATGCAGACCAGTAAAAGAATAAAGGTTTGTTGGTAATTAAGCTATAAAACAGTTTATTACAATAAAAAACTATAAAATTCAATAAAATATAAATCTATAATTATTTATATAATTATAGATTTATATTTAAACGAAAGTACCGAAAAAAACAATATTAATTATTGAAAAATAACTCGAAATTATTTTTCCCCCTACCTTTGCAAAATTCTTAAAACAACACGATATCTTATCTATATGCATCATCGCATTGAACGTATTCAAATAGCAGCGGAACCATTCCGCAACGCAATCATTAATCATAAAGTCTATTCCATTATAGAAAATGTGGACGATTTGAAAGTCTTTATGCAATATCATATCTATGCGGTATGGGACTTTATGTCTTTATTAAAATCGTTGCAAAACAACCTGACCTGTACCCAAGTACCCTGGTTTCCTAAAGGAGATGGAGAGACGCGGCAATTGATCAATGAAATTGTGGCTGGAGAAGAGTCGGATGTGGATTTGTATGGCAATAAGAAGAGCCATTTTGAATTGTACCTGGATGCCATGCAACAATGCGGCGCAGACACAAAAGAAATCGAGACATTTATTGATGCCTTAAGAGCAGGCGGCAATTTTGAAGCGGCTTTTGCTGCTGCCGGCACACCACCGGAAGCGATTGATTTTGTGAATTTCACTTTCGACACGATCCGAAGCGATAAGGCACATTTACAATCTGCCATCTTCACTTTTGGAAGGGAAGACCTGATCCCGGGCATGTTCCATGCGATCATTGATGATATTTATAAAAACTTCCCGGACAGTATTTCAATCTTCAAGTATTATCTGGAGAGACATATTGAAGTAGATGGAGACCATCATAGCCATCTGGCTTTGCAAATGACCTCAAACCTATGTGCGCAAAATGATGCCTATTGGGCGGAAGCCGAAATGGCTACGATACAAGCGCTGCAAAGCCGCATCAGGCTTTGGGACGGGGCCTATCAGGTGTTGGCAAAAAAGAAAAATTATACAGAAGTTTAATAAGAGCAACACAAGATATTATTTTAAAAAGGCTCCGGATGATCTCCGGAGCCTTTTGCTAATGTTATAAACGGGCTCATATTCCCTACTTCTTTTTCTGTTGTCTCTCCAGTGAATCCATCAGGGGTTTTAATTCAATTGCACTCCTGATCGCCAAGTCTTTCTCCGCCTCTTTTTTCATGGCAGATACTTTAGTCGCTTTGGCAGAATCCAGCGCCTGCTTCACCTCCTTGGCCGTATAGCGTTTTTCTTCTGAAGCTTTTGTGCAAGACCCCAGCAATAACACCAGTACACCAATGAAGATCCCTTTTTTCATATTTATTTTATATTGACGATGCAAAATTAAGGAAACCAATAGACTTAAGGGGTGTACCTTTGTGAAAGTATTTTAAAATAGTATGAAAGAACTACGCGCGCTCAATAAATTTTTCCTTAAATATAAATACCGTTTAGGCCTGGGCATCCTGTTTGTGACCATTTCTAACTTCTTTGCGGTCTTACCGCCAGTCATTATCCGTACGGTGATCGATCAGGTGTATAGCAATATTACCTTATACCGGCTGGTGAGTGATACAAAGTTGAACAATGACTATATGCGCCTGATTATGAAAATGGTTATGGTCGGGGGCTTGCTCCTCATTACATTTGCGCTGATCCGGGGTGTTTTTATGTTCTTTATGCGCCAAACGATCATCGTTATGTCCCGCCATATTGAATATGATCAGAAAAATGAAATTTATGAGCAATACCAAAGACTCAGCACCTCTTTTTTCAAATCGCAAAGCACGGGCGATCTGATGAGCCGTATGTCTGAAGATGTAAGCCGGGTGCGTATGTATACCGGTCCTGCCATTATGTATACCCTTAACTTTATCGTCTTAACTATTTTATCGATCTGGGGTATGTTTCGCGTAGATGTCATGCTTTCCCTTTGTTCTTTAATTCCCCTACCCTTACTTGCTTTCAGCATGATCCGGATCAACGGCCTGATTAATAAAAAAAGCAGTAAAATACAGGCACAATTAGGCAAACTAACAGCCTTGGCTCAGGAGTCCTTCTCCGGTATCAGGGTCATCAAATCTTTTGTACAGGAAGATGTAATACAAGATAATTTTGAGACGGCTTCTAAGGCTTACCGCAAAAGCACGATCGGCCTGGCAAAAACAGAAGCCTGGTATACTCCTTTGATGGGCTTTTTTATTGGTATTAGTTTACTGATTACGATACTCTTAGGGGGCATGAAAGTGATCAATGGAGCGATAACGGTAGGCAATATTGCGGAGTTTATCTTTTACATCACGATGCTCACCTTTCCGGTATCCACACTTGGATGGACCAGCTCTATGATCCAAAGAGCGGCGGCTTCCCAAAAAAGAATCAATGAATTTCTGGTACTGCAACCCGAAATACAGTCTCCTGCTGAGGGCAGAACTGATGCTGTTGAAGGGGCAATTTCCTTTAAGCATGTAGACTTTGTATATCCTCATACGGGCATTAAAGCCTTATCTGACCTGTCTTTAGAGATCAAAAAAGGACAAAAAATTGCCATTCTCGGGAAAACGGGTTCGGGAAAATCGAGCCTGGCACATCTCTTACTCAGAATGTATGATACCACTGCCGGTACGGTATCTATCGACGGTACGGATGTAAAAGAATGGGATTTGGAACGGTTGCGCAAACAGATTAGCTATGTACCGCAAGAGGTCTTTTTATTTTCGGATACCATTGCCCGTAACATTGCCTTCGGAGTGGATGAGGTCACTAAGGGTAAGGTACAACATGCGGCACAGCTGGCCCATGTAGATAAAGATATTATGGGGCTCAGGGAGCAATATGATACCGTAGTCGGCGAAAGAGGCGTAATGCTTTCGGGAGGACAAAAACAAAGGGTGAGTATTGCCCGGGCTTTGCTAAAACCACATGAGATCCTGATCCTGGATGATTCAATTTCTGCGGTAGACACCACTACGGAACAAGCTATTCTAAGAAATCTAAAAGCAGCACTAAAAGATAAAACGGTCTTAATCATTACCCACCGGATTTTCAAAAACTGGGATTTTGACCAGATTGTGGTACTGGATGACGGGAAGATTGCAGAAATAGGCACACATGATGCATTAATGCTGCGTAAAGGATTTTATTATGATCTTTATCAATATCAGGTAAGTGAATAAAAAAAGGCCGTTTCAAAGAATTGAAACAGCCTGTAATAAAAGGGATTGTATGAAAAAAGGTTAATTATTTATGCTTGATTAGTTACCGCCGCCGGCACCACCCATTTGTCCGGAATTTGCTTTTTTAAGGTCATCGTTATTCACTGCTTTTTCTTTACCATACTGCATTTTACCGAAGTTATAGTTAAAGCTCATGCGCACTCCTCTACCTACATAAGTAGTCGTCATATCGTAGGTTGCATTTTGGTAAGTGTATTTTGTAGGAATGTCAATTTTAGCCGTTAAGAAGTTTTCTGCTGCGATACCGATAGAACCTTTTCCTTTCAGGATGTTCATTTGTGCTCCGATAAAGTAGTAGTACCAGCCTCCTTGATTACCTTGCAATTGCACCTGATTTCCGTTCAGCATCCCAAACCCGTTGAGGCTGAATTTCTGGTTGATCATATAATTCGCATAGGCATTTCCTTTAAATTCCCAGCCTTTATTCGAGATGTTTAAAGAAGTACTTTTCAATTGTTTATAATAAGCACTTGCATTAACATTCACCATCAATTTACCAAAGAAGGTACTGCTGGCAAAAAAGTCAGCTCCTGTTGCATTTGTTTTGGCAATATTGCCATAGCTTGTTAAGCTGATGCCTGTAGCCGGATTCACCAATGTGCTCGATTCAATGGCATTATCGGTTCTGCGATGGAAGGCACTCAGGTTAATGCTTGATCTTCCGACGAATGTACTGTAGCCCAATTCAAAATTATGCGTTTTTTCCGGCACCAGTCTTGCATTACCTTGTTTCCAGTTTAATGGATCACTATAGTCAATGTAAGGGTTTACAAATTCTATAGACGGACGCTCAATACGTTTATTATAACTCAGTTTCAGTTTGTTGAAGTTTTTCAGGTCAAACATAAATACCAAGTTCGGTAAGAAGTTATTGAATACCGGCAGTTCGAAATCACCTCCGTTATCTCTGATATTTCCATTAATATGTGTCACTTCGTAACGCGCACCCGCTACCATACTCAGGCTTTTAGCCAGCGGCGTGGTAAATTGCCCATAAGCAGCACCCACCAGTTGGTTATAAGTCAAAAGGTTAGAACGGCTAGGATCAACCACATAATCGCTTTGACCGGTAGCCAGGCTTTTCAGGCTATAATCGCTGGAGATATCCCTGTTGATTGCTTTCAGACCAAACTCTAATTTTTGGTTTTTACCTTTCAATGGTTCCACATAATCTGCCTGAACCGTCAATTCTTTATTTTGTGCTCTATTATCATTGATCTCCTTGTAATCTACTACATGGCTATTCAGATTTTCATTAGACAGATTATATCCTGCGTTCATGGTTTCGGTAGAATAGGCCGCTAATACATCAAGCGTTCTTTTAGGATTGCTCTTAAACTTTTTGGAATATGCAGCATTCGCGCCTACCGTATTTCTCGGATTTTTCTGATCAATGTTACGGCTAAAGTTCAACCCCGTTTTAGGATAAGCAGCACTGGTTCTCATTTCCTGGTTCCAGGTACCCGGGTTATAGTTTACGCTGGCCTGGATCGATTGCAGGGAGTCAATCTGGTAATCTGCTCCTAATTTGCTCCATCCGAAATTACCATAACCATACATGTGCTGGCTTTGCTCTAAACGGGTTTCATTAGCAGTACCGGGCAAATCTGTACGACCTCCTTTACTATCCAACACCATCGCCCAACGGCTTACACCGAAGCTGGTATTTACGCCCCATTTACCCTGGCGGTAATTAATATTAGCGCCTACATGGCCCATCAATAAGTCTCTGTCTATATTATAGCTTGGTGCACCAAATACCGTTCCGCTAAGGCCTTTGATGAGTTTTCTTTTGGTGATGATGTTGATCACACCAGAAGCCCCTTCACCATCATATTTTGCACCTGGGCTGGTCAATACTTCTATACTTTTAATATTATCGGCAGGAATCTGGCGCAATACATCTTTTACAGAAGAAGCCATCAATTCAGAGGGTTTACCATCTACCAATACTTTGATATTACTATTACCTCTTAACTGCACATTACCTTCCATATCTACCGTAACCATCGGTACTTTACGCAATACATCTGTTGCGGAGGTACCCAGATTGGACTTATCATTCTCTACATTATAATTGATCCCGTCAGGACGTTGTTCAATTACTTTCTTAAAATCGGTAACGGTTACTTCTTTCAAGTTAGTGGCGGCGCTTTGCATCCCGATAGATCCAAGATCATGGGTGGCGGCATCAATCACCACATCTTTTTCAAAATTTTTATAGTTTACGAAATATGCAGATAGTTTATACGATCCGTTCGGAACGCCTTCAATCAAAAATTTTCCGGCCTCATCTGTATACGCATAATATTGTTTTTTATCTGCTCCGGTAAGTACAACGTTAGCCATTTCAACCGGCTGCTTGCTTCCGCCATCTACTACAGATCCGGAAACATTTACACTATTTACAGAGGATGCTGCAACTACCGGTACAGGAATTTGCGTTCCGGTTTGTGCCTGTGCTATGTTTAGGGATAAACTACCGGCAACAGTGATTAATAGAGGAAGTGTTTTCATAAAAAGGAATTTACATTGCAAAAATAGGGTGATAAAATATGTTTTCTTTACCCCCATCAGGGGGATTTTAACTCATTGGATATCACAAAAGTAATGCGCTGTATTGCCCTATTCAAGAGCACTTCGGTGAATGCCCCTTTCTGCTCGGTAAATTAAAACAGGTATTTTTACCTGAAACAGTCCTTAAAAAAAGTCTTAGATTGCGCCCGTTATTTTTTTCATTATATACTAAAAAAAATGATCATATTACATAGTACATCTTTAAATATCATTGGAAAATGAATTATTAACAAATGTATTATTAACAAAAATTACTACTTTTATGCTTTCAATGATATCCCAGTACCGGATACCATTGGGCATCTACTTATTTTTCATTCTTTTACTATTAAAAAATCAAAAAACATGAGCGATTTCCCCCCAATCACACCCGAAGAAGCCAGAGATCTAACGAGCACATGGCGCACTTACTTTGCACAGTCTCTTGGCATAGAAGACCCTAACAGCACAGACATATTCAGAGGGTTTCGTATTCCTTTAGTAGATCTAAAAAACATCATGGAAGATATTGACTATTATAATGCTCAGGGCGGCGACATCAATTCCATAAGAGTGTACCTGGCCAAAAACAATCTTGAGAGTAATGATGCCAATGATATACATGTACTTTTATTACCCATCGACGGCGGCGAGCCTATGGGCAACGGAGAAACAAATGAATATCCTTTTGGAAAAGATGTGCTTCAAATGCGCAGAACGGTTAGCAGTCCGGTGACTTCTACGATCTATGACTTTACAACACCATGTCCTAAACAATGTGATGTTTCCAGTCCGCTATATGCCACTTACAATCCTCTTTAAATGTATTTATATATGGGGGTCATTGTACCCTCTTTTTTAATTTTAACGATTTCAGTTGCTTTATATAAAAGGCAGTACTGGGGTGCCCCAGAAAGAATTACCTATTATTTTCTTCTGATTTCATTGCTCTTTAATCTTATTGCCGTCAGCACGGCATATTTAAAGATCAAGAATCTACCCTTTCTGCATCTGTACACGGTATTGGAGTTTTGTACCCTTTCCCTCTTATTCAAGTCTTTACTAAAGGGAAAGGTCATCAATAACATACTGAGTATTTCCATCGTCTTATTTCCGATCGTCGCTATTGGCTATATCGGTTATAACGATGCTTTATATAAGCACAATGTATTACCAAGGTTCTTAAGTAGTATGAGCATAACCATTTTATGTGTATACTTCCTGATCCGAGATCTGACGCAGATTAAAGATAACCAGTCTGTATTCAGTTTTATGGTGATTGTAGGTTTACTCCTGTATTTTGCGACCTGCTCTACCCTGTTTGGCTTTTCCTCCAAAATCATGGAAATGCCAGACAAAATAAATGATCTCTTATGGAATATACATGCCAGTATGGCGCTAATCATGTACCTGATCTTTGCCTATGCATATTTTAAATTAAACAGACAACATGGATAGTTATATTTATATTATTATAGGTATGAGTGCCTCATTCCTGCTGTCTATAAGTCTGCTCTTGTTTTACCTGAAATATCGAAAGAATATTATTCAGCAACAGTACCAGATGAAGGAAGCGGAGGTACAACATCAGAAGGACTTGTTGTATACGGTTATTAACTCTCAGGAACAGGAGCGCAAACGTATCGGTATGGATCTTCATGATGAAGTAGGTTCCGTCTTATCCTCTCTTCGCCTGATGATTGAAGATTTTGCCGATAAAAACCAGCAGGAGCAAAGCAAGCAGTTCAACACACAGAGCAAAAAAACAATTGATAACATTATCGGTAGTGTGCGCAGTATTTCGCATAACTTATCGCCAATGTTTAAAGGATCTTACGGATTTAGTGATGCACTGTACAATTTCACAGACGGCATTAACGCATCGGGAAGAATCAGGATCAATCTGTCTTTTGAAGACAATAGCCTGGAGGTTCCTTTGAGCCAGACAGAAGCCTTAACCTTTTACCGTGTACTGATTGAGATGATTAATAATACCATCAAACATGCCGAAGCAGACCATATCAATATCGGTTTTTCTTTAAAAGAAAATATTTTCCATATTGATTATGCAGATGATGGTAAAGGTTTGGACAAGGAACTGGGCAGTAAAAAAAGAGGTATGGGATTGAGAAATATAGAAAGCAGGTTAAGTATGGTGGCTGCAACGTATACAATAGACTACAATGCAGAGAAAGGTTACCATGCTGTTATTACTTTTTCTACAAAAGCACAATAAAAGAATTACTAATGGATAAGATACACATAGCCCTTGCAGACGATCAGCAACTTTTCAGACAGGGTATCGCATCACTTATCAGTGCGGTGCCTGAATTTGAATTAGTTTTTGAAGCGGAAAACGGTGCGCTGTTCATGACCCAATTAGATACCCGCTCACAACCACTTCATGTTGCCCTTATTGACATGGAGATGCCTGTTATGGATGGTATGGAGCTGAATACACAAATTCAGAACAGATATCCGGATACAAAAACAATTGTCCTTTCTGTTCATTTTAATGAGCGGTTGATCGCCCGTATGATTCAGGCAGGTGCGAGTGGCTTTTTGCCTAAAAACTGCGACCGGGACGAACTCCTGACGGCCATCAAAACAGTACACAAAAGTGGCTTTTATATTACAGACCCGGTTTTAAAAGCCCTGCAAAGCGGCTCGTCTAAAGTAGATGTTGTCAAAAGCATCAGCGGCATCCCTATTGACCTTTCTCCCAGAGAAAAGGAAGTACTTCAATTTATCTGCCAGGAACTGACCAATGCAGAAATCGCAGAAAAGCTTTTTGTAAGCCCACGAACCATTGATGGCCATCGGAATAACCTGTTGGCAAAAACAGGCTGCAGAAACACTGCCGGCCTGGTATTATTCGCAGTAAAATATCATATCCACAACCTTTCCTATTAGCATTTTGCTTAAGTAACACATAAAAACACCTGATTATACAATCAGGTGTTTTTATGTGTCTTATAGTCATTCGCGTATCCTTATTTTGCATCTGAACATATAGCGACAGCCGGCATATATGATCAGGTATCGTTTATAGCATACTTTAACCATACCGCTACACTGCACCCCCTCTGGAGACAAATTGGCGACACTACCCCATCAGGTACGCCTATTAATCCCATTTATAAACCCTTTATTTTAGCTAAAGCAGGTAAAAACACCTGCTTTAGTAATCGGGTATTTTTACGCAAAAATCCACCGGCCTTTTATTGTTGTTTTGCCTTACAAAGCAACAAGAGCCCTATTGCCCTATCCCAACCAAGAAATCACCCATCAACTAAACGAGAACCTTAAAAAATCGGAATGAATTTTAGCTCAAAAAAAATGATAAAAAATTGTTAAAAACATGAAATAATATATTATTTTACGCCTTTATAATTAACTGTATATCAACTACTAAAGACTATTTAAAAGAAAAAATTTGCGGTTATATGTAGTCAGACATTCATTAGGGCTTCACAATTTATTACGGTATAACAATCCATTATCCATTTTTCCTTCATTCAACGTTTATGAAAAAAATCTACAAAATCTATTTATGTGTCACATGGGCACTTACCTTTTTACTATTGCTGCCCTCTGGCATTTATGCACAGATTACGGCTATTGGTAATACGGGGCAGACGACAACCAATTACCCGGGTGGCATTACCAATGTGCCTATTTACGTTTGGTGTGCGACAGGAAGTGCAACACCCGCCTCTTTAAGGGTAAACCCTGCTACCGCAGGTAGCTATACCTTTAATTGGTATAAATTTGATGCCAACACGACTTCCTGGCAAGCATACACAACGGCGAACGGTACTTCTTCTACAATAAATAATTTACCTAGTGGCGGATATCGTGTAGAAATCGCAAATGGTGCCAATGCCATTATTGAATGTTACCACACCTGGGTATGGAACCTGGGTGGCACTGTATCTATTACGAATCCAAACCCAAACTGTACTACAGTAGGTTTGACCGCGGGTTTCAACGTGCAGGACACCTTTAAATACTATACGCCGCCGCCTCCAACCTCTTATATTAATGCCAATACCCAGATACAGGTCTGCTTTACTGCAACCCATACTTATGTATCCGATTTAGCCTTTTACCTGATCGGCCCCGCCAGTTGTGGCAGTCCAGCTATATTACTTTCTCCTAATCCGGGAGGAAGTCAAAGTAATATTTGCAACAGTGGTGATAATGTAAATAATCTATGTTTCTCTACAACGTCTGTAGCCAACTTCAATGTCTGTGGCGCCGCAACACCGCTTACCGGAACTTATGGTAAATATGGCCCTAACAGTACTCCAATTAATTGGGCACCACTAATTGGCTGTAATGCGATACAAGGCGGCTGGAAAGTACAAATATTTGACTGTATCGGGCAGGATGTCGGTAGCCTGACCAATGCCAATGTAACTTTTTCGAACCTTACCACAACTTGTGGTTCCCCTACCAGCATTACTTATAATTCGGGTACAATAAACTCCGCTATTAACGATAATTCCTGTAATTCTGCCAGTGCCTCTGTATTTAATGTTCCGGTATCCTATACCGCCACACCTTTAAGTACTTTTGCTACAAGAAGCATTGCCTGGAGTACTTCGACAAGTGGTGCCAGCATTGCCAATACTACGGCCGCAGCTACTACTGCAACCATACCGGCGGGCACATCCAACTTCACCCTGTCGGTAAGCTATACCGTTGGGGGCACAACCTGTACCGTTACCGGCAGCAACAGTTACACCAATAACCTGACGCCTGTAGCGAGCAGAAGCCCTATAAACAAAGTCATCTGTAGCGGACAGGCAATCAACACCAGCCTAAGTTCGACGCTTAATAATACCACCTTCAGCTGGACCGTAGCACAAAACGGCGTAACCGGAGCCAGTAACGGATCCGGAAACAACATTGCACATACCTTAACCACTACGGGCAGCACACAAGGTACCGTTATTTATTCCATTACCCCGACCAGAAGCGGCTGTGTCGGAGCAACCATAATGGATACCGTAAAAGTAAATCCCTTATTAACCGCAACGAAGAACATTACGATCTGTGCCAATCAGTTGCCCTATACCTGGAATGGCATTAACGTAACTGCAGGTGGCGCAGCCGCTGCAACCTATCATACCCCTTCTTTAGTTACCGGATGTGATAGTACGACAAACCTGAATCTTACTGTAAATCCATTATTAACGGCGACAAAGAACCTTACCATTTGCGCCAGCCAATTACCGTACAACTGGAATGGCATTAATGTAACCGCAGGAGGCACTGCAGTCGCAACCTATCACACCCCTTCTCTGATCACTGGATGTGATAGTGCCACGACTTTAAACCTTACCGTAAATCCTTTATTAACTGCTACCAGAAACGTCACGATCTGTGCCAGCCAATTGCCCTATATCTGGAATGGCATTAGCGTAACCGCAGGTGGCACAGCAGTAGCAACCTATCATACGCCTTCTTTGATCACGGGATGTGATAGTGCCACAACGTTAAACCTTACCGTAAATCCGCTGTTGACCGCGACGAGAAGTGTTACCATCTGTGCCAGTCAATTACCTTATGTCTGGAACGGCATTAGTGTGACCGCAGGCGGTGCTACGGCAGCAGTATACCATACGCCTTCATTAATCACAGGATGTGATAGTGCCACAACGTTAAACCTTACCGTAAATCCATTATTAACGGCAACCAGAAATGTTACGATCTGTGCCAGTCAATTACCTTATAGCTGGAACGGTATTAATGTGACCACAGGTGGTGCTACAGCAGCAGTATACCATACTCCTTCCTTGAGTACAGGATGTGATAGTGCAACTACGTTAAACCTCACCGTAAACCCATTGTTAACAGCAACCAGAAATGTTACGATCTGTGCCAGTCAACTACCCTATAGCTGGAATGGCATTAACGTAACTGCAGGCGGTACAGCGGTAGCAACTTATCATACCCCTTCTTTGGTAACCGGCTGTGATAGTGCTACAACCTTAAATCTTACCGTAAATCCGTTATTGACTGCGACCAGAAATGTCACCATTTGTGCGAACCAATTACCCTATAGCTGGAACGGCATTAACGTAACCGCAGGCGGTACAGCGGTAGCAATTTATCATGCCCCTTCTTTGATCACAGGATGTGATAGTGCTACTACTTTAAACCTTACCGTAAATCCAAATCCTACGGCCACTCAAAGTATTACCATCTGTGCCAATCAATTGCCCTATATCTGGAACAGCATTAGCGTAACGGCAGGCGGTACTACCGCAGCTACGTACCATACGCCTTCTTTGATTACAGGATGTGATAGTATCACCACATTGAACCTTACGGTCAATCCGATGCTAACGCCTTCGTTTACTGCGATAGCATCCATATGCCAGGGAGGAACATTCCTTTTGCCGACAACTGCAAATAATGGGGTAACCGGCACATGGTCTCCTGTGATCAACAATATGGCCACCACCACCTATACCTTCACCCCTACACCGGGCTTATGTGCCCTCACCAACACCATGACGGTAGTCGTGAGACCAGTAACCTACGGAACACAAAATACCATTATCTGTAACGGTGAAAGCTATTTGTTTAATGGAGTATACCATACGATTACGAACAACACGGCAAAAGATACTTTTGTAAATGGCGTCGGTTGTGATAGTATCGTTACCCTCAACCTGATTGTAATGCCTGTAAACCCAGTACAGAAAATAGACAGACTTTCGGGCTGTGGTGCCGTTACTTATCTGGGAAATGTTTATACGGCGAGCACCATTGTTTACGATACGCTCTACACCCAATACGGCTGTGACAGTATCTATCACGAAGCCAGGATTACCGTTTTCCCTCAATACAGTTATACCGAAGACCGATACCTGCTTGGATGTACCTCTTATACGCTTAATGGCCAAACCTATTATAACAGTACGGTCATATCCGATACCTTAAGAACCATTAACGGTTGCGATAGTGTATATAGAACGAATAATATAGAAATCGAAACCTTTGATCTAACGGCAACCTACACTCCGGAAGATCCATATGAAGGAGAGTATATTAAAATATCCACTTCAAACGACTTGAATATACCTTATACTGTCATTTCCTGGACACCATCATCCTTATTCAATAACCAAACAGCGACTGCACAGCAGATTGCCTTAAACACCGCGACCAATATTGTGGTGATGGCAGAAAGTAAAAAAGGCTGTAAAGACACTGCTACCCTTTCGATCGGTGTAAGACCGTATAAAAAAGATGTGATGATGCCTAATGCTTTTTCTCCAAACGGAGATGGCCGGAATGATGTGTTTATACCGATCCTCGCCATAGACAGGGCTTATCGTACAGTAGACTTCCGGGTATTTAACCGATTAGGGCAGGTATTATTTACCACTGCCAATATCAATAAAGGATGGGACGGAACCTTCCAGGGGCAGCTACAAAGCCAGGGCGTATATTTTTATACCCTCACCCTTGTCTTCCTTGATGGCACAAGCAAAACCTACAAAGGCGATATAACGCTTATTAAATAATTTAATTTTTTACCCCCTCTTATAATACAGCATGGCTGCCTATTCCTAGGCAGCCTTCATTTTTTTTAGAGGGATTCACTTTCTTTTTTAGGAGTGGTCATCGTTCCAAATATTGGTGATCACTATAGCACGGTAGCGGCATCGCTAAATGGATGCTTTGACAAGTTGCAAGGAAGCTTGTTAAAGCCTTTTTAATCAGGTATAAAAAATGTTCCTGAGCATAACTATGCAGATACGCTCAGGAACATTTCAGGGTCGGTACCAACTTGATTTAGTATAAGCTTAATCTTATTGGAACTATTACGGTATTATTAAATCCTGCTCCTGCTTTTATTGGTGAGGTAATAAAAAATCGGCGCTATAGAAGGAAAAAACAATGCACCAAGGTACCAAAGCGCCTTGTTTGCCATTTTGTCTTTTTGAACTGCAATAATCATTAAGATAGCAGCTACACAAACAGGAATTAGACCGAGTAAAAATATATCTGAACGATATAGTTCCGGATAACTTAGCTTAGTCATCGATGCTGCAAATGCCGCTACCAGACCAATTATGGCTATGTAGAAACTTATTTTCGCTGTTTTCATAAACATTATTTAATGTGTCAATATTATTCCTTTGGCCTGTCATTTCCGATAAGCACTGCCTCCCAAGCAGGATTAAAATAATCCGGTTTTCATTCTGTTAAGGAGTTTCGACAGGCGTATTATGTGCGGGTTGATATTTATATGGTGCATCCATCATTGGTTTAGAAAGCCACATAACCACAAAATATAAAATTGCTGCTACAAATGTCCGTAATACAAACCTTTTCCATTGGGTGCGATTATAATAGACAAATAATATGTAGAAGACACCTAAAACTGAGAAGCCCACAAGCCGTATATTATACTTCAGTTCCCGCATTTCCGGCTGGATAAACCAAGGTAGTGCAATCATACAAAAAGCTAGTATGATGCCCATTATTGCTATGTATTGTTTATTATATTTTCTCAACATAAAATAACATTTATTTACATGAATCATATACTCTTTTAGCACGTTCAATACAGTTATTATGTGTAATGATCGCTCCTGCTAATCCAACGGCAAAAGTGGCTACAGCTGCGGGGCCTGCGAAGAGCGAGCCTGCGGCAGCGATGCCCACATTCACAACATAATCATCATTGCAATCTCTTACTGAGATAGCGTATTGTTGGGCACAGGTTGTTCCCATCAATCGCAAAACGGGGACTTTTTTCCATTGTTGCTGCCAAAAATGCTGCAAATCTGTTTGGTTTAAATTGGCCAGAGCCGGATATTTTTGGGCGATAGATTGCAGATAGCCAAAATTCTGAACTGTAAGATCAACAATTTGGTTTCCCTCCGTAATACCAAAGCGGATGTATACATCCCTCATATCATTTACAGAAGTGCAAGAATTAATTTGTGCGAGCAGGCTTTCCTTATTTACTTCCGGATATTTAAAAATCATTTCTTCAGATATCCTTCTTAAGATCGTATCATTTTTGTACATGGCCAGAAAATCAACATCTGTATACAATTCCGCGCCATGTATTGATATGGTTTTGAGATTTTTGCCAAGCATGCCATTGGCTACTGCAGTACTTTCCGACTGTTTTATGGTCTCTTTTTTATCACAGGATATGATAAAACATAAACAGGCAATGATAATGGTAAATGATACTCTTTTTTTCATAAAAGGTTGTTGGTTTTGCCCTATCCACTTTAATAATAGGCTGTCAAAGGTCTTAGAACTCCTGCATCCCTATCGCAGCGGACCCTTGCCATGCATCGCACAACCATTTACGCATATTTCCGCACACCCTTTAATTGAATTTGTATGGTCTTAAGTGTTTACAGATTTCGTAAGTGTTTTCAGTCATTCCGGATTAACCGGCTTTACGCTACGTTTCCGTTTGCCACACAAAACAAAGACAATTTTCAACAAAAAACAAAAAGATTGAAGAAAATTTTCTTCAATCTTTTTGTTTACACTGAATACCAGGAAGATAATTATCAATTAGCGCCGTGGCATTGCTTGTATTTTTTTCCGCTTCCACAAGGACACAAATCGTTTCTGCCTATTTTAGGCTCCACAGAGATGGGTTGTTGTTTGGGCTGTACATGATCTTCGTTGTAATAATCATTTTCATTAGCCGCATAATCTTCACCACGGTTTTCAATTTCCCGGCTATTATCATACAGTTCTTCAAAATCGGCATATTCCTGCGGAATCTGCTGTATGTGTTGCGGCTGTTCTTCCTGTGCCGGTACCCCTGCACGGAATAAGAAAGATACAATACTTTTATTGGTCTCTAAAAGCATCTTTTTAAAGAGTTCAAAAGCTTCAAATTTATAGATCAATAAAGGATCTTTCTGTTCGTAAGAAGCCATTTGCACCGATGTTCTCAAGTCATCCATTGCCCTCAGATGATCTTTCCAGGATTCATCAATCAAGGCAAGTGTAATGGATTTCTCCAGGCTTTCTACAACCGGTTTGATTTCTTTTTCAATCGATTCGCTTAATCCTACCTGAACCTGCATTCCCTTAATCCCATCGGAGAACGGAATCATGATATACTCAATACGACCTTCGTTTTGTTGCTTAATATCGATAAACTGCGGCAACATGATTTCACGCATCGCATTCGTTTTGTGTTGATAGAATGCTTTTGCTTCTTCATACAACAATTCCGCTGCATTTGTGGCTTTCGCCTCATCTGCGCTCAGCTTCGGTTCAAATGCCAATTGCTTGATCACTTCCAGACTAAAGGCTTCATGAGTTAAACCACCCTGATATTGTCCGATCAGGTCACTTGCTACATCATAGATTGCATTGTCAATATCAATAGCAACCCTATCCCCAAACAAGGCATTATGACGGCGTTTGTAGATCTGGTTACGCTGTGCATTCATGACATCATCATATTCCAACAAGCGCTTACGGATACCAAAGTTATTTTCTTCTACTTTTTTCTGTGCTCTTTCGATAGACTTAGTGATCATGCCGTGTTGCAATACTTCACCTTCTTTATGTCCCATCTTATCCATCAGAGAGGCAATACGCTCCGAACCGAATAAACGCATCAGTTCATCCTCTAAGGATACAAAGAACTGCGAACTACCCGGATCACCCTGACGACCGGCACGACCACGTAACTGGCGATCTACACGGCGACTCTCATGGCGCTCGGTACCAATAATGGCCAAACCACCCGCTTCTTTAACACCGGCACCCAATTTGATATCGGTACCACGACCGGCCATGTTGGTCGCAATGGTTACTGCACCCTGCAAACCGGCTTCTGTAACGACCTGCGCTTCACGGGCATGTTGTTTCGCATTCAATACATTATGTGGAATTTTGCGTTGTTGCATCATACGGCTCAGCAATTCGGAAACCTCTACAGAAGTTGTACCCACCAATACTGGTCGGCCGATACCACGCATCGCTTCCACCTCGTCAATCACCGCTTTATACTTCTCACGCTTTGTTTTGTACACCAGATCCTGATGATCCTGGCGTTGGATACCACGATTGGTAGGGATATTCACCACATCCAATTTGTAGATTTCCCAGAATTCACCTGCTTCTGTTTCTGCAGTACCCGTCATACCAGACAACTTGTGGTACATACGGAAATAGTTCTGTAAGGTAACGGTAGCAAAGGTTTGCGTTGCCGCCTCAATGTGTACATTTTCTTTAGCCTCTATCGCCTGGTGCAGCCCGTCTGAATAACGACGGCCTTCCATGATACGACCCGTTTGCTCATCTACGATTTTTACTTTATCATCAATCACTACATACTCTACATCTTTTTCAAAAAGCGAATAGGCTTTTAATAATTGTTGTATAGAGTGGATACGATCTGCTTTAGCTGCGTATTCCTGTAATAAAAGGTCTTTATTTTGTGCTTTTACTTCTTCGCTTTCTTCTGACTTTTCGATTGCGGCAAGCGCCGTGCTGATGTCTGGCAAGATAAAGAAGCTAGGATCTTCTCCATCACCGGTAATCATAGCCAAACCTTTTTCAGTAAGGTCTACGCTGTTTTGTTTTTCGTCAATGTAGAAATATAATTCTTCATACACCTTAGGCATATTACGTTGCTGTTCGGCAATGTAATAGTTTTCTGCCTTTTGCATGATCTGGCGATTGCCTTCTTCACTCAGCAATTTAATGATGGCACCGTTTTTCGGCATCCCTTTAAATGCTCTGTATAATTGAAGACCACCGGCATCTTTATCTGTTTTACCATCTTTGATCAAGCGTTTCGCTTCATTCAAAGCCTGGTTAACTACGCGTTTTTGTGCTTCTACAATTTTTTCAATTCTTGGCTTCAAAAACTGGAATTGCTGATCATCTCCTTTTGGTACAGGACCGGAAATAATCAAAGGCGTACGCGCATCATCAATCAATACACTATCCACCTCATCCACTACGGCATAGTGATGTTTACGTTGTACCATCTCTTCCGGACGATGCACCATATTATCACGCAGGTAGTCAAAACCAAATTCGTTATTGGTACCATAAGTAATGTCTGCATTGTAGGCATTGCGGCGGCTTTCAGAGTTTGGCTGATGCTTATCGATACAGTCTACTCTTAAACCTAACCATTCAAATATAGGACCGTTCCATTCAGAGTCACGACGGGCAAGATAATCATTCACCGTAACCAAATGCACCCCTAATCCGGCAAGACCGTTCAGGTAGGTAGCCAGGGTAGACACTAAGGTCTTACCTTCACCGGTAGCCATTTCGGAAATTTTACCCTGATGCAAAGCCGCACCACCAATCAGCTGTACGTCATAGTGTACCATGTTCCAGGTTACTTCTGCACCGGCAGCCAACCAGGTAGTATTATAAGTCACCTGATCTCCATCAATGCTCAAGTTGGTTCTACCACTCTCCAGCAAAGTCTTATCCAGCTCTGTTGCTTTAGAAACTATGGAACCGCCTTCAGCAAAACGACGAGAAGTTTCTTTCATCACCGCAAAGGCTTCCGGAAGCAATTGCTCCAGAATTTCTTCCAGCTTCTCATCTCTTGTTTTAACCAGTTTATCCACTTCGTTCAACACCGCTTCACGCATGTGCAGGTCTTCTATCGCTTCAGCATCGGTTTTTTTGTTTGCGATCTGTATATCAATATCTACTAAGTATTCTTTAATTCTTGCTTTAAACTCCTGCGTTTTATTCCTTAATTCATCATTGGAAAGCGAACGGTAAAGTTCAAAGTGATCATTAACCGCTTTTACTACCGGTTGAAGTTTTTTAATATCTTTTTCAGACTTACTGCCACCAAGTAGCTTTGATAAAAATCCTAACATCTTTGCTGTGTTTGATAATGGTTACCGCCTTATAATTGATAACACTTTTGCGGTTAAATAAAGTGTTGCGAAGTTAATTATTATGTTTACAATCTCAAATTTTATGCAAAATTTTGATACGTGCCAAAAAGTCGCAAAAAAACCTTTTTTTGCCAAATCAAGAAAAGATACTTTTAAAATATGGCACAGCATATTGCATCCTACTGCCATACCAACTAAAGAGCTCCCCGTCTACCAGCATAATTTTGGCATGCGGCAGCTTTTCCTGAAAAATCTGAAGGTGTTTTTGGGAAAAGGGAAAGGGCTCAGAACTGAGTAATAAATATTCGGGTTGTGCTACTTGTAATTGTGCCCAGGTTTGCTCCGGATAGCGTGGATCTGCAACAAAAACATTATCCAATCCTATCCTTGATAAAAGGTCATGAATAAAGGTATCCGCACCGGCAACCATGATAGGATTATACCAGATCAGGTAAGCAACCTTACGGCCTTGCACCGGCATAATGGGCAGTTGGGCAAAACCGGTTTTAATTTTTTCAATCAGGACACTTGCTTTGTCCATAGTCTGTGTCAGTTCGCCAATATGGCTTATCATTTCGAGATTATCTTCCACACACTTTATGTCACTCAACCAAACAGGGGCAAGGGATTGTAATGCCTCGATCTGTTCTTTTACATTTTCCTCTTTATTGGCAATAATCAGGTCAGGCTGCAGCGCTTTCACGCGGTCAAAATGTACCGTCTTTGTACCGCCTACCCTGCTTTTCGTCCTAAACCAGGACTCGGGATGCAGGCAAAATTTGGTAATGCCCACCACTTCCTGATCGAGACCCAGGTCAAACAACAATTCTGTCTGCGAAGGCACAAGTGAAACAATCCGCTCCGGCTTTTGTTCCAGAACAATTGTATTGCCCATCATATCTTGTCCTGAATACCTCATTCCATTTTTCTGAAATAGTATAAAATAGCAAAGGAGAAAATAATGCTCATCGGTATGGGGAATACTTTGCCATCATAAGGAATTCTCAACATAAGCACATTACCCAATAGCTGTTTAAATTCCGAACCCGGCATGAAAAAATAGATCCCTACGGTAACCGCTGTAAGGATCAGAAAACCTAAAGCGCCCCATTTATGAAATAAGGTAGCCCCTATCCAAAAAACGGTCATCATGGCCATTAAGATAGGACGTACTTTAAAGATAGCCGCAGTATCTTCACTAAGCAAAAACAGCTGTGCTTCGTTAAAAGTCAGGAATAGCAAAAAACAAGCCACCAAAGGAAAAATAACTGGTGGCCTGCTGAAAAAATTATTGATGAAATTTTTCATTCTATATTTTAAAAATATGATTATTTAGGATAGATCATTCTGTATCCCATGCTTACTTTTCCTTTCGAAATATCGTCTAATTTTTTCTTGATCAGGCGTTTTTTAATCGGTGCCAGATAATCGATAAATAATTTTCCGTCAATATGGTCATATTCATGCATGATCACCCGGGCGGTGATGCCGTCAAATGTTTTTTCCTGAGCAGCAAAGTTTTCGTCAAGATAAGCTAAAGTTACCTTGGAGGGACGCATCACATCTTCTCTTATTTTCGGGATACTCAGACAACCTTCGTTATACGCCCATTCATCGCCTTCCATACGCACAACATGTGCATTAATAAAAACGCTTTTTATCGGTTTTTCATTAGGGTATTCCTTACGGTCTTCCTCATCAAAATTTTCTACAATTTGTTCTGTATCAATCACAAACAAACGTATTGCTTTATTGATCTGTGGAGCGGCAACCCCTACTCCGTTGCTGTGGTACATGGTTTCCCACATATCGGCAATCAACTTTTTTAAATCAGGGTAATTTGCGTCTATATCAGCACATACTTTTCTCAGTACAGGATGTCCGTAGGCTACAATTGGTAAAATCATCTAAAATGTTATTCTATGTATAATAAGTGGGCAAAGGTAACATAAAAAAGTGATTTGTGTACCGTAAACCAAGCTTACTGCATACACAAACCACTTTCAAAATAAGGTCTTAAACGATATTTTAATCAAATTTAGGACGATAAGGAATATCAATTCCTAAAGTAACCATGGCCAGGTTCACCTTATAACCGGCATAAGGTTGTGTCGTAACATTATTTACCGTTTGTTTAAAATCAGTATTCAGGAAATTGGTCGGGTAATATTGCAATTTCAGATTCACGCCGGGTTTGAAATGAGCCCCTACGAATACATAAGGCATCAGGGTCTCATTACGCTGGCTAAACCATTCCGTTTGCTTTACTTTACTACTTCTCTTTACAAATCCCTTTTCTTTAAAGTGGAATGGAATATCTAAACCCCCACCTAACATAGCATACGTACCAGACATATTACCAACTTTAATCCCTAAAGGAATGCCGATAGTATATACACGGCGTTTTACGGTAGAGTCATTACCACTAAATTTCTCAATAAAACCAATGTTTTTAACCCCTAATCCGCTAAACAAACCAAAATTATCATTAAAATTAATATGGGCTGTAGCACCGATATGCAAAAATGCAGTAAAACGAGGCGTCGTCCATTTAGTACTAGCTCCTTTTTCCATCATGGCAGTAGACAAAATGTAACCGTCCATTTGTGTAGACATATATACTGATCCTATTTTACCCTTTTTATTGGCATAGTGGCTTCTTGATGCTTTTTCGGGAGCAGGTTCCTGAGCATAAGCAGCATGCATACACAACATTGCTAAAGACGCTGTAATTAGTTTTTTCATAATCGTTATTTTCTACAAAAGTAAATGCCTAATTTAAAATACTGAAATTATTTCAGCAATATATTTTTGGCATATTAATTGAACCCTATAAGGTATACGTCAATATTCTAGGGAATTGTCTGCAATATTGACATCTTGTCATACATAACTCAAGACGAAAAAAAATATTTTTGATGAATTTTAAGGACTTAATACAAAATAGCAACACGAACGATTTGGAATTTCTGCCCATAGTCCCCCTTGGAGAAATGGAAATTCAGGAAGAAGATAAAAAGAAACTCCCTAAAGAATTGCCGATTATTGCCCTGCGCAATACGGTCTTATTTCCGAATGTAGTCCTTCCGATTACGGTAGCCAGAGATAAATCGCTGCAAGCGATTGAGGCAGTGCAGAAAGGAGATGGTTTTATCGGGGTGCTGGCACAGCAGGATTCTAATAATGAAAATCCAACCACTGAAGAAATATATTCTGTAGGTACGGTTGCCAAGATCATTAAACAGATCAAACTACCCGATGGCAATACGACCCTGTTCATCATGGGCAGAATGCGCTTCGAAATAAAGAAGTATACTCAGGATAGCCCTTATCTTAAGGCCGAGGTCAAATACCTGGAAGATAAGTTTCCGAAGGTGGATAAAGAATATGACGCAATGATTTCTTCTATGAAGGATATTGCCGAGCGTATTGTACAATTATCGCCCAATATTCAGATCGAAACGGGTATGATGCTCAAAAACATCGAAAGCCATTCTTTCCTAATCCATTTTATCGCGACGAATCTGGATACTAAATTAATTGAAAAGCAAAGATTGCTGGAAATCAATGACATAAGAGAACGTACCGCAAATCTTTTTACACTCTTACAAGCGGATTTGCAGATGGCCGAACTCAAAAACGAGATCACCAATAAGGCACGCGGTGAGATGGACAAACAGCAAAGAGAATACTTCTTACAGCAACAACTGAAATCAATTAAGGATGAGCTGAATGATGGTAATGAAAAGGAACTGTCTGACCTGAGAAAACGTGGAGAAGCAAAACTATGGAATGAGAAAACGGCAGAAGCCTTTTATAAAGATATTGAAAAGCTGGAACGCATGCATCCAAGCACCCCGGATTATTCAGTGGTGTATAATCATGCCGAACTGATGCTGGAATTGCCCTGGAATGAGTTCACTACCGACAAATATGACCTTAAAAAGGTAATGCAAGTAATGGACGGTGATCATTTCGGTATGGAGAAAATCAAAGAACGCATCCTGGAATACCTGGCTGTATTGAAACTAAAAGGAGACATGAAGTCGCCGATCTTGTGTTTTGTAGGCCCTCCGGGTATTGGTAAAACGTCTTTGGCACATTCGATTGCTAAAGCGATCAATAGAACATTTGTGCGCCTGAGCTTAGGCGGGGTAAGCGATGAAAGCGAATTGCGCGGACACCGTAAAACCTATATTGGTGCCATGCCGGGAAGGATCATACAGTCACTAAAAAAAGCAAAATCATCCAATCCGGTTTTTATCCTTGATGAGATTGATAAATTGGGTAAAGACTTTAAAGGAGATCCTAGCTCTGCAATGCTGGAGATCCTGGACCCTGAGCAAAACCACTCTTTTTATGATAACTACCTGGAACTGGAATATGACCTGTCAAAAGTCCTGTTCATCGCTACAGCAAACAACCTGGGTGCCATTCCTCCGGCATTAAGAGACCGGCTGGAAGTGATCAACCTGAGTGGTTATGCCATTGAAGAGAAAATTGAGATTGCGAAAAAGCACCTCATTCCCAAACAAAAAGAAGCGCACGGTTTAGCCAATCTGAAGCTCAACTTTAGCAATAATGTATTGCAACAAATTATAGAAAGCTACACCAGAGAATCGGGTGTGCGGGAACTGGATCGTAAGATTGCAGGGGTCATGCGCCATGTAGCGATGGATGTAGCCACCAATAAAAAAGTAAACCCGGCGATCAGCGCCGCGTTTATCCAGGACTCTCTGGGTAAGCCAGTGTATATGAATGATGAATATGCCAGCGTTAATATACCGGGTATTGTGATGGGGCTGGCCTGGACTTATGTAGGCGGCGATATCTTATTTATTGAAACGATTTTAAGCAAAGGCAAGGGCGGACTCACCTTAACGGGCAATCTCGGTAATGTCATGAAGGAAAGTGCCACAACCGCTTTATCTTATCTGAAAGCACATGGAGCCACATACAATATTCCTGTCGAACGCTTTGAAGAAACCAATGTACACATCCATGTACCTGAAGGGGCGCAACCCAAAGATGGCCCAAGTGCCGGCATCACGATGCTGACCTCACTTGCTTCTGCCTTTACGGGACGCAAAGTACGCAGTCGTCTTGCCATGACCGGCGAGATTACCCTTCGCGGGCAGGTGCTTCCTGTAGGAGGCATTAAGGAAAAAGTATTGGCGGCAAAACGCTCCGGTGCGAAAGAAATTATTCTTTGTGCCCAAAACAGAAGCGATATTGAAGAGATCACCCCTTCTTTTATCAAAGGATTAAAATTTCATTATGTGACTGAAATGAAAGAGGTTTTGGAATTGGCTTTATTGAAAAGATAATGCGCTTTCCCTTCGATTGCCATATTAGGTAATCAATAATATTTAGACAAAGAAAATGCAGCAGGCTTATTACCTGCTGCATTTTCTTTGTCTATAACCGCTGTATCGGGAAGCAAAAGAATTCTTAAATAATATAAAAAAATATGTTATTTTCGTAAGTCATATTTTTAAATCAAACGTTAACAAACTATGAAAAAAATTAATTACTCCTTATGTTTTGTGTTGGTATTGGCTATGCTACTACCGCTTGCCAAAACAAATGCTCAGGATACCACATGGGTGCAGACCTACACATTCGACTCATTGTGGACAAGAAGAGCCAAATTCAATTTCCCGACGGCTAATGAAAATTACCGAAAGATTTTGATGTATTTTAATATCAAATGCTATCCTACCGTTTCAGGTGATGGCAATTATGCGTGTGGTGAGTGGGATTATATTTATTTCAATAATATATACGACCATCGCGGTATCTTAGACTCAACGGCAAAGACCGGCCGTTATTTTAAATTGTATGACGGATCCAGCCCGGATACCTTGCGATATGCAAACACTCCGCATTACAATCTGTATAAGTCTTATATTTATAATACCATCCCGACCAATACGGCTGCAAGCAATTTCACAGTAGGTACCGCCACTACGGCACAGCCTCACCCCTTCAATCTTGCCGTGGGTAAAGAAAGAGCACAGTTTATCTGGAAGGCTTCCGAACTGACCGCATCAGGAATGACTGCAGGAAATATAACTGGTATTAAACTTAACTTCCAAGGTGCCAGTGCCACCATCAATAACCTGCAAATCCGCATCAGACAAGTACCTTATGATAGCTTTAGTGTGAATGCCATGGAAGTCGATACCCTGACCAGGGTCTATAACTTCAACCGGGTGGTGACCACAGCAGGGCTTAATAATTTTCAGTTCAACACACCGTTTAACTGGAATGGTACAGCACATTTGCTGATCGATTTTTCTTTTGACAACAACAGTACTGCCACAGCTAATAATTTAATGGGAGACAATACCACCTACCCTGCCGGTCTGTATAGTATTACCGGAAATTACAGCTTAAGCACTTTTCAAAATTCAGGAGGTAACGTCCGTTTTCCGCGCAACCTGAATATGTTTACCGGAACAGCTCCGCGCACGTATGAGTTATGGATGAATGTGGATTCGTTTATCTCGCCAGAAGGTACGCTGTTCAGTGCCGGACGCCGCGGCTTAAACAATGCCGATTTCACCATGCGTACCACAAGCCCGAACAATAACTATCGTTTAAACATGTGGAGTTCCGCTGCAAGTGGCGAAGGAATTTTCTCCGGCCCGAATACTAAAAATGCATGGAAACAACTGACCATTACTTATGCAACGGATACGATCCGCTTTTACATGAATGGCAAGCTGGTGTTTACCAAACGTAAAACAGGCCTGAACACCTCAATTAACAATGATAATGCCGATTTCTTTTTGGGTGAATCCAGAGAAGGGGGCTATAACTATTTGGGTAAATTATCGCACTTACGTATTTGGGATAAAAAACTTTCCGATGCAGAAATCAAAGCATGGGTTGGTAAAGACATCACGGCAAGCCATCCGCAATACAGCCATTTGAAAGCAGACTATAAAATCAATAGTGGCAGCAGCTTCAGTGTACAGGATGCCTCTCCGGTTGGTCAACCTCAGGGAGACATCAACAGCAACCTGTGGTGGCAAAAAGTAAAACCAAGAGATTATTATTACAATGCCCAGCCTTTAAACTGGCGCCCGCAAATTCAGTTTGAGCGCAATACTTATACCACTAGTTTAGATTCTGTACTGGTAACCGATACGGTATTCCTGGCACCAACAACGGTATATATCTATGGTAATCCTGGTGCAAATCACATTATCAGCGACAATTCCCCGGTAAACCCCGCAATCTGCACAGATACGATGAAGGTATGGACCAAAAAATACAGCTATACCTACTTAAATAATGTGCTGGTGGATTCTACCCTGAACCCTTCAGCAAATCTGTTAAACAATAACACCATCAACTGGTATAGCAATACCGTACAGTATGAAATCGGCCGCAGTATATCTCCTTATGGCATTAACCTGAGCCTGGGCAATGGCCGTACCCGTATTTATGACGTTACCGATTACTATCAACTGTTACAAGATACGGTAGACCTTGAGGTGGGTAGCACACAAGAGCTTCAGGATGTGAAATTTGCCTTCATCAAAGGTGATCCTCCGGCAGAAGTTAACCATGTGACGCAACCCTGGACACAAAATGGCCATGGCAGCTATACCTACGGATCTATTGTTACAGAAAACGTATTATCTCCCAAAAACATCAGCTTAAAAACAGGAACGAATCAAGCTAAATTCAGAAGCTATATCAGTGGTCATGGCGGTGCAGAAAATGCCGGCCCTTCCTACCCTAATGGTTGTTGTGAGTTTATGTATAATGATCATTTCTACAAATCGAATGGACAAACCATTAAGACCTTCCGTATCGAGCGCACTGATTGTTCTGTAAACCCAATTTTCCCGCAAGGAGGTACCTGGGTATACCGTCGTGAGGGATGGTGTCCGGGAGACATTATCGAATCACATGACATGAATGTATCCCAATACATCAACAGCGGATCGATCAACCTTGACTACCAGATTGCACCGGCTCCGGCAGGTAATGAAAATACGTATAATGGTAATTATCGTGTAGGTCTGCAACTGATTGAGTACAAAACACCGGGCAGAAATAATGATGCAGAAATCTATAGTATCCGCAAACCAAGTGATGCTTTTGTTTTATCCCGCATGAATCCTATTTGTGTGAATCCACAAGTTATCTTAAGGAATGATGGCAAAAACAACCTGACACAAGCTGTAATTAAATATAAAGTGTCCGGTGGTCAAGAGCAAACCTTTAACTGGACCGGTAATCTTAAGTTTTTAGATACGGCTGTAGTAGACCTCCCTGTAAACACAGCAGCTTTCTGGGTGGGTGATAACACGAATCGCTTTATTGCAAGAATAGCCGGTGTCAATAATACCACCGATGAATATGCTGTAAACGATACCGGTTATTCCAAATACAACCTTCCGGATGTATTACCAACACAAAAGGTGATCATCCGATTGAAAACCAATAACAGGCCTCAGGAAAATACGTTGACCATAAGAGACCTTGCGGGCAATGTAATTTTGTCTAAAACAGGAATGGCAGCCAATACCATTTACAACGACACTCTTAGCCTGCCTTACAATTGTTATACCTTAACCTTAGACGATAATGGTGCCGGTGGTGTAGGTGATGGTTTGGAATGGTGGGCATCTACTGCTCAGGGCAGTGGTTCCTTCTCCATCTTAAATGGTAATAACGGACAAACACTTAAAACTTTTGGTGCTGATTTTGGTGCACAGATTTTCTATTCATTCACAGTTGGTTCTCCATTAAAAATCAATGATGCGGACTTAAGCAAGCATGTGAGTGTATATCCTAATCCAAACAATGGTACGTTCACAGTACAGGCACAAGGCTTTACAGGAAAAGTACAGATGGAACTGAGCACAACACTGGGACAAACCATCTTGAAAGATGCCTTTGATTGTAATGTAGGTACCACCACCAAAAATATCAATGTAAAAGGGATTGCGGCAGGTGTGTATATGTTACATTTATCCAGCGATGGTAGCAGTACCACACAAAAAATAATCATTCAGTAATCGGTCTCCAGACCAGATAATTTAAAAACCCTGCTCCAAATGGAGCAGGGTTTTTAATTCAGGATAATCCGGCCAATATTTCCCGGAGTGTGGCTACATCCTTTGTATCCAGCGCTTTCAAAGGGCTTCTCAAATGCCCGGCATCTGTACCTAAAAGCGCTAAACCGGCCTGTATGGATCTGGGTAAACCCATTTCTACGATAAACTTTAATAAAGGAAACTGCCGGTAAAAAATCTCCTGAGCAACAGACAGCGGTCCTTCCTGCACGGCCTCATAGAGGCGAATCGTCAAATCGGGTATTAAATTAGCCGCTGCAGTACACCATCCGGTAGCACCCGCTGCAAAAGCCGCCAATGCCAAAGGATTAGCCCCATTATAAAAATCGACTTCCGCACCCAGTTCTTTTCTTAGGTAGTGCATGCGTTGTATATCTCCGGTACTCTCTTTAATCATTGTTACATTAGGAATCTGCAGCAAGCGTTTCAATAATGCAGGACTCATATCTACCCCACCGGTAGCCGGATTATTATAAGCCATAATCGGAATGCCGATCTTGGACGCCACCCGGTCGTAATGTTGTACGATTTCATCGTCGCTAAGTTTCCAGTAGCTCATCGGAATGATCATGACCGCATCAGCGCCGGCTTTTTCTGCAAATTGCGCATGGTATACCGTACGTTCTGTCGTCAGGTTTGATACACCAACCAACACGGGCACCCGGCTTTTTACCTGTTGTACACTTGCTTCTGTGAGGGCTTCTTTTTCTTCATCGTTGAGGTAAGGCAATACACCCGTACTTCCTAAAGGTGCTACAGCATGAACTTTTGAGACAATCAGCCTTTCGAGCAAGCTACGATACAGCTGCAAATCCACTTTTTCATTTTGATCAAAAGGCGTGATCGGATAAGCAATAATTCCTTTAAACAAATTGTTTGTCATTTTTAAGATTTTGAAATATGAAGAGATAAATCAGGAGATGAGAGCAGCCTGTGTTGTTTACAAATCACGGCCTTCCTCTTCTCTAAGCGCGACACCAAGGTTTTGCAATTGCGGTGCGTTTTCACAGGCAATATATTTTGCCGCAAGGGTATCGCTTGTATTTTGATGCCGGTGCCATGCCCAGGAAGGAATGTATACGGCATCGCCGGCTTTCCAGGCCACCCGCTCCTCTTCAATTTCTGTATAGCCCACTCCTTCCAATACATACAAAACGGTTTCATAAGTATGCCGGTGCCGGTTGGTCAATTGTCCGGGCAATAAGCCTCCTATTGTCATACTCACATTCTTACTCGGCAGATCAACAAAGAAAACCGGGTGTTTCCGTTCCGCTGAGAACTGGTCGTGTACGCCTTCTGCTGCTACATCAGCATGGATAAACTTAGCCGGTCTTACATACACAGGCCTGGCAAACGTTTCGTGAAAATCTTTAGAGCTGAACTGTTTGGAGGCTGTTTTCATTTCTTTCTGGTTCATGATTAAAAAATTATTTGTTTTTGCATCATTGCCCTTCAAAAGTAGCGTACATTTGGACTAGCAATATGGTACAGTTTTTAGAAATATAAGTAGTCCAGATGATCAGACCCTGGGAATTAGACATCCAATTAAACTATCAGTCAGAGAAAGCGGTATACCTGCAAATAGCGGATACCCTTATCGGGATTATCCGTTCCGGAAGGATTAAAAGCGGTGAGGCACTTCCGAGCAGCAGAACCTTAGCCAGTCAGTTAAAAGTGAACCGGAATACTGTAGTCGAAGCCTTGCAAATCCTGATCAATGAAGAGTGGGTGATGGCCCGGGAGCGTAAAGGCATATTTGTATCAGAGCACCTTCCCCTTGCTACAAAAAGAAAGCAGCAGGCAATCAAAGAAGACGAGCCTACTCCAATAAAAAGGCATCATATCGTCTTTGACGATGGGCATCCGGATAGTAAAATAGCACCTGTAGCAGCATTGGCAAGGGCTTACCGGCGTATTTTCAATACAAAGGCCAAAGGGCAGATGATGGGCTATACCGACGCTTATGGGAATGCTGCCTTCCGGGCTGCATTGGCTAAAATGCTGAACCATCACCGGGCGATGCACATCGGCAGCGAACAGATCTGTGTGACCAGGGGTAGTCAAATGGCGCTATACCTCACCGCACAATGCCTGCTCGAAAAAGGAGATTATGTGATGATAGAAGATCCGGGATACCAACCCGCTTGGCAGGCTTTTGAACATTCCGGCGCAAAGCTCCTGCCCCTACGTTTGGATCGGGAAGGTTTGCTCATCGAAGATGTAATACAATACCTGAAGAAGTATAAAAAGATAAAGGCAATCTACATCACCCCACACCATCAATACCCTACTACGGTAACCCTGAGTATGCAAAGAAGACTGGAACTCGTTCGCCTCTCGCAAGCATATGGGTTCACCATTATCGAAGACGATTACGACAATGAATTTCACTTTGCCTATCGGCCGATATTACCGGTTTGCAGCCTAGATACGATCATGCATTATGTATATATCGGCACCATGAGTAAGGTGGTGGCGCCGGCATTACGTATGGGCTATATCGTGAGTCATCCTGCATTGCTGGAAAAAATAGCGGCCTTAAGAAAAATAATTGATGTGCAAGGCGATGCGATTATGGAACAAGCCGTATTGCAACTTATGGAAGAAGGAACCATAAGCCGGCATCTTAAAAAGGGTATCCATCACTATAAAGCCAAGCGCGATCTATGTGCCACTTTAATAGACCAATACTTATCGGGTAAGGTAACCTATCACCTGCCGGAAGGTGGTCTTGCCTTCTGGATTATGCCTTTACAAACGGTTAATTGGCACAAGATTGCGGCGCAGTTGTCCCTTAAAGGGATTAAAATAACGCCCCCGGATCAATACAGCTACAGGCAGGACACAAATGGTTTTCGCCTAAGCTACGGCGCCCTTTCTGCAACACAGCTGAAAGAAGGGATTAAAGCATTGGGCAGTCTGCTCGGCCCCTAGGGCATTCATAAAATAGCATTTATTTAAGAGAAAATAATTTGTTTTGACAAAATAGTTTAGCAAATTTGTAAAGAAAAAAAGAGAATCATGATTACAATGATGTGCTGTCAATGCTGTTGTACAATGTGGGTAGATCCCGCAAGCGGTATTGTCATGTAGCCACGTCTGTCTATATAGTTCACACAAATGCCCTTGCTCATGCCTGGGCATTTTTTTATTTCTAAAACCAATCATACGGTGGATATTATTTCAAAAAATAAAGGTTTATACCAAAGGAATTTCCTGGTACACCGCATCTTTCTCGACACAGAAAAAGCCCATTACTGGATCACTGAATTATTTTCCTGGCTGTTCGCCACTAAAGCCGAATTTGTAAGCTATACACATTTTGAACAGAAGGAAACAGCGCTGCAATATTTATTACAAACATTATTGCAGCAAGAACAGTTTACAGAAACTGCAGCTGCACATTTGTCCAGGCAATTATTTGCGGCGCTGAATGAAATTCATCTGCAACTGACCGAAGACCTCAGTGCAGTGCTGCAATCGGATCCGGCTGCAAAATCGACTCATGAAGTGCTGCTCAGCTATCCCGGATTCTTTGCTGTAGCCATACACCGGATTGCGCATTATTTATGGCAGCAGGAAGTCTTTATCCTGGCACGCTTGATTGCAGAAATAGCGCATAGCAAGACCGGCATTGATATTCACCCTGCTGCCACTATCGGAAAGCGTTTCTTTATTGATCATGGTACGGGCGTGGTGATTGGCGAGACAACCGTTATAGGCAACGAGGTAACCCTCTACCAGGGTGTTACTCTTGGTGCTTTGAGTGTTCGTAAAGATAAAGCAGATAAGAAAAGACATCCCACGATAGCGGATCAGGTCACGATATACGCCAATGCTACCATACTAGGCGGCGATACACATATCGGCACGGGCGCCATCATTGGGGGTAATGTCTGGATCACAGAATCGGTGCCCCCGCAAACAATGGTCTTTCATAAAAGCGAAATGATCGTAAAGGCCAAACCCAGCCACCAGGACAGTATCAATTTTTCAATTTAATCTTTTAAAATATAAACAAATGAAAGTACAATCCATCTTAGAAACCATAGGCAATAGTCCCAGTCTCCATCTTAATAAACTGTTCGGAACGGACCGTCTGGTATGGATAAAATTAGAAAGAGCCAATCCCGGCGGCAGTATTAAGGATCGCATTGCCCTGGCCATGATTGAAGATGCAGAACAAAAAGGCATCTTAAAACCCGACAGTGTGATTATAGAACCCACTTCTGGCAATACCGGTATAGGGTTGGCAATGGTTGCTGCGGTAAAAGGGTATAAAGTGATCCTGGTGATGCCAGAATCGATGAGTGTCGAAAGGAGAAAACTGATGGAAATTTATGGCGCAGAATTTGAACTGACCCCAAGAGAGAAAGGCATGAAAGGCGCGATTGAACGGTCGGAGGCATTACTACAAACCATTCCCAATGCCTGGTCGCCCCAACAATTCAATAATCCGGCCAATGTGGCCATCCATCAAAAAACGACTGCTGTAGAAATTCTGAACGACTTTCCGGAAGGTATTGATTACCTCATTACGGGTGTCGGTACAGGAGGGCACATTACCGGCATCGCCTCGGTATTAAAAGAAAAATGGCCACAATTAAAGGTTATTGCTGTAGAGCCCGAATTATCGCCTGTGTTGAGCGGTGGTGCTCCGGGGCCACATCCGATACAAGGTATTGGTGCAGGTTTCATTCCACAGATATACCAATCGGCACTTATTGATGAGATCATCCGAATAGACAAAGAATCTGCATTTGCCTATGCCAGAGCCATCGCACAAAAGGAAGGTGTTTTGGTCGGCATTTCTACCGGTGCGTCTTTGGCAGCAGTTGCTCAGAAAATAGAAAGCCTGCCTAAAGAGGCCAGGGTATTGACATTCAACTATGATACAGGAGAACGATATCTATCTACCGAAGGTCTATTTTAAACCTCTTTTTGAACCATAAACAAAAGCAAGTTTTTACCGGACTTGCTTTTTGTGATTCAAAAAGCTATGCTTACCATAAACAATATATATGACCATCCTGCTATCGTAAACATTTTTCTTCTATTCATTTTCCAAATATGACATCCAAATTATTCATGCAGAAAACACCAAAAAGCATCGGCATTTTCAGGCAAAGGAATACTTGCGAACTCAAGCTGCTCTTCATTTACCCCGGGCATCAGGGCAAAAATATAATGCCATAAATCTGCTGTAGTAAAGTATGATTTATACACCGCACGCAGTTCTGGATTTGTAGCAAAACACAAATTGTCGACTCCCGGATTTTCGAAAAATGATAAGCCGGTACTTTGTTCCACTTGTTTTGCAAACCCAAGAAATGCCGCCTTCATTGTTATGGTTTTTGTAATACGGCAACATAATATCGCCGCGTCATTTCCTGTCCCATTTTGTTGCGCACCATTTCTGTATACTCCGGTATTCTATTCAGTATAAATGGTGTATTGCTCATCAATACTTCAAAATGAGAACGATCATATTTAGTGAAGCCAAATTCCGTAAAAGGTAATTGATCCATTGAAGCTTTATCTACAAACGCAATACTGCATAGGCCTCCCGGCTTTAATACGCGGTACAGTTCCTGCATCAAAGCCAGGGGATCGGCCCAGAAATACAGCGTATTGACGGTCGTTATTTTATCAAAAACGTGGTCCTCAAAAGGAAGTGTTCGCCCATCATACAACCCAAAAGAAACCTGCTCCTGTAGCTGTACTGCATCACAAAAATCGGTGGCTTCTTTATGCATGAGCGCTGAAATATCCAGACCGTAATACTGCAATTCCGGTATCGACATTAAGATCTCTTTCAAATGATGCCCGTTACCATGACCCAGTTCGAGTATATGATCGCCTTCCTGAAGACCCAATGCCGTAAAGGCGTTTCGCGTCATTGCGATATTGGACTCGTGCATGGTATGTCCAACCGAAACACCAGCAGTACCCGAGGGGCTTCTGAGCTGCCCGGCCAGGGCTTCTAAAGTAAATTCAGGAATATTTTCTTGCGCTTCCATTGGGAACATAGGTTTAACGACAACAGCTTTTGGTAAAAAGCTTTTTAAAAATCCATTTGATTGGCTTGAAGATATTATTAAGGGCCTGATGCATAGGTACAAATTTACAGGGATTCTGCTTTAAAGCCCGCAAGTTTAACAAGATTGATGATCTCTTCTTCGCTAAGACTTTCGCTGTTTACCGTCAATATTTTATCCGGCTCGGTTGTCGCTACTGCCCAGGAAGTGATTGCTTTTTCTGCATCTAATGTCGGCTGTACTGTCGCCACACAACCATTACACTTAATATTCGTTTTGAATCTGAACGTATGTTCCATAATATATTTTGTTTAGGATACAAAGTTCGCTCATCATCTTCCGACATACTTACACTATTTTGTTTTTTATTTGTAAGATTTCCTAAGGTAAGGTTACCCCCGTTCTAAACAATAAGGCTCCGGTTTCTTTAGCTATGTAAAGAAACCGGAGCCTGAGATATATACGGGTTGCTATTGCTTTAAAGCAAAACTTGATTAGCGAACGATTATTTTCTTTGTGATCATCCCTTGGTTGGTACTGAGGCATAACCAATAGGTACCTGTAGCCAATTCTTTAACCGAAAGGCTTTTCAACGCGGGGTTAAAACTTTTAAGGATTTTCTTACCGGTCATATCCGTCATATACATACTGGTAATGCGGATATCCGATCCATAATTCAGGTATAACTGCTCCTGTGCCGGCACGGGGTAGACTTGTACCTTATTATTTTTTTCCTGATCGCGAATACTCAGACTACCAATTTCAACCGTTTTCACGATCGTATCAGTGCATTGGGCGATCAGCCGTACTGAATAAGTACCGGTAGCCGCATAAGTATGCTGTGGGTTTAGGGTTTGCGCGGTTTGTCCGTCTCCGAAATTCCAGTCATACACGCTTGCATGCAGAGAGGTATTGGTAAACGTAGCCGTCGCACCGGAAACAGCAACAGTAAAGTCGGCTGATACTGCCGGTACAAAGCGATTCCAATAGACCAGACTGTCATAAACAGTCGTCACTACAGCTGTTTTGATGAGCTGTGCATCAGCAGTACTTAAAGTGGCATTATAGGTACTCAACTGAGGGCTTTTCTGAAACATGATGGCATAAAAAGTACAGGCGGCAGCAAAGGACCCATGCATAGAAGGGTGGCTCTCATCTGCATCGTATAAATTAATGCCTGGCGCACTATTGCGCAAACGGCGCCAAACCATCGCAACGGGCGATAATACTGCAGCATTTTGTTGTGCCATATTGGTATAACGCAGTTGCAACAGGCTGTCCATACCGGCATAGGTACAAACAGGAGGAAAGTTAGAGCAGTTGCCGGCATCGCCGTTTTTGCGTCCCCAGGTTACATAAAATACGGTTTTTGCACAAGGGCTGTGTATATGGATGAGGCTATCAAGCTTCTTAGCATAGGGATATACGCTCGAGGTGACCTGCCCGTCGGGAAAACTGGGCAATTGGCTTTGCTCCTGCAATACGACATAATCCCAATTGCCCTGGTTGATCAGGTTCAGGGTTGCCGTATTGGTAAAATGTTGCTGAAAGGTATAGCCTCCGGGAGAAGAGGCCGCATAGGTCAGCACATCCTGGCTACCTAGTGCCAGCTTATTGACCAGATTGGGTAAATCGTTGACCGCAGTGTAGCTGTTGCCAATAAATAAGGCACGTACGGTTTTGGCTTGTGCACCCAGGGAAAGGGCACAAAAGAAATTGCATAAAAGAAGCAATTTTCGCATGGTTGATAAAATTTATGAATGAATAGGAAGGCAAATATATCAAATAAGCATGTCCCTCTCAAAATAATTATGCGGCAATCTGCTAAGCGGTTCAAATATGGAGTCCCATCTATTTTCGCGCATCAGGCATAAAACGAGAGCAGCCCTTGATATAAGGGCTGCTCTCGTTTTATAAAAATTATGTTTCTTTAGTTTTCCAGGTTGCCAACAGTTCTAAAAATCCTGCCCCAGCGCATTCCTTTGCTGTTATAGACATTACCATCTCCGTTACCATAACTCAACCATACAAAGGATGCCTTACCTACAATATGATCTTCAGGTACAAATCCCCAAAAGCGGGAATCCGCAGAACCATGGCGGTTATCGCCCATCATCCAGTAGTAATCCATCTTGAATGTGTAAGCAGTAATTGCCTTTCCATCCATAAAGAACTGGTTATCCTTCTCGACAAAGCCAGGGTTATTTTCATATACGCGGATGATTCTTCGGTACAGAGCAATATTTTGCGGATTCAACTGCACTGTCGTTCCTTTTGCAGGTACGATCATGCTGCCATAATTATCCTGGTTCCATTTAAAATTTGCCGTATCAAAAGGGAATGTCCAGTAATCCACCGGTCCCGGGTTGCCCGCAGGAATCAGGGAAAACGGTTTTACATCGGTAACACCCGCCACCTTTTTCACTTTATCCACTGCAGAATACTCCATATCGTACACGGCTTCTTTATTTTGTGTATACCCTTTAAACACAATAAAGTTTTCCTCCATAAAGTCGGCTGATAATTGTGCCGTTCCGCCTACTAAATAGTCAATGCGCTGATGCGGATGCAAATCCGCTATTTTATCATTGATGTACAATACGCCTTCTTTAATCTCAACTTTATCGCCCGGGATACCTACGCATCTTTTGATATAATTTTCTTTTTTATCGACCGGCCGGGTAATGATGGTTTTGGTATTCCAAACCTGTTCCCTGCCCTGTACCCTTACATATTGGTAATAATCCTGCGCCGGATCTTCCAGTACAACCGTGTCATTATTCGGGAAGTTAAACACAACAATATCATTACGTTTTACTTTTCCGAAACCAGGCAAGCGATGGTAGCCCCATTTAACGGCCTCGCTATAGGATTTACCACCAAATATAGGCATGGTATTATGTACTAAAGGCACCGACAAAGGGGTGTTGGGTAAACGCGCTCCATAAGCCATTTTACTGACGAATAAATAATCATTTACTTTAAGCGTTCCTTCCATAGACCCGGTGGGAATGGTATAGGCTTCTATAAAGAACATCCGGATAATGGTTGCGGCTACGATAGCAAATACGGCAGCATCAAGCCATTCCCGCCATATAGGTTTCTTTGGTTTATTCGGATCTTTTTTCTTTTTCCAGAAAGCTAATTTCATAATGTCTTAAACGATATGGGTGAAATTAATATTTTAAATTAAACGTTAATATAATTATCGGGGCACAATCCAGCCCATAGGATTGGTATTGGAAATAGAGCCATTATCACCTACTTTCCATACTTCAAAGTGCACTACATTGTCGCCTTCATCATTTTTACCGGCAAAACCTACTGTTTGTCTGGTCGTCAATTTGGTGCCCACACTTACGGTAGCACTGGACAACTTGCTGTATACCGTATAGTATTGACCATGGCTAACCAATACGGTGACGCCCATACCCGGCACAGAGAAAATCTTGGTGACAACACCGGAGAATACGACCTTCACCGGTGCACTGGCACTGGTACCGATATCAATACCGGAGTTACTGAGGGTAACACTTTTCTCTATCGGGTGTTGATAATTACCATAAGGCGCAACAATCAATCCACGGTCTACAGGCCAGGGTAATCCACCTTTATTGGCTGCAAAGTTATTGGACAAAGCCTGTACGTCAGGCGTCAATATATTTTTATAAGAAATACTTTCCGGATTGGTCTTCACCACAGGAGGCGTACTCGTTGCGGAGGAAGGTGTGGTCGGGGTTTTATTGATCGTAACCACAGTACCGCCCGATTTGTATTGCGTGGCCTGTTGTGCGGCGGCCTGGCGTTGTTTTTCCAAATCTTCAGCTACCTTTTTCTGGCGCGTCAGTTCCTTCTGGCGTTCTTCTTCTTTCTTACGGTCAATCTCTTTATTACGCTCTTCATTACGTTTGCGTTGCTCTTCTCGGGCTTGTGCATCCGCAATACGCTTTTCTTCTGCTGCGGCGGCTTCTCTACGTTTTTTAGCGTCTTCAATATCCTTAAGGCGTTGGCGTTCGGCATCATCGGCTGCTTTCTTACGGGCAAGCTCCGCTTGTCTGGCAAAATCAGCGGCACGCTTTTGTTCTTCCTCTACCGCTTTTTGCCTGTTCAACTCCGTCATGCGCTGGGCTTCTTCCGCTCTGCGACGGGTTTCCTCAGCCGCTTTGGCTTTGGCTTCTGCCAGGGCTCTTTGACGGGCTTCTTCTAAAGCCAAGCGACGCGCTTCTTCTATTTCTTTTTGAATTTGAATTTTAATCGCACTTTCCAGTTGTGCGGCGGCTTTTTTATTTTTCGCAATCTGGCTCGACAAATCGGTAACCTGGCCTTTTAATTCCTGTGCTACTTTTTGCGTTTCATCCGCATCAGCCTGAATGGCAGATTTATGTTCTTGCTCTGCAGCCAGCAATTCTCCCCTCTGTAGTTTTTTATTGTTCAGAAAACCTACTTTTTGTTTTAAGGTTCCCTGTATCTCGCGAATTTTATTGGCTTGTATGGTGCGGTACTGGCGGTACTTTTTCATGTACTCCATTCGGCGCATCATATCATTAAACGTATTGGCAGAGAACACAAATAACATCAGGTTTTGAGACTCCTGATGCTTGTAGGCATAGCGTACCGAACGGGCATAATCGGTTCTGAATTTGCTCAATTGCGCATTTAAAACCGTAATATCCGTATTGGTGGTACGGATGTCGGTAGAGATATTGGTCAACTCTAAATTAATATTATTGATCAGTTGCTGACGCAGTTCTAATTTATGATTTAACGCTTTTAACTCGGTAAGGGTTACATTCTGACTTGCCTTCGCTTCGTTCAGGAGTGCCTGAGCATCTTTTATTTCCTGAAGTATCGCTTCTCTTTTTGACTGCAGATCGGTCCTGGTTACATTTTTCTGTGCCCACACCGGAGCAGCAAATAATGTAACGAGTAAAAGGGTTCCTACTATCTTATTGAGCATCAAAAAAGCTGGGTTTATTTTTGTATGTAAGTGGCAAAAATAGGTTTTTCAACCGATTAATGCTAATGATACGGCCGAAAATTGAAACGAAAACCGTTAAGATATCCGAAAACAAAAAACAGGATATTTCCTTATGTTGTCTGCGGCTACAATCGGTATATACATACCAAAGCAAGTTTATTTCTTACCTACCCAAACGACAAATTTTTCCTCAAAGCCTTCATTAGGAAATATATTTTCCATCTCCCAAAGAGAGGGACGCACATCACTGTCTACAATTTCCTGGTTCAGGTCTCCGCCTTTTAAACAAATCAGTCCGTTAGCGAGTTCTGTAGACTTATCTTTCTTGATGATCGGCTTTGCCCATTCCCAAAGTGTTTTAAGGGGAGCCACTGCACGGGACACTACAAAATCAAAATCCTTCTCGGGAATATTTTCGATACGGGAATGTACTGCTGTTACATTTTTCAAGCCTATGGCCGCGGCCACTTCCTGTACTACTTTAATTTTTTTTCCGATAGAATCGACCAGCAAAAATTCCACTTCGGGATAAAAAATAGCCAAGGGAATGCCGGGAAAACCACCACCGGTACCGATATCGACCACACGCATCCCCGGATTAAAAGGACAAATCGTGGTTATGGCCAAAGAGTGTAAGACATGTTTGGTATATAACTGGTCAATATCCTTTCTGGAGATGACATTTATCTTTTCGTTCCATTCTTTATATAAATCCCCTAAGGCGGCAAATTGGCCTAACTGTGTTTCCGAAAAATCGTCAAAATATTTTAAAACTACTTCCATTGTTGTTTGTTTTTCCAAAAAATAAACGGCGACAACACCATGTTGTATATCATCCAGAGGATGTCACCGGTAAGATAAAATGATATTATGTTTTTTTCATCCAAAGCGCGATACCATTTACGGGCATTATAGCCATACAACAGTATCCTGCCCAGCATCAAAAGTAAAACAATGATTTTAATTTGCAGCGTAAAGGCTGCGATCAATAAGTATAGTCCCGTAATCCAGTATAAAAAAGCAGACAAGGCATATAAGCCAAGCGCCGTTTTTATTTTTTCCGGATAATATTTTCCCGAAGAGACGTGACGGGTCTTTTGTTTCCACCATGCGGCCCAGGAAGTATGGACTTCCGAAACCGTTTTTGCTTCCGGTTGTGATACAACCAGGGTATTCTCTTTATGGGCAAGATAGGCAACAATCAGATCATCGTCTCCGGATGGGGTTTGTTTAAACTTTTGAGCAAAATCCTCATCATTGTCCAGGGTCCGGAGTACGGCTTCCCGCTCATACAGCAGGTTACGGCCTACGCCCATATAGGGTAAACCCAGTTTGGCCCAGGAACTGTATTGCTGAAAGGTATGGACGGTCTCCCAACGGATAAATTTGTTTAATAAACCGGGGACTTGCTGATAAGCACCATAAGCCAGGACAAAATATGCTTGTTCGGGATTTTTATTTTTAGCCTGCTGGTAGTGGCCGGCCATGATGCGTATCCAATCGGAGCTGGCAGGGACACAATCGGCATCGGTCAGCAATACAATAGGATAAGTACAATGCTGCAGCCCCTTGTAAAGGGCATTCTTTTTACCCGGAAATTTTTTCTCTTCTGCTTCCTTCAGGCTGTGGATGCGTAGCTGCGGATACTGCTGCTGTAACTCCTGAAGCACTTGTTGCGTGGCATCAGTAGAACCATCATCCACTACCAGTACTTCAAAAGCAGTTGCGGGATAATGCTGACCGAGTATTTTGGGTAAATGTTTTTTGAAATTAGCGGCTTCATTCTTACCGCAGATGAGTACGCTTACCTTTGGCAAATCTGCATCTTCCGGGCATATCAATGGCTTTTCGGGTTTATACTGATAGATAAACCCGAATAAATATTGTAATAAGACGACACATAGAAAAGCGTAAAACATCGGCTTATTGTTGTTGTTCTTGTTGGATATAGTCCAGGATAGCAATTAAATCGTCTGGCCTAAACCATTTGAATTCCGGATCTTTTCGAAACCAGGTCAGTTGCCGTTTCGCATAGTTGCGGGAATGCTGTTTTACTTTAACTAATGCATCAGCAATACGCGCCTCCGACAGGGGCCATTCTCCCATTTCGTAAAACTCTTTGTAACCTACCGTTTGCAGGTTCTTTAGTTCCCGGTAAGGGTATAAGGCAGTTATTTCTGCCATCAGCCCTTGCTCCATCATGATATCTACCCGGCGATCTATACGTTCATACAGCGTTTCGCGAGGCAGATCCAATGCAATTTTAATGATTTTAAAAGGCCGTTTTTTCACTACGCCGCTCCGATAGTTCATGATGGATACGCCGTTGGTTTCCATAAACGCTAAAGCCCGTATGAGCCTGCTATGGTTTTGCTGCTCTGCCTGTGCAAAAAAAGCCGGGTCTTTTGCGGCTATCGCTTCCTGAAGCCAGGCCAAGCCTTGCTCTTCATATGATTTTTGTATCTGTTGTTCGATGGCTTTATCTACTGCAGGCATCTCATCGATTCCTTCACACAGGGCTTTTATATATAAACCCGTGCCACCACAGAGCACCGCAACATCCTGAAGGGAAAATATCGCCTCGCAATACGCTAAAGCTTCACGCTCATAAGTACCTGCATTGAGCGCCTCCTCAATAGAATGGCTATTGATAAAATAATGTGGCACCGCTAAAAGCTCTTCCGGGCTTGGTTTAGCGGTGCCTATAGTCATTTCTTGGTAACATTGCCGGGAGTCGGCCGAAATAATCGCGGTCTTAAAATGTTGTGCGACCGCAATACTTAAGGCTGTTTTACCCACAGCAGTAGGTCCTGCAATAACGATAAGTGTTTTTGCAGCCTTCATTAAAACTGTTCTCCTTCCTCATTATATTCTGATCCGAAGCTTTCTTCATCTGAACTGCTGTCGTCCGAATCATCATTGCCATCTTCCTCTCCTTCGCTTCCGTAACCTTCGTCCATTTCTTCTTTACCCAGGTCATACTTCTCTTCCATCTCTACCATACGATTTTCTGCCAAAGACTTCGCACCCGTCAATGCCGGGGCAATGCCTTCTTTATAGAAACAATGCGGGTAGTTCGTTTTGGCATTCTCTTCTTTGTCAATGCCGATCAGTTCCACAAAGAAAGACCAGTTTTTTACAGGATCAAATTCGTAAATAAATTTCTTATCCGGATTGTCAATCAGGGCAGAAACAGGTGTTTTCAGCATCGATAAAGCCGGAGCATCTTTTTTGTTGACCAATACCTCGGAGGAGATAGCCCTGCCTTTTATATGCTTTTCATTACTTTCATAAAACACGGCACTGGCAGTCTTTTTTTCAAATTCAAATGCAGTTAATATCGCTTCATGAAATTGCAAAAAAGATTGTCCATTGGTCAATGCAATACTACGATTAATGTTGTCATCATCAATCCAGGAAACTTTAAATTTAAAAACAGGCATAAAGCAATATTTCTGAGAATTATTTATTGATAAAGCGACAAAGATACTAAAATTCGTGGTTTCAGGTCTTATATGCGGTGGTTGCTGATATTGATCAGGGTATCTTCCGGAAAGTTAACGGCTTCAAGGTATAAACCGTTGCCCGTCACACTGAAATCAGCACGGCAACAGTCTTTCGATTCAATAATGGATTTGAATAATGCTACCGATCCCGGCTGTTTATTCACTTTGATCTGCGTACCCACCAAAGCACGTACCATTCCTCTTAAAAAGCGATTGGCTTCTACAACATAATGTAGTTCATCGTCGTTCTCTTCCCAATAAGATTGAAAAATAGTACACTTAAACGTAAAGGTCTGCGTGTTGCGTTTTGAAAAAGTTTCAAAATCGAGGTATTCTTTCAAAACGGCAGCCGTTTCGTTGAGTGTCGCCACATCCAGGGGATAAGGATGAAACAGCGCCCTACCCTGCTTAAACGGATTTTTTGCTTTGTATATTTTGTAGCGGTATCTCCGGCTGAGGGCATCAAAACGCGCATTCATTTCCGGATTTTTCGCTTCATACAGATTCACCACCGCTATTTTCAGCGGCAGTAAAGCATTTAGTTTGTACACCGTATGCGGATGTAATTCCCCCTCGTAATCAAAATGGTAAAAATTGCCCAAAGCATGTACCCCTTCATCGGTACGGCTTGCACCGAAACTCTCTATCGGCACCCTTAATAAGGTACTTAAGGCTTTATTTACTGCATATTGCACTGTAGGCAGGTCGCCCTGTAATTGGGAGCCGTGAAAAGACAATCCGTCATAACTGACTTCTAAAAAATAACGCATAGTTTAGTTTACCGCCAAACGATTGATCTCTTTTTTCACTTGTTTATCTACCCAGAAAGTGCCCAATGGCAGGAAAGATAAAATGAAATATAAAGCAGATTTACCAATTTTCCAGGAGTATTGTGTCCAACATTGAATCAACAATAAAGTATAGAGTACAAATAAGACCCCATGTGCCATACCAATATTTTTCACTAATGCTTTGCCCATTTCGACATCTCCGATGATGTCATATTTCATGAGCATAGCCAGTAATAATAAGATAAAAGAAATCCCTTCCAGAATGGCTACCCAGCCAAAACGCACTAATGCTTTTTTGTCTTTCATGTTATATTTTTTTGATCCGCAAAGATAAGGCTCAATTTTGGTATTCGGCTCTGAGAATTGCAAAGCAAGGGGAAAACTTTTATCTTTGTCCCGACAACAACAATACAGGGTACATGATAGGGGTAATCGGCAATGGGAGCTGGGCTACGGCTTTAGCAAAATTATTAACGGAAAATCAACACACAATCTCCTGGTGGATGCGCAGTGAAGCAGCGGTACAACACCTGATCGAAAAGGGACATAATGAGCAATACCTCTCTTCTGTCGTTTTTGACCGAAGCCTTATCCACCCTACTACAGACCTTGATTTCATGATCCAGGAATGTGATATTCTGGTGATGTGTATTCCATCGGCCTATATGCTGGATATCTTACAACAGATACCCAAAGACGGATTCAAAAACAAAAAAATCATCTCTGCCATTAAAGGCGTTTTACCAGAGCAACACCAATTGTTGCAGGAATACCTGATTGATCATTTCGATATGGACATCAATCAGTATTTTGCCATCACAGGCCCTTGTCACGCGGAAGAGGTAGCGCAGGAAAGACTTTCCTACCTCACTTTTTCAGGAACGATTGCTGCCGAAAGCCTGCAGATCGCCTCTTTATTCGAAACCCCTTATTTGCGCACCACGACCAATAATGATCTTTGGGGCAGTCAATATGCAGCTGTTTTGAAAAATATCTATGCGGTCGGCTCAGGTATTGCGCATGGTTTAGGCTATGGTGATAATTTCCTGAGTGTTTATATTACGAACTGTTACCGCGAAATGTACCGGTTCCTCTCCCTGCATTTCCAACAAAAAAGCCTGGAGGAACCCACACCCGATTTTCATACCAGTGCCTATTTGGGCGACCTTTTGGTTACTTGTTATTCTCCACACAGCCGCAACCGTACTTTTGGCGCTTTATTAGGCAAAGGGTATTCGGTGAGCGCCGCAAAGGCCGAAATGAATATGGTTGCAGAGGGGTATTATGCTTCTGTCGGTATGAAGACGGTGATTGACGCCATCGGAATCGACATGCCTATAATGAAACACATCTACGGCATGCTTTGGGAACAAAAATCTTGTAATACTACCTTTAAGCAGATAGAGCATTTATTGTGCTGATCCGGACAAAAACAAACTGATATAACATGACAAAGCCTGCGCATATGCGCAGGCTTTGTTATGTTATATCAGTTAAATAAGAGAAATGAATATTATTTTTTCTTGTTCAACTTACTATTTTTCAAACCATAAGTAAAGTAAATCACCAGGCCCAGCGCCAACCAAATGGCCAAACGCTCCCAGCTTTCTACCGGCAAACCGGCCATCAATACCAAACAAACAATTACGCCTAAAATAGGCAATACAGGTACAAATGGTGTTTTAAATCCTCTTGGCGCATCCGGGTTTGTTTTACGCATCACGATCACGCCGATACACACCAATACAAAGGCAAACAAAGTACCGATACTCACCATATGTCCCAGATCAGATACCGGAATAAAACCGGCAAAGATGCTTACGAAGATCATGAATACGATATTTGTTTTCCAGGGTGTTCTGTTTTTAGCATGCAGATCACTAAACATTTTGGGTAATAAACCATCGACACTCATGCTATAAAACACACGGCTTTGCCCCATCAGCATTACCAACATTACAGAGGTATAACCGGCAATAATAGCCATAGTCAGGAAGGAATTAAGGAAGGTATAACCTGTATGTGCAAAGGCCGTTGTTACCGGGCTTGCATCTCCTTTAAAATTCATATAATTTTCCAATCCGGTCAGGACATAAGAGAACAACACATACAAAATGGTACAAACAACAAGCGATCCAATAATCCCAATCGGCATTCCTTTTTGCGGGTTTTTCGCTTCCTGTGCGGCCGTACTCACGGCATCAAAACCAATAAAGGCAAAGAATACCACACCGGCACCACGCAAAATACCACTGATCCCGTAATGGCCGAAATAGTCGCTGGAGAAGAAGTTAAAAAAGCTCATTTCTCCCGATTTCACCATTTCTTCCCCAACATTAGCAGGTACGAAAGGCGTATGGTTAGCGCTATTGATAAAGCCCCAGCCTAAGGCAATAAAGATGATTACAACCGTTACTTTCAGAATAACCAATATATTGTTCAGCGAAGCCGATTCTTTGGTGCCCCGAATCAAAAGCAGGGACAATAAGCATACAATAACTATTGCCGGAAGATTGATCATGCCCCCCATATTTACGCCATTGAGTTCATCCCAGGGGCCATGCAGGAGATAATTGGGCAGATCGATCCCCACAGAATGGAGAAACTTATTGACGTATTGCGACCAGCTGACGGCGACCGTGGCGGCGCCCAGCGCATATTCGAGTACTAAATCCCAACCGATTATCCAGGCGACAAGCTCACCCATTGTTGCGTAAGAATAAGTATAGGCGCTACCCGCTACCGGAATCATGGAGGCAAATTCTGCATAACATAAGCCGGCAAAACCACAACCGATGGCTGCTGCAATAAAGGAATATACTACCGCAGGACCTGCATTATCGGCAGAAGCAATACCGGTTAAAGAAAACAATCCTGCTCCGATAATCGCGCCAATTCCTAAAGCAACCAAAGCACCGGAACCTAAGGTTTTTTTCAACCCCTTTTCCGACTCATTGGCCTCCGCAACCAATTGGCTTAATTGTTTCTTAATAAAAATACCCATATGTGTTTCGTTTACAATTTAACCCCCAAACCTATATGTTTTTTTTCAAAAAGACAACATTTCCCGTGTTTAAATCCCCTAAATTTGCAGCAATGACCCTCCATTTTTATAAATACCAAGGTGCCGGAAACGATTTTGTGATCCTGGACAACCGGAACCAAACTTATGCCTTAACAAGGGCACAGATCAATTTTCTATGTGACCGGCGATTTGGCATTGGTGCCGATGGCCTGATGCTTCTGGAACAAGCAGATGGCTATGATTTCAAAATGGTCTATTATAATGCCGATGGCAATGAGAGTAGCATGTGTGGCAATGGTGGCAGGTGTATTACTGCTTTTGCGCGACAAATCGGCATTGGCGAGACAGAACACTTTTTTATCGCGGTAGACGGGGCACATAAAGCATTTATCAAAGCAGACGGACAGGTATCCTTGCAAATGCAGGATATTGACCATATTGAATTTGGTGCCGCAGAAACGATCCTGAACACCGGCTCTCCGCATTATGTCTCTTTTCAACAAGACATTGACCAAATAAATGTATATGCAGAAGGAAAGCGCATCCGTAATCAGGAACGCTTCCAGCCAAAAGGGATTAATGTGAATTTTGTAGCCGTTGTTCCTGAAGGGTTGACAATCCGAACGTACGAGCGTGGTGTAGAAGACGAAACCCTTGCCTGTGGCACAGGCGTTACGGCCGCTGCCATTGCCTCTGTATGTGGCCAAACCGGCCATTTTGAGGTGGCTGTTGCCGCCAAAGGAGGAAAGCTGCAAGTCAGCTTCGACAAAACAGATAAAACCACCGTGCGCAATGTATGGCTTACGGGGCCAGCAAAGATGGTATTTGAAGGAAACATTACTATATAAAGAAAGCAAAAAGAGATATCATGAATTATTGGCTCGTAAAATCGGAACCCTTTAAATATAGCTGGGCGCAATTTGTACAGGACGGGGAAACATTTTGGGATGGTGTGCGTAACTACCAGGCTCGCAATAACCTTAAAACCATGAAAAAAGGGGATAAGGTCTTGTTTTACCATAGCAATGAAGGCATGGCTGTTGTAGGCAATGCCACTGTGGCAAAGGAAGCATACCAGGACCCCACAACAGAAGATGAACGTTGGGTTGTGGTAAACCTAAAAGCCGGCAAGCCTTTTAAAACAGCGGTCACCTTAAAGGAAATGAAGGAACAGCCCGGTCTGCAGGAGCTGTCGCTGATTCGCCAGGGGCGTCTCTCCGTATGTGACTTAAAAAAGGAAGAGTATGAGCTCATCGTGAATCTAGGAAAATAAATATCCCAAATTTCATGACACCTTTAGTACAATACTTGGAATCTCATTTTGACATTACTGCGCCCGATGATTTGCAACAGATCAGCGGGCTTTTTAAAACCGTGACTTTGAAGAAAGGCGACTATTGGCTCAAGACGGACCAATATTGCCGCCAGTTGAGCTTTGTAAAATCGGGTTTATTAAGGATCTACCGCAGCGTGGAGGATAAAGAAGTCACACAATGGATTTCCGCAGAAGGAAGCTTCCTCACCGACTTATCAGGTTTCCTGTTTCAGACCCCCTCCCGATGGAACATACAGGCACTAACTGAGGTAAGCTTATATACCATTAGCCAGACCGATTATCAAAAGCTGGGCACACTGGTCGAAAAGTGGCATACATTGGAGAAACAGTTTATTGCCAAATGTTTCACGATGTTGGAAAACCGGATGTTCCAGCACCTGTCTATGAGTGCAGAAGAACGGTATATCAGCTTTTTTGAACAACATAAAGCCTTATTTCACCAGGTACCGCTCCAGTATATTGCTTCCATGCTGGGTATGACCCCGGAAACATTTAGCCGCATCCGGAAAAAACAAATGCTTTAAATTTCTTGATTTTTGTCAAGCAACCTCTTCTTTGTATCCCTGAACTTTGTGCTATAATTATAAACACATCCTTTATGGCCACAACAATCAGCACAAAGATCACAATCAAGACCCGTCCGGAACGCATATGGGAGATACTCACCGATCTTGACCGCTATTCTAAATGGAATCCCTTTATCCGGTCTATACAAGGCATCTTAAATCCGGGACAACACATCAAGGTACACATCCTTCCGCCCGACAGTAAAGGCATGCATTTCCGCCCAAAAATAACGGCTGTAGTGCCCAATCAATTATTGTCCTGGCTGGGCACTTTATGGTTGGGTGGCCTTTTCGACGGCGCGCATCGTTTTGAGCTGACCGACAACCGCGACGGCAGTACCACCTTTGTACACAGTGAAACCTTCAAAGGCATACTGGTCCCTTTCCTAAAAGGGCAATTAAAACAAACAGAAAAAGGATTTGAGCTGATGAACCAGGCACTAAAAGAAAGAGCAGAATCTTCGGAAACATAAGCCCTCCTATACTTCTTATCATAGATCAATGGTTCTGCCTGCCCCGAGATTGTACTTTTGTGTTATCAAAATAATCAAACGCAAATTAATGGATAGGAAAGATTTCATCAGAAAGGGTTTATTCGGAACGGGTATCTTTATGGCTACCGGAAGTTTCGCAAATATCATCAAAAACGACATTGATGAATTAAAGGAATTAGAACCTATGGGTTTTAACCATCTGCCCTATCCAGAAACCATAAAAACAAATCATATGATCATACATAAAGCAAGTACCCGGGGACATGCCAATCACGGTTGGCTTAATTCATTCCACAGTTTTAGTTTTGCAGGCTATTATAATCCCGAACGCATGCATTTCGGTGCCCTGCGCGTGTTAAATGATGACACCGTAGCCGCAGGAAATGGTTTCGGCACCCACCCGCATGATAATATGGAAATCATTTCAATACCGCTTGAGGGCGATTTGGAACATAAAGACAGTATGGGCAATGTATCCGTTATCCGCAAAGGAGATATACAGGTTATGAGTGCCGGTACCGGCATTCAGCATAGTGAATATAATAAGAATAAAGACCAGGAAACCAAGTTTCTACAGATATGGCTATTCCCGAACAAAGAGAACGTAACACCACGATATGATCAACTGAGCCTGAATCCGCAAGACCGGCATAATAAACTACAGCAGGTATTGTCTCCAAATGCCGATGATGAGGGCGTATGGGCACACCAGGATGCCTGGTTTCATATGGGCACTTTTGAACAAGGCAAAACAGCGGACTACACGCTCCGGAAAAAAGGTAATGGTATCTATGCCTTTATCTTGAAGGGTGCTTTTACCCTTAACGGACAAGCCTTAGACACGAGAGATGGTATGGGCATTTGGGACACCGACCAGTTGAGTATTACCGCGCAATCTTCCGATGCAGAAATCCTGCTCATGGAAGTCCCGATGGTGGTATAAGAATAGATAAAAAAACCACAAAAGCCCCGTCATGACGGGGCTTTTGCATGGAATGAGATAGATATATTGAATGATCAGAAAGAAGCTAAGTAAGTACAAAAGTGATGTTTTATATTATTTATCATATCTTTATATATAACCAATAAATCGACAAACATGACAAAAAATATCATTACACTATTTGCAGTAGCAAGCCTGGGACTTTTTTCTTGCGGCACAAGCGAGGATAAAAAAGCGGAAGTCATCAGCAAACCGGAAGCAGTAGCCGCAGACCAAATCGTAACCAGTACCGCAATCGACAAAAATGGCAAGCGTCTGGAAATGACTTTTAACAATACAAAAGACATTGCTTTAGTGGCCTTAAACGGCGAAAAAATTGAGTTGTCAGGACAAAAGCCTGCATCGGGCATTCTATATAAAAATAACAATTACGAACTGAGCGGAAAAGGAGCACAGGTTGCGCTCAAAAAAGACGGAAAGGTCATTTTTGAATCGGTATCCAGTATTATATATGGAGAAAAGCACCTGTTTGTCGCTGCAGAAACCCAAAACTGCAGTGCCGGGGTGATGAAAAAAGATTGTTTGCAAGTCAAATATGATAAAGATCAAAAAAACTGGGAACTTTTTTACGATACCATCGAGGGCTTCCAATATGAAAAAGGATATAATTATGAGCTAATTGTATTGGATGAGCGTGTAGACAATCCTCCTGCAGATGGGTCGAGCATAAAATACCGCCTGATCAAAGAGGTTTCTAAAACAAAAGCGACAAAATAAATATTGCCGGAAATCCGGAATATTATGTCACAGCCCGTTTTCTGTTGTACAGCAAACGGGCTATTTTTTGATCAGACGCCCCATTCTTAAAATCTACAATAGCATTTCGGGAATTAAATTAAAAAAATTAACTTTGCAGTCTTAATTTTTGTACAAAAATGTTTGATAATCTCAGTGAAAGGTTAGACTCTGCCTTTAAGCAACTTAAAGGGGAAGGTAGAATTACCGAAATTAACGTCGCCACAACGATTAAAGAAATACGTCGCGCACTTGTAGATGCCGATGTGAACTATAAAATTGCGAAAGAATTTACCGACAGGGTAAAGGATAAAGCCTTAGGCGATAAAGTACTGACAGCCGTATCTCCTGGTCAGCTGATGGTAAAGATCGTAAAAGACGAATTAGCCGACCTTATGGGCGGCGATGCAGTAGAACTGGATCTGTCGGGTAAGCCAACAGTTATTCTGATCGCTGGTTTGCAAGGTTCGGGTAAAACCACCTTCTCCGGAAAACTGGCGAACTACCTGAATAGCAAAAAACACAAAAAACCTTTGTTAGTAGCGGCCGATATTTATCGTCCTGCGGCAATCAATCAATTACAGATCTTAGGAGAGCAGATCAAAGTACCGGTGTACAGCGATCCGGAAAACAAAGATGCGGTAAGCATTGCCCTGGCTGCTATTGCCAAAGCAAAACAAGATGGCAACCAGGTAGTCATTATCGATACTGCAGGCCGTTTAGCGGTTGATGAAGTCATGATGACCGAAGTGGCCAATATTAAAAAGGCAGTAAATCCACAAGAGATTTTATTCGTAGTGGATTCTATGACGGGACAGGATGCCGTGAATACGGCAAAAGCCTTTAATGAGCGCCTGGACTTTACCGGTGTGGTGCTGACCAAATTGGATGGGGACACCCGCGGTGGTGCTGCTTTATCGATCAAGTATACGGTAGAGAAGCCTATCAAGTTTGTGAGCATGGGTGAGAAACTCGATACCCTTGATGTCTTCTACCCTGAGCGTATGGCACAGCGTATTTTGGGCATGGGTGATATCATCTCCCTCGTAGAGCGTGCACAAGATCAGTTTGACGAAGAACAAGCAAAGAAAATAGAGAAAAAAATCAGGGCCAATAAATTTGACTTTGACGATTTTAAAACCCAGCTGATGCAAATCAAGAAAATGGGTAGCATCAAAGATCTGCTGGCCATGATTCCGGGTGTAGGTAAAGCGATTAAAGATATCGACATCAGTGACGATGCTTTTAAAGGTATTGAAGCAATGATCGATTCTATGACGGCTGCTGAAAGAGCGAATCCGGATCTCATCAATCCTTCCAGAAGAAACCGTATTGCAAAAGGTGCCGGAAAAGATGTAGCCGAGATGAATGCTTTTATGAAACAATTTGATCAGATGCGTCAGATGATGAAGCAAATGAATAAATTTAAAGGAATGCCGGGTATGGGTGGTATGAATCCCCTGGGCGGTGGCGGAGCCGGAATGGGTATGCCTCCGGGTGGCATGCCAAATAATCTTTTTGGAAAGAAATAAAATCATCCCAATATATTATCAAAAGTCAAAATAGAAACGCAGGTTAAATTTTGGCTTTTGTTTTTTCATTGAACAATCTATTTATGTCAAAACAAATTACCGATGTAAGCATTGGCCTATTGGGCGGCGGACAGCTCGGCAGAATGCTGCTCCAGGAAGCGCTGAACTGGAACCTGAATATTGCAATTCTGGAACCTTCAAAAGATGCACCCTGCGCTCATTTAGTACCCGATTTCACAACGGGCGATTTCAAAGATTATGATACTGTATACCAGTTTGGCAAGGACAAAGACATCATCACCATAGAGTTTGAAGATGTGAATAGCGATGCCCTGGCACAATTGGAAAAAGAAGGGGTACAGGTCTTTCCACAACCTTCTGTATTAAAAATCATACAAGACAAGGGGCTACAAAAACAATTCTATCAAGACCATAATATCCCTACTGCACCATTTGCCTTAGTCGCTCAAAAAAGCGAGATTGCCGGCTGTGGTATTGCCCTGCCTTTTTTCCAGAAACTCAGAACCTCGGGCTATGATGGCTATGGGGTAAAGAAAATAGCTACAGAGGCCGATTTAGCCACTAGCTTTGATCAGCCCGCTGTTATTGAAGCGATGGCCGATATGGAAAAAGAGCTGTCTGTGATTGTATCCCGCAACAGCAAAGGCGAAACAGCGGCTTTTCCGGTAGTAGAGATGGAATTCAACCCGGAAAGCAATATGGTGCAATACCTGTTTGCACCGGCACAAATCGACGAAAATATTGCTACACAAGCGACCGAACTGGCGCTCACCGTGATTACAAAGTTAAATATGGTGGGTATCCTTGCCGTAGAAATGTTCTACAACAAAGATGGCAGCATTTGGGTAAATGAGGTTGCGCCTCGTCCGCACAATAGCGGCCATCATACCATAGAAGCGAATCTTTGCTCCCAGTATGAACAACACTTACGCGCCATCTTAAACCTGACACCCGGCAATACCGATGCCCTGCATTATGGGGCCATGGTAAATCTGCTAGGAGAGAAGGGCTATGAGGGCACACCGGTCTATGAAGGCATAGAGGAGGTTCTATCTACCACCGGTGCTTTTGTACATCTGTATGGAAAAGCCAAAACCAAATCGTTCCGTAAAATGGGACATATTACGGTTGTAGGCTCAGAGGCACAAGCGGTAAAAGACAAAGCAAATAAAATATTAGCAACCATAAAAGTAAAAGCATAAATATATGACACCAAGAGTAGGCATCATCATGGGCAGTAAAAGCGATTTGCCGGTAATGCAGGAAGCGGCAGCCTTCTTAGAAGAAATGGAAATCCCTTTTGAGATCACCGTTGTTTCAGCACACCGTACCCCTGAGCGCATGTTCGACTATGCAAAAAATGCAGCCGGCCGTGGGATACAAACGATTATTGCCGGTGCCGGTGGTGCCGCACACTTACCCGGAATGGTGGCTTCCATGACTACCCTACCCGTTATCGGCGTACCGGTAAAGTCGAGTAATTCTATAGATGGATGGGATTCTATTCTGTCTATCCTGCAAATGCCGAGTGGTATTCCGGTTGCTACCGTAGCTTTAAATGGTGCCAAGAACGCCGGTATCTTAGCCGCAAAAATTTTAGGTGCTGCAGATAAGGGCATCGCCGATAAATTACAGGTTTTCCAGAATGGATTGACGGAAAAGGTAATGGATACGCTTAAGGACTTTGACGCACTACCCTTTACTTTTCAGGTAAAATAAAACCCTTTACATCCGTCATTTATCTGCACACATTTTAACCTTAAAGGCATAGCAGTACATGGCTTCTAAATGTTAGGGGATAAACCAGAATAGATACATTTGAATATAAAGCTTAGTATTAGGCTAAACTATAAATACAAATGACCACCATACTGGTGGTCATTTGTATTTATAGAAGTTTGTATAAAATAAAGAGCTCTTAAAAAAGAGCCCTCTCGCTATAGTCATACTATTGCCTATGAAAAAATACAATACATTTACAAGAAACAAATAAATGGCATATTTAAACATCGGCAAGGTTAATTAATGTTAATTTTCATTTTTGTGAAATAATATTTATTGCGTATCCGCTTTTAGGAAACAGGGCTTACCTTATTCTTTTGGTTTCTATTTTTAGCGATTGTCACTTATAGCTATTGCTACCTTTTGCCTTGATGCAAAAGGTACCGCCAAAAAATCAAGGCTTTATAAATCCCTGGCTAAAAATCAATGTGTCGGTCGGTCGCAAACCAAACTCGCTGCGCTCAGACAATTGTTTGCGCCTTTATCGACCGAGCCAGTGATTTTTCTTAATGCCGGATTTATAAGGCCGGTCCTAAGGATCTGTTCGGTACAGATCGCTTATTGTTTTAATCACAGCAATAGCAATTTTGTATTGGCGTTGCGATGCAGAGCAATCGCCTTGATGAACAAAGGTCGCTACCTTTGTTCCCGGGCTTTAAGATTAAGTAAAATCTACCCAAAGCATTATACTATTGCCGTACTTCAATCCAAAGTAACCAAACTACCCCGCTCCGGATCTTTAATCACTTTTAAATAGCGTGGAATACGTTCCTGCAATTCTTCCACATGTGAGATGATGCCTACTACACGGTGTTCTTTGTATAACTGCTCCAGGGTTTGAAAAACGGTTTCAATAGCTTCTTTATCCAAGGTACCAAAGCCCTCATCGATAAAGAAAAAATTCTTCTCAAATCGATTGAGGCTATGAATGCTTTCTGCCAAGGCAAGGGCAAGACAAAGAGAAGCCTGGAAAGATTGTCCTCCGGACAAGGTCTTAACGCTTCTGGCTTTGCCTCCATTCAGGTAATCCATAATCTCAAAACCTTTTTCCGCTTCATAGATCAGGCTCAACTGGTTGCCGGTCAGCCGGTGAAAACGTTCATTAGCAACACTGCATAAATTTTGCAAATACACCTCAGATATATATTCAACAAAACCATTGGCCTGAAACATATTGGTCATGACTTTTAGATCTGCAGCCCTTAACAGTAAGGCTTCCCGGGTCTTTTCGTATGTTTCTTTTTCATTTATTTTGTTCTTTAATTCCGATATTTCGTTTGTTAAGAGTAAGTGCTCATTTGATTGTTGCTGTATTGTTTCTACGGCAGACTTAAGGACTTCTACGGCCTGCTGATAGGCAGCTGCATCAAAAACAGCGGCTCCAATGGCCGTCTTTAAGTTTTGTAAAGTCAATTCTGCCGAATGCAGGTTTTTATAGAAAGTATCAATGGCTGCTTTTTCTTGCTCCGGGTTTATGTCGGCCTGCAACAATTGCTGTATTTCTTCCAATGTCTCAAAAGCGGAATGATCCAGTTTTTCTTTGAGCTCCTTTTCTATTAAGCCCAATTGTTCCTTTACTTTCGCAACCTGCTGCTGTTGTAAGGTGCTTGCAGTGTCCAACCGGGCCAAACGTTCTTTCTGCTCCTGAACGGCATGATTGATTTGCTCATACTGCTTTTCTGTAGCTGCAATATGGCTTACAATGCCTACAGACAACTCCTCCAGCTGGGATTGACTTTGCCCTTTCCAGGCCGAGGAATCCATACCTTCCATTTGTTTAAGCAGTATATCGATAGCGCCTTTTTTCTGTTGTGCGGTTCCGGACAGATCCAGAACCTTTTGCCGGAAGGTATTAATTTTTTCCAGGCAAAGCTGCTGCTGCGCTCTCTGCTCCTGCAATACAGACGCTGCCTGCTCCATATCCGTCTCTGTCTGAAGAATATTTAATTTATATTGTTCCAGTTTTCGGGTATCCGTTTTATCAAATAAATGCGGCCAGATAAACAAACGATCTTGTTCTGCTAATTGCGCTTCCTGAGTCGTCTGCAATTGGGCATAATTCATTTCTTCTGCCGCATATTGTGTGCGCTGCCCCTGTATATGTGCAACCTCGAATTGCCGGGCATTCCAGTCCGCCAAGGCTTGTTCCGATTGAGACAATGCCGATTGGGCTTCCTCTAAAGACGGCTGCACCTCTACTGCATGTGCCAATTCGTGATGTACCTCCGATCCGCAAAGCGGACACGGTTTTCCATCCACGATTTCCTGTCTGTATTTTGACAATTCTACCTGCAGTTGCAGGGCTGTAACCCGTTTTGTATCTGCTGCAATCGCCTGTTTTAAGGGTTGTACGCCTGCTTCAAAAAAGTCTTCCCATCCTTTCAGCGGAATACCACTTTCCGATAAATGAGCTTCTATATTTTTTTGTGCGATACGGTTTTGCGCCAGTAAAGAAAGGGTATTTTTATATTCTGTTTCGAGTTGCTCTTGCCTGCGATACCATTCCGTGGCTGCTAAGAGTATTTCCGTATCGGGTTTTGCCGACTTTAACTGTGCTACTTGTTGCTCCGTTTGGAGTATGTCCTGGCTCAGCTGTGCGTATAAAGTTTGTTCTTTATCAACAAACTGCTGGCCATTGGCAACTCTTTGCTGCACGGCAGCATATTCCTGCTCATACAATGCTAAAGCCATCAGATTTTTCAATAGCTGCAGTTGTACTCTTGAGGTTTCTATTTTATGATATTCCTTTGTAATATCGGCCAGCTGTGCCTCTTGTTGCGTTAAGGCAAGTGTGGCTTGCTGCCGCTCCCGGGTATATTGCTGTAATTGCTGCTCCAGTTGTGCAAGTTGCGTCTGGTAGTGGGTATTTTGATTCAATAAACCTTTGAATTGTATTAATGCGGTATGATACTGATTCAAAAAATGATTCCGTTGGGCAAAAGAAGCTTGCTTCATGGCTAAGGAATCAACATCTTGTCTTGCCTGTTCCAGCTGCTCCTGCAGCGACTTTAAAGCGTGGAGCTGATCAAATGTTTTTTGCGCTTCGGTGGCCCTTGCGGTGCTTTCGCGAACTAAAACCGATAAGGATGCTAAAGCGATTTCTTTAGTCTCCAGCACCTCCCGGGTATAACTCGTATACTGACTCAATATCCCTTCATTTCTTTGCATTGCCTCATTATTCCGGTTGCTTAACTGTTTAACGGGTAGCGCAAAATCGTATTGATACAGATTGAAGATCTCTTTTAGCATCTCCATTCTCGGTGTTTTGGTCAATTCCAAAAACTCTTTAAACTTACCTTGGGGAATGATGATGGTACGTTTAAAATTATCGTATTTCAAACCCAAAATCGGTTCCGCATTGGCAGTGGGCAAGGGTACCCAGGTACCTTCTTCCCATTTGTAGGCCGTGCGTTCTATGGTAGACGTCGCGGCATAATCCTTTTTACGGCGTTTCCAGGTAGCCGTAAACCGATAAAGATCTTTGGCGGTAATCTTGAATTCAAAATCGATCAGCGCCTTATCCGATTTCAGGTTGAGCATATTATAGGCCCTCCTATCGCCCGAATCCAGGCGTTCTGTAGCACCATACAATACAAAACTGATGGCTTCCAGAATACTGGATTTTCCGGAACCGACGGCACCGAAAATCCCAAATAAACCGGCTTCGGTAAGGGCTTCAAAATCTATAGTCTGTTTTTCCTGGTAGGAGTAAAATCCTTCTATACTCAATCGTAATGGCAACATGGCTTCCGCTTATTTTTCCTGTAGTATTTCCTGAAATAAAGCCATCAGGGCTTTATTGGGTTCTTGTTTATGTTTCGATCTGAAATAGTCTGCAAACAAGCTGCTGATATCCTGTTCTATATCTATATGTTTTATCGTTTTGTCCTGCAGCTTATGGAGGCGCACCTGAGGGATAATCTGGATAATACCATCGTGTGCCTGCTGCAAGCGCCGCAAATCTTCGGACTGTAAATAGGTATCACTTTTTATGGTCAGCTCTACCAAACTGTACGGATGCGCGGCCAACCAGTCTACCGCAATATCGATATCGTCAAATGTTTTCCGGTAGAGGCTTCTGCCGCTTTGTAAGGCAATCTTTTCGACATGTGCATCCTGCCCCGGTTCCAAGGTAACAAGACATACATATTTACTTTGTCCGGCCTCACTAAAACTATAAGCCAGCGGACTACTGGAATAGGCTACGGGCTGCTGATGGCCTGCCACCTGATGATGACGATGTAAATGACCCAGGGCTGTATATTGTATCTGTGCGGGAATAATATCCGTGTATACCAGATCGGCATTACCGATTTTGATCGGTTTTTCACCATCGGGTTCTTCAGGAATGGTCCCTCCCCGCTGCATCACGAACAAATGTGCCATAAGGACATTCACTCCTTTTGTATCCATATACTGATCAGCGATCGATTGCCATTGTTGTTGCAATGTTTCATTCAGCAGGGCTTCCTTATCTTCTATACCTAAGAATTGCTTTAAGCGTTGCTCATTGGCATAAGGGGTTAAAAGCAGGCGTAAAGGATAGTCTACTCCGGGCAAACGGGCCTCTATAAATCCTTTATCGGCAATGGTAATGGCCATTCCTGAGGGCAATTGCATAGGCTTTACCAAGGCATTGGGATAACCGACAAATATAATCCCACTGGCTCTGGCCAGCGGATCGGGTGCATCTATTTTATCCGGGCTATCATGATTGCCGGCAATGACCACAACAAGCCTACTACCCTCTTTAGACAATCGCTTCACGGTACTGTAAAATAATTCTAAAGCCTCTGTGGGCGGGTTTGCCGCATCAAATACATCTCCGGCAATGAGAATGGCATCAACGGCATTATCCTCGGCAATATTAATGATCTCTTCCATTACCTTAACCTGCTCTTCTATCCTGCTAAAAGTGCCTAGCTTTTTTCCCAGATGCCAATCTGCCGTATGTAATATGCGCATAGTAATTTTATCTAATTAAAGCCTCTTAGGGTACCGGATACTTAAACAAATGCTTAACGATACTTTGCCTAATTTTATAGGAAATACATTCCCCTTTCTCCATGCAATTTACAATGAAATTTTATGTAATAACGATTGTGCTATTCCTGATGACAAAAATGGCTTCGGCGCAATTAAGGTTTCAGGACATTCCCATTAGCTGGAAAGATTTTAGCCCTACGCAAAAGGTACTAACCCGTGAAAACGGAACGGCCGCAATTAATGTGAATACAGCATACCAGTGGGAAAGCAGTACACAAAATGGTATCGCTACTATTAATTTTACTTCATCCGTAACCTCAGATAGGTCTAAAAATTTCGTATTGGCTACCTTTATGAAGACGGCCGATACAGAACAGAAGGACAAATTGCTGCGTCATGAACAGGGGCATTATATCATCGCACTGATTAAAAATTTATGGCTTCAGGAAGCGCTACTCAGTGCGCATTTTACCGGTCGTTTCAAAGTCGAAATACGGGAAGTCTGCAAAGGTGTGGAGGCCCGTGCCGCACAGTTAAGTGCCACTTACGATGCGGAAACAAATCATTCCCTGATCAGGCCAAAACAGGTGGAATGGGAAGAAAAGCTATTAGACTTGCTGAATACTTTAAATTATAACAAGAAGACGATACCGATACATTTTGACCAAAAGATTGTGGTGAAGTTGTAATAAAAACGAAAGGAGAAAGGTAAAGATTAGGGGTTTTGCAAAAAGCCTGGTTATACCCGACAAACAAATAGCAAGATTCTACTCAGTCAGCGCATTTAGCCCCATCATTCCCGGAGCATTCGAATATATTAGTCGCATTGAGCGATTGGTCTTTTTCATCATTACGTATCAAATATTTGTTAAGTTTCGATAATACATTTTGACAATTCTGTGACAAAGTGTATATTTAAGTCGTAAAATCTTGTAATTATGAAAACAAAATATCTGATAATACTCGGTGTGGTGATGGCTACGTTTATGGCCAGCTGTTATCCCAAAGCAAGCCAGGTGATTCGCTCTTTACCTGTAGAAAGCAAAGCGCAGATAAAAGCGCAGTATGACCAAGGGCAGCTGGCACAGGGCCAGCAACTGTTTATCAGCAACTGTGCTAAATGTCATAAGCTGAAAGATCCGGAATCGAAAACACCGGAGCAATGGAACAAAACCGTAAAAAGAATGATTCCAAGAGCCAAATTGAGCGATGAGCAAGGAAAATTGGTCAGAGCATATTTGATTGCGAATGCTAAGTAGTTCTAGTTTTAAGAATATTCGCGCTACTTTATTATATAAAGAATCCGCCACTTCATTTATTGAAGTGGCGGATTCTTTTATGGTAGCTATCATTTAAAAGGCTGTTCACCATGCCGGATGCTTATACTACACCTAGGATTTTACAATCCTTCTGAGCACCCTTCCTTTATCCGTCTCTATAATTAAGATATATAAGCCACTTTGGATACCCTTAATATCTATAGTAAGAGCGCTGCTATTGCCCTCTTGCCGCCGGCTTAATATTGTTCTTCCTAAACGGTCCACCATTATTAAAGACCGGATAGCGGTTTCTTTTGCTTCAAGCTGTACCTTATTCTGTGCCGGGTTTGGATATGCTTTTACATTTATACCCCGTCCTTCTTGTAAATAAGGCAAACCCACGACCGTACCCCGTTCGGAGGTCACAAAGAGGGTATCTGAAAAGTTCAGTGAGGTGGCAGCACAGTTTACATAGTTATCGTAGCGTGCTACATAATAATCAACTGCTGTATCATACGGAATATTAAGGCAAGGCCCGGTGGCATATACGGCATTATTGCCAGATTTATACCATTTGATGGCATTCAGCTCCTGCGGGGTAAAGATGTATTTGTACTGAAAAGGCCTGGTCTGATCAACGACATAGGAGCTGCCCGAGGGAATATATAAAACCGCGTCATTTACCGCCCCGGTATTACCCCACATATCGGCAATACCACGCCCTGGTGTAAAACGGATGCGGTATTGTTACTATTGATCAATCCCTGTATTCCTTTACCATTGGCATTGGTGGTTGGGCACGTTACCGAACCGGGAAAAGACAAGGTATTGAGTTCAATTCTATTCGTTCCTTCATGTAAAACGATCTGGGTGGTCACTTTTTCACCGGCACATGGAATGCCATACTTAGGCACACCGCACCATTCGGCAATGAATATACGGGAGCCGGATGCACCTTGTGTCTGGTATTTCACACTGCCGGAAGTATTCATATTTGCATCCAGAAAAGCGGGAAATATAGCATTATGAAATATAGTGTTCGTATTGCTCCAGGCAAAAGGGCTTACATTATCCGTGTTGCTCAGGTTAAAACTTAAAAATACATTACCCGAGAGGGCGCATTGCGTGTAGGAATTTCCAAAAAACGAAAAGGCAAATCCAATATCGACGGTATCTGAGAAAAAATCATCCAATATTAAAGCACTATCCATGTGCTGCCATCCGGCATCCATACAGTAATTAAAGGAAGCCCCTTGCTGCAGGGTAGTATCCTGTAGGACCAGTGGTATCTGAGCGATCGTTTTTTGATTACCCGTTAATACCGTTATACTACCTAACAGGAGAAAGAATCCCCGATATAAGGAAGCATAATTAAGCATCATTCTTACAAGATTTTCATTATGATAAAATGGCCTGATAGATGATCTATTCGCCTAAGGTAGGTTACAGATTATGGTGCATCTCTGCAGCAATCTTAGCTGCCCAGAGCGCATACATGTTACTACTGTAATGTAACTGATCCTCAACGAGGTAAGCTCCTTCATCTTTATACTGGTCGGTCAAACCCGTAATGTCTACAAAAGTGACGCCGTATTGCAGCGCAATTGCTTTTTGGCAAGCATTGAACGCCGCGATTTCGCGAGTTACTTTTGGGGTATCAACACCTTTCTCCACTGCAAAAGGGGTATGTCCCCAATCTGGAATAGAAACCACACAAACTTTTTGTTTATCCCCCTTGGCAAAAGCAATAGCTTGTTCTAAAAGACGGGTAAACTCTAGTGTATAATTATCGAGATCCCTACCGCGGTATTGGTTATTCACACCGATTAATAAGGTGACCAGATCAAAGGTTTGCTCCAGGTTACGCGCGGCAATACCGTCCAGTAACTCATCGGTCGTCCATCCGGTAACCGCAATGATTTCCGGTGCCGCAAAAGCCAGCTGGTATTGCTCTTTCAGTATTTGAACTAATTGATTAGGGAAATTGCCGGCAGTTTCCACACCTTCTCCAATTGTATAAGAATCGCCTAAGGCTAAATAAGTCTGCATAAAGAATATTAAGATTTTTTTTGTGCCCGTAATTGAAGCAGTTCTGTCCTTCTGGGTTCTTGTACCCGCTCGTAATCATAAGGACAATGCAAACAGCCATTTCCGCAACATTTCCCTCTTTTGAGATGATACGCTGCGGTCAATACCATTAAACCCTGTTCATTAAAATAGAAATCGACTCCTTCCTGCAACATGATAATACAATAGCCAATTTAAAGATTAAAACCAATAGGATCAGGCTTCTTCCTGATGCACAAACATTTGTTTTAAAATCGCCTCTTTTTCTACCGGTAAATCTTTATTAATCTTAAATTTCAGGTAGTGGATTCGGTTACTTCCCGCAATATCAAGCCCTTCATAATGGGTCTTAATGCTCAATTCCGGAGATACTGCTCCTTTGGTATAAATATCATCATCATCGACCAATACTTCCAGCTCATACAGCTCGATAACGGCTTTGGTAAACTGGTATAAGTCGGGGCTATCTGTTTTCAGATTGATGGTTGCACCGGGTGTAACAATCTGTTGGTACAATTTTAAGAAACGAGGATAGGTAAGGCGTTTTTTCATTCTTGCCCCTTTGAGTTGCGGATCGGGAAAGGTGATCCAAATCTCGCTGATCTCTTCTGCTGCGAAGTAATCGGTTATTTTATCAATATGGGATCTGATAAAGCCTACATTTTCCATTCCGTTTTCCAGGGCGGTCTTGGCACCACGCCAGATGCGGTTTCCCTTAATATCGATACCGATAAAATTTCTTTCAGGGTATAGTTTACCCAGACCCACCGCATATTCTCCTTTCCCACAGGCCAATTCTAAGGTAATTGGATGATCATTCTTAAAAAACGTATGCCATTTCCCCTGCACGTCTTGAGGAAATTCCAATACATTATCGAATGTCTTTATTTCATTAAATCTTATTAATTTCTTTTGTCCCATTATAGTTGTTATCTGCTATAGATACCGGAATATATGAAACCGGTTTTCGTAAGTGTGTATTTATCTTAACACCCCCTGATAGCTAATTGCACTACGATTATTGCTGGAAATACGTACTGTTGCACGGCCATTTTCAAAAACGGTAATATTGATACGGTTAATGTCTTTATGATCCAAAGGCTTGATCTGGATATCATATCCATTCCTGGCATTCTTCATATTCGTACTATACTCATATTGAGTAGACGTAAACTTGAATCCGGCATCGTTAGTTCCTGAAACAGGGCTGTATGCACTTCCAAAATAGGGAAGGTAAACCTCCAGTTTTCCGGGCGCTATCTTTATCGCATACTGGTTACCGGTAAGCTGTACTATATTTTCAACATTCGGGTACATTCCACGCAATAAACTATTAACATCCTCAGACGGTTGCACTACAAGCGCCTTGAAAGTAAACAGATGATTATTTACCGCATGAACAACTAAACTCTGAGAACCTTTGGATATTACACTTCTAGGTTCCCGCGCCTGGGCGGTCAATACGCCGCAAACGATCATTAGGGTTATTAAGTACTTCATAATATCAGGATTTATTGTGTATATACAAATATAAATAATAAATCATGGTAAAAAAAACAATATTACACCACCCCTCCGCTGCTGCCAACAAGAAAGATGGTATAATATCAGCACTCCAAAGCGGAGCAATATAAAAATTTAATATCTGTAGTGTTCCGGCTTGTATGGACCTTCTTTTGGAAGACCTAAATAGCTAGCCTGTGCATCGCTAAGGATATCCAGTTCCACACCAATTTTAGACAGGTGCAAACGGGCTACTTTCTCATCCAGTTGTTTAGGCAATACATATACTTTGTTTTCGTATGCGGCGGTATTCGTCCACAACTCCAACTGAGCTAATGTTTGGTTAGTGAAAGAGTTACTCATTACAAATGATGGGTGACCTGTAGCACAACCTAAGTTTACCAAACGACCTTCTGCCAGTACGATTACATCTTTACCGTCGATAGTATACATATCTACCTGAGGTTTGATGGTATCTTTTGTTTGTCCGTATGTGTTGTTTAACCATTCCATATCGATTTCGATATCGAAGTGGCCGATATTACAAACGATTGCTTTATCTTTCATCGCACGGAATTCTTTTTCCGTAATAATGTCGCGACAACCGGTAGTGGTCACCAGGATATCAGCTTCTTTAACTGCTTTCTCCATTCTGGCAACTTCAAAACCATCCATTGCCGCTTGTAGGGCACAGATTGGATCAATCTCAGTAACAATAACGCGGGCGCCTGCACCTCTTAAGGATTCTGCAGAACCTTTACCCACATCGCCATAACCGGCTACTACAGCTACTTTACCTGCCATCATGATATCTGTAGCACGACGAATAGCATCTACCAAAGATTCTTTACAACCGTATTTGTTATCAAATTTGGATTTGGTTACGGAGTCATTTACATTGATTGCCGGCATTGGTAAGGTACCATTAGCCATTCTTTCATATAAACGGTGTACACCTGTTGTGGTCTCTTCAGATAAACCTTTAATAGCGGCAACCAGTTCCGGATATTTATCCAGCACGATATTGGTTAAATCACCACCATCATCCAGGATCATATTCAAAGGACGGTCTTCGCTACCGAAAAATAATGTTTGTTCAATACACCAGTCTGCTTCTTCCAATGTTTCTCCTTTCCAGGCAAATACCGGAACACCTGTAGCGGCGATTGCAGCAGCAGCGTGGTCTTGTGTAGAGAAAATGTTACAAGAACTCCAACGTACTTCAGCTCCTAAAGCAGTCAGGGTTTCGATTAACACAGCTGTTTGGATGGTCATGTGCAGACAACCGGCAATACGCGCACCTTTTAAAGGCTGGCTGGCGCCATATTCCACTCTAAGGCTCATCAAACCGGGCATTTCTGCTTCGGCCAGTTTAATTTCTTTTCTACCCCATTCTGCCAAAGAGATATCGGCTACTTTGTAAGGCAATGTAAAATCTATATGCGTTTTAGATGCAACACTCATAATGATATATTGTATTTATTTGTTTTAAAATTTTGGCAAAAATAAGCATTATACTCATATTTTCACTATAAATAGTGTTAAGGATAATATTGTACCTTTGCAGGCTGAACAATAGTACAAATGAAAAGCAAAACGCTTAAACAGAATAAAGTAAACATCATTACCCTGGGTTGTTCGAAGAACCTGGTAGACAGTGAAGTATTGAGTGGCCAGCTCAAGGCCAATGACATTAATGTGATTCATGAAAATGAAAAGATGGATCATAATATCGTAGTGGTAAACACCTGTGGCTTTATTGACAAAGCTAAAGAAGAGTCTGTCAATACCATTTTGGAACAGGTCGCTTTAAAAGAAGAAGGAAAACTGGATAAAGTACTGGTGACCGGCTGCCTTAGCGAACGGTACCGCCAGGACCTGGCTAAAGAAATACCCGAGGTAGATGCCTGGTTCGGTACGCTGGAACTTCCCTTCATTTTAAAAGAACTGGAAGCTGATTTTAAGAAAGAGCTACTGGGCGAGCGTTTGCTCAGCACGCCAAAGCACTATGCTTATCTAAAGATCTCCGAAGGTTGTAACAGAACCTGTTCGTTTTGTGCCATCCCGCTGATGAGGGGAACGCATATTTCCAAACCAATCGAAGAGATTATTACGGAGGCGAAACACCTGGTTAAAAACGGGGTGAAGGAAGTGATGCTGATTGCACAGGAATTGACTTATTATGGTCTTGACCTGTACAAAAAGCGTGCCTTATCCGAGTTGCTGGAGCAATTAGCACAGGTCGAAGGCCTGAAGTGGATTCGCTTGCACTATGCCTATCCCACTAAATTTCCATTGGAAATACTGGAGGTAGTGAAAAAGTATGACAACATTTGTAATTATTTAGATATTCCGTTACAACATTGCAGCGATAAGATGCTGAAAGCGATGAAACGCCAGATCACTAAAAAAGAAATGGTAGAGCTGATTCATAATATCCGTGAAGCGGTACCAGGCATCGCGATTCGTACTACGATGATCACCGGATTTCCGGGCGAGACTTTAGAAGATGTGGAAGAAATGAAGGCATTTTTAGAAGAAATGCAATTTGAGCGTGTCGGCATTTTCACTTATTCACATGAAGAAAATACAACGGCATACGAACTCGAAGATACCTTAAGCAGCGAAGAAAAAGAACGCCGCGCACAGGAGATCATGGAAGTGCAGCAGGAAATCTCTTATACCAAAAACCAGGACTTTATCGGCAAAGAACTGAATGTGCTGATCGATAAAATAGAAGCAGGCCGTTATATTGCCCGTACCGAATTTGACAGTGTAGAGGTAGACAATGAAGTAATCATTAATACAGACGAAGACTTGCCTATTGGAGATTTTGTAAAAGTACGCATTACCAAAGCCTACGATTACGATTTAGAAGCTGAATTAATTTAAGTTTTATGAACTGGAAACCGCTGACGAATATTCAGGAACTGGATCTGATAGAGGAACAATCAAAAACGCAGCCACAGCTGATCTTTAAGCACAGCACACAGTGTAATATCAGTGCGGATGCAGAGGAAGAACTCAACAAGGGTTCTGTGGATGCCTATTATCTGGACCTCTTGGCCCACCGGAATATTTCTGATGAAATTGCACGTCGTTATGGTGTAACCCATCAATCGCCACAGGTTTTGATCATTGCCAATGGAGCATGTGTATATCATGAATCACATTGGCGTATTAAAACACCGAAGGTACTGGAGCAATTACAAAACGGTTAAAAAACACCTATGTCGGAACCTAATAAAAATATCGGCAAATACTTATTAAAAGCCTTTTTACAAGGCTTGGTCATCTTAGGGCCTATTAGTGTTACGGTAGCGGTCATTTGGTATGTATTTACGAGTATTGACAATCTGATCCCGAGTTTATCGCAGGAGATGCCTGGTCTGGTATTTGTACTGATCATCGTGGTGACCATCCTGATCGGCATTTTAGGCACCCGGTTTTTTGTGGGTCGTTTTTTAGTCGACCTGTTCAGCCATATCATGGAAAACACGCCCGGGATTAAATTTATTTATACCGCTATCAAGGAGGTAATGGTATCCTTTGTAGGGGATAAAAAGAAATTCAACAATCCTGTTTGGGTCAAAACACAATCCGATCCCGAGATCTGGCGTATTGGCTTCCTGACACAACCCGATATGAATTTTGTAGCACTGGAGGATAAGGTATCGGTATACCTCCCCCACTCTTACGCTATTTCAGGCTGGGTCATCATTACCGATGCCGGCAATATAAAAACCGTACAAGGCATGAATGCCGCAGAGGCCATGAAGTTTGCCGTAAGCGGAGGCGTGACCGGCGGGCTTAGCGAACCTAAATCAAAAGAAGAAACGATATAATCCTATTTTTTATGACCCAAAGAAGTATCGCACATTTTTGCAAAGCAATGATTTGCTTTTTCGTTTGTACCTTATCACTCAACAGTACCGCTTCTGCGCAAAAAGAGATTACCCTGGAAGATATCTCGCTGAAAGGTACGTTCCGTGCCGCTTCGGTTCCGGGATTCAATGTGCTGAATAATGGCAGCAGTTATGTAAAACAGGAAACGAATGGCGACATCGCCGTGTATGACCTGAAAAGCAATAAGCCATTGCGCATCATCTTTGACAAGAAGAACAACACCTTTGAAGGCACTGCTATTGAGGCCGCTGATTTTTCCTTTAGTGCAGATGAAAAAAAATTATTGTTACGAACCGACGCCGAAAATATCTACAGACGTTCTGTATTATACAAGGTGTATATCTTTGATATCGCGACAAAAAGCCTGCAGCAATTAGATGCCGAAAAGGTACTGCACGCTTCCTTCTCACCGGACGGCACTAAAGTAGCTTTTGTGAAAAATAATAATATTTTCTATAAAGACCTTGCTACCGGACAACTCGTGACGGTAACGACTTCCGGTGCTCAAAACAAAATCATCAACGGAAATTGTGATTGGGTATATGAAGAGGAATTTGAATTTACACAGGCCTACCAATGGTCGCCAAAAGGCAATTACATAGCTTATTATACCTTCGACGAAAGCCGGGTAAAAGAATACACAATTCCTTATTATGAAGGAAAGGATTATCCCAGAAACTATACCTATAAATACCCAAAAGCCGGTGAAGCAAATTCCCTGGTAAGTATTCATACCTATGCACTGCAAAGCAGGAACACCGTTGCCGCAGACCTGGGTACGGAAAGTGATCAATATATTCCCCGCATCAAATGGAGCAATAAGGATGATGAATTGTGTATCTACCGGCTAAACCGTTTGCAAAACCAACTGGACCTCTTGTTGACCAATGCCCAAACAGGACAGAGCAGTGTTATATACAATGAATCAAACCAATATTATTTAGAGATTAACGATAACCTGACTTTCCTGAACGACAACCAGTCTTTTATATTTAATTCTGAAAAGAGCGGGTATAACCAACTCTATAAATGGAACTGGCATACCAAACAACTGATACCAATCACCACCGGAACTAATGAAGTAAAAGAGCTATTGGGCGTAGACCTGTCGGGCAATAAAATTTATTATACCGCTACGGATCAAACCATCAATAATACTTTTAATGTGGTAGACCTTAATGGTAAAAATGGTAAAGTATTATCACTTTATACAGGTTCGCATGATGTAACGGTATGTAATGGATTTAAGTATTTCGTAGACAAATACCATACAGCAAATCAGGTACCGATTTTCACCTTGATTAATCATAAAGGAAAAACGGTACGCGTATTGGAAGACAATAACAAACTGCAAAAAACACTAGCGGAGTATCAACTGGGCAAAGTGGATTTTATGACCATACCTAATGCAGAAGGCATAAGTTTAAATGCTTATATGATCAAGCCGGCAAATTTTGATGCCTCAAAAAAATACCCGGTGTTGATGTACCAGTATTCCGGTCCCGGTTCACAGCAAGTAATCAACCACTTCCCTATGGACAATTTCTGGTGGCATCAGTTATTGGCTCAGAAAGGCTATATCGTTGTAGTGGCAGATGGTACGGGTACGGGTGGCAGAGGAGAAGCCTTCAAAAAGAAGACCTACCTGCAATTAGGAAAATATGAAAGTGAAGACCAGATCGCAGTCGCAAAATACCTGGCGCAACAATCCTATGTAGATGCAGCACGTATCGGTATTTGGGGTTGGAGTTATGGTGGTTTTATGAGCACGACCTGCCTGTTAAAAGCACCGGAAGTATTTAAGATGGCGATTGCAGTAGCACCGGTTACGAATTGGCGTTATTATGACAATATCTATACCGAACGCTATATGCGCACCCCGAAAGAAAATGAAAAAGGCTACGACGACAATGCCCCTTTGAGTATGGCGAAAAACCTGAAAGGAAACTACCTTTTAATTCACGGTACGGCCGATGACAATGTACATCTTCAAAATGCTACGGAAATGTCCAATGCCCTGGTGAATGCCAATAAAGATTTCGAGGCGTTTTATTATACCAATAAGAATCATGGTATTTATGGCGGTTATACACGTTATAATCTGTACAAAAAGATGACAGCCTATTTGTTGAAAAATTTATAAATAAACACAAAATAATAAATGAAGCCGCGCCTTTCAGGCGCGGCTTCATTTATTATAACCTTGTCTTAATCTCAATCGTTCCACTCAGTATTTTATGAATAGGGCAAGCATTGGCAATCGTTAGTAAGCGCTGTAGCTGTTCTTCGCTCAGCGCCCCTTCAAAGCTAATAATCCGTTCAAAGTGTGTACTTTGGGTATCGGGATCCCGCTCCAGCGTCACCTCCGTTGCTATTTGTGACACCGCCCATTGCTTTCGGTTCACGTACATCCTGAGCGTAGCACAAGTACAGGAAGCCAGGCTGGCCGCCAACAATTCATAAGGATTAAAACCTTTATCCTGGCCACCCTGATCTACAGGTTCATCTCCTATAATCCTTTTTTCGCCAGAACTAATTTCAGTCAGGTACAAGTCCGTACCAATAACTGCAGCAACCTTAATGCTCATTGTCTGCGGGTTTATCCATTCTATAGGTCAGGGCACCCGAAGGGCAATGTTCAATCTGATCCTTTAAAGCTGCGGCATCCGCTTCGTGAGGATGCACCCAGGGCTTCTCTTTGGGTGTGTATACCTTGGGTAAGGTCTTGACACAAATACCGGAGTGGATACATTTCTCCGCCTGCCAAAGCACCGTAATTTCTCCATTACTGTATTCTTTTGTTTCCATAATAATCGTTTTATAAAATTGCAGATAAAAACTTAATACAATGTATCATTAATCCTTAAATCTTCAAAAATTGTTTTACAATTATGCTATAAAAGAATTTTATAAAAGCACCTGATATTAAATAATATTTGCGGTTCTAAAACTATATGATATATTTGCAGCAGTTCTTTGTTTGAAAGTGTTATCAAGAAAGGCAGAGGGATTAGACCCGCTGAAGCCTTAGCAACCCTTTATTTTCGATCGAAAATAAAGAAGGTGCTACATTCTACCGTATACGGATAGATAATACAGTATTCATTTCCCTCCCGATTTCTTTTCATTTTCAACGATAGTATAAATTCTTTTTCAGGCTGTAAAGCTGCCGGATGCGTATGCATGGGCTTTTTTTATATCCTGATCAGGACAAAACCATTTTTAAAAATGAATCATCATAAAAGCATACAGTCCTTATTACAGGAGCGCATTCTTATTCTGGACGGGGCCATGGGCACCATGTTACAACAATATGAATTTGACGAAGCCGCTTTTCGGGGCGAACGCTTCAAAGACTGGCCCAGCCCACTGAAAGGCAATAACGATCTGTTGTCCCTTACCCAACCCGAAGCAATCGAAACCATCCACCTGAAATATTTAGCAGCGGGAGCCGATATTATAGAAACCAACACCTTCTCTTCTACGACCGTAGCGATGGCCGATTATAACATGCAATCGCTGGCCTATGAATTAAATGTAGCAGGTGCCAAATTGGCTAAATCGGCCTGCGAGACTTATATGCAGGCGCATCCGGGCGAACCAAAATTTGTAGCCGGTGCCATAGGCCCGACCAATAAAACCACCAGCATGTCTCCCGACATCAATAACCCAGCCTTCCGTGCCATTACCTTTAATGAGCTCAAAGAAGCCTATACCGAACAGGTAGAAGGATTAATCGATGGCGGTGCCGACTTGCTTTTGGTCGAAACCGTATTCGATACACTAAATGCCAAAGCTGCTTTATTCGCCATAGAGGAAGTCAAAGAAAAAAGAGGCATTGAGATCCCTATTATGGTGAGCGGTACGATTACCGATGCTTCGGGCAGAACCCTTTCGGGACAAACCCCGGAAGCCTTTTTGGTATCGATCGAACATTTTCCTTTATTAAGCATCGGCTTCAACTGTGCATTGGGCGCGAAACAACTGGCTCCCTATTTAGAAATTTTATCCAACAATACTGATATCGCCATTTCGGCTTATCCCAATGCAGGTTTGCCTAATGCCTTTGGCCAATACGATGAAACGGCAGAACTGATGGCAGCACAGGTAAAAGAATATTTAGACAAGGGCATGATTAATATTATCGGTGGTTGCTGCGGTACCACACCAGACCATATCAGTGCTATTGCGGCTTTGGCCCGGCAGTATGCACCCCGCAAAATCGCGGTAGGTCTTTAAACACATCAACACAAAAAATGAAGCATCTGAAATTAAGTGGGCTTGAAGCCTTAGTCATTACACCGGAAAGTAATTTTATCAATATAGGAGAACGGACGAATGTAGCCGGCTCCAAAAAATTCCTGCGGCTGATCAAGGACGGCCATTATAATGAAGCACTGGAAATCGCCAGAGACCAGGTAGAAGGCGGAGCACAGGTCTTAGACGTGAATATGGATGACGGTTTGCTTGATGGCAAAACCGCCATGGTCAACTTTCTGAACCTGATTGCAGCCGAACCGGATATTGCCCGGATTCCGGTCATGATCGACAGCTCTAAATGGGAAATACTCGAAGCGGGTCTTCAGGTTCTACAAGGCAAACCAATCGTCAATTCAATTAGCCTTAAAGAAGGAGAAGCCACCTTTATCCGTCAGGCCAAACTGGTCAAGCGCTATGGCGCGGCGGTTATCGTGATGGCCTTCGATGAGAAGGGACAGGCCGATAATTATGAAAGAAGACTGGAAATTGTAAAACGTTCTTACGATATCCTGACGCAGGTAGTCAAGTTCAAAGAGACTGATATTATTTTTGACCTCAATATCTTCCCCGTAGCCACGGGTTTGGAAGAACATCGTCGCAATGCCATCGATTTCTTTGAAGCCACCAAATGGGTCAAAGCACATTATCCCAGTGTGGGGGTCAGTGGCGGGGTCAGTAACGTATCCTTTTCGTTTCGCGGTAATGATACCGTGAGGGAAGCGATGCATTCGGTGTTCCTCTACCATGCCATTCAGGCAGGAATGAACATGGGGATCGTGAACCCCAGCTTACTGGTCGTATATGATAAAATACCGAAAGACCTCTTAGCTCTCATTGAAGATGTGATGCTGGACCGCGATGAAGATGCAACCGAAAAACTCATCGAATATGCCGAGCATAACAAGGCCGTCAAAAAAGATAAAATTGAAGATATTGCCTGGCGTCACCTACCACTACAAGAACGCATTACCCACTCTTTGGTAAATGGTATTGATAAATTTGTGGAGGAAGATGCGGAAGAAGCCCGTTTACAAAGCGCAAGGCCTTTGGAAGTGATTGAAATCTACCTCATGACGGGGATGAATGTTGTCGGAGATTTGTTCGGAAGTGGTAAGATGTTTTTACCCCAGGTTGTAAAATCGGCGCGGGTGATGAAAAAAGCCGTCGCCTATCTGCAGCCTTTTATCGAAAAAGAAAAAGACCGTTCCCGCCCGAGTGCCGGCAAAGTATTGATGGCCACGGTAAAGGGAGATGTACATGATATCGGTAAAAACATCGTGAGTGTGGTTCTGGCCTGTAATAATTATGAGATTGTAGACCTGGGCATTATGGTGCCGGCCGAACGGATTATTGAAATGGCCAAAGAGGTAAATGCAGATATTATCGGCCTCAGCGGCCTGATCACCCCCAGCCTGGATGAAATGGTACATGTGGCTTCTGAGTTGGAAAGACAAGGCTTACACTTTCCGCTGATGATTGGTGGTGCCACTACCTCTAAAGTGCATACAGCGGTAAAGATCGATGCGAAATATAATAATATTGTGGTGCATGTAAATGATGCCTCCCGAGCTGTGAATGTGGTAAGCAGCATTTTAAGCGAGAGCCAACAGGACAATTATTTTAAAGAAACCAAAGCCGAAAATGAACGCATACGCCATACCTACCTGAACCATAATACACAAAAAGAGTATTTGGGTATTGAGGCGGCAAGGGCCAATAAACTTCAACTGAATTTTAATGAAGAAACGATTATCAAACCGCAGTTTCTAGGTATTAAGGTGATCGAAAATCAGCCTTTAGATGCCCTGGTCGCTACTATTGACTGGTCTCCTTTCTTCAGAAGCTGGGATCTGTATGGTAAGTTTCCGGACATCCTTACAGACGAGGTCGTGGGCAAACAGGCCACTGATTTATTTATAGATGCGAAGGCCATGCTCAAAGACATTGTCGACAAGAAACTCTTAAAAGCAAAAGCAGTATTCGGTATTTTCCCTGCTAATTCGATAGTAGACGATATTGAAGTGTTGAGCCCTGAATATGAGCCTTTGGCCAAATTTTATACGCTACGGCAGCAAAGTAAAAAAGCCGCTAAGATTCCCAATATTGCTTTGTCCGATTTTATTGCACCGAAGGATGCGGGTATACAGGATTATGTGGGTTGTTTTTGTGTGACGGCCGGTTTTGGTACCGAAGCGCTTGCAGAATCTTATGAAAAAAATCATGATGACTATAATTCCATTATGGTAAAAGCATTGGCTGATCGTTTGGCGGAGGCTTTTGCAGAGCATTTACATACGGAAGTACGTAAAAAATATTGGGCCTATGCCGCCAATGAAGTATTGTCGAATGAAGAACTGATTAAAGAAAAGTATAAAGGCGTGCGCCCTGCACCGGGCTATCCGGCCTGCCCAGACCATTTGGAGAAAGAAACCATCTGGGCCCTCTTGAATGTGGAACAAAACATTGGGGTTACCCTTACCGAAAGCCTGGCTATGTGGCCGGCCTCCAGTGTAAGCGGGTATTATTTTGCCCATGAAGACAGCAAATATTTTGGATTGGGCAGGATCAAAACTGACCAGCTGAAAGACTATGCGGAACGAAAAAATATGGACTATGCCCTGGCTGAAAAGTGGTTGGCGCCTAACCTTGCGTAACAATTTACCCTTATGGACTCTTTTTAAAACAACAAGATGAAAGTAACCGAACATATACAAAAAGCACAGGGCAATACCCTGTTTTCCTTTGAAATATTGCCCCCTTTAAAGGGCGAAAATGTACAATGTATCTATAATACGATTGATAACCTGATTGAGTTTAATCCTGCTTTTATAGATGTAACGTATCATCGGGAAGAATATGTGTATCTGGAAAAAGAAAACGGTCTGCTGGAAAAAAAGGTGGTGCGTAAGCGACCCGGAACAGTGGGTATCTGTGCGGCCATCCAGAGTAAGTATAAAGTAGATGCTATTCCCCATATCCTTTGCGGGGGATTTGACAAGGAGGATACAGAAAATTTCCTGATTGATCTGGATTTTCTGGGCATCAGCAATGTACTGGCTTTAAGAGGTGATGCGATCAAAAGCGAGATCTATTTTAAACCTGAGCGAAACGGGCACCACTATGCACATGATTTGGTCGCACAAATTGAGGCCATGAATGCAGGCACTTATATTGACGAGTATATGGAAACGAACAATCCGACCAATTTTGATATTGGTGTTGCCGCCTACCCGGAAAAGCATATGGAAGCCGCCAGTTTACAGCAGGATATTTTATACCTGAAACAAAAGGTGGATGCGGGTGCGGACTATATCGTCACACAGATGTTTTTCGATAATGATAAGTATTTCCAGTTTGTGGACAAATGTCGTACTGCCGGGATCAATGTACCGATCATTCCCGGTTTGAAACCGATTGCCACCAAGAGCCAGTTGAGCATGATCCCGCACCGGTTTAAGGTAGACCTGCCTGATGATCTTGTGGTTGATATTATTAAATGTAAAGATAACGCCGCAGTAAAGCAGGTGGGTGTAGAATGGTGTATTGAGCAATGCAAAAGCCTGAAAGCACAAGGGGTACCGGCTTTGCACTTCTATTCTATGGGAAAAAGTGACAATATTAAAACGATTGCCCAAGCGGTATTTTAAATAAAGCAATGTGGTTATCTGCAGTAGACAAGCCCTTTTGTTCGTCCTTTTGTGGCAACAAAAGGACCAAAAATGCCTGTTTTCATCAAGGCGATTGCTCCGCACCACAATTTTGTTGCGTTCCGTGCATTGATTTTTGAGTATTAGAGGGAGTATCCATTACTCAAAAATCGCAACGACACTTACAAAATTGCTATCGCTGTGATGAAAACAATAAGCGATCCGTTCTGTAAAGATCGTTTAGGACTGGCCTTATAAATCCGGCGTTAAGAAAATCATTGGCTCGGTCGATAAAGGCGTAAACCACTGTTTGAGCGCAGCGAGTTTGGTTTACGACCGACCGACACATTGATTTTTAGCCATGGATTTATACAGCCTTGATTTTTTGGCGGTACCTTTTGCATCAAGGCAAAAGGTAGCATAGCGATAAATAGAAACCAAAAGAATAATTAGCTCTTTATTTCCAAATAGAGGATACTCAATTAAAATAATATGACGATCCGCATATCGGCAACCCTTTTGTTCATCTTTTTGTGAGAACAAAAGGACAGAAGCTATTAAGAAAATGGTTTACAAAATGAACAATCATCTGAAATAAATTTATTTCGAAATGCTTATCTTTCGTAAATAAATCGGCATATTAACGAACAGGCTCCCGCAAAATTGTTTTTAGCTTTTCGGGAGCTGTTTTCCGGAAATCGGAAAGGTAGATCTCATGGTGTAATCCATTACGGCCCAGGTTTTCCGCATCCATAAAGCCTTTCATTATTGCTAATATTTCGGGCTCTTTATCAAAAGGACCGATGTGCATCATTTGTACACATTTACCTTCGGTAAGGGTAAAATACGCGACATCTATGATCCGTGGATTTGCTTTTTCCGCTGCCAGTCCATGTTTCATTTGCTCCACAAACGCTCCGTCCACATAATCGGGCAGGCGAAGGAGCAAGCGATAACGCCACTCCGAACGGGGGACAATTGCTGTATCTTTTATGGACAGGTTGGGATATTGCTCTTCATCATACCACCATAAACCCTCCAACTTCGCCACTACATAATCCCTACCCTCTGCTTTGTATTTAAATTTAAGGGCATAAGCAGTCGTATACAATGCTTGTATATCTGCTGCAAATGCGGCACTGGAAGGATCGCCCTGACCCGGTATTGAAAGGTAAAATACCTTTTCAAAAGTTTTGATCTCCGGTTGGGTTTTGGCAGTATAATAGGGTTTGTATTCTTTGCTCAGGTCTAGTTTTTCCATATCGGGACGATTAGGTTATCGGACCACAAATTTAAGCTGATTTCTGATAATATTTACAGACAGATGTCAGTCCGCATTCAGCACATTTTGGGGTACGTGCCAGGCAGATATACCGGCCATGCAGAATCAGCCAGTGATGGGCTATATGAATCAGCTCTTTGGGAAGATATTTGATCAATTGCAGTTCCGTCTGTAGTGGTGTCTTTGCATTGGTCGTGAGTCCGATACGCGCCGAAACCCGGAACACATGGGTATCGACTGCCATATTGGGTTGGTTGTCGATCACCGAAGTGATTACATTGGCTGTCTTACGCCCTACCCCGGGCAGCCTGATCAGTTCATTTACTGTCATTGGTACTTCACCACCAAAATCCTGCATCAGCATTTGTGCCATACCGATCAGGTGTTTGGTCTTATTGTTGGGGTAACTGATACTCCTGATGAGGGGAAACAATTCTTCAACAGTGGTCTTAGACAAGTCTTCAGGGCCCGGATATTGCTGGAATATCGCCGGTGTGGTCAGATTGACCCGCTTATCGGTACACTGTGCCGATAAAATAACCGCTACCAATAATTGATATGGATTATCATAGATCAGTTCCGTCTCCGCAGTGGGCGCGTGTACTGAAAAATAATCAATTACAAATTGGTAGCGGTCTTTCTTAGTCATATTATAAATATCCTAAAAATAAATTAGCCTTTATTAACGATCGTACCCACGTTTTTACCGGATACTACCTCAGACAAATTACCTCTTTTATTCATATCAAATACAATGATCGGCAGGTTATTTTCTTTACATAAAGTAAAGGCTGTTAAATCCATTACCGCCAGGTTTTTGGCAATCACATCATCAAAAGAGATTCTTTCGTACCGTACGGCATCAGGATTTTTCTCCGGATCTTCGGTATAAATACCATCTACCCTTGTTCCCTTTAAGATCACATCTGCATTGATCTCAATAGCTCTTAAAGAACCTGCAGTGTCTGTTGTAAAATATGGATTACCGGTACCGGCACCAAAAATAACCACACGCCCTTTTTCCAGGTGTCTGATGGCCTTGCGTCTAATATAGGGTTCAGCTACCTGATCCATAACCAGAGCAGATTGTAAGCGGGTTTTCACACCGATTTTTTCTAAAGAGGCCTGCAAAGCCATGCCATTGATCACCGTAGCCAGCATACCCATGTAGTCGCCATGTGCCCGCTCGATTCCGGTTTCCTTCTCGTTCATTCCACGATAGATATTACCACCACCAATAACGATTGCTACCTCTACGCCCAATTCTACCACTTCTTTAATATCCTGTGCGTAATTGCTCAGCATGGTGGAATCTAATCCATAGTTTTTATCGCCCATCAGCGATTCTCCGGAAAGTTTTACAAGAACTCTTTTGAATTTAGGAAGCATTGTATATGTTGTTTATTTTTTTCTTTTTTAATGGTTTTGATATCTTATGGTCAGGATAATGTACCCTGCACTACTTAAAGATATTTTTCTCCGAGGTTACGTTTTACTTCTGCTACATAATCTTTGATCTGCTGTTCCTTAGAACGCTCACAAATCAATAAGACATCTTTCGTATCGATAACGATAAAATTTTGCAATCCCTGCACCACGACCAATTTATCTTTATCAGATTTTATCATACATTCTGCCGCATCCACGACCATAATGTTGCCGCTACCGGCTGCATTGCCCAAATAATCTTTATCCGAATGCTCATAAGCGGATTCCCAAGTGCCTAAGTCGCTCCAACCAAAATTAGAAGGAATAACATATACATTGGAAGCCTTCTCCATCAAACCATAATCGATCGACAGATTGGTACATTGTGTATACAAACGCTCCATCACTGCATATTCCTTAGGTACATTATACGAAGAGGCTGCCTGCTCGAATACTTCGGCCATTTCGGGCTGATGTATTTTAAAGGCATCGGTAAAGGTTTTTACATTCCATACAAAAATACCGGAATTCCATACAAAATCGCCGGACTTCAGGAATACCCTTGCCAGTTCTATATCGGGCTTTTCTGTAAATACTTTTACCTTACTCACACCGTCTTGTAAATCGTCTTTTTGATATTGAATATACCCATAACCCGTATCGGCTCTGGTGGGTTGAATGCCAAAAGTAAGAATGGCATCGTTTTTTGAGGCAAAATCCAAACCTTGAAAAGCAGTCCTTTCAAAAGTCCTCTGATCCAGGATCAGGTGATCGGCAGGCGCTAATATAATATTAGCTTTAGGATTAAGTGCCTGTAATTTATAACTTACATAAGCCGCTGCAGGTGCGGTATTCTTACGATAAGGTTCTTTAATAATATTGGCCGGGTCTATTTCAGGAATTTGTTCCTTAACCAGGTCTTCGTAAGAATGATGGGTAACAATATAAATATTCTCTTTGGGACAAATGTCTTTAAAGCGCTGGTATGTATCCTGAATAAATGTGCGTCCGGTACCTAAAATATCCAAAAACTGCTTCGGCAAATGCTGCCTGCTCTCCGGCCAGAAACGGCTTCCGATGCCGCCCGCCATTATGGCTACATAATTATTATGAATACTCATTAAGGTAAACGTTAGTGTGTGTTATCAGCTGCGAAAGTAACCATTTTTACGAACATTATTTAAAATTTAAGATTGGCGGTCAGACCAAATAGCCTTAATTTCGCGAAAATAATTTGTGCGGTATGATGATACTACTTTCCCAGGTTCAGAAAGGTCAGGTTGCGACCATTAAGAAGATAGAAGCCAGCGATACACTGGTACAATTGATGGAAATGGGATTTTTAGAAGGCCACTCGGTTATCGTGGATCATATTGCTCCAATGGGCGACCCGATGGCGATCAATGTATCGGGCTATGTCCTGAGTATCAGAAAAGCAGATGCTGCGACCATCTGGGTAGAAGTCTCTTCACAATAACCTTAAAAACAATATCGGATCCAGTGAATATCGGTCTTTACTTCGGAAGTTTCAACCCCATACATGTAGGGCATTTAATTATTGCAAACCATATTATAGAACACAGCGACCTGGACAAGATCTGGTTTGTGGTGTCGCCGCATAATCCCCTGAAACCGGCAAGTTCCTTGTTGAATGAATATAACCGCTTACATTTGGTGGAATTGGCCATACAGGACAATCCTAAGTTCCGTGCCAGCAATATTGAGTTTAACCTACCAAAGCCCTCTTATACGATAGATACGCTTACTTATCTGCAGGAAAAATTTCCTTTAGAGAAATTTTCGGTAATTATGGGTAGCGATAGTTATCAAAACCTGCCCCGCTGGAAGAATTATGAACAATTGCTGAAACAATACCGCATTTTGGTCTACGAACGGCCGCAATATCCGGTCAGCAACAAACTATCGGAACAGACAGTCGTGCTGCAAGCACCTATGCTGGATATCTCTTCGACCTTCATCCGCCAGCAGATCAAGGAAAATAAAAGCATTAAATACCTGGTGAAAGATGAGGTAATCGCCTATATAAAAGATAGTCGGTATTATCTGTAAAAGAGGAATAGTATTGGAAGAGGAACCGCATATAGTGATAAGCCCAAGTGAGTTTAAGCATGGCTGAAAACAATAACGTGGTCGGTTTTGTCCCCGATATAGCCTACCTTAAGGTCATTTTTACGCAAAAAAAGGTACCGATGAAAAATGTCTTTCTTTATTTCCTATTTCTTTTGATTGCCTGTAATCACAAAGAAGGCCACGCAACCCGTCAAAAGGGAGCTTCGGCAGCACTCCCCGCTTCCTCAAAAGAGGGCCTTCCACTACCTGACGATACCAGTTATACAACTTACACCACGTTTAAGCAGGCCGTCCAGGCTGACAAAAACAAGCTGAAAGAAAATACCCCGGATAGTATTTCCAACTATCTGTACACAAGGTTAAATAAAGATATTTATGCGTACTGGAAAGGAACACCCTGGGATTTTAACGGCACCAGCCGGCAACCGGGAGTGGGTACTATTGCCTGCGGTTATTTCGTAACCAATACCCTAAGCGATTTGGGGTTTAACATACAACGTATCAAACTAGCCCAGGTGGTGTCTTCAGAAATGATCAAAACACTTTGTGTCGGGATCAGGAGGTTTGCGCAATTTGATCAACTCAGGACTTATTTGGCACAGCAGCCGGACAATTCTGTTTATATCATCGGGCTGGACTTCCACACCGGGTATATCCTGAAAGATGCATCGGGCAGTTATTTTATGCATGCCAATTACATTGGCAGGGTAGGCGTAGTAAAAGAGCGTATTGAAGATGCAAAGGCCTTACGCGACAATAAATCTTTTATGATCGGTAGCCTTACGGCAAATACAGCAAGGCTTCAGCAATGGGTCAGGGAATAGCCCGGATCAAAATAAGCTAAGATTAATGTTTGATGATTGTGACCATCAAATAAAGAGGCAAAAACAGAATACCCATTTTTGCCTCTTTATTGATATATTATTATTTTCAGATTGCTCCTGTGTTTGTACTCTATTCAAAATGAAAGGATATATTTTAGCTTAGCTCAGATTGTCTCCCGGTCGAAGAAAGAATCCTTTATTGCTTAAAAAACGATACACTTTAACCACTTTGTTACGCCAGCTTCCGTAAGCGTGCCACAGGGATATGCAATTGTTCCCGGTATTTGGCCACCGTTCTGCGGGCCACCTGAAATCCTTTCTCAGAAAGCATTTCCATGAGTTTCTCATCCGAAAGCGGTGCATGCTTATCTTCCTGGCTCACAAAATCCTGGATCAGGTTCTTCACTTCATAAGTCGAAACCTCTTCTCCCGAATCAGTTGTAATGGCCTCTGAGAAAAAATATTTCAACAGGAAGGTCCCGTATTCGGTCTGCACATACTTGCTATTGGCCACACGGCTTACGGTGGAGATATCCATAGCGATCTTATCGGCAATATCCTTCAATATCATCGGGCGCAAAGAAGATTCATTACCCGAGAGAAAATAAGCCGACTGATACTCCATAATGGCTTTCATGGTATATAAGAGCGTATGCTGGCGCTGACGGATGGCATCGATAAACCACTTAGCCGCATCAATTTTCTGTTTGATAAACACTACCGCATCTTTCTGTTTACGATCCTTTGCCGTACCGGCATCATAGATCTTAAGCATATCTTTATACTCTTCCGAAACCCTTAATTCAGGTGCATTGCGGGCATTCAGGGTTAGTTCCAATACGCCGTTATTATTATGGATAAAGAAATCCGGAATGATATATCCATTTTCCTTTGCCCCGTTTGAAAAGGCAATACCCGGGCGGGGTGTCAGTTTCAAAATTACACCAATCGCTTCCTTAAATGCCTCGGCACTTAAAGACAATTGTTGTCTTATTTTATCATAATGTTTACGGGTAAATTCGTCGAAATAATCGGTAAGGATCGCCTTGGCATGTTTGGCCGCCGGATTAGACAAAACAATTTTGTCCAGCTGTAAGAGTAAACATTCCTGCAAATCAGAAGCGGCCACACCGGCAGGATCAAATTCACGGATCAACTTCAATATACGATATACATCAGCCTCTGACACATAGATATTCCGGTTAAAGGCCAGGTCATCTACAATACTCATCACATCTCTGCGCAAATAACCATCATCATCAATGCTGCCAATAATCTGTTCTGCAATCTGGGTATCCTGAAGCTCCAGGTCTAGTAAGCCAACCTGGCTCAGCAGGTATTCGTGAAAAGTAGACTCTTCGCGGATCGGCGCTTCGCGGCTATCTTCCTCATCATCATTATGCTCCCGGACATGATAATCCGACAGGTTATCCGACTCATCCATTAAATAATCAGAGATATCTTCTGTATTATGATCTGTATCTGATTCCTCTTTCACTACAGGCGCTCCTTCACTATCGTAGTTATCCGATAAATGATAAGGATCTTCTTCCTGGGGCTCTGCACCTACATCAAGTGCAGGGTTTGCTTCCAGTTCTTCTTTTATCTTTTCGTCTAAATTGGCCGTAGGTACCTGCAACAATTTAATGAATTGTATTTGTTGCGGCGATAGCTTCTGGAGTAGTTTTTGACTTTGGGTTAATTTAAGCAAAGGAATAGGTCATTTTTGTACCCTGCGAAGGTATTATTTTAATGAGAAACAAAATGTTGCAATTATTTTAAAATTCCATAAAATATTTGCTATATTTCAGGGAGAACATTACTTTTAATCCCTAATATACTTACAACATTATGTCGACCAGGGTAAAAATTTCTTCTTCCTTTTCGTACATCCCTTTGGAAGAGACGATAGAGATTATTCCAAGAAAAAAACAGTTGTTTATTGGGATACCGAAAGAAGATACTTTTTCAGAAAACCGAATCGCCCTTACACCAGATGCGGTTTCTGTTTTGATCCAGAACGGACATGAAGTAATTGTAGAGCATAATGCGGGAGAGCACGCTTATTATTCCGATAAGGACTTTAGCGAAGCCGGGGCCAAGATCACTTATGATAAGGCCGAGGTTTTCCAGTCGGACATCGTGATTAAATCAGCGCCGATCTCGCAGGAAGAAATCTGCCTGCTGCAAGCGGGTAAGGTGGTTATCTCTCCTATTCATCTTCCGTTCCTGAAAGCCAGTATGATGCAACAACTGGTGAATAAGAAAATAATCGCTATTGCCTTTGACTCTATCAAAGATGATAGCGGCACCTACCCTATTGTGCGCTCTATGAGCGAAATCGCGGGAAGCTCTGCCATCATCCAGGCGGCCAAATATTTAAGTAACCCACACAATGGTGTCGGGGTCTTATTAGGCGGCATTTCGGGCGTCCCTCCTGCTCAGGTGGTGATTATCGGTGCAGGGATTGTAGGGGAATCGGCTGCGCGTACTGCTTTGGGCATGGGTGCTTCCGTAATGGTCTTCGACAATTCTATCTACCGGTTGATGCGGCTGCAAAATAATGTAGGCCAAAGGCTGTATACTTCTGTAATTGATCCCAACGAATTAAAAAAGGTATTGATCAAAGCCGATGTGGTGATCGGCGCCTTAAAACCGGTAAACGGGGTAACGCCTCTGGTGATTACAGAAGAAATGGTGGCCTCTATGAAGCCCGGTTCTGTGATCATCGATGTAAGTATTGATCGTGGAGGCTGTGTAGAGACTTCCCGGCCTACTTCACATGACAATCCGGTCTTTACCAAATATGATGTGATTCATTATTGTGTACCCAACATTGCTTCGGGAGTAGCCCGTACTGCTTCAAAGGCCATCAGTAATGTATTGATGCCCATTGTTCTGGACATTGCCGGGAAAGGTGGCGTAGACTATCTACTCAAAACCAAATCCGGTATCCGCAATGGCGTATATCTGTATAAAGGAATGGTGACTAATCCTCATATTGCGAAAAGATTTGACCTGAAATATACCGACCTCAACCTCATTATGAATAATTTTATTTAAAATAACACCACACATATATGCACCGACGAACGAATAAAACTATTGCGGGGTACCACCTACTCATGATCCTCTCTGCCATTGATTTTAAGTTCAATCCTGACGGAGACCTTATTATTAGGGAATACCTTGTACAGGAGTTTCCTTTCCACATCAGCCTGGATAAAGAGATGGAAAAAATCAGTTCTCTGGAACCCGAAGACTGGGAAGCACACTTTTTAAGATACATGGATGACTTCTATGACGATGCTACAGAAAAAGAACGCCTGGATTTCATTGAATTTGCCATCAAACTGATCAAAGCAGACAAGATCATCACAAAAAAAGAAAATTATTACCTCAATTTGCTGTTTGATCACTGGAATATCGAAAGCAAAGAATATTAGAACATTTCAAACCAAAAGACGTATATCTTTTGGTTTTTACATTTATACTAAGTCCGGAATCAAAAAGAATTACGCTATTTTTACCAATATACAACACCACCGTTTTATGACGAATGCTGCAAAAAAAGTTCAACTCCGGAAATATAAATTTTTCGCTACCGGCCTCTTCCTGCTGATGATGGTGATCTTCATCGGGATGACGGTCTTGCAAAAACAATATGCGCAGGAATGGATGGGTTATGTAAAAGCGTTTGCAGAAGCCGCTATGGTGGGTGCACTGGCTGATTGGTTTGCCGTGACGGCGCTGTTCCACTACCCTATGGGATTGCGCATCCCGCATACTAACTTAATCGAAAACAGTAAGCAAAGGATCGGGGATAATCTGGGCAGTTTTGTCGTAGACAACTTCCTGACCCCGGAAAACATTAAGCCCTATATCCTAAAGCTGGATATCGCCAGGTATATCGCAGAATGGTTGCAAAAGGAACAAAACAAAACCTTGCTGCTAAAGGAATCTTCCGGTTTTTTACATAAAATCGTTAGTCAGCTGGATGACCGGTTTATTTCGGAGATGATCGCCAAAAAAGGAAAGGAATTCCTGAATACAATCAATGTAAATACACTCCTCGCTAATGGTATTGTGTATTTGATCGACAAAGGTGCGCAGGAAAAAATCATCAGCTTTATTGCAGAAAAGCTAAAAGTATATATCACCGAAAACGAACCTATGGTACGGGAAAGGGTAAAACAAGAAAGTTCTGCCTTGATTCCGGGATTTGTAGACAATCTGATTGCGAAGAAGATCACTAATGGCCTGTCGCGCTATTTTGAAGAGATCGAGCTAAATAAACAGCATAAGGTAAGGCAGGACATTATAAACCAGCTCTTGCAACTGGCTAATGATATAAAGGTAAAACCGAATTGGGAGCAGGATTTGAACGCGCTGAAACAGGATCTTTTGGCTTCGGAGAAAACAGATGATATGGCCAAAGATATCTGGAGCAATATAAAATCGAGTCTGCTCGAAGGCTTAAATGCGGAGCAATCGGGATTGAAGCAATACATCGCCAAAGCCATACAGGATCTTTCCGAAACATTTAGTACGGACGAAACCTTTAGCAGCAATACGAATAAATGGATACGGTATAATGCCTATAAAGCTATTCTTAAAAACAAATCTAAAGCGGGAGAACTGATTAGCAATACAGTAGGTACCTGGCAGGGAAGAGACCTGAGCGAGAAGCTGGAACTGGAAGTAGGTAAAGACCTGCAGTTTATCCGCGTAAACGGAACGCTTGTTGGAGGCCTGGTGGGTTTAGTGATTTATACGATTGTACATCTTCTGCTGTAGCATCCTTTTTATTTTGTAATTTGCAGACCACGACAATCATTCAAAACCGGATATAATTGAGAAACACTTTACTTTTGACTTGCCTCGGCCTTGCCAGCGGCGTTTCTACGTATGCGCAAAGTGCCCATGTGGACATCAACGACGGCACCTATGGTTTTTTAAACCGTATCGAAACACTGTCGGGCAGCTTCTCCGATTATCTGCACCTGAGCACACAAGCCTTATCCAGAAAAGATGTAGCCTTGTATATTAAAGATGCCCAACGCATCAATTTAAAAAGAGGATGGAGTAATGTGGATAATGCTTTGATGAGCCGTTACCTGAGCCAAAACGGGGAATGGGCATCGGAAGATGGAGATGGGGCACTGGATTCCAGAAACCCGGTCATGGGGACTTTTTATAAAAAGAAAACAGATTTTATATATCATAACAGTCGTAATTTTTTCCTGAGTGCAAACCCTGTACTGGGTTATCAGGGTATTTATGAAACGACACCACAGGAAAAGGTATTCCGGAATCAGTATGCCGCCGGCGCACGCATCCGTGTAAAATATAAAGATATTATCGGTGCAGACCTTAATTTCAGGTATGTGCATGAAGAGCCGGTAAGTTATTATGCCGCTTACAATCAAAACCGTAATACCCTGATTGGTGTGCATGACTATAAGCAGCAGGCAAACGGATCGTACGATTATATCTTACCAACAGGCGCCATAAATGCCAGTGTCTTGCGCAATTATATTAGTGCCAGCGTGGGTTACGATTATCAAAAAATCGGAGATGGCTACAGAAGCCTGATCCTATCCGACTTTTCCGGACCGGTATGGTATGCAAAACTGAGTACCAAAGTATGGAAATTCCAATACGACAATCTCTATATGCGGCTCAGCGCCGATCATCATATTCCGGGCAATAACCTGACGAATTATAGTGGCGGCTATAAATATGCAACTGCCCATCACTTAAGTACAAATGTGACCCGATGGCTCAATATCGGTTTATACGAAATGGTCGTCTTTAACAGAACCAATCATTTTGAAGCCGGATATATGAATCCGTTGATCTTTTATCGTGCCATTGAGCGTAGCCTCGGCAGCCCCGATAAGGTAGCCTTAGGTATCAATGCCAAGGCGATACCGGTAAGAGGACTGGGAATATATGGACAGTTTCTACTCAATGAGTTTACAGCAAAAGAATTTTTTGCCAACAATGGCTATATGCATAATAAATGGGGTGCTCAACTGGGTCTGAAATATTATGATGCTTTTACGGTCGACAATCTTGACCTGCAAGTTGAGGGCAATGTGGTACGCCCTTATACCTTCCAACACCTGGAAAAGGATAATAGTGGCTATATCGCATCCAATTTTACGAATAACAATCTGCCCCTGGCACATCCTCTGGGCGCCGGTTTCCGGGAACTGGTATTTATAGCCAATTATCGGCCTACGGCCCGTTTACAGATCAATGCCAAGGCCTTGTATTATCAGCAAGGTGTCGATACCGGTAACCTTAATTTCGGGAACGATCTATCCAAATCATACAGCCAGAACATACCGGGCATCTTCGGAGTTAAAATGATTCATGGTGCTAAAGCAACTGGTCTTTCCCTAAGCCTGAACATCAGTTACGAAATTGCACCTAATCTTAATTTTGACCTCGGTGGTACACACCGTTCCTATGCGCTCGAGCATAATATTTTACCCGAACAAAAATCCACTTACTTCTACTCAGGCATCCGGCTGAACCTTAACCGGAAAGACTATACGGCATTTTAGCATAACAGACAGGATATCATCAATTCGTAACAACACAATATAATGGAAACAAACATTTTAGCACGACATCCCGGACTTGTATGGGGATTCGCTATCGTAGTAGTAATTATGCTACTTCTGGACTTAGGAATTTTTAACAAAAAAAGCCATGAGGTTTCTTCAAAAGAAGCCACGATCTGGAGTGTTGTCTGGATATCACTCTCCATGATTTTTTCCGGTGTTGTTTACTGGGTATTTAACCATGATGCCGGCGGACATAAAGTGGCATTGGATAAATTTACAGAGTTTCAGGCCGCTTATTGGATAGAGAAAGCATTGTCTGTCGATAACTTGTTCGTATTCATCCTGGTCTTTGGCTATTTCAAAGTGCCTAAATTCCTACACCATAAAGTACTCTTCTGGGGTATTATTGGTGCCCTTATCTTTAGAGCGATCTTCATTTTTGCCGGTGTCGGCATCATTAACCTTACGTTCCTTCCTGAAATGGAAATCTTTGGGCAGGCCGTAAAAATAAATATTGTCCTGACTTTATTCGGGATCTTCCTGGCTATTGCCGGTATCAAATCCTGGGGCGGAAACGATCATAAAGATGATCAGGATTTCAGTGATTCTGTAGGCGCAAAACTGGTTAAAAAACTCTATAAGGTTAGCGATAAATATGACGGAGACAAATTTTTCACGATACAAAATGGCATTAAAATCGCCACGCCTTTATTGGTGGTGGTGGCCGTAATCGAGTTTACCGATGTACTGTTTGCGGTAGATTCTATTCCCGCGATTTTTGCGATTTCAAAAGATCCGTTCATTTTGTATACCTCTAACATTTTTGCGATTTTGGGTTTAAGGTCTTTATACTTTTTACTATCCAATTTTATCCATATGTTCAGTAAGCTATCTTATGGCCTATCGATTATCCTGACCTTTATCGGGATTAAGATGCTGGTAGCTCCCTGGTTTCACATTTCCTCGCCGGTTTCGCTGGCTATTGTAGGCGGTGTTTTAATTATTTCGGTATTGGTTTCCGTAATGTTTCCGGGCGAAAAGAAAACGCTTAATCCCGAAAGCGAGGACTAATCTATCTTATTTTCAAATAAAGAAGATTTAATCATAATGACAAAAAGCGCAACAATGTGTTGCGCTTTTTTTTGACACAAAAAACGGTATCTCACAAGTAAGGAAAATATTTATAACTATATTTTTTGCATTATAGCTTATAAACAAGGTTTTACAACCCAGCTAATTTAACAAAGCAAAACAAAAAGTACCTTTATAAACCTGTATTTTTATCGCACAAAACAATACACTTATGGCTAAAAACCTGCATCAACCTAAATACCGCTTCTTATTGTTATTGGATATCATGATGTGGAAACATGACCTAGCTTCTGTTTTAGATATGAGTGTTCCTTTATGGCAAAAACATATCAAACGGCTTCAGAAGATTGATAAACTATTCGGCGACCAACCCGATCCGGCGGAGGAACAGAAAGAGAAGGAAGAATTTACGGGTGATTTCTGGATTTATCAAATCACACAAAAAGCCAGTAAGGAAACGAAGCAGGCATTGGAGCTAAGCGAGGATTATGACATTCATAACCGGCAGGACGCACTGAAAATTCTTGAATGGTTACAAACGGAAGGCCATCGCAAAGATGCAAAGGAATTGTTTGATGCATCTCCGGAGCTTTTGCCGGAATTTTCTATAACGACATTTGAGGAAAACAAAATATTGGCCTGGGATATGGCCCGTTTTATTAATGTATTAAAAAGAAGCCTGATTCTGGGTTATATTTCTGAAGAAGAGATGACGCAAAAGCTGGATCAAATATATCCTATGATCGCTGGCCGTTATGCCAGCTGGCAATCCTATGTTGCCGACTACAAACTGGGCAATCTGATCTGGCAGGTATCCTTGCTGGAAGAACAGGCTGATGAGGATATGGAAGCGGCTTTTAACGAAGATAATAAACACATAGAGGAGAACGTGGCGGTACTGCTGCATCATGAATTAAGCCCCTGGACTGTTTTTGATATTCGTAAAGACTACACCATACCGGAGCCACCCACTGAGGCGAAGACCGGAGATAAGACGGTAGTAGATAATAGCCGCAAAACCGGCCTTCAAAAATATTGGTGGGTTTTATTATTGATCGGCTTATTGAGTATGGGCCTGAAAATATATAGCAAATGGAGCCAGAAACAAAATAACACTAAGGAACAACGTATGGAAAATTTAAAAAAGAAGCTACAGGAAATCAAATAACCACAATACCCTTATGGAAGATTATCTTGAAGAAAAAAAGCAAGCATTTGTAGGCCAGATCGGATTCCGAAAGAAGTTGTTTTTACTATTAATATTGCTCATCGCTTTCATCGGCCCCGCGGTAGTGCTGGTTGTCACCATAAGAGCAACCAATAATCTCGGGCGCACGCTGTTAGGGCAGGCACGATATGCAGAAAGAATGATGGACAGTTATCAATATGCAGCGGTCACATTTGCGCTCTGTTTGCTGATCATGATACCTTTTGCTTTAGTTCTCCTGCATTTTTGCAAACGGTATATACCCGTAATCAGAACGTTGAACGATGCTGATATGGAGGCATTACACATTCAGAATGAACAGACTTTTATTTTTAATAAATACCTCCCTACTTATATCTTTCATGGCGATACCGTAACTTTTTTTAAATTGCTATCTGCATTATCTATTCCGATCCATAACATTAAGACCGTTAAACGTATATCCAGTATTTCGAGAAGCCCCGGACAGCATATCCGTATCGGTACCTTATCCAGCAATCATACATTAGTCATCACCGGTAATAACTATGAATACAGCAATCTTATGCTTCGACTATACGAAAAGAATCCACAGATCATATTTGACAATAGTTTTTAAGCTAATACGGAGCATATATAGTAGCCAGTCATACCTAAACCAATTTTCAAAACAGGATCAAATTTAAAGGCGCAAACAAAGCATACATTATTTATGAGTTCAATATTTTTCTTGCTAAGTAGTAAACCCAAGATCAAAATTTTTCTGATATGCCTGGCTATAGGCATTCCCATCATCCTCATCAGTATTTATGTGGTGACGCTTTATGAAACTAGTACTCAGTTTGATGGCATCGCCAATGATAAAGGGGGCATGAATTATTATTACCGGGAAACCTCAGGCACCGAAAAATTACCCGTACCTATCGCAAAAGTTCTGATGTTACCTCCTGATAGTAAAGCCACGTATATCAACGTGGATACCGATCCAGCCGGAACATTGAGCGGCTACCTTACAGTATTTAGCCCTAACGATTTTAGCAGGATAAAAACCTATTTCAAAACGGGTGCTACAGTCATCGAAGAGCAGGAAGAGGATATTAAAATCACGCGTAATGCAGTAAAAATGCAGATCTCTAAAGAAAAAGTCCGGGAAGAAGACCCTAAACAAGGACAGACCAAATATGAAATCCGCTTTCTGTAACCGGGCATTTATGCACAGGTATCCAACTAAAAAATATACGGACAAAAATAAAAGGCGCTTATGATCTCCATAAGCGCCTTCTTTTACTATTTATTAAAACCTATAAATACCATCGCGCTATCTTAACAGCGTAATGTCTCCTTTAAACTCTTTGCGGCTGCCATCCATAAAGACAATGGCCAAAGTATAAAAGTATACTCCCTGCCCTTGCACTTGCCCTTTGAATGTACCATCCCAGCCTTTCTGTGCATTATCGGTTGCAAATAATACCTGTCCCCACTTATTGAATATTTTGAAATCGATGAGATTATAGGCACGGTCAATGGCCAGATTCGGATAAAACACATCATTACGGCCATCTCCGTTCGGAGAAAATGCATTCGGCATGAAAACATCTTTTTTATACGAACGCAAAACAATATTCACCTTCGCGGTATCAAGGCAGCCCCTGGCACTTTTCGCGGTGATCACTACATTGGCCGGTTGGTTCAGAGACAACTGCTGTGCCGCAAGCGTCTGATCGGTAAATAAGTTGACCGGTGTCCAGGAAATGGCTTCATAAGGAATCCCCTCTTCATTATAGGTATTGATATGAAAATATTCTCCTTCATAGGGATCTTCCGGATTCACTAATGCCCTCAGGTCAAAATTTTCTATCGTAATATATGTCATCTTATAGATACTGTCACAGCCGTAAACAGAGCGCAGGGTATCTTTTACAAGGGTATCTTTTGTATGAGTAAATCCTTGGAAGGTAAGTTTACCACAACCAAGAAGATAGGTATTTTCCAGGTTACCGTATTCAGGATGCACGATGATATTGGTAATATTATAGATACTATCACAACCGTATTGGCTGTATAATGTATCCCGCAAAATCTGACTGGTATGATAGGTCGTTCCCTGATAAACCACTTCCACACAACCACCGATATTGGCTTGTACAATTTGCGGATTTACAGGTTTCACATCAAGATCTAAGCGAACAATACTATCGCAACCCGCAGCATTGATGAAGGTATCTAAAGCAGTGGTATTAGAGCTTGTATATACGATCCCGTTAAAAGTATAACTATCGCCATTACAGATAATTACATGCTGTACCCCATAAGTTTTGGGCTTAACCACAACTGTTTTAGTCACCGAAGGGGCACAGATTCCTGCAGTAGGCGTAAAGGTATAAGTCGTCGTTATCGCATTATTCATTGCCGGCGACCAGGTACCGGTAATGCCGTTGGTAGCCGTCGTCGGTAAGTTTAGGACATCACCTTGACAAATAGGTGCGGTGGCATTGAATACCGGTGTAATGTTGGGGTTTACTACAATGGTCATCGTAGTAGGTAAGGCACATTGACCGGCCGTAGGCGTAAATGTATAAGTGGTCGTCGTTGTATTATTCAGAGCAGGTGCCCAACTTCCGGTGATGCTGTTATTGGAATTAGTAGGTAAGGCCGCCAAAGGTGCTCCACTACAAATAGGGGCCACTTGTGTAAAGGTTGGAAGGGCATTATTATTGACCACAATAGTCATGCTTGTGCCGGTTGCACATTGACCCACTGCAGGTGTAAACGTATAGGTTGTGGTGGTCGTATTATTCATCGCCGGCGACCAGGTGCCCGTCACGCCATTTCCCGAGGTCGTAGGCAATGCCGCTAAGTTACTGCCGATACAAATCGGAGGCACTTGGGTAAAGGTCGGGGTCAGTATCGGATTCACCACAACGGTCATGGTTGTAGGCGCTGCACATTGGCCTGCGGCTGGCGTAAAGGTATATGTTCCTGTTGCAGCGTTGCTCAGCGTCGGCGACCAGGTACCATTAATCCCGTTTGTAGAAGTAGATGGTAATGGTGCAATACTCGCACCAACACATATAGGTGGTACCTGATTAAAGGCTGGCACAACACTTTGCGTGACCACAATATTTTTGCTGGCTTGCACATTATTGCCACACTGATCGGTCACTTTAGCATAAACGGTTTGTGTGCCTGCAGTATTAATCGGGAAGGTTGCCGTAGCACCGGTACCCACTACCGGAGTACCTGAGGCATTTAAGCTCCAGCTATAGGTATAGGCCGGAACCCCGCCCGAAGCAACAGTAGTAGCCGTTACCGATTCTCCCGTACAAATAGCGGTTGGGGATAGGGTAATTGCATTCGTCGGATTGGTAAAATCTATCGTCTGCCCGGTAAGGGTCATGACCCATGGCGATCCTGCTCCGATACAGGTATTGTTACAGCCGGTACTCCCCCAGCAACTCCTGAAAAACTGCATCCCGAAAGGAATTATTTGGGTATTGCAGGAAGGAGGAGGCAAGCAAGATGCCAGTTCAGTATATATAGGAACGTTCGTTCCGGTACAAGTACCTGTACCAATCTGGTTACAGAACCAATAGTAACCTGCGGTGCCGGGACTGACACAGGTGCCTGCTGTAAACCGGGTTGCCCCATCATACAACCAGCAGGAGCCGGCTGCAGTATACGTAAAGGTCCATTGTATATTGGTTATGGTACTGCTGGCCGGCTGCGTAACATTCAAGGTATAATTGCAGGAATTCGTAAAATTACAGGAACCGTTATACATCGATCCGGTAATGGCCGCCTGAGCCAGAGTACCAGATCCGGTCACCAAAGGATCTACGACCAAAGTGTATTGACCAATATGATCCCTGATCCACTGCCCGTCTACCAGCACATCCATTTGATTGTCTGCAATAACATACGGCAGATTAATCACCAGTTCTTTACCACCACCTTTGGCATAAGCAATACCTTCATTGATTGTTAAGGCATCTTTTCCTTGATACCATACTTTAAGCTTACCCACACCCATCGTCGCGTTAGGATGCTCTTCAAAACTCAATTTGGTATTTGTCGCTTCATTAAAAGCATCTCTAAAGATGAGCTGCTCATATTGTCCATACTGATTGGATTTTATAATAAAATTGGTTTTAGTAGCACCGCGATATACCTTCACTTCAGCATCTATCCCCTCAAATACATTTTTGATATACATACCGTCTGCCCCTAAGCTCACATCACTCCAGTCCGGTTGAGCAACCTGTACGAGCTGATTATTACGTTTCAGCCATAAACTCCAGTTACTAAAGTTCATGGCGCCCAAAGCCGTTTCTATAGTCACTTGTTTGGTATGTACATTAATACTTACCGGTTCAGACCTGAATTTTGAGCGATATATCCCAGCACCTGCAGGCTGCAAATCATGTTCTATACTCCTCCAGGTCCCATTGATCTGCTCATTAATTTCCCCTAAAGCTTTTTGCAGGTAATATTTATGCGTATCCTTTATATCTACAAAGTAGCGTTCATCTGTGTTCCGCTTACCATAGATCTCGATACAATCAGTACAAGGAGCTCCCTCGGGCAGACGGCCAAATTCAGGATGATTGTAATAACGCGCATCGTTCATTTGTTGCCAGTATATATGGTCGCTTTTTTTCCGCTCCTTAAAAGAAGTGTAATTGCCTTCAACAGAATGCATCCCTTCTGCAGCTTCTTTTTGAGCAAAAGTATAAGGGGAAAGCAACATGGCCCAAATAGCCAATATTAGCCTTCTGGAATGTATAAATTTTATCATATCAACAGGGTTTATATACTCAAATATAATATTTGAAAAACAAAAGAAAGAATATTTACCCACTTTTATTAAAAAATAATCTATACCAAATCCATTCGTAATCATTGCTTTTATCCCCTAAAAAGCAAGCCACATTAGCCTATCCACTTAAAGAAAATGATGACAAATAAAATGCCCGTCCGGTGTATAAACCAGACGGGCATTTTATCTAAAAGAAATTAAGAAATCTTATTATCGAATCAGGGTTACATCCCCTTTAAATACTTGCTTAGTGCCATCCATAAATATGATCATCAAAGTATAGTAATAGACATCTTGCGGCTGCAAACTTCCATTAAAAGAAGTACCATCCCAACCCGCATTGATATTAGAAGTCGTATACACCACCTGTCCCCATCGGTTAAAGATTTTAAAATCAGTTAGGTTATAGGCTCTGTCAATAGCCAGTACCGGTTTAAAGACATCGTTCCTGCCATCTCCGTTTGGCGAGAAAGCATTTGGAATCATAACGTCCTTACGGTATGGCCTGACCACAATAGGAAGCGTTGCAGTATCCCGGCAACCGGCCGCGGTTATACCGATCACAGAAACTGTCGTATTTTGTTGCAGCGCCAACTGTTGGCTTTTTAGTGTTTGATCAGCAAACAGGCTGGCCGAACTCCATGATACAATAGTATAAGGATCAGATTCCGTATTTTCCGTATGGATCATAAAATATTCTCCTTCATAAGGCATTTCCGGATTTAAGCTAAGGTTAAGATATATCTTCTGAATATGAATGCGTACCGTGTTGTAAATACTGTCACAACCGATTGTGGAGCGAAGTGTATCTATCAATACCGTGTCTCTGAGATAGGTTTTGCCACCATAAACCAATTTGTTACAACCAAAAGTATCTTTAGAGACTGCCAAACCATTTTGTGGATATACAGCAATATTGGTCACACGATAAATACTATCACATCCGTATTGACTATACAGCGTATCTCGCAGTACTGTACTGTTATTATAGGTTGTTCCATTATGTACCACTACCCCACAACCCGATTCCGTAACGGTTTGCGTGTGTGCATTCAAAGGCAGTACAGTAAGGTTCAGGGTAAGGATACTATCACAACTATTCGCATTAGCCAGAGTATCTTTTGCGGTATTATTTGACGTTGTATAGGTAATCCCGTTAAACGTATAACTACTACCAGCACAAATTGTCACTGTTCTCAAACCCGATAAATAAGAATTTACGGTAAGCGTCATGGTTGCATTTACAGCACACTGACCGGCTGTTGGCGTAAAGGTATACGTGGTCGTCGTTGTATTATTTAAGGCAGGAGACCAGGTACCCGTAATATTATTAGTAGACGTCGCGGGTAAAGCAGTAAAGCTAGCTCCGGGACAAATAGCTGCAACTTGCGTAAATGTCGGGGTGATACTAGGATTCACCGTAATCGTCATCGTTGTTGTATTAGCACATTGACCGGCTGTTGGGGTAAACGTATAAGTAGTCGTTGCGGTGTTGTTCAATGCAGGCGACCAAGTTCCCGTTATACTGTTATTAGAAGTCGTTGGTAAAGCAGCTAAAGTAGCACCGGAACAGATTGCAGCGACTTGTGTAAACGTTGGGGTGATACTGGGATTCACCGTAATCGTCATGGTAGCCGTATTCGCGCATTGTCCAACCGTTGGCGTGAAGGTATAGGTCGTCGTAGCGGTATTATTCAAAGCCGGTGACCAGGTTCCTGTAA